>CAWGNO010000008.1:0-116648 GCA_963823965.1 uncultured Actinomycetota bacterium | reverse complement strand
CCACGGCGGAACCAGTAGCCGCGGGCCCGTGGCCGAGCAGCACGTATCCATCACTGAAAGGCATACCGGAACCGTATGCGGTACGACCGCACATGCCGCAGACAGTGAAGTTCGATCGTGCCGAATTGAGGGCGGTGCCACGGCGGCCGAGGCGTGAGCTGTGGTGGCGCACGGGCGTTTCCGGTCGTGCAAACTGGTGCAAGCTGGAAACGACCGGTTGAGCGCGTTGGAAATGAGGACCGCTTGGTGCCGGCAGGTGCAGCCTGCTCAGCCACCGCTCGACGGACCCGTCGCGGTCAGAAGCAGAAGATGTTGCCGTAGGCGACGGGTCTCGGCCGATGAACCAGTCGTAGAGCGCTGGGGTCGCGCAGACGGCCCCCGCGACGAGGAGACGCCAACGGGATCGGATGCAAACCGCGGCAACGAGCCACGGCAGGACCGCGATACCAGCGAGGATGAGCAGGTCACGTTGAGCATCGGCGATGTCGGCTCGGTGCAACGACTCGCCGCAAGCACTACTGCCGGTTAGGCCGATGAGGATGGTGACAGCGAGCACGGCAGCGGTCTCGACGAGCGTGGCGACGGTGAGGACGACCCAACCCCATGCCGGCCAGCCTGCAAGCCGGACAGGGCGCCGGGAGTCGACGATGTTGAGGCGCGCGAAACCGTGAGGCATGGGGTCGCGTGGCGGCTCGGTCACGGCTCCTACGGTCCCAGGCTGCGATGCCGTCGGCATCGGTACTGGTACTCACTTCGATGCTTCGCGCGAACGCACTCATCGGCCCCGAGTGGCATGCAGTGAGTCAGCGGCAGAAGGGCGGGTGGAACTCGACTGCTCCAGCCTCGAGTTGCTCGTGGTGCCGATCAGTCCCGCCGTACGAGGTCCACTCCCAGTAGCCATCGCCGATGGTGATCTGGAGTGCGCGCCCGTCCACCTTCGCCGTCACGGCGTGGAGCCGAAGCACCTGCACCTCATCGAGCCGAACAACGACGAGATCGTCTTCGATGCTCACTTCGTTCAACTCGTGCCAGTTGTCGTACGGGCGTCCGAACCAACCCTTGGGTAGACGCAGACTTGCCACCTCGTGCTCGCCGAAGAAGTCCTCGATGGCTCTGGCTACCCGGTCTGTCTCGGCTCCGGCATTCACAGGGCTCATCCTCGCCCGGCGAGGTGGATCGTGGGTAGCGGAACGCGCACATCTGCCGCGCAGAGGGAATGCCGCCGGTCGCCGGCAAGGTGACAGGTCTCCAGACCAGGCCTTCACCGCGGCGCCTCGACCAGCGCCGATCTGATCTGCGCAGCAACCTTGCCCGCTCGCATCACCTCGAACACATAAGCTGATTCATTCGTGTCCACCACCACGCGCGGCCACAGCGAGCGGTAGAGCACTCCCCGCCGCGGAACCCCATCGGCACCCGCCCTCGCCGGCACCACTCGCGACCCCGTGACTTCGCTCCCTCGGATCTCGACCACCGTCGGCTTCCCGCGAAGGCTGTCCTCGGCGCGGTTGGCTGCGAACACGATCCCATCGGCCAGCAACGTCAACCGACCCTCCACGCTGCCCCGCCCCGTCAGACCGTGGGCACGCTCCAGCGAGTCCGGGTCATACACCCAGTTGCCCCGCCACGACCCCAGCCTGCGCGTGGAGGACAGGCGACCCGACACGATCTCAGAGGAGTGCTGTGAAGGCTGCAGCTCGGACAGAGCGACGACTGCGTCGAAGGCATCCCGTGTCCGTGGACGCCGGCCCTGCTCATCCAGGTCGCGGAACCATGCCGGCGCCCACCACCGTGGTAGCGGGATCGGCGACAGCGTCCACAAGAACAGCAACGCGGCGACACAGACCCCTACGAACGTGGCATTGCCTGCCGCCGACTCGTACGGCGAACTGTCGCCTGCCGCCTGGATGAACACACTGACGGAGAGCAGCACCCATGCAGGGATCACCCCCCGCACGAGCATCTCTTCGAGCTCGTTGCCGACCCACCATCGCGCCCAACTCGAAGCACCACGCCAGGACCAGGCCCAGAACATCAGCGGGACGGCCCACACCAACACAAGAGCCCACACGTCATCCACCTGCCCGTCGCGCCTCCTCACTCCGGCTTTCCGCGTGTCCGGGCCCCGGCTTCTCGCCGAGCGGGTTCACCGGCCAGACGGACGGGGTCGGGTGCCAAGCCCCATCCCGTCAGGAAAGCGAAGGACCCCGCCAGGAACATCAGCAGCGCTGAGCCCACCGGGATGAGCTGCAGCAGCAACGGCCCGAGGACCGCGCCCAGTCCTGATGCGGCGTAGACGGCACTGCGCGAGCCACCCCGCATACTCTTCGAGGGCCCCTCGGCCTGACTCTCGGCACGCTGACGCATCCCCTTCCTCTGGGCCCACATCAATGAACGCACGCCCCGCCAGAGCCGACATGACGGCAACCACCATGCCCACGGCGGTGTTCCACACCCTCGCCGCGGGAGTGGACGTGTCGAAGAGGATCCACAACATCGCCGCACCCATGAGCGGGAAGAAGGTCATGCCGAACAGCCGCTGGCCTTTGCTCATGGACGGTCTCCCAGGGGCGATCGTGCCGGTACGGATCTGTCGACTGACCGGGTCGTCGGAGGTCAGGGGGCTGACTCACGAACCCTGCCCTCGCCGGAGTCGATACATCGCGGCAACGGTCAGGCCCGCGAAGAGCGAGACGCCACACAACAACAAGGCAAGCAGTCCCGCGCTCGACAGCATCCAGAACAAGACAAGGCCAAGGGAGATCGGCACGGCTGCGAAGGCCGTACTGCCCCGCCGGGCGTCCCCACCTACTCCGGTCCTCACGAGATACCAGGCGAACAGCGCGCTAGCGGGAACGCAGGCAAGAAGTCCCACCACGTAGACCCGGTCGAAGCCGTTGCTCGCGGCGACATCATGTGCCGCGAATGCGGAGGCCGCCGCCATCACCGGCCCCACGACCAACCGGCGACGATCCACGTCAGAACTCATGCCTTCCTCTCGGGCTGACGCGACGAGTTCGCCACGCCTGCCAGGGCGCCACGACGTACCCATGCCGGCCGCGCAACGGTGGAGGCACCAGGAACCACGGCTGCATGAACAGCAGCAACGTGATGCTGCACACGAGCAGGACCCCCGAGATCACGATCAGGATGTGGGCGAGCGTCTCCAGCCACGGGACGCCGTACGGGTAGAAGAAGTGGTCCAGCAGCGCCCACGCCAGCCCGAACGCCAACGCGAAGTTGCTGGCCGGGAACGACGCCGCGCCTCCGTCCTTGGCCGTCTCGCCGAGCATCATCACGTCAAAGTCCGAGACCTCCACCCCGCGAACCGACCTACCCCGCCACACCCGGACCGAGAGCCAGCAGGAACCGACCACGATCGGAGTGAACCCGAACAGCACGAACCAGATCACGCCCCGGGCCCTCCCACGACACCGCGACAGCTCGTCCCTCAGTGCGCGCGCCCGCCCGGTCGCCGTGCACGGCGCCGAAGAAGAACGCGCCGGCCAAGAAGCCAAGAACCATCCAGGTCACGGTGATCACGAGCGGCACACCCGCCAACTTCTGCGCGTACGCCGTACCCAGCGCCGCACCCAGCGCGCTCGCGCCGGCGACCCAGCCCGCGTGCCGAGAAGGCTCGCCGGCCTCGCCGCTGGCCATCCGGCCTCGAATCGCCCGCACGGTCCGCGCCCGACGGTAACCGAGGAAGGCGAGCACGCCCCAGGTGGCGAGCATGAGAACCAGCCTCCGCGGAGCCTGGTCGCCCGAGTCGGCGAACTGGATCCCGAGAGTCGACAGGCCGATTCCCGCACCGACCGCGAGCACGATCCACCTAGCCATGCCGCTCAGGCTAACCAGCGCCCTTCCCCGATCGTCCTGGTGACCCCAGCCGTGGCATTCAACAGGCTGCCCGGCACCCGCTGCGCGCGGCAGCGAGCTACAGATCATCGCGGGTGTTCTCGAGGTACGACTCCGGGACCTCTGGCGGCGTCAGGAACACCAGGCCATGGCACAAACCGGCGAGGGCCAACGCGAACGCCCCTCCCGATACGCTGCCCCAACCTTCGTTGGCCCCGAACTGCGATGCCCACATCCCGAAACCGACGGCGGGCGGGAGGAAGAGCCAGCCGTATCGCTCGAGCCAATACTCCCACCGCTTCGGCTTTGCCTGTGTCTCAACCCGCCGCCTGACGAAGCGGTAGAGCCAGGCAATAACGACGAACCCGAGCGCGAAGGCAGCGACCGCCAGCAGCACCCCGCCGCCGAGGCCCAAGACTCCACGCGTCGAACCGTCCCAGAGCAAGAAGACTCCGAGCAGGGCGATCGGGATCTCCACGACGTACAGCAGGGGCCTCGTGTTGGGAGGCCCTTCGTCACCACTAGTCATCGAAACACCCTCCACCGAAGCAAACCCTCGTCCCCCGAAGGGACTTTTTGGCCTTCACGAATCGAGACAGACACGGGCGGCACCCTGCCATGAACTCACCCGCTGACGCAGACACTCGGGAGACGACTCCACTACGTCTCTGCTCGCCCTCCCAGCGTCAGCGGCCAGAGGAGCCCACCGCAGCCATTACCGCATCTAATGGCATTTGCCGGCCTGCTTCGGCAGGCTCGGTTCCGGTAGCGGCCGGCGGGTCAGCACTCTTCGCATCTGATCGCTTGCAGGTCTCGCGGCAGACCGTGCGCCCGCTGGTCGTGAGGAGGCGAGAACCACTGCTGGGATGACGTGCCCCGCGAGGTGTGGTGAGCACTTGACCACTAGATCGCCGGTTGTCCTCCTCCACGCTGCCGAAGCGAAGGGAAGTCGAGGAGGAAGGTGAGGCCGTGCTGTTCATCGGAGATGACTGGGCCGAGGACCATCACGACATCGAGCTGGTCGACGACGAGCGGCCGTGTGTTGGCGCGCAGACGGTTGCCTGAAGGCATCGAGGGGATCGCCGGCCTCCACGCGCTGGTCGCCGGGCACCTGCCCGAGGACTGGGAGGCGGCCGAGCCCGAAGACATACGGGACATGGTGAAGGTCGGCATCGAGACCGACCGAGGACCGTGGGTCGCCGCCGCTGGTCGCCGCGGGCTATGAGGTGTACGCGATCAACCCGATGTCGGTGGCCCGCTATCGCGAACGCCACTCCACGTCGGGGGCGAAGTCCGATGCCGCGGATGCGCACCTGCTGGCTGAGATCGTCCGCCTGGATCGGGCGCATCACCGGCCGCTGGCCGGGGACTCGGAAGAGGCCGAGGCGATCAAGCTGGTCGCCCGCACGCACCAGAGCCTGATCTGGGACCGGGGCCGGCATGTGCTGCGGCTGCGCGCGGCGTTGCGGGACTTCTTCCCCGCCGCCTTGAAGGCCTTCCCCGACCTCGACGCACCCGACGCGCTCGAGCTGCTGGCCGCTGCCCCCGACCCCGGCGCCGGCCGCCCGGCTGAGCCGCGCCAGGATCGCTGCGGCGCTGCGCCGGGCCGAACCGCCGCAACGTCGACGCCAGGGTGAGCGAGATCCGGCAGATGATGCGTGCCGAGGAGCTGCGGCGGTCCCCAGCGGTCGCAGGCCGCCTACGCCGCGATCGTGGCCAGCCAGGTCGCCGTCATCGTGGCGTCCTTGAACACGCAGATCGAGGAGATGGGAGCAGTGGTGGACGACCATTTTGGCCGGCACCCGGACGCTGAGATCTACGCCAGCCAGCCCGGCCTCGGCGCGATCCTCGCCGCCCGGGTACTCGGCGAGTTCGGCGACGACCCGCACCGCTACACCGACGCCAGAGCGCACAAGAACTACGCCGGCACCGCCGCCATCACCAAAGCGTCGGGCAAGAAGAAGATCGTGCTCGCCCGCTACGCCCGCAACCGCAGACTCGGTGACGCCTTGCAGCAATGGGCGTTCTGCTCGCTGCGCGGCTCACCCGGCGCCCGGGCCTACTACCAGCAACTCCGTGCCCGCAACATTGGCCACCAGGCCGCCCTGCGCCAAGTCGCCAACCGCCTCGTCGGCATCCTGCATGACACACGTCGCTTGACATCGAAAAACCTGGGATGTCTGCCGCGATCCGTGCGGACGCCTGCCGTCAATCACGACGTGGCCGGCCCGGTAGACCCCCGATTGAGGTGCCAGAGTCGGTAGGTCCAGGGCACGTCGTAGAGGATTACCCAGAGGGTGTAGGGGGTCAACGCAACAAGCGACGGCCGGTCGGAGGTCACGGCTTTCTGCAGCGCCAGGAGGGGACCCAGGAACACGAGTACTCCGAGAAACCCGCTGCGGGGACTGTGTCGCCCGAAGAACGCCACGTTCCAAAGTTCGTTGCCGGCCAGCACAAGTAACGCAAGTCGACGAACGCGCCGGTTGTCGTTGCGGTAAGCCCGGTGCAGAACGATGCCGAGCTCCACGTAGTACGTCGCTCCGACGATGCCGAATGCGGACATTGGTAGTTGCATCCGGGGGGTACGCAACCCGCGGAACCAGCGCATCGAGTCCTTGCCGATGAAGGCATTGCCCAGGACCGCAGCGGCAATGGGGGGTGCTCCCACGGCGATCGCTTCCCTCAGTCGCGCTGACCCGCTCATGGGTCCAGTGTGCCGGTTCAGTCGGCAGCAAGGACCGTGCGAGCGAGCTCGAGGCCTACGACGAAGCATCGGTTCTCACGAGTGACGGCTTCGCGTGGTGAATGACCGGACCTGCCACGACAGGTGAAAGCCACCTCTCGATGAGCGAGCGGATCCAGCTCGACGGAGATGGCTCACGACGCACTGTCTACTGGCATGCTCAGCGCATGAGCGACCGTCCAGAGTTTCGGTACCACTCCGACCCGGTGGGCACCGGCTCAGCGATCCGGTCCAACGATCCCTGCGACCTGTGCCAGCAGCCTGGCGGCTACAAGTACCAGGGAGCCATCTATGGCGAGCAGGCCGAAGTCCTCTGCCTGCGATGCATCGCCGCTGGGACCGCCGCACGTCACCTCGCCCGCCCCGACGGCCCAGCCGAGTTCACAGACGTCAGTTGGGGAGTCCCGAACGACGTGCCGCTGGGTGTCCTTGAGAAGGTCTCGCAGCGCACCCCGGGCTTTGTCGGCTGGCAGCAAGAGCACTGGCTCTACCACCGCTCTGATGCCGCAGCCTTCCTCGTTTTGGCGTACTCCGACGCGAGCTGAACATCCTCATCCAATGGCATGTGCCGACCTGCTGCGGCAGGCTCGGTTCCGGTAGCGGCCGGCGGGTCAGCACTCTCCTCAGTGAGTGCGGTGCTGTTCATCGGAGATGACTGGGCCGAGGACCATCACGACGTCCTGGCCGGTCGGTGAAGTGATCCAGCAGCGATCGGGCCTAGACTCGGACCAGACGTTCCGTCTCCGACAACTCGAGGGTCGGTGCCCGGCAATTCTGGGAGCGATCACATGGCCCGCTACCTGATCGTGGCCAACCAGACGATCGGCGGCGAACAGCTCACCGCCGAACTGGACGAACTCGCCACCGCTGACTCATGCACGTTCCGATTCCTCGTGCCGGTCACCGACACCGAGGGGACTCATCAGTGGGACTACCCACCGATCGATCGGCTCATCCCGGACGCGCACCAGATCGCCCGGGTGCTGGCGGAAGCGCGGCTGGAGCACGAACTCGCCCGACTGCGACGGTCCGGGATCGAGGCCAGCGGAGAGGTCGTCGACGCCCTGCCGGTCGACAGAACCCAAGAGCTGCTCCACGAGGAGCACTTTGATGGCGTCGTCGTCTCGACCCTGCCGCGTCGACTGTCCCGGTGGTTGATCAGGGATCTGCCGCACCGCATCGCCGGCGTTGCCGACGTACCGGTGACCCACGTCGAAGGCAACGCCGGCCCTTCGCTGTGAGTCCACGAGGCCTTGCGCGACCATCACTCGACGTCGGTGCCGGCATCAGCCTTCCAAGGTTGCGCGCGTCCTCGCGCACCCGGGCGACGATTCAGCTCAGGCTCCCAACCCAGTCGCTGTAGAAGATCCCGAGCGCGGCCGCGACGCACACTCCGGCGATGATCCAGAAGCGGATCACCACCGTCACCTGCGCCCACCCGATTAGTTCGAAGTGATGCTGGAGCGGCGCCATGCGGAAGATTCTCTTGCCGACGCCGGTGGTGCGTCTGGTCAGCTTGAACCAGGAGACCTGGAGCATCACCGACCCGGTGACGGCCACGTACAAGCCGCCGAGGACGATCAGGAGCAGCTCGGTCCGCGTCAGGAGTGCGAGTCCGGCCATGGCGGCCCCCAGGGCGAGGGAGCCTGTGTCGCCCATGATGATCTTGGCCGGAGAAGCGTTCCACCACAGGAATCCGAAGCAGGCGCCGGTCAGGGCTGCTGCGACGGTAGCCAGGTCCAGCGGTGACGCCACCTGGTAGCACAAGCCGTTGGTCTCGCCGGCAGATCCGCACAGGTGGTTGTTCTGCCAGATGCCGATGACGGCGTACGCGGCGAAGACCATCGTGGCACTGCCCGTGAGCAGCCCGTCGAGTCCATCGATGAGATTCGTGGCGTTGCTGGTGCCGTTCACCATGAACCAGATGACCACCATGACGATCACCCAGGGCAGCGCCGGGCCGAAGTCCCGCACGAGGGAGAGCCTGTGCGAGACAGCGGCTACCGTCCCGTCCTGAACGGCAGGACGAAGCGCCAGGAATCCGAACGTGAGGCTGACGACGGTCTGCCCGACCAGCTTGGCCTTGCTTCGGAGCCCGAGGCTGCGCTGCTTCCTGACCTTGATGAAGTCGTCGAGGAATCCCACTCCGGCCATGCCGACCAGGAGAAAGAGCACCAGGAGCGCGGACCGCGACGGCAGGTCCCACGTCACCAGCTGGGCGAACGCATAGCCGATCACCACCGCGACCACGATGACGGCGCCGCCCATCGTGGGGGTACCCCTCTTCACGTGATGCGCCTTGGGGCCGTCATCGCGGATCAGCTGTCCAAGGCCCCAGGCGGCAAACTGCGGGATCGCCCAGCGAGTCATGAGCAACGACACCATGAGCGCGAACGCGCCGCTCAGCAGGATGGCCTTCAACCCGAGTCCGTACCGATCGTGTGGGGGCGCTCCGTCAAGACAGTCACGGTCTCGGCGGCTCGCCATGGGCAGAACTCCGAACGACACCACATTCACAGGTGTGCATCAATCCCATCGGCGCGTGTCGGTGCGGCCTCGGGCCCGGTTCAGGTCCTCCGCTCGGACCCCGCCCACGTGGACGGCCCCTGTGCGCTGCAGAAGTCCGTGAGACTTTCCGTCTGACGATGTCGCATCCGGCGTGACGCCGTTCGTGGATAGGTTGAAGCGGACACCGGGTCCGCGACTGACGAAGGAGCAGAGATGGCCGAGTACCTCATCTACTTCAACCAGCAGTGGGTGGGCGACCACACCGAGGAGTGGTTCCGCGGGCGCGGGCCGCTCGCCATGGCGGTGCTCGACGAGATGAAGGCTGCTGGCGTGTACGTCTTCGCCGGGGGGCTGGAGGAGGAGACCGACACTGCCTTCAGCGCCGACGCGACGAGCGGCACGTTGACGTTCACCGACGGGCCCTTCCTCGAGACCAAGGAGTACCTGGGCGGGCTCACCGTGGTGGACGTGGCCGACGAGGAAGCCGCCAGGATGTGGGCCGGCAAGATCGCGGTGGCCTGCGGCTGGCCCCAGGAGGTTCGCCGAATCAAGCCGCAACCCGATACCCGGTGACGAGTCCGGGTCTCGCGCTGGGGCTTCGGGTGGGCTGCACACCGCAGCCCACCCACGTGGTCCAGACGAATGTTTCACGCAAGCACGGGCGGCAAGGCTGCAAACGTGCAGCGTGACGGACATGGGGAAGGCCCGAGCTGGCCGGCCGTCTCGACGCTCTGACGGGGAGAACACGTCAGTTCCGAGGGAGAAGGACCCATTGTCCAGCCGAAAGCCGCGCCACTGCGCCCACGCGCACGCTGGCGGCTCCTCGCTCGCCGAGGCTGCGTGTGTTACCACTGGCGCTCGCCGGCTGCCTGGCGGCGCTCGGTCCTCAACTCGCCCAGGGCGACCACGGGATCCACGTCCGTACGGCGGCCGCGGAGGCGACGCCCACGGATGAGGCGACGCCCACGGCCGCACCCTCCAGTACCGTCCCCTCCGAAGGGGCCGCCCCGAGCGCGACAGCCACGACGACGGCAGACCCGTCCGCCGGAGCCGCGGCCGACGCAACGTCGTCCGCTGCTCCCGCTGACTCCCCGTCACCCACCGACGCCGAGACGACTGCCGCCGACGCTCAGCTGCCTGCCACCGCGGCCGACGGCAACAACGAGGACCAGCAGCCGACGCCTGCGGTCAACCCGAACTGCACGCTTCGGGTGCCGCCACGTCCTCTGTCCGGTCGAGGCCTCGCCACCCCCTACGTGCTCAGCGGCACCGGAGACGGGGGCGCCTGCCATGAGGCGAACCCTGACCAGGTGGCGTTCGTCGAGGCGACCATCGTGAACCGACGGACCGGACGGATCAGCGTCTACCACCCGCTGGTCGTCGACCAGGGGACGCGACCCGCGGTGCGTCCCGCCTCACCGAGGCTCCGTCGCGGCGACGTCGTCGGCATCTGGTTCGGCTTCAACGGCGACACGTTGACGTTGGAGGGAGCCCGCGGCTGCTCACCCGAGGCAGTTGCGTCAACGGCTTCGAGGGCTCGAAGTTCGGGCAGTTCGCACACTGCAACGCCCCCGCGTTCTTCGACGCGGCCAACGCAGCCGTCCAAGCCAACCGTCTTGACATCCCCGAGCTCGGCACTGGGACGGACGGCTGCCCTGTCCGACCGTGCGCGACTTCGGCGTGGTGGACCAGGACCAGAGCGACAACGTGACGACACGTACCTCGTCACCCCCGACGGCCGGACCGCCCAGGACACCGGAGCGGCAAAGCGCCGGCTGCCCGGTGCCACCACAGTGTCCAACGGAAGCGACAACGCGCTGCTCGACAACCACATCGACCCGGCACTCGGCTGCACCCCGTTCACCGCGCCGAGCCGACCGACAACGGCACGCCTGTTCCCTCGCTGGCCCTCAACGAGCTGCATGCTGCGACGCACCAGGCGGCGCCGATCGCGCTCATCCCGCTGAACAACCCGATGACGCTCGTCGACGGCCAGCAGAGCGCGGAGAAGACGGACCTCTACCGGGCAGGCGTCAACCAGCCTCCGCTCGGTGACGGCGACACGGGCACCCGGAGACGTACTGCACCAGGCTGGACGCCATCGGACGCGAGCGCATCATGGCCGACCAGCAGTTCTTTGCCCAGGCACCGTCCCCGGGCCAGGAGACGGCCAACCTGTACGAGTTCCTCACCGAACGGCTGCAGAGCTCACTCGAGGAGCTCGCCTGCGACGAGCAGTGACGGGAGGTGTGGGCACGGTCAGGGGTTTCGGTACGCCGTAAGGTCGGCCGCATCTCCTGGGTCGCCCCGATCTACCAACCGTGAAGCCGAGCAGGGGCGGCACGCGCCTCGACGGCGCGGCACCTGAGCGGGAAGGCCTTGTGCGATCCACGACGGAACCATCATGCTTCGGAGATGGCGCCCGGTCGTGTGGATGGTTGGTCTCCACCGGTGACGGCACCCGCGTCGCCTATCGCGTCCGCGGGCTCGGCCGGGCGCTGATCCTTCTGCGCGGCGGAGGCGCCAACCTCGACGATGACCAGTTCGCCACCGCCTCGGGCGCTCACGACGCTGCATCGCGGTCGACCTGCGCTCGTGCGGTCAGTCGGACGACCCTCCCTACTTCTCACTGGCCGACGCCGCCGCCGACCTCGACGACGTGGTCGCCTTCCTGGACCTCGGTCCGGTCGACCTGGTGGGTCACTCGATGGGTGGCTTCGTCGCCGGGTTCTACGGGAGTCGACACCCGGAGAGCCGGGTGGTCAGCATCGACGGTTTCGGTCCGGGCATGTCACCTGGGTTCAACTGCGGATCGGATGAGGTTCGCTGCCTTCCAAACGGCGATGCGCGAGAGCTTCTTCGCGATGACCGATCCTCCCGAACGGGCGATCGAGCATGGCGCGACGAGCAGGTGGACATGCTGAGCGGCCTCTATCCACGCATCGGCTACACCGCCCCCAACGGACGCGTCATGGCGGAACGCAACCTCGTCGAGGTGGGGGACGGCCTGTACCAGCGGCGCCCGCCCCGTCACTTGTTCGCCGACGCATTCGCGGCTGACGGCGACGCCGACATCCTGCGGATGTACCGCCACACGCGCGGCCCGACACTGATCATCCGCTGCACGGAGTCGGACGCTCCCGACGTCCTCGACCAGGAGCTCGACGTGCTCTCCTCGAACAACTCCCACGTGCAGGTGCTGTCAGTGCCGCTGACCCATCTTCGCCGGCCGACGTGATCGACGAGGTCACCGCACACATTGCGCCGTTCCTTCGCATCGACCTGGAGCCAAGCGGCCGAGCGGTCGCTCTCGACGCCCCCGGCTCTCGCTAGGTCGTCGGGGCCAGTACCTCGACGTACCCGGAGTCGCGCTGGAACCCCAGGCTGCGGTTGGCTGCGAGGATCGGCTCGTTGCCGTCCATGTTCTGGGTGTGAATCGCCCGGACTCCGTGATCGGCGAATTCAAGCGCCTGTGCCGCCTTGAGCGCCGTGGCGATCCCGCGTCCTCGGGCGCCGGGGTGCACACCGGTGAAGAAGGTGTTGGTGGCGTCGTCGCGCCCGGGCCGGGCGGTCACGAACGTGATCCCGACCAGGACGCCGTCGGCGCGCGCGGTGTAGAGCATCCAGGGCTCATGGAGCCGGCTGCGGAAGACGTCGAACGGCAGGTCGCCACCCCCGTCGGCGGTGTCCGGGGCCTCGCGGAAACGGGCCTGCACGAAGGTGTGGAGCTCCGCCCAGTCGGCGTCGGTCATCTCCTCGAAGGCACCGAGAGGCTCCAGGTCGACGCCGTCCAGGGCGGCCTTGCGGCGGAGCACGTCGCGGTCGACCGTCCTCAGGTCGAGGACGCTCTCGTGGTGGCGGCCCAACTCGGTCAGACCCCAGGCGCGAACCGCCGCCTCGGCGGTCGGGTCCCCTTCCAGGTAGCTGTAGACCAGACCCGGCACCAGACCCCGGACGGAGTCCTCGAGAACCTGACGCAGCGCGGTCCCGACACCCTGCCGTCGCGCCGACGGCACCACGTTGAGGAGTGCGAAGCCCGTGCCACCGGCGGCCATGGGGCGTGGACACCCGGCCGCCACCCCGGCCGGCTCGCCGTCGAGGAGCCCGACGAACCACTGGAACGGAAGCTCGGGGATGGAGCGCCACCATGCCGTCATCCAGGCCAGCGGGTCTCCCTCGTCGAGCGCATCCACGTCGTCGCCGTCGGTCAGCTGTCGCACCTCCACGCGAGTCATCCGGACAGCCTAGGCGCCCCTGCGTTCGCGAGGCTGACATGAGTGAAGGCCTCCTGTCACGTTTGGAACTACCACAGCAAGCCACTCTCACCAGGAGCCTTCGTGTCTCCCGCTCGCCACCTCGGCCCGACCGGGAGATACGCCTGTCCCTGCTCGCCATCGACCGCTGGACCCAGCCCGGGCCCCGGCCGTCTCCGGGCTCACGACCGCCCTGCGTTGGGCGGTGCGCATACTGCGCCTCGGCGTCGACGGTAGGCAGACCTGTCCTCGCGTCCCCGCCGCTCGCCGGCGGCTGATCGACGCCCGAACGTCGCGTCGTCATCTTGCCGACGACCCGTCGCTGGTCCGGCACGAATCGCCTACCACCTGTGGCTGAACCCCTCGACCGTGCACAGGTCCTCACCCGCTCGCGCCCGCGGATGAAGTACCGTCCCCGCCCCCGCGTGCGATCAAGCCCTCCCGCACGTTCCGTCGCAGCTTCGATCACCGACGCCCGATGACTGGTCGACATCGACGTCAAACTCGCCCGCATCCCCATCGGCATCGGGCGTGGCTGCTGCTAGGCCTGCAGACCTGGTCGCGTAACGCTCATGCTGGCCGGCTACGTCGTTCTCCTCCTCGCGGCCGCCGTCCACTCCCTGCTGCCTCCTCCGAGTCCACGCTCGTGCTGAGCGCCGCCGTCGGCTTCTGCGCCGACCCGATGCTTGGTTCGCCCGACATCGGGATCCCCATCGGCACGGTGCTGATCGCGGCTGCTCCTACCTCACGCTGGCGCCACAGGCCTTGGCAAGCGCGTCAAGCACCGCCGCACACGCCCCTACCCCCCCACGCAAGGTCGAACGGTTCAACCCACCCTCTCAATCCTACCCCATACACCCACTTCCCCCTACCCTGGCTCCTCCTGCTCATCGCTGCGGCCGCTCCTCGTTCTCGTCCGTCCCCGCGGCCGCCCTGCCTCTCCGTCGAGCTCCCGCTCCTGCTGGCCGCGGCCGCCTGCTGCTTGTCGCGCGCTTCGCGGGCATCCTCCCGGACGGTGCTGATCGTGGACCCGCTGACCGGCACAGAGAACAGGGAGAGATATCGCAACGGCCTCCGGGCGATCCGCCGCATCCGCCAGGTCAACAGCGACCAGAGGATCACGGTCCGCTGGGCCTGGACCTGACAGACCGCGCGACGTCGGTCGTCGCCACTAGGGTCGGCCCATGGTCACTCACCAGCTGACGAAGGACGAGGCCCGGCGCATCGCGATCCACGCGCAGATGCTCGACGCCCCGCGCCCGGCCGACCTGGTCGATGTCGTCGACCGCCTCACGTTCCTGCAGATCGACCCCACTGCGGCCATAGCTCCGAGCGCCGACCTCGTCCTGTGGAGCCGTCTGGGCTCGGCGTACGACCCGGCCGACCTGACCCGTGCCCTGGAGCAGGAGCGCACCCTGGTCGAGACTGTCGCCTACATCCGGCCACCTCACGACCTGCCGGCCGTGATCGCCGAGGTCCGGGAGGCGGACATGTACCCCGCCGCGGCTGCTTGGTTCGAGAAGAACGAACCCTTCCGAGAGGACATCCTCACCCTGCTGGAGAAGGAGGGCCCGCTGCTCTCCCGGGACATCCCCGACACCAGCCTGGAGCCGTGGCCCTCGTCCGGCTGGACCAACAACAGGAACGTCACGAAGATGCTCGAGATCCTCGCGCGTCGGGGGCACATCGCGATCTCGGGCCGCAAGGGTCGCCAGCGGTACTGGGACCTCCCCGAGCGCGTCTACCCGGACGACCTGCCGTCCCTCGACCTCGAGACGGCGGCCCGGCACCGCAACGACCGCCGCCTCGCGGCCCTCGGCATCGCCCGCTCCGGTGGGACAGAGATGCCGGGCGAGTCGCCGTACGTCGGGGACGCCGGCGAGGAGGCGGTCGTCGAGGGGACGCCGGGGACCTGGCGGGTGCACCCGGCGTACGTCGGACTGCCGTTCGAGGGGCGCACCGCCCTGCTCTCCCCCTTCGACCGGCTGATCCACGACCGCGTGCGCAGCGAGCAGCTCTTCGAGTTCGAGTACATCCTCGAGATGTACAAGCCCAAGGAGAAGCGCCGATGGGGCTACTTCGCGCTCCCCGTCCTTCACGGCGACCGCCTGGTGGGCAAGCTCGACGCCACGGCCGACCGCAAGGCCGGCACGCTCGTCGTCAACGCGATCCACGAGGACGTCGACTTCACCCCGGACATCTCCGCCGGTGTCCGCGCCGAGATCGACGACCTCGCGGCCTGGCTCGGGCTGGAAGTGACCAAGGCCTGAGCGGCCGCTTGCCGTAAACCGGTTGAGGGACGGCGGCGACAGCGGTTGGCTGGCCTCATGACCGACTCCCCGATCCGTGTCGGGCTCGCGGCCGACGCCGAGCGCTACCTCGCCACCGACTACATCGTCTGGTTCTCCGAGGTCCCCTCGGCCTCGACCGAGGAGCTGCTCATCGGCCTGCCCGAGGACCAGCGTTTCGCCGCCGAGGCAGACGGCCTCGACTCGGGCCCCTACCCGGGCATCTACGGCGTGTTCCCGATGACTCTCGCCATCCCCGGCCCTGGACTGGGGACCACACAGGTGCCGTGCGCGGGACTCACGTGGGTGGCCGTGCATCCGGACCACCGCCGTCGCGGCGTGCTGACCTCGATGCTCCGGCACCACTTCGAGCAGGTGCGCGAGGAGCAGGGCATGCACGTCTCGGCGCTGCACGCGAGCGAGCCAGGGATCTACGGTCGCCACGGATACGGGTTGGCGTCGCTGGAGCTGTCGGTCACCCTCGGACGTGGCACGACCTTGACCGCACCCCACCTGGACGATGCTGCCGGGGCCGTCACCACGCACCTCGCGACGGTCTCCGACCCGGACGTGCCCAAGCGGATGCGCGAGTGCCATCTCGGCACCGCCGAGCTCGGAGCCGTGGTCGGCGAGGCCGGCTACTACGCCCGGATCTGCTACCAGCTGCCCGAGGAGCTCAGGGACAAGGAGTCCTGGCGGGTGCTCTTCGCGCGACGCGACGGCGTGGACGTCGGGTTCGCCATGTTCCGGCGCGAGCACAAGTGGGAGCGTGCCCGCCCCTCCGGGGAGCTCAAGGTGTGGGCCCTCGTGGGCGACCCGGCCGCACGGCTGGCGCTGATGCGCCGTCTTCTCGACTTCGACCTGATGGGCACCGTCAAGCTCACTGTCGGCGCCGAGGACCCGCTGCTCACATGGGTGGGCGGGCCGCGTGCGACCTCCGACGTCGCGACGTACGACAGCCTCTGGGTGCGGCTGGTCGACCTTCCCGAGGCGCTGCAGGACCGGACCTGGACCGCGCCCTGCGACGTCGTCGTCGAGGTCGAGGACCGCGCCGCCCCCTGGAACGAAGGGACCTGGCGGATCCGGGCGGACAGCGCGGGGGCGGCGACCGTCGAGAGGACGACTGCGGAGGCCGACGTACGCCTGGGCGTGGACGCGCTGGGGGCGGCGTACCTCGGGGGCAGCAACCTCGTCGCGATGCACCGTGCCGGGCTGCTCGCCGAGCAGCGCAAGGACGCGGTCGCCGAGCTGTGGCGCGCGATGCGTACGGACATCGCCCCGACCTCCGCGGTCGGCTTCTGACCCGCCGTCGGCAGGGGCGATCGGGAATACCGTCCCGGCCGGCGCGACTTCTCCCTGCAGGACCTGGGACTATGCCTGCCGACCGAGGAGACAAGCCGATGACCGACGACGTGCTCGAGCGCAACAAGGCCAACGCCAAGGCCTTCTACTCCCTCGCCTTCAACGACTGCCGACCCGCCGAGGCGGTCGAGAGGTACGCCGGGGAGTCCTACCGTCAGCACAACCCCCACGTCGCGGACGGCAAGCAGGCGTTCGTCGACTACTTCGAGCAGATGGCCGCGGGCTATCCGGGCAAGCACGTCGAGTTCGTGCGGGCGATCGCCGAGGGCGAGTACGTCGTCCTGCACTGTCACCAGACCTGGCCCGGCGACGAGGACTACGCCGGGATCGACATCTTCCGCTTCGACGCCGACGGCAAGGTCGTCGAGCACTGGGACGTCCTGCAGACGCTCCCCGGGACGTCCGCCAACGACAACGGCATGTTCTGACCCACCCTCGGCGCCGTCCGGCGCCCCCTCGGTCGGGCCCGGAGCCGCGGCGTCGTACGGTTCTCCCCATGCCAGACACGGTCGCGCTCACCTCCGTCGCCACCTCCGGCCTCGTCGCTGTCACCGCCTTCGTCGCGACGTACCGCAACAGCAAGGACCAGCGTCGGCACGACCGGAGACTCGAGGACGACAAGCGCTCCTGGCAGCGGCGGACCGACGGCATGTTCGACCTGGTCGCGACCTGTAGATCCCTGGCCGACTCCATCGACCGCCCCGGCAACTTCGACGCCATCGAGGCCCTCGACGCCGAGCGCGGCGACTACGAGGCCGCCAGCCGGGAGCACATCGGCGTCAGCGAGATCGGCGTGCGTGTCGGCGACGTCCTGCACCGCCTCCACACGCTCATGCCGGTCATCGAGATCTACGGGTCGGCGGAGTGCCGGGAGGCGTTCGAGGACCTACGGCAGACGCTGCGCGACTCCGGCTACGACCCGCGTGCGGCCGACCGGCTCGCCTCGGTACGCCGGGGCAAGGCGGCCGCCGTGGACGCGAAGGACTACCACAGCGCCGCCACCGCTCGCCGCCTGGAGCGGGAGGTCCTCGAGGACGCCCGGGCCCGGCTGACCATCGACCTCGACGAGACCCGGCAGAAGGCCGCGCGACTGATCGAGGCCGCACGTGCCGACGTCGCCGGCGACGGGCAGTAGCCGCCCCTCCACTCCTCCGGCGTGACAGCGCCCCGGCCACCGAAAGTGACCGGGGCGCTCCCCTGCTGAGAGAGACCTGCCGCTAGCGGGCCGCGGTCTCCGAGGGCGGCATGCCCAGGTCGGGCTCCTCCACGGTGACGCCGGGGTCGCCGGCCTCCGCGAAGTAGTCCGCCCGCGTCGTCGCGTCGACCCCCTCGGGCACCTTGCCCGCGCGCAGGACCATGGTGACCAGCACGGCCACGACCAGGTTCGCCACGATCGCGATGAAGCCCACCCACAGCGACACCTGGGTGTCGAGGCCGAAGTTGGCCAGAGGGTAGCCGGAGCCGCCGAAGTGAGCCTTCACGATCTCGCCGGTGGCGGGGTCCTTCTTGGGGATGTCGTAGAGCAGCTTCACGGCGACGAACATGCCCACGGCCCAGCCGGCGATGAGCCCGCCGCGGTGGAACCAGCGGGTGAAGAGGCCGATGCCGACGGCGGGCAGGATCTGCAGGATGATCACGCCGCCGATGAGCTGGAGGTCGATGGCGAACGACGGGTTGAGGAACACCACGAAGCCCAGCGCACCGAACTTCACCGCCAGGGAGACGATCTTGGCGACGGCCGTCTCCTCCTTGGGCGTGGCGTCGGGGCGGAAGTACTCCTTGTAGATGTTGCGCGTGAACGTGTTGGCCGCCGCGATCGACATGATCGCCGCAGGCACGAGAGCGCCGATGCCGATCGCAGCGAAGGCGACGCCGGCGAACCAGTCGGGGAACTCCTGGTCGAAGAGCGCCGGGACGATCGTGTTGGCGTCGCCCCCGACCGGGGTCACGTCGGCGGCGATCGCCACGAACCCGAGGAGCGAGAGGAACCCGAGCATCAGCGAGTACAGCGGGAGCAGCGCCATGTTCCGCTTGACCACGTCGCGGCTCTTCGCTGCCAGGATCGCCGTCGAGGAGTGCGGGTAGAGCATCAGGGCGAGCGCGGAGCCGAAGGCCAGCGTCACGTACAGCATCTGCGTCGGCTCACCGAGAAGCGGCGGCTGGTCCGCAGCACCGTTGAAGTGCTCGTTGACCTTGGCGAAGACGTTGTCGAAGCCACCGAGCCTGGCCGGGATGAAGACGACCGCGGCGATGATCACGATGTAGATCAGGCTGTCCTTGACGAAGGCGATCAGCGCGGGAGCGCGCAGCCCGGAGGTGTAGGTGAACAGCGCCAGCACCAGGAAGGCGATGGTCAGGGGCCACTTGCCGCCCACGCCCATGGCGGAGAGGACCGCCTGGACGCCGACGAGCTGGAGCGCGACGTACGGCATGGTCGCCACCAGGCCGGTGAGGGCCACGGTCAGCGCCAGCGTGCGGGAGTCGAAGCGTGCGCGCACGAAGTCGGCGGACGTGACGAAGCCGTGTCGGTGCGAGACCGACCAGAGCCTGACGAGCACCAGGAACACCAGCGGGTAGAGCACGACGGTGTACGGCACCGCGAAGAACCCCATGGCACCGGCGCCGAACATCAGTGCGGGCACCGCCACGAACGTGTACGCCGTGTAGAGGTCGCCGCCGATGAGGAACCAGGACACCCAGGTCCCGAACTTGCGGCCGCCCAGGCCCCACTCGTCGAGGTGGTCCATGGTCTCGCCGGCCTTCCACCGGGAGGCCACGAAGCCCATCACGGCGATCACGGCGAACAGGAGGGAGAAGACGACGAGCTCGGTCACGTGGTCACTCATGCCGAGCCCCCTTCTTCCGCGTCTTCAGGTAGACGATCCCGGTGCAGAGCGCGCTCAGCGGGACGAACGCGAGCTGCATCCAGTAGAACGCCGGCATCCCGAACAGCTCGGGGGTCGCCTTGTTGTACAGCGGTGTGATCAGCGGAAGCACGATCGGCGGGATCAGCAGCAGGACCCAGGGGCTCCAGTCGGGGTTGCCGACGGCCTCGTCCTGGGTCGTCGGTTCAGGCGGTGCGGTGGGCACGGACAACCACTCCTCGAACAACGGTGAGCTGACGTGCCGGGGCAGCGACGGGCATCGCCGGACGGACACGCAGGGGGCAGAAACGCCGCGAACTGTAACCGCCTTCACAGACCTGTCACCAGGGGTCTTCGCGACATTTCGGACTGTGTCAGGGCAAGCGACCGCCCGGCGCAGGAAACCGACCGTTCACCGCATGACAGCGACGACGAGTCCCTCCGGCGGGCTACGCCTGCACGGCCGTGGCCCGGCGCACCGGGACCACCTCGGGGGTCGGATCGAGGGTGAGGAAGTCGAGGATGATGCGGTTGACGAGGTCCGGCTTCTCCATCGGCGCAAGGTGGGAGGCGCCGGGAACCACGGCCAGCTCCGCGCGCGGCATGGCGCGGTACATGGCGATCGTGTGCTCGAGCGTCACCAGGTCGTCGTCACCGACGAGGACGAGGGTGCGCGCGCGCACCCGCGCGAGGTCCGGCCACGCGATGTCCGGCTCGGTGCGCCACATCCGCATCAGCTTCGCGAACACGGTCGGCCAGTGGTCCGGGCCGTCGGGCGAGACCGCCTCGTAGACGGCCCGGAAGGGCTGGTAGACGGGGCTGTCGGACGGCAGCTCGACCGCGTCCTGGAACTCCGGGACGAAGCCGGTGCGGTCGACGTTGCCGCCGATGAGCACGAGCCGGTGGACCAGGTCGGGGCGGTCCAGGGCGATCAGCAGGCTGACGACGGCGCCGTCGCTCCAGCCGACGAGGTGCACCGGACCGCCGACGACCTCCTCGATGAAGCGCTCGGTGTCCTCGGCCATGCGACGGTAGGAGATCGGCCCCTCCGCATCCGGGGTGTGCCCGTGGCCGCGCCTCTCCGGCGCGACCACCCGGAAGTGTCCGGCGAGTGCGTCGAGCTGGGCACCCCACGAGGCGTTGGTCTCCAGTCCGCCGTGCATCAGGACGACAGGCGCCCCTTCGCCCCGGGTCTCGAACCACATGTGCACCGGACCGATGTCGACGTAGGAGCCCATGGCCGACCCTCCTCTCCTGCCGAGGCAGGCCCGCCCCCGAGGAGCCGTCCTGCCCTCCGCGGTCCCTCTCACGGTCACACGCGAGGCCGACGCGCCACAGTGCCGGAAGTCCCGACGCACCAGGCGCGGAGAGTGCCCTGCCACCCCTGAGGGCAGGGTCAGCTCTCCACGACCTGGCCGTCCTTCACGCTGACCGTGATCTCAGGCAGAGGGCTCGGAGCCGGCCCTCCGGTGTTGTCCCCGGTCGCGAGGTCGTACGTCGACCCGTGACAGGGACAGACCAGCTGGTCCCCCTGCGGTGCCACGGTGCAGCCCTTGTGGGTGCAGATCGCGGAGAAGGCGACGATGTCGCCCTGGGACGGCTGGGAGACGATGACCGGCTTGCCGTTCGCGTCCGTCGCCGAGACCGCGCCGCCCACCGGAACGTCGGCGACCGCGGCCAGGCCGGTGCCCGAGCCACCACCGGACGCCCCGCCCCCTGCCGAGCCGCTGCCTCCCGAGGCGGGACTGCTCTCCGCCGACGGCGTCGCAGTGTCGCCGCCGCTGCTGCAGGCAGCCACGGCGACCGCCAGTGCACCGGCGCCGGTCCCGGCGAGAAGGTGGCGCCTGGTGGGCCCGCCCGTGCGTGCGTCGCCTGCTTCCATCGGGATCTCCCTCGGGTCGGGTGTGGGCCTTGCCTGTTCCACGACACCGACGCTCCCCTGGTTCAACCGTCCAGGGGACTCGTTGAACTTCCCGTCGGCGCCGTTCGTCCTCCAGGAGAGTGGCGCGTGTGTCGGACCGCCCACCGCGGAGAGGAGAGACACGATGAGCTTGCGATGGCTGACGGCCGCGGGGGTGCTGGTCTCCGCGGTGGCACACCTGTGGTTGTGGTTCGACGGGTTCCGCGACATCGACTGGATCGGCCCGCTGTTCCTGGTCAATGCCGCGGCGGGCGTCGTGATCGCCGGACTCGTCCTCCGGTGGAGGTCGTGGATCCCGCCGTTCCTCGCCGCCGGCTTCGGCGCGACGACACTCGGCGCCTTCCTGATCTCGACGACCGTGGGACTGTTCGGGGTGCAGGAGATCTTCTGGGGCACCTGGCAGGTTGTCGCCGGGGTCGCCGAGATCGTGGCACTCGTGGCCGGCCTGGCGGTGCTGTGGCGTGAAGGCTGGCTGAGCACCTCAGCCCGTCAGGCGCAGGACCGGCTCGCCGCGCGGCGTGCGCACCTCCACTGAGGTGATCTCGGAGGACCGGCTGGCGGTCGCCGCGTCGACGGTGACCTCGCGCCCCGGCACCGCCTTCCAGGTCGCCACCTGCTCGGAGCCGTCCCGTGTGGTCACCACCAGCGCGTAGGCGGGCTGTTCTCCTCCGTAGTAGGCGTCCTCGTAGCTGCAGGTGATGCTGAGCCGGGTCCCCCAGGCCACGTCCTCCATCGCCAGCGTGGCCCGCAGGTGCGCGTCGTGCAGCGGCGTCATGGCGAGCGCCGTCTCCTGGCTCGGTCCGGCGGGCGGCTCCGCCCGGTCGGAGACCCCGACGGCCACCCCCGTCGCCACGACGGCCGTGACCGCGGCGGCGGCAGCGCCGGACCATGCACGGCGCCGCCACCGCGACCGCCTCACCTCGGCCAGCAGCCGGGGAAGCAGCGTGTCGGGCACGGGCACGCCGGGCGGCTCGTCCTGAGGCTCCTCCAGGACGTCCGGCCCCACGCGAGCCAGCAGTCCGGGCAGACCGGCGACCTCGGCGACTGCCCGCCGGCACTCCTCGCAGGTGCGCCGGTGGTCCTCGAACGCGTGCCGGTCCCCGGGGCTCAGCGAGCCGAGGACGTACGCGGCGTCGTGGTGCCGGAAGGCGTCGTGGCTCACGACCCCACCCCCATCTCCTCGAGGGCCAGGCGCAGCGCCCGCAAGGCGTAGTGGGTCCGGGACTTCACCGTGCCCTCGGGGACGCCGAGACTCTCGGCGGCCTCGGCCACGGACCTGCCCCGGTAGTAGCACTCGAGAAGCACGGCGCGGTGATCGGTGGAGAGCCTGCTCAGGGCCTCGGCGACCACCCAGGACTGGAGCAGCTGGTCGGTCTCGTCGGCCGTCTGACGATCCGGGGGATCCGCCGCCGGGTAGACAGGGTGCGCGTTCTGCGCCCGCCACTCGTCGACCACGATGTTGCGAGCGACGGTGAACAGCCAGGCGCGCAGCGCCCCCTCCTGGCGGTCCAGCACCTCCGGGTGCCGCCAGGCACGCAGCAGCGTCTCCTGCGCCACGTCCTGCGCCCGGGCGTGGTCGTGGCCGACGAGCCGGACGCAGTAGGACCACAGCGCAGCGCCGTGCGCGTCGTGCAGCGCCTGCATCAGCCTCTCCTGCTCTCCGGGCACACGACCTCCTGCCTAGTCACACGGGCTGAGCCCCCTCAGGGTTCAGTCTGCTCCGGCGGGGACTCCCCATCGACCCATTCGCTCCCGGCCGGCTCGGGCATGAGCCCCCCGCCCGTCAGCCCGGACAGCAGCTGCGGCAGCCCGTCAGCCTGCTCGGCGGGTACGGCGACGCGCAGCCGGACGCTCGCGCCGTACACCACGTCGAGCACCGCGACGCCGTGGGCGCGCAGGTCGTGCTCGAGGCGCCCCGCGTCGGCGTGCCCGACCTCGAGGTCGAACCTCTGCAGCAGGCGCCGCTCGAGGACGCCCGCCTCCGCCAGGCCGGCCCGGACGGCATCGGAGTAGGCGCGCACCAGCCCGCCCGCGCCGAGGAGCACGCCGCCGAACCACCGGGTCACCACCGCCACGGTGTCGCTCACGTCCTGCCCGCGCAGCACCTCCAGCATCGGCGCACCGGCAGTGCCCGAGGGCTCGCCGTCGTCGTTGGAGCGCTGCACCTCGGCGGTCGGGCCGAGCACGAACGCGGAGCAGTGGTGGCGAGCGTCCCAGTGCCCCTTGCGCTCTTCCTCTACGACGGCCCGGGCCTCGTCCTCGGAGGTGACCCGCGCGACCCGGCACAGGAAGCGCGACCGCTTGACCTCGATCTCCACGAGCGCCGGACGCGCGACGGTGAGGTACGACGTCGGCCCGGTCACCAGAGCCGCCCGAGCACGTCGGCGCCGATCTTGAGGATGAAGGCCGCGACCACCACGACGAACACGACGCGCACGAAGCGCGCCCCTCGCGCGACGGCGATGCGCGCCCCGAGGTAGCCGCCGAGGAGGTTGCAGGCGCCCATTGCGAGCCCGATCTTCCAGAGCACCGCCCCCTGCGGGATGAAGATGCAGAGCGCCGCGACGTTGGTGGCCCAGTTCGCCATGCGCGCCTTCGCGGAGGCCTCGAGGAAGCTGTAGCCGAGCAGGCCCACGAGGGTGAACACGAAGAACGACCCCGTCCCGGGGCCGAGCGCACCGTCGTAGAAGCCGATCACGGCTCCCGCGACCATTGCGGCGATCAGGTGCTGGTGGCCGGCGAAGCGCAGTGCCGTGGTCTCGCCGATCGAGGGCTTCAGCAGGACGTATCCGCCGACGAGGACGAGCACCACGAGCACGATCGGGTCGAAGGCGTCCTTCGGGATGTGCGAGGCGACCAGGGCGCCGGCCAGGGAGCCCGCGAAGGCGAGCGCCATGAGCGGTCCGAACGTGCGAGGGTCCGGCCGGACGCGACGGTAGTAGGTGAGCGAGCTGACCGACGTACCGCAGACCGACCCGAGCTTGTTCGTCGCGAGGATCTGGACGGGTGCGGCCTGCGGCAGCCCGACCAGCAAGGCCGGGAGCTGGATCAGGCCTCCTCCCCCGACGACGGCGTCGACCCAGCCCGCGAGGAATCCCGCCATGCCGAGCAGCGCGACGGTCCAGAGCGAGATCTCATGCACGCGGCGCGCCCCCGCCGTGATCGTCGAGGAGGAGCCCTTCCCGCCGGCCGTCGAGAGCGGCGAGCTCGGCGGTGATCTCCCGCCCCTTCTGGGCAAGGGCTTCGAGGGCCTGCTGGACCTGCCCACGCGCGTGGTCGACCCGGCGAGCGGCGTCCTGGATGCGGGAGCGCACCGCCATGTCGCTGAAGATGTTGTCGAACCAGACGTCGAAGGCCCGCATCATCTGGTCGACCTGAACGCCCTGGATGCTCGGCAGGTTCACATCGGCCAGCTCGCGGGAGAACGACGCGAGAGCGAGGTCGGCCCGGCGGAGCGTCTCGGTGGCGCGGTCGACCTTGTCGTACTTCATCATGTCGGTGAACAGCCCACCGCCGCCGAACGCGTCCCACGTCGACCACGACCCGGCGCTGCCCAGCAGGGAGGCGGCCTCGCCGAGCATGTCCTGCGCGGCACGCCCGGCGGCGAACGCCTCGCGCGCCTCCTGGTCGACCGCCTGGAGCTGCCCGCGCCGCTCGGCGATCTCGGCGAGCGCCCCGGCCTGCGCGTCGCCCGACTCGGCGAGCCATGCCTCCTTCGCCGCCATGGCCTGCCGGTAGCGGGCCTCGACGTCCCCGAGCTCAGCACGCCTGGCCACCAGCGCCTCCCGGTCGCGCACCATCATGTCCCTGCGCGCCTCCGCCTCCGCCACGGCGTACCGGGCGGCCTCGCGCTCCGCGGTCTCCCGCTCGAGGTCGGTGGCGTGAGAGCCCTTCAGGTGCGCCCAGATCTTCGCCCCCGAGAACGACTCGAGGCGCTCGACGTCCGCCGTCTCGCTCTCCAGCAGGCTCCGGGCGTCGGCGACCTTCTGGTCGAGAGCGGCCAGGTGGGGCGCGGAGCCCTCGACCCGACGGGTGAGCTGGGCGTGCTCCTCGCGGGCCCCTGCGGCCTGCTCGAGCTCGATCTGGATGTGGTGCGCGTCGGTCACCCGCTCACCCTAGGGGGCAGGGTGCGAGCATGGTCGGATGCGCATCGTCTCGCTGCTCCCCTCCACCACGGAGATCCTCTTCCGCATCGGCGCCGGCGACGACGTCGTCGGGGTCACCTTCGAGTGCGACGAGCCCGCCGAGGCACGCACCCGCGCCATCGTGTCGACGAGCGCGATGCCCGAGGGGCTCACCCCCACCGAGATCGACGTGTTCGTGACCCGGGCGATGCACGCGGGCGAGGACCTGTACCACCTCGACGCGGGGGCGCTGTCCGGCCTCGACGCGGACCTGGTCGTGACCCAGGACCTGTGCGCGGTGTGCGCGGTGGACGTCTCGGTGGTGGACGACGCCCTGGCACACCTGGGGTGCACGGCCGAGGTGCTCACCATCGACCCGCACTCGCTCGAGGAGGTCCTGGACTCCGTCACCACCCTCGGCAAGGCCACCGCGCACGAAGCGGCGGCCGAGGCGCTGGTCGGCTCGCTGCGGTCCCGCCTCGACGAGGTGGTACGCCGCACGAGCGGACGGCGCAAGCCACGGACCCTCGTGCTCGAGTGGACCGACCCGGCGTTCTCCCCGGGCCACTGGGTGCCCGAGATGGTGGATCTCGCGGGCGGTGACTGCGTGCTCGGCACGGCGGGCGAGAAGTCCTACCGGGTCGGCTGGGACGTCGTCCGCGCGGCCACGCCCGAGGTCGTCGTCTGCGCCCCGTGCGGGTACGGCCTGGAGCAGTCGACGGCTCTCGCCGAGGGCTTGGTGGCGTCCGGCGAGCTGCCGGGGGATGTGCCCGTGTGGGCCGTGGACGCCAACGCCTCCTTCGCCCGCCCCGGCCCGCGCCTGGTCGACGGGGTCGAGGCCCTCACCGCGATCCTGCACCCCGACGTCGCCGCCCCGGCCGGACCAGGCATGGCCCGTCGGGTGCGGTGAGCGCCGCGGTCAGTTCTTGGCGATGTAGCCGAGCAGGTCCTGCCGGGTCAGCACGCCCACCGGCTTCCCGTCCTCCTGCACCAGGAGTGCGTCGGCCCCCTCGAGAGCGGCCACCGCGTCGGAGACGGGCTCGTTGGACCCGATCGAGGGCAGCGGGTCGCTCATGTGGAGCTCCACGGGGTCCGAGAGCTTGGCCTTCCCGGCGTACAGCGCGTCGAGCAGGACCTTCTCGGACACCGACCCGGACACCTCCGCGGCCATGACCGGCGGCTCGGCCCGGACCACGGGCATCTGCGAGACGCCGTACTCGCGGAGGATGTGGACGGCCTCGGCGATGGTCTCGTTGGGGTGCGTGTGCACGAGCGCCGGGAGGGTGCCGTCCTTGTCCCTGATCACCTCGCCCACGGTCTGGTCGCCCGAGGCGGGCAGGAAGCCGTAGGAGGCGAGCCACTCGTCGTTGAACACCTTGGTCAGGTAGCCGCGTCCGGAGTCCGGCAGCAGCACGACGATGACCTTCTCCTCCGCGTCCGGCTCCTGGGAGAGCTCGTGGGCGAGCTGGATCGCGGCGAAGGCGGCCATGCCGGAGGATCCACCGACCAGCAACGACTCCTCCCGCGCGAGGCGGCGGGTCATCGCGAACGAGTCGGCGTCGGAGACCTCGATGACCCGGTCGGCGACCGACGCGTCGTAGGTGGTGGGCCAGAAGTCCTCACCGACGCCCTCGACGAGGTAGGGACGGCCGGTGCCACCGGAGTAGACCGAGCCCTGCGGGTCGGCACCCACGACCTGGACCGCCCCGCCGCTCTTCTCCTTGAGGTAGCGCCCCACGCCGCTGATGGTGCCGCCGGTGCCCATGCCGCAGACGAAGTGGGTGACCTTCCCGTCTGTCTGCTCCCAGATCTCGGGGCCGGTGGTCTCGTAGTGCGACCGCGGGTTGTTCGGGTTGGAGTACTGGTCAGGCTTCCAGGCGCCCTCGATCTCACGCACCAGGCGGTCCGAGACGCTGTAGTAGGAGTCGGGGTGCTCCGGGTCGACCGCCGTCGGGCAGACGACCACCTCTGCGCCGTACGCCTTCAGCACGTTGCGCTTGTCCTCGGAGACCTTGTCCGGGCAGACGAAGACGCACTGGTACCCCTTGGCCTGCGCCACCATCGCCAGACCGACGCCGGTGTTGCCCGAGGTCGGCTCGACGATCGTGCCGCCCGGCTTCAGCGACCCGTCCGCCTCGGCGGCCTCCACCATCCGCAGCGCGATCCGGTCCTTCACCGAGCCGCCCGGGTTGAGGTACTCCACCTTGGCGAGCACGACCGGCGTGGCGCCGTCGGTGGTCTTGGAGAGGCGCAGCAAGGGGGTGTTGCCGACGAGGTCCAGGAGTGAGTTCACGTAGTGCACGCGGGCCAGTCTAGGCCCGCGGTCGGCCGTCTCCGGGCGCCACTAGCATGGGCGCGTGGGTAAGGCAGCCGCAGCACGCAAGCTCGCCGCCGCCGCCGCGTACGGTGGCGGCGGGATGTCCCTCCTTGGCGCGTCGCTCCTCGGCGTCCTGACGGCGGAAGCGAAGCTCGCGCGGCGCACGATCGGCGTACCGTTGGAGGACCCCACTCCCGACGCCAGCGGCTGGTACGGCAAGGGCCGCCCCGGCCCGGCGCTGAAGATGGCGCTGCTCGGCGACTCCAGCGCCGTCGGCTACGGAGTCGAGAAGGTCGAGCACACGCCGGGAGCGCATCTGGCATCCGGTCTTGCCGAGGGCGCCGACCGCCGCGTGTACCTTCGCTCGCTTGCCGTCGTGGGCGCGCAGACCCGTGACCTCGCGAGCCAGATCGACCTCGCGCTGCCGATGGAGCCGCACGTGGCCGTGATCCTGATCGGGGCCAACGACGTCACGCACCGGGTGCTGCCGTCGGAGTCGGTGCGCCTGCTGGAGCAGGGCGTGCGGCGACTGCGCGACGCTGGCGTGGAGGTCATCGTCGGCACCTGCCCCGACCTCGGCACCGTCGAGCCCATCGCGCCCCCGCTGCGCCAGGTCGCGCGCACCTGGAGCCGCCGTCTCGCCGCCGGACAGACCATCGCCGTCGTCGAGGCCGGTGGTCGGTCGGTCTCGCTGGGGTCGATCCTCGGTCCCGAGTTCAGCGCCTCACCCAAGGTGCTCTTCGGGCCCGACCAGTTCCACCCGTCGGTCGCCGGCTACTCCAGCCTCGCCTCGGTCGTGCTCCCCTCGGTGCTCGCGTCCGTGGGCGCTCTCCCCATGGACGAGCTCGAGCCGGAGGCCTTCCGCGGCGAAGGCGTCCTGCCCATCTCCTACGCGGCCGTCGAGGCGACCAAGACCCCAGGCACCGAGATCGGCGGCACCGAGGTCGGCGGTGCCAAGCGCGGCACCCGTGGCCGGTGGGTGCTGCTGCGCCATCGCCGCCGCCTGCCGCAGGGCGAGACGGAGCAACCGGAGGACGAGACCGCGACCACGGGTGACGCCGAGGGTGACGCCGAGGCGCCGAGCGCCTGAGCGGTTCGCGACCGGGCGGGCCGGGGCAGCTTCCTGGGGACATGACGAGGGCCCCCGGTCACCCGGGGGCCCTCGTACGGCGTGCGCCTACGTCAGTCGTTGCCGCGCAGGATCGCCAGGATCCGCAGGATCTCGATGTAGATCCAGATGATCGTCACCGTGAGGCCGAAGGCAGCGCGCCACGACTCGACCTCGGGAAGGCCGGCCGCGATGCCCCGCTCGACGAAGTCGAAGTCGAGGATCAGCATCAGCACACCGATGCCCAGGCCGACCACGCTCATGATCAGCCCCAGCGTGCCGAAGCCGTTGAAGCCGATCGAGGAGCCGAACAGGCTCAGCACGAAGTCGAGCAGCGTGACCGCGACGAAGCCGAACATGGCCGCGACGACCCACTTGCGGAACTTGTCGCTGACCTGGATGTTGAAGAACTTGTACGCCGCCAGCGTGCCGGCGACGGCCGCGATCGTGCCGACCACGGCGCCCATCACGATGCCGGGGTAGAGCGTCTCGAACCACTTGCTCATCGCGCCGATGAACACGCCCTCGACGACGGCGTAGGCCAGCACGAGGCCCGGGCTGATGGACCGCTTGAACGACAGGACCAGTGCGAGGCCGAGACCTGCGAAGGCCCCGCCCATCCACAGCATCAGCAGGTTGCCGACGACGGCCTCGTCCACCTGCCCGGTCGAGTCCACCGGCGTGCCGGTGAGCAACCAGGTGATGGCGGCGGTGAGGACGACGAGGCCCAGCGTGATGCCGGTCTTCTGGACGACCGAGTCGATGGTCATCCGCCCCTGCTCGACGTACGGCGGCGCCTGCTGCGCACCGGAGTCCCAGGTCGAGGGCTCGGAATAGGCCGGGTAGGTGACTCCGCTCGTGGTTCCCCGGCCGTTGAACCCCTCCGAGCGTGCGAATACCGGGTTGCTGCTCTGCATGTCTTTGGTCTCCTCCTTGGAGGCCCTGGGCCGGCACCCGCTCTGGACGCCGGTCGACGGACCGCTCGTCCATCCTAGGGTCCGTCACCCGTTCAACGTCCGGGGTGGGACCGGTGTTCCCGTGCGAGACGGGCGGGCTCAGCGGGTGACGGCGCCACCACAGGCGCTCCAGTGGCCCCTGCCGAACTCGGGGAACCGGTCCACGAGACGTCCGGACCGGACCGTGGCGGTCTGGACGACCGGGTCACCCACCCGCAGCCCACCGGGCAGCAGCTCGTAGGTGCGCCGGGTGACCCGGTACCTCTCGCCGTCCTTGCTCAGCGCGGCCTCGGAGTGCACCAGGAGACCGTCGGCCGTGCACGCCGTCCCCTGGGGGTAGACCACACCGCCACCCTCGACGATGAAGGTCCCGTCACGGAACGGCGGGACCCGAACCACGCGCAGCCCGGAGCCGGTGAGGGTGAACATCTGCCCCAGCAGCGCGTCGGCGGCCGCTCTGGTGTCCACGACGATCTGCGCGCCGGCCCTGTCACCCAGGCGAGGAGTCGCCATGATCCGCGCAGGGAGCCCCTTCAGCGGGACGGCGAGGCGGAACAGGTGCGTGGAGTACGTCGAGCCGCCCGCAACGCGGACGCCGACGAACCCGCGGCATCCCTGCTCGGCCGAGGCGTCGGACGCGACGGCGACTCGGTCCTCCACGCCGTCCCCGCTGACGTCGACGCGCACCGTGGACCGCGCGAGTGCCCGACGTACCAGAGCCTTCTCGCGCGGGCAGTCGCCGGAAGTGACGAACTCGGCCGTGGATGCACCGCTGGGCGTACCCGTGCCTGTGTCCGTGCTGCCGCACGCCCCCAGCGCCGTCCCGCTCGCTACCAGCGCTGCTGCGACGAGAAGGCTCCTGAGACGACGCATGGGCGTGCTCCTCGGGTGAGGGCGTCGCGCACGAGGACCGGGCGACTACCTACAAGGATGCACGGCCGGGCCGTTTGGTTGCATGGCCTTTCTCGGTACCCCCGGTGGGACTCGAACCCACACTGAAAGGTTTTTAAGACCTCTTCCTCTGCCATTGGGATACGGGGGCGGGTGCGCTCAAAGATAGGTCTTCCGCGGGTAGATCGCGTGCGCTCCGGCGGCGCGGTCGAGGAACAGCAGGCCGTCGCAGTGGTCGATCTCGTGCTGCAGGGCCCGGGCCTCGAAGGCCTCGGCGGCCACCTCGACCCGCTCGCCGGTCACCGGCAGCTGTCCCGAGACGAGGATCCGGCTGCCCCGCTTCACGTCGCCGGTGAAGTCCGGCACGCTCATGCAGCCCTCACGCGCCTTCTCGTTGCGCGAGGCCTGGACCACCACGGCGTTGCACAGCACGAACGTGCCGTGGTGCCCGCGTGTCTTGGGGTGCTCGCTGACGTCGACGCAGAAGATCTTGGCGCCGACTCCGACCTGCGGTGCCGCGAGGCCGACGCACCCGGGTGAGACGCGCATGGTGGCGACGAGGTCGGCGGCGAGCTGGACCGTCTCCGGGTCGGTGGGGTCGACCTCCGCGCCGACCTGGGAGAGCACGGGCGCCGGCGCACGGACCACCTCGAGCACGCGCCCCGCCACGGGGAGGTCACGCTCGGTCCAGCGGCCGACAGGGTCGTCGACGAGGGCGGAGCTCACAGCTCGTCGCTCTCCATCCGGCGCAGCGAGACGCCGACCCCGAGGCTCTCCCCGGCGCGGTGCAGCGCCTCCTGGACCCCCTCGACGTCGCAGTCGGCGGGCAGGTCGACCTCCGCCACCAGGACGTACAGACCGCCGGAGAGCCTCGTGGTCAGGTCGGTGATGTTGCCGCCGACGCGGGCCACCTCCCCCACGACCGTGGACACGATCCCGGCGCGGTCTCCCCCGTGGACGGTGAGGACGTACGTCGAGCCGACGGCCTCGTGCTCGGCCTCGACGGGGACCTCGCGCACGGACACCGTCAGGGACCCGTCGGCCGACATGGGGGCGAGGGCGGACTCGACCTCGTCGGAGCTCCGCTCCCCCGCGCAGATCAGCATCATCGCGAAATGACCCCGCAGCAGGGTCATCGTCGAGTCCTCGATGTTGAGGCCGAGGTCGGCGAGGACGCGGGTGGTCTCGGCGATGATCCCCGGCCGGTCGTGGCCGATGACGGTGATGGCTTGCAGGGTCACGGGGCTCATCCTTCCATGCCGTTCCCGAGCGCTGCGGCGCGGCCGAGGACCGCGTCGAGCATCGGCTCGGTGAGCTTGCCGGTGAAGGTGTTCTGCTGCGACGGGTGGTAGCTGCCGACCAGCACGACCTCCCGCCCCTGCGGGGACACGAGCACAGCCTCGGCGCCGTGGCCGAACCGCGGCTTCGGGCGGGGCACGTCGTACCCCAGCGTCCGGAAGGTGCGCAGCGCCGATGCCCAGCCGTAGGAGCCGAGGGCGACGACGCACCGCAGCGACTCCTGCACGAGGGTCACCTCCCGGAGCAGCCACGGCGCGCAGGTGTCGCGCTCGGCGACGGTCGGCTTGTTGTCGGGCGGGGCGCAGCGGACCGTGGCCACCATCCGGGCGCCGAGCAGCCGCTGACCGTCACCGGCGTGCACGGACGTGTCCTGGCCGGCGAGCCCGACGCGGTGCAAGGAGGCGAAGAGCCAGTCGCCGGAGCGGTCCCCGGTGAAGATGCGGCCCGTGCGGTTGCCGCCGTTGGCCGCCGGGGCCAGCCCGACGACGAGCACGCGGGGACCGGGGTCGCCCCACCCGGCCACCGGCCGACCCCAGTACGGCTCGTCGGCGAAGGAGGCGCGCTTGGTGGCGGCCACGTCCTCGCGCCAGGTGACCAGGCGTGGACAGGCGCTGCACACCGACACCGCGGCGTCCAGCTCGGCGAGCCCCGCGGCGGCTCCCGCCAGGTCCGCGACCTCCTCGGCCGTCCTCGCGACGGGGGTCCCCTCCGGGGCCGGGTCGTCGGGCCAGCCCGTGCCCGGCGGCACCGGGCTCGGGAAGAGCGCGCCGGTCACCGGGTGCGGGAGTACGTCGGACACGCCCCCCATCCTGTCAGGAGCGGACGGGTGCCTGACCTCTCACCGGGAGCGGCGCCGCCACAGGGCCGTGAGGGCGGCGGCCGCACCGACGACGCCTGCCCCTCCCGCGACGAACGGAGCGGGGGACGACGCCGCCTCCGGCGCGCCCGAGCCGGACGGCGGCTGCGACGCCGAGTCCGACACCGGTCCCGACAACGGGTCCGACACGGGGCCCGACACCTCCTGACCCTCCGCACCGCTGCTGGCGGCGTCCCAGACCGGAGGCCTCGGAATCCCGTCGTCCACGCCGTACCTGCTGCCGTCGTCGGGCGCGAGCGAGCACGGGGTCACCAGGAGGTCGGCGTCGGTGGCCACGACGTACTGCTTGGGCGAGGAGTAGCCGTCGGGGACCTCACCGTGCCGGTCGGCGAAGGGGAACCACATCTCGATGCCCACGGGCACCCACAGGTCGCGGGGGAGGTCGTCGCCCTGCCAGACCTCCTGGACCTCGAACAACATGCGCTTGCCCTGAACGTCCGCGATGCGGCCGACGAAGACGTGGTCGGCATCGGGGAAGAACTCCGACGGGGCGACACAGGAGAGCGCGAAGGCGCTCGGCGCCCCCAGCACGAGCGAGGCCGCCGCGACGGCGAAGGCACCCAGGGCCCGGAGGAGAGTCGTCATGGGGATCGGACGCGAAGCGACGTCCGCCGGTTCCCTGGTCGTCCGCACGGCCTCAGGCCACGGACCAGGCGATGCCGTCGAGGATGTCGGCCTCCGAGACCAGCAGCGTGTCCACAGTCGTGCTGCGGAGCACCTCGTCGAGGATCAGCGCGCCCGCGCCGATCACGTCGGCCCTGCCCGGGTGCATGTAGGGCAACGCCTTGCGCTCGACGACGGTCATCGCGAGCAGCCGCTCGGTCAGCGCGTGCACGTCGGCGTAGGCCAGGCGCGCCTGGTCGATCGCGGCGCGGTCGTACTCCTGCAGGTCCAGCACTCCCGCAGCGACCGTGGTGATCGTTCCCGCGACACCGACGACCGTGCGCGCCTCCGCCAGGGGTACGCCGGAGCCGGCGATCGCCGCGGAGACCGCCTCGGCCGCTGCCGTCACCTCGTCGTGGGTGGGCGGGTCGCCCTTCAGGTGGCGCTCGGTCATCCGGACCGACCCGATGTCGAGGGACCGGGCCGCACGGACGTGCCCATGACCGTCGCCGAGGATCAGCTCGGTGGACCCGCCGCCGATGTCGACGACGAGGAAGGGTCCGGGCAGGTCGCCGGCGAGTCCGCGGGTCGCGCCGTCGTAGGACAGCTGGGCCTCCTCCAGGCCGGTGACGACCTCGGGACGCACCCCGAGCCGCGACTCCACGCCCGCGGCGAACTCGGCCCCGTTGTCGGCGTCGCGCGCCGCGGAGGTCGCGCAGAAGCGGACCGCCTCGACGTCGTGACGGGCGACGACCGCGGCGTACTCGTCGATGGCGGCGAAGGTCCGGGCGAGCGCCTCGTCGGCGAACCGGCCGGTGCGGTCGACGTCCTGGCCGAGGCGCACCATGCGCATCTCGCGGACCACCTCGTGCTCCTCACCGGTGGCGGGGTCGAGGTCGGCGACGAGCAGCTTGATGGTGTTGGTGCCGCAGTCGAAGGCGGCGACGCGGGTCACGCGTTGTCCCCTGCGTTGTCCCCTGCGTTGTCGGGGCCGTCCGTCCCCTCGGCGGCGTCGACCTGGACACAGGGCCCGGCCGCCCAGAAGTCGCCCAGGAGGTCGAGCACCTCGTCGCCGAGGGGGTTCACGCCCCGGCCCTGTGCGAGGGCCTGCCCGGCCAGCACGTGCAGGCACTTGACCCGGGTGGGCATGCCGCCGGCGGAGACACCACGGATCTCGGGGACCTCGGCGATCGCCTCGCGGTAGGCGAGGTAGGCGTCGTGGGCACCGCGATAGCCGGCGGCGAGCTCCTCGTCGTCCTGCAGGCGCTCGGTCATCTCCTTCATCAGACCGGACGCCTCGAGGGTGCCGATCATCGAGGCAGCCCGCGGGCACGTGAGGTAGAAGGTCGTGGGAAACGGGGTGCCGTCCTCGAGCCGGGGCTCGGTGGCCACGACGTCGGGGTTGCCGCAGGGGCATCGGTGGCCGATGTCGTGGATGGAGCGCGGGGGGCGCCCGAGCTGGGCCTCGATGGCCGCCTCGTCACGGGGTTCGACGGGGCTCAATTCTTCCTCTTCTTCGGGGGGTCGATCTCGTCCACCGGGTCGGGGACGTCCTGGGGGTTGCCGGCCGCCTCCATGGTCTGCCAGGCGGCCGACCACCAGGCGGGACGGTTCTCCACGTCCACGGCCTCCGGGTCGGAGAGGGAGTCGTGGTGGTCGAGGGCATCGCCGTTCTCGTCGATGACCTGGAAGCTGATCTCGCCGGGCATCACCCAGCTGAGCCGCTGGGTGGCCTGTGCCTCGATGAAGGCGGGGTCCCTCCAACGGCGCTTCTCCCGCTTCAGCTCGGCGATGTTCTCGCGAGAGTCGGCGATGCTGGCGCGCAGCCGGTCGAGGTGCTCCTTCTGCTCGAGATAGGCGCGCATGCTCGAGGCGTAGGAGACCGCGAGGACGGCGAGCACGAGCACCAGCACGAACGCCCGACCGGTCAGGCGCGGCCTGGGCCGCGCAGAACCGCCGCCGACGCGACGCGAACGCCCGGCACCCGCCCCGGGCGCCGACCCTGCGGACGCCCGGGGACCGGGGCGGGACGCGGGACGCGACCCTGCCCCGGACCGGGACGGACGGTTCGCCGTGGCGCGGGGTCGTGAACCCCGCGGCGACGAGGGGCGGCTGGCGGGCATGGTCTGCCTCAGCGGTTCCCGAACCGCGGGAAGGCTCCCCGACCCGCGTAACGGGCGGCGTCGTCGAGCTCCTCCTCGATGCGCAGCAGCTGGTTGTACTTCGCGACCCGCTCGGAGCGCGCGGGCGCCCCGGTCTTGATCTGGCCGCAGTTCGTCGCCACCGCCAGGTCGGCGATGGTGGTGTCCTCGGTCTCTCCCGAACGGTGGCTCATCATGCAGCGGAAGCCGTTGCGGTGCGCGAGGTCGACGGAGTCCAGGGTCTCGGTCAGCGAGCCGATCTGGTTGACCTTGACCAGGAGCGCGTTGGCGGACCTCTCCGCGATGCCCCGGCCCAGACGCTCCACGTTGGTGACGAACAGGTCGTCGCCCACGACCTGGGTCTGCTCGCCGAGGGCGGCGGTCACGGTCGCCCAGCCCTCCCAGTCCTCCTCGCTCATCGGGTCCTCGAGGGACACGATCGGGTAGGAGGCGACGAGGTCGCTGTAGTAGGCCTGCATCTGCTCGGCGGACCTCGCGGAGCCCTCGAACTGGTAGGCGCCGTCGGCGTAGAACTCCGTCGCCGCCACGTCGAGCGCGAACGCGATGTCGTCGCCGACCTTCAGGCCGGCCTTCTCGACAGCGCTGCTGATCAGGTCGAGCGCCTCGCGGTTCGAGCCGAGGGCCGGGGCGAAGCCGCCCTCGTCGCCGAGCCCCGTCGAGAGGCCGCGATCCTTGAGCACCGACTTCAGCGCGTGGTAGACCTCCGCGCCCTGGCGCAGCGCCTCACGGAAGGTGGCAGCCCCGACGGGGGCGATCATGAACTCCTGGACGTCGACGCCGGTGTCGGCGTGGGCGCCGCCGTTGAGGATGTTCATCATCGGCACAGGCAGCAGGAACGCGTTGGGCCCGCCGACGTACCGGAAGAGCGGGAGGTCCGCGGAGTCGGCCGCCGCGCGGGCCACGGCGAGAGAGACGCCGAGGATCGCGTTGGCGCCGAGCTTGGCCTTGTTGGGGGTTCCGTCGAGCTCCAGGAGGCGCTGGTCGACAAGCCGCTGCTCGGAGGCCTCGAAGCCGATCAGCTCCGGCGCGATGGTCTCCAGGACAGCCTCCACGGCCTTCTCGACACCCTTGCCGCCGTAGCGGGAGCCGCCGTCACGGAGCTCGACCGCCTCGAAGGCTCCGGTCGAGGCGCCCGAAGGCACCGCCGCCCGGCTGATCGTTCCGTCGTCGAGGGCGACCTCGACCTCCACGGTGGGGTTTCCGCGCGAGTCGAGAATCTCGCGCGCGCCGACAGCCTCGATGGACGCCACGGTGTGCTCCTAGGCAGGGTGGGATCTGGACAGGGCCAGCCTAACGGCGGCGCGTGCCCTCCCCCTGCAGGGCTCGCCCCACGGCAGCGGGGCGAGATGTGTCCCGGCCGACACGTGACCCCGGGAACCGCGCGTCGTTGATCCGCACATGACGCTGTCGCAGTCGCTCCGCCTCGTGCTCCTCCTGCTCGGTCTCGTGGTCGTGACGTCCGTGTTCGGGTCGGTCATCTCCGCGACCTGAAGGGCAACCGAGCGCGTTTCCTACGGGTGAGTAACGCAATCGGGGGTCTGGTCGTTCTATTCAGTGAACGCCTAGGGAGGACATTTGATGCACAACGCGCTGGACGTGGACCTTCAGGACATGGAGCAGTTCGACGAGATCTGTCTGCTCGGCGAGCTGATGGTCCTGGCCTCGGAGTCCATGGACGCCCTCGACCTCGGCAGGATCGACGCGATCCTCGGTCTGAGCAGCGCCGCCACCCCGCACCTGCCCGGCCAGCGTCAAGCCTGCTGAGAGGCCTCCGCAGCCCTGACGGCCTCGCCCAGCCGGCGCACGGCGGTCCGTAGCTCCTGCTCGGCGTCGAGCCCTTCCGCCCGGGCCTCGACCACGAGCGCGAGCAGCCGGTCACCGAGCGACCCGTCGCGGGCGGGGGCAGGCTGGACTCCCGCACGAGCGGCGCGGCCCAGCGTCTTCTCCGCGAGAGACAGTGCCGGCAGCGCCTGCGGGATCCCCTCCAGGACGGAGCCGCGACCCTTCTCCGCTGCCTTGAGCGTCTCCCAGTTGCGCTCGACCTCGTCGGCGTCCGCGACCTCGAGCCCGGCGAAGACGTGCGGGTGGCGGTGGACGAGCTTGTCGACGATCCCGCCGGCGACGTCGTCGATGTCGAACGGGTCGTCGGGGTCCTCGGCCGCGATGCGGGCGTGGAAGTAGACCTGGAGCAGCAGGTCGCCCAGCTCCTCGCGCAGGTGGGCGTAGTCGCCGTTCTCGATCGCCTCGATCGTCTCGTAGGCCTCCTCGAGGAGGTAGCGCACCAGCGACTCGTGCGTCTGCTCGCGGTCCCACGGGCAGGAGGTGCGCAGCCGGTCCATCACGGTGACCAGGTCGAGCAGCCGCGCCCCCGGCACGTCGTACGACGCGTGGAGCACCTCGACCGCGGGCCCGGCGCCCTCCGCCGTCACGATCCGGTCGGCCAGGGCCGGCGGAAACGCGGTGGCCTCCTCGTCGTCGGCGAGCCACACCACGTCGGCGTCGGTAGCGGCCGACAGCAGATCGGCCACGGCCGCGGACGGGAGCACGTCGACCGGGTGCCCCGCGGCGATCACTGCCCGGGCCGTCGGGGAGGCGGCGTCCGACGCCAGCACGCGGTCCGCGGAGGCCACCGCCTGCCAGGCGGCCCACGACATCAGCCCGGGGGCGACCCGCGGGCTCGAGACCAGGAAGGTCAGAGACACTGCTGCGAGGCCGGCAGCGTCCCGAGGTACGACGCGTCCGGCTGGTCGAACTCGGCCGCCTTCGCCTCCTTCGAGGCCGGGACCGACAGGGACGTGCCGCCGCGCTTGAAGGCACCCTTCACGAAGCTGCCGTAGCGCGGGTCGACCTCGACGTCGAGCGAGTCGACGTACTGGTTCCGCAGGCGGGTGCCCTCGGCGATCGCCTCGTCGTCGCTGGGGCTCCCACCGAGCGAGTCGCGGCCGACCTCGATGAGCATCAGCTGGCCCTCGAGGTAGTGGCGCAGGGCGTTGCGGAAGTCCTGCTGCTCGTCCTCGGGCAGCGTCGCGATGCTGGCCTCGTTCTGGGCGAGCGCCTGGGAGACCTGCTGCTGGTCCGGCTTCACGCCCTCGTGGGCGCCGAACTGGCGGGAGAGCTCGCTCTCGAGGAGGATCTGCACGGCGAACTCGCGGGCGCCGCGCATGCCGAGCGGCTGCGCCTGCTGACCGCTCACCTTCGCCTGCGCCACCTGCGCCGCGCAGACGGCGGTCGCGACGTCGTCGACCTCCTGGTGGGAGATGCTCTGCGAGCCGACGACCACGGCGGACCCGGGATGGATCCCGCACCCGGCCAGCAACGTCATCCCCGCTGCGAGCGCAGCCAGCTTGGCCCTGCGTCCTGCCAACACTCGTGACTCCTCGTTCGACCTCTGGATCGTCCCGGCACCAAACACCGGCTCAGCTGCTCGGCACCGGTTCCCGGTCCACGACCGAGTCCAGCACCTGCCTCGCCCACGCCAGCAGCTCCTCGTCCCGGATGGGCGGCCCGCCCACGTTTCTGGGCTGAGGCCGGGGCACGAGCATCGTACGCACGCCCGGCTTGAGAATGCTGCGAGGGTAGAGCCGGTCGAGTCGTACCTTTCCGGAATCGGGCAGCTCGACCGGCGCGAAGCGCACGTACTTCCCCTGCACGGTGATGTCCGTCAGCCCCGCCCGGCGTGCCCGCGCCCTCAGCCGAGCAACCTCCAGCAGGCTGGCGACCGCGCTCGGCGGCTCGCCGTACCGGTCGACCAGCTCGTCGCGGATCGCGGTGACGTCCTCGTCGGTGCGCACCTCGGCCAGGCGCTTGTACATCTCCAGCCGGAGCCGCTCCGACGGCACGTAGTCGTGCGGGAGGTGCGCGTCGATCGGGAGCTCGATCTTGACCTCCGGCTCCTCCGCGTGGCCGTCGCCCTTGAAGTCTGCGACGGCCTCCCCGACCAGGCGGACGTACAGGTCGAAGCCGACGTCGGCGATGTGGCCGGACTGCTCCCCGCCCAGCAGGTTGCCGGCACCACGGATCTCGAGGTCCTTCATCGCGATCGCCATGCCGCCGCCGAGGTCGGAGTTCTGGGCCAGGGTGGCCAGCCGCTCGTGCGCGGTCTCCGTCAGCGGCTTGTCGCCCGGGTAGAGGAAGTAGGCGTAGGCCCGCTCCCGGCCACGGCCGACCCGCCCGCGCAGCTGGTGCAGCTGGGAGAGGCCGAGCATGTCCGCTCGCTCGATGACCATCGTGTTCGCGTTGGACACGTCGAGTCCGGACTCCACGATCGTCGTGCAGACCAGCACGTCGAAGCGCTTCTCCCAGAAGTCGACCATCACCTGCTCGAGCTGGTGCTCCCCCATCTGCCCGTGCGCCACGGCGACCCGGGCCTCCGGCACGAGCTGGCGGATCCGCGCCGCCGCCTTCTCGATGGAGTTCACGCGGTTGTGGATGTAGAAGACCTGGCCCTCACGCAGCAGCTCCCGCCGGACCGCCGCGGTGACCTGCCGGTCCTCGTAGGCGCCCACGTAGGTCAGGACCGGGTGCCGCTCCTCCGGCGGGGTGGTGATCGTCGACATCTCGCGGATGCCGGTGATCGCCATCTCCAGCGTCCGCGGGATCGGCGTCGCCGACATCGCCAGCACGTCCACCGAGGTCCGCAGCCGCTTCATCGCCTCCTTGTGCTCGACGCCGAAGCGCTGCTCCTCGTCGACGATGACGAGCCCGAGGTTCTTGATCCTCACGTCGGGATTGAGCAGCCGGTGCGTGCCGATCACGATGTCGATGCTGCCCTCGGCCAGGCCCTCCAGGACCGCCTTGGCCTCGGTGTCGCTCTGGAACCGCGACAGCCCCTTCAGCACGATCGGGAACCCCGCCATCCGCTCGGCGAAGGTCGAGAAGTGCTGCTGCACGAGCAGGGTCGTGGGGACGAGCACCGCGACCTGCTTGCCGTCCTGCACGGCCTTGAACGCTGCCCGGACCGCGATCTCGGTCTTCCCGTAGCCGACGTCGCCGCAGACCAGGCGGTCCATCGGCACCAGCTGCTCCATGTCGCGCTTCACCTCGTCGACCGTGGAGAGCTGGTCGACGGTCTCCACGAACGGGAAGGCGTCCTCCAGCTCGCGCTGCCACGGCGTGTCCTGGCCGAACGCGTAGCCCTTCGTCGCCTGGCGCGCGGCGTACAGCTTGATCAGCTCCGCGGCGATCTCCCGAACCGCCTTGCGCGCCCGGTTCTTGCGCTTGGTCCAGTCGCCGCCCCCGAGGCGGTCCAGGCTGGGCTGCTCACCCCCGACGTACCGGGTGACCTGGTCCAGCGTGTCGGCCGGGACGAACAGCCGGTCCGGCGGCGCACCGCGCTTGCTGGAGCCGTACTCCAGGACGAGGTACTCCCGGGTCGCGCCCTGGACGGTGCGCTGGGCCATCTCGACGTACCGGCCCACGCCGTGCTGCTCGTGCACGACGTAGTCGCCCGGCTTCAGCTCGAGGGGGTCGATCTGCTTCTTGCGCCGCGCCGGCATCCGGCGCATGTCCTTGGTCGAGGAGCGCTGCCCCGTCAGGTCGTCGCCGGTGAGGACGGCCAGGCACTGCTCGTCGTCGACGAAGCCGTGGTCCAGGCAGGCGGTCGAGACGTGCACGACGCCCTCGGAGATGTCCTCGGGGGCGTCCAGGCTCTCCACCAGCCGCGCTGCGACGTCGTGCTCCTTGAGCACCTCCACCATGCGCTGGGCAGGGCCGTGCCCCTCGTTGAGCAGGACCACGCGCGACCCGGCGGAGAGCCACTTCCGCACGTCGCCGACGGCCTTCTCGATGTCGCCGCGGTAGGCCTCGACCGCCCGGATCGCCATCGTCCGTGACTCGACCGCGCCGGCGTCCACGTCGACACCCGAGTCCACGACCTCGCCGGTCTCGTCGCGCAGCGGAGCGCGGTTGACCTCGGGCGCGTCGGGGTCGAGGCCGAACGGCGAGATGCTCCACCACGGCTTGGCCTGCTCCAGGCTCAGCGCGCGTACGTCGGCCAGCGTCCGGTACGACGCGGCGCCGAGGTCGATCGGGGCCTCGCCCCCCGTCGCGGCGGCTGCCCACGAGGCGTGCAGGAACTCCTCGCTGGTGGCCACCAGGTCGTGGGCGCGGCTGCGCGCGCGCTCCGGGTCGAGCACCAGGACGTGGGTGTCCTCGGGCATCAGGTCGACGAGCATCTCCATGTCGTCGACCAGGGCCGGGGCCAGCGACTCCATGCCCTCGACGGCGTGGCCCTCGGCGATCTTGTGGGTGATCTCCGCGAGCGCCGGGTGGTTCTCCCCCAGCTCGCCCGCCCTCCGGCGTACCTCGTCGGTGAGCAGGAGCTCGCGGCACGGCGGCGCCCACAGCCGGCCCACCGGCTCCAGGGAGCGCTGGTCGGCCACGGAGAAGGAGCGGATCTCCTCGACCTCGTCACCCCAGAACTCCACACGCAGCGGGTGCTCCAGCGTGGGCGGGAAGACGTCGACGATGCCGCCGCGGACCGCGAACTCGCCGCGCTTCTCGACCAGGTCGACGCGGGTGTACGCCGCGCCGGCGAGCCGGCGCACGACGTCCTCGAGGTCCGCCTCGTCCCCGACGGCGAGCTCGACAGGCTCGAGGTCGGCGAGGCCCTTGACCTGGGGCTGGAGCACCGAGCGGACGGGTGCGACGACGACCCGGACCGGGCCGTTGCTCTCGTCCGAGCCGGGGTGCTTGAGGCGGCGCAGCACGGCAAGGCGCTGGCCGACGGTGTCCGAGCGTGGCGAGAGCCGCTCGTGGGGAAGGGTCTCCCAGGCCGGGTAGTAGGCGACCGTGCTCGGGTCGACGAGGTCGCGGAGGTAGGTGACCAGGTCCTCGGCCTCGCGGGCGGTCGCGGCCACCACGAGGACGGTGCGGCCGGCGTCCACGAGCCCCTTCACCACGAACGGGCGCAGGGCGTTCGGACCGGTCAGGTCGAGGGCGGGCACGGCGCCGCCGCGCGCGTCCTCGATCGCGGAGGCGAGGACCTTGTCCCGCAGGACGAGGTCGGCCAGACCCTTCAGGCTCACGCAGGCACCTTTCGTGAGTTGTCGCCGCCCGTCGCTGATCGAGGTGGCAGCACGAGCGCCCCCTGTCGGCGTGGGACGAGGGGGTCGGCCACCGAGTTTACGTCGCAGCCGCGGATCGTGAAGGGCCGGTCAGACCGGCAACCCGTGGTCGCGCAGCCGCTCCCGCAGCGCGGGCAGCCCGTCGTCGACGTGCCACTGCTCGGCGGCCAGGCCCAGCGACCTGGCGGCGTCGACGTTGCGGGCGCTGTCGTCGACGAAGAGCACCTCGCCCGGCTCGCGGCCGAGGCGGGTCAGGACAGCGGTGAAGTAGCCCGGGTCGGGCTTGGCGACACCGAGCTCGTAGGACCAGAACGCCCCGTCGAGGAGGTCGTCGTACCCGAGGTTCTCGGCCATGTAGCGGCCACGGTGCTCGGTCTGGTTGGTCGCGAGGTAGCAGGGCAGGCCCTCGGCTCGAAGCGCGGTCACCAGCGCACGCACCTCGTCCTGCGGGACGATCGTGAGCCATATCCTCAGCGCGTCGTCGTACAGCTGCGGGATGCCCCAGCGCTCCAGCAGCCCGGGCAGCACGTCCAGCCAGCTGACCTCGCCGACGAGCGCGGGCCGCTCCAGCTCGAACGCCTCGGCGAGGAACGCCGAGACGTCGTCGAGATGCCCTTCCACGACCGGACGCATCGAGGCCTCCCAGCCGGCCGGGAGGTGCTGCAGGACGCCGTCGGCGTCCCACAGCACCGTCCGTACGGCCACGGTCAGGAGACGCCGTTGCGCCGGATGAAGTCCAGGATCGGCTCGGCCAGCTCCGCACGGCAGACCACGAGGTCGGGCAGCAGCACCTCGTCCTGGTTGTAGACCAGCTCCGAGCCGTCGATCCGGCTGGTGTGCAGCCCCGCCGCGCGGGCCACGGCGACCGGGGCCGCCGAGTCCCACTCGTACTGGCCGCCGGCGTGCACGTAGGCGTCGGTCACGTCGCGGGTCACCGAGATCACCTTGGCGCCGGCCGACCCCATGGGCACGAGCTCGGCGTCGATCTCCTCCGCAAGCGCCTTGACGAACTCCGGCGGCCGGGTGCGGCTGACCGCGATCCGGGGCCGGTCGCTGCTGCGCGGAGGCACGACGGGCGGGTTGCCGGTGTGGAAGGTGGCGCCGAGTCCTGGCTGCGCGACGGCGCCGGCGACCAGGTCGCCGTCCTGCCAGAGCGCGACGTGCACCGCCCAGTCGTCACGCGGAGGCTCGGAGAACTCCCGCGTCCCGTCCAGCGGGTCGACGATCCACACACGCCGGGCGGACAACCGGACCTTGTCGTCCTTGCCCTCCTCGCTGAGGACGGCGTCGTCGGGGCGGTGCTCGGCGATCAGGCGCATCAGGAGCTCGTGGGCGGCGCGGTCACCGGCGTCCTTGAGCTCCTTGCCCTCGAGGCCCTGCTCGCGGACCTTGAGGAGCTCGGCGCCGGCCTGGTCGGCCAGCCAGGCGGCCAGTTCGTGGTCGTTGGTCATGCCCCCATTGTGTCCGCCCGCGTCACAGACCTGCCACTGACCCGGTCGGCGCCTCCTCCAGCAGGCCGGCGTCGGACAGCCTCGTCGCGGCGGAGCGCAGCAGCGCGAAGTCCATGTCCGCGGTGGCGGCGACGTCGACCAGGGAGGTGGCACCGTCGGAGTAGGCCAGCGTCCACAGCATCGCCATCACGGCGTCACCGGCGCTCTTGCCGCCCATCGACGGGTAGAGGCCGTGCTTGCCCAGCTGGGGCTCCCCGTAGGGGCTGAGGTTGCGGTAGCACCGGTCGTTCTCGAGGACGTCCACGATCTCCCAGAGCGCGACATAGGCGTCCACGAGCCGTGCGTCGTCCACGAAGTCGAGGTCGTCGGCGGACGTGTGGTACTCCGGGTACTCGCCGTGAGGCGTGCGCGTGAGGCGGCCGAACGGCAGGTCGAAGCCAAGCGAGTTGAACTGGCGTTCGTCGTACCCGTACGGCGAGTAGCCGCGGACCTCTCCGCCTCTCCGGCCGACGACGTGCGCAGCCGCGCGGTCGACCTGCCGGCCTCCGTGCCGCGTCTGCTTGTACACCAGCGGCCCCGGACCTCCCAGCCCGGTCAGGACCAGCCCGTGCCGGACCTTGCCGAGCAGGTCCGGGTTCTGGCTCAGCCAGACGATCGACCCGATCGTGCCCGGGGCGAACAGGAACCGGTAGGTGTACCGGCGGCGCGGAAGCGCCTGCAGGGCCGCGGCCAGCTCCGTGGCGACGACGAGCCCCGCGAGGTTGTCGTTGGCGAGAGACGGGTGACAGACGTGGCTGGTCACCATCACCTCCTCCTCGGTGTCGCCCGGGATGACGACCTCCCCCCAGGTCAGCTCACCGGGCGCCAACGTGGTGTCGACGACCACCTCGTAGGGCCCCTCGTCCAGCGCGTCGAGCTGCCGCTGGGTCAGGCAGAAGCCCCACGTCCGGTTGTAGTAGGCCGTGCGGTACGGGATCCAGTCCGGGTGGTCGGGCAGCGTGTGCAGGTGCGGGCGCAGCTCCTCGAGGCTCATCGTGGCGCGCACCGGGGCGCTGTAGCTGACCAGGTGGAGGTTGTGCCTCCGGAAGTCGATCACCCGGCGCCCCTGGCGGTCGGCGACATAGGCGTCGCGGACGTTCCACTCGTCGTTCACGGTCCAGTCGAAGGCCTGCGTCCCCGACGGGACGCCGTGACGCTCGAGCTTGACGGTCTCCGCCATCACGTCGAGCGTCGCCCGCACCCCGTCACCGGTGATGCTCCGGCAGATCGGGTACATCCGCTCCATCGCGGCGCGCATCCGCGACCCGACCTCCTCGAGCCCCGGCGCACCGGAACGGAGGTCGTCGACGTGCTCCGCGACGTTCACCGCTCAGGACCTCAGGCGCAGCATGTCGTCCATCCTGCCCTGCGAGCCGAGCAGGTTGATCCTCTGCAGCCTGACGTAGCGGGCGTCGAAGTCCTCGCCGGTGAGGCCGAACCTGCGCATGTCGTCGGCCAGCTCGGTGATGCCCTCGGCGTACGTCCACTGCGGGTCGAAGGCCGGAAGGGTCCGGTTGATCTTCGTGAAGTCGACCCGGTAGTCGCGCTTGTCGGGGGCGGCCCCCTCCGCGAAGGTGATCGGGGCGTCGAACGCCTGCGCCACCGCCGAGGCGATCTCCCGGATCTGGACGACGTCCTTGTCCCGTCCGACGTTGAACGCCTCGTCGTGCACGAGCTCGCGGGGAGCCTCGAGCACGGCCAGGAACGCACGCGAGATGTCCTCGACGTGCACCAGAGGCCGCCAGGGCGACCCGTCGCTCTGGAGGTGCACCTCACCGCGTGTGTAGGCAGCCCCGGTCAGGTTGTTGACCACGATGTCCGTGCGCAGGCGCGGCGACGACCCGTAGGCCGTCGCGTTGCGCAGGTAGCTCGGGCTGAACCCGTCGTCGGCCAGGGCGCTGATGTCGCGCTCCGCGCGCACCTTGCTCTCGCCGTACGGCGTGACCGGGTTGAACGAGCTCTCCTCCGAGACAGGGGCGTCCCCGGCAGCGCCGTAGAGCGAGCACGAGGAGGAGAACAGGAAGCGCGGCACGCCCGCCGCCTTGGCCACGCGCGCGACGTGCGCCGCCCCCTCGGCGTTGACCGAGTACGTCGCCTCCGGGTTCAGGTGGCCGACCGGGTCGTTGGAGATCGCCGCGAGGTGGATGACCGCGTCGAACCCCGCGAGGTCCGACGGCTCGACGTCTCGGATGTCTCCCGTGCGGGAGTGGTACCCGGTGAAGCGCCGGCCGAAGTCACAGCCGTCGTACCACCCCGCGTCCAGCCCCTCCACCTCATGGCCCGCCCCGACCAGCAGGGGTACCAGCACGGCGCCGATGTAGCCACGGTCACCGTCGACGAGAACACGCATGCAGACTCCTTGATGTGATCAGCTGGAATAGACGGCGTACTTGAGCAGCTCGGGGTCCACGCCCTCGTCGTACGGGGCGATGACGTCCGACGGGAGACGCTCCAGGTCCGAGACCCGGAGGTAGTCGCGCATGGTCGTCCCGGTGCAGTGGGAGTCCACGTTGGGTGCACCTCGGCGGGCCTCGACGTCACTTCGGTGCACCGTGCGGAAGTCGACGCTGATGCGCGTGCGTCCCGACGAGTTGGGGACCGAAGAGTGCAGCTGCGCACCGGAGAAGATCATCACTCCCCCGACCGGAGGCACCGGCCGGATCTGCGGATCCAGCTCGACGGGCACTCGTGGCTTCGGCTGGACCCGCGTGTCGGTGCCGATCTGCGAGGCGGCGAGACTGCGGCTGTCGCGGTTCCACTCGTAGTAGTTGTAGCACTCGCTGCCGTTGTCGACCGCCGTGTCGAAGTACGCCGGGTGGAACGCCACGACGTTGTCCGGCGAGGCCTCGTAGACGGGCAGCCACCAGTTCACCTGCATCATCGGGGCCGAGTACCAGGTGTCGCGGTGCGGGTGGAACGCGTAGGCGATGCCCGTCGTCAGGAAGTCGTCCGAGGTCGACGTCCGCAGCCGGGGGACGTCGAAGTAGGTGAGCTCCGGGTCGCAGCCCTGCTCCTGGAGGATGGCGCGCAGATGCCGCTTCGACTCCGGATGGTGGATGAACATCGGCTTCAGCTTCGCCAGCACGGCCGCGTAGTCGTCCACGGCCATCTCGTACTGTGCCGTCTCCGGGTCCAGTGGGGCGAACGCCTCCTCGACCAACGACCTGGTGAACGCGACGAACTCCTCGATCGTCGCGCACGGTCCTTGCACGAAGAGGTCACCCGCATAGAGCCGGTCCCGACGCTCGTCGTCCGAAAGTGATGATTCGACCAGAATGCTGGTCATGGCAACCCCCGTTGTTGTCGTAGCGAGTTCAGGTTCCAGGTAGGTCCGGCAGCCGGCTGGGCGCGGCAAGCTCCCTCAGCGCCGGAGCGACCGGCCTGCCCTGGAGAAGACCCGCCGTTGACCCTGCGCCGAGTGCCTTCGCGTAGACCTGCAACGCGTCGCGCACGGCCTCCACCGTCAGATCGATGTCCGCGTCGGTGTGAGCAGCCGACACGACGAAGGACTGGGCGAGCACCCCACGACGCAGGATCTCCTGGAGGAACAGGGTGCGGAACTCCTGCGAGGGCTCGCCCTGGTGGTCGCGGGTGCTGAAGATGAGGCACGACGGCCTTCCCTGCACCGCGAACGCGTCCCCGATCCCGAGCTCGGAGGCGAGGTCGTTGACCGCGGTGGCGAGCCTGAGCCCCTGGCGCTCCATGACCCCCACGACGTCTTGCTCGCGGTAGATCTCGGCAACGGCGAGGTAGGCCGCCAGCCCGGTCGCCTCGGCCCCGTGCGTCGTCGACAGCAGGAAGGCCCGCGAGGCGTCGGTCCGCAGGCCACCGAGCTCCATGAGCTCCCGCTTGCCTGCCAGCGCCGCGACGGAGAAGCCGTTCCCCAGCGCCTTGCCCCAGGTCGACAGGTCGGGTGAAACGCCGTACACCGACTGCGCCCCTCCGGCGGCCCAGCGCATCCCCGTGACCATCTCGTCGAAGACCAGCACGAACCCGTCCCGGTCGGCCAGCTCCCGCAGTCCTTCGAGGAAGCCCGGCTCCGGTTCGGCCAGCGCCGAGGCGGCCTCGAGGATGACGCACGCTATCTGCCCGGGGTGACGGTCGAGCAGCCGCTGGAGAGAAGCGAGGTCGTTGTAGTCGAACCCGACGGTGAGCCTTCGCGTCTCCTCCACGATGCCGGCCCGCATGGGCGTGGTGCCGATGAACCAGTCGCCGGTGGAGAAGAACGGCTGGGACCGGCAGACGGCCACCAGCGGGCGCCCGGTCGCGGCCCGGGCGAGCTTGACGGCCGCCGTGGTGACGTCGGACCCGTTCTTCGCGAACTTGACCATGTCCGCGGCGGGCACCTGGAGCAGGAATGCCTCGGCCGCCTCCAGCTCCCAGACGGATGGTCTGCTGAAGCTCACACCCTCCCGCGCGGCGCGGACGACCGCCTCGACCACGGGCTCGTAGCCGTGCCCGAGCGTGACGGATCGGAGCCCCATCCCGTACTCCACGAGCCAGTTGCCGTCGACGTCCTGGACCCGCGCACCCCGCCCCCGGACGATCACCGGTGCCATCTCCTCGGGGTACTGGTCCGATCCGCGGGCGTACGTGTGGGCACCACCCGGCACCATCTCGTGCAGTCGGGCCTGCGTGAGCGCCGACTTCTCGAACGCCAGACTGGGGCCGGACGCGCCTGTGGTCTCCTCCGTGCACCCGGAAGCGTTCTCGCGCGGCGTCATGCGCGGACCGCCTTGCCTGCCAGGTCGACGACCGCCTTCGACGCGAAGAAGCCCTCGGCGTACCGGCTCCGGCACTCGACGCCGCGGATCCGCATGAGACCGAGGAAGAGCTCGTCGTCCCACCAGTCACGGCCCACCTGGCTGCCGAAGCACTCCGACAGGAGCTCGGCCTTGCGATGGGCCTGCTCGCTGGACAGCTGCACGAAATGGTTGGGCGCGCCGAGGTCCCCGTCCCACTTCGGGATCTCGTAGTGCAGGATCAGCGAGTCGCGCCAGACCGTGCTCGCCAGCGTCCCGAGAAGCCGGTGGTCCTGGTGGGCGTCGTCGACCCGGGGTGCGAACACCACGTCCGGGGTCGATGCGCCGGCGAAGTCCTCGAGGAACTCCTTCGCCTCCGGCCACTGCGCCGGCAGCCTGCCGTCGGTCAGCCCCGCGGTCTCGACCTTGGCGCCCGGGAAGAAGCGCGGCAGGGCAGCCGCGGCCTCGGCGGACCGCTGGTCGTCGCCGGTGAGGACCAGCCCCCAGACACGTGCGTCAGGCCGCTCCGACAGGGCGAGCAGCGCGCCACCGCACCCGATCTCGATGTCGTCGGGATGCGCACCCAGGCAGAGCAGCTCGAGCCCTTCGCCTGCCGGTCGCAGTCCGATCACGTCACATCACCTCACCTGGGGCGGCCGAGTCCAAGCCGCGAGAGCTACTGGGCGTCGAGGTCCCGACCATCCCTAGGTGCCGCCGTTGAAGGCCGGCAGGGGCTGGTCGACCGGGACGATGGGCCGACCCTGTGCGACGGGCCGGTCGCGCCACAGGGCCCAGGGGCTGACGCCGTGCTTGTAGGCGCGCTCCAGGGCGGTGCGCTCTTTCAGCGTGTCCATGGGGGCCCAGAACCCGTCGTACCTGACGGCACGCATCCGCCCGTCCTCGGCAGCGCGGACACAGCCGTTCATGACGAGGTCGTCGCCCTCCTCGAGGTAGTCGAAGATCCCCTGGCGGAGCACGAAGTAGCCGCCGTTGATGCACATCGCCATGTCCGCGACCGGGACCAGACCGGTGACCTTGCCGTCCGCGGTCATGTCGACCACGTGGAAGGAGTCCTGCGGCTTGACGGCGAGGAACTGCGCGACCGCGTCGGTCGCCACGAACTCGTCGATGAGCGCGTTCATGGGGGCGTCGGTGAGGACGTCGCCGTAGTTGGCCAGGAAGACCTCGTCGTCCTCGAGGTACGGGCGCACACGCCGCAGCCGTTCACCGATCGCGGTGTCGATGCCCGTGTCGATGAACGTGATCGACCAGTTGCTGATGTCGGTGCTCAGCATGTCGACGTGCTGGCCGCCCTTGGTGAGCACGAAGTCGTTCGAGCCGGTCTCGCGGTAGTTGAGGAAGTACTCCTTCACCGCCTCGGCCCCGTAGCCCAGGCACAGGATGAACTCGGTGTGCCCGAAGTGGGCGTAGTAGCGCATCACGTGCCACAGGACGGGCCGGTGGCCGATGGGCATCATCGGCTTGGGAAGGGACTGGTTGTCGGCACGCATCCGCATGCCGAGCCCTCCGCAGAACAGGACCACCTTCATGACAGGTACCTCCGGGTGTCCTCAGAAGATCTCGAGGCGGGGAAGCGCGACGACGAGCTGCGCACCCCACTCGCGTACGTAGTCCAGCTGGGCGCTGATCTCTTTGCGCAGGTTCCAGGGCATGATCAGCACGTAGTCCGGCTTCGCCTCGGCGAGGTCCTCCACCGGTCGCACGGGGATGTGGGTCCCGGGGAGGAACCGCCCGTGCTTGTAGGGGTTCCGGTCGACGCTGAACTCCACGAGGTCGCTGCGGATCCCGCAGTGGTTCAGCAGGGTGTTGCCCTTGCCGGGTGCGCCGTAGGCGACGACCTTCTTCCCCTGCCGCGAGCACTCGACCAGGAACTCCAGCAGGTCGTTGCGCACCGTCGCGACGGAGGCGGCGAAGCCGTCGTGCCCGTGCAGGGTGTCGAGACCGGCGGCCGCCTCGTCCGCGAGCACGGCGGCGACCGCGTCGCTCGGCGGTCCTGCCGACCCGGTCGGCCTCGACCAGGTCCGCAGCGAGCCACCGTGCGTCGGGAGCTCCTCCACGTCGACGACGGTGAGGCCGGCCGCGGCGAGCACCCGCTGGGTCGTGAGCAGCGACAGGTAGGAGAAGTGCTCGTGGTAGATCGTGTCGTACTCGTTCCCGCGGATGAGCCGGAGCAGGTGCGGGATCTCGATGCTCACGTAGCCGTCGTCGCCGACGAGCTGCCGCATGCCCTTGCTGAAGTCGACGATGTCCGGCACGTGGGCGAAGACGTTGTTGGCCACGACGAGGTCGGCCTTGCCGTACTTCTCCGCGATCTTGGCGCCCGTCTCCTCCCCGAGGAACATCACCTCGGTCGGGATCCCCTTGCCGAGGGCGGCCTCCGCGACGTTCGCCGCGGGCTCGATCCCCAGCGAGCGGATGCCCCGGGCCACGCTGTGCTGGAGGAGGTAGCCGTCGTTGCTGGCGACCTCGACGATGAAGGAGTCCTCACCGAGGCCGAGGCGCCTCGCCGCCAGGTCCACGTAGTCCTTGGCGTGCTTGACCCACGAGTCCGAGTAGGACGAGAAGTAGGCGTAGTCGCTGAAGATCTCGTCGGCCGGGATGTACGCCGGCAGCTGGACCAGGAGGCACTGCGAGCACACCCGCACGTGGAGGGGGTAGAACGTCTCCCCCCGGTCGAGCTCGTCGGCGGTCAGGTACGTCTCGCACGGAGGCGACATCCCGAGGTCGACGAAGGTGTGCTCGAGCTCGGTACCGCACAGCCGGCAGCATGGAAAAGACATGGTGGTGAAACCCCCTAGAAACCCCTGTTGCCCCGCTGTCGATGCTGGCACAGTTCGGAGAGAGGGCCAGGTGCGCGAACGGAAATACCGAAAGTTGGGGGGAGCCCTGGATGGACTTCGAGACGACCGCCATTCCCGGCCTGATCCTGTTCACGCCGTCCCCGCACCGCGACGCTCGCGGTTTCTTCAGCCGGACGTTCGACGCGGAGACCGCACGCAAGGCCGGAGTCGACCCGGACGCCTTCGTGCAGGACAGCATGTCGCGCTCGGCCAGGGGCGTGATCAGGGCGCTCCACGTCCGCGTCGGCCTGGGCGAGGGGAAGCTGGTGCGGTGCTCGAACGGGGCGTTGTACGACGTCGTCGTCGACCTCCGGCCGGACTCGTCCGCCTACGGTAAATGGGTCTCCTTCGACCTCGACGGAGAGTCCCAGAGGTCCGTCTACATCCCTCCCGGCTGCGCCCACGGCTTCCAGGCGCTCACCGAGCCCACCGACACCTCCTACCGCATCGACCGTGAGCACGATCCGTCGGAGAGCCTCACGATCGCCCACGACGACCCGGAGCTGGCCATCCCCTGGCCGCTGCCCGTGACGGTCATGTCCGACGCGGACCGGCAGGCCCCGCCCATGGCACAGCTGGGCGACCGGCTGCGCGAGATCCGGGCCACCTGCTGAGCCACGGGGAATCCGCTCGGCTAGGACGTGGCACCCTCGAACCGCAGCGTCGTCTGCAGACGCGCCGTGACGACGGACTCCCCCGTTCCCACCAGCGTGGTCGTCGGCACCCGGGAGCCGAAGCGCGGTGAGTACCAGCCCAGGACCGGGTCGGTCTCGCCGCGGTGGGCGCTCCACTGAAGCTGGTCGGGCAGCTCCAGGACAGCCCGGCCCTCCCCTGCCCTGCCCTGCCAGGCCAGCGAGGCGACGCTCCCGACGAGGTCGACGCCGACCTCAGGTCCGAGGTGCAGCGCAAGCCGCACGGTGTGGGGAGCCGAGCCTTCGACGACGTCCACGAGGGTCAGGAGGCGCGCCTGCCGGTCCAGGCTCACTGTGCGCTCGTGCCGCAGGGCAGGGTCGAGCCGGGTGTAGCCGGTGTGCTCGGCCGACCACGTCTGGACGGGGAGATCCCCTGCCTCGCTGCGCATCACCCGGGTCGCCGCGTGGGCGGTCCAGAGGAACGGCCCGCCTTCGACGGACTGGTTCTCCCCGTCGATCTCGAGGGTGTTGTGCGCCAGGGTCGACCGGAAGTAGCTCCGCCACCGTGGCTCGCCGTGGTAGCAGTACGTCCCCGGGTCGGCCAGGACGTCCACGCCGTCGTACCTGACCTCCACCGACAGCGCGTCGGCGTGGGCGTGCGCGGCGATCGACAGGAACCCGTGCGGACCGCCGTCGCACCGGCACCAGATCTCCGGGCCGTCCTCCGGTGGCGTGCGCAGCAGGGTCAGGCCCGCGTCCGCGAGCTCGCGCGGAGCGGCGGCGCTCCGGCCATCGGGGACGAGTCGCTCCGGAACCAGCGCGTCGACCGCGGTCGCGGCGAGGGTGGGCACGCCCTCCCTCGGCCACCAGGCCCGGCTGCCGACGAGGGCGGCGCCGAGCTGGAGCATCTCGTCCCACGGGTCCCCCTCGGGGTCGTCGAGCACCAGGGCACGCCCCTCGTCGCCGTCTCCCTGACGAGGCGGGCGGCCGGTGGCGTCCACCATCGCGGCGGCCGCGTCCAGGGACGCCGAGAGCAGCTCCCAGGTCGCGGTGCCCAACGGGTGCCCCGCAGCAGCTGCTTCGGCGCCGGCCACGAGCCCCAGCTCGGTGACGAAGCGGTGGTAGTCCGTGGCGAGCTCGCGGTTCACGCCGCTGTCGAACGTGTTGGCGCGAAGCGCCTTCTGGAGCTGCCGGCTCGCGTCCACGCGCCACCGGTCGCTCTCGGCGTACCACGGCAGCGCACAGGCGGCCACCAGCCTCCCTGCCGCCTCCGCCACCAGGTGGTTGTTCGCGGACGACCCCCTGCTGCGGAAGGCAGCGAGGAACTGCTGGTGCCACCAGATCTGCCGGAGCGCGTCCTCGTTGGTGTCGAAGAGGTCGGCGACCTTCGGCCAGTCGTCGAGCAGCCGGCGGACCCAGACCCAGCTGATCAGGCGCACCCCCAGCTCGATGCCGCTGGTCCAGTGGACCCCCGAGAGGAACGGGTTGGCCCGCCACCAGGAGCGCAGCTGGTCGGCGACGACATCGGCGTACACGTCCTCGCCGGTGAGCCACCACGCGCCCGCCAGGACGGTCAGGTGGTGGTGGCGCGAGAGCTCCCAGACGGCCTTCACGTTTCCGGTCTCCGCCTCGTCGCGGTGGTCGATCCGGAACGACAGCCGGTTCTGAGGCGCGGAGCGACCGGTGACGGGGTCGGCGAACCAGTCGGGCGAGACGATGTCCTCCCGCGGTGTCCCGAGCAGCGACCACTCGCCGGCGAGGAGGCGTCGTGCAGCGTCGACCACGGCCGCACGCGTCTCGTCGGGAACCTCCTCGCGTGCCGCCGGTGGCAGCGGCGTGGCCAGCCTGCGGACGTCGCGAAGCCCCGGGGGAAGCGGCGCCTCCTCGCCGGGCGCGACCTGCCGGCGAGCCCACGCCGTACGCCGTGCGACGTCCGCCGCACGCCCGGCGGCCTCGCCGGGGGACATCTGCCGTGCCCGTCGGAGGTACCAGCCCAGCTCGCGTGTCACAGCGACACCGCCTGCCCGGACGCGAGGCTCCGCTCCACCCCGATCGTGGCGCGCGTGGTCGCGACGAGCGAGTCGAGGCCGATCGGCATCGGCCCGCCGGTCCGCACCGCCTCGACGAAGCTCGCGAGCTGGGCGCGCTGGCCCTTGTCCTGCCCGGAGAGCGCGCGCTTGGTGTCCTTGCGCCGGTGGGACCAGACCGACGCGCGGCTGAAGTTGTCCAGGCGCGCGTTCCGACCGCCGCCGGAGACGTCGAAGGTCTCCTTCGGGAAGCGGCTGTTGCCGCCGGTCGCGTAGGTGATGCTCCCGAGCGAACCGTCCTCGAAGGTCAGGACGGCATGGAGATCGGAAGCATCGGGTGTCTGGTGCGCCTGCACCCCGACCGGCGCGTGGCCGACCCACGCGGTGATCGTGTCGATGAAGTGCCCGCCCTCGCCGAGGAACCGGGACCCCTCGAGCTGGCCGTCGAGGTACCAGCTGCCGGCCTGGAGGCGGCCCGCGTTGACCAGGTAGCGCGCGCTGACCGGTCCCCCGGGATCGCCGAACCTGTCCCGGAGGTCGGTGAACAGCGGCGCGAACCTGCGGTTGAACCCCACCATCAGGCGGTCGTTGCCGGTACGCACGACCGTCTCGAGGACCCGGTCGAGCTGCTCCTCGGTCAGGGCAAGGGGCTTCTCCACGAAGACGGCCTTGCCACGCTCGAGGGCCTGGCAGACGAAGTCCGCGTGGGAGTGGTGGCGCGTCACCACGAACACCGCGTCGACGACGGGGTCGTCGAGCACGGACGCGGCGTCGGTGGTCGCCGCCTCGAAGCCGAACTTGCGCTGCGCGTTGACGGCCGAGAGCGAGCGGGTCGTCGCCACCGCCCGCAGGACTGCCTCGGGCTGCTTCGCCAGGTGCGGGAGCAGCATGGACGTCGCGTAGTTCCCGGCACCGATGAACCCCAGTCGGACGGCGCCGTCCCGAGCCGCGCGAGCGGCCCCCGGGACCGCGGACGGCGTACCGAACGGCTCACGGCCCACGGCAGCGCTCCGCTCGTCCTCCGCGGGAGGCTGTGGGTACTGGAGCAGGAACCCGACTCCGTGCAGGGTGCCTTCCCGGAGCTGGTCGTAGACCTCGGTCGCCTCCTCGATCGGGTGCACTCCCGACACGAGTGCCTCCACGTCCAGCGACTCGCTGGCGATGAGGTCGAGGAAGCAGCCGAGGTTGCGGCGCTCGGTCCAGCGCACGTAGCCGGCTGGGTAGTCGATGCCCTCGATCTCGTAGCGGTCGTCGTAGCGGCCGGGACCGTACGACCGGGAGAACCGGACGTCGAGCTCCTTCTCGTAGTAGTCGTTCCACGGCAGGTCGAGCTTGGTCTTGCCGATGTCCACCACGCGGGCACGGTCGCGGGCCAGGCGCGCGGCCAGCTCGACCGGACCGTTGGAGCTGCCGCCCGCCGCCAGGAAGACGTGGTCTGCACCCAGACCGCCGGTGAGGCCGCGCAGCACCTGCTCGACGTGAGCGGCACCCTCCGCGTCGGGGCCGGCGCACGCCACAGCGCCTGCCTTCTCGGCCATGCGGCAGCGAGCCTCGACGGTGTCGACACCGACGACCCGCACGCCCGCGGCGACGAGCAGCCGGACCACGAGCTGTCCGACCAGACCGAGGCCCACGACGCACGCCGTCTCCCCGAGCTGCACCTCCGCCCGGCGCACGCCCTGCATGGCGATCGCACCGACGGTCGCGAACGCGGCGTGCTGGGGGTCGACACCGTCGGGGACCTTGACGCACAGGTTCGTCGGCACCCAGTTCATCTCGGCGTGGAGGGCGAACTCGTTCCCCGCGGCGGCGACCACGTCGCCGACCGAGAACTCCTCCGCCCCAGCCCCGACCTCGACGACCACACCGCAGAGCGAGTAGCCGAGCGGCGTGTAGCTGTCCAGGCGGTCCATGGCCTTCTTGTACGTCGCCACGGCGCCTTGCTGCGCGACCGAGTCGGCGAGCTTGCGCACCTGGTCAGGCCGGGCCCGGGCCTTGCCGAGGAGGGAGAGCCGTGACTCGTTCACCTTCATCATCTCGGTGCCGGTGGAGATGAGCGAGTACGTCGTGCGTACCAGGACACCTCCCGGCTTGCAGGCAGGCGTCGGTGCCTCGAGCACCACCAGCTCCCCCGACCGGTAGTTCTGAGCAACCTGCTTCACAGCCGTCTCCTTCTCCTCTGTCTCCTCACCGGACGGTCACGGCGCACCCACGCCCGACGCCCGCATGCCGCGGTACCACAGCTCGAGAGTGAGCAGCTCCCAGATCTGCTTCGACCAGTCGCGCCGCCCGCTCCGCTGGTCGGTGACGAGCCGGACGAGCGGCTCGTGCCGCAGGAAGCCCGTCGACACCAGCTCGCCGGTCACCAGGACGTCGTCGACGAGCTCGCGCAGGTCGTTGGTCACCCAGGCGCGAAGAGGCGCGCCGAACGACGCCTTGGGCCGGTCGATGATGTTGTCCGGAATCCAGCTCCGAGCCGCCTTCTTCAGAGCGGCCTTCTGCACCCGGCCCTGGATCTTCGCATCTCCCGGGAGCGAGAACGCGGCCTCGAAGACGCGCGGGTCCACGAAGGGCACCCGCACCTCGGTGGAGGCCGCCATGCTCGCGCGGTCGGTGTAGGTCAGGTTGAGACCCGGCATGAAGAGCCGGGTGTCGGCCAGGCACATACGGTTCACCGGGTCGTCCAGGTCGTTGTCCTCGTAGACGGTCCGGTGGCCCGCGATGACGTCGTCCACGCCGCCGGACAGGCCCGGGTCGAGGAGGTCGACGAGCTCGTCGCGCCCGTAGAGCGTGTAGCTGCGCCGGAACGCCTCCTCCTCCGGAAGCTCGGCGAAGGTCAGGAAGCGCTGGGCCCAGCGAACCGTCCGGATCCCTCGCCCCCCGGCGGCCACGGGCAGCCGACCGACGACGGGCGAGATCACGCCGGAGCGCAACGCCCGGGGGAGCCTCTTGTAGCGCGCACCGATCAGGCAGGCGAGATGCTTCCGGTAGCCGCCGAAGAGCTCGTCGGCGCCCATGCCGGACAGCAGCACCTTGACCCCGGCGGACCGCGCCGCGTCGCACATCAGCAGGGTGTTGATGGCCGCCGGGTCCCCGATCGGCTCGTCGAGGATGTCGACCATGCGCGGGAGCATCTCGACGACGTCCGGGGAGATCTCGATCTCGTGCAGCCGGATGCCCAGGTGTGCTGCCATCTCCCGCGCGTACCGGGCGTCGTCGGGCATCGCCTCGAGCCGCTGGTCCTCGGGCCGGAAGGCGATGGTGTACGCCTCGATCGAGGGGTCCTGCCGGTAGGCCAGGGCGGTGATGATGCTGGAGTCGAGCCCTCCGCTCAGGAAGCTGGCGACCGGTACGTCGGCGACGAGGTGGGCGGCCACCGACTCCTCGATCGTGGCCCCGAGGTCGACGGCCGGCCCTGCGGCAGACTGCGCAGCGACCTGCGCGGAGCTCCAGTACTCCCCGCTGGCGCTCGACCCGTCGCGGCGGTACTCGGTCCAGGTCCCGGGTGGCAGCATGCGGACGCCGCGAAGCGCGTCGTACTCCTGCGGGAGCCAGTAGTAGAGCGCCGAGGCCACCATGCCCGCCGGGTCGACGTGGAGCTCGGGGCCGAGCGCAGAGACGATCGCCTTCAGCTCCGAGGCGAACACGACGCCGTCTCCCCTGCGCACGGTGTAGAGCGGCTTGATGCCGAACGGGTCACGAGCCAAGGTCAGGCTGCCGGTGCCGGCGTCGTGGACGGCGAAGGCGAACATGCCCCGAAGACGCGGGAGCGAGTCGACGCCCCACGCCCGCCAGGCCTCCAGGACCACCTCCGTGTCGGAGCTGGTGACGAAGACGACGCCCCGGGCCTCGAGGTCCCGGCGTACCTCCCGGTAGTTGTAGACCTCGCCGTTGTAGCTCAGCGTGAGCCTGCCCTTGGTCAACGGCTGGTCGGAGGCAGGCGACAGGTCGATGATCGACAGGCGCCGGTGCGCCAGGACCACCGAGGTCTCCGGGTCGACGATCTCGACCAGGCCACTCGCGTCGGGACCACGATGACCGAGCCGGTCGACCATCGTGGTGATGAGCTGCTTGCCGTCCGACTGCTGGTAGGCCCCCGCTACTCCGCACATCGGATCAGCCCTTCGCCCCGGACCCGACGCCGCTCTCGGCCCGGGCGCGGGCGCGTCTGTGGCGTGGCTGGAGTGCCGGAGGGCGACCGACGAGCTCGTCGTAGACGGCCACGTAGGCTCCGCGCTGGTGCTCCCAGGCCAGCTCCCGCTCGACGCGTTCGCGGCCTCGTCGTCCCATCTCCGCCCGCCGCCCCGGCTCGTCGATGAGGTCGACGATGGCGCGGGCGAAGGCCTCGACCTTGTTCGGCTCGACGTACGTCGCGGCCTCCTCTGCCGAGACGCGGGTCTCGATCAGGTCGAACGCCACGACGGGGACGCCGAAGGCCATGTACTCCATCGTCTTGTTCATCGTGGAGACGTCGTTGAGCGGGTTCTTGGGGTCGGGGCAGAGGCCCACGTCGGCCGTGGAGAGCACGTCGACCACCGTCTCGTCCGGCACCCGTCCCGGCATGTCGACGTAGTCTCGGAGGCCGAGCCTGTCGCGCTCCGCCGCGAGCTCCTCGTAGCAGTCCCCCGCGCCCATGAGCAGGAACGTGATGTCCTTGCGGCCCATCGTGTGGACGATGTGGTCCGCTGCCGCGATCACGATGTCCAGGCCGTCCTGCGGACCCATCACCCCGAGGTACGCCGCCAGGTGGTCGCGTCCGCGCCGCAGCTCCGGCTTCGGGGCGGCCGGCTTGAGGCGTTCGGGGTCGGGCCCGGTGCGCACGACCGTGACGTGCTCAGGGAGCTTTCCGCCCCGTGCGACGGCGATCCGGGCGTAGGAGTCGTTCGTCGAGGTCACCCGGTCGGCGGTGCGGAAGGTCGCCCGCTCCAGCAGCAGGAGTCCCCGGTGCGGCAGGCTCGCGCCGTCCGGGAACCGCGACTCGTACAGCTCGGGGCACAGGTCGTGGTGGTCGAACAGGAACCGGGTGCCGTCACGCAGCCGGAGCCAGCGCGCGATCGGCCAGAAGATGTCGGAGGGGTTGCAGGCCTGGAGGACGTCGAACCGTCCCTTCCTGCGAGCCCGGGCAACGAGCCTGGCAGTGGCGAGGAACGCGTAGAGGTACTCGGCGACGAAGCCGGCCTTGCTGCCGCCCGGGGCGTAGGGACGGTAGGTGTGGACGGCGACCCCGTCGATGACCTCGTACGGTTTCGAGTCCTTGCCCCGAGGACAGACGACCGTCACGTCGTACCCCGCGCTGGTCAGGGCCTGGCACTCCAGCCACACCCGCCGGTCGAAGGGCACGTGCAGGTTCATGATGATGATGAGCACCCGAGGACGTTGACTGTCGTGGGAGCCCGTGCGCTGCCGCGGGATCGTCACCATCCGACCCCCTGGTAGCCGGCGATCTGCTCGACCTCGCTGCCGAGGTTCCCGTGAAGGTCGATGACGACCCGAGGTGCGGCGTCGACCAGGGCGTCCAGCACGGTCGGGTCGGCGGAGGCCACGACCGCTACCTGGGCGCCGTCCAGCGCCGCGTCCGGGGTGCTGGCGAGCAGCCGGTTGAGGTGCGGCAGCTTGGCCTCGACGTCGCGCCTGTTCGCGCCGACCAGTCGGTCCGGGTTGATGATCGGGTCGTAGATACTGACGTCGAAGCCCTTGCCGATCAAGCGCTCGGCCAGCTCGACGTTGGGACTCTCCCGCAGGTCGTCGGTGTCCATCTTGAAGCTGAGGCCCAGGATGCACACCCGGCGCTCCTCGACGTCGATGAGCCGCTCGACCACGTCGCGGACGACGAGCTCGTTGGTCAGCGAGGTGCCCGCGAGCAGGGGGACGTCCACCCCGGTCATCCGCGCCATGTGCAGCAGGGCGCGCAGGTCCTTGGGAAGGCAGGAACCACCGAAGGCGAACCCGGGCCGCAGGTACGTCGGCGCGATGTTCAGCTTGTGGTCCTCGCAGAAGATCCGCATGACGTCGCGGGCGTCGACGCCGTACGACCGGAAGACCCGCGCCATCTCGTTGGCGAAGGAGACCTTGGTCGCGTGGAAGGCGTTGCAGGCGTACTTCAGCGCCTCCGCCGTCGCCACACTCACCTGGTGGACCTCCTGGCCCAGGAAGGCGAAGAGCCGGTCCAGGCTGCCCCGGGTCCGGTCGTCGCTCGCGCCCACGACCACGAACGGTGGTGCGAAGAAGTCCTCGACACCGCATCCCTCACGCAGGAACTCCGGACACATCGCCGTGCCGACCGACCACCCCGGCGGCAGGTCGGCGCCGGCGAACGCCGGCGCCACCACGGTCTCCCCCGTGCCCGGGGGGACGGTGCTGCGGATCACCACCGAGTGGAAGCCCGACTCCGGCGGCGTCGCCACGTGCATGGCCTCCCGCAGGTCGGCGAGAGCACGCGAGACGTAGGTCAGGTCCGTCTCGCCGTGGGCGCCGGACGGCGTCCCCACACAGAGCAGGGAGACCTCCGCCCCGTCCACGGCTTCGCGCACGTCCGACGTGGCGCTGAGCCGCCCGGAGGCGACCGCGCTCGCGATCATCTCCTCGAGCCCGGGCTCGACCACCGGGCTGCGTCCGCCCGTGATCGCCCCGACCTTCGCGAGGTCCACGTCGACCCCGACGACCTCGTGACCGCGAGAGGCGAGCCCCGCGGCAGTCACTGTTCCTACATAGCCGAGTCCGAAGACGGCGACCTTCATTCAACCCACCCCCGCCGAGACGTCTCAGATGCCCCCCAGCATCGAGCCATCCCGTCCGGGAGGCCCGCCACCATTCGACGCCAAGGACGCCGTGCCGCCCATACCCTGATTGAGGGATTTCGGCAGCGGCGTCAGCTGTTGAAGCGGCCCTGGGTCTTCTCGAGACCGTCGCTGAGGAGGCACTCCACGGCGTCCGCGGCGCGGTCCACCTGGAAGGGAAGGATCTTCCGCTCGGCGGCGGAGTAGTCGGCGAGGACGAAGTCGGCGGGGGACTGACGGCCCGGGGGCCGGCCGATGCCGACCCGCACCCGGTAGAAATCGCCGGAGTCGAGGGAGCGGCGCATCGAGCGCAGCCCGTTGTGCCCGTTGTCCCCGCCGCCGACCTTCACCCGGAGGGTGTCGAAGGGGATGTCGAGCTCGTCGTGGATCGCGACGACCCGCTCGACCGGGACCTTGTAGAACTTCGCGAGGGCGGAGACAGGGCCACCGGTCTCGTTCATGTAGCAGCGGGGCCGCGCCAGGACGACCCGGGGACCACCCGGCCCGCCGAGCCGGCCTTCCACCACGTCGGCGCGGCCGGTCTTGTGCGGTCGGAAGCCCGAGCCCACGCGGGAGGCGAGCTCGTCGTTGACCATGTAGCCGATGTTGTGCCGGTTACCGGCATACGAAGGGCCGGGGTTCCCGAGCCCGACGACCAGCCATACCTCTTCTGTCATCGACGCCTCTCGGGAGCTCCCGGCCCTTCCACGTGTCAGTGCTGCCCGGACCCGGCGCAGGCGCGCCAGGCCGCGGAACAGCGGAAACCTCACTCGTCGGAGGAGCTCTCCTCGCGCTCGCCCTCGGCGGAGGCCTCAGCCTCGGCCTCGTCGCTCTCCTCGCGCTCGATCCCGAGCTCGCCCTCGGTCTCGGCGAGCTCCTCCTCGATCTCCTCGGCGGTCGGAGCGTGCGTCACGTGGACGATCAGCTCGTCGTCGTCGACGTGCAGCTCGGAGCCGGAGGGGAGGTCGAGGTCCTTGGCCAGGATCTGGGTGCCGATCTCGGCGCCCTCGACGGAGACCTCGATGTACTCGGGGATGTGCGTGGCCTCGGCGTCGACCGAGACGGAGGCGTGGTCGGTGACGACCAGGGAGTCGGGGGCGGCATCGCCGACCACGTGCACCGGCACGTCGACGGTGACCTTCTCGCCCTTCTTGACCACGATCAGGTCGAGGTGCTCGAGGAAGCCCTTGATCGGGTGGCTCTGCACCTGCTTGGGGATGGCGAGGCTGGTCGTGCCCTCGACCTCGATGGAGAGGAGTGCGTTCGCACCGCCGTGCTTGAGCGCCAGCGCGGTGTCGTGGCCCGGCAGGGTTATGTGCACCGGGTCGGTGCCGTGACCGTAGAGAACGGCGGGGACCTTGTCGGCACGGCGGATACGGCGGGCGGCGCCCTTGCCGAACTCCGTGCGCGACTCGGCCTGGATCTTGGTCTCAGCCATCGGGGGAACTCCTCATTCGACGAACAACTCAGCGTGCAACGTTGGTGGCTGCCCCAGGGAGTCCTGCGAAACCGCAAGGTCCTGGTCGAGGAGGTCTGCGCGCGCGACGCGCGGCTGAGGCCCGGTGGTCACCGGGTTCATCCGCCGCGTCGATCACGGAGCGAGATACTCTCCCTCGCCGAGGCAACTTGCCAATCTTAGCGACGACCTGCCGGATGCGCGAATTCGGATCCGGCGTCCGCCCACCGCGCGGGTCAGGCCTGCCCGTCGAAGAGGCTGGTGACCGACCCGTCCTCGAACACCTCGCGGATGGCGCGGCTGATCAGCGGCGCGATCGAGAGCACGGTGAGCTTGTCGAACCGGCGCTCGTCCGGGATCGGCAGGGTGTTGGTGACGATCACCTCGGTGGCCGAGCTGTTCTTCAGCCGGTCGACGGCCGGGTCGGAGAGGATCGCGTGCGTGGCGGCGATGACCACGCCGGAGGCACCCTCGGCCATCAGGGCCTCCGCGGCCTTCACGATCGTGCCGCCGGTGTCGATCATGTCGTCGACGAGGATGCAGACACGGTCCTTGACCTCACCGACGACGCGGTTGGCCACCGACTCGTTCGGGCGGTCGATGTTGCGGGTCTTGTGGATGAACGCCAGGGGGGCGCCGCCGAGACGGTTGGACCACTGCTCGGCAACCTTGATGCGTCCGGCGTCGGGCGAGACCACGGCCAGCTTCTCGTGGCCGTACTTCTCGTTGACGTGCGCAGTGAGGATCGGCAGCGCCATCAGATGGTCGACGGGGCCGTTGAAGAAGCCCTGGATCTGCGCGGTGTGCAGGTCGACGGCGATCAGCCGGTCCGCACCGGCGGTCTTGAACAGGTCCGCCATGAGCCGGGCGGAGATCGGCTCGCGGCCGCGGTGCTTCTTGTCCTGGCGGGCGTAGCCGTAGAACGGCATCACCACGGTGATCCGCTTGGCCGAGGCGCGCTTGAGCGCGTCGACCATGATCAGGTGCTCCATGATCCACTCGTTCACCGGCGCGGTGTGGCTCTGGATCACGAAGGCGTCGCAGCCGCGGACCGACTCCTCGTAGCGCACGTAGATCTCGGAGTTGGCGAATTGGTATGCCGAGGTCGGGACCAGCCCGGTGCCGAGCTGCTCGGCGACCTCCTCGGCGAGCCCGGGGTGTGCCCGACCGCTGAAGACCATCAGGTTCTTCTCGGTCGTCCGCTTCATTCCGCTCACGCCTGGGTCTCCTCGCTCACTGCTGGGTCGGTGCGGGCCGCTACCTGATTGTCACTCAGGGCCGACCTCGTGCGCGACCTCGGGCCCGTCCTTGTGAGACGTCGCACCCTCCGACAGCGCCCGCTCGGCTGCTTCGGCCGAGGGTGTGCCCGCGCGCTTGCGCAGCACCCACTCCTCGATGTGGCGCTGCGGGCCGGTCGAGACGGCCAGCGCACCGGGCGGGACGTCGCGGCGTACCACGGTGCCGCCCCCGGTCACGGCGCCGTCCCCGATCCGGACGGGCGCGACGAAGGTGTTGTTCGAGCCGGTCTTGGCATGCCGGCCCACGCTGGTGCGGTGCTTGTTCACCCCGTCGTAGTTGGCGAAGATCGTGCCGGCACCGATGTTGGCGCCCTCCTCGACGTCACCGTCGCCGACGTAGGACAGGTGCGGCACCTTGGCGCCGTCGCCGACGCGGGAGTTCTTCGCCTCGACGAAGGTGCCGATCTTGCCCTTCGCGCCGATCACGTTGCCCGGGCGCAGGTAGGCGAACGGCCCCACGCTGGCTCCCGGCCCGATCACGGAGTCGAAGCCGTGGGTGCGGACGACGCTGGCGCCCTCCCCCACGGTGACGTCGGTGAGCGTCGTGTCCGGCCCCACGACGGCGTCCTCGCCGACCGTGGTCCCCCCGTGCAGCTGTACGCCGGGGAGCAGCGTCACGTCGCGGGCGAGCCGGACCGTCACGTCGACCCAGGTGTTCGCGGGGTCGACCACCGTGACGCCGTCCTTCATCCACCGGGTGAGCACGCGGCGGTTCATCTCGGCAGCGAGGCCGGCGAGCTGGGCGCGGTCGTTGGCGCCCTCGGTCTGCATCACGTCCTCGATGGAGTAGGCGCCGACCGTTCGACCCTGCTCGCGGGCGATGGCCACGACGTCGGTGAGGTAGTACTCCCCCTTGGCGTTGTCGTTGCCGATCTTGGCGACGGCCTCGGCGAGGAAGGCTCCGTCGAAGGCGAAGATGCCGCTGTTGATCTCGCGGATCCGCCGCTGCTCCGGGGTCGCGTCCTTCTCCTCGACGATCGCGGCGACACCGTCCGAGGAGTCACGGACGATGCGGCCGTAGCCGAACGGGTTCTCCACCTCGGCGGTGAGGATGGTCAGGGCGCGCCCCGAGCCGTCGTGGTCGGCGACGAGCCCGGCGACCGTCTCCCCCTCGAGCAGGGGGGTGTCGCCGAACATCACGACGACCGTGCCCTCCGGCGTACCGGCCTTGCCCTCGAGCGCCTCGACGGCGACACGGACCGCGTGGCCGGTGCCGTCCTGGGTCTCCTGCACGGCGAGCACGGCGTCGGGCACCTGCTGGAGGATGTGCGGCTCGACCTGCTCGCGCTGGTTGCCCACCACGGCGACGAGGTGGTCCGGCCGCAGTGCGCGGGAGGCCTCGATGACGTGGCCGATGAGGGAGCGCCCGCAGATCGGGTGCAGCACCTTCATCGTCTTGGACTTCATCCGCGTCCCGCTGCCCGCGGCGAGCAGGACGACCGCCGCAGCGTGCGGAACGTCGGTGCGCTCGGTCGCGTCCTGGGTCGGGCGCTCGGACTCGCTCACGTCTAGACACTCCCCTTGTCGACGGTTGGGCCTGCCCCCCACGGGTATGCGCTCCCCGGGTAGGAGTCGAACCTACGTCGCTTTGTCCGCATTCAAAGTGCGGCGGGCCCTGCCGACAGACCAACCGGGGATGGCTGGAGCACACATTACGCAATTCCACCGCCCGGCTCCCATCCGGACGCTGCTGGCCACTTACGGTTCCGTAGGTTACGGTTGCGTAGGTAAGAGTCTTCCGATTGGCACCTTGCGAGGAACCACCCCATGACGCCACCCACCTCCGGAACCGTCGCGGCGCCCGCCGCCCGGGCCACCGAGCCCGAGCTGGACACCGCCACCTGGGGCGGTGACGTGCAGTCCCGCAAGGAGCAGATCGCTCTCGGCATCTTCATCGTCGTCCCGTTCCTCGCCGTGGCCGCCGCCGTTCCCATCGCCTGGGGCGGCTGGCTCGGCTGGACGGACATCGTGATCATGGGAGTCATGTACTGGCTGACCGGCCACGGCATCACGGTGGGCTTCCACCGCCTCTTCACCCACAAGTCCTTCAAGCCGAACCGCGCGGTGAAGGTGTTCTGGGCGATTGCGGGCTCCATGGCCATCCAGGGGCCGGTGATCCGCTGGGTCGCCGACCACCGCAAGCACCACAAGTTCTCCGACCGCGACGGCGACCCGCACTCGCCGTGGCGCTACGGCCACGACCTCAAGGCCCTCGCCAAGGGCTTCTGGTACGCCCACATGATGTGGCTGTTCAACCCGGAGCAGACCCCGCAGCGCAAGTACGCCCCGGACCTGATGAAGGACGGCGACATCGTCAAGATCTCGCGCCAGTTCCCGATGTGGGTGGCCGTGTCGCTGCTCGCCCCGGCCGTCGCCGGCGGCCTGCTGACGATGTCCTGGCAGGGCGCGCTCACCGCGTTCTTCTGGGCCTCCCTGGTGCGCGTCAGCCTGCTGCACCACGTGACCTGGTCGATCAACTCGATCTGCCACACCATCGGGGAGCGCCCGTTCCTCTCCCGCGACAAGTCCGCCAACGTCTGGTGGCTGGCGATCCCGTCGATGGGCGAGTCCTGGCACAACCTGCACCACGCCGACCCGACCTGTGCGCGCCACGGGGTCCTCCCGGGTCAGGTCGACACCTCCGCCCGGGTCATCTGGGCCATGGAGAAGCTGGGCTGGGTCCGCGACGTCCGCTGGCCGGTCAAGGAGCGCATCGAGGGCAAGCTGGTCAAGAACCAGCCGCTCCCCGAGGCTGCCTGAGGGACGATCTACGGCCTGCTGACATCATGAGCGGGTGTCTGAGCTGAGAGATGACAAGGCCCGGCGGGCGAGCCGCAGCCGGATGACGGCCGCCGAGCGTCGCGAGCAGCTCGTCGACATCTCCCGCGGACTGTTCGCCGAGCGCGGCTTCGACGGCACCTCCATCGAGGAGGTCGCCGCCCGGGCGGGCGTCTCCAAGCCCGTCGTCTACGAGCACTTCGGCGGCAAGGAGGGGCTGTACGCCGTGGTGGTCGACCGCGAGGTGCGCCGGCTGCTCGGGATGATGCAGGACTCCCTCAAGGCCGAGCACCCGCGCGTGCTGCTCGAGCAGGCCGCCTTCGCGCTCCTGGACTACATCGAGGACGCACCGGACGGATTCCGGATCCTGGTGCGCGACTCGCCGATCGGCTCGGCCACCGGGTCGTTCGTCTCGATCATCGGCGACATCGCCTCGCGCGTGGAGTACATCCTCGTCGCCGAGTTCAAGTCCCGGGGCTTCGACGCGAAGGTCGCACCGCTCTACGCGCAGATGCTCGTCGGCATGGTCGGCACGACCGGGCAGTGGTGGCTCGACACGCGCTCCCCCGAGAAGCGCGTCGTGGCCGAGCACCTGGTCAACCTGGCCTGGAACGGCCTGGCCGGGATGGAGAAGAACCCGAGGCTGCGGACCAAGCGCTGAGGCCGGTCAGCCGGCCCGGGCAGCCATCCGCTCCTGGAGCCGTTGCCGCTTCTCCTCGAACCGGGACGCCTGCGCATCCAGCGAGTCCATGAAGTCCGCCAGCTCGGAGCGGGCCTTCTCCCCCTCCGCGTCGAGCCCCTCGATCTCGAAGACCTTCCAGAAGCGCAGCACCGGCGCGACCACGTCGTCGCGGTGCTGGCGCAGGTCGTAGACCCCGGCGATCGCCATCTCGACGGCCTTGCGCTGGAAGCCCGCGATGTCGGCGCCGGGCATCTGGAAGGTGGTCACCACGTCGGTGATGGCGCGCATGGTCTGGTTCGGCGAGATCTCGAGGGCCGCGCCCAGGAGGTTGCGGTAGAAGATCATGTGCAGGTTCTCGTCCGCGGCCACCCGGCCCAGCAACGCGTCGGCGACCGGGTCGTCGGTGAGCTTGCCGGTGTTGCGGTGCGAGACCCGCGTCGCGAGCTCCTGGAACGAGACGTAGGCCAGGGAGCGGAACAGGTCCTGGCTGTGCGCGGACTCGTAGCCGGTGGACATGTGCTCCATCCGGAGCCGCTCCAGCTGCACCGGGTCGACCGCACGGCTGGTCAGCAGGTAGTCGCGGATGGCGATGCCGTGCCGACCCTCCTCGGCGGTCCACCGGTGCACCCAGTCGCCCCACGCCGCGTCGCGGCCGAACAGGATCGCGATCTCGTGGTGGTAGCTCGGCAGGTTGTCCTCGGTCAACAGGTTCACGATCAGCGCGGACCGGGCGACGTCGGACATCGGGGAGTCCTCGGGTCGCCACGGGTCCCCGTCGAGCGGGCCGTCGAAGTTGCGGCCGTCGCTCCACGGGACGTACTCGTGCGGGAACCACTCCTTCGCCACGGTCAGGTGGCGGTTGAGGTTCTGCTCGACGACCTGCTCGAGCTCCATCAGCATCTGGGTCTGGCTCAGTGGCTTGGTCACGGCGGATCCCTCCGAGAGTCCGTTGGTTCGAGTCCCTCCGACTCAACCTACGGCACCGTAACCTACGAGAGCGTAGGTGTTCCAGGCCCTGTCCAGCCGGCAGTCAGCGGGCCGCGAGAACCTCGACGCGGTTGCCACTGCCATCCGCGCTGTAGAAGCGGCGGTAGCCGGGGAAGTCGTCGTCCCAGGTGACCGGGAAGTCGAGTCCCGCCAGCCGCTCGGCGACGTCGTCGATGTCCTCGACCAGGAAGGCCGGGTGCGCCTTTCCCGCCGCGCGGAACTCCTGCTCCACCCCGACGTGCACCTCGACCCCCTCGTCGCGGAACCAGCACCCCCCACGAGCCGCCAGGACCGGGGGCTTCTCCACCTCCGGGATGCCGAGCCCGTCACCGTAGAACCGCCGGGCTCCGCCCTCCCCGCCGGGCGGGCAGGAGACCTGGACGTGGTGCAACCTCATGTTCGTTTCCCTCCTGGACCGGGCTTCCACCCTCGGGAAGCCGCTGAAACCTAGCCGCTGCCGGACCTCACCGACGGCGTGGCGCGCCGACCTCCACGCTCATCCGGGCGTGCGGGCCACGGCGAACACGCGTCGGAACGGCAGGACGGTGCCGTGCGGGCCGGCCGGGTACGCCTCCCGCAGCGCCTGCTTGTACTCCGCCTCGAACTCCGCGCGCAGCCCCTCGGGCAGCGTCTGGAGCAAAGGTCGAGCCCCGGTCCCACTGATCCAGGTGAAGACCGGATCCGTGCCCTCCAGCTGGTGCAGGTACGTCGTCTCCCACGCGTCGACCCGGCAGCCCAGACCCAGAAGCGCCTCCAGGTAGACCCGGGATCCGAACGCGTCCGGCCGCGCCACCCCGTCGGCGTACTCCCGGAACCGGGGATCCCCCGCGAGCTCGTGGAGCAGGGCATGGCTCGGCTCGTCGAAGTTGCCCGGGACCTGGAAGGCGAACCAGCCGCCGGGCGCCACCTGCGCGACGAGACGAGGCAGCAGCTCGAGGTGCCCGGGCACCCACTGGAGCGTCGCGTTGGAGACGAGCACGTCGACGGGCCGCGCAGCCTGCCAGGTCCGGAGGTCGGCGACCTCGAAGCGCACACCGCGGGGACCGTCGCGACGGGCGCTGTCGATCATCTCCGGCGAGGAGTCCAGGCCCACGACCTCGGCGTCCGGCCAGCGCTGCGCCAGCCACGCCGTGAGGTTGCCGGGGCCGCAGCCGAGGTCGACGACTCGGGCAACCTCGGGAGCCGCCACGCGCGCGAGCAGGTCGGCGAACGGGCGGCCCCGCTCGTCTGCATAGGTGAGGTACCGCTCCGGATCCCAGGTGTGCGCGCTCATGGACGCCCCCTCCAACAAGTATCTTGATGTCAAGATACATCCTCTTCCCCGATTGTCTCGATGTCAAGAATCTCGACGGGTACCATCGGCGGCATGCGTGACGAAGTGGACCGGCTGGTCGAGGCCTGGCAGCGGGAACGCCCCGACCTCGAGCTCGGACCGATGCAGGTGCTCAGCCGGGTGAGCCGGCTCAGCCACCACCTCGACCGGGCCCGGCGTGCGTCGTTCAGCGACCACGGCATCGAGTCGTGGGAGTTCGACGTCCTCGCCGCGCTGCGCCGGGCGGGGTCGCCGTACGAGCTCTCCCCCGGGCGCCTGATCAAGGAGACGCTGGTGACCAGCGGAACCATGACCAACCGCGTGGACCGGCTGGTCACCCGGGGACTCGTCGAGCGGCTCCCCGACCCGCACGACCGCCGCGGCGTCCTCGTCCGGCTCACCGCCGAGGGCCGGGCCAAGGTCGACGGTGCGCTCGCGAGCCTCCTCACCCGGGAGCAGGAGCTGCTCGCGGGACTCGACACCACCTCGCAGCAGCACCTCGCCACTCTCCTGCGCAGCCTGGTCGCGCCCTTCGAGCCCGAGAGCTGAACGAAGACCCGTCGCCGTCGACCCGGCGGCTGCGCAGTCGAGGCAGTCCTAGTCGACCAGCTCCGCCGCAGCCAGCCACTCCTCCTCCAGCGCCTCCTTCTCAGCGAGCAGCGGCTGGAGCTGCGCGTCGAGGTCGGCCAGCTTCTCGTGGTCCGTCGCGCTCTCGAGGATCTCGGCGTGCAGCCTCTCCTCACGCTCCGTGAGCCTGGCCAGCTGCTTCTCCAACCGGGCCAGCGCCTTCTGCGCCTCCCGCCTCTCCGCCGCCGACACCTTGGGAGCATCCGACTCGGAGGTCCCGCCAGCCGAAGCACCCGCAGGCGCGGAAGCGGACGAGCCGGACGGCCCGAGCGAAGCACCGGCGTCGGAGAGGGCGCCGGAGGGAGCCGCCGAGGTCAGCGGGGAGCGGGACGGGGGCGGCCGTGGACGCGGTGGGCGACCCAGCGGCGGCGCGGAGCGGGGAGGCGGGGGCGTCCGTGGACGGGCCTGGCTGCCGAGCGGAGCGAGGCTGGTTGGACGTCCCGGCCTCCCGGCGCAGTGCCGCCGCCGCGGAGCCCCCACTCGCCAACATCGCCCGACGACGCTCCAGGTACTCGTCCACCCCCCGCGGCAGCATCTTGACGTCGCCGTCGCCCATGAGCGCCCACACGCTGTCGCAGACCCGCTCGAGGAAGTACCGGTCGTGGGAGACGACCACGAGCGTCCCGGGCCAGCTGTCGAGGAAGTCCTCGAGCACGTTGAGCGTCTCGATGTCGAGGTCGTTGGTGGGCTCGTCGAGCAGCAGGACGTTGGGCTCGGAGAGCAGCAGCCGCATCATCTGGAGCCGGCGCCGCTCCCCGCCGGAGAGGTCGCCGATGCGGGCGGTGAGCCGGTCGCCGGTGAAGCCGAAGCGCTCCAGCATCGAGCTGGCGGTGACCTCACCGGTCGCGGTCTTGGTCACCCGCTTGATGTTCTCGACCGTCTCGAGCACCCGCTCCTCGGGGTCGAGCTCGTCGAGGCTCTGGCTCAGCTGCTCGAGGGACACGGTCCTGCCACGTCGTACCCGGCCGGCGGAGGGCTCCAGGTCACCGGCGAGGAGCCGGAGCACGGAGGTCTTGCCGGCACCGTTGACGCCGACCAGTCCGACGCGGTCACCGGGACCGAGCCGCCAGGTGGCGTGGTCGAGCAGCACCTTCTCGCCGCGCTCCAGGCGCACGTCCTCGACGTCGACCACGTCCTTGCCGAGCCGCTGGGTCGCGAAGCGCTGCAGCTCCAGGGAGTCCCGGGGCGGGGGCTCGTCGGCGATGAGGGCGTTGGCGGCGTCGATGCGGAACTTCGGCTTGGAGGTGCGAGCCGGGGCGCCGCGGCGCAGCCAGGCGAGCTCCTTGCGCACCAGGTTCTGCCGCCGCGCCTCCGAGGCGGCTGCCTGCCGGCGTCGTTCGGCCTTGGCCAGCACGAACGAGGCGTAGCCCCCGTCGTACACGTCGACGACACCGTCGTGGACCTCCCACGTCGTGTCGCACACGGCGTCGAGGAACCAGCGATCGTGCGTCACCACGACCAAGGCGGAGGACCGCCGGGAGAGGTGGTCGGCGAGCCAGGAGACCGCCTCGACGTCGAGGTGGTTGGTGGGCTCGTCGAGCACGATCAGGTCGTGGTCGCCGAGCAGGAGGCGGGCCAGCGAGCAGCGCCGCCGCTCCCCTCCCGAGAGCCCGCCGACGGTCCGTTCGAGCGGGACCCCGGCGAGCAGCACCTCGACGATCTCGCGCGTGAACGCCCCGGCCGCCCACTCGTGCTCGGCGAGCTCACCGAGGACCGCCGCACCGACGGTGGCCTGCGGGTCGAGGTCGTCGCCCTGGGTCAGGTAGCCCAGGTGCAGCCCCCGCGACCGGGACACGCGGCCGTCGTCAGGCTCCTCCAGTCCGCCGACGATGCGCAGCAGCGTGGTCTTGCCGTCGCCGTTGCGGCCGACGACGCCGACTCTCTCGCCCGCGCCGATGCCGAGGCTGACGCCGTCGAGGAGCGGGCGGATGCCGTAGGACTTGTGGACGCGCTCGAGGTTGACGAGGTTCGCTGCGGGGGAGGCCATCAGGGAGCTATCGCATCACAGCGCGGCGACCACGCGAGCGCCGGGCACCGGTCCGCGGGCGACGAGGGCGGCCGTGCCGGCGTCCACCAGGGTGTCGCGGATCTTCTCGGCGCCGGGCTCGTCGGCCGCGAGGAAGAGGCAGCTCGGTCCGGAGCCGGAGAGCAGCGCGCCCAGGGCCGGCGGGCGGCCGCCGAGGTCGAGCAGGGCCGCGAGGTCGGGGCGGAGGCCCAGTGCGGGCTCCTGGAGGTCGTTGCGCAGGCTCTGCCCGAGCAGGGCCGCGTCTCCCGCCGACAGCGCCGCGAGCAGCGCCGGTGAGACCGCGGGCTCGCGTACGTCGTGGCCGTCGTGGTGCCGGTCGAAGGCGGTGTAGACGGCCGGGGTGGACAGGCCCTGGTCGGAGAGCGCCACCACCCACCAGTAGTCGCCGTGGTCCTCGACCGGCTCCACGACCTCGCCGCGTCCCGTGCCCAGGGCGCTGCCGCCGACGAGGCAGAACGGCACGTCGCTGCCGAGCTCGGCGGCGAGGGACAGCAGGTCCTGGCGAGGAGTGGCGAGCTCCCAGAGCGTGTCGCAGGCCAGCAGGGCGGCCGCTGCGTCGGTGCTGCCGCCGGCCATCCCGCCCGCGACGGGGATCCGCTTGCGGATCGACATGGCGACAGCGGAGGTGTCGGCTGCGATCCCGGCCCGGTCGGCCAGGAGCCGGGCGGCGCGCAGGGCGAGGTTGGCGCCGTCCGTGGGTACGTCGGAGACGTCCACGCCCTCCCCCACGACGGAAAGCGTCGTCGTCGCGGCCGGGGCGACCGTGACCTCGTCGTACAGCCCGATGGCGTGATACACGGTCGCCAGGGTGTGGAACCCGTCGGCGCGCGCTGCCCCGACGCCGAGCTGGAGGTTGATCTTGGCGGGCGCCGCCACGGTCACCGACGACGTCATGGCGTGCCCTCCGCTCGCACCCGCGCCAGTCCCTCGGCGATGCGGGCGAAGACCTCCACGCCGAGCGACTCGCCGCGCGCCATCGGGCTCACACCCGCCTGCTCCAGGGCGGCCTCGGCGGCCGCGGCGGAGCCGGCGAGCTGCTTCAGGGTGGAGCGCAGCGTCTTGCGGCGCTGGGCGAAGGCGGCGTCGACGACGGCGAAGACCTCCTCGCGGGTCACCGACACCGCGGGCGGGTCGCGCCGCTCCCAGGCGACCAGGCCGGAGTCGACGTTGGGGGCCGGCCAGAAGACGGTGCGGCCGATGGCACCCGCCCGGCGGACGTCGGCGTACCAGGCCGCCTTGACCGACGGTACGCCGTACGTGCGGGACCCGGGCTTGGCGGCGAGCCGGTCCGCGACCTCGGACTGCACCATCACGAGCCCCTTCTCGAGGGACGGCAGCAGCGACAGCAGGTGCAGCAGGACGGGGACGGAGACGTTGTAGGGCAGGTTCGCCACGAGTGCCGTGGGCGGCGGACCCGGAAGCTCACTGACGCGCAGGGCGTCGGCCTCGACGACCTCCAGCCGCTCGAACTGCTCGGGGGCGAACTTCCCCACCGTCTCCGGCAGGGCAGCGGCCAGCAGCGGGTCCACCTCGATCGCGACCACCCGGGACACCGAGCCGAGCAGCGCCAGGGTGAGCGAGCCGAGCCCCGGACCGACCTCGACGACGACGTCCGTGGGCTCGAGGTCGGCGGCGCGGACGATGCGCCGCACGGTGTTCGCGTCGATGACGAAGTTCTGGCCGCGCTGCTTGGTGGGCCGGATGCCGAGTCGTTCCGCCAGGGAACGCACGTCCGCCGGACCGAGAAGCCTCGGTCCGGCGGACGTCATGTCGTCGCTCACCACGCGGATGAGCCTAGACGTAGGTGCTTCAGGCTCGACGACCCGTCACTGGGGCAGGCCGAGCTGCTGCGAGCAGTGCGGCCACGAGCCGTAGCCACCGCCGTTGGCGTCACGCACCCGCTCGGCCACGGCGATCTGCGTCTCGCGGCTGTTCTCGTGCGGGTAGCCGGTGCCGCCGTAGGAACGCCAGGTCTGGAGGTTGAACTGCAGGCCGCCGTAGTACCCGTTGCCGGTGTTGATGGCCCAGTTCCCGCCCGACTCGCACTGGGCGAGCTGGTCCCAGACGGTGCTGCCGCCGGCGAAGTTGGCGGTCGGCTGCTGCTCCTTCGTGCCGACCCGGACGACCGCGTCGCGGGGCTCGGTCAGCGTGGTGGACCGCAGCTCCTTCTTGACGACGACCTTGCCGTTCTCGTAACGGATCCGGTAGACGACCGAGCGCGAGCCGTCGCGGCCGTCGCGGACGACCTTGGTGTCGCCCTTCGCCATCGACGAGTCGGACTTCTCGACCGTGTCGTAGTCGACCGCCTCGGTGACCTTCTTGGTCACCACGCGCACCTTCGTCACGACGATCCGGTCGCCGTCCTCGAGGGTGGCCTTGAGGCCGGGCTTGACCTCGTCCTTCTTGCCGAGGTCGATGCTGAGGTCCTTCAGCGCGTCGGCCACGGTCAGCGCCGGGACGGTCACGGTGTGCGCCTTCTTCGCGCCGTTCTTCACCGTGACCTTCTTGGGCGTCACGACCTCGAGGTTCAGGCCGTCGCGGGGGACGTCGGCGCTGCGGCTGACGGAGAGGTCGGCACCGGCGTACCGGAGACCGAGCTGGTCGAGGGCAGAGCTCACGTCCGTCGCGGTGACCCAGTAGGTCTTGTCCTTGCCGTCGACGCTGACCTGCAGCTGACGGGCGTAGCGGACCGCGATGCGGGTGCCGTCGTTGACCTTGGCGTCCAGGCCGGGCGCGACGACGTCGCGCTCGCCGACCTCGATGCCCTCGTCGGCGAGGACGTCGGAGACGCTGCCACCCAGGGTGCTCACCTGGTGGCTCTCACCGTCGACGGACAGGGTCACGCTCTTGCTCATCGCGGCGTAACCGACTCCGGTGGCGAGCAGTGCCGCCACGACCGCGCCGACCAGCACGACGAGGGTGAGCTTGCTCTTGCTGAGTAGTGCGATGGAACTCCGCACGATGCTCCAATGGTGGTGCTCCCCGGGCCGCGGGACAGACAACGCTGGTGCTCGTCACGATGTGTTGCTTCGTGACGACACAAAGAATCCCCCGTCAGACGGCCGCCGTGGCTCGGCGGCTCTGGTGGAGGATCCTCCTTGGCGCTGCCCGAAAGCTTCCCCACTCCCGGCCAACAGTCACAAGACGATAACGGCCATGGTTCCCCTGACCAAGCCGAATCAACCCATGGTGGCACGGATCACGGGCACTGACTAGTCCGTTCGGGCCATAAACCTGACCTTTTTGTGGTACTTCCTGACGGCTCACTCGTGCGCTTTGGGGTGGTTCGCGACCGTCCCCCAATTTCCGCCGAAGGCGGCGTCGGTGTTCGCGTCGACCGCGGCACACAGCTCCTCGAGGTCGGTGTCGAGCGTCTCGGCCATCGAGCGCATCGTCACCGGCACCAGGTAGGAGGCGTTCGGCCTCCCCCGGTACGGCGTGGGCGTGAGGTACGGCGCGTCGGTCTCGACCAGGATCCTGTCGCGCGGAGCGACCCGGAGAGCTTCACGCAGCGGCGCGGCGTTCTTGAAGGTCACCGTCCCGGCGAACGAGAGCCAGGCGCCGCGGTCGAGGCAGGCGCGCGCGAAGTCGGCGTCACCGGAGAAGCAGTGCATGACCACCCGGTCCGGGACCCCCTCCTCGTCGAGGATCCGCAGGATGTCCTCGTGGGCATCGCGGTCGTGGATCACCAGCGTCCTGCCCAGCCGCTTGGCGATGTCGATGTGCCGACGGAAGGAGGCGTGCTGGGCGGGCCGTCCCTCCTCGTCGGTGCGGAAGTAGTCCAGACCCGTCTCCCCCACGGCGCGCACGCGTTCGCTGCCCGACGCCAGGCGTTCGATCACGTCGAGCGCCTCCTCCAGCCGGCCGTCGGCGGCGAGGACGGGCGCCTCGTTGGGGTGCAGGGCGACGCCCGCGACGATGGCGTCGAAACGCTCGGCGACCTCGACCGCCCACTCGGCGCCCGGCAGGTCGCAGCCGATCTGGACGATCCGGGGAACGCCGACCGCAGCCGCTTCGGAGAGCGCCTCCTCCACCGGCAGCCACGAGCCGTCGGCGATGTCGAGATGGCAGTGGTTGTCCACGACCGGGAGCGGCAGCGGCTCCGGCGCGGGTGGCCTGCTGCGGTCCCGCTTGTCGCCGGCTCGCTCGCGGGTCGGTGCGTCGGGAGCCATGCCGCGGAGTCTACGAGGCACTCACCGAGGCTTGTGCACGGCGTCGTAGACCACCCGCTTGGGCAGCCCCGCGCTGCGGGCCACCTCGAGGATCGCCTCCTTGCGCGTGCTGCCCAGCTCCTCTGCCTCGGCCACGAGAGCCGCCAGCGAGTCCGGGTCGGTCGGTACGTCGGAGGTGGGGCTCGCCCCCTCGACGACCAGGGTCACCTCACCGCGCACGCCGGCGGCGGCCCAGTCGGCGAGGTCTGCCAGGCCGCCCCGGCGTACCTCCTCGTGGGTCTTGGTCAGCTCACGGCACACGGCGGCACGGCGGTCCGCTCCGAAGGACTCGGCCATCGCCGCGAGCGCGGCCTGGGTGCGGTGCGGGGCCTCGAAGAAGACCATCGTGCGCTCCTCGCGAGCCAGCGAGGCGAGCCGGCGAGACCGCTCGCCCGCCTTGCGGGGCAGGAACCCCTCGAAGCAGAACCGGTCCACGGGCAGCCCCGAGACCGCGAGGGCGGTCAGCACCGCGGACGGACCGGGCACGGCGGTGATCGCGATGTCTCGCTCGACGGCGGCGGCGACGAGCCGGTAGCCCGGGTCGGAGACGCTGGGCATGCCCGCGTCCGTCACCACGAGGACACGGCTGCCCTGCTCGAGCGCCTCGACCAGGCCCGCGGTGCGCGAGGACTCGTTGCCCTCGAAGTAGGAGACGACCTTCCCTCCGACGGAGACACCCAGGTCGGCGCACAGGCGCCGTAGCCGGCGGGTGTCCTCGGCGGCCACGACGTCCGCCCCCGCGAGCTCGGCGGCGAGGCGCGGCGGCGCGTCCTCGACACGGCCGATCGGCGTCGCGGCCAGGACGAGGACTCCGGTGGTGCTCACCCGGCGATCATTCCATCCGACTTCACTCCGTCCATCTCCTGCCTCCGTAGCATGGGCGCGTGACGACGACCCAGGAGCCGCCCTCGCGACTGCACCTCCGCACGATGAGGCTCTCCCGGACCGCCGAAGGCCGTGTGGTCCCCAGCGCCCGGCGCCGGATGACCCCGCTGGTCCGGCACCTCGACCGGCGCTCCGGATGGGTCGCGAGCCTCGCCGTCACCCTCCTCGCGGGATTCCTGCGCCTCTGGCACCTCGGGAGGCCCGAGGAGTTCCTCTTCGACGAGACCTACTACGCCAAGGACGCCTGGTCGCTGATCAACCACGGCTACGTCACCGGCTACGTCCCCGGCGCGGACAACAAGATCATCGTGGGCCAGGTCCAAGGGATCTTCGAGAAGGCGCCCTCGATGATCGTGCACCCCGAGGTCGGCAAGTGGCTGATCGGGCTCGGCGAGAAGACCTTCGGGATGGACTCGTTCGGATGGCGGGTCGCCGCGGCCGTCGTAGGCACGCTGTCCGTGCTGGTGCTCATCCGGCTCGTGCGCCGCCTCACCGGGTCCACGCTCCTGGGCTGCGCAGCCGGGCTGCTGCTGACCTTCGACGGGCTGCACTTCGTGATGTCGCGGGTCGCGCTGCTCGACGTCTTCATGACGTTCTTCCTGATCGCCGCGGTCGCCGCCCTCGTCGTCGACCGGGACTGGACGCGGCAACGCATGGCGCGGGCGGTCCCCCTCGACTGGCGAGGAGGCCCCCACGACTGGGGCCCCGTGCGGGGCCTGTTGTTCCGGCCCTGGCTGCTGCTGGCCGGGGTGATGTTCGGGCTCGCGGTCGGCACCAAGTGGAACGCCCTGTTCCCCCTCGCCGCGTTCGGCCTCCTGGTGTGGGCCTGGAACGCCGGCGCGCGCCGCGCCCTCGGCGTACGCCACGCCTGGCTGCGCTCCGCCGTCGTCGACGGCCTGCCCGCCTTCGCGCACCTCGTCGTGGTCGCCTTCGTCGTCTACGTGCTGACCTGGACCGGCTGGCTCGTGCACGCGTCGGAGTACGAGCAGTCCCTGTCCGACACCCAGTACGGCGCACCCTGGGGCTCCTACATCGACACCGACGCCAGTGGCCTCGGCGAGGTCACCCAGTCGCTGCGGTCGCTGTGGAACTACCACCAGGACGTCTACACGTTCCACACCCAGGGACTGCTGAAGGCCGAGCACGTGTACCAGTCCGACCCGCAGGGGTGGCTGGTGCTGAACCGTCCCGTCGGCATCGACGCGGACCTCGACATCAAGCCGGGACAGCAGGGGTGCACAGCCGCGACCGACAGCACCTGCCTGCGGCAGATCATCCTGCTCGGGACACCGGTGCTGTGGTGGGGAGGCGCGCTCGCGCTGGTGTACGCCCTCGCCGCCTGGGTCGCGCGGCGCGACTGGCGCTTCGGGGTCGCGGTGGTCGGCGTGGCCTCGACCTGGCTGCCGTGGCTGCGGTACGACGACCGGCCGATCTTCTCCTTCTACGCGGTGGCGACGCTCCCGTTCACGATCATCGCGATCACCCTGCTCATGGGCCACCTCATCGGGACGTCACGGGCCTCCGCCCGGCGCCGGACGTACGGCACCGTCGTCGCGGGAAGCTTCCTCGTCCTGGTGATGGTGAACTTCGCGTGGTTCTGGCCGATCTACACCGACCAGCTGATCACCACGCAGGAGTGGCTGCGACGGATCTGGTTCCGGTCCTGGATCTGACCGGACCCATGACGGGGCCGGTCGGATCGACAGGAGTCAGCGACCGTAGACCCGCTGCGCCACGGCCTTCTTGGCGTCCACCAGCCCGCTGAGGGCAGTGCCGAACCCGGCTTCCCCGTGCGTCTCGGGAGCCGCCTCTCCCGGAGTGCCGAGCACCCAGCGCGAACCCCGGTCGATCAGGTCCTGGTGGGTGACGTCGTCGTACCCCGGCTTCACCGGGAAGGCGACGCCCCAGGCGCCGGCCGCCGCCGCGGCGACGTGCAGTGAGTCGCGTGTGGTGATCCAGCGCTGCCCCCGGCGGGCGGGGAGGCCCTCGCGCCACACCTCGGTGAACGGGTAGAAGCGCATGCCCGGCAGCTGGGACTCGATCATCTCGAAGACGACCCGGTCCTGGCCCGGGATGGCCTCGATGTAGCCGACCTTGTCGGGACGCACGCCCCACGCCTTGACCGTCTCCACCGCGCTGGTCGCCAGGGCCTCGAAGTCGCCGTCGACCAGGTCGGACTGGAAGCACATCATCGTCGAGACCGTCTCGCGGGCGTCGTAGACGTGGTCGCCGTGACCGAGCAGTACGTCGTCGCCCGTAGCGGTCGCCGCGTCCGACGAGAGCAGCTCGCGCGACCTGCCGTCGCGGACGTCCACGACCGCGTAGCCGGCGGTGAGCCGGTCCAGCAGCTCCGCGGATGCCGCGTTGGGCAGCAGGGCGTTCCCGGTCATCGCGACGTGCTTGCCGTGCTCGGCGGCCAGCACCTGTCCCGCAGCCAGGAACGTGAGGTGGCGCGGCCAGATCCCGTTGACGTAGCCGCCGCCGATCACGTGGTAGACGTCCGCGGTGTGCAACAGCTCGATGCCCGCCGCCCGGTGGGCGTAGCCGAACCCCGGCTGGCGTGCGGCCTGGCCGGCGAAGTCGACGACCTCGTCCGCCTCCTCCGACGGCGCCGCCCAGGCGATCCGGAACAGTGTGTCGACGAAGCGGACGTTGGGGTGGAGGCCGGCGAGGAAGAGCTGCGCCCCACCCGGGTTGGGGCAGTCCAGGAAGATCTCGGCGTCGGGCTCGGTCGCGGCGAGGTGACGCAGCCAGGCCGCCGCTACGGCTTCGTCGCCGTAGTGGGGGTACCCGGACGACCCGACGAGATAGATGCGACGACCTGCCATGTGACGACACTCCTCCGAATCATGAGCTGCGCCCCGTGGCCTCTCCGGCCCCGGCGTACCCAGCGTTGCGAAGGCTAACGCACATCGCGCGCGCCGCCGACGTCATCCGCGGCTGGTGAGGCGGTACTTCCCACAGCCGGTAAGGCTGTGGCATGGACCCCGCCCGCGAACCGCCACGCCGCGCCTCCACGGGGGTCCGGCGTCCCACGAAGGAGAGCACCGCGGCCGGCATCTACGGGGTTATCGTGGGCTCCTCGGTCATGGCCTCCGCGCACGCGGACCGGGTGAGCCAGGTCGTCGTGGCCGTCCTGGTCACCTTGACGATCTACTGGGCGGCCGAGCGGTACGCCCGCATCGTGGCCGAGCGCATCCACGAGGGTCAGCGGCCGACCTGGGCACAGCTGCGCGAGCAGACGGCGACCGGATGGACCATCGTCACCGCCTCGGCCGTCCCGCTCGGCCTGCTCGCGCTGCTGGGCGCGCTGGGCGTGGAGGTGTTCCGCGCCGTGCTCTGGGCGCTGGCGTGCAGCACCCTCCTGCTGTGCCTGGCGGGGTGGGAGATCGGGCGGGACGGGCGGCTCACCACCCCCGAGCGCGCGGTCTCCGCCCTGGTGTCCGGGATGTTCGGGGTGGCGATGATCGTCCTCAAGGCCGCCCTCCACTGAGCAGGGTTCAGCTGGTCCTGCGAGCGGCCAGCGCGGCCACGTCGTCGTCGCGCGACGGATCAGCGAGCTCCTGGGCCAGCTCCTCCAGCGCCTGGCCCAGCCCGCCACCGGCCAGCGTCGCGAGGGAACGCCGTACCCGCTCCAGCCCTTGGTCGATGTCCTCCCCCCGCCGTTCGGCCAGACCGTCGGTGAACGCAAGCACCGTGTCGCCGCGACCGAACGGGTAGGACGCCTGTGCACGCGACTGCGAGACGGTCCCCAAGGGCGCTGCCTCCGCCGCGGGCAGCTGCTCGGCGGTACCGTCCCCGCGGAGCACCATGGGCGCCGGATGGCCTGCGTTGGCGACGACGAGCTCGTCCGCGGCCGGGTCGGCCACCAGGTACACCAGCGTGACCATCTGGTCGGTGGGATACGTGGTGTACATCAGGTCGAGCCGCTCCATGACGCTCGCCGGGGTCGGGTCGACTGCGGCGTACGCCCGAACGGCGGCACGGATCTGCGCCATCGCGGCCGCCGCCTCGACGCCGCGACCCATCACGTCGCCCACGAAGAGGGCGAGCCGGCCGCCGTCGAGCGGCAGCACGTCGAAGAAGTCGCCGCCGACCTCGGTCCGGCCCGAGGGGGCGTAGTAGCTGGCGAGATCCCACCCTTCGGGTGTGGGCAGAGCGGCCGGGAGGACGGCCCGCTGCAGCTCCGTCGCCGCCGCGAGCGTCTGGCTGTGCAGCTCGGAGTTGTCGATCGCGATCGCGGCACGCTTGCCGAGATCCTCGGCGAAGGCGACGTCCTCGGGTCCGTACAGACGATCCGACTCCGCGAAGACCCAGGTGATCACCCCCAGCGCCTTGCCGCGGGCGATCAACGGCACCGTGAGCGCGCTGCGGAGCCGGAGCTCGCGTGCGAGTCGCAGCTGCTCCTCGTCCCGGGAGGCGGCCACCAGGAGCTCGTCGGTGATCTCCGGGATGAGCTCGGTCCGCCCCGTGCGGATGACGTTCCAGGGCCCGCTCGGCGCGTCCGGATCCGGCGGATAGCGCTCCGCCATCACGCGGGCGAGCTCCACCTTCTCCGGGTCCGGGTGCTCCACCGTCACCCGGAAGAGCCGCCCGTCCTGCAGCACGTCGATCGCGCACCAGTCGGCGAACGTCGGTACGGCCAGCCGCGCCACGTTCCGCAGGGTTGCCTGGTAGTCGAGGCTGCTCGCGAGCTCCGAGGAGGCGTCGGCGAGGAAGGTCAGCCTCGTTGTCTGGCGGGCTGCGTTCTCCTGCGCGCTGATCCGGTCGAGGGCCTGGGCACAGGTGTCGGCCAGCACCTCGTAGTACTCCAGCTCGGCGGCGTCGGGGGTCTGCAGGCCCGGGAACGAGAGGCCGATCGCGCCGATCGTCCGGGTCGAGACCCGCAGCGGCAGGCAGAGCAGGGAGCGCTGCCCCCGGGCCGCCGTCGGCAGGTCCGGGTACTTCTCCGCGATGACTCTCTCGCCGGTCAGCACCACCCGCTTGCCGGTCCGGATGGCGTCGCTGACCGGGGTCCTGGTGTGGAGGGAGGACCTGCGCCACTGCTTCATGTCGAGTTCGTCGCCGCCTCGGAGTCCCACGAGGTGGAGCGTCTCCTCATCCTCCAGGAGCGTCAGGCTTGCCAGGGTCGCGCCCACGGCGTCCGCCACGTGGGAGATGACGATCTTGGTCACGGCCTCGGAGGTGTCGGCCATGACGAGCTCGGCGGTCACGCGCGCCAGTCGCGTCAGCTTCTCGGCCAGGCGGCGGGCGTCGCGCTCGCTGTCACGGTCCGCGTCCTGGGGCTCGACCACCCAGAGCAGGCCGACGACCTCTCCCTCCCGCCACAGAGGAGAGCAGCCCACCGTCGCGCCTTCCAGTCCACCCACGGCGCCCGTCAGGTCCAGCCGACCGCTCCACGATCTGCCTTCGAGTGCCTGGGTGACCACCTCGGCCAGGGCACGCTGCTCGCTGTCGCCGAACAAGAGGTTCAACAGCCGCTCGCCGACCAGAGGCCGCGCGGCCGAGCCGAGCAGTCGGTTCGCCGCGGTGCTGGCGTGCACCACCCGGCCGTCGAGGTCGACCACCAGCACGGCAGCGTCGAACGCATCGAGCACGCCGGGCTCGAGGGGCCACCACGAGGGCTGGTCAGCAGTCATCTGCCCATCTTCACAGCACACACGCCCCGCCTGCGCCACAATCGAGGCAAATGGGATGCGGCGCGGTCGATCGGTCTGAACCGGCCGCCTACCGCGCGAGGCTGTGGAGCCTCGACACGCGCTGGATGGCTGGAGGCACGTAGCTGCCGTCGAGCGCCGTACCCTCCCCGTACCCTCCGGTCCGTACGCGCGCAACATCACGTTGAACCTGCCCCTCGGCACCGGCAGCCAGTTGGCCTCCGGGAAGTGCGCCGGACGCTTGCGCGACATCAGGATCGTCACGCTGCCGTCGCGGCCGGTGACGAGCCCCGGGCGTGTAGCCGGCGACCGCGTACTCGTCGGCACGGTTGCGCACCAGCTCGATCGAGCGGGGTGTGTACGCCGTGAGCGACCAGAAGCGGCTCACCTGCGGCAGCTCACCCGGGCCGAACCTCAGGACATAGCGATGCCTCCCGTCGAGGGGGCTGGCCCGTGCCCTGCCGGAACGCGTGGAAGTACGCCGCGGCCGTGCGGTTGTTGCCGTACTGCAGGAACTCGGCGATGGACGATCGGTCGAGGTATCCCTGGAACGTCGCGTCCCAGTCGCCGATGTCGAGGAACCGCACCCAGGTCGACCCGGCGATCGCGTGTTCCGCAGGTAGTTCTTGATGAGGGCGGTGTGGGCCGCCTGCGCACCCGCTGCGAGCTGCCGGTACCGGCGGGGGTGGCTGAAGAAGGCGTCGAAGCGGTCGGACAGCCTCTGCTCCTGACGCGTCTTGGGCTGGGTCGTCGGTGACAGCACCGCCCTGCGAAGGCTGGCGAGGAACACGATCGGGCGGCGCGTGACGAGCCGGTCGACGATGGTCTTGATCGGCACCGCGAACGCCGCCTCGGCCACGATGCTGGTCGCTCCGGTGGTCGGGTCGACGAGGTAGTCGGACAGCGGCGCGATGCGGAGGTTGCGGCGGAACCGCTCCGCCGACGACTGGGTGTCCTGGACGGACGCGGAGTACCTGTCGGCGCGCACGATCAGCTCGGTGAAGTCGTAGGGCACCGGCACTCGCACGACGCCCGGGGGCAGGGTGCCCGTCCAGCCCGGTCCGGTCAGGGCGAAGGTGCCCGGCTGACCGTTCGGGATCCCCGAGAACACCTGCCCGTAGCCGTCGAGCTGCGGGATCGAGTAGGTGCCCCTGGTCCGCGGGACGGTGACGATGACCGGCTCGTCCGAGGCGTCGACCACGGTGCTGGCGTAGAGCGTGTCGACGTTGATGGCGACCACAGCCTGGTAGAGGGGACTGATCCTGTCCGGTCCGATCAGCTGGCTGTGGGGTGCCAGCTGCGACTGGTAGAAGGTCAGCCAGCGCGGATAGAAGGTGCTAGGACCGTTCGGCGCGACACGACAATGACCCGTGATCGTCACACGCTGCGGGGCCCCGACGCCCGGCAGGCGCGGTACATTGCACGCGGAGGGCGGTTTCCCATGGCGACTGAGTCAGCCTGTCTCCTGATCGCCGACATCTCCGGGTACACCGGCTACCTGGCGGGCGTCGAGCTCGATCACGCGGAGGACATCCTCGCGGACCTGATGGACACGATCGTCACGTCCCTTCGACCCGGCTTCCGGCTCACCAAGCTCGAGGGCGACGCCGCCTTCACGTTCGCCATCACGGAGAGGCTGGACGGGTCCCTGCTCCTCGACACCATCGAGCGCTGCTACTTCGGCTTCCGTCGACGACGCCGCGACGTGCGCCAAGCGACGTCGTGCACGTGCAACGCGTGCCTGCGCATCCCGGACCTCAACCTGAAGTTCGTCGTCCACCACGGCACGATCCTGCGTCAGCGCGTCGCCGGCCGGCAGGAGCTGCTCGGGCCCGACGTGATCCTCGTCCACCGCCTGCTCAAGAACGACGTGGTCGCCTCCACCGGGGTCGAGGCGTACGCGCTGTTCAGCCAGCAGTGCGTCGACGCGATGGATGTGGACGTGGCCGCGCTCGGCATGCGCGCGTCGAGCGAGACGTACGAGCACATCGGCGTCGTTCCCGTGTGGGTCCACGACCTCGGCCGACGCTGGCAGGAGGAAGAGGCGCGTACCCGCGTCCTCGTCGACGAGCGTCAGGCGGTCTACGCGATCGACACGCCGACCTCGGCCCCGCCGCAGACCGCCTGGGAGTTCGTGACGACACCGGGGCGGCGGATGGGCTGGCAGCTCGGGGTGACCGGGGTGGAGGTGGTCGCGACGGGCAACCGCCGAGGAGTCGGGGCGACCAACCACTGCATGCACGGCAAGAGCGCGAGCGTCGAGGAGCTCCTGGACTGGCGCCCTTACGACTACTTCACCTACCGGAACAGCGTCCCCACGCCGACAGGTCATGTCCACTTCCTGGTCACGACGGAGTTCGAGCCCACGGCTGCGGGCGGGACGATCCTGCACCAGCGGTTCGCAGCACCCGAGACGCCCGAGGAGCGCGCCGTCCTGGAGCAGATGACGCCCTGGATCGAGGAGGCCATGCGCACGAGCACCGCCCTGCTGACCGAGCAGCTCGACCAGGAGCTCGAACGCCGTGGGCGCGACGTCACCGAGGAGGCCGCGCTCCCGGGGGTCAGCCCCGATGGGCAGGGCCCGCCGGCCTCCTGACGCACCGAGGCCGTCCGGTGCCCCCCCCCACCCGGCGGCGCCGCCTGGTCGTCGGCCCCTGCCGCCTGCGGGTTGGGGCATGCTGGGCGCGTGCCCCCTCCTCCCGCGATCGTGCTCATCTCCGAGAACCACGCCGGCACGCTGACCAGCCAGTTCGCCCGCTACCAGCACGAGTACGACGTACGGACCTGCCACAGCGTCGCCGAGGCCTACCGCTGCATGCGCGACCTGCGGGCCGGCGGCAGCCCAGTCGCCCTCTTCGTCGCCGAGTCCGTCCTTCCCGACGCCACCGTCTACGAAGCCGTCGCCAAGATGCGCAAGGTCGTCCCGACCGCCCGCCGCGTCGTGGTCGCCCACTGGGACCGGTTCCGCACCGACGCCGCCGGCCTGCGCCACGGTCTGGCGGCGAGGACTACCTCGCGTGGATCGAGGTCGAGGAGATCGGCTCCGGGGAGCGACACCGCCGCGACGTCCGCGGCTTGTTCCTGCTGCTGGGCGCGGAGCCCCACTGCGAGTGACTGCCCGAGGAGGTCGCGCGCGACGAGAAGGGCTACGTGCTCACCGGCCGCGACGTCCCGCAGGAGACCTGGCACGACGGTGTACCGCCACCGGACCTGGCGACCACAGTTCCCGGCATCTTCGCGGCAGGCGACATCCGCTCCGGGTCGATGAAACGAGTCGCCTCGGCGAGCGGCGAGGGCGCTTCGGTCGTCTCTCTGGTGCACGCCTGGTTGGAGCCTGGCGGCTGAACCGACCGTTGTCGGTCACGTGGCGAGACGCATCAGGCGCCTTGACGAGATGGTTGTCGGGGCCGGCGCTTCGCATTGCGGAGGTCGGCGCCCACCGCATGCAGGTGGCGTAGTGCCGCGGCGTAGGAGGCGCGGGCGGAGGTTTCCTCGTAGCCGACGGCCCGGTCCTCGCAGAATCGGCGTACGACGACCTGTGCGTGGCGCAGGTTCGGCCGCGGGATGCTCGGGAACAGGTGGTGCTCGATCTGGTAGTTCAGCCCGCCGAGCGCGTAGTCGACGAAGACCCCGCCCCGCACGTTGCGGGTGGTGAGCACCTGGCGCAGCAGCGGGTCCTTCGCCTGGTCGGGCTCGAGGACGGGCATGCCCTTGTGCCCGGGCGCGAACGAGCAACCCAGGTAGATGCCGAAGACGGCCTGGTGCACCGCAGCGAACACGACTGCCTGTTGCCACGTCAGTGCGGTGAGAAGGAGCGCCAGGTAAGCCGCGACGTGCACGGCGAGGAGCATGGACTCCAGCCCGCGATCACGTGCCCCGGGCCGCATCAGCGCTCGAACGCCGGCCACGTGCAGCTGCACTGCCTCGAGAGTGAGCAGCGGGAAGAACAGCCATGCCTGGTACCGGGTCAGCCAGCCGGCCATGCCCGTTCTGCGCACGGCGTGCCGTGAGTCGAACACCAGCGCGCCCGGATGCACGTCGGGGTCGGTGGTCAGGTCGTTCGGCCGGGCGTGGTGGGCGTTGTGCTTGTCGACCCACCAGGAGTAGCTCAAGCCGTTGAGCAGGTTGCCGCTCAACAGGCCCAGCGCCCGGCTGCCGTTGCGCCGCCGGGTGATCTGGCGATGACCGGCGTCGTGGCCGAAGAAGGCGATCTGCGTCGACACGACGGCGAGGACGGGAGCAAGCAGGATCGCCCACCAGGAGTCGCGGAGCAGCAGGAGCCCGGTCACCGTTGCGGCCAGGGCAAGCAGGTTCACGGCCAGCAGGGCAGCGTAGAACGCCGGTCGTGGGCGGAGCAGACCGCGCCGGCGGATCTCTGCGGCCAAGTCGGCGTACCCCCCGGCAGGAGCCGAGGGACGAGGACTATCAACGACGGACATGGGCGCGACCAAACACTCGCAGAGATTCCGCCGAGGTCCTGAGCAGCCGTTGCCGTCAGCCTACGCCGGTCAGGAACTCACCGCACCCAGCCACCAGCCCAGTCCCTCGGGGGCCGGGGCCGACGTGCGCTCCGTTCTGTGAGGTCGCTGGCGCCCAGGCCGGGAGTAATGTTGAAGGTGCCGAACAGTTGAGCCGCCCTGTCCGGGCTGCTCTTATCGTCGGCAGAGAGGCGACGTCGCCATGACGTCCCACGACACATCCTTGGTTACCGACGTTCCTGGCACCGACCAGCCTCGTCGACCACTACGCCTGCGGCTCTCCGGATCGCCGGGCCAAGCAACCCTCGACGGGGGGTGGTGGCCCCGGACGCGCGACATCGACGTCGAGCTCGCCGACCTGGTCGACGGATTCCCGCCCGCGTTCGGAGGGGTGAACCGCGCGCTCTACTCACGGCCGGACTGGGATACGCAACCTCGCAGCGTGCGCGTTGGACGCGGCAGGCTCAAGACCGGATCTTTCCCCCGCGACGACACTCACATGGTCGTGCTGTCCATGTCGACGCGGACCCAGCTCAGGCTGCTCGTGGTGCCACCTGACCAGCCCCATGGGGAGCAGGCCGTGGCTCTCGCTACCGACCCGTCGAACCGTCTGTCGGCCGCGGAGATCCTCGCTGCGTGTGCGTCGGAGGAGGAGGAGACCAGCGAGGGTCGCGACCATTGGACCGACGACGGCGGAAGCTGGTGGCGTCACGAGGACGGGCCGCCGTCGCACCGGCAAGGTTCGCCACGCTGACCTTTCCTCCGCGCAGCTGGTCGATGGACGACTGGGCTTGTGACTGGCGGTGCCCACCGGGAGCGCACAAGGGTCGTCGACAACCGTCAGGCGCGCGTGGCGCGCCGCCTGGTCCGGCGGGCACCCAAGCGAAGTTGGGTGACCCGGGCAGCCCCGGCGATGGCTACCACGACGCCGCCACCAACGGCAGCGATCAGGAGGGACATTCCCAGTGGGATGGTCCCAGTCAGACCTAGGAAGTGGACTTCGACCTTCGTCGAGTTCTGCAGCATGAAGACGATGAGCAGAATCAGGAGCAGGAGTGCGGCTCCGGTGGCCACCCAGACCGCACTCGCGCGAGTGAGCCGTGGGGCACCGGGCGCGGGCGGGGAGCCGTCGCCCTGGGCCGGCGTCTCTGTTGATCCCTCGTCGGATGGCGACGAGGGAGGAGGGGCTTTCGCCATGATCCCGACCTCCCTCGAATCTCGGCGCCCGTAGGAAGCTGTTCCTATCGTGGCCCGCCACAGCCGTCGAGACAATAGTCACGACATGTCTGCCGTCAGGCGGGTCGAGCGGATCGATCCGGCCGTCCACGACGGCGCTGATACGCGAGGTAGGCGCTCACCGGTTTCGGCGTGAAAGTGCGTCCGCGCTCGCTCGAGGGCGAGGAGACAGCGTGCCCATGACAATGCGAGAACCCCGCCCCTGCGGTGGTGTTTCCGCTGGTGGGACGGGGTTCGGTGTGGTGGAGCTGAGGGGATTCGAACCCCTGACCTTCTCATTGCGAACGAGACGCGCTACCAACTGCGCCACAGCCCCGAGATGACGGGCTAGCCCGTCATCGCGTCGGAAAACATATCACCCTGCCGTGCCTCGGGCCGAATCGAGTCAGGACCCGACGGCCTTGCGCGGCGCCGCCTCGACCTCGTCCTCGGCGGGCTCGGGTGCGAACGTCTGCTCCAGAAGGGCGGTGTCCGCCTCGTCGCGGCCAGAGGTCCAGGACCCGGGTGCGCTGAGGTCGATGGTGCGCACGCTGCGCGAGGCGCGAGCCTTGTTGACGTACGTCGGAAGGGTGACCGGCAGCGGGTCCCACAGGGAGCTGCCGTCCTCGGTCTCGACCGAGACGGCGACCGTGTCCAGCTCCTCGACCGGGATCTGCACGGTGTCCTCGGTGTCGTTCGCCTCCGCGTCCTCGGCGTACGCCTGCTGGCTGCCGTAGCGGGTGTCGACCCGGACCGCACGCCGGGCCGGGCCCGAAGCCGTGGCCCGCGGCGCCCATTCCGCGACGCTCTCGCGGGCCACCTGACGGCGGCAGAGGAACAGGAAGAGCCCGGTGACGGCGACGGGGATGCTCACGGCCCACCAAGGGACGATCGCGCCGGCGGCGAGTCCGCCGACGACCAGGTCGAGGACTGCCAGGGCCAGCAGGACGCGGCGACGCCGGCGAGCGGCGACTCGGGCGGCGGTACGCCGGGCAGCGGCGCTGCGCGGGGCGGGTGCGGGAGCCTCCTCGGAGAAGCGTGCGGAGCGCTCCGGCACGAGGACGCGCTCGGTGGGCCGAGGCGGGGTGACCACGAGGCGGGCGTTGCGCTGGTCGACAGGCTCGCGACGGGCGAGGACCCGCATCGCGGTCGAAAAACGCTCGACCGAACGGGTGCTGGCCACTTCCTCGTGGTGCTTCATGGCCTTCGGGATCAGGTAGGCAGCCCACGCAAAGGCGAGTACCACGAAGATGATCCCTGACAAGTCCACGGGATGACCATATGAGTGCCGCGCCGAAAGCCGCCGCAAGAACAGCGGTGTGTCGCAAGAGAACTCTGTGACTGATGTGGTTTGGGGCTCACCTGCCCTCTCGTGGCCCCTCGGTCCTGAACCGGCGCAGCAGGCCGCCCGGGCACTCCTCCACGGTGATGGCGAAGAGCCGGTGGTCGCGCCAGGCCCCGTCGATGTGCAGGTAGCGCGGAGCGTAGCCGTACTCGTTGAAGCCGAGCTTCTGGACCACCCGGAGGCTCGCGGTGTTCTCCGGCCGGATCGCCACCTCCACCCGGTGCAGCCCCGCCTCGAAGAGGCAGTGGTCGACAGCCAGAGCCACTGCCGTCGGGATCACGCCCTTGCCGGCGTACGCCTGGTCCACCCAGTAGCCGACCTGCCCCCAGCGCGCCGATCCGCCCACGATGTTGCTCACGGTCAGCTGCCCGACGAACTGGTCGTCCAGGGTCACCGCGAACGGCATCGCCCGCCCGGCGCGGGCCTGGCGGCGCAGGTCGAGCACCATGGTTCGGAACGTCGCAGGCGCCGTGGTGTCCCCGGACGGAACGGTGGCCTCCCACGGGACGAGCCAGTCCCGGTTGCGGGCGCGCACCTCCCGCCAGGCGCGGGCGTCTCGCAGGGAGAGCGGACGCAGCCCGACCCGCCCGGACCGGAGCACGACCGGCCACCCGCGGGTCAGTGGTCGCTCCCGGTGATCTGCTCGACGGCGTGGACGAGGAGGGGTACGACGACCGCGAGGCCGTCCTTGACGCCACCCCGCGAGCCGGGGAGGTTGACGACGAGCGCGTCGCCGGAGACGCCGGACAGGCCCCGGGACAGGGCGGCCGTGGGCACGCCTTTGGCGGCACCGTAGGCGCGGATCGCCTCGGCGATGCCCGGGACCTCCCGGTCGAGCAGCGGCCGCGTCACCTCGGGGGTGAGGTCGGTGGGTGTGAGGCCCGTGCCGCCGGTGGTGATCACCGCACGGGCGCCCTCCGCCACGGCCGTGCGGATCGCGTCCGCGACCGGCTCGCCGTCGGGGACGACGACCGGTCCCGCGACCTCGAACCCGAGCTCGGTCAGCGCGTCGACGATGAGCGGACCGGTGGTGTCGTCGTACACGCCGGCGGCGGCGCGGTTGGACGCGGTCACGACGGTCGCTCTCACGCTCGCGTCCACTCCCCGCTCTTCCCGCCGCTCTTGGACTCCACGCGCACGTCGGTGATGACCGCCCCCTTGTCGACGGCCTTGACCATGTCGACCACGGTGAGCGCCGCCACCGAGACTGCGGTCAGCGCCTCCATCTCGACACCGGTGCGGTCCGTGGTCTTCACGGTGGCCGTGACGGCGACCGCGTCGTCCTCGACCACGAGGTCGACGCTCACCCCGGAGATGGCCAGGGGGTGGCACAGCGGGACGAGGTCCGGGGTGCGCTTGGCCGCCATGATCCCGGCGACCCTGGCCACGCCGAGCGCGTCGCCCTTCGGGACGCCCTCGCCCCGCAGGAGGCCGACCACCTCGGAGGAGACCAGGACCCGCCCCGTGGCCACGGCGACGCGGGCGGTGACGTCCTTCGCGGAGACGTCGACCATCCGGGCGGCGCCGGACTCGTCGACGTGGGTGAGCCTGCGGCCCTCGCCCACCTCAGAACTCCCGGTCCAGGACCATGACCTGAACCATCCCGCCGGGGTCGACGCGCGAGGACTCCTCGGGCACCACGATCAGGGCGTTGGCCTCCGAGAGGTCCCCGATGAGGTGGGAGCCGTGGCCGCCCACCGGCGTGACGCGGGCACCCTGGGCGTCGATCTCGAAGTACGCCCGGACGAACTGCCGCTTGCCGGGCACCGAGGAGAAGCCCTGCTGGCACAGTGCCCGGACGAGAGGACGGCGGTACGGCGTACGCCCCATGAGCCGCCGGATGGCGGGCACCACGAACACCTCGAACGAGACGTACGACGACACCGGGTTGCCCGGCAGCGTGAAGATCGGCGTGGCGTCCTCCCCGACGACCCCGAACCCCTGGGGCTTGCCGGGCTGCATCGCCACCTCGCCGAAGTGGACCGTCCCGAGCTCGCTCAGGACCTCCTTGACCACGTCGTACTGGCCCTTGCTGACACCGCCGCTGGTGACCACGACGTCCGCGCGGACGAGCTGGTCGCTGAGGGAGTCGGTGAACTCCTGCGGGTCGTCGGAGGTGATCCCCACGCGGTAGGCGATGGCGCCGGCCTGTCGCGCCGCGGCGGCCAGCATGTAGGAGTTGGCGTCGTAGATGGAGTCGTGGCCGAGGGGCGTGCCGGGCTCGCGGAGCTCGGACCCGGTCGACATGACCACGACCCGGGGACGGGGACGGGTGCGGACCTGGGCGACGCCGACCGAGGCGAGCAGGCCGAGCTGGCGCGGGCCGAGGACGGCGCCCTCCTCGAGGAGCACGTCGCCGACCCGGACGTCCTCGCCCTGGCGTCGGATGTGCTGCGCCAGCGTGGGCGCACGGAAGATCCGCACGGTGGCGACGCCGCCGTCGGTGACCTCGACGGGAACGATGCTGTCGGCCCCTTGCGGGACGGGCGCACCGGTCATGATGCGTACGGCCGTGCCCGGGGAGAGCGCGAAGTGCTTGGTCTGACCCGCGGCCGCCTCCCCCACGACGGGCAGGTGGACAGGGTGGTCGTCGGAGGCGGTCGCCACGTCGTCGAAGCACACGGCGTAGCCGTCCATGGCCGAGTTGTCGAAGCCGGGCAGGTCGACGCCGGCGACGATCTGCTCGCTGACGGGGAGCCCGAGCGACTCGAGCAGGGGCTGGTCGTAAGGGTGGAGCGGGGTCAGCGACTCCAGGATGCGCTCGACGTGCTCGTCGACCGTGCTGGGACCGGTGGTCGGGAAGCTCGTGGGAGCGGACATGGCCAAACCCTAACGCGCACCCAGCGTGGTTCCCGGCTCCACGCGACCGACACCGTCGGCGGGCTCCTCGAGCTCGGCGTCGCCGACCACGGCGACGTCCTTGCCGAAGGTCCAGTCGCCGTGCACGACCAGCGAGGACGCCTCGCGCAGGGAGGGCAGGGCCTCGAACCGCTCGTCGAAGTCGGCCACGAACTTGTAGTGCTTCCCGTCGAGGTCGACGAAGGGGATCGCGGGAGGCTGCTGCTGCAGGACGTACCCGTCGTCGAGGTCGTAGCAGTCCGAGCGCAGCACCAGCAGGTCGTTGGTCGTCTTCACCGGCACGAACCGGTCTCGTCCCACCTCGATCGTGGTGGCCCCGTCGAACACCTCGATCGCGGCGCCCATCGCGGTCTCGATCTGGACCACCTTCGGGCTGGACGGGTCGGCCGGGTCGACGGTCTTGGTGTTCTTGATCATCGCCAGCCCGAGGACGCCGTCGCGCCGGTCGAGCTCGTCGCGCAGCGCGACCAGGTCGATCCACAGGTTGTTGGTGCTCATGTAGCGGTGCCGGTCCAGGTCGGCGAGGGCGTCCTTGTCCTCGTCCAGCGTCTGCGCGGTCTCCCGCAGCACGATCCGCCCGTCGGCCTTCCTGGTCGCGAAGTGCCCGCCCTTGCGGTCCGACGGGTTGCGGCGTACCGCCTCGATGGCGAAGGGAGCACCCGACTGCGCGAACCATCCCGCGACACGCGCGTCGGGCACCGCGCCGAGGTTGTCGGAGTTCGACACGAAGACCTGGGTGTACCCGGCGTCGATGAGCTGCTGGAGCAGGCCGGTGCCCCGCAGCGCGGTGTAGATGTCCCCGTGGCCGGGCGGGCACCACTCGAGGTCCGGGTCCTGCTCCCAGCTGACGGGCGTGAGGTCGTCCTCGCGGAGCTTGGGCTCCTTGTTCTGCAGGAACTCCAGCGGCAGGCCGTCCACGGCGAGGTCGGGGTACGGCGCGAGCGCGGCCATCGTGTCGGCAGAGGTCCGGAAGCTGTCCATGAAGATCAGCGGCAGCCGGGCGCCGTGCTCCTCGCGCATCGCCAGCACCTGGCGGGCGATGATGTCCAGGAAGCTCATGCCGTCGCGGACCTCGAGCAGCGACTTGGCGCGGTCCATGCCCATGGACGTCCCGAGGCCGCCGTTGAGCTTGATGACGACCGTCGTGCCGATCGCCTCGCGCGCAGCGTCGTCGGGGACGTCGACGTCGGCGAGCGCCTGCATCTCCAGCGGCTCGATCGTGGACTCGGGGACCATGCCGGTCTCGCCGCTCTCCACGAGCCGGTAGTAGTGGGTGAACACGTCGACGGCCACCGGGTCCACCCCGGCTCGCTCCATCTTCGTGCGTGCCTGCTCGAGTCCCGCGTCGCTCATGGGACCGATGCTAGGGGGCGCTGTGGGACGGGTCACGACCGCGTCCACGCCTGCCCGGTAGCGTCGGCACCGTGGCGGACATCTCCGATGCGAGCGCGGCCCAGAAGCTCGCGCTGCGAGACCAGCTCCTCACGACGCGCCGGCGCCGCCCGCTCCTGGCGACCCGCGAGGACGCCGAGGCGATCGCCGAGCACCTCCTCAGCGCCCCCGAGGTACGCCGGGCGGCGACGGTCGCGGCGTACGTCTCGGTGAGCAACGAGCCCGGGACCGGCCCCCTCCTCGAGCAGCTGCACGCGCTCGGGAAGCGGCTCGTCCTGCCGGTGCTGCTGCCCGACCACGACCTGGACTGGGCGGCCTACGACGGGCCTCGCTCCCTGCTGCCGGCGAGCCGCGGTCTGCTGGAGCCGGCCGGGAGGCGCCTGGGTCCCGAGGCGGTCGCCACGGCCGACGTCGTGCTGTGCCCGGGGCTCGCGGTGGACCGGAACGGCAACCGGCTCGGGCGCGGCGGGGGCTCCTACGACCGGGCGCTCACGCGGGTGCCCGTCGGGACCTTCGTGTGCACGCTGCTCTACGACGGGGAGCTGCTCGACGCGGTCCCCACGGACGCCCACGACCGCCCGGTGACCGCCGTGGTCACACCGGGCGGCATCACCCGTCTGACGCCCGGGCAGGCACCAGCGTGAGGGTGTCCTCGGCGTCCTGCTCGACGCGGTCGCGCGAGTAGTACCAGGGCAGCGTCTCGCCCTTCGCCCACAGGTCGGTCTGGTCGACGTAGTGGCTGTTGAAGGCGTGGCCGGAGACCCCGGTCATGTTGACCCACCGGGACTCGTCGAGGTCGGCCAGCGACACGATCATGCGCATGGACGGGCCCCAGTCGACGTCGTAGCCTTCCGCGGCGTTCCAGCCGACGGCGTCGACGACCGAGTCCCCGCCGCCCATCTCCCAGTCGCCCCGGTTGAACAGCCAGCGCACCAGGCCGATGTCGGACTGCCCCAGGGACTGGTTCTGCAGCTCCAGCCGGTGCAGGTGCCCCCAGGTCCAGTCCTTCGCGGACCGGGCCTGGCGCCGGACCAGCTCGTCGCGGGAGGCGGCAAGCGCCTCGTAGAGGATGTCGTCGCGCGTCTCCACGACCGCCTCGGTGTCGGCGTCGTCCCACCACTCGTTGGTGGGGTCGGCGAGCAGCCTGCGCATCACCTCGAACCAGCGTGAGCTGCCGTCGGGCCACACCGACTCCTGGAGCTCGTCGTGGAAGGTCAGCTCGAGGGTGTTGCGCCAGACCGCGTTGTAGTACGCCGCGGCCGCGGAGTCGGGGTCCTGGGTGTAGTCCCAGCCCTCGAGGAGCCGCTGGCCGCCGGCGAGGTACGGCGAGGGCATGAACACGTCGAGCAGATAGTCGACGAAGGTCGGGGCGAAGCCGTTGCGGCTGTCCATCTGGATCTGCGCCATGTCCTCGACGCTGAACCGCTCCTTGCGCTTGAGCAGGTCGCTGATGCGCTGGCTGCGGTACCCGTAGGACCCCGGCGCTCCCAGGTTGTACGGGTAGTCCCGGCCGACCACGGCCTGGTTGGCCGTCACGATCACGCCGCCCTCGGGGTCGAGCTCGCTGGGGAGCGCGTCGAACGGGACGTAGCTGTCCGTCCAGTCGTTCGCGGGCAGCCACCCCTCGGCGGGGTAGTCGCCGGTGCGTCCGGACCGGCGGATCGGGATCAGGCCCGGCGCCTGGTAGCCGATGTGTCCCTCGCGGTCGGCGTAGACGAGGTTCTGGGACGGCGCCGCGAACAGGCGCGCGGCGTCACGGAACTCGTCCCAGCTGCTCGCCTTGTCGATCAGGAAGAGGGCGTCCGCGGTGCGGTTGGGTGTGAGCGCGGTCCACGACAGTGCCACGGCGTACCCGTTGCCGCGCTCCGGTGCGTCCTCCCCCACGTCCGCGTTGGCCCCCACTGTGCTGAGCTCGGCGGAGACGTCGGAGAGCAGCGGGCCGTGCCGCGTCGACCGGACCGTGAACGTGAACGGCTCGTCCTCGCCCTGGATCTCGATCGTCTCGTCGTGCATCCGCAGCGGCCGCTCCTCCCCGTCGTAGACGTAGGAGCGTCCGTCGACCTTCTCCAGGTAGAGGTCCACCACGTCGGGGCCGAGGTTCGTGAAGCCCCACGCCACGTCCTGGTTGTGCCCGATGACCACGCCCGGCAGCCCCGCGAAGGTGAAGCCGGCGACGTCGAAGGGGCAGGCGTCGGTGACCTCGCGGCAGTGCAGGCCCATCTGGTACCAGATCCCCGGCACGGAGATGCCGAGGTGCGGGTCGTTGGCCAGGATCGGCATCCCGGTGGCGCTGTGCGCTCCGTCCACCACCCACGAGTTGCTGCCGACCCCCGGCCCGCGACCCATGAGGTCGGGCATCGCCTGCAGCTCCGCGTCGAGGCGCTCGAGTGCCTTGACGGTTCCCCGGGGGAGCGGTGGGCGGGTGGGCAGGCGCGTGTCGCCCTTGGTGGCGTGCTGCTCGAAGACCCCGTCGACCACAGCCCCTTCGGTCACGATCGGCCGGTGCCGGCCGAAGGGGTACGGCGGGTACAGCTCGTCGATCTCGGCCGCGCTGTGCTTGGCCGACATGATCGCGCGTTGGATCTCCTCCTCCATGTTCCCGCGCAGGTCCCAGGCCATCGCCTTGAGCCAGGCGACCGAGTCGGCCGGCGTCCACTTCTCGGGCGTGTAGTCGAGGCCGTCGAGGGCCAGCACGGCGTACTCCAGCGACATGCCCGCGGGGTCGTGGGAGTCGATGTAGGCGTTCACGCCGGCGCTGTAGGCCTCGAGGTAGTCGAGCGCCTCGGTGCTCAGGAGGGACAGCTCCTTCTCGGCGATCCGGCGCCACCCCATGGTGCGGATGTACATGTCGGTCTTGAGGGCATCCCTGCCGAGCAGCTCGGAGAGGCGTCCGGAGGTGACATGGCGTCGGAAGTCCATCTCGAAGAACCGGTCCTGCGCCTGGACGTACCCCTGCGCGTAGAAGAGGTCGTCCGCGTTGTCGGCGTACACCTGCGGGATGCCGTGGGAGTCGCGCACTACCTCCACCTCGGAACCCAGCCCCGGGACCTCGACCTCCCCCGACACCTGCGGGAACGAGCGGCGCACGACGAGCGTCCCGGCGATGAGCACCGCGACGAGCAGGAGCACCAGGACAGCCGCGACGAAGGCGGTCCACTTGCCCCAACGCGGCCAGGACGCGAAGGTCGGGCGGGATGCGGGGGTCTCGCGGGGGGCGGAAGCGGCGTCCGGGGATGCTGACACGGCGGTCATTGTGCCGTACGGGACCCTCGCCACCTGTGACTATGTGCGCAAGGAGTTGGCGAAACCGCCGGCCCCGGCGATAATTGGCAGTCGCACCACCAGAGTGCTAACAACGAGATCTTCCGGAGGACGAGCGTGCCGACCTACCAGTACGCCTGCACCGACTGTGACCACGCGTTCGAGCAGTTCCAGAGCTTCACCGAGGACTCGCTGACGACCTGCCCCGAGTGCGAGGGCCGCTTGCGCAAGGTCTTCAACGCCGTGGGCGTGGTCTTCAAGGGTTCGGGCTTCTACCGCACCGACAGCAGGTCCGGTTCCACGTCGGCCGGCTCGTCGTCGAGCAGCTCGTCCGATTCGTCCGGTGGATCGTCCTCGAGCGAGTCGAGCAAGTCCTCCTCCGACTCCTCCTCCGGCCAGTCCTCCACCAAGTCGGAGGCCGGCGCCGCCTGACCCTGTGGACGACGCGACGCACCGTCGCGCGATCTTCCCTAGCCTCGCCAGGCATGGAACGTCCCTCGGGCCTCCCCCGCACCTCCCTCACCCTGCGGCACCGCCGTATGCGCCGCGCCCTGCTGGCGCGCCGTCGCCCGCTTGCGGCGGTCGCCGCGGCCGTCGCGGTGCTCATCTCCCTCCAGGCTGCGTCCCCGCCGCCCGCGCAGACCCGACCCGTCGTCACGGCGGCCCGCGACCTTCCCGGCGGCACGGTCATCGGACGCGGCGACCTGACCACCGCCGCACTGGCACCCGGCACCGTGCCCGCGGGCGCGTCGACCTCGCCCGCACCCCTCCTCGGCCGTACGACGACCGGGCCGGTCCGTGCCGGGGAGCCGATCACGGACGTGCGCCTCGTCGGGGGCTCCCTCCTCGACGGCTACCCCGGCCGGGTGGCCGCCCCCGTGCGCGTCGGCGACCCCGCAGCCGTCGCGCTGCTGCACATCGGCGAACGGGTGGACGTGATCAGCGCCGACCCCCAGGGGCGCAGCGGGGCCACGGTGGTGGCGGAGGACGCACCGGTAGTTGCTCTCCCCCGGGCGAGCGACACCGCCCTGGCCTCAGGTGGGCTGGTGGTGCTGGCCGTGACCGACGAGACAGCCCGCGCCCTGGCCGCGGCGTCGGTCTCGGGCTACCTCTCTGTCGTGCTGACCCGCTAGCGTCACCCCCGTCGGGCCGCACTCCCACGACCTGCGTGGCGACACGGGCGGCACCCCAGCGCCCTAACGGAGGACAGCCATGCTCAAGGGGTTCAAAGAGTTCATCCTGCGAGGCAACCTGGTCGAGCTCGCGGTCGCCTTCATCATGGCGACGGCGTTCGCCGTCCTCGTGACCGAGACGGTGAACCTGCTGCTGTCGGTGGTGGCCAAGCTCGGCGGCAGCAAGACGCCCGACTTCAGCTCCTGGGAGCCCGGAGGGGTCCCCGTCGGCGTGTGGATCAACGCCGTGATCACGTTCGTGATCCTGGCCGCGGTCGTCTACTTCTTCATCGTGGTGCCCTACAACAAGCTCCAGGAACGCCGCTCGCGCGGCGAGGAGCCGACGCCGCCGTCGGAAGAGGTCACCTTGCTGACCGAGATCCGGGACCTCCTCAGGGAGCAAGGAGCCGAGGGCCCTCCGCGGAGCTGAGTCCCGCTTCCCTCGTCGCCCCGGTCCGCGAAATCGAGCGCTCAGCCGTGGTGGGGCGGCACCTGACCGCGCAGCCAGTCGTCGTCGCCCGCGCCCCCGGTCGACGGGCGCTCGGCCCACCCTTCGGGATCCTCGTCGCGGGTCCGCTCGGGCAGGGCGTCAGCGAACGCGTCGGCGAGCCTGCGCCGCCGCTCGGCCTCGCGTTCCTGCTCGTTCTTGCTTCTGCTCACCCGACCACCTTCGTGTCTTCCCCGGTCACCTGGAGCCAGGACACGTCGAAGTGCGCCCGGCGTGGACTCCAACCCGTTCTCAGCGTGAAGTGTTCCGAGCTCACGCGCAGTGACCGGGTCAGCGGCTCCGCCCGTCTGCCGCTGAGCCTGCGGAGCACGGGCCCCAGGTAGCCGGCCGAGTCGCGGTGGACCGCGTCGGCGTACCCCTGGACCAGGTCGCGGCGACGGACCGGTGCGGCCCCGACGTTGTAGACACCGCCGGGCGCGCTCAGAGCCGCCACGACGGCTGCCCCCACGTCGTCGGTGTGCACCGGGTGGACCCAACCGTCGGGCGAGCCCATGCCCACCGGTCGGCCGCGACGGGCTCCCCGCAGGAGCCAGCGCGTCATCGGGTCGTCGCCGATGATCCAGCCGAACCGCAGCACGACTCCCTGCCGCAGGTCGGTCTGGTAGTCCTGGACGTGCGACTCGGCCACGGCGATCGGCTCGGTCGCCGAGTTGATGCCCAGGGGACTCTGCTCGTCGATCCAGGCGTCGCCCTGGTCGGTGTACACGAAGGAGGCGCTCTCCTGGACCAGGCGGCGCACCCGGGCCTCACGAGCGGCAGCGGTGACCCGGCGGACGCCGTCGGTGCGCAGCCGGTCGTTCTCACGCCAGGACGACGAGCGCGCCGCCCGGAAACCCACGGGGATCCGGGTGGCCGCGTTCACGACCACGTCGCACCCGTCGAGCAGGGTCAGCAGGGACTCGTGGTCGAAGACGTCCCCACGGACCGGGGTGGCGCCGAGCGCGTCGAGGGCTGCGGCGGCGGAGGCACTCCGGGCAAGGGCCATGACGTCATGGCCCGCAGCGCCCAGCGCCCGGACTGCGGAGGTGCCGATCACCCCCGTTGCGCCCACAACCGCGACCTTCATCGAGGCCTACTTCCCCTCTTGACGATTCCCCAGCGTCGGTCCCTCGGTCGGGACGGGACCTCCAGCACGATAACGGAATCATAACGTCGGCGGGTCGAAGTCCCCTTGGGACGACGCGGCGAAGGGGTCGGAGGCCGCGACGTGGTCCATGGACGTGGCCACGTTGCGGAGGTTCAGGATGAGGCCGCCGTACTCCGTCCAGTGCAGCCCGGAGAGGTCCTCGCGGGAGTAGTCCACGGCCAGCGAGCCGAGCGCGGAGCGGGCCTCGCCGAGGCGCCGGGGTTCGTTCTCCTCGATGGCGGTCCCGATCCGGCAGAGGAGCTCGGTCCAGCGGTCGCGGAACTCGTCCTCCCACTGCTTGGTGTCGGTGATGCTGTGCTCGATGGTGCGGGCCATGCTGCGGATCTCGGAGAGCGCCTGCTCGATGCGATCGAGGCTCTCGCAGAACTGGCCGGTACGACGCCCCCGCGCCAGCCTGGGCCGCGGGTTCAGGCGTTCGCTCTCCCGCGCCTGGCGCACCAGAGCCCACGCGCTGTCGACCTCGACGTCGAGGTCCTGACTGCGACGCACCCAGGCCTCCACGTGCTCGCGCTTGCAGGCGTCACGGCACTCGTCGGCGATGTCGGTGAGCAGAGCACCGATGCGTCGACTCACGGCCTCGACGGCCCGGGCGGCGGTGACGTCCTGCAGCGGCGGCCACACCAGCAGGTTGACCACGACGCCCACGCCCACACCGATCGCGGTGTCGTACAGCCGGCTGATGAGGATGTGGTCCTCTGTGGCGAAGCCCGTCGTGAGCACGATCAGCGCCGTCGCCGCGGCCGTGGTCGCCTCGTCACGCAGCCATCTCACCTGCCCGACGACGAGTGCGATGAGCAGCATGATGGCCAGTGACGTGGGATCGAGGCCGAGCGTGTTGCCCACGACCCAGGCCAGGACCACGCCGATCACCGTCGCGGTGATCTGCTTCGCGCCCGTCCAGAACGACCGGTAGACCGTCGAGTGCACGACGAGCAGCGCCGCCCATGGCGCCAGGAACGCCTGCGGCAGGCCGAACACGCGGGCAGCGACGGTCCAGGCCACCACGGCTGCCACCACGGTCTTGGCCAGCTGGATCAGCTCGGTCCAGGCGACAGGGTCGCGCAGCAGCACTCTCGCGCGAGCGGGGTAGTCGGCGAATGTCGGCATGGTCTCCCTCCTCCCTGACCTCACTGCCCAGCGGCGAGCACCCGGAAACGGGCCCGTTTGCCGAGGCCCCCCAGTGGATAACACCGGGGCGTCCCACACGACCCGACAGCAGGAGGACCCATGACCGACATGTCCACACAGCTGCACGGCAAGAAGGTCGCCTTCCTGGTGGCCGGCGAAGGAATCGAGCAGGTCGAGCTCACCGAGCCCTGGAAGGCGGTCGAGGCGGCCGGGGGCGCCCCGAAGCTCGTCTCCCCGGCGACCGGAAAGGTCCAGGCCTTCCACCACCTCGACAAGGCCGACACGTTCGAGGTCGACGTCGCCGTCGCGGACGCCGACACCGCCTCCTTCGACGCACTCGTCCTCCCGGGCGGGGTCGCCAACCCCGACGCGCTACGCCTGGACGAGGACGCGGTGGCGTTCGTGCGTGCCTTCGTCGAGTCCGGCAAGCCCGTGGCAGCCATCTGTCACGCGGCGTGGTCGCTGGTGGAGGCAGGCGTCCTCCAGGGGCGCACGCTGACCTCCTGGCCGAGCCTGCAGACCGATGTCCGGAACGCCGGCGGCACCTGGGTCGACGAGGAGGTCGTCGTCGACGGCAACCTCATCTCCAGCCGCAAGCCGGACGACCTGAAGGCGTTCAACGCCAAGATCCTCGAGGCGCTCGCCTGAGCCTGCGTCTCGCGACCCGGCACGCTCGGGGAGCTAGGCGCAGAGGCCGTTCTCCGCGGCCATCTGGGCCTGCTCCTCGGGCGTCTGGCTCGGCGTCGCCGGACCGGAGGGGGAGCCGCCACCCTGGCCGGGCTTCTTGTTCTTCTTCCCCTTGCTGCCCGGCGTGTTCGCAGCCGTGGTGACGCCCTTGCTCAGCTCGCCGGTGACCGGCTTGTCGTGCTTGAGCAGCCGCCAGAGCTGCTTGGCCTCCGGGGCCCAGACCAGCCGGTTGGGGTCCGGCTGGTAGCTCTCCCACGGCACGGTCATGAACTGGATGTTGCCCAGACCGATGTTGCGCAGCTGGTTCGCCAGCCCGCCGAGCTCCTTGAGGCTCGCCATGCCGGGGTCGGTGGTCAGCGACTTGGTCGCCGCGTCCAGGAAGTTGTAGAGCTTGACCGGGTTGGCCAGCGTGCCCGCGGAGATGGCCTTGTTCGCCATCGTCGCGAGGAAGAGCTGCTGGCGCTTCATCCGGCCGATGTCGCCGTTGTCGGAGATCCCGTGGCGCACGCGAACGTAGTCGAGGGCCTGCTCACCGTCGGCCTCGTAGGAGCCGGCCGGGAGGTAGATGTGGCCGACGTCGTCGTTGACCTCCTCGGGCACGCAGATCGGGATGCCGCCCAGGGCGTTGACCATGTGCTTGAACCCGTCGAACTCCACCACGGCGAAGTGGTCGACCCGGACGCCGGTCAGCTGCTCGACCGTGCGCTGGGTGCAGGCCGGCCCGCCGAGGGCGTACGCGGAGTTGAACATCGCGAGCTCGCCCGGAACGGTCGTACCGTCCTCGCGGATGCAGTCGGGGCGCTCCACCATCGCGTCGCGGGGCAGGCTCACGCCGTACGCGTGCTGCCGGTCCGCAGAGAGGTGCAGGAGGATCGTGGTGTCCGAGAGCCCGGGGGTCTCGCCGCCGATGTTGCCGCTCTGGCCCTCACGGGTGTCGGAGCCGAGGAGCAGGATGTTCAGAGGCTCGAGAGGCTTCGCGTTGTCGACGACCTTGTCCGGCCGCTCGCCGAGCTGGCCGGCGGTGTCCAGGGAGGTGATGTTCCCGTCGAGGTGACGGTAGGCGAACATGCCGCCGAGCACGACGGCGAGCGTGACGACGACAGCCGTCACGGAGGCGGCGCGCACGGCACGCTTGCGGGCCACGTCATGATCACGGTGGCGGGCAGGATGTGACACGGCAGAGATCTCTTCTGTCGGGGTCCGGCACGTCGGACGTTCATCGGACGAGGGCGCACACGGGGGTACGGAGGTCCAGGGTCCATTGTGTGCCGTGAACTCCCGAATTGCCACTTGAGAGTGACTCGCGCAACCAGCGTGGTCCCTGAGGTATGTGATCCACGACACGGAAACGACAGGGATGTCCGATCAGCAAAGAGGGTACGGGGCGAGGTTCCGGCGCAGGTCGGCACGGAGCCAGACCGGGTTTCCGCACACCTCGCCCACCACCCGATAGCCCTCCTCCACAGACGAGCGCAGACGGTCTCCCTGGTCGATGTTCCAGGAGTCGAGCCCGTTGACCTGGACGATCCAGGTGGGCGCGCGAGGCCCGGAGAGCGTGACCCGCAGCCTCGCCAGGTCGGGGTCCAGGGTGCGCATCGGCAGGCTCCACAGGTACGGGTACGGCGACGCCACGTCGGCCGACTCGAGGATGGACGCGTTGCCGTACGCCACGAACGCCGTGTCCCCGGGGAGGCTCGAGGTCGCGAGCCACTCCCCCGTCCGCTGCTGGAACCAGACTCCCGGCACGGCGCGGTAGACCAGGGCCATCCCGACGGTGGCGACGACGGCGGCGGCCACGACGACCCGAGAAGCCAGCCGCATCCACGCCCCGGCGCCTGACGCCCGAGGCGCCACGAGGGCGACGGCCAGCGCAACGGCCGGGACCAGCTCGATGAGGTAGTGCGGCCAGTAGCTCCCGCCCGCGGCGACCGAGAAGACCCCGAACACCAGGCACGCGGTGACTGCCCACTCCTCCGGCGTACCCCGCAGCCGCCACGGGCGGGCGTGGACGAACCAGCCGATGAGGGCACCGAGGACGCCGCTCGCCGTCGCGAGGAGGACCATCCTGACCGCGCGCGCGACCGAGGCCTGCGGGCTGTTCGACCAGATCACGCCGAGCGCGTCGGCCCGGAACCCGACGAGGTCCTGCCACACGCCCCCCAGGTCCACACCCGCCGCAGCGCTCCAGGCCAGGACGGCGGCGTTCGGCAGCAGCGCGCCGCCCAGGACACCCAGCCCCATCCCGACGCTGCGCCGGTCGAGGCGGCGCTGCCGTCGGACCGTGGCGACCACCAGGACCCCGAGGAACACCACCCCCTCCAGGAAGTTCTGCTTCACCAGTGGAGCCGCGCCCGCGAGCAGCCCTGCCGTGACCGCCAGCAGGATGCGGGGCCGGTCCTCCCGGGACCTCCAGGCTGCGAGGCCCACCGCGATACCGCCCAGGACCAGGGGCGCCGCGAAAAGCTCGCCGTCCGCCTGGTCCGCGGCCAGCGCCGGGGAGCACGCGAGACCTGCCGTCACGATCGCCGCCCAGCGGCCGCCCGCCTGCCCGTTCAGCAACCGCCCTGCGTACCAGGCGAAGACCACCAGCAGGACGGCGAACGGGATCGCGATCACGCGGATCATCGGATCCCAGTCGGTCAGGGCCGCGACCCGGAAGATCACCATCAGCAGCGGTGGTCGGTCGACGTGGTAGTCGCCGTACAGGAACTCCCCGCCGGAGTGCCACTGCCTGGCGACGAGCAGGTAGCCCCCCTCGTCGCTGCGCAGCGGCTGGAAGACGTACGTCGTGCGCGCGGCCACGACCAGGAGGCACAGGCCCAGCAGGAGCCGACGCGTCGACGACCGGTCCTGCGTCCCGACGAAGTCAGCGTCCCGAGACCTGAGCAAGGTCACGACCCCATTGAACGGTTCGGGCGACCGGTCCGTCTGGCAATCGGAGACTTGTCCCCATGGTCCGACCTCGCCATCGGTTCCGGGGCGTTCGGCTCATGCGCACATGCGCGAACAAGCCCTACATTCCGAAGTGTGGCAGCGCTCATCGCCGCAGGAGTCGTCGTGCTCCTGCACATGGCGTACCTGGTGTACGCCACCATCGGCGGGTTCCTCGGGCTGCGCAGCCTGCTCTGGCTCTGGCCGCACCTGGTCTCCACGGCCTGGTCCGTCACGGTCACCCTCACACCGGTCAACTGCCCGCTCACGGCCGTGGAGAAGTGGCTCCTGACGTCCGCCGGCCGCACGCCGTACGAGGACAGCTTCACCGCCCACTACCTGCGCGATGCGGTCTATCCGGCGCGGTATGAGGTCGGCCTCTGGCTCGGCATGATCGGGATCGCGCTCGCGTCGTACGTCGTCGTCCTCGCCGTCCACCGCTCGCGGACGTCCGGCAGGGCCGGCAGGCCCGCGGCGGCCTGAGCGCTCCCACTGTCCGGGGGGAGAGACAGGAGCCCAGGTCTCCGGACCTGGGCTCCTGCACCGGAGGACACCCGGATCGTGTACCTGCAGAACGCCTCGGACCCGATCACGTACTGGACTTTCGACCTACTCTGGCGCCGGCCCGAGTGGCTGGACGACCCCCGCGGTCCCGACGGGCACGGCCACGTCTACGGCCAGAACCAGGCGGACGGCTGGGTCGCGATCTACTCCGACCCGCAGTGGACACCCGCGGACACTGGCCGCACTCGTTCCCTCATCACCACCTACGACTGACAAGCCCTCGCCCTGAGGACCAGCGACGACGCCCCCGACCTTGCAGCCTGGATCGGGGTCTGCACCGAGGCATGGTCCGACCCTGCGCCAGACTCGTCCCCCCGCCCTTCCTGCGCGTCCAGGTGCCTGGTTGGCCGGAGGCACGACCCGTGACCGCTATCGACTACCCTGTGCCGTGCAGGGCCCGACCCGGTTGCAGCAAGGTTCGCAGCGAGGGTTCCCGCCATGCGCCGCCCTCGTAGCTCAGGGGATAGAGCGTCGGTTTCCTAAACCGTGCGTCGCAGGTTCGAATCCTGCCGGGGGCACACATCAAACCGCAGGTCAGAGCCGGTTTTCGGCTCCGACTCCTCCTCCTCGAGACAGCATCGAGATCCGGTCTGGGACCACATCTGGACCACACCCGACCCCGCATGGCGCCTCGTCCAGGCTGGCCGCCAGCGCGTCCATCTCGTCCGGGAACAGGTGCCCGTAGCGGTCCAGCGTCAGCGTGGCCGAGGCGTGGCCCAGCATCCGCTGGACCGCCTTGACGGTAGCTCCGGCGGCGATCGCGAGCGAGGCGGCGGTGTGCCGCAGCTCGTGCGGGTAGAACCCCTTCGATCGCCGATGCCCGCCACAGCGCGGTCGAAGTAGCCGCGCCGGAAGTTCTGCACTCGCAGGAGCACCGCCCTGGGGCGATGGGAAGACCAGGTCGTCCGGATCCTTGCCCGCCACCTGTTCCTTCAGGCCGTCGAGCAGCAGCGCCGGCACCGGCAGCCACCGGGACTGGTGCGACTTCGGCGTCCCAACACGACCGGCCGTTCACCTCGGCCACCGCGTCGGCTGACTTCGATCCGGCCCCGATCCAGGTCGACGTTGTGCACCCGCAGCGCAGCGGCCTCGCCCCAGCGCAAGCCCGCAGTAGCCCGAGGTCAGCACCAGGACCTGGTAGCGACCACATGCCGCAGCCAGCGCATGCAGCTGGTCGTGGCGGAGGTACCGCCGCTGCTCGCGACTCGAGCCGGGGCAGGTCGCACGCCGGCTGCAGGGTTCCTGACGAGGCGGCCGTCCTTCACCGCGTCGTCGAGCATCCCGGTCAGCACGTGGTAGGCCTGCCGCATCGCTCGACGCCGACAAACCCTCGCGCTCATCGTGCCGACCCACTCGGCGACGGCGCCGAACGTCACCTTGGCCAGCTGCACCTTCTCCCACCGCGGAAGCACCCAGCACCGCAGAGCGACTCGTACGACGCTCGGGTCTTCGGCTTCAGATGCACCTGACGCCGCAGCCAGCGCTCAGCCCACTCCCCGACCGTCATCCGACCCGCTGACGGGTCGACATACGCACCAGTTCGCTCGCGTGGTCGAGGTCGTCATGAAGCGCTCGGCGTCGACCTTGCGCCGGAACGACTTGGAGCGCTTGCCGCCCGCGGTCGTCACGCCAACGCGCACGCCAGGTGACCTTGCCGTTCCGGATCCTCTTCGCCACTGGCACGATTACGCCGCTCCCTCGAGCAGCCAGCGACGCACCGCCGCGGGGTCGTAGCGAAGATGCCGACCCACCCGGAACGCCGGCGGGCCAACGCTCCGGTGCCGCCACTGGTAGAGCGTCCCGACCGGCACGCTGAGGAACTCCGCGACCTGGCGGATGGTCCAGAGCTCGGTCGAGCGGAACGCCGATGATCTCCTCGTCCTGCACTTGCATCTGAGTGTTGCCTCACTTCCCGAGAGTCCTTGGTCGATGGGTGGCTGCGCCTCATCGTGATGCGCGCGAGCGCGGCGGCGTAGACCGCGGCCGCGGCGCTGTCGAGGTCGAGGTAGCCCTGGCCGACGAAGACCCAGGAGGAGACGACCTCGAAGCCCTCGGGGAGGTCGTCGTCGACGTCGAGGACCTGGCGGATGTCGGCCTCGGGGTCGAGGCCGGCGGGGTTGGCGCGGTACCGGCGGCGGACGCGGCGGATCTGGCCGAAGGTGACCGAGTAGGCGCGGGACTTGGTGATCGGGTGGCCGCGGTAGCCGAGGGTGGCGAGGTTGGCCAGCAGCCGCGCCGTACGGCGTCGCTCTCGGCGGCGAGGTCCTGGGCGGTCTCGATGATCCGGATCGCGTGCTCAGAGGCGCCGGCCGTCCGCGGCGTGGCCGACGGAGCGGACCCGGGCGGGGAGGCCGAAGTCCTCGGTGGCCTTGGTCAGGTACTTCGCCAGGTACGCCGCGACCTGCTCGGGGTGCACGAGCCGGGCGGCGCGGCCGGAGTCGCGCGGTCGCGACGTCGGTGATCGATGCGGGTGTCGACCTGGCTGCCCCAGCCGCAGCCGGTAGACGGTGCCGTCGCGCAGCGGTGCGGCGTCGAGGCGTGCACCTTGGCGGCGGCGGCCTTGATCGCGTCCTCGAGGTCGGCCGTGCCGAGCGGCAGGTCCGGCGCGGGGCCGTCCGGACCCTCGGGGCCGTCGAGGCGGATCGGCACGTGCAGGTGGATGACGCCCGCGGGCCTGGAACTCGACCACCTTGGAGTAGGAGATCTTGCACCGACGTCCGGAACCGCTTGACCGACAGCCCGCAGCAGCGGGCGAGGTCGCGCTGCAGGGTGATCGTGAACCGGCGCCACAGCTCGGGGGCGTGCCACTGCCACACGACGTGGCCGATGTAGTCGTAGCAGTCCGCGCACAGCGGGGTGCCCAGCCGCCGGTCGCCCTCGCTGGTGGCGGGCGTTGCACCACAACGGCCGGCCGTGCTGACAGACGGGCTTGTCGCGGCGGGCCCGACAGGGACCCTTCTGCCGCACCCCGTGCACCGGCCCGAACGAGGGCGCGGTGAAGGTCGCGAACGTGCACGGATGATCCGCGACCGATCGCCGGGATCCCCTTGCCGCCGGCCAGGCCGCAGAGGATCAGGTGCCAGGCGTCGCCCTTGTACTCGGCGCTGCAGGAGGGACAGACCGCGGCGCGCCGGTTCCCGCACTGCACGTAGGTGGTGCCGTCGAGCTCCTGGCTCGAGGAGTAGCTGGTGCCCGACCTCGCCGGTGGACCTGTTCGACCACTCGTCGGAGCCGACCAGCCGCACCGGACGGGCACACCCCCGACGGCCCGCCGATCGGCGGAGTCCAGCCCGGCCTGGCCGATGGCCTCCCGGCTGAGCGGTGCGTCCACGTCGTACTCCCGAGACCAAGAGCACGCCGGTGGGAAACCCTGGCCGATATCCCACCGACGTGCGGTCTTGGGGAACCCCCACCCGGTCCGGGTCGGGGTCTGTCGTCGCGGGCGGGCCAGGGCACCGTCGCGACAACGCTTTCGTGCGGTTGTGCGGTCGTGCTGTCCTCGCCCGGGCCGATCACTGCGTCGCTGGCGATCAGGGTCGTGCTCGGCATTCCTAGGTGACCCGTTCGGCGAGGGTTCCGACCGCCAGGGCACCGACCATAGGACCCTTTTCGGACAAAACCAGGCCCACGTTGGCCGTATCAGGCCCGACCTTTTGACCAGAATTTGGGCCGATTGTCTATCCCGTCTGGGGCTGTCTGGGGACGTCTGGCGGCGTTGCTGTCAGGCGTGCCGGTTGCAGTCAAAACCGTGGCGAAATTGGTCGAACAAGAACTCGGCAAATCTCGCATGCCGAGATATGGGGGCGCGAGCGCTTGTCCGAAGACGGCTGCACCCACGCACGGACATGGCTCCCCTCTGTGTCAAGACACGCGTGGCAGGGGCGTTCTAGGCTGGGTGGTGACGGGCCCCGGAGTGGCTTGTCCGAAGAGCCGGTGTTGGGGTTGTGAGCCGGTCGCGCTGGAGTCAGAGTCGCTACCTCGTTGCCCTCCCGGGCCCGTCCCTGCTGCTCCCACGGCGTCGTCGAGCATGGTCTTGTAGACGATGTTGGAGAGCCGTCGTTTGAGCGCTCGCATGGCTTCCATCGAGGTCTTGCCGTCGGCCTTGCGGCGGTCGAAGTAGGCGCGGCCTTCGGTGGGGTTGCGCAGCTGGACGGTGGCCATGATGTGCAGGACCCGGTTGATCTGCCGGTTCCCGCCGCGGGACAACCGGTGGCGCACGTTGTCGCCGGAGGAGGCGTCGATCGGAGCGGTGCCGTTCCAAGACGCGAAGTGGTCGCGGTTGGGGAACCGGGTGATGTCGCCGACCTCGACCAGCAGCCGCGCCGCACCGGAGGGTCCGATGCCGTGCAGGTCCATGAGGCTGGTTCCGGTCGCGGCGAGCAGCTCCTTGAGTTCCTTGTCGGCGGCCTTCTTGCGTGCGTAGATCCGCTCGAGGTCGGCGATGAGCTCAGCCGCGACCCGTCGGCGTGCCTTGCCCGACGATGTCGCGGGGACGCACTTTCGCCAGCAGTGCCTTGGCCTGAGCCGCGGACAGGTCCTTCTTCGCACCACCGGGGATCAGCTCCAGCAGCAGTTGATGCAGCTGGGAGATCATCCGCGTGTGGTCCTCGCCCAGGCGAGCGGCGACGGTCGACCAGGAGCCGCAGCACGGCGAGCTGCTCGTCGTTGACCACCGGTCGCAGCCCCGCCATCCGGGTGCCGACCAGGGCGACGGAGTGAGCGTCGGTGGCATCGGTCTTGCGGCCCTGGCCGGTCGCGAAGACCCGCGCACGAGCTGAGAGCTTCGGGGGGACGTCGAGGACCTCCTCGCCTTCGGCGAGCAGCCGCAGCGCGACGTGACGGCCGATCCCGTTGCAGCCCTCGATCGCCCAGACCCGGTTCGGCCAGCGGGTGACGTAGTCGAGCATCGCCTTGATAGCCGGCGATGTCGGTGCCGAACCGGCCACCGCCGAGCACCTGCTCGTCGGCGGCCATCACCTCTATGGTCACCGACCGCTTGTGCGGGTCCATCCCGATCACGACCCGCGCGCTGTGTGCCTCCACCACCGCTGTCCTCCTGCTCGATCACCAGTAGTCGTCGAGCCGGGAGGGCAACGCTGCTTCGAGCTGGGCAAACCCCTCTTGAGCCTCTCCTGACCCATTGGCGACGTCCGGGCCGCGCAGGCCAAATGAGAGCCACACGACCAGCGTGGGCAGCCGATGTGAGAGCGACGGCCCGGACGCCTGAACCGAGCCTCGCCAGGCACCGGTTCTGAGGTCAATGGAACAAGCAGCCGATGACAGGACGTTCGCTCGTGGGGGTTACGGATGTGATCGACCATGCCGATGACGAGCGCGGCGTCCCGGCTCTGACGGTCGTGTGCTGAACTATGCGACGAAGTGACGCTGAGACGGCCGGCAACAGTCTGGGGCTTGGTTCTGATGAGAGTGCTCCTCTGGATCTACCTTGCCCTGGGTACTGCCTTGGGCACGGTGGTGCTGTACCTGGGCCTGTTGTGGGACTCGGCCGCCCCGTCGTGGCTGATGGTGGTCCTGGCGGTCGCGGCGGTGGCCGCGGCCTACGGGTCTGCGAAGTTCTTCGCCTGGAACGACCCGCGTACGGCGTCCCGGCGGCTCACCCGGGCACCGTGGTGGTGGATTCCGATGCTCGCGGTCGTGATCGGGTCTGGGCCGTTCCTCGGCCGGTTGGTCGCCGACACTCCCTTGCTCACGGCGCTGTTCATGCTGGGCTTGTCCGCGGGGTTCGGTCTCGCGGTGTACTCGATCAGGCGCGACTGGCCGTGGAAGCGAGGAAAGACCGCCGCCGAGGGGGACGTGGCTCAGGCTCGTTGACCGAACCGCACTGTCATGCCGCGGAGAGGGAAGCTGGCGGACAGGCCGGGTCTACTTCCGAGCACTTCTCCCACCCTCCGGTGGAACCGGTCTCTGTCCCTTACCGCCCGGATGGCCAGGGTCACAGCGTACGGATGGACGCACGGATTTGGTTCCCCTCTGTGTCAAGGGCGCGGTCTCAGCGCCTTCGAGGGTGCGTCGGCGCTTGTCGCCGTCAAGGTCGTTCGTCCGGTGGGGCGCTCCATCTTGACGGCTCCGGCACGCCGCCGCGGAGGGCTTGCTGTCGTGGCCGCGGAGGGGTTCGCACCGGGCCGGGGTGCGGGTAGCGTCGGTGCTGCGGGTCCGGGCTGTGGCTGATCCGAAGTGTCGATGTGCGGGGGCAGGTCGACCGCGCTGGATTGAAGTGACGCCCCGCGGTGCCCTCCCGGATCCGCCCCATCAGCCGGCTGCTCGGCTTCGCGTGCGTCGGCGATCAGCTGCCGGTAGACCACGTCGGACAGGCGCCGTTTGAGGCACCGCAGCGCCTCCAGGGGGCTCTTGCCGGCGGCGAGCTTGCGCCGGTAGTAGGCGCGACCTTCGGTGTCGTGGCGGATCTGCACGATCGCGGCCACGTGCAGGACGTGGTTCATCCGCCGGTTCCCGGCCCGGGACAGCCGATGCCGGATGTGCTCGCCGGAGGACGCCTCCAGGGGTGCGGTGCCGGTCCAGGACGCGAACCGGTTCCGGTCGGCGAACCTCGCCACGTCCCCGACGTCGGCGAGGGTCCGGGCAGCACCGGCGGGTCCGATCCCGTGGATGTCCATCAGCCTCGAGCCGCGCTCTTGCACCGCGGCCTTGAGCTCGGCCTTCATCCGCTTCAGCTTCGCATCGACCGCGACCAGGTCGGCGATCTCCTCCGCGGCGATCCGCCGACGGGTCTTGCCTGCGGCGTCACGGGGCCGCACGCGGGCCAGGATCGCCTTGGCCTGCCGCGCGGAAAGGTCGCGCTTGTGGTGACCAGGGACCAGCTCGGTGAGCAGCCGCTGCAGCCGGTTCACGGTCTGCACCCGCAGCCGGGCGAGCTCGTCACGGCGGTCGGTGAGCATCCGCAGCGCCTCCAGCTCACCGTCCGCGCGCAACTCGCGCAGTCCAGGAGTCCGCACCGCGACCATCGCGATCGAGTGCGCATCCACCGCGTCGGTCTTGCGGTTGTGGCCGGTGTCGAACAGCCGCACCCGTGCGGCGAGTTTGGCCGGCACATCGACTACTCGCTCCCCGGCAGCCACGAGTCGTTGCGCGAGCGGACGTCCTGCGCCGTTGGCGCCCTCGACTGCCCAGACCCGGTTCGGCCAGGCCTTGGTATACCGCAGCATCGCCTGGTAGCCGGCGTTGTCGGTGCCGAACCGCCCCGACCCCAACAGGGCTGCGTCCGCGTCGACGACCTCGATCGTGTTCGACAGCTGGTGGGGATCGACCCCGATCTTCACCTCGTCCATACCTGCCCTCCTTCGCATTGCAGCGACTTCGGAAACGGCGAGGTGGGCAGTGCTACTTAGAGCCGGGCAGTCCCCTCTCGAGCCACGCCTCGTCACGGTGCCCGGCGGGGCGCAGACCAAATGAGAGCCACACCAAGAACCGGTGGGCAGCCGCTGGAGAGAGCGTCCCGCCGGACACCTCCACCCAGCCTCGCGACGGCCGGGTCGTCCGTCCAGTCAACAAGTAGCCGCTGATCCGATCGTGGTGACTCTGTCGAAGCGGCGGTCCGCTTCATGTCGCTGTGACGGATCGCCGATGGTTTCCGTACCGTTCTCGCCCGTGACCGCTCCCGACCATCGCAGGCAGACCAGGACCGGCTACGACATCGTCGCCGAGGACTACGCCACCCTCATTCCGGACTTGAGCGCGGAGACGTCCCTCGACGTCGCGATGATCGACGACTTCGCTGGGCGCTGTCTCGATGCTCCGTTGGGCCCGGTGGCCGATCTCGGCTGCGGCACCGGACGGGTCACCGCCCACCTGGCCGCGCGCGGAGTCGACGTCTTCGGCGTTGACCTGTCCCGCGGCATGGTCAACGTCGCCCGACGCACCCACCCGCAACTACGGTTCGAGGTCGGCGCGATGGAAGACCTGCCCATCCAGGACGCCGCCCTGGGCGGCCTGCTCGCCTGGTACTCCCTGATCCACACCGCACCGGGCCAGCTGCCAGCGGTGGTCAGCGAGTTCGCTCGCGTGCTGAAGCCGGGCGGCTGGCTGCTGACGGCCTTCCAGGCCGGCGAGGGTCAGCGCGTTGAACGCTCCACGGCCTACGGGCACACAGTCACGATGACCAACTACCGGCACGCCGCACAGCACGTCATCTCGGTGCTGGACACCGGCGGGTTCAACCTCCACACCCAACTTCACCGCTCGCCGGAGGGAGTCGAGACCACCCACCAGACCGTCCTGCTCGCGCGCCGGCGCTAGAGCGCGAACGGACGGATTTGCCGCTTATAGCGACTTGCTGCGTGACGATGGCCGACGCTCACTCGCTCGGCGTCAGCCGTCCTCTGGCCGCCGATACGAGGTCGGCGTAGCGGGGTTCGAAGGGCTCATGCAGCGACCGCTCTAGGACCGCCGAGAGGTTCCACAGGGCGACCTGTTCTGCCTTGTGCTGAGGTGCGCTTACCTGATCGTCGTTCTCCCAGCGATGAAGGAGGTCGAAGAGGACCAGAGCCTCGTCACCGGTGAGCGAGATCGACACGTCGTCCATGTCAGCATCCTGCCCCACCGACGCACGGAACTGCCGCCGACAGTGAAAGCCCAACTTCCCAACGAACGGGCGTGGATAGACGACCCAGTCATCCGAACTATCCGCACCCACCCGCGACGAACATGGATCACTTGGTGACAGTGATCCGCTCCCCGGCATTGAACATCGCGACTTCCCCATACTTGTTCGTCGGGCAGTCCGCGAGCGGCGCGGCGAACTCGGGTCCTAGGTCGGACACGTACGGATAGCCGCCGCCACCGCTAACTCGATCGCCCAAGGCGACTACTTGACCCTCGGGCAAGCGGACTGCCTTGGCCTCCGCATCCCATGTCGTGCCGTGGGGCCAGACCACCGGGAACTCGCCCACCAGCAGGCACCCGCGGGACATGGTCAGTCGTCCCTCGATCAGTGCATCGTTGCCGGCGCCGCCTCCCTCAGCAGGGTGCGCAACGACTGGACCGGTCCCGTCCGAGGTGGAGGCGACATCGGCGCTGTTATCGCTGCCGCAGGCAGCAACAGGCGCTAGGAGCAGGAGACCCGCAGCGGCCAGACGTAGACGCCTCACAGAGATGGGACGTCTGAGCCTGCCCCACGGTTGCACGAGAACGCCGCAACTGCCGCGTAGGTGTAACACGGAGCCTTGTTGGTGAGGATTTTCTTCTCTCCGTAAATGCGCCGGCTTCGCCGCGCGCAGTCCCGGCTGCGGCGGGCGCAAGCGCCCGTCCTCGCCGGGACCATCCGACAAGAACGGGCGCTCGAGGTCAGCAACTGCTGCGGTTCCGAGCCCCGTCCCCCTGAGCCGTGATCGTTCGGTCAGCGCCCGGAGCGTCAAGAGCGGCTTCGCCGTCACGCGTGATTCGCTGCGCTCACTCCTGACCCTCCGATGGCTGACCAGGTGCGGCAGTTACCAGGGGGACGGGGCAGCTGTGGCGAGGGTCAGCCCTTCACCAGGTCGCCGTACCGCTGGCGCGCCGCCTCGCCGCTGGTCCCGAGGAGGTTTCCGATCGCGGCCCAGCTGACGTGATGCTGTCGAGCATCCACGACGGCCTCCAGCAATGCCCGGTCCGCCTCGACGCGGCGGGCAGCCGCCAGGCGCAGGGCCATCAAGCTGGATGCCTTGCCCTCGTCCTCCGGCTGTGGCTCGTAGGCCTCGAAAGCGTCGGCGAGCTCGTCGGCGTGCGCCAGGATCTCTTCGAGTGAACGCGGCATGGTCCTCACCTCCCTAGGAACTTCGGTCGTGCGGTCATGGCGTGGACGACCACGAGGCCAGGCTCGTCGCGGCTCTCCACCACGCCGACCTCGATGAGCCGGCCCGCCCGGTCTGCTCCGATCACCATCGTCATGTCCTCAGCCACCAGGAACGTCCGCACCGGATTCCGGAGCGCGTGCAGCATGTCGTCGTCCTCGACTCCGTGTCGCCTGGCCGAGTCGATGACCAACGGCTCCGGATCTTCCACTCCAAGTTACCTTCCCATCGCTTCGTCGACAAGTTACCTTGCGCAACCGACAGTTCGGCGGCGCCCGGAGGCCAGGCTCGACGAGGCGATGGAGGTCGCGGGCGAAGTGATGGATCTGGAAACCGACGACCCCGAATCTGTACACATTCTGTACACAGCTATTCGAGAACCCCTGTAAAACGACCACAAGAAAGAACAGTCGTTTCGCGCAGGTCAGAGCCGGTTTTCCAGAATCTCACCACGGCGCGAACCTCCCGCTGGAGCGCGTTCCTAAACCGTGCGTCGCAGGTTCGAATCCT
>CAWGNO010000007.1:0-79262 GCA_963823965.1 uncultured Actinomycetota bacterium | reverse complement strand
GTGCGGACGATGCTGGCGACATCACCGCGGGGGGCGTCCCTTGAGGTGCGCCCCATCACGGGCTTGACTGAGTGTATGACGATGCCGCGGACCACCGGCTCGCGCGGCAACCAGGTGGCGAGCCGGCTGTGAACCGGTTCGACTACCGCGGCGCGTTCTGGTTCCCGGTCGAGCCGAACGAGCTGTGGGACACCATCGAGCGCTTCGACGAGTTCGAGTCGTGGTGGGCCTGGCTGCGAGACTTCGGTGCCGACACGGACCGGCTCGTCGCCGGCAACGTGCTACACGCCACCGTCATTCCGCCGGTCCCGTATCGGCTGGCCCTGGACATCCGGCTGGAGGGGTCCCTGCGACCGCACTTGCTCGAGGCGACGATCGACGGAGATGCGCGCGGCTTTGCGGTCATACGGCTGGACCCCGTCGACGACGGGACGCAGGTCGCGGTGGTGTGGTCGCTGGGCATGGTGCGCACACCGTTGCGCATCGCGGCGCTCGTCGCCTACCCGCTCATGCGCTGGGGGCACGACCGCGTGGTGGAGATGGCGGTCGCCGGGTTCCGCCAGCAGGCGCTGGCGGGCACACGGGATGGTGGCCCCGGTGAGCGCTAGCTCGTTCTCGCCCGTGCCACGAGACGAGGAGGCCAAGGCGCTGGCCAACTGGTTCGACTGATCACCCGAGCACGACCGAATGCGCTTTCCCGCATGCAGCCAGGTTGAGACGTGAGCACCGGCATGATCGCGTGGATCGCGGCAAATGCGTACGCACTCTTCGCCAGCATGAGTGACAGGATGCGTCCATGACGGAGGGTCTGGAAGCCGGTGCCGTCGAGCGACTGCAAGCGGTCGCCGTTGAGGTCGCGATGCCAACACGCCCCGGCTTGGATGACGCCATCGCCCTTGCTGAGGATCTCGTCGCTTGCGGACTTGGTGGTTCGGCGACGCTGGAGGTCGCTTCCCTGCCTCGCGGAGCTGTCAGGAGCGATGCCGAACCACACGTTCGAGGGATGCTCAAGGAGTTCGGCCTCGACGTTCCCTCGACCGAAGACGAGGCCGCGCGCTACCGCCTACTCCTGTGGGCATTCGCTTATTGGAACCTGCCGCTCGCGTCGTTCGAAGGTCGTTTCTACGAACGGCTTGTGACCTGGGACAACCAAGACGAGCTGGATCGCACTCTCGTCCGCCTCCTGCACGAACGCGACTTGGTCAGCAGCTCGGTTGAAAGGCTCGCCATCGAGCGCGAGATGAGGACCGCGGTCAAAGCACTGCTGCCTGCGGACTAGCGCCCCATCAGCGGCATGAGCGGTCGATGCGTCAGCCCCACGCAGCCCAGCAGGGTCCCGGCCAGCCCTCCGGGGATGTGACAGGCTGTGTCCCACCGGACACCACGACGGGGGAGGCGGGCACATGGTCTGGCTGTGCGAGAACGGCCATGAAGTGCGGGCTGGCATGTTCATCTGCCCCGCCTGCGGGTCGGAGAACGTGACCGAGCGGGAGTCGGGTCAGGTACTAGTCGGTGAGCACGACGAGCCCCCGGCGGTGACGCGTCGACGGCGGGCCGAGCGGGAGTTGACCAGTTTCATCAACCGCGGCGTGTTCTTCATCGTCCTCGGCTTCTTGGGAGGCTTGGTCTCGGTGTGGCAGGCCGCGGAGGGCAACGGCGGCGGCTCCGGTTTGTTTGCGCTGGTGTCCTGGGCGGTCGGCGCCGCGGGCGCTGCATACCTGCTTTGCGGGATCATCGGCTGGGGCGTGAAGTACGGCAACGAGGCGACCGCCCGCGACGGGGATCCCGCCGGGCAGGCGTAAGGCGCCCGTGCCCGCGTTGCCCTGCGACTCGCACTCTCATCGGCAGTTGCGGTCTTCCCTCAACGCGGCTGCTTGTTGTATTGCCTCTAGGACCGGTGCCCGGCCAGGCTTCGGTCCAGGCGCCCGGCCCATCGCTCTCAACGCGGCTGCCCACGCTTTGGTCGTGTGGCTCTCATTTGGCCTGCGTGGGTCGGGCGTCGCCAGGGCAGGGAGAGGCTCAAGAGAGGTTTGCACTGCTCGAAGCAGCGTTGCCCTCCCGGCTCGACAACTCAAACAGGATCGAGCGAGGAGGAGTCGGATGGGCCGAGTAGTCCATCGGCATGGACCCGCACAAGCGCTCCGTCACCATCGAGGTGATGGACGCTGAGGAAGCGGTGCTGGGAGGTGGGCGCTTCGGCACCGACAGCGACGGCTACCTGGCGATGCTGGGTTACGTCGCGCAGTGGCCGGATCGGGAGTGGGCGATCGAGGGCTGCCAGGGCATCGGTGGCCACGTCGCCCGCCGGCTGCTTGCCGACGGCGAAGAGGTGGTCGACGTGCCACCGAAGCTGTCCGCGCGGGCACGGGTGTTCGCCACCGGTCAGGGCCGCAAGACCGACGCCACCGACGCGCACTCGGTCGCGCTGGTGGGGACCCGGATGGCCGGGCTACGGCCGGTGGTCGACGACCAGCAGCTCGCGGTGCTGCGGATCCTGGTCGACCGGCGCCGATCCCTGGGTGAGGACCACACCCGGATGGTGTCCCAGCTGCACCAGCTGCTGCTCGAGCTGATCCCCGGCGGAGCGAAGAAGAACCTGTCCGCCGCCCAGGCCAAAGCGCTGCTCGCGAAGGTCCGCCCACGCGATGCCGCGGGCAAGGCTCGTCGTCGGGTGGCCGGGGAGCTGGTCGGCGACCTGGAACGGATCTACAAACGCAAGAAGTCAGCCGACAAGGAACTGCGCGAGCTGGTCGTCGCCACCGGTACCAGTCTGCTCGACCTGCCCGGCATCGGGCCCTCCGGCGCGGCCCGGCTGCTCGTCGAGGTCGCCGACATCACCCGGTTCCCCGACAAGAACCACTTCGCTTCCTGGAACGGCACCGCACCCATCGACGCCTCCTCCGGCGACCAGGTCCGCCACCGCCTGTCCCGAGCCGGGAACCGGCAGATCAACCGGGTGCTGCACATCATGGCCACCGTCCAGCTGCGGAACCCGACCGAGGGTCGTGCCTACTACGACCGCAAGAAAGCCACCGGCAAGAGCTCTATGGAAGCGATGCGCTGCCTGAAGCGACGGCTCTCGGACCTCGTCTATCGACAGATGGTCGACGACGCGATCACACACGCGACGACGGGCCCGGGAGGACAACAGGGAAACGACTCTGACTCCAGCGCGGCCGGCTCACATCCCACTGCCGACTCTTCGGACAAGCCACTTCCCGGACCCGCCAAGGACAAGCCTACGACCCCACTCCGGACGGCTTCTTGACGGTAAGGATGGACTGCGGCTTGGCGGTCTCTGATCTGACCTTTGTCTTGACCCGGCTCCGACTTGTTGGGATGCCCTGTCTGTGATCTGTCGATCAGCGGCCGCCAAGACGTGCCTGCGGCGCCGAGCCGGGCAGACGTGACCTCATAGGACCTTGCTCAAAGCCCATTACCGTCTTGTCCGCCCGACCCGGCCGGCGCCCGCCCCGACGTTGGACCGAAAGGACGGGCACGACCAGCTGACAACGACTAGCACACGCACGGAAGCGACGAGCGTCACCGGCGGCGTCGACACGCACAGCAACACCCACCATGCCGCAGCCATCGACGAAGTCGGACGACTACTGGGCACTCGCGAGTTCCACGCCACCTGGCCGGCTACGAACAGCTCCTCGAGTGGTTGGCGTCGTTCGGTGCGCTTACCCGATCGGGATCGAGGGCACCGGCTGCTACGGGGCCGGCCTGACCCGGTTCCTTCGCCGCCGTGACATCGGTCATCGAGGTGAACCGGCCCGATCGTCGATCCCGCCGGGTCCGTGGCAAGTCCGACCCGCTGGACGCCGAAAGCGCGGCACGCCGCGCCCTCGCTGGCGAGGACCGGATCACGCCCAAGGACACCACCACCATCGTGGAGGCCATCCGCGTGCTGCGGATCGCCCGGACCGGTGCGGTGAAGTCCCGGACGGCCGCCTACAACCAGCTTAGACCTGATCATCACCGCACCGGACTCGCTTCGGCAGAGCCTGCGCGGCAAGACGCTCCAGAGGGTCGCCGCCGAGTGCGCGCGGCTGCGCCCGGACCTGGCGCGGCTGGCCGACCCCACCCAGGCCACCAAGCTCACGCTCGCGCCATCCACTGCGCGTGGTCGACCTCAACGCCGAGATCGCCACTCTCGAGAAACAGCTCGCCCAGCTGGTCCAGGTGGCCGCTCCCCGGACGCTGGCCCTCCTCGGCGTCGGCCCCGAACACGCCGCGCAACTGCTCATCACCGCCGGCGGCAACCCCGACCGACTGCGATCCGAAGCAGCCTTCGCCGCGCTCTGCGCCGCCAGCCCCATCCCAGCCAGCAGCGGCAAGACCAACCGCCACCGGCTCAACCCAGCCGGCGACAGGGACGCCAACCGGGCGCTCTACATGATCATCTTGTCGCGCCTGCGCTACTGCCCTGACACCAAGATCTATGCCAAACGTCGACAGGCAGAAGGCCTGTCGAAACGAGAAACCATCCGCTGTTTGAAACGCTACGTCGCTCGCGAGGTCTACCACGCGGTCCGAGCCGACCTCGCCGCCACCACAGCCGCTTGACGGTCCATAGGACCATCACAGAGAGGAGCCATTTCGGGACGTCTGGCGGTTCCAGGTTGGAGTGCGAGTATGGAGGCGACTTCATCCTTGGCATCCCCATGGTGACTGTGTCCGCCGCGGCCGTGCTCTTCGCCGTCCGCCACATGCGCGAGCACCGGAATCTGCGGGCAACCGAATTGGAGTCGTGAAGGGCCCCAGCGCAAATGGGCTGTCGTCTGCGAGTTCTGCGCCGTCGGAGGCAGTTTCGGTCGGGGCGTGAGCTAACGCGAGGCGCGCACGTCGGCAGCTGCGTTCTCTCCCTCAACGCGGCTGCTTGTTGTATTGCCTCTAGGACCGGTGCCCGGCCAGGCTTCGGTCCAGGCGCCCGGCCCATCGCTCTCAACGCGGCTGCCCACGCTTTGGTCGTGTGGCTCTCATTTGGCCTGCGTGGGTCGGGCGTCGCCAGGGCAGGGAGAGGCTCAAGAGAGGTTTGCACTGCTCGAAGCAGCGTTGCCCTCCCGGCTCGACAACTCAAACAGGATCGAGCGAGGAGGAGTCGGATGGGCCGAGTACGTCATCGGCATGGACCCGCACAAGCGCTCCGTCACCATCGAGGTGATGGACGCTGAGGAAGCGGTGCTCGGAGGTGGGCGCTTCGGCACCGACAGCGACGGCTACCTGGCGATGCTGGGTTACGTCGCGCAGTGGCCGGATCGGGAGTGGGCGATCGAGGGCTGCCAGGGCATCGGTGGCCACGTCGCCCGCCGGCTGCTTGCCGACGGCGAAGAGGTGGTCGACGTGCCACCGAAGCTGTCCGCGCGGGCACGGGTGTTCGCCACCGGTCAGGGCCGCAAGACCGACGCCACCGACGCGCACTCGGTCGCGCTGGTGGGGACCCGGATGGCCGGGCTACGGCCGGTGGTCGACGACCAGCAGCTCGCGGTGCTGCGGATCCTGGTCGACCGGCGCCGATCCCTGGGTGAGGACCACACCCGGATGGTGTCCCAGCTGCACCAGCTGCTGCTCGAGCTGATCCCCGGCGGAGCGAAGAAGAACCTGTCCGCCGCCCAGGCCAAAGCGCTGCTCGCGAAGGTCCGCCCACGCGATGCCGCGGGCAAGGCTCGTCGTCGGGTGGCCGGGGAGCTGGTCGGCGACCTGGAACGGATCTACAAACGCAAGAAGTCAGCCGACAAGGAACTGCGCGAGCTGGTCGTCGCCACCGGTACCAGTCTGCTCGACCTGCCCGGCATCGGGCCCTCCGGCGCGGCCCGGCTGCTCGTCGAGGTCGCCGACATCACCCGGTTCCCCGACAAGAACCACTTCGCTTCCTGGAACGGCACCGCACCCATCGACGCCTCCTCCGGCGACCAGGTCCGCCACCGCCTGTCCCGAGCCGGGAACCGGCAGATCAACCGGGTGCTGCACATCATGGCCACCGTCCAGCTGCGGAACCCGACCGAGGGTCGTGCCTACTACGACCGCAAGAAAGCCACCGGCAAGAGCTCTATGGAAGCGATGCGCTGCCTGAAGCGACGGCTCTCGGACCTCGTCTATCGACAGATGGTCGACGACGCGATCACACACGCGACGACGGGCCCGGGAGGACAACAGGGAAACGACTCTGACTCCAGCGCGGCCGGCTCACATCCCACTGCCGACTCTTCGGACAAGCCACTTCCCGGACCCGCCAAGGACAAGCCTACGACCCCACTCCGGACGGCTTCTTGACACAGAGAGGAGCCATTTCCGGATGTTCGACTTGGGGATCCCGGGCCTGACCGAGCGGGCGGGTCGCCCAAGGCGGTGGGCGAGTCCTCGGCAGCTCCGAGCGCGTTACGTAGCGTGACGGCGTGACCTACTCGTGGCATGACATCGGTGGCCGGATGGTCGAGCTGTGCGACGAGTGCGGTTTCGACGCCCGGGAACTCGCCGGCAACCAAGACGAGCAGCAACGGCTCGTTGCGGCGTACGCCGAACTCGAACGACTGTTGGACCACCGGGACGCAGACCGGCGCCCGGCAGCCGACACCTGGTCGGCGCGCGAGTACGTCGATCACTGCGTTGACGTCGCCGGGGTGATCCTGGGCTGGGTTGCGAACCTCACCGACGGCGTAGCGCGGGAGGAACTGAGGGACCTGGCTGCCTGCCGTCGGGCGGTCGACGTCTTGGTGCCGCCACTCACCGAGGCGCAGCGTGCCGCGGTCCTGCGCGGTGAATACCAGCAGTCGGTCACCGTCGAGTGGCTACTGCGTCACTTGTTGCACGACACCGAGCACCATGTGCTGGATGTCCGCCGTGGCTACGTCTCGCTCGCCATGGCGGACCACCCTAAGATCCCCTTCCGCGATTGAGTTCCTGCTCGTTGCGACGCGGCGGCATCACCGGCTGCGGCGGGCTCGGACTTTCCTATCCGCGGCATTTCCGGATAGCGCCTATCGCTTTTTGGAGGGCTTGACGTCGCGCATCCGAGAGTTCTTTCGCCAGCGCCAGATGGGGTACCAAGCGCCAATAACGACCCCTGCGACTGCGAGTGAGATGACGACCACCCAGACCTGCCCACGGGCGAGGGCCGCCAAACTAACGGCAATCAATCCGAGCAAGTACCAGGGGTTGCCTTCGAAGAATCGGTCGCGTTCGGCCACGTCGGTGAAGGTAACAGGGCCGTTCGGCGGACCGGACGCTCAGCGCGCCCATCGGCGCGAAAGGGTTTCACTGTCGGCGGCAGATGAGGATGTTCGGTGGGTGGCTGAGTCTCAGTCCTTGCCCCAGTGCCAGGGCGCCAGCCGGTCGATGAGGTCTTCGCATTGGCGGCCGAAGGTGTTGGGCTCCCAGTCGCTGGTGAAGCCACGCTTCGACAGTAGGACACCTACGACATCTCTCAGGTCGTTGAGGTCATCTGCCGTGACTTCGTCCAGCGGGAGGTCGAGGAGGTGGCGTAGGGAAGGTCTGTCGCTGTCCACGGCCTGCTCGAGGCGTTCCACTTCGCCGTGTGGCAGGGCAGCACGCAACGTGGTCGTCGCCGTCATGCCCGGATGATCCCACGGCGTCCCGCGTCCTCGGGGTAACCGACGCCATGCCCGAGGCACCTCGGTGCAACTCTTGAGGCTCGGTCAGGACCCGAACGTCTCGCCGGAGTGTGCCGGGAGTCCCATCAACCCGGCTGCCCGCATCAACGGCCGGTCGCCCGGAGGCATCGGAAGCCCAAGGATGGGGTCGGGATCTCCCACTTGGTGACCGCGGTGGGGGTCGGGCAGCCAGACTCCCTGCAGCGCAGGGTGCCCGCGCAGTCCCTCCACGTCGGCCACGGTGAGACGGCACAGGCCCGCCGTCAGATAGCGCAGCTTCGGCGCTGCCGCCAGTGCCTGTAGCCGGCCGCTCATCTGGGGAAGGTTGGTGAGCTGTACGTCCGTGAGGCTCACGGCGTTTGTCATGTCGGGTAGCACCACGTGGGGGAGGTCTTCGAGATAGAGCGCCTGCAGCTGGTCGCACTCGGCGAGCGATGAGACGTCGCGGAGCATCCGTGTTCCCCAGATCTCAAGGAAGCGCAGGTTGCGCATGCCGGGGAGGAACGTGAGGTCGCGATTACTTCCGAGCTTGAACGCCAGCCCCCGGAGGCTGGGGAGGTTCCGCAGTATCTGTGTGTCGTTGAGCGTGACCGAATGCAGCGTCAGGTGGTGCAGTTGCTGCAGCGAAGACAACGCGGTCTCCACGCCTTTGAGGGCGCGGTTCGCCTTACGAAGGTAGAGCTGGTCGAGTTGCTGCAGTTCGCCGAGAACGCTGACATCGAGTGGCCGTAGCCCGGTCTCGAGGTGGAGATACCTCAGCGACTTGGCATGGGTGGCCAGTCCATCGACGTTGGATAGTTCGAGCCCGAGGATGACCGTCAGGTCACGCACCGGCGGCAGATCCTGCAGGAAGTCCAGGTCGGCGACATCGACATCGATCTGGAGGCCCAGGTCGGGGCGCTCGGCCAGTACTGACGCGGCCCGGTCCACCAGCGCCGGAGTGATCGCTCCCTCGAAGCCAATCCCGCTGATGTGAGGCCCCAGCGGCAGGTCCGGCGTGGCATGTTCCTGGCCGACGTGCCAGATACGCGGCATCATGCCTCCTTGCTCGCCCTGAAGTGCCTCACTCCAGCATTGTGCCCAGGCGACACGTGCTGGGTCCCGGAACCACACGCTCATCGGCATTATGCACGTGATCCGTGGGGTGCTCGGTCATGATGCTTCGCCTTCCGTGAGGCCGTTGAGGAGCCGTGCGTAGAGGTCGGCGCGGTGGTGTTGGCCCTTGGCTTCGGCGTCGTCGTGCTGGGCCTGCAGGGTGGGCCGGAACTCGATGCTGGTCTGGAAGAAGCTGCAGTTCTCGCAGATCGCTTCGTAGGCGCACTCGAGCTCTGCCGGGCGGGTGCAGTGGCCGTTGCCGAGGAGCCGGTGGTGCTCGCGGCGCAGCCGGGCCATCTTCGGTCCGATCGCGTCGGCGGGCAGCGGGTCGGCGTGGGCGTAGAGGGCGTCGACCTGGTCGGTGACCGCGAAGTACTCATCGGCGACGGTGCGGGCGGCGATCTTGGCGTAGCGCAGGGTCATGTCCATGCTGCGGTGCCCGAGCATCGCGGCGATCGCTTCCAGGGACATGCCGCGGTTGATGGCCTGGGTGGCCAGGGTGTGCCGCAGCTGGTGGGGGTGGATGTGGCCGAGCCCGGCGGCGGCGGCGACGTTGTTCAGGATCCGGGTGACCGAGTGCCGGTCGGCGCCGCGGCCGTTCTCCCGCGGCAGCAGCAGCGGATGCCCGGCCGGCACGTGCGGGGTGCGGTAGTCGTCGATGAGTGCGACCAGGTGCGGGTGCAGGGGCAGGTAGCGGTCCTCGCGGAGCTTGCCGACCGGGACGTGCAGCCAGGGTGCGGCGCCGATCTGGACGACGGCGTCGGCGGGCAGGCTGGTGAACTCACCGACCCGCAGCCCGGTGCGCAGGAGCACCTCGACGGTGACCCGGACCAGCAGCCGGGGCTGGGCCTGGGCGGCGCGGAGCAGCTTCGCGGCGGCGGCGTCGTCGAGTGCCTTGGGCAGCGGGTGGTCCTGGCGGGGCAGGTCGCCGGGGAACATCGGCACCCGCGCCGGTGCCTCGTCCCAGCCCCACTCGTCGATGCGGACGAAGAACATCCGCAGCGTGCCGAGCCGGTGCGCCAGCGTGGCGGTGGTGACCCGGGCCTTGTTCTGCCCGGGCCGTTTCGCCAGCCAGGGCTTGTAGTCCTCGATGTGGCGACGGGTCACCTGGCGTCGTGCTGACCACCTCGGGTGCGGCCTCGACGAGGAAGCCGGCGAAGGAGCGCAGCGCGATGTCGGCGTTGACCACGCTGCCCGGCCGCAGCACGCAGCCGATCTGGGTCAGGTAGCGGCGCATCATCTCCACGACCTGCGGCACCACCGGCTCCAGCTTCTCCCACGACGGCAGCGCTGCCACCCCGTTGCGACCCAACACCGGCCCCGTGGTCGATGGGGTGGCCCCGGGGCGGTCACCGGACGCCGCCGGGGTAGAGCTGGGCGTCGAGGACCTCGGCTGCAGCGCGGTACTGCGACGGCGAGCCAGTCGTCGGCCAGGTGCAGGTAGATCCGGGTGGTCTCGATCGAGGCGTGCCCGGCCTGGGCCTGGACCGCCTCCAGTGCCATCCCGGCTTCCCGGAGCCGGGTCAGGCAGGTGTGGCGCAGCTCGTGGCAGGTCGCGTGCGCCAGCCCGGCGCGACGGCGGGCGCCGGTGAGCATCTCGTCCAGCCCGCGCACCGACAACGGCTTGCCGCGGTTGGGGCCCTTGAGCACCACGAACACCCGGTCGGTGTCCGCGTCGGCCGGGCGTTCGGTGTCGAGGTAGGCGACGACCTCGGTGAAGAACCGCGACGAGACCGGCACCAGCCGTTGGTGGCCGCCCTTGCCGTCGGCGATGAACACCCGGCGTTCGGCGACCCGGAGGTCTTCCATGCGCAGCCCGAGGACCTCGCCGCGGCGCAGCCCACCGAGCACCATCGCCGCGACCATCGCCCGGTCCCGGTGGGTCCGCAGCGCGCCCGTGAGCTGGTCGACCTCAGCGGGGGTGAGGATCCGCGGCAGCCGGCGCGTCCGCCGCGTCAGCGGCACGCCCTGGCCGGGCCGGGACCGCTCCCGCCGGGTCGGCAGACCGCGCGGCACCGGGTTCGCGGTGACCTCGCCGCGGGCCTGCAGGTAGGCGAAGAACCCCGAGACGATCGACAACCGCCGCGCCACCGTGCTGGTCGCCACCCCGGCCGGCTCGTCGGTCGAGCGCACCGGCTGGAGCCGTTGCTCACCGGATCGCCCGGTGCGCTGGGCGGTGATGAACCCCAGCACGTCCGCCGGCGTGATCTCCTCCGGTGGCTTGGCGACCACGGTGAAGAACACCTTCAGGTCATAGGCCGCCGCCAGCACCGTGTTCGGCCGACACCGCCCTTCGAGGAACTCCAGGTACTCATCGACCAGCGGCACCCCCAGCCGCAGCACCGGCTCCCCGGACGGCCCTCGAGAACGGATCAGACACGGGTCGGACAGGGACATCTCGAGGCCTCCAGCTCCGTCGACAGGCAGCCACAACGGCTGGTCGAAATGTCCTGGAAGATCACGTGCATAACAAGCAGATCCGGTAATCCAGGCTGCGGACATCGGGATTCGTGGGGGCGTTCCGAGGCGACGGTCGCGTCCGGGGTGGTGTCTCGTGAGAGGGGGCGTGGAGGAGGGAACTTCCGCACGTCAGGCGCTCCTGCCTGCCATACGCCGGTCAGCCCGCGGCCGAGACGCCCTCGGGTCGCTGGCTCGGCTCCCAGTGCTCGGCCATCAGGTCCAGCAGCCGGCTCCGGTCGTCCTCGCCCGGCAGACCCCACCCGGGCTTGTAGTCGTAGACCTCCCCGAGGGTCCTGCCCTCGGTCAACGTGTCGATCAGCTCGACCACGTCCGGGGCGATCAGCGCCGGGTGCCCCACGCCCGCGGCCTCGGAGACCTTCAGCAGGTCGTGGCGCAGCGTCGTGATGTAGTTCTTCACCCGCCTGGACTTCGACTCGACGTCGAGCCCGTGGGCCAGCCACGGGTCCTGGGTGGCCACCCCCGTCGGGCACTTGCCGGTGTGGCAGCGCTGCGCCTGGATGCAACCGACCGCGAGCATGGCCTCGCGGCCGACGTTCAGCATGTCCGCGCCGAGACCCATTGCGACGATGGCGTTGTCCGGCAGGCCGAGCTTGCCGCTACCGATGAACACGATCTTCTCCGCCAGGCCGCGCTCGGCGAAGATCCGGTAGACCCGCGCGAACCCGAGCCGGTAGGGCATGGACACCGCGTCGGTGAAGATCAGCGGCGAGGCCCCGGTGCCGCCCTCGCCGCCGTCGATGGTGATGAAGTCCAGGCCTCGGTCCGTGGTCGCCATCTGCTCGGCGAGCTCGTGCCAGAAGTCGAGGTCGCCGACGGCGGACTTGATGCCCACGGGGAGTCCCGTCTCGTCCGCGAGCATCTCGGCCCAGTCGAGCAGGCCGTCGACGGAGTCGAACTCCGAGTGCCGCGAGGGGCTGACACAGTCCTGACCCGGGGTCACGCCGCGGGCGTCGGCGATCTCCTGGGTGACCTTGCGACCGGGTAGGAGACCCCCCAGGCCGGGCTTGGCACCCTGGCTGAGCTTGATCTCGAGGGCCTTGACCGGCGCCTCGGCGACGAGGTCCTTGAGCACGTCGAGGCTGAACCGACCGTCCTCGTCGCGGCAGCCGAAGTAGGCGGTGCCGATCTGGAAGACCAGGTCCGCGCCGGTCCGGTGGTACGGCGCCACGCCGCCCTCGCCGGTGTTGTGGAGGCAGCCCGCCATGTCCGCGCCGCGGTTCATCGCCTCGACTGCGCGACCGGAGAGCGACCCGAAGCTCATCCCCGAGATGTTCACGATGGAGTTGGGCCGGAAGGCGTGACGACGGCCTCGGGGGCCGCCCAGGACCTTGGCGCAGGGCAGCCAGGCCTCCTTGTCGTCGACGCCGTAGCTGGCCTCGGAGCTGGCGAAGGTGCGGTGGTTGACGATCACGTTCCCGGTCGTGTGCTCCAGGTTGTTGTCCGTCCCGAACCCGAAGTAGTTGTTCTCCAACTTGGCCGACGCGTACACCCAGCTCCGCTGGTCTCGGCTGAACGGCCGCTCCTCGTCGTCGCTGGCGACGATGTACTGGCGCAGCTCCGGCCCCAGCGACTCCAGCCAGTAGCGTGCGTGGCCGAGGACCGGGAAGTTTCGCAGCACGGCGTGCCGGCGCTGGATCAGGTCATGTGCCGCGACTGCGGCCAGGCCTGCGACGGGGGCTGCCTTCATCCACTTCCTCATGCCGACCGTCGTACCCCGGGCGAGGCCCGCTATTCGACCCGCCCGACGAGACTGCTCCGCGCGACCGTCACCGTCCCGGGCCGGCTCGGCCGGTCCGAACAGTGCTAGGCGTTCTACACGCCCTCGGGGAACGACACTCCGGTCGCCGAGTGGCAGCGGTACCCGTGCGGGTGCTTGTAGAGGTACTGCTGGTGGTAGTCCTCGGCGTAGTAGTACGTCGGGGCAGGCGCGATCTCGGTCGTGATCGGCCCGTAGCCACGCGAGGCGAGCACCGGCTCGTACGCCGCGGTCAGCTCACGCGCGACCTTCTCCTGCTCGGCGGTGAACGTGTAGATCGCCGAGCGGTACTGGGTGCCGACGTCGTTGCCCTGCCGCATCCCCTGGGTCGGGTCGTGGAACTCGTAGAACGCCTTCACCAGCTCGGCGTAGGAGACCTTCGACGGGTCGTAGACGACACGGACGGCCTCGGTGTGCCCGGTGCGGCCCGAGCAGACCTCCTCGTACGACGGGTTGGGGCTCGTGCCTCCGGCGTACCCGGCGGACGTGGACCACACGCCCGGCAGCTGCCAGAAGACCTCCTCGGCGCCCCAGAAGCAGCCGAGGCCGAAGATCGCGACCTCGTAGCCGGCCGGGGTGTTCGACTCGTCGGTGACGAGCGGCGCGTCGAGCACCAGGTGGCGCTCGGCGAGGTCGAACCAACGCTCGGGGTGACCGGGCAGGGTGTGCTCCGGGGAGGGAATCTCGGTCTTGTGGCGGTTGAACAGCACGTCAGCTCCTCCATCGGTGTGATCGTCCACGATGCACAACGACGGGCGCCTCCGGATCCTTCCCGCGCGCGTGCACCTCTGGTTCGTGGGCAAGCGCGTTCCGGACTGCCCTGCCGATTCCGGGCGGTGCGGCGAGGTGGTTAGGCTCGGCGGGTGACCGAGCAGAGCCAGAAGTCAGGATTCGAGACCCGCGCCATCCACGCCGGCTACGAGCCGGACCCGATGACCGGCGCGGTGATCCCGCCCATCTACGCCACGAGCACCTACAAGCAGGACGGTGTCGGAGGACTGCGCGGGGGCTACGAGTACTCCCGCAGCGCCAACCCGACCCGCACCGCGCTCGAGGGGTGCCTGGCCGCACTGGAGGAGGGCGAGCGCGGCTTCGCGTTCGCCTCCGGCCTCGCGGCCGAGGACACCCTGCTCCGTGCGCTCTGCAAGCCGGGGGACCACGTGGTCATCCCCGACGACGCGTACGGCGGCACCTACCGTCTGTTCTCGAAGGTCGAGGAGCCGTGGGGCCTCGACTACACGCCGGCCCAGGTCGCCGACGTCGAGGCCGTGAAGGCGGCGATCCAGCCGGGTCGCACCACGATCGTGTGGGTCGAGACGCCCACGAACCCGCTGCTCAACATCGCCGACATCGAGCAGATCGCCTCGGTCGCGCACGAGGCGGGCGCCCTGCTGGTCGTGGACAACACCTTCGCGTCGCCGTACCTCCAGCAGCCGCTGTCGCTCGGCGCGGACGTCGTCGTCCACTCCACCACGAAGTACTGCGGCGGCCACTCCGACGTGGTCGGCGGGGCTCTGGTCGTGAAGGACCACGAGCTCGCCGACAAGGTCGCCTTCCACCAGAACTCCATCGGCGGAGTCGCAGGCCCGTTCGACTCGTGGCTGGTGCTGCGTGGCCTGAAGACCCTGGGCGTGCGCATGGACCGGCACTGCGACAACGCGGAGCGCGTCGTGGCGTTCCTGGAGGCGCACCCGGCCGTGTCCGAGGTGATCTACCCGGGACTCGAGGCGCACCCGGGTCACGAGGTCGCGAAGCGGCAGATGAAGCGCTTCGGTGGGATCGTCTCCTTCCGGGTGAAGGACGGCGAGCGGAAGGCCCTGGAGGCGTGCGCGAAGGCGGAGGTCTTCACGCTCGGTGAGTCCCTCGGTGGTGTCGAGTCGCTGATCGAGCACCCCGGCCGGATGACGCACGCGTCGGTCGCGGGCACCGAGCTCGAGGTCCCCGCGGACCTGATCCGGCTCAGCGTCGGTATCGAGACCGCGGACGACCTGATCGCGGACCTGGACCGAGTCCTGTCCTGACGCCGGTGACCGAGACCTCCCGCGCGCTGGTCGCCTGCGTCGACTTCGGGTCCACGTTCACGAAGGCGGCGCTCGTCGACGTCGACAAGGGCGAGCTGGTGGCCACCGCGAGCCATCGCACGACGATCGACACCGACGTACTCGACGGCTGGGACGCCTGCCTGGAGCAGCTCGCCCGGTCCGGCGCGGCCGCACGAGACGCAGAGGTGCTGGCCTGCTCCAGCGCCGGTGGGGGTCTGCGGATCGCCGTGGTCGGCAACGAGGAGCTGGTCACGGCCGAGGCCGGTCGCCGGGTGGCGCTCTCCAGCGGCGGCCGGGTCGTCCACGTCGCCAGCGGCGGTCTCGACGAGCGACGGCCTCGTGCGACTGCGGGAGAGCCGTCCCGACGTGGTGCTGCTCGTGGGCGGGACCGACGGCGGCAACGCGGAGGTCCTGCTCTCGTGCGCCCGGGCGCTGGCCGGAGCGGCCTGGCCCGGTCCTGTCGTGGTCGCCGGGAACGTGGACGCCCAGGACGAGGTCTCGGCGCTGCTCGAGAAGGCGCGTACCCCGTTCGTCCTCGCCGACAACGTGGTGCCGCGGATCGGCGTGCTCGCGCCGGACTCCGCGAGAGCGGCGATCCGGGAGATGTTCCTTCGCCACGTGATCGGCGGCAAGCACCTCTCGGCCCGGGCCGACTTCACCACGATGGTGCACGGTGCGACGCCGGACGTCGTGCTCACCGCCGTCGAGCTGCTCGCGCGCGGGCTCGACGAGGAGCGGCCGGGCGCGGGCGACGTGGTGGTCGTGGACGTCGGCGGCGCGACGACCGACGTGTACTCGGTGGTTGAGGTGGATCCCGAGGACTCCGGCCTCTCCCGCGAGGTCGTGGCGACCGTCCCGGCGTCCCGCACCGTCGAGGGCGACCTCGGGATGCGCTGGAGCGCCCGTTCGACCGTCGAGGCGGGGGGCGCACTGGGACTCCTGGCCGACGAGGGCGAACGAGTCGCGGCCCTCGAGACTGCCGAGCGCCGGCAGGCCGATCCCGGCTACGTGCCCGACAGCCAGGACGAGCTGAGCCGTGACCAGCAGCTGGCCTCGATCGCCATCGGGGTCGCGGTACGTCGGCACGCCGGCCGTGCCCAGGTGGTCTTCGGGCCCGACGGGCGGGTCGTGGAGCGGACCGGAAAGGACCTGCGCGAGGCGGACCTCCTCGTCGGGTCGGGAGGCGTGCTCCGGCACAGCGGTGGCGAGGACCGGCGCGTGATGACCCGTCTGCTCGGTGACGACGGCGAGGGCTGGCAGCTTCCCCGTGAGCCACGGGTGGTCGTGGACGCCGACTACGTGCTGGCCCCGGCCGGCCTGCTCGCGGCGGAGCACCCCGAGGCGGCGTACCGGCTGCTGCAACGCCTGCGTGACTGAGGCTCGCGGTTGAACGTCTGCGTGACCGGGGTCACCTAGGCTGTCGCCATGTCCAACGGGAAGCGACTCAGCGGCAGCGTCGGCAGGTGGCGGGAGCGGAAGCAGCAGCGCTCCGACGACAGGTTCGCCGAGCGGTTCGCGGCGCAGTTCGCGCACCAGTGGGCAACGCTCCGGGCGGAGCGGCAGCAGGACGCCGAGCCGCGCATCGACGCCGGCCCCACGAACTTCAGCCGCGCGCAGGTTCCCTGGGCCGTCGACCTGGCCGCAGCCTGGTCCTGGCGGCTGCTGGTGATCGCCGGCGCCGGCTACGTGCTGCTGTGGCTCTTGGGGCTGTTCGCCGTGGTGTTCCTGCCGCTCGTCGTGGCGCTGTTCATCACTGCCCTGGCCACCCCCCTGGTCGAGCTCCTCACGCGGGCCGGCCTGCACCGGCGCCCGGTGTCGCTGGTGGTCGTCGTGGGCGGCCTGGCCACCGTCGTCCTCCTGCTCACCTTCGTCGGCACCCAGGTGTCCGCGGGCATCAGCGACCTCTCCGAGCAGGTCGTCACCGGCCTCGAGGAGATCCGCATCTGGCTGCGCGACGGGCCGCTGAACGCCAGCGAGTCGCAGATCAACGACTACATCCAGGCCGCCCAGGACCTGGTGACGTCGAACCGTGACGTCGTCTCCCGGGTCTCCCAGGTCGGTACGACGATCGGCCACATCGTCGCCGGCTTCTTCATCGTGCTGTTCGCCTCCTACTTCTTCCTCGCGGACGGCTCGCGCATCTGGGCCTGGGTGGTGCGTCTGTTCCCGCGTGCCGCCCGGGTGAAGGCCGACGCCTCGGGCCGCGTGGCGTGGAAGTCGCTCACCCAGTTCGTCCGCGCCACGGTGCTCGTCGCGCTCGTCGACGCGGTCGGCATCATGATCGTCGCGGTGGTCCTCAAGGTGCCCTTCGCCGCGGCGATCGGTGTCCTGGTCTTCCTGTTCTCGTTCATCCCGCTGATCGGCGCCCTGATCTCCGGGGCGGTCGCCGTCCTGGTGGCGCTCGTCGCGCACGGGTGGGTGGTCGCGCTGATCATGCTCGGCGGCGTCATCGCCGTGCAGCAGCTCGAGGCGCACGTGCTCCAGCCGTTCCTGCTCGGTCGCTTCGTCTCGGTCCACCCGCTCGGCGTGATCATCGCCATCGGCATGGGCGTGCTCGTGGCCGGCATCGCCGGTGCGCTCATCGCCGTTCCCCTGGCGGCGGCGCTGAACGCGGTCGCCACCTACCTGGCGGGGGAGTCGGCCGCCGAGGAGGAGGCCGCCCAAGCGAGACCGGCCCCGCCCGGGAAGGCGGGGCCGGTTTCCTGAGCCTCAGGCCCGGGGCGTCGCCTGCTCGGCGGCGGGCTCGATGCCCTCGGGCTCGGCGTCGCCGGGAGCCGGTCCGGCCGGGGAGGGCACCTGGGCGTCGTCGCGGGTGCCGAGCGGGACCTCCTTGAGGAAGAAGGCCACCACCATCGCGACCAGCACGAGCGGCACGGCGGTGAGGAACATGTCGTGCAGCGCGCCGCTGAAGGCGCCGGTCACCAGCTCGCGGACCGGGTCGGGCAGCGCGTTGATCGCCTGCACGTCCTTGGTCATCGAGTCGACGTTCCCGCCCCCCGCCTGGGCCGCTGCCGGGGCGTCGCGGAAGGCGTCCGCGATGTGCACCGCCAGACGGCTGGAGAGGATGGCGCCGAACAGCGCGGTGCCGAACGAGCCGCCCATCTGACGGAAGAAGGCGACCGACGCGGTGGCCACGCCCATGTCGGAGCGGTCGACGGAGTTCTGCACCACGACGATCAGCACCTGCATGGTGAAGCCGAGGCCGAGACCCATGACGTACATCGACAGGCCGGCCTGCCAGTACGGCGTCTGGGCGTCGAGCCGCGAGAGCAGCACGAGCGCGACGGAGACGACGCCGGCGCCGAGGATCGGGTAGATCTTGTAGCGCCCGGTGCGGCTCATCCGGCGGCCGGCCGCGATCGAGGTGGTGAAGATGCCGATCACCATCGGCAGCATGCCGAGACCGGACCGGGTCGGGCTCATCCCGTCGACGACCTGGAGGTAGACGGGGATGAAGATCATCGAGCCGAACATCGCGGCGCCGATGAGGAAGCCGAAGCTGTTCGCGATCGAGAAGATCGAGTTGTGGAACAGCCGCATCGGGATGATCGGCTCCTTGGCGCGCAGCTCGACGAGCACGAACACCACGGCCAGTGCCAGGCCGACGCCCAGCAGGGTCAGCCCGAGCGAGTCGCCCCAGCCGTACGTCGGACCGGCCCACGCCGTGTAGAGCAGCACCGAGGTCACGGAGGCGACGACGACGGCGGCACCGAGGTAGTCGATGCTGTGCTCGCGCCGGACGTGCGGGATCTTGAGGGCCGAGGAGGTCACGGCGAAGGCGACGAGGCCGATGGGCACGTTGATGTAGAAGATCCACTGCCAGCCGGGACCGTCGGCGAACCAGCCGCCCAGCACCGGGCCCAGCACGGACGACGTACCGAACACGGCGGCGAAGTAGCCCTGGTAGCGACCACGTTCCCGGGGCGGGATCACGTCGCCGATGGTGGCCATCGCCAGGGCCATGAGGCCACCGCCGCCGAGGCCCTGGACGGCCCGGAAGATGATCAGCTGGTCGATGTTCTGGGCGAAGCCGGACAGCAGCGACCCGACCATGAAGGTCACGATCGCGATCTGGAAGAGCAGGCGCCGCCCGTAGAGGTCGGAGATCTTGCCCCACAGCGGGGTCGAGGACGTCGCGGCCAGCATGTAGGCGGTCACGACCCACGACAGCTTGTCGAGGCCGCCGAGCTCGCTGGTGATGCGGGGGAGGGCCGTGCTCACGATGCTCTGGTCGAGAGCGGCGAGGAACAGCCCGGTCATCAGGCCGGTCATCACCACCAGGATCTGGCGGTGGCTGAGATAGCCGGAGGTGTCGGTGGTCACGCGTTCTCCTGGAGGTGGTCGAGGGAGTCGAGAAGTCTGGTGAGCAGCAGGCGCAGGTGCTCGCGGTCGTCGGCGGGCCAGTCGGCGAGCAGCTCGGCGACGAAGACCCGTCGCCGCTCCGCCCCGGCCTCGAGGCTGACGGTGCCTTCCGTCGAGAGGGCGATCCGGCTCGCCCGGCCGTCGTCGGGGTCGCAGGCGCGCTGGACGAGGCCCCGCTCCTCGAGCTGACGCACCTGGCGGCTCACCGTCGAGGCGTCCAGGCCGAGGTGGCCGGCCACGACCGACAGGCGCATCGGGCCGCCGTGGAGGAGGGTCTTCAGCAGCAGGATCGCCGAGAAGTCGAGGTCCTCACCGGGGAAGTGCGAGCGCATCCGCCGGCCGAGCCGGCCGAGCGTGAGGAGCACGGCCTCCTCGGCGGTCGCCGGCGCCTCGGTGGGCGGTGAGAGGGGGGAAGGTTGCACCCCACAAGTGTGCATTCAGTTGCGTGTGCCATGCAAATTGTTTCTCCGTGACGGCCGTCACTCCGGAAGGGGCTCGGCGCCCGGTGCGGGGAGGGGCGTCGACGGCTCGTGGCACGCAATAGGGTGTCCGCCATGAGCAGCGCCGACACCTTCGCCGTACCGGTCCGGATCCCGACCCTCGAGGACATCCGACAGGGGGCCCGGGACCTGGAGGGTGTCGCGATCCGCACCCCGATGGAGGAGTCGCGCTGGCTCTCCGCGGTGGCCGGGGGGCCGGTGCTGCTCAAGTGCGAGAACCTCCAGCGCACGGGCTCCTTCAAGATCCGCGGCGCCTACCTGCGCATGTCGCGCCTCTCGGAGGACGAGCGCGCCGCGGGTGTCGTCGCCGCCAGCGCGGGCAACCACGCCCAGGGCGTCGCCCTGGCGGCGAGCCTGCTCGGGATCAAGTCCACGGTCTTCATGCCCTCGGGCGCCCCGATCCCGAAGGAGAAGGCCACGCGCAGCTACGGCGCCGAGATTGTCTTCGAGGGCAACACCGTCGACGAGGCGCTCGTGCGCGCCAAGGCGTTCGCCGACGAGACCGGCGCGGTCCTGATCCACCCGTTCGACCACGCCGACATCGTGACCGGCCAGGGCTCGTGCGGCCTGGAGATCCTCGACCAGGCGCCGGAGGCCGAGACCGTCCTGGTCCCGACCGGGGGCGGCGGGCTGCTCGCCGGCATCGCCACGGCGATCAAGGCGCAGAACCCCGGCGTCCGGGTCGTCGGTGTCCAGGCCGAGGGTGCCGCCGCGTACCCGCGCTCGCTCGCCGAGGGGCACCCGGTCCCGCTCGCCTCGATGAGCACCATGGCGGACGGCATCGCGGTCGGCCGGCCGGGCGAGGTTCCCTTCAAGGCGATCACGGAGTACGTCGACGACATCGTGACCGTCAGCGAGGAGTCCCTCTCGCGGGCCCTGCTGATGCTGCTCGAGCGCGCCAAGCTCGTCGTCGAGCCTGCGGGCGCGGCCGCCGTCGCCGCGCTGATGGACCACCCGGACCGCTTCCCGACGCCCGCGGTCGCCGTGCTCTCCGGCGGCAACGTCGACCCGCTGCTCCTGATGCGGGTGATCCGCCACGGCATGGCCGCGGCCGGGCGCTACCTGTTCTTCCGCGTGCGCATCCCCGACCTGCCCGGAGCGCTCGCCCGCCTGCTCAACGACCTCGCCGAGCTCGACGCGAACGTCCTCGACGTCGTGCACGAGCGCACCTCGGCGCACCTCCACCTGAACGAGGTGGAGGTGGCCATGCAGGTCGAGACGCGTGGCACCCAGCACGCCGAGCGGGTGCTCGCCCGGCTCCGCGAGCGCGGCTACCACGTGTCCGAGCAGGGCTAGCGCGCCGTGTAGCCGCCGTCGACGTACACCTCCGAGCCGGTGACGTACGACGCATCGTCACTGGCCAGGAACGCCACCGCGGCGGCGACCTCCTCCGGCCTGCCGAGCCGGCCCATGGGCGTCGCGTCCACCATCATCTGCTCGAACGGCGTGCCCTTCGCGTCGTCGAGGATGGGGGTGTCGATGAACCCCGGGTGGACCGAGTTGACCCGGATCCCCTCGGTGGCCCAGTGCAGCGCCGCGTTCTTGGTGAGCAGCCGCACCGCCCCCTTCGCCGCGTGGTACGCCGGAGAGGTCCCGAAGCCGCCGACGGCGCCGAAGATCGAGCTGTTGTTGATGATCGAGGCGTGGTCGGACTCGCGCAGCGCCTCGGCGGCGACCTTCATGCCGAGGAAGACGCTGGTCTGGGTCACCGCGACCGTCCTCTCGTAGCCTTCGAGCGTGGTCTCCTCGATCGTGCCGAGGTCGCCGATGCCGGCGTTGTTGAACACGATGTCGAGGGCGCCGTACTCCGTCACGGCCTTCTCGACCGCGCGCTCCCAGTCGTGCTCGGAGCTGACGTCGTGGTGCTGGTAGGAGGCCTCGCGTCCCAGCTCCTTGAGGTGCTGGACGATCTCCTCGCCCTTCTCGTCCTGGAGGTCGGTGAGCAGGACCTTCGCGCCCTCCTCCGCCAGCCGGTAGACGGTGGCCTTGCCGATGCCGCTGGCGCCGCCGGTGACCAGGGCCACCCGGCCCTCGAGTCGTCTCATCTGGATGCTCCCTCGTGTGCCGGAGGCTCTCTGCCTCCAGCCCCAGCCTCACGCGCGCGGCCGGCGCGGGTAAGGGCACATCCGCCCCCGGAGGGGGACGAGGGTCCCAGAAACGACGAGGTGGCCACGGTCGACCATCCGGGACATCCCGGACGCCGTCCGTGGCCACCTCGGTGACCGCTGGGGCTCAGGCCCCTGCGTAGGGCACTGCGTCGACGATCTCGACCTTGAGCTCCTTGCCGTTGGGGGCGTCGAAGGTGACGTGCTCGCCCTTCTTGCGCCCGATGATGGCGGAGCCGAGCGGCGACTGCGGCGAGTACACCTCGAGGTCCTCGGGGGTCTCGATCTCGCGGGCGCCGAGCAGGAACGTCTCCACGTCGTCGTCGCCGACGAACCGGGTGGTGACCTTCATGCCGGGCTCGACCACACCGTCGTCGGTCGGCGTCTCGCCCACCTCGGCGCGGCGCAGCATGTCCTCGAGCTGGCGGATCCGCCCCTCGACCTTGCCCTGCTCCTCGCGTGCGGCGTGGTAGCCGCCGTTCTCCTTGAGGTCGCCCTCGTCGCGCGCTGCACTGATGCGAGCGATGACCTCGGTGCGGACCGGCCCACGCAGGTGCTCGAGCTCTTCCTGAAGCTTGTCGAACGCCTCCTGGGTCAGCCAGATCACGTTCTCTCCGCTGGACTGCGTCACTGGTCGTGCTCCTGATGCTCGTCGATGGATGGCCCCGGCCTGCGGGACCAAGCGTTCGGGCCGTTCAAGGCAAGTGGATGAGTTTACCAACGCACCGGTGGAGGCGGCCAATTCCCGAAGGAGGTCACCGGGGTCGCTTCTGCCCCTCGGCGACGCAGCCGACGACGTCGACCGTCGTGGCCTCCCGCTCGGTGCGCACGGTCTTGCTCAAGGTCTGTACCCGGTCGCCGCCGGGCCCAATCCTGACGTTGAGCTCGCCCACCGTCGCGTGGTCGGCCGCCTGGGCCCGCAGGAGGCAGGTTGCCTGCACGTCCGGCGTGCGACGGGCGACGGTGAAGGACGCGGTGGCGGTGTGCTCGTCGACGACGTCGAAGGAGACGAGGTCGGAGGTGACCTCCGGATCGCCGTGGAAGACCGCCGCCCAGGCGACCCAGCCGACGAAGACCAGGGTCAGCGCCGCCACACCCGACACGAGGAGTCGTCGACTGTTCGCGTTGGGGGTGCCGTATCGCGTCGCCAGGTCGCTCACGGCCTCATTCTAGGATTGCGCCCATGCTCCGACTGATGCACGTCCATGCCCACCCCGACGACGAGTCCAGCAAGGGCGCGGCCACCACGGCCAAGTACGTCGCCGAGGGTGTCGACGTCCATGTCGTGACCTGCACGGGAGGCGAGCGCGGCTCCGTGCTCAACCCGAAGATGGACCGCCCCGAGGTGTGGGAGAACATCGCCGAGATCCGTCGTCAGGAGATGGAGGCGGCGCGCGAGATCCTCGGTGTGCGCCAGGACTGGCTGGGCTTCGTCGACTCCGGCTGGCCCGAGGGCGACCCGCGCCCGCCGCTGCCCGAGGGGTGCTTCGCGCTGGCGCCGGTGGAGGAGGCGGCCGAGCCCCTGGTGCGGCTGATCCGCGAGTTCCGTCCGCACGTGGTGACGACGTACGACGAGAACGGCGGCTACCCGCACCCCGACCACATCATGTGCCACAAGGTCAGCGTCGAGGCCTTCGAGGCGGCGGGTGACCCGACGAGGTACCCCGACGCCGGCGAGCCGTGGCAGCCGATGAAGCTGTACTACCACCACTCGTTCCACCGTGATCGCACGCAGGCGCTGCACGACGAGATGATCGTGCGCGGCATGACCTCGCCCTACGAGGAGCGGCTCACGAACTGGAAGCCCGACCCCGAGCATGCCAAGCGGATCACCACGCGCGTGCCGTGCGCGGAGTACTTCGGGGTCCGCGACCAGGCGCTGCTCGCCCACGCCACCCAGATCGACCCCGACGGTGCCTGGTTCGCCTGTCCGCTGGAGGTGCACGAGAGGGCCTGGCCCACCGAGGACTACGAGCTGGTGCGCAGCTCCGTGGACTCCCCGACCCCTGAGGACGATCTCTTCGCGGGAGTCCGCGAGGCGCTTGAGACGATGGAGGCATGATCCCCCTGAGCACCATGACTGCCCTCTGGGCAACGATCGCGCTTGCCGAGCAGGCGCCCGACCCCGCCGACGTGAAGCCTGGCTGGCTCGGCTTCGGCGTCTTCCTGCTGCTGGCCGCAGCCGTCGTCGTCCTGTGGTTCAGCTTCCGCAAGCAGCTGCGCAAGGTCGACTTCGAGGAGAAGGGCCAGGAGAAGCCCGACGAGTCCGGCGCGAGCGAGAACGGCGAGACCGACGGCGGCGCCGAGGGCCGCTGACCCTTCAGTCGTCACAGGGGCCGACACCGCGCATCCGCGTGGTGTCGGCCCCTGTTGCTCGTGCCTGACGGTGCGAATGCTCAGAGCGGGTCGGTGCGCACCAGCCGCACCAGGCAGTCGTACGCCGTGCGCGGCGGCTGGCCGGGGGCGTCGTCCGGCGGGGGCACCTCGCGGGCGACGCGCTCGGCGCGCACCACCTCGAAGCGTTCGCCGTCGAGGTCGGCGAGGACGTCCTCCGCCGTGTAGAGCACCTCGGGGAGCTGCGGGCCGCCCGTGCCCTCGGTGAGGTTGGTGCTGTCGTGGGCGATCACGAACAGCGTGCCGCCGTCCCGGAGCGCGGAGAACGCGCGATGGAGCGCGCGTCGCCGCTCCTCGGCGGTCAGCTGGAGGTAGGCGAGGACCGTCAGGTCGTAGCTGCGCGCGCCGGCGTCGTACTCGAGCACGTCGGCGCGGACCCAGTCGATGCGCAGGTCGCGGCCGCCGTCCTGGCGGGCCTGGAGCTCACGCCCCTTGTCGAGGCCCACCTGCGAGAAGTCGACGGCCGTGACCGCCCACCCCTGGGCGGCGAGCCAGATGGCGTTGCGCCCCTCTCCGGCCGCGACGTCGAGGGCACGCCCGGGGGAGAGGTCGGCGAGCTCGGACTCGACGAAGCGGTTCGGCCCGGCGGACCACACCAGTGCGCTGTCGGCGTACCGGCGGTCCCAGGCTCCTGCGTCCATGGTGGTCATCGCTCAGGCCAGGGAGAGGAAGAGCTTCTCCATCTTGGCGGTGTCCAGAGCGGCGGCGTCGCCCTCCTGGATCACGCACTGCCGCAGGCCGGAGGCGATGATCGCGAACCCGGCCTTGTCGAGCGCGCGGCTCACTGCGGCGAGCTGCGTGACGACGTCCTCGCACTCGCGGCCCTCTTCGAGCATGCGGACGACACCGCTGAGCTGACCCTGTGCGCGCTTGAGGCGGTTGATCACCGCGGCCATCTCTTCGACGGGCAGTTCCATCTCGTCTTCCTTCTTCCGGTGACTACGCGGAGAGCGAAGCCAGAGCCTTCTCGAGGCGCTCCTTGGCCTCGTCGGCGACCGACTGCAGGTCGTCATTCTCCGTCATGGCGACCATGGTCTGGGGATCGACCGCCTCGACGACGGTGCCGTCCTGGGTCTCACGGACGACCACGTTGCAGGGCAGCAGCAGCCCGACGGAGGGCTCGGCCTGCAACGCGGCGTGCGCGAGCGGGGGACGGCACGCGCCCAGGATCACCTGGGCGGGCACGTCGACGTCGAGCTTCTGCTTCAGCGTCGACCGGATGTCGATCTCGGTGAGGACGCCGAAGCCCTGCTCGCCGAGCGCCTCGCGGACTTTCTCGACCGCTTCGGCGTGGGGCGCGCGTACCGTGGTGGTGAGGGCGTAGCTCACGCGCTCTCCTCCCCGCTCTCCTGGGCGGCCACCGCTGCGTGGACCTCCTCCATGTCGAGACCCTTCACCGCGGTGATGACCTGGTCCAGGGCCTGCGGAGGCAGCGCGCCGGGCTGCGCGAAGACGAGCACACCCTCACGGAACGCCATGAGGGTCGGGATCGAGGTGATGTTCGCGGCGCTGGCGAGTGCCTGCTCGGCCTCGGTGTCGACCTTGCCGAACACGATGTCCTCGTGGGCCTGGGAGGCCTTCTCGTAGGTCGGCGCGAACTGGCGGCAGGGACCGCACCAGGAGGCCCAGAAGTCGACGAGGACGATGTCGTTGTCCGCGACGGTCTGCTCGAAGTCGGCCGCGGTGAGGTTGGTCGTTGCCATGCGCTCTATCCCTCCAGGGAGTTTGATGGTAATACCTGTGGGGGTATAACCGGGAGAGGTTCCGATTCATTCCCCACGATGTCAGGGGTACCCGGTGGAATGCATCCCGCACCCCGTAGTGTGAGAGGTGCATACCCCCTAGGGTACCTGACAAGAAAGGACTGATGGACGTCATGCGCGAGGTCGACATCGACCGCTTCGCACGAGCCCACGCCGAGGGCGCGACCGTGATCGACGTGCGCGAGGCAGGTGAGTACGTCGAGGGCCACGTCTCCGGCGCCGAGCTGATTCCCATGGGGCACCTGCCCGGTCAGATGGGCCGGCTCAGCAAGGACGAGGCGATCTACGTCATCTGCCGCTCCGGGAACCGGAGCCTGGCCATGGCCGACGTGATGATCAACGCCGGGTTCGACGCCCGCTCCGTGGCCGGCGGCACCATCGCCTGGGCGCGCTCCGGGCGCCCCGTCGTCGAGGGACGCGACGCCGCAGGCGTCGACGACAGGAGGGTTCCATGACCGACATCGCCATCCGCACTCTCGAGACGGCGTCGCTCGGGGACCGCAGCTACCTCGTCCACGACGGGGAGGTCGCCTTCGTGGTCGATCCGCAGCGCGACTTCGACCGGGTCCTCGACCTGGCCGCGCGCGAGGGGGTCCGGATCAGCGACGTCTTCGAGACGCACATCCACAACGACTACGTCACCGGTGGGCTCGCCCTGGCCGAGCGCACGGGGGCGGCGTACCACGTCAGCGCCGACGACGACGTCAGCTTCCGGAGGACCCCGATCCGCGACGGCGACGAGGTCGCTGTCGGAGACCGGATGCGGGTCCGCGCGATCCACACCCCAGGGCACACCTTCACCCACCTCTCGTACGCCGTGGAGGCCGACGACGGTCCGGTCGCGGTGTTCACCGGCGGCTCCCTGCTGTACGGCGCGACCGGCCGGCCCGACCTGCTCGGCAAGCAGCACACCGAGGAGCTGACCAGGCTCCAGCACGGCTCCGCCCAGCGGCTGGCCACGCTGCCCGACGACACCGGCGTCTACCCGACGCACGGCTTCGGCAGCTTCTGTGCCGCCGGCTCGGCGGAGGACCAGCCCGACGTGTCCACGATCGGCCGCGAGAAGCGGGCCAACCCCGTGCTCACCGAGGACGAGGAGGCCTACGTCCGGCAGATCATCGAGGGTCTCGACGTCTACCCCGCGTACTACGCGCACATGGGGCCCGCCAACGCCGCCGGCCCCGACGCCCCCGACCTGAGCCTGCCGGCACCGGCCGACGCCGACGAGCTGCGTCGCCGCCTCGAGGCGGGGGAGTGGCTGCTCGACCTGCGCACGCGCACCGCCTTCGCCGCGGGGCACGCGCCGGGCACGTTCAACTTCGGGCTCGACGGGCAGTTCTCCACCTACGTCGGCTGGATGATGCGCTGGGGCACGCCCGTCACACTGCTCGGCGAGTCCGAGGAGCAGGTAGCCGAGGCGCAGCGTGAGCTCGTGCGCATCGGCATCGACCAGGTCGCCGCCTCGTCCACCGGGAAGCCCGAGGCGTGGGTCACCGGTCCGCTGGGGTCCTACCCGGTGGCGACCTTCGCCGACCTGGCCCAGGTGCGGCACCATCGCGAGGTCGTCGTGCTCGACGTGCGGCGCACCTCCGAGCGGGACGAGTCGCGCATCGAGGGCTCGGTGAACATCCCGATCCACGAGGTCGCCGACCGCGTCGGCGAGGTTCCGGCCGGTGAGGTCTGGGTGCACTGTGTGAGCGGCTACCGCGCCTCGATCGCGGCATCGTTCCTCGCAGCCGCCGGACGTGAGGTCGTGCTCGTCGACGACGAGTACCCCAAGGCGCGAGAGGCCGGCCTCCCCGTGGTCGAGGACTGAATCTCTCGACCCCCACCCTCTCTGACAAAGGAGAAGACCTTCATGGCGTTCCTCGAAAACCTCCTGCACAAGCCCTTCCGGGTCGTCGGGCCGTCCGAGGCGCGCGAGGCCCAGGAGCGCGGCGCCGTGCTGCTCGACGTACGAGAGTCGCACGAGTGGACGAGCGGCCACGCGCCCAAGGCGCGTCACATCCCGCTCGGTCAGCTGGGTGCTCGAGCCGGCGAGCTGCCTCGCAACCGTGAGGTGCTGGTCGTCTGCCGCTCGGGCTCACGCTCGGCCCGGGCGGCGAAGATGCTCTCGGCTCAGCGCGGCGACGTGGCCAACGTCAAGGGGGGCATGAGCGCCTGGGCGCGTGCCGGACTCCCGCTGGTCGCCAAGGGCGGCGGCCCCGGTCGCGTCGCCTGAGGCGTCCGGGCGGTCACAGGGAATGGAACGTGGCTGCCTGTCGTCCAAGGCTTGGAAGACGATACCCCCTGGGGTATAGTTTCCGTCAGACACACCCGATCCAGTTGGAGCAGACCCATGTGTTTCCCCGTCGTGTGCCCCTCGTGCAAGAAGACGACCTGGGACGGCTGCGGCATGCACGTCGACGACGTGATGGCCACCGTTCCGGAGGACCGCAAGTGCGAGTGCCGCTGAGCATCGTCTGAGCGGTCGCCGACCGCCCCGTCCGCACCCTGACCGGCCCCCGTCTCCAGTCCGCTGGAGACGGGGGCCGTCTGTGTCCGGGCCCGGTTGGTGCGATGGCGCCGCCCCCGCGACGCCTGCGGCCTAGCATGAGGAGTGTGCGGACGCTCGGCAACATCCTCTGGTTCCTGCTGGCCGGCCTGTGGCTGGCTCTCGGCTACGCTGCCGCCGGCATCGTCGCCTTCGTCCTCATCGTCACCATCCCCTTCGGCATCGCCTCCTTCCGGATCGCCGGCTTCGTGATCTGGCCCTTCGGGCGGACCGTGGTCTGGCAGCGCCAGGCCGGCGTCTGGTCAGCGATCGGCAACGTGATCTGGCTGCTCGTGGTCGGGTGGGAGCTCGCGCTCGCGCACCTCGTCGCGGGGCTGCTGCTGTGCGTGACGATCATCGGGATCCCCTTCGGCATCGCCTGCTGGAAGATGATCCCCCTCGCGCTGCTGCCGCTCGGCCGCGAAGTCGTGCCGCTGAGTGCGGCCGCGGACCCGTACGGCGTGCCCTACGCGGCCTAGGCCGCCGCCCCGATTGGGCCGCTGCCCTCCGGGCACAGGACCATGAAGCGCAGGCGCCCGCACCGAGACCTCGAGAGGAGAGTGACCAACAAGCTCGCGACCGCGACGTCGCCGTACCTGCTGCAGCACAAGGACAACCCCGTCGACTGGCACGAGTGGGGACCTGACGCGTTCGAGGAGGCGCGCCGCCGCGGCGTCCCCGTCCTGCTGAGCGTCGGGTACGCCGCCTGCCACTGGTGCCACGTGATGGCGCACGAGTCCTTCGAGGACGAGGCGACGGCAGCCCTGATGAACCAGCTCTTCGTCAACGTCAAGGTCGACCGCGAGGAGCGGCCCGACGTCGACGCCGTCTACATGACCGCGACGACCGCGATGACCGGTCAGGGCGGCTGGCCGATGACCGTCGTCCTCGACCACGACGGCCGGCCGTTCTTCGCCGGCACCTACTTCCCCGACAAGCCCCGGCACGGGCAGCCCGCCTTCACCCAGGTGCTCCAGGCGCTCGCCGACGCGTGGCGGGACCGCCGCGACGAGGTCGACGGCGTGGCCGGCCGGGTCGCGGAGCGGCTGCGCGCCGAGAACGAGGCCTCCGGCCGTGGTGACCTCGACGACGAGGTCCTCGAGGTGGCCGTCGACAAGCTGTGGCGGGAGCTCGACCAGACGTCGGCGGGCTTCGGCACCGCACCGAAGTTCCCGCCATCGATGGTCCTCGAGCAGCTGCTGCGACACGAAGCGCGGACCGGCTCGGAGAAGGCGCGGGAGATGGTGTCGCGCACCTGTCACGCGATGGCACGCGGCGGGATGTACGACCAGCTCGGCGGCGGTTTCGCCCGCTACAGCGTCGACCGCGACTGGGTGGTCCCGCACTTCGAGAAGATGCTCTACGACAACGCCCAGCTGCTCGGCGTCTACGCCCGCTGGTGGCGCCAGAGCGGCGACCCGTTGGGCGAGCGCGTCGCCCGGGAGACGGCGGACTTCCTGATCCGCGACCTGGGGACTGCCGAAGGCGGGTTCGCCTCGGCGCTCGACGCCGACTCCGAGGGGGTGGAGGGCAAGTACTACGCCTGGACGCCAGCACAGCTCGTCGAGGTGCTCGGCGAGGACGACGGTCACTGGGCCGCGGCGCTCCTCGAGGTGACCGAGCGCGGCACCTTCGAGCACGGTGCGTCGACCCTCCAGCTGCGCCAGGACCCCGACGACCCCGAGCGCTGGGCCGCGGTGAGGACCCGACTGCACGAGGCGCGCGCCGGGCGTGTCCCGCCGGCCCGCGACGACAAGGTGGTCGCCGCCTGGAACGGGCTGGTCATCACCTCGCTCGCCCAGGCCGGCCTGCTGCTCGACGAGCCCCGGTACGTCGAGGCGGCGGTGCGTGCAGCGGACCTGCTGGTGGACCTCCACGTGGAGGAGCGGTCCGACGGTCCGAGGCTGCTCCGCGTCTCGCGGGACGGCCGGGCAGGCTCCCACGCCGGCGTGCTGGAGGACTACGGCTGCGTCGCCGACGCGTGCCTGGCCCTGCTCTCCGCGACGGGAGACGCCGTGTGGCTCCGGCGGGCCGAAGGCCTCCTCGAGACCGCGCTGCGCCACTTCCCGGACGGGAACGGGGGCTTCTACGACACCGCGGACGACGCCGAGACCCTGGTGGCCAGGCCCAGCGATCCCAGCGACAACGCCAGCCCCTCGGGCCAGTCGGCCCTCGTCCACGCTCTCCTCGGCTATGCCGCCGTCACCGGCTCGGGGCGGCACCGGGACGCGGCGGAGGCGGCACTGCGCACGATCCGTCTGCTCGCCGACCGGGTGCCGAGGTTCGCAGGCTGGTCCCTCGCGGCGGCTGAGGCGGCGCTCGTCGGCCCTCTCGAGGTCGCCGTGGTCGGTGCGGAAGGAGATCCGGGGCGGGCCGCACTCGAGCGGGTGGCCCGGCGCTCCACGAGCCCGGGGGCCGTGGTGGTCGTGGGGGCGCCCGGCGCCTCCGGCGTACCGCTGCTGGAGGGGCGGGGGCTCGTGGACGGCCGCGCCGCGGCGTACGTGTGCCGGGGGATGGTGTGCGAACGGCCGGTCATCGACACCGACGATCTCGTGCGGTTGCTGACCGGCTGAGGAGCTGTCTCGAACGACCTGCGGACACGGAGAAGGGGAAGGCGCGAGGCGCCTTCCCCTTCAGCGTGTTTCAGCTTTCTGCGTCACGGCCCTTCAGGCTCGTGTCGCGATCGTGAAGGAGCGGTCATAGGCAACACCTCCGAACCGATCAAGCTGGTTTCAGTACCACGACGTTAGCCCCGGTGTCCTCCGATTGGAAGACCTAGATGGGCGTTTTGTGAATACGGACTCGTCGGTCTAGCGCAGTGAGTACGTGGCGATCGAGACCCCCACGTAGTGGGTGACGAACGCGGCGATCGTGAGCGTGTGGAAGACCTCGTGGAACCCGAACCACCGCGGCGACGGGTCCGGCCACTTCAGTCCGTAGACGAGCCCCCCGAGCGTGTAGAGGCCGCCGCCGACGACCATCAGGGTCAGGACGGCGACACCGGCGTTGGCGACGAAGGAGGAGAAGTAGAAGATCGCCGCCCAGCCCAGACCGATGTAGATCGGCGTGTAGAGCCATCGGGGCGCGCCGGCCCAGAAGATGCGGAACGCGATGCCGAGCCCCGCGCCCACCCACACGATGGTCAGCAGGGCGGTCCGGTCGCTGCCGTGGAGTAGCAGCAGTGTGAACGGGGTATAGGAGCCCGCGATGAGCAGGAAGATGTTGGCGTGGTCGAACCTGCGCAGGAACGCCCAGACCTTCGGCGACCACGTGCCCCGGTGGTAGACCGCCGAGACGGTGAACAGAATGAGCGCGGAGGCGGCGAAGATGGCCGACCCGGTCCGGGTGGCGGCGTTGGGGGAGAGCGCGATGAGCACGATGCCCGCGGCGAGCGACAGCGGAGCGGTCGCGGCGTGCAGCCACCCCCGCAGCTTCGGCTTGACCTCGGTGAGGACGTCACGGACGTGGTCCCGCAGGTGCTCGGTGGCCTCGGCCGTCGCGCGGGCGGGCGCGGGCCGCGAGCTGATCTCGTCGGACGTCATGGTCAGATGTTACGGAAAGGACCGTATGTGTGATCAAGGATCTGCGTCCGGTGTCACAGGTAAGGTGGTCTGCCGTGGCTGACTGGAAATCCGGCATTCGCAAGGTGCTGTACCCCGCCTACGAGCGGCGCCTGTTCCGACGCCTGCCGGCCGGTCGTCTGCCCAAGCACGTCGGGGTCATGCTCGACGGCAACCGTCGCTGGGCCAAGGCCGTGGGACGAGACACCGCGCACGGCTACCGCGCGGGTGCGGCGAACATCTCCCCGCTCCTCGAGTGGTGCGAGGAGGTCGGGGTCGAGGTGGTCACGCTGTGGCTGCTCTCCACCGACAACCTGAACCGTCCCGCCGACCAGCTGGGCGGGCTGCTCTCGATCATCGAGGACGCCGTCGCCGATCTGGCCGCCCAGGGGCGCTGGCGCCTCAATCCGGTCGGTGCGCTCGACCTGCTGCCCGCTGAGACCGCGGAGCGGCTCAAGGAGGCCGCCGACGCCACGCGCGCCGTGGACGGGATCATCGTCAACGTCGCCGTCGGGTACGGCGGACGCCGCGAGATCGCCGACGCCGTTCGGGCCCTGCTCCACGAGCACGCCTCGAAGGGCACCTCGATCGAGGAGCTGGCCGAGATCCTCGACGTCGAGCACATCGCCGAGCACCTCTACACCAAGGGCCAGCCCGACCCGGACCTGGTCATCCGCACCTCCGGCGAGCAGCGACTGGGCGGCTTCCTGCTCTGGCAGAGCGCGCACAGCGAGTTCTACTTCTGCGAGGCCTACTGGCCGGACTTCCGGCGCGTGGACTTCCTGCGTGCCGTCCGTGCCTACGCCGAGCGGGAGCGCCGCTTCGGCACCTGAGAGTTCTCGTCCGGTTCGTCCCCCGTTCGGGCGTGTCGCTGGTCGGACCTGTGCTGAACGTCTACCTTCGTGAGCAACGGCAGGTGGGGAAGCCAGCCGTTCGGGAGGCCCGTTCGTGAACGCTCACGACCAGTTTTCGACCGGAGGTCCGCACTCGGACCTTCGGGCCCGTTCCCGGTCCAACACGAGATAGGACCGGGGCGCTGAGTGCGTGCGTCGGTCCTGCTGAGGGGGCAGCCGTGGCTGCAAGCAAGAGCACCACTCGCCGTCGGAGCGCGACCGGCACGGGGGACGCCGGGGAGGTCCGGACCTTCGTCCTGGACACCAGCGTCCTTCTCGCCGACCCGGGCTCGCTGCGCCGCTTCGCCGAGCACGAGGTGGTCCTGCCCGTCGTCGTGATCACCGAGCTGGAAGGCAAGCGCCACCATCCCGAGCTGGGGTACTTCGCCCGCGCCGCTCTCCGGATGCTCGACGAGATGCGCGTCCTCCACGGTCGGCTCGACCAGCCCGTGCCCGCGTCGGACGCCGGCGGCACGATCCGGGTCGAGCTCAACCACACCGACCCCCAGTCGCTCCCGTCGGGCTTCCGCCTCGGCGACAACGACACCCGCATCCTCGCTGTCGCCCGCAACCTCGCCAACGAGGGGCACGACGTCACCCTGGTCTCCAAGGACCTCCCGCTGCGGATCAAGGCCTCCGCGGTCGGGCTCGACGCCGAGGAGTACCAGGCCGAGCTCGCCGTCGAGTCCGGGTGGACCGGGATGACGGAGCTCGAGGTCTCCGGCGTCGACGTCGACGAGCTGTACGCCGACGGCGCCATCGACCTCGAGGAGGCCCGTGACCTGCCCTGCCACACCGGCCTGGTGCTGCTCTCCGAGCGGGGCAGCGCGCTCGGCCGGGTCAAGGCCGACAAGCGCGTCCACCTCGTCCGCGGGGACCGGGAGGCCTTCGGCGTCCACGGCCGCTCCGCCGAGCAGCGCATCGCGCTCGAGATGCTGCTCGACCCGGAGGTCGGCATCGTCTCCCTCGGCGGCCGCGCCGGGACCGGCAAGTCCGCGATGGCGCTCTGCGCGGGTCTCGAGGCCGTGCTCGAGCGTGGCCAGCACAAGAAGGTCGTCGTCTTCCGCCCCCTCTTCGCGGTCGGCGGCCAGGAGCTCGGCTACCTCCCCGGCAGCGAGTCGGAGAAGATGTCGCCCTGGGCCCAGGCGGTCTTCGACACCCTCGGCGCCCTCGCCTCGCCCGACGTCATCGACGAGGTCCTCGACCGCGGCATGCTCGAGGTGCTCCCGCTGACCCACATCCGCGGCCGCTCGCTCCACGACGCCTACGTGATCGTCGACGAGGCGCAGTCGCTCGAGCGCAATGTTCTGCTCACCGTGCTCTCGCGGATCGGGGCGAACAGCAAGGTCGTGCTGACCCACGACGTCGCCCAGCGCGACAACCTGCGCGTCGGCCGCCACGACGGCGTCGTCGCGGTGGTCGAGCGGCTCAAGGGGCACCCGCTCTTCGCCCACGTCACGCTGACCAGGTCCGAGCGCTCGCCCATCGCCGCGCTGGTCACCGAGATGCTGGAGAACGTCACGGTCTGACCCTCACCAACCGGTACAGACCGGCTCCTCTCGGCCCGGAACGGGTCGGGGGAGCCGGTTTGACCGGTATGCGAGGGGGAAGCATCTCTGCGACCTCCCCGCCCGTGATGTGCCTCTCAGGTAGTTCTCTCGGTTTGCACCTCTGATGTCGGCTCGGGCATGGTGGTCGACTTGTCCGTCGCCCGACGCACAGCGACCCTGTAGTCGATTGCGAGTCACGTCAGTGCCAAAAGCCAAGTACGTTCCGAAGCACAGGAACGCGCCGGCGGAGCCGGTCCTGAAGAAGAGCCTGCGGAAATCGGTCACCTACTCCGGTGTCGCCGTCGCCGCCACGGGGCTCGCCGTCACCAGCGGCATCGCCTGGAAGAGCTCGTCCGAGGACCCCGCCCGCGCGATGATCACCGCTGCCGAGGCGCAGCGCGCAGACGAGCCCGTGGACATGACCATCGTCGAGCGCGGCGAGGAGTCCCAGACCTCACGCTCGGACCGCCGTACCTCCCAGGACAAGAAGCAGGCCCTGGACCAGGACTCCGGCGGCCAGGTGACCCGCACCGAGGACCTCGCCGACCAGGACCCCAAGGACATCGCGCTCCGGCTCATGCCTGAGTACGGCCTCGACCAGGCGGAGTTCGACTGCCTCGACGAGCTGTGGATCAGCGAGAGCGACTGGGACGCGAGCGCGGACAACCCCACCTCGACGGCCTACGGCATCCCGCAGGCGCTCACCGGCGGCACGCACGACAACCTGCCGTCGGACTACATGACCAACCCGGTCAGCCAGATCCGCTGGGGCCTGCAGTACATCCGCGACTCCTACGGCACCGCCTGCTCGGCCTGGGAGTTCAAGCAGGCCAACCAGTGGTACTGAGCCACCTCACCTGACCTCGAGCAAAGGGGCCCCCGAGACGATCGGCGGGCCCCTTCTCACGTCTTCGCCCGCGCGTCAGGGGTGGGTCATGCGCGCTACGTCGAGGGCGTCGTCGAGCTGCTCCTCGGTGAGGTCGCCCCTCTCGACGTACCCCATCTCGAGCACGACCTCCTTGATCGTCTTCTCCTCCGCCAGCGCGGTCTTGGCGACCTTGGCGGCGTTCTCGTAGCCGATGTACCGGTTCAGCGGGGTCACCACGGAGGGCGAGGACTCTGCGTAGGTGCGCATCCGGTCGACGTTGGCGGTGATCCCGTCGATGCACCGGTCCGCCAACAGGCGGCTGCTGGTGCTCAGCAGCCGCACGGACTCGAGCAGGTTGCGAGCCATCACCGGCATCATCACGTTCAGCTCGAAGCTCCCCGACGCACCCGCGGTCGTGACGGTCACGTCGTTGCCGATGACCTGCGCGCACACCATCAGCGTCGCCTCGGGCAGGACCGGGTTCACCTTGCCCGGCATGATGCTCGAGCCGGGCTGCAGGTCCGGGAGGTTGATCTCCGCCAGGCCGGTCCGGGGTCCCGAGGACATCCACCGCAGGTCGTTGCACAGCTTGGTCAGGCTGACCGCGACGGTCCGGGTCGCACCCGAGAGCTCCACCAGCGCATCACGGGCCCCTTGGGCCTCGAAATGGTTGCGGGCCTCGGTGAACGTCATACCCGTGCGCTCGGACAGCTCGGCGATCACCCGGGGCGCGAAGCCCTGCGGCGTGTTGATCCCCGTGCCGACCGCCGTGCCCCCGAGCGGCAGCTCGGCGACGCGGGGGAGGGCGGCGTCGAGCCGCTCGATGCCCAGCCGCATCGCCGCGGCGTACCCGGACAGCTCCTGGCCGAGCATCACGGGTGTGGCGTCCATGAGGTGGGTACGGCCGGACTTCACCGTGTCGGCGAACTCCTCGGCCCTGCGCTCGAGGACCCCGGCGAGGTGGTCGAGCGCGGGCACCAGGTCGTTCCTGGTCGCGGTCACCGCCGCGACGTGGATCGAGGTCGGGAAGGTGTCGTTGCTCGACTGGCTGGCGTTGACGTGGTCGTTGGGGTGGACGTCGCGCCCGAGGCCCTGCGTGGCCAGCGAGGCGAGGACCTCGTTCATGTTCATGTTCGACGACGTGCCGGACCCCGTCTGGAAGACGTCGACGGGGAAGTGGTCGAGATGCTCGCCCGCGACGATCTGGTCTGCTGCGGCGACGATCGCCTCGGCCATGTCCTGCTCCAGGACGCCGAGCTCGGCGTTGACCTTCGCGGCGGCGGCCTTCACGTGGGCGATCGCCTTGATGTGCTCGTGCTCCAGGGTGCTCCCGCTGATCGGGAAGTTCTCCACGGCCCGCTGGGTCTGCGCTCGCCAGAGCGCCTCGGCGGGGACCTGGACCTCACCCATGCTGTCGTGCTCGGTGCGGAAATCGGCCATACCGGAGGCTATACCCGACAGCGCGGGGCGCTATGCGGTCCGGCGCGAGAGGTAGATCCAGTACTGCTCGTCGCGGCTCTGCAGGCTGACCTCGTACGGCACGGCCACCACGTTGCCGAACACCGCCTCCATCTCGGCGTGGAGAGCGGGGGACTCCGACGCCGACCAGATCACCAGCGCCCCGCCCTGACGCAGGCAGGACAGGGTCTGGCAGAGGAAGTCACGCTGGTAGACCGCAGCGTTGTCGTCGTAGACCAGGAACCCGGGTCCGTTGTCCACGTCGAGCAGCACCAGGTCGTAGGCGTCGGGCGTCGCCTCGGCCACCGCGGTCCGGATGTCCGCGATCATCACGCTCACCCGCTCGTCGGCGAGGTACGCCGGGCCGTGCGGCACGGTGCCATCGCGCATCCACTGCGCCAGGGCGTCCTCGATCTCGACGACCACGAGCCGCTCGACGCGCTGGTCGGCGAGCACCTCGTGCAGGGTGAACCCGAGGCCGAGGCCGCCGATGACGACGTCGCGGGGTGCCTCGACGTGCTGCAGCGCCGCCGTGGCGAGACCCTTCTCGCTGCTGGTCTCCAGCGTGTCCATCACGAAGACCCCGTTGACCCGCAGCTCGAGGACGCCCGGTGAGCCCGGCGCCGTCTCCGGGTCACGACGCTCGCGCAGGACGATCTCGCCGCGGGGCGACTCGGCCCGGGCCACCTCGGTGTACTCCACGCCCCTCATTACCTCCAGGTCGGCGCCTCAAACCGTCGAGTCGGCAGAAGTGCCGCGGCACTTCTGCCGACTCGGCGGGGATCCGGGCGGCGTTTCTGCCGACTCGGCGTCAGGCCTTCTCGGCGGAGCGCACCCGGATGCCCGACAGCGGGACCGTGGTCTGGCCGGCGGGATCGGCGAAGAAGTCGTTGCCCTTGTCGTCCACGACGATGAAGGCGGGGAAGTCCTCGACCTCGATCTTCCAGATCGCCTCCATGCCGAGCTCGGGGTACTCGAGCACCTCGACGTTCTTGATGCAGTCCTGGGCGAGCCGGGCGGCGGGGCCGCCGATCGAGCCGAGGTAGAAGCCGCCGTGGGCGTCGCAGGCCTTGGTGACCTGCACCGAGCGGTTGCCCTTGGCCAGCATCACCATCGAGCCCCCGGCGGCCTGGAACTGGTCGACGTAGGAGTCCATCCGCCCCGCCGTGGTGGGCCCGAACGACCCGGAGGCGTACCCCTCGGGCGTCTTCGCGGGTCCGGCGTAGTAGACGGCGTGGTCGCGCATGTACTGCGGCATCTCCTCGCCGGCGTCGAGGCGCTCCTTGATCTTGGCGTGTGCGATGTCGCGGGCCACGACGAGCGGGCCGGTCAGCGAGAGCCGCGTCTTGACCGGGTACTTCGACAGCTCGGCGCGGATCTCGTCCATGGGCCGGTTCAGGTCGACCTTCACGACGTCGTCGCTGAGCTTCTCGTCCGTGGTCTCGGGGAGGTACTTCGCCGGGTCGCGCTCGAGCTGCTCGAGGAAGACGCCCTCGGGCGTGATCTTGCCCAGCGCCTGCCGGTCGGCCGAGCAGGACACCGCGATGGCCACGGGGCAGGACGCGCCGTGGCGGGGGAGGCGCACGACGCGGACGTCGTGGCAGAAGTACTTCCCGCCGAACTGCGCGCCGATCCCGAAGGACTGGGTGAGCTTGAAGACCTCCTCCTCCAGCTCGACGTCGCGGAACGCGTGCGCCGACATCGACCCCTCGGTCGGGAGGTTGTCGAGGTAGTGCGCGGAGGCGTACTTCGCGGTCTTGAGCGCGTACTCCGCCGACGTGCCGCCCACGACGACCGCGAGGTGGTACGGCGGGCACGCTGCGGTGCCGAGGGAGCGGATCTTCTCGTCGAGGAACTCCAGCATGCGCTTGGGGTTCAGGACGGCCTTCGTCTCCTGGTACAGGAAGGACTTGTTGGCCGAGCCGCCGCCCTTGGCCATGAAGAGGAACTTGTACGACGGGTCCTGCCCGTCCGCCGCGGGCGCCGAGTACAGCTCGATCTGCGCCGGGAGGTTCGTGCCGGTGTTCTTCTCCTCCCACATCGACAGCGGAGCGAGCTGGGAGTAGCGCAGGTTCAGCTTGGTGTAGGCGTCGTACACGCCCTTGCTGATCGCCTCGCCGTCGTCGCTGCCGGTGAGGACGCCCTCGGCCTTCTTGCCCATGACGATGGCGGTGCCGGTGTCCTGGCACATCGGGAGCACGCCGCCGGCGGAGATGTTGACGTTCTTGAGCAGGTCGAGAGCCACGAAGCGGTCGTTGCCGCTCGCCTCCGGGTCGTCGATGATCTTGCGCAGCTGTGCGAGGTGCGCCGGGCGGAGGTAGTGCGCGATGTCGTGCATGGCCTCGGCCGTGAGGAGGCGGATCGCCTCCGGGTCGACCTTCAAGAAGGTGCGGCCGTCGACCTCGACAGTGCTCACCCCCTCAGTGGTCAGCAGCCGGTACGGCGTCTCGTCGGCACCGGTGGGGAGGAGGTCGGAGTAGCGGAACTCGGGTTCGTTGCTCACGGACCACGAGGGTAATCGAGCCGTCTAGGCTGTCCGCATGGAGGGACGCCCCTACGAGACGAACGGCCACGACCCGGCCCGGCTCCGCATCTCCGACGCCGACCGTCACCGGGTCGCCGAGGTGCTGCGGCACGCGGCGGGGGAGGGCCGGATCGACCTCTCCGAGCTCGACGAGCGGCTGGAGGCGGCGTACCAGGCCCGGACGTACGGCGACCTGGTCCCGATCACCGCCGACCTGCCGACCGGTACGTCGGACGGGGTTCATGCCGCTCCGGCCCCTGTGCAGCCTCCTGCCCCGGCCGTTCCTGCCGTGGAGTACACCAGCTCGGTCGCGGTCCTGGGTGAGTGCAAGCGGCGCGGCGTGTGGCGGGTCCCGCAGGAGCACACCGCCTTCTCGCTCATGGGGTCGGTCACCCTCGACCTGCGGGAGGCGGTGCTCGAGTCCCGCGAGGTGACGATCACCGCGGTCGCGATCATGGGCGGCATCGACATCGCCGTGGGGCCGGGCACCACCGTCGTCGTCGACGGGGTCGGGATCATGGGCGACTTCAGCCAGGGCAGGGACAAGGTGGCACCCGAGGTCACCGCCGCATCACCCGTCGTGCGGGTCCGTGGGCTCTCGCTGATGGGCGGGGTCAGTGTGCGGCGCAGGCCCCTGCCCGGCGAGCCGCGTCGAAGGCTCGGACGCGCCTGAGCGAAGGGCGCCCGGCGCCTGGAGGCAGCGGAGCCCCGGTCTGCCCTGACGGACCGACCGGGGCTCCGCTGCCTGATGAGATCAGAGACCTGCGGTGAGGTTGTCCTGGCTCTCGGGGTCGAACAGGTGCATCTTGCGGGAGTCCACGAAGATCTCGGCCTCGTCGCCCTCCTGGATCCGGCTGGCCGAGTCCAGCGCCACCACCAGCTGCGTGCGCAGCGACTCGCTGTCGAGCTCCTTCTCCAGCTGGGCGAGCTCGGAGGTGACCTCCGGGGGCGCCTCGAAGGGGATGTAGGCGTAGGCCTCGTTGCCGAGCCACTCGGTGACGTCGACCGTCGCCCGGAACGTCGAACCGTGCTGCAGCTTGTGCTCTTCGACCACGGTCGCGTCGTCGAAGTACTCGGGGCGGATGCCCGCGATGAGCAGACCCTCGTGGTCCTGCACCTTCGCGGCCTTGTCCGCGGGGATGGTGACCGTGCCGAACGGCAGCTCGACCTTGTCGCCCTTGACCGTTGCCGGCAGGAAGTTCATCGGCGGTGAGCCGATGAACCCGGCGACGAACAGGTTGACGGGGTGCTCGTAGAGCTCACGCGGCGTGGCCAGCTGCTGCAGGATGCCGCGCTTGAGAACTGCTACGCGGTCACCGAGCGTCATCGCCTCGGTCTGGTCGTGGGTGACGTAGACCGTGGTGATGCCCAGTCGCTTCTGGAGACGCGAGATCTCGGTGCGCATCTGGCCGCGGAGCTTGGCGTCGAGGTTGGAAAGCGGCTCGTCGAAGAGGAACGCCTTGGCCTCTCGCACGATCGCCCGCCCCATGGCCACGCGCTGCCTCTGGCCACCGGAGAGGTTGCCCGGCTTGCGCTCGAGATGCTCGTCGAGCTCGAGCGTCTGGCTGGCGTCGCGTACCTTGCGGTCGATCTCGTCGTCGCTGAACTTCTTCGACAGCCGCAACGGGAACGCGATGTTCTCGTAGACGGTCAGGTGCGGGTAGAGCGCGTAGTTCTGGAAGACCATCGCGAGGTTGCGGTCGCGCGGCGCCTTCTCGTTGACGCGCTCGCCGTCGATCACCATGTCGCCGGAGGTGATGTCCTCCAGCCCGACGATCATCCGAAGGAGCGTCGACTTGCCGCAGCCGGACGGGCCGACCAGGATCACGAACTCGCCGTCGGCGACGTCGATGCTCACGTCGTTCACCGCGGGGAATCCGTCGCCGTACTGCTTGACGATGTTCTTCATTTCGATGGCTGCCATCTGATTTCTCCTTGTCCCGTCAGCCCTTGACGGCGCCGTTGGTGAGTCCTGCAACGATCCGCCGCTGGAACAGCAGCACCAGGACCACGACGGGGATCGTCACGATCACGGCGGCAGCGGCGATGTAGCCCGTGGGCTGCTCGAACTGAGAGGCGCCCGTGAAGAACGCCAGGGCGGCCGGCACAGGTCGTGCGGCCTCGGTCGAGGTCAGCGATATTCCGTAGACGAAGTCGTTCCACGCGATGAAGAACGAGATGATCGCGGTGGTGAACACCCCCGGTGCCGCCAGCGGCACGATCACCTTGCGGAACGCCTGCCACGACGTGGCGCCATCCACCTGGGCTGCCTGCTCCATCTCCCAGGGGATCTCCCGGAAGAAGGCCGACAGGGTCCAGATGCACAGCGGCAGCGTCAGCGACAGGTAGGGGATGATCAGGCCAGGCCAGGTGTTGTAGAGGCCGATCGCCCGCCAGAGGTTGAACAGCGGTGTCACGATCGCGACCACGGGGAAGATCGCCACTGCCAGCGCGCTGGTGAGGATCAGCCGTTTGCCCTTGAAGTCGAGCCGGGCGATCGCGTACGCCGCGAACATCGAGAGCACCACCGAGATGAAGGTGGCGATCAGCACGATCCCGAACGAGTTGCGCAGCGCCGGGAGGAACAGGTCCGAGGCTCCGCCGTTGATGATGAAGTCGTAGTTCCCCCAACCTGGCTTGTTCGGCCAGAACTGCTTGTCCGACAGTTGCGCGGGCGACTTGAACGACAGGGACGTGATCCACGCGACCGGCACCAGGCAGTAGCCGATGATCAGGATCCCGAACACCCACCACAGAATCGTTGTGCGTCTGCTGTCCTTCATCACCGCTCACCCCGCATCTGGCCCAGGTCGACGCGGAAGGCCTTGATGAAGCCGACCGCGATGAGGACGACGCTCAAGAAGAGCAGGACCGACAACGCGGATCCGAGCCCGATCTCGAGCCGACTGATCGTCTGCCGGTAGGTCAGGAACGACACGCTCTCGGTGTTGTTCGCGCCGGCGGTCATGATGAAGATGTTGTCGAAGATGCGGAACGCGTCCAGGGTGCGGAACAGCAGGGCGACCATGATCGCCGCCTTCATGTTCGGGATGGTCACCTTCCACAGCCGTTGCATCCAGGTCGCCCCGTCCACCTGTGCTGCCTCCTGCATGTCCTCCGGGACCTGTGCGAGGCCTGCGAGCAGCAGCAGCGAGATGAACGGCGTCGTCTTCCAGATCTCCGACATGCAGATCACCGCGATCGAGGGCCAGAAGCTACCGAACCAGTCGGTGTCCGCGGAGATCCCCGGCAGCCACGAGAGTGCGCCGTTCACGAAGCCCGTGTCGATCGCGAAGGCGAACTGCCAGGCGAACGCCGACACCACGGTGATGATCGCGTAGGGGATCAGGATGAAGGTGCGCAGCAGCGGCCGCAGTGTCCCGAGCGCCTTGTGCATGACCATCGCGAGCGCGAAGCCGAGGACCAGCTCCACGACCACGGTGATGACCGTGATCAGCACCGTGACCGCGAAGGCCTGCCACCACAGCTGGTCGGTGAGGATCGTGCCGTAGTTCTTCAGGCCGATGAACGCCCGGTTGTCCGGGTCGGTCAGGCGGTAGCTGAAGAACGAGAGCCACACCGCGTTCAGGATCGGGTAGAGCGTCACCGCCAGCATCACCACGAAGGCAGGACCGGCGAGCTTCCAGGCCAGCCGTTGCTCGTCGCGGGTCTTGTCGCTGGTGCGTGGTGTGCGAGCCTTGCTCGCCACGGGCGTCGTACTCACAGCAGCACCTCCCCGTTGATGACCTGCTTGATCAGCTGAGCAGCGTCCTTGGGCGTGTTCGCGTTCACCGACGACGGCGGGTGGAACTCCCGCTGCAGCGAGGAGGAGACTTCCGAGTAGTACGGCGTCAGCGGTCGCGGTGCGGCCTGGTCGAGGCTCTCCACGATCGTGTCGGCCATCGGGTAGTCCTTCTGGACCTCAGGGTCGTCGTACACGGACTTGAGCGCGGCCGGGTTCCCGTTGGAGAGCATGTAGTACTTCTGGTTCTCCTCCGAGGTGATGCAGGAAGCCGCGTCCAGAGCGAACTCGGGCTGGCTGGTGAAGGCGCCGATCCCGATGTGGATGCCACCGAAAGGCGGCTTCGACTCCTCACCCTCGTTGACCTTCGGGTAGATCGTCCACCCGATGTCGTCGACGACCGACTGGTCGAGGGTCCCGGCCTCGACCTCGCCTGCCCAGGCGGCCCACACGTAGGGCCAGTTCACCAGGAAGCCGCCGTTGTCTCCCTGGAAGAGTCGGCGGGAGCCCTCCTCGTCCATCGTCGAGACGGCCGGGCCGGCGACGCTCGAGGCCTCCTTGATGATCTTGGCGGCCTCCTCGCCCGCGGGGCTGTCCAGCCCCAGCTTGAGGTCTTCCGGAGAGGCTTCCGGGTTGTCGAGCACGTGCCCGCCGGCGGACTCGATCAGGGCGTTGATCCACACGGTGTAGCCCTCGTAACGCAAAGCCTGGACGCCGATGGTGACGTTCTCGGCCTTGGCCGTGTCGATCATCTGCTGCCAGGTGATGTCGTCGGGGTTCAGGCCCGCCTTCTCGACCACGGACTTGCGATACCACAGCAGCTGGGTGTTCGCCCAGAACGGGATGGCGACGAGCTGGTCCTGCCAGGTCGCGCTCTCCACGGCGCTGTCCACGACTCCGTCGGTGAACTCCGTGGCTCGGTCCTGCGGGATCTCGTAGAGGAAGCCTGCCTGGGCGAACTCCGGCACGAACGGCGGGTCGAGACTCATCAACGTTACGGAGGAGTCCTTGCCGGCCAAGCGCCGGATCAGCTGCTCGCGTTGCTGGGTCGCGTCGCTGGGCAGGCCCTGGGTCTTGATCGTGTACTTGCCGCCGGCCTGCTGTGTGCATCTCTTGGCGATCTCGTCCTGACCGCCGGAGTCCGGGTTGGTGTACCAGGTCAGTGTCGGTGGACCGCTGCTTCCACCGCAGGCGACCAGGACCGTGGCCATCGCCGCCAGCGTCGTCCCGAGTGCCAGGTGCTTCCGTCGAACTCGCGCCCTCGGGACGCGGGAGGAAGGTGTTGCCATCTGAACCCCCTTCTGTGACGTGCTTCACATCCTGCCAGGGGTTGGCGCAAATCGCACCACCGTGTTTCTGCACGTTATCCGCACAAACGCTGAAGCGCGATCCCCCGCGGAGGAGACTGGCCGCATGCAGCAGCTGACCTCGCTCGACGCCCAGTTCCTTCACGTGGAGTCCCCGACGACGGTCGGTCACGTGGGCAGTCTCGTGATGCTCGACCCGTCCACGGCGCCAGGCGGACGCTGGGACCTCGAGACGGTGCGTGCCGTCCTCGAGCCGCGCCTGCACCTCGCGCCGCCACTGCGTCGCCGGCTCGTCGAGGTGCCGCTCGGGCTCGGCCGCCCCTACTGGATCGACGACCCCCAGTTCGACATCGAGTTCCACCTCCGCGAGCTCGCGCTACCCGCGCCGGGTACGGCGGAGCAGCTCGGCGAGCAGGTCGCCCGCATCCACGCCCGCCCCCTCGACCGCACCCGACCGTTGTGGGAGGCCTACGTCATCACCGGCCTCGCGGACGGCAAGGCGGCGTACTACTCGAAGATCCACCACGCGGCGATCGACGGAGTCTCCGGCGCGGAGATCCTGGAAGCCCTGATGGACCTGGGCCCCGAGCCCCGCGACGTCGCGGCCGAGGAGCCCTCGACGCCGCGCCGGCTGCCCTCCACGGTCGAGCTCCTCGGCCGGGGGATGGCCTCCGCCGCCCTCAACCCGGTCGAGGTGCTGCGCACGGTCCCTCGGTCGCTCAGCTACCTCGACGAGCTGCCCGGTGCCTCGAACTTCCCGGGGGCGGGTCTGCTCAGCGGCGCGGCCGGCCAGGTCACCAGGCTGCTGGGCGGGGGCGAGCGTGCGGGCCACCGCGACCTGCACGCACCGCGGACGCCCTTCAACGGCCAGATCACGCCCCATCGGCGCTTCGCCTTCGCGTCGGTGCCGCTGTCGGACGTGAAGGCGGTGAAGAACCACTTCGACATGACCGTCAACGACGTGGTGATGACGCTGACCGCGTCGGCGCTACGGCAGTGGCTGCTCGACCACGACGCGCTCCCCGCCACACCGCTGGTCGTCGCCGTACCCGTCTCGGTGAAGACCGACGACCAGCAGGGAGAGCTCGGCAACCACGTCTCGGTGATGACGGCCGAGCTGCCCACCCACCTGGGGGACCCGCTCGAGCGGCTGCAGTACATGCGCACCTCCATGCACGAGGCCAAGCGCCACTTCGAGGCGGTGCCGGCGTCCCTGCTGCAGGACCTCTCGCACGTGATCCCCACGGCGCTGTCCGGCCTCGCCGCCCGCACGCTCTTCCGGCTGGCCACGGTGCCGGGCGTGCTGTTCAACCTCTTCGTCAGCAACGTCCCGGGTCCGCAGATCCCGCTGTACATCGCCGGCGCCAAGGTCGAGGGCATCTACCCGGTCTCGGCCGTGACCGACATGACCGGCGGGCTGAACATCACCCTGTTCTCCTACGACGGCGACCTCGACTTCGGTCTCATCGCCTGCCGCGAGATGGTGCCCGACGTCTGGAAGCTCATCGACTACCTGCAGGCCGCCATGGCCGAGCTGGTGGAGCTGGTCGGGGACTAGCGAAGGGGCGCCTGGGTCACGGCGCGGTCGGCAGGGCTCACTGCTCGGTCCGGGCCCGGTCCGCCACCCGCCGGATCGCGTCCACGAACGTCTCGTGCAGCTCGTGCGGAACGTCGTGCCCCATGCCCGGGATGAGCAGCAGCTCCGAGGCCGGGATCGCCCGAGAGGTCGCCCGGCCGCCCGAGACGTGGACCATCTTGTCGTGGGTGCCGTGGATGACCAGGGTGGGAACGCGCAGGCCGTGCAGCGCACGCGAGCGGTCGGGCTGGGTCAGGATCGCGCCCATCTGGCGCATGACGCCGGCGCGGCTGATGCCGCGGTCCCACGTCTCGGCGGCCCGCTCGCGGATCGCCTCGGTGGTGTCCGGGTAGTGCGGCGAGCCGATCAGCCGCCACAGCCGCTCGGAGGTCTCGACGTAGTGGTCCCGCGACTTGTCGCGCCGTGCCGCGAGCAGGGGCAGCAGGCTCGGGTCCTGCCAGCCGACGGTACGCCGGCCCGTGGTCGACATGATCGAGGTCAGGGAGAGGATCCGCTTGGGCTGGCCGAGCGCCATGGTCTGGGCGATCATCCCGCCCATGGAGATGCCCACGACGTGGGCGGCGTCGAGCTCGAGGTGCTCGAGCAGGGCGAAGCCGTCGTCGGCCATGTCCTGCATGGAGTACGGCGTCCGCGGCTTCAGCCCGGCGAAGGAGGCCATGATCATCCGGCGGTTGATCCGGCCCGACACCCGGGAGGATCGGCCGGTGTCGCGGTTGTCGTAGCGGATCACGAAGAAGCCGCGGTCGGCCAGCATCTGGCAGAAGACCGGGTCCCACCACGTCATCGGCCCGCCGAGACCCATCACGAGCAGCAGCGGCTCGGCACCGGGGTCGCCGAAGGTCTGGAAGCAGAGGTCGACTCCGGTCGGGAGCGAGGCCATCTGCTCCGCTGACGGCGAAGGATGGGTGTCCGGCATCGTCGAGCCTCCGGGCGGTCGGTGACACGTTTCGTTCGTGATCATCGGTTGCGGTTACTCACGAGTTTAGGCAGCAGCGCAACGGACTCCGGTCGGTGACGGGGTGATAACAGTTCGAGCGTGGTGTGTTTGTGGGCACCAATGAGTGGCTAACGTCACATCCACGACCGTCGACCGGGAGGTAGCCGTGGCGTCACCGCTGGGAGATTTCCTCTGTCCGCCGGGCTACCAGGGCCCCCGGGGCCTGCGCGCCATCGCCCGCGAGGGCAGCACCGTCGTCGAAGCGGCGCGACTGGTACGACGTGCCGCCGGGCAGCGGCTCGCTCCGCGAGAGTCCTACGCCTCGCCGTACGCCGTCAGGGCCGTGGACCCCGTCGTGCTCGTGCCCGGCTTCATGGCCGGGGACTCGTCGCTGCACCTGCTCTCCCGGCACCTGCGCAAGCACGGCTACCGGACCTACCGCTCCACCATGCACGCCAACGTCGGCTGCACCCAGGAGGCCTCCTACGCCCTCGAGCGGCGGATCGAGGCCATCGCCATCAAGCGCGAGCGCCGGGTCACCATCGTGGGGCACTCCCTGGGCGGCCTGCTCGCCCGCGGCATCGCCTCCCGGCGCCCCGACCTCGTCGACAGCATCGTGACCATGGGCAGCCCGCTGCTCGCACCCGGTGCCGTCCACTCGGTCCTCGCCCTCGACCTGGCCGTCGTCATCGCGCTGCGCCGGGCAGGGCTCGGCACCATGATGGGCGACGAGTGCGCCTCCGGTGACTGCGCACGTCTCAGCTGGGAGGAGGCGCGGCGCGAGCTCGACCCGTCGGTCGCCTTCACGTCGGTCTTCTCCCGCAGGGACGGCGTCATCGACTGGCGCGGGTGCCTGGACCCCGGCGCTCAGACGGTGGAGGTCGGCACCAGCCACATCGGCATGGCGATCGACCCGGTCGTGTTCGACGTCGTCACCGAGGCCCTGCAGCGGGTCCGCGCCCGACGCGAGGCCCAGAAGGTCACAACGGCCACGTTGGCGGCAGTTCCCGTCGCCTAGGCGGGTCCGCTCCGCGACGCGAGCAGGTCAGTGCCGCCGCCTTGATCGCTCCGCGCAGCAGCAGTCGCAGCCGGTCCTCGTCCATGGCCTCGAACGCCCCGACCCCGTCGGCGGGCACGTTCCAGTCGTCCAGGATCGCCAGCAGGGCGGCCATGAACGAGTCACCGGCTCCCACCGTGTCGACGACCTCGGTCTCCGGCGCCTGCTCGTGCAAGGCCGACATCGCCGTGTAGGCGCTCGCTCCGGCACCTCCCCGTGTGACCACCACGAGCTCGGTGCTGCTGCCCTCCAGCAGCTCCCGGACGAGGTCCTCCTCGGACGCCTCCGGCCGCATCACCCGAAGGTCCTCGTCGCTGAGCTTCACCAGCCGGCACCGGGCCGCGATCTCCACGACGTCCCGCCAGGTCTCCGCGGGGTCGGTGACGAACGCCGGCCGGACGTTGGGGTCGTAGCTCACCAACAGGTCCGAGCCCTCCGCCTGGCGGACCAGGTCGTCGACCGCGTGCCGCCCGGGCAGCAGCGCCGCGCCCAGCGAGCCGACGTGGAGAGCGCGTGCCTCGGGCAGGACATGGTGGTCCAGGTCCCACACGAGGTCGAACTCGTAGCGGGCTGCCTGCTCCTCGTCGAGGTGCGCCGTCGCCGTGCTCGTGCGCGTGCCGGGCACCACCGCGGTGGCGGCGAGGTGGGCGCCCGAGTCCTCGAGGTGCTCGGCGATCCACCGGCCGTGCTCGTCGTCGCCGACGCGGGTGATGAGCAGGGACGCCACGTCGAGGCGGGCGAGCCCGACCGCGACGTTCAGCGGGGAGCCGCCCACCGCGGCCGACTCCTCACCCTCGGTGGGGACCACGACGTCGACGAGGGCCTCTCCGACGACGACGATCGGCAGCCGGCTCATGACGTCCCCCGCCGGCTCAGTGGGCGAAGTCGATGGCGGAGTAGGAGAGCAGCTTCTGCAGCCGGTGCTCGCTCGTGATCGACCGGATCGTCCCGGACCGCGAGCGCATCACCAGGGAGTGGGTCGTGGCGCCGCCCGCGCGGTACCGCACACCCTTCATCAGCTCGCCGTCGGTGATGCCGGTCGCCACGAAGAAGCAGTCGTCCGCGGTCACCAGGTCGTCGGTGGTCAGCACCGAGTCGGGATCGAGGTCGTGCCCGGCGTCGATCGCCTTCTGGCGCTCCTCGTCGCCCGTGGGCCACAGCCGGGCCTGGATCACACCGCCCATGCACTTCATCGCGCAGGCGGCGATGATCCCCTCGGGGGTGCCGCCGACGCCCAGGAGCAGGTCCACGCCGGTGTCCGGGCGGGCGGCCATGATCGCTCCCGCCACGTCGCCGTCGGTGATGAACTTGATGCGCGCACCGGTCGCGCGGATCTCCTGCACGATCTTGTCGTGGCGCGGCCGGTCGAGCAGCACGACGGTGACGTCCTCGGGGGCGCTGCCCTTCGCCTTCGCCACCTGGTGGATGTTCTCCGCCACGGGGTAGCGGATGTCCACCACGTCGGCCGCCTCCGGCCCGGTGACGAGCTTCTCCATGTAGAAGACCGCGGACGGGTCGAACATCGACCCCCGCGGGCTGACCGCCAGCACGGAGATCGCGTTCGTCATGCCCTTGGCGGTCAGGGTCGTGCCGTCGATCGGGTCGACCGCCACGTCGCACTCCGGGCCCCTGCCGTCGCCGACCTGCTCGCCGTTGAAGAGCATCGGGGCGTTGTCCTTCTCGCCCTCGCCGATGACGACGGTGCCGCGCATGCCGACCGTGGAGATCAGGACGCGCATCGCGTTGACCGCGACCCCGTCGGCGCCGTTCTTGTCGCCGCGGCCGACCCAGCGCCCTGCCGCCATCGCCGCGGCCTCGGTGACCCGGACCAGCTCCAGCGCAAGGTTGCGGTCAGGCGCATCGTGCGCTGCGGACAGGTCGGGCGGGAGCGAGGCGTCAGACATAGCGTGATGGTAACGGAGTCGCCACCACCGATGTGGCGTCGTAGACGGAGACCTCCGTCGCCTTCACGGCAGCCCAGACCACCCCGCCGGGAGCCAGATCCAGCTCCTTTGCGGACAAAGGGGTCACGTCCGCGATCAGCGCGCCCGGCGGTCCGGAGACGTCGAGGTGGACCCGGACGGCGGCGCCGTGGGGCACGACCGAGCGGACCGTCCCGCGCCACCGGTTGCGGGCGCTGCCGACCGGCTGCTCGAGGGTGAGCGAGACCGCCTCCGGCCGGAACGAGGCGTTCACGTCGCCCTCGGCATCCGTGGCGGTCACCAGGTCCGTCCCCCCGGCCAGTCGTACGACGGTCCCGCTGCTGCGGCCCCTGAGCACGTTGAGCCCCATCAGCCGGGCGACGTGGTCGGTCTGGGGGCGCTGCGCCACCTCCAGCGGGGTGCCCTCCTGGACGACGCGGCCGCCGTCGAGCACCACCACCCGGTTGGCGACGGTGAGGGTGTCGATCGCGTCATGGGTCACCAGCACGCTCACGCCGGCGAAGTCGCCGAGGTGGCGGGCGAGCTCGAGACGCAGCGCCATCGCCACCCCTGCGTCGAGCGCGGACAGGGGCTCGTCGAGAAGCAGCAGGCGGGGGTCGGTCGCGAGCGCACGTGCCACGGAGACCCGCTGTGCCTGGCCGCCGGACAGCTCGTGGGGCCGGCGCCCGGCGAGGTCGCCGACCCCGAGACGGTCGAGCCAGGCGCCGGCCTCGCGACGGGCCTGCCCACGGCGTACCCCTCGGCTGCGGGGGCCGAACGCGGCGTTCTCCAGGGCGGTCAGGTGCGGGAACAGCAGCTGGCGCTGGAAGACCATCCCGGTGCGGCGCTCCTGGACGGTGCGGGAGGCGCCGGCGCCGTCGTCCCACACCTCGCCGTCGCAGGACACCTGACCGGCGTCGAGGGGGAGCAGACCGGCGAGCGCCCGCACGAGCGTGGACTTGCCGGCGCCGTTGGGGCCGATCACGGCGAGGACGTCGCCCGGCTCGGCCGAGACCTGCGCGTCGAGCTCGAACTCGGGGCGGCGCACCACCACGTGTGCGTCGAGGTAGGGGCTCACGGGAACACCTGCCCGAGCCAGCGTTCCCGGAGCCCGGCGAGCACCAGGACGGAGACCAGCAGCATCAGCAGGCTGAGCACGAGCGCCGCCTCCGGGTCGTGCTGGAGCGCCTCGTAGACCGCCAGCGGCATGGTCTGGGTGATGCCCTGGAAGTTGCCCGCGAAGGTGATGGTCGCCCCGAACTCGCCGAGCGACCGCGCCCAGCCGAGCAGCACCCCCGCCGCGATGCCGGGCAGCGCCATCGGCACGGTCACCCGGCGGAACGTCCGCCCGCGGGAGGCGCCCAGGACGGCGGCCACCTCGTCGTACTCGCGGCTGGACGCGCGCAGCGCCCCCTCGACGCTGATCACCAGGAACGGAAGCGCGACGAAGGTGTGCGCGATGACCACGGCGGTCGTCGTGTAGGGGATGGAGACGCCGAGCTCGCGGAGCGGCTCTCCCAGCACGCCGCGGCGCCCGAACGCGGTCAGCAGCGAGAACCCCGCGACGACCGGCGGCAGCACCAGCGGCACGGTCACCAGCACCCGGACCAGGGAGCGACCCGGGAAGTCGAGCCGGGCCAGCGCCCACGCGAGCGGGAGGCCGACGACGAGGCTGATCGCGATGGCCACCGTGGACGTCCACAGCGACAGCCAGAGCGCGTCGAGCACGACGGGGTCCGTCAGGCGCTCCGCGAGGTCGCCGACCGGCGTCCGGGCCACCAGGGTGACCAGCGGCAGCAGGAGGAAGACGACGGCGAGCCCGGCCGGCAGCAGCAGGTACGCCGGGGCGCGTCCGAGCCGTGGGCGGCGTGCGGCGGCGGTGGCCGCGCTCATGAGTCCGTCGAGGTCACGGAGTCCGTGCCGAACCCGTCGGTCGCCAAGGCCCACTGGCCGGCTCGCGAGCGCACCAGGTCGATCCACTCCTGGGCCAGGTCGGGGTGTGCGCTGTCCACGGTGATCGCCATCGGGTAGTCGGTGGCGACGTGGACGCCCTCGGGCAGGGGGATCTCGTCGACCCGCTCACCCGCTGCGACGACGTCGCTGAAGTACACCAGCCCGGCGTCGGCCTCGCCGAGCTCGACCTTGGTCAGCACCGCCTTGACGTCGACCTCGAGGCTGCGCGGGCGCTGCGTGACGCCCTCCTTCTCCAGGAGCTCTGCCGCCAGCGCGCCGCACGGAGCCTCGGGGGCGCACACGACGTAGTCGCTGTTCTGGAGGTCCTCGATGCCTTGGATCCCGGCCGGGTTGTCGGGAGGTACGACGAGGGCCAGCTCGTTGTGCGCGAACACCACGGGGTCGCCGGCCAGCACGTCGGCGTCCTGCATCGTGCGCATGGTCCTGGGGTCGGCGGTGGCCACCACGTCGGCGGGCGCCCCCTGGACGACCTGGGCCGCGATCGTGGCGCTCGAGTCGAAGCTGGTGACGACGTCGACGCCCGGGTGCTCATCCTCGAAACGCTTCGCCAGCTGGCCGAAGGACTCCGTCAATGAGGCCGCCGCGAGCACGGTGAGTCGTTGGTCGTCGCCGCTCTCCCCGCCCCCGCAGCCCGCCCCGAGGGTGAGCGCCGTCGCGAGGGCGACGGTCGCCGCGAGCCGGGTCCGTCGCGTCCTCACGGCAGCTCCACCACGACGTTGGTCGACTTCACCGACGCGATGGCCACCACACCGGGCTCGAGCCCGAGCTCCTCGGCGGCCTCGGAGCTCATCAGGGAGACCAGCCGGTAAGGCCCGCAGACCATCTCGACCTGCGCCATCACGGTGTCTGTCTTGACTCCTGTGACGATGCCGCGCAGGCGGTTGCGCGCACTGACCGAGTGGGCTCGCGTGGCGACGGAGTCGTCATGGCCGGACTCGGCGAGCTCCTTGGCGAACCGGGCCAGGTCCGCTCCGCGGACGGCGCTCCGCCCGTCGACGGTGGCGGACGGCAGACGGCCGGCATCGATCCACCGGCGGAGGGTGTCGTCGCTGACGCCGAGCAGGTCAGCGGCCTCGGCAACTCGGTAGTTCATCACCCTGCAAGTGTGCCGCACCTGCGGTGAAAGAGGGTAGTTCTGGACCGCAGGTGCGGAAGGTTCTCGCACGGGTCGTCGGCGGGCGGTCGCACGGTGGGCCGCATCCGGGGGCGCGGATCGGGTAGAGGACGACGTACGCGTCCGCGACCGTAGGAGAGCACATGACCCGCTACGGATACACCCTGATGACCGAGCAGTCCGGGCCTCGCGACCTGGTCCGGTACTCCGCCTCCGCCGAGAAGGCCGGGTTCGACTTCGAGGTGATGAGCGACCACTACTTCCCCTGGCTCGACGAGCAGGGACACGCCGGCTACGCCTGGAGCATGCTCGGTGCCGTGGCCCAGGTGACCGAGCGGGTCGACCTGATGACCTACGTGACCTGCCCGATCCTTCGGTACCACCCCGCCGTCGTCGCGCAGAAGGCCGCGACGGTCGGGCTTCTCAGCGACAACCGCTTCACCCTCGGCCTCGGCGCTGGGGAGAACCTCAACGAGCACGTCGTGGGGCAGGGCTGGCCGCCGGTCAACGTCCGCCACGAGATGCTCGAGGAGGCCACGATCATCATCAAGGCGCTCCTCGACGGTGGCTACGTCAACTTCAGCGGCGCCCACTACCGCGTGGACTCCGCCAAGCTCTGGGACCTTCCCGAAGAGCGCGTCGAGATCGGGATGGCGGTCTCCGGTGCGCAGTCGATCGAGACCTTCGCTCCCCTCGCCGACCACCTCATCGCGGTCGAGCCCGAGCACGGCATCGTGCAGCGCTGGGCCGACGCGCATCCCGGCGAGTCCCGCAAGATCGGACAGTTGCCCATCAGCTGGGACACCGACCGCGACCGTGCGGTGAAGACCGCCCGCGAGCAGTTCCGCTGGTTCGCGGGCGGGTGGAAGGTGAATGCCGAGCTCCCGGGCACATCCGGCTTCGCGGGTGCCACGCAGTTCGTACGGGAGGAGGACGTCGCGGCGTCCATCCCGTGCGGCCCCGACGTCGACGCGATCGTGGGCGCTGTGCGTGGCTTCGAGGAGGCAGGCTTCACCGACGTCGCCCTCGTGCAGATCGGCGACGAGCGGCAGGAGGAGTTCCTGGAGTTCGCGGAGTCCGACCTGCTGCCCGCTCTGCGCGGGTGAGGAGCCGCACTTCTGCCGACTCGGCGGGTTCTCGCGCGGCAGCTCTGCCGACTCGGCGTCAGGAGTAGGGCCAGGTCCAGTTCACGATCTCGGGCATGTCCGTGCCCAGGTCGTTGACGTAGGCCCGGTGCGTGGTGCGCCGGTCCTGCATCTCCTGGCGCAGCACGGCGGCGTGCTTCGCCAGACCCGGCACCCGGTCGATGACGTCGATGACCAGGTGGAAGCGGTCCATGTCGTTGCGCACCACCATGTCGAAGGGGGTGGTCGTCGTACCTTCCTCCTTGTAGCCGCGCACGTGCAGGTGGTGGTGGCTGGTGTGCCGGTAGGTCAGCCGATGGATCAGCCACGGGTAGCCGTGGTAGGCGAAGATGATCGGCACGTCGGTGCCGAAGATCGCGTCGAACTCGCGCTCCGAGAGGCCGTGCGGGTGCTCCGACTCCGGCTGGAGCCGCATCAGGTCCATCACGTTGACCACCCGCACGCGGAGGTCGGGCAGGGCCTCGCGCAGGATGTCGACCGCGGCCAGCGTCTCCATCGTCGGTACGTCGCCCGCGCACGCCATCACGACCTGCGGGTCGCCCCCGTCGTTGCTGGCCCAGTCCCAGATGCCCAGGCCCCGGCGCGCGTGCAGCCCGGCCGCCTCCATGTCCAGCCAGGACGGCTGCGGCTGCTTCCCCGCCACGATCACGTTCACGTAGTTCCTGCTCTGCAGGCAGTGGTCCACCGTCCACAGCAGCGTGTTCGTGTCCGGCGGCAGGTAGACCCGGATCACCTCGGACTTCTTGTTCACGACGTGGTCGATGAACCCGGGGTCCTGGTGGCTGAACCCGTTGTGGTCCTGGCGCCACACGTGGGAGCTGAGCAGGTAGTTCAGCGACGGGATCGGCCGCCGCCAGTCGAGCTCGCGGGTCGTCTTCAGCCACTTGGCGTGCTGGTTGAACATCGAGTCGACGATGTGGATGAACGCCTCGTACGACGTGAACAGCCCGTGCCGGCCGGTGAGGGTGTACCCCTCGAGCCAGCCCTGGCAGGTGTGCTCGGACAGGATCTCCATGATGCGGCCGTCGGGCTCGAGGTGCTCGTCGGTCGGGAGCCGCTCGAGCTCCCACGCCTTGCCCGTCACGTCGAGGGCCGCGCCGAGACGGTTGGACTCCACCTCGTCGGGGCCGAAGAGCCGGATGTTGTCCGGGTTCAGGCGCATCACGTCGCGCAGGTAGGCGCCCATCTGGCGGGTCGCCTCGTGCATCTGCGCGCCGTGCTCGGCGACCTCCACGGCGTACTCGCGGGGGTCGGGGAGCAGCAGCGGCCGGCTGACGAGACCGCCGTTGGTGTGCGGGTTGGAGCCCATCCGGCGCGCTCCCGCGGGTGCCCAGGAACGGATCGACTCCACCGGCGTCCCGTGGTCGTCGAAGAGCTCCTCGGGACGATAGGACCGCATCCACGCCTCGAGCTGCCCGCGGTGGTCGGCGTTCTCCCGGACCGCGGCGAGGGGGACCTGGTGGGACCGCCAGGTGTTCTCCACCGGTAGGCCGTCGACCTCCTTCGGGCCCGTCCAGCCCTTCGGCGTGCGCATCACGATCATCGGCCAGTGCACGGTCCCGGGCTCGCTCGTTTCGCCGGCGCGCGCGGCCGCCTGGATCTCCCGGATGCGAGCCACGCAGTGCTCCAGGGCGGCGGCCATCTGCTGGTGCACGTCGGCCGGGTCGTCGCCGGCGACCAGGACCGGCTCCCAGCCGAAGCCGCGCAGCATCAGGTCGAGGTCGTCCTCGGGGATGCGCGCCAGGACGGTCGGGTTGGCGATCTTGTAGCCGTTCAGGTGCAGGATCGGCAGGACGGCGCCGTCACGGGCAGGGTTCAGGAAGCGGCACCCGGTCCAGGACGTGGCCAGCGGACCGGTCTCGGCCTCTCCGTCGCCGACGACAGCGGTCACGACGAGGTCCGGGTTGTCGAAGGCGGCCCCGAACGCGTGCGTGAGCGAGTAGCCGAGCTCGCCGCCCTCGTGGATCGACCCCGGCACCTCCGGTGCGACGTGGCTCGGGACCCCGCCCGGGAAGCTGAACTGCTTGAACAGCTTCTGCATGCCCCGCTCGTCCATGGTGGTGCCCGGGTAGGTGTCGGTCCACGACCCCTCCAGCCAGGTCTGCGCGACGATCGCCGGGCCGCCGTGACCAGGGCCGATGACGTAGATCATGTCGAGGTCCTGCTCCCGGATCAGCCGGTTGCAGTGGGTGTAGACGAGGTTCAGCCCGGGCGTCGTGCCCCAGTGGCCGAGCAGCCGCGGCTTGATGTGCTCCGCCTTCAGGGGTTCGCGCAGCATCGGGTTGTCGAGCAGGTAGATCTGGCCGACCGCGAGGTAGTTCGACGCGCGCCAGTACGCGTCGGCGAGGGCGAGCTCCTGGTCGGTCAGCGGGCGGCTGTCGAGGGTGCGCATGTCTCGTGCCTACCGGACCTGGCGGCTCGATGGAAGGGCCATGTCGCCCCGAACGGGCCGGGCAGCGTCTCGCTGGAGCCGCTTGGGAGGATGGAGTCGTGAGCGAGCAGGCAGGCAGGTACCAGCGGTCCGCGATGGGGATGGTCGGCGCGATGATCGTGCTGCTCGCGGTGATCGGCGGCTACATCGCGTTCCGCGCGATCAACCGCACCGACCCCGAGAGCCCGGTGCGGGCGGTGGACTACGAGCAGTCGCTCTCCTACGCGCGCGACCAGGCCGACTTCCCGGTCCTCGCCCCGGCCGAGCTGCCCAGCGGCTGGAAGGCCACCAGCGTGACCTTCACCCCGCAGCCCACGCGGTGGCACCTCGGCCTGCTCACCGACCGGGACCACTACGTCGGCCTCGAGCAGTCCCGCGGCTCCCTTCCCGACATGGTCCACACGTACGTCGACCCGGAGGCCGAGCGCGGCGCGATCGTGCAGGTGGACGGGCAGGGCTGGCGCACCTGGACCGACTCGGGCGGTGACACGGCGCTGACCCAGGTGCGTGACGGCGTCACGACCCTGGTCGTGGGGACGGCGGGCCTGGACGTGCTCGAGGACTTCGCCGGCAGCCTGCGCTGAGGCGGCGGGCCAGTGACCCGCCGCCTCAGCGAACCTGCTCCGGTTCGGCTACTTCACCTCTGACCGCAAGGTGAGGACCAGGCCGACCGCCAGGGGCAGCAGCAGCCACAGGGTTCCCGAGACGGCGAGCTGACCCCACTGCTCCGCGGGCAGACCGTCCTCGAAGAGCCGGCTCTGCGAGAAGTTGAAGTCGACCCAGGGCTGCAGGTCGCGGAACCACGCCTGGCTGGCTGCCAGGAGGCCGGCGAGCGTGGGCAGCACCAGCGAGTACACGAAGTAGGTCACGATCGCGGCAGCCGAGCTGCGCAGCAGCACACCGAGCATGAACCCGACCAGCAGACCCAGCACGTTGGCGAGGACGATGGTGAGGACGTTGATGAACGACACGTCCCAGACGACCTCGGTGCCGGCCAGGGCGGAGCCGGCCACGTTGCCGACTGCCCCTACGGCGAGGGCGAGCGGGATCGAGAGCGCACCGACCATCACCGCGGCGACGCCCTTGGCGGCGATGACCCGGCCGCGCCGCGGGACCAGCGTGAAGGTCGTCAGGCCACTGCGCTGGCTCCACTCGCTGGTCACGGCGAGGATCGCGATGACCGGCAGGATGATCGCCATCGGGAAGCCGAAGGCCGCGGCGAACGTGCTGTAGCTGAACTCGTCGTCCGGGGCGAACAGGATCACGGCGCTGGTAGCCACGACGGCGCTGATGCCGATGCTGGCCATGAGCCAGAAGCCGGATCTGGTGTCGAACATCTTGCGCAGCTCGATGAGGACGAGCCGGGACGCGGGGATCGGCCGGGTCTCGGCGTGGGACCGGGCAAGCTGCTGCTGTTCCACTGCGACGGCGGTCATGCGACTGCCTCCTCTCTCTGGTCGTCCGCGGTGAGCTCGAGGAAGATCTCCTCGAGGCCGGTGCTCTCGGCCGACCTCAGCTCGGTCAGCACGACTCCGGCCCGGAAGGCGATCTCGCCGACGACGTCGGGCGCCGCCTCCGTGTGCACGGCGCCGTCGCGGGCCGAGGTCGAGGTCAGACCGGCGGCGAGAAGCTCGCGTGCCAGGACGTCGGTCTGCAGGGTTCGTGCCACCGTGCCGGTCGCCTTGAGCAGGTCGGCTCTTCTCGCCTTGGGCGACGATGCGGCCCCGGCCGATCACCACGAGATCGTCCGCGATGGCCTCGATCTCGCTCAGCAGGTGCGAGGAGAGCAGCACCGTGCCGCCGCGGTCCGCGTAGCCGCGGAGCAGGTCACGCATCCAGCGGATCCCCGCCGGGTCGAGCCCGTTGGCCGGCTCGTCGAGCACGAGCGCGTCCGGCTCGCCGATGAGGGCTGCCGCGATGCCGAGCCGCTGGCGCATCCCCAGCGAGTAGTGGCGCACCCGACGGTCGGCCTCGCGCTCGCTGAGCCCGACGAGGTCCAGCATCGCGGGCACTCGGTCCGCGGGCAGGCCCATGGTGCGTCGGGCGAGCGTGAGGATCTCGCGACCTGTGCGACCGGCGTGCTGTGCCGACGCGTCGAGGAGGACCCCGACCTGCCTACCCGGGTTGGGCAGGGCGGCGAAGTCGCGTCCGAAGACGGTGGCGCTACCGGAGGTGGGCGGGGTCAAGGCCACCAGGACGCGCAGCGTGGTGGACTTGCCGGCGCCGTTCGGGCCGAGGAAGCCGGTCACGCGACCGGCCCTGGCCGTGAAGGAGATGTCGTCGACGGCGGTGAAGCCGCCGTACTTCTTGGTGAGGGACTCGACTGAGATCATGCACGGCAGCCTCGTCCCGTTGAGGTCGGCCGCGCATCAGGGAAGGCGCTGGTTCGCACCCCGGTCGCACCCCTGAGCCGCTCTCGGGGTCGACCCTGACGACGCCGCCCCGCGGGCCCTCAGTCCTCGTCCTCCTCGGCGGCCATCGCCGCGTCGAGGCGCTTCTTCGCTCCGTCGAGCCACGACTGGCAGATCTGCGCGAGCTTCTCGCCGCGCTCCCAGAGGGCGAGGGAGTCCTCGAGGTCGGTGCCGCCGTTCTCGAGGCGCCGGACCACCTCCACGAGCTCCTCGCGGGCCTGCTCGTAGCTCAGCTCCTCCGACGGGGCCTGCTGCTGGCTCATGACGTGCGCTCCTCGGTGCTCGGCTCGGGGGTGGTGGCCGGGGTGTCCTCCCCGGTGCTGGTGCCGTGTCTGGTGTTGTCCGCGCTGTCCGGGCTGGTGTCGGCGAGCGGCTCGGCGGTGGTGCCGGTGACGCTCACGTGGACCCGACCGTCGTGGACCCGCACGTGCAGGTCCTGACCCGGTGAGGCCTCACCGACGCTGGTCACGACGTGCCCCTCGGCGTCCTGGACCACGGAGTAGCCGCGCTCCAGCGTCGCGAGCGGGGAGAGGCTGCGCACCCGCGCCAGCTGGTGCTCGAGGTCGTTGTGGGCGCGGTCGAGCTGGTGGTGGAGGGTGCGGCGCGTACGGGCGCAGAGCTCGCTGATCTCCCGGGAACGGTCGTCGAGGCCGCTGCGCGGGTTGGCCAGGCTCGGCCGGGCACGGATCGCGTCGAGCTGGTGCTGCTGCTGCGCGAGCCACGCGCCCAGGACCTGCCGGGCGCGGTCGCGCAGTCGACCGACCCGGTCGACCTCCTCGGCGACGTCGGGGACGACCGTCTTGGCCGCGTCGGTCGGCGTGGAGGCGCGGACGTCGGCGACGAGGTCCAGCAGGGGGGTGTCCGGCTCGTGCCCGATGGCGGAGACGACCGGCGTACGAGCGGCGTGGACGGCGCGGATCAGCCCTTCGTCGGAGAACGGCAGGAGGTCCTCGACCGACCCGCCACCACGGGCGATGATGATGACCTCGACGTCCGGGTCGCGGTCGAGCGCCCCAAGCGCCTCGATCACGTCGCGTGCGGCGTTCTGCCCCTGCATCGCGGCGTACTTCACGTCGAAGGTGACCGCGGGCCAGCGGCGGCGGGCGTTCTCGAGGACGTCGCGCTCGGCGGCCGAGTTGTGGGCGGTGACCAGGCCGACCTTGCCGGGCAGGAACGGCAGCCTGCGCTTGAGCTCGCGGGCGAACAGCCCTTCGGCGGCGAGGAGCTGGCGGCGTCGCTCGAGCCGGGCGAGCAGCTCGCCGAGGCCGACCATGCGGATGTCGGTGGCGTAGAGGCTCAGCGTGCCGCGGTTCGGGTAGTAGGACGGCTTGGCGAAGACGACCACGCTCGCGCCCTCCACCACGGGCGGGTTCAGCGAGTCGAAGAGGTGGCGCGAGCAGGTCACCGTGACGGAGATGTCGGCCACGGTGTCGCGCAGGGTCATGAAGACCGTGTTCATCCCCTGTCGACGGTTCAGCTGCGCGATCTGGCCCTCGACCCACACGGCGCCGAGCCGGTCGATCCAGCCCGCGATCGCGCTCGCGATCTGACGGACGGGTGCCGGCTGCTCGGGGGAGGTCTGGAAGGCCACGCCAGGAACCCTAGGGCAGAGCACCTACGATGGGGCGCATGAGCAGCGCCGACCTTGGGATGCCCCCTGTCCTCGATGCCGAGGCCGCCGACCGCGCCGTCCTGCTGGCGGCCCCGCGCGGCTACTGCGCCGGCGTGGACCGGGCCGTGATCACGGTCGAGAAGGCCCTGGACCTGTACGGCGCGCCGGTCTACGTGCGCAAGCAGATCGTGCACAACAAGCACGTCGTGTCGAACCTCGAGTCGCGGGGCGCGATCTTCGTGGAGGAGCTCGACGAGGTTCCCGAGGGGGCCACCGTCGTCTTCTCCGCCCACGGCGTCTCGCCGGAGGTGCACCGCCAGGCAGCGGAGCGGTCGCTGAAGACGATCGACGCCACCTGCCCGCTGGTGACCAAGGTGCACCACGAGGCGCGCAGGTTCGCCGGCGAGGACTACGACATCCTCCTCATCGGTCACGCCGGGCACGAGGAGGTCGAGGGCACCTCCGGTGAGGCTCCCGAGAACATCCAGCTCGTGCAGGGCCCCGAGGACGTCGCCAACATCGAGGTCCGCGACCCGTCGAAGGTCGCCTGGCTCTCCCAGACGACGCTGTCGGTCGACGAGACCCTCGAGACCGTCGACGCGATCAGGGAGCGCTTCCCGCAGCTGCTCGACCCGCCGTCGGACGACATCTGCTACGCCACGCAGAACCGCCAGATGGCGATCAAGGAGATCTCGCACGAGGCCGACCTGGTGATCGTCGTGGGGTCCGGCAACTCCTCCAACTCCGTTCGCCTGGTCGAGGTGGCGCTGGAGGCGGGCGCGAAGTCCGCCTACCGCGTCGACGACGCCAGCGAGATCGACGAGGCCTGGCTCGACGGCGTCCAGACGGTCAGCGTGACCTCGGGCGCCTCCGTCCCCGACGACCTCGTCGAGGGCGTCGTGGCCTTCCTGGCCGAGCGCGGATACCCCGACGCCAAGGCGGTGCACACCGCCGAGGAGTCACTGATCTTCGCCCTGCCTCCCGAGCTGCGCCGCGACCTGCGAGCAGCGGAGAAGGCCGGTCGCTGAGGGAGCAACCCTCGAACAAGGCTGGGGCATGGGGGGCTTTTGCCCGATACAGGTATGACCCGACATGTGTATGGGTATGTACCGGCTGCGGTCCAGCCAGTCGGCCGCACGTGCGCCTCACGAGACAGGACCCGTGCGTTGTCTTCTCCGGACCAGGGCTTCCCTGTGCGTTTCTCCCACACCATCGACCGCTTCGAGCCCGCCCGGGTGGGACGTCTGCGTGCCACCACCCAGCGGCCGGGGCTCGCCTTCGTGACCCTTCGGGACCGCACGTTCGTCGTCCGCACCCATGCCGAGCGAGTGACGCGTCGCGGGCGGCAGACCCTCGTCTCCGTGCAGGGCAGGCTCACCTGGGTGGCCAGTCACCGGGTGCAGCCGCTTCCGTCGGCCGGAGCACCTCCGGCGCATCCCGCACGTGACGTCGCCGGGGCAGCCGCGGTCGCGCCGTCCGCCGAGGCTGCGCGGTCAGGCCGTGCCGCGCCCCCCGCCGAGGTCGTGGAGACGACGGCTGGTGCGCAGCAGCCCCTCGTTGCGGAGGGCGACCTGCCGTAGGGCCAGAACCGTCAGCGCCAGCGAGTACCCGGCCACCAGCGCACCTGCGTGCGTCGCGAGACCGGACACCACCGCCTGGACGAACGGGTCGACCTCCTCGGCGACCGTCTCGCGGGCCGTCGAGGCCAGGAGCAGGACGGAGGCGAGCATGAGCAGCGGCGGGAGGACCCCGACGGTGAAGAAGTCACGCCGGCGCACCATCAGGGCGGCAGCAACACAGAGGACGACGAACACCAGGTCGAAGACCAGGGACACCTCGCCGGTGAGCTGCAGGTCGAGCCAGGTGCCAGCTCCGGCCAGCGCTGCACTGAGGATCACGACCTGTCCGCCGGCGCGGTGTCCACGCACCCACAGCGTGCGGGCCGGCCGACTCGGCGTCGGCGGCGGCATCACGCGCGGCTGGCTCACACGGCCACGCTAGGGCGGCTTCAGGCCGATTGCGCGCGACTCGCCGGGGAGTGCGATGTCGCCGAGCCTCGCCCGGACAGCTCGTGGCGCTGCTCTGCCACCTCGTCGAGGAGCTCGGCGGCCGTCAGGGGGCGGGCAGCCTCGGTGACCGGAGCGGGGGACGCGAGCTCGTCGTCCGAGACCTCCATGTCCACGAACTTCCTCGCCGAGACGAGCACGCGGGTCTCCAGGGACCCGACCGCCTTGTTGTAGCTGGTCACCGCCCCGGTCAGCGAGCGCCCCAGCTTGTCCAGGTGACCGCCCATGACGCCGAGCCGGTCGTAGAGCTCTCGGCCGAGGGTGTGGATGTCGCGTGCCTTGTCGGCCAGCGCCTCCTGCGTCCAGGCGTAGGCGACCGTGCGCAGCAGTGCGATCAGCGTCGTGGGCGTGGCCAGGACGACCTGCCGGGTGGCGGCGTACTCCAGGAGGGTCGGCTCGGCCTCCAGCGCCGCGGACAGGAACGACTCGCCGGGCACGAACAGGACCACGAACTCCGGGGTCGCGGGCAGAGCGCGCCAGTACGCCTTGGCGCCCAGGACGTCGACGTGCTGGCGCAGCTGGCGAGCGTGGCGGGTCAGGTGGGCATCGCGCTCCTCGTCGGAGTCCGCCGCGGTCGCGTCGAGGAACGCATCGAGCGGCACCTTGGCATCGACGACCACGCTCTTGCCGCCGGCGAGGTTCACCACGAGGTCGGGGCGCTGCAGGCCGTCGTCGTTGCGGACCGAGACCTGCTCGGAGAAGTCGCAGCGCGACACCAGGCCGGCGACCTCGACGGCGCGGCGCAGGTGAAGCTCACCCCAGCGCCCACGCACCTGCGGCTTGCGCAGCGCTGTGGACAGGGAGGCGGTCTCCCGGCGGAGGGTGTCGGTGGAGTGCCGGACGTCCTCGACCTGCTGCCGGAGCTGGCTCTGCCAGGAGACCCGATGCTGCTCGAGGTCACGCATCTGGTCGTGAAGACGCTCCAGCCCCTCCTTCACCACCGCGTGCTCGGCGGCCCGCGACTCCAGCGCGAGACGCGCGCTGTCGTCCTGCTCCGCGGGGCGGGCACGCATCCAGAGCGCGCCCATGACGGCGCCTAGCCCCACGCCCAGGACGAGGACCAGCAGCAGCGAGATGACGGTGGTGATCTCCATGTCGGACATCGTGGACGATCCCACCGACAATGGCCGGTGCGACAGGCGGGAGCCTGCTCAGTCGGCCAGCTCGGCGATCACCGGGGCGTGGTCGCTGGCGCCGGTGCCGGCCCGCTCCTCGCGGTCGATGAGCGCGCCGGTGACCCGCTTGGCCAGTGCGGGAGAGCCGAGGATGAAGTCGATGCGCATGCCGCGGTTCCGCTCGAAGCGCTGCCGGTAGTAGTCCCAGTACGTGTAGACCTCGGGCCCGGGAGCGTGGGGCCGCACCACGTCGGCGTACCCGCAGTCGAGGAAGCCCTGGTAGGCCGCGCGCTCCTCCGGCGTCACGTGTGTGCTGTTGGCGAACCGGGTGATGTCGAACACGTCCCCGTCGAGCGGCGCGATGTTCCAGTCCCCGGTGAGGGCGATCTGGGCCTCCGGGTCCTCGCTGAGCCAGCCGGCCGCAGCCACCCGCAGGTGCTCGAGCCACTCGAGCTTGTACGCCAGGTGCGGGTCGCCGGGCTTGCGGCCGTTGGGCACGTAGAGGGACCACACGTCGACTCCGCCGCAGGTCGCGCCGATGGCCCGCGCCTCGGAGGTGAGCGGGTCGCCCCACTGCGGCATGCCGTCGAACCCCCGGCGTACGTCGGAGAGCCCGACCCGGCTGGCGATCGCCACGCCGTTCCACTGGTTGAACCCGTGGGTGGCCACCTCGTAGCCCATGGCCTCGAGACCCATCAGCGGGAACTGGTCGTCGCGGGCCTTCGTCTCCTGGATCGTGAGCACGTCGATGTCGTGCCGCTTCAGCAGCGCCTCGACCCGGTCGATCCGCGATCGGATGGAGTTGACGTTGAAGGTGGCGATGCGCATGGCGGCCACCCTACGGAGCGATTCGTCCCAGACGGCAGCCGCGCCGTAAAGTGGCCGCCCGTGGCACTCACCATCGGAATCGTCGGACTCCCCAACGCGGGCAAGTCGACCCTCTTCAACGCGCTGACCAAGAACGACGTCCTCGCGGCGAACTACCCGTTCGCGACGATCGAGCCGAACGTCGGCGTGGTCGGCGTCCCCGACTCGCGCCTGCCGGTCCTGGCCGAGATCTTCGGGTCCGCCAAGGTCCTGCCCGCGACGGTCGAGTTCGTCGACATCGCCGGCATCGTCGCCGGAGCCTCGCAGGGGGAGGGGCTGGGCAACAAGTTCCTGTCCCACATCCGCGAGTCCGCCGCGATCTGCCAGGTCACACGGGTCTTCCGCGACGAGGACGTGACCCACGTCGACGGCGAGGTCAACCCTGCCAACGACATCTCCACGATCCAGACCGAGATGATCCTCGCCGACCTCCAGACGGTCGACAAGGCTCTGCCCCGCCTGGAGAAGGAGGCGAAGGGCAAGAAGGAGCTCGCTCCCGTCGTCGCCGTGGCGAAGGAGGCCAAGGAGGCGCTCGAGGCCGGTACGCCGATCATCGCGACCGACATCGACAAGACCCTGCTGCGCGAGCTGATGCTCCTCACCGCGAAGCCCTACATCTACGTCTTCAACTGCGACAGCGACGAGCTCGCCGACGAGGGCCTCAAGCAGAAGATGCGCGACCTCGTGGCGCCGTCCGAGGCGATCTTCCTCGACGCGAAGTTCGAGGCCGAGCTGGTCGAGCTCGACGACGAGGACGAGGCCCGCGAGATGCTCAAGGAGATGGGCATCGACGAGCCCGGGCTCGACGTACTCGCTCGTGTCGGCTTCGACACCCTCGGGCTGCAGACCTACCTCACGGCCGGTCCCAAGGAGACGCGTGCCTGGACGATCCCCAAGGGCGCGACCGCTCCCGAGGCGGCGGGTGTCATCCACACCGACTTCCAGCGCGGCTTCATCAAGGCCGAGGTCATCTCCTTCGGCGACCTCGTCGAGGCAGGCAACATGAACTCCGCCAAGTCCGCCGGCAAGGTGCGCATGGAGGGCAAGGACTACGTCATGCAGGACGGCGACGTCGTGGAGTTCCGCTTCAACGTCTGACCGGGCCCGACGGCCGCTTGTCGTGGGCATCGGACTGGAGGAGGCATCGCGGATGGCCACCAAGCCCGCGACGGTTGACGAGTATCTCGAGTCCTTCCCCGAGAGTGCCCGGCCACGCCTCCGGGAGCTCCGGGAACTGAGTCGTACCCGGGTCCCCCACGCCGCCGAGGCTCTGAAGTGGGGGCATCCGGCGTACTCGCTGGGCACGATCCTGTTCGTGGTCAGCGGTCACAAGCAGCACGCCAACATCGTGTTCACGCCGAGCACGTTGAACGCCTTCGTCGACGAGCTCGAGGGCTTTGCGACAGGCAAAGGGTCGGTGAAGCTGCCCTACTCCGAGCCGATTCCCGCAGAGCTTCTCGGTCGGATGATCGACCATCGCGTTCGGGAGTACGAGGAAGACGGCGTCGGGTGGATGTAGGCGTAGGGGTAGGAAGCGGGGTGCGGGCAGCGACTGCCGTGTCAGGCGTCTGGCTCGCACGTGTCTAGAGGGCTGCACTCCAGGACCAGCGCGCCCCGCGCCCGCGTCAGGCAGCCGTCGGATGACAGTGGCTCGGAACGGTGACGTGCGAAGCCCCAGCCCGGGTGCGTAGGCCTGCCGCTCCCTTCGGGAACTCCCCTCCGGAGATGAACTGGGCGGCCGGCCCATCCGTCTTTCTCTGTAGAACCAACGACTCGACGAGGGGATCGAGGGAGAGAAGGATCCATGTTCCCCACGCACCCGACGTGGCCCGCCGTCAGGCTCGGTCTCGTCGTCGCGGCCACAGCACTCCTCGTGGCCGCTTGCGGTGGCTCGTCGTCCACCTCGTCGACGGGCGGCTACGCAGGCGGAACAGGAGGGACAGAAGGCACAGGCGGCACCGGCGCCGGCTCGACGTCCGTCACGCTGAAGACGCACAAGGGCGACCTGGGCACCTACCTGACCGACGCCTCGGGCCGCAGCCTCTACCTGTTCGAGGCCGACCACGACGGCAGGTCCACCTGCACCGGTCCCTGCGCGGCAGCCTGGCCGCCGCTCACCAGTCCGGGTACGCCGAAGGTGGCGGGCGCGGCCGAGGCAGGGAAGGTCAGCACGGTCAGTCGCGGCGGAGAGACAGCGCAGGTGACCTACGACGGCCACCCGCTGTACTACTTCGCCGGTGACAGCTCCGCCAGTCAGACGAATGGGCAGGGCTCGAACGGCTTCGGCGCCAGGTGGTGGGTCGTCGCTCCTGACGGGGCGCCGATCACAGCATGCTGCAGGCGGAACGACTTCGGGCGGCTACAGCCATACTGAGACAGGGCGACTCCAGCTGCGGGCCGCCGTAGCGTCCGGTCAGCTGCAGCGTCGTCAGCGCCAAGAAGAGGCGACCTAGTCCGTTACGGGGAGTTGGTCCCTATGTGCCGGTCTCGTCCGTCATGTCTGTGGCTCAGGCCTCGCTGCGCGAACCACGACGACGCCGTCGATGATCAGCAGCGCAGCGACGCCATCGAGGGCGTCGATCGGCTCGCCGACGAGCAGCCAGCCGATCGCGAGGGCGACGACGGCGGGATGTAGGTCGCGCCGGAGGCCGTGACGCCGCCCAGCCGGTCGACGATGACGTAGTACAGGATGTAGGCCAGTCCTGTTCCGAGCAGGCCCAGCCCGAGCACGAGGCCGACGAGTGTGCGGGTGTCATCGGCGCCCGCGGTGATCCCGTCGAGGTCCGTGACCAGCGCCAGGAAGGCCAGCGCGAGCCCCATCTGGTACGTCGTGCGGCGACCGGGATCCTCAGCCGGGTCAGGAACCTCCTGGCGTAGACGAACGACACCCCGACGCTCGCAGACCCGAGCAGCATGTAGGCAACGCCGGCCATGCTCGCGCCGCCAGTGGCGTTCCACGGCTGGGCGATGAGCACGACGCCCGCGAAGCCGAGGAGCACACCTACCAGCTGGAGCCGACGGACCGGGTCGTCGCGGAGGAGCAGGGCGGCGCTGACGAACGAGAACAGGGGGATCGCTCCGCTCAGCGCCCCGGCGATCCCGGACGGGAGCAGGGCCGTCCCGGCGGCGAACGCGAAGTAGTACACGCTCGTCGCGAGCAGCGACATCACGAAGAAGTGGTGGACGTGCCGGAGGTGGCGTCGGTGCAGGACGCCGCGCGATGCGGCGTACACGAGGACCGGGATGAACCCGAACAGCACCCGCAGCAGCGTGGTCTGTGTGGGGGTGACCGCCTCCGAGGTCCACTTCATGAAGATGAAGTTGCTGCCCCAGATGATGCCGAGGGCAGCGAAGGCAGTGAGCGCGACGGCGTTGCCGCCGGTGCGGGGCCTCCGGAAGTCCATGGCGCAGACGATGGAGCCGGCGAGCCGGCGACGGAGGGCGGTCCGCTGCGCGACCCGCGCCCAGGCGCGACTGACTGCCCGATCTGTCGTTGCCGGGGAACGGATAGACCCTCGCTGAAGCTGAACGTCCGATTTGTCGCTTCCTCGCCACGGCGTCAAGACCGTGGGAGTACTCTTCTCCCACGGTGTGACTCACATCACGCACGCTTGCCTCGCTCGTCGATGGGCATGCTGTTTCTGCACCGAGGGACCCGGCTCACGGGAGGGAAGAGCCGGGTCCCTCGGCGCGTGTGCGGCGTGCGGTGCAGCCGGGACCTACGGCCCTCCCCGTGAACCGGGCGGCGCGCGAGCATCGAGCCATGGCCCGTCACAACACGCGCGCGACCTCGGAGGAGGAGCGCCACGGACTGCTCCAGGCCACGATCGACGTGTTCCTCGACCGGACCCGAACGGTCGCCGATCTGGTGGCCAACGCCGGGACCAGTGCGCTCGGCATGGTTCCCGAGCCCGTTCCGTCGGCGGTCACGCGCATGCTCGTCTCCCTGCGACAGCTCGCAGAGCAGGCACCACCGCTGACCGCCGAGCTGGACGTGCTCGTCGACGAGGTGCACGCCAAGCGGCTGAGCATCCAGGCGCTGCAGGCCGAGCTGGCCGCCCTCGACCGGCAGCTCGACGTCCTCGAGCGGTCGCTGACGCCGTTGCAGGCGTGGGGGAGGCAGTGGGAGCGCCTGCAGAGGGCGCTCACCCGGACGCTCGACCTTCCCGAGAGCTGAGCGGCTGCTCCGGTGGCACGCCGTCTCGGGCAACGTGCCACCGGAGGGTCGACCGTCAGGTCTGGGGAAGCGTCATCGGCGTCACCTCCGGCAGGTGTTCGCGCACCATGTAGATGCTGGCGCAGAGGACGAAGATGCCCCCGGCGGTCAGCGAGACGTAGGGCATGAACGACCCGCCCGGCGCGTAGACACCCGAGTCGAAGAAGATGCCGAACCCCGCCAGCGCCGAGATGGCTGCTGCGGCCAGGCCGACGTACCCGAGCCAGTTCGGCATCAGGTGCGTGCGCAGGACCCCGATGCCGGCGGCCGCCAGCGGCAGGGCCGCGGCGAAGCCGAGCATCACGCCGAGGACCATCACGCCCTTGAACAGCGCGATCGTGGTCGGCGCGAGGAAGGTCTCGGACCCGTACGCCAGCACGGCCGTCGCGATTCCGTAAGCGAAGATCGCTCCTCCGACCAGGACCGAACCTGCGAGCAGGGCCATGTGTACGTCGCTCCGCTCGTCACGCTCGCGGATCGCCTCCGCGAACGCCGCGGCGAACCAGATCACCAGCCCTGCCGCTGCCGCGTTGAGGAGCGCGGCGACGAGCAGCTGGGTGCGGCCGTCCGCCACGTACGACAAGATCGTGGCCGGAGAGTCGGTGACCTTCGGTGGTACGCCGGGGAGCAGGGCGGCCACGACGGCCAGGACGATGAACGCGAGCCCTGCGAATCCTCCCCATCTGAGTTCGTGGCGCTGTGTCATCACGAACCTCCTTAGTTCGAAGCACCACATCCCCCCGCATCTTCCGATGATCCGCCGTTCCTGGCGCGGCGCAAGACCGGCTTGGAGCATTTCGCGCCGTTGAGGAGGTCAGCCGGGCGAGGGCCTCCGCCCGACGGCGTACCTGGGACGGGACGGCGCTCGCCGTGGACGAGATGCCCGCCCGCACCGGGCTCGGCCGCCCGCCGGGCCTGATCGCAGCGGTGGAGGCGGCAGCGCGCCTTCGAGCGTCGCTGCGTGAGCGCCATCCCCGCGCGATAAGGCGGGGGCTCCGTGTCATGAGGCAGTACGGAGGCACCCGAAGCGAAACCAGGAGGAGACAGATGCGCGCAGTCGTCGTCGAGGAGACGGGTGGCCCCGAGGTCATGCACGTCGCCGAGGTCGAGGCCCCCGACCCGGGTCCGGGCCAGCTGCTTGTGGACGTGGCCGCGGCCGGTGTGAACTTCATCGACGTCTACCGGCGCACGGGGATCTACCCGACGGACCCGCCCTTCGTGGTCGGGTCCGAAGGTGCCGGAACGGTCGTCGCCGTCGGTCCGGAGACCAGCGGTGTCGCGGTGGGCGACCGGGTCGCCTGGGCGATGGTGCACGGCGCCGGGTACGCCGAGCAGGTGCTGGTCCCGGCGGACCGCGCCGTCGCCGTGCCCGACGGGGTCGACCTCGAGACGGCGGCCGCCGCGATGCTGCAGGGGATGACCGCCCACTTCTTGTGCGAGGCGACCTACCCCGCACGCGCCGGACAGACCGCGCTGCTGCATGCCGCGGCCGGCGGGGTCGGCCGCCTGCTCACCCAGATGCTCGCGGCGAAGGGCGTGCGGGTGCTCGCGACCACCTCGACCGACGAGAAGGCCGAGCTCGCCCGCAAGGCAGGGGCGGCGGAGGTGATCCGCTACACCGAGGTCGATCTCGTGTCCGAGGTGCGCCGCCTCACCGACGGCCGCGGCGTCGACGTGGTGTATGACGGGGTCGGCCGGTCGACCTTCGACGCCGGCCTGGACTGCCTCGTGCCCCGGGGGATGATGGTGCTCTTCGGGGCCTCCAGCGGGCCCGTCCCGCCCCTCGACCCCCAGGTGCTCAACCGCAAGGGCTCCCTGTTCCTCACCCGTCCCACGCTGGGCGACTACGTCGCGACCCGGGACGAGCTCCTGGAGCGGGCGGGGTCCGTGCTGGGACAGGTCGCCGCCGGAACCCTCGACGTACGTGTGGGCGGGCGCTATCCGATGGCCGAGGCGGCCCGTGCCCACGAGGACCTGGAGGGCCGTCGTACCACCGGGAAGCTGCTGGTCGTGCCCTGACTCAGGCCGGCTGTCGCGCTGCCGCGAGCAGCCCGTCCAGGGAGGCGGTGATGCCTCCCGCGAGGACGCCGAGGTCGGGCACGGTGTCGTAGTCGCCGGTGAGCCCGAAGGTGAGCTGGTCGCGGTAGGAGAAGATCGCCACCCCCACCCTCACCCGGTCCGCGATCGGCACCCAGGGCAGCAGCTGCTCCACCTTGCGGCCCAGGGCGTAGAGGGGGATGCGCGGCCCGGGAACGTTCGTGGTGACGGTCACGACCTGCCGCTGCGGGACCCGGAGTGCCATCCGGATGCCGAACGCGACCGGCGGGAAGGGGCCGTGCTCGGCGAGCGTCGTCACGCTCTCGCCCGCTTCGGGCTCGTGCTCGGCGCGCAGGACGGCGATCCGCTGGCGCACGGCGGCCAGGCGGATGACCGGGTCGGCGATGTCGGCGGGCAGGTAGGGCAGCATCAGCGAGACCTGGTTGTCGGGGACGTCCTCGGTCCCTGGCGGCCGGGTGGAGACCGGGACGAGGGACCGCAGGACGTGCTCGGTGGGGGTCTCGCCGCGGGAGAGGAGCAGGTCCCGGAAGCCGCCGCTGACCAGCGTGAGCGCCACGTCGTTCACCGTGCCGCCGAGGCGCCGGCGGACTGTCTTGACGTCGTCGAGGGAGACGGTCGTCCAGGTGTAGCGGCGCGCCCGCCCGATCGGTCCCACGAGGGACGAGGACTCGGCGGGGACGGCGGCCCGTCCGATGGTGAGCAGCCCCCGCGCGGTGTGCGAGGACCTGCGGGCGAGGTCACGCGGGGAGCGCAGCGCCGCAGCGACGGTCCGTGCGCCCGCCAGCGGCACCCCGGCCAGGTGGACCAGGCTGTGGCCCAGCATCGTCGACGTCGACGGCGCCGGCTCGGGCACCCAGTGGTCCTCCAGCGCGGGCCCCGGCTCGGGCGTCGGGTCCAGGACCAGCCGGAAGATCTCGGAGCCGGAGATCCCGTCGACCATGCTGTGGTGGAGCTTGGAGACGAACGCCCACCGACCGTCCTCGAGGCCCTCGACGAACCAGTACTCCCACAACGGGCGGCCGCGGTCCATCCGCGTCGACATCACCCGGGCGGTCAGCCGGCTGAGCTCGGCTCGTCCGCCGGGGGCGGGCAGGGCGGTGTTGCGGATGTGCCACGACGCGTCGAAGTGCGGGTCGTCGACCCAGGCGGGAGGCCCGAGGTCGAACGGGACGGTGCGCAGCTTCTGGCGGTAGCGGGGGAGCAGCGGCAGCCTGCCCTCGATGGCCCGGGCGAACTCCGCGAACGGCGGTGCGGGGCCCTCGAAGATCGCGACCGCGCCGATGGCGAGCGAGGAGCTGGGGTCCTCGTCCTCGGCGTCCAGGAAGGCTGTGGCCAGCGGGGTCAACGGCTCCATGCCTCGATCATGGAGCGCCCGGGCCGCCGGCACGCGGGCCGAAGGTCATCAGCCGGCGGGCCGACCGGCGCCACCTGGGCTCAGCGGGCGACCTCGGCCACCGCGGTGACGAGCCGGTCGACGTCGTCGTCGTTCGTGTAGGGAGCGACGCCCGCCCGGACCGCACCCGCGTCCCCGAGGCCGAACCACCGGCTGGCCTCGATCGCGTAGAAGCTGCTGGCCGGTGCGTTGACGCCGCGCTCGGCGAGGGCGGAGTAGACCTCGTTCGGGGCGTGGCCGTCGACGGAGAAGAGCGCGGTGGGCGTACGTCGCTTGGGGGAGCCGTGCAGGGTGACGTCCGGGATGCCGGCCAGCCCGTCGAGCATCCGCGTGAAGAGCCGGTCCTCGTGCTCCTCGACCGCGCGCATCGACTCCAGCACACGTGTGCGCCGGTCCGGGGCGTCGGAGGCGATCCCGGCGAGGAAGTCGATCGCGGCGGTGGTGCCGGCCAGCAGCTCGTAGGGGAGCGTACCCAGCTCGAACCGCTCGGGAACGGCGTCGCTGGAGGGCAGGAGCTTGTGAGGGTGGAGCCGCTCGAGAAGCTCCGGTGCGGCGGCGACGAGCCCGTGGTGCGGACCCAGGAACTTGTACGGCGAGCAGGCGAAGAAGTCCGCGCCCAGGGCCCGCACGTCCACGGGTGCGTGCGGCGTCAGGTGCACCCCGTCGACGTGGAGGAGCGCACCCGTCTCGTGCACCGCTTCCGCGATCGCCGGGAGGTCGGGACGGGTCCCGAGGAGGTTCGAGGCGGCCGTCACCGCGACCAGCCGGGTCCGGTCGGAGAGCTGGGCCCGCACCTGCTCCACGGTCAGGTCCCCGGTCTCCCGGTCGAACTCCACCCAGCGCACGGTCGCGCCCACGGCGTCCGCGGCCTGCACCCAGGGGCGGATGTTCGCGTCGTGGTCCAGGCGGGTGACCACCACCTCGTCGCCGGGGCCCCACTCCTTCGCGAGCGTCCGCGACAGGTCGTAGGTCATCTGCGTCATCGACCGCGCGAACACCACGCCCTCCGGCGTACAGCCGAGGAGGTCCGCGACCGCCGAGCGTGCCTCGGCCACCACCGCGTCGGCGCGCCGCTCCGCCGCCGTGACCGTCCCACGATTCGAGATCCCGCAGGTCAGGGCGTCGGCGACGGCCCGGGCCACCTCGGTCGGCACCTGGCTGCCGCCCGGCCCGTCGAAGTAGGCGACCCCCTGGTCGAGTGCGGGGAAGGAGGACCTGATGCGTGCGACGTCGAGCTCCATGGGCTCATCCTGCCCGACCGCGTCGACGTGGGTTCTTCGAGGATCACGGTTTACCGGATCCCCACGGGGGCACACGGATGCGACGGGAGGATCAGGCACCGGACCCGGTGCCCTGAGGGAGAGGGAGCCCATGAACAAAGATGCGAAGGTGGCCCTTGCCGTGGCGAGCGGCTACCTGCTCGGGCGCACGAAGAAGATGAAGCTGGCGATCAGCGTCGGGAGCATGCTCGCCGGCCAGCGGATCGCGACCAACCCCCGCGCGCTGCTGAAGCAGGGCCAGGAGCTGGTCGACAGCAACCCCGAGCTGTCGAAGATCCAGGACCAGGTCCGCGGCAGCCTCCTCGAGGCCGCCCGCGCGGCTGCGCTCGCGACGCTGAGCTCGCGCATGGACCTGGTGAGCGACTCTCTGCGCAGCCGCACGGACAGCCTCCGCGGGCTGGCCGGCGAGCTGGAGGCGGCAGCCGACGAGGTCGAGGACGCTGAGGACTTCGAGGAGGCCGAGGACGCCGAGGCCGAGGACGTCGAGGACGCCGAGGAGGCCGAGGACGCCGAGGAAGAGGCCGAGGAAGAAGCCGAGGAGCCGGAGGAAGAGGAGCAGCCGAGAAGGCGGGCCTCCAGCGGGTCGAGGAGGGGCGCAAGCACGCGCACCGCGCGATCGGCCGCGAAGAAGGCCCCGGCGAAGAAGTCGGCGGCGAAGAAGGCTCCGGCCAGGAAGTCGGCGGCGAAGAAGGCTCCGGCGAAGAAGGCTGCGGCCAAGAAGTCGGCGGCGAAGAAGTCGGCGGCGAAGAAGGCTCCGGCCAAGAAGTCCACCAGCTCGCGCAGCGGTCGTTGAGGAGGGAGCTCGGCATGTCAGAAACGAACGGGCAGCAGCCCAGCGCACTCAAGAACGTCGTCGACGAGCTTCCGCTGGACCGGCTCAAGGACGAGTTCCAGGACGTGCTCAAGGCCCTCGGGGAGAGGACCCTGGAAGGCGTCACTCAGCGGGTCACCGACGCGACCGACTCCCTCCAGGGCATCGCCGACAACGGCGGAGTCGTGGGGAAGGCGGCCGGCAAGGGAGCGGAGGCCGCCGCCAAGGGAGAGTCCCCGGTCAAGGGGGCCCTCAAGGGCGGCCTCGGCGGCGTCAAGGACAAGGTGAAGTCCGTGCTGCCGGGTGGCAGCAGCAACACCAAGGGCGCCACCAAGTCCACCAACATCATCGAGGAGATCGACATCGGCGCCCCGATCGATGTCGTCTACGACCAGTGGACCCAGTTCCAGGACTACTCGGGCTTCATGAAGAAGGTCGACAACGTGGAGCAGGAGGAGGACACCAAGCTCAACTTCAAGGCCCAGGTGTTCTGGTCGCACCGCAGCTGGGAGGCGACCATCCTGGAGCAGGTCCCCGACGAGCGCATCATCTGGCGGTCCCAGGGCGAGAAGGGACACGTCGACGGTGCCGTCACCTTCCACGAGCTCGCGCCCGAGCTGACCCGGGTCCTCGTCGTCCTCGAGTACTACCCGCAGGGCTTCATGGAGCGCACCGGCAACATCTGGCGGGCCCAAGGGCAGGCGGGCGCGGCTGGAGCTCAAGCACTTCCGCCGGCACGTGATGACCCGCACCCTCCTCGAGCCCGACGAGCTCGACGGCTGGCGCGGCGAGATCCGCGAAGGCGAGGTCGTCCGCGACCACGACGAGGTCGTCGAGGAGGAGCGCGGCGACCAGGGCGCCGACGAGGAGTACACCGACGAGTACGAGGCGGGTGGAGACCGAGGCGAGACGCTACGAGGGCGAGGAGACGGACGAGAGTACGAGGCCGACGAGGAGCCCGCTGAGGACGAGGAGCCTGACGAGTCCGAGGGCGACGAAGAGCCCGAGGACGAGTACGAGGAAGAGGCCCAGGACGAGGGCGACGTAGAGGACGAAGAAGAGGAGAGGCCGCGCCGCCGCTCCTCCGCCAGGACCGGATCCAGGAAGCGAAGGTAAGAACTTGTCATCCATGGCACAGACACGACAGGGCGGCGGTTACCTCGACCGCCCCGCCCCCAGCGGCCTCGCCGACGTCATCGAGGTGATCCTGGACAAGGGCCTCGTCATCGACGCCTACGTCAGGGTCTCTCTCGTCGGCATCGAGCTGCTCACGATCGACGCCCGCATCGTCATCGCCAGCGTGGACACCTACTTGCGCTTCGCGGAGGCCACCAACCGGCTCGACCTCTACCAGAAGAACGGCAAGGACCTCCCGGAGATGGTGGAGGACATGACCGAGAGTGGGACCAAGGGCAAGACCTCGGGCGTCCTGGGAGCCGCCAAGGACGCCCTGACCGGCTCCGACGACGATGACGACGACGAGCGGCGCGGCAACGGCAGCAGGCCGGCGAAGAGGACCTCGACCTCGACCCGGCAGCGCCGCCGGGCACGGGAGTCGTGAACGAATCGATGACCATCACACCAACGGAGAGCATCGTGGGCACGGAGGAGGCGTACTACGTCTACGGCATCGTGCCCGCGGACGCTCCGGTCGACGCCCTCGGGGACATCGGCATGGGCGCGGCCGTGCAGCTGGTCGCCGACGGTCCCGTCGGGGCGCTGGTCGAGGTCGTGGACCCCGACCGGCCCCTGGGGCGTCGGCGCGACCTCGTCGCCCACAGCACTGTGCTGAACACGATGGCCGAGCGTGGCCCGGTGTTGCCGATGCGCTTCGGCTCCGTCGTCCGGGACCAGGGTGCCGTCCGTGACGAGCTCCTCGCCCCCCAGCAGGCGCACTTCGCCGCCCTGCTGGAGGAGGTGCGGGGCAAGACGCAGTTCAACCTCCGCGCGCGCTACGTCCTGGACACCGTCCTGGCCGAGGTGGTCGAGGCCGAGCCCGAGGTGGCCGAGCTGCGTCGGCGTACGGCGGACCTGCCGGAGGAGGCGAGCCACTACGAGCGCATCCGGCTCGGCGAGCTCGTTGCACAGGCCATCGACGTACGCCGGAGGAGGGAGGCACAGCAGATCCTCGACCACCTGGCGCCTCACGCCGAGGCCCACCTGGTCAGGGAGGTCTCGGGCATGGACGAGCTGGCCGAGTTCGCCTTCCAGGTGGAGGACGGACATCGAGGTGAGCTCGAGCGCGCTGCCGAACAGCTCGCCGAGGAGCTCGACGGCCGGGTCCGCCTGAGCCTCGTCGGGCCGATGGCGCTCTACGACTTCGTGCCGGAGCACTGACGTGGGTCTCCTGACCGGTCTGCTGACCCTTCCGCTGTCGCCGGTGCGGGGCACGATCTGGGTCGCCGAGCAGGTGCTCGAGCAGGCCGAGAGCCAGTACTACGACCCCGCGGTCATCCGACGCCGGCTGGAGGACGTCGATGAGCTGCGCGCCTCGGGACAGATCACCGAGGAGGAGGCCGAGGCGACGGAGGACGAACTCGTCGAACGCCTGATGGAGAGCCGCCGTCGTGCCGCGGAGAAGGGATACTGAGTCATGGCAACCGCACGGAAGACCGCGTCGTCGTCCGCCAGCAAGACCAAGAAGCCCGCTGCGAAGGAGACAGCACCGGCCAGGTCCAGCACGACCAGGAAGGCCACGGCTCGCAAGCGCACGAGCGGCGAGTCCCACCGCGCCCCGTCGCAGGGCGAGCCGGCCAGGAAGAAGGTTCCGGCGATGAAAGTGGCTCGCACCGCGGCGCAGCAGCTGGCCGAGCTGACCGGACGCGAGCCGGAGTGCGTGATCGGGATCCAGCGCACGGAGGAGGGCTGGCAGGTCGACCTCGAGGTGGTGGAGAGCAGGCGCATCCCCGACTCCACCGACGTCCTGGCCACCTACGCGGTGGAGACCGACGAGGACGGTGACCTCCTGGGGTACCAGCGGGTGCGCAGGTACGTCCGTGGCAAGGGCGGCGACGACGGCGGAGGCAGGCGGTGACCGACCACACCGGGGCGCTGGCCGGCACGTCACGGCCGCGATACGAGATGGCCGACAACAGACCCCAGCCGGCGAACCTCGCCGATATCCTCGAGCGGGTGCTCGACAAGGGCATCGTGGTCGCCGGCGACATCAAGGTGAACCTGCTCGACATCGAGCTGCTGACCGTCAAGATCCGGCTGCTCGTCGCTTCGGTCGACCGGGCCAAGGAGATGGGCATCGACTGGTGGGAGAACGACCCGATGCTCAGTACGCGCGCCCGGGACCAGGAGCTCGAGGATGAGAACCGCCGGCTCCGCGAACAGCTCGCGGAGGAGGAGAACCGCCGGTTACGGGCACGCATCGAGGAGCTGGAGTCGGGATCGTGAGCAAAGGGCTCTACGTCTACGCCATCTCGCGAGGTCTCGGCCACGCCGACGTCGAAGGACACGTCGGCGTCGGTGAGGCTCCGCTGCATCTCGTCGAACAGGAGGGTCTCGCTGCCGTCGTCAGCGAGGTGGACCTGGAGGAGTTCGGTGAGGAGGGCCTCAAGCGCAACCTCGAGGACCTCGCCTGGCTGGGGGCCGTCGCGACCGCCCACGACCGGGTGACCCGCGAGACCTCCGAGCGCGCCCCCACCGCTCCCGTCAGGCTCGCCACGGTCTTCCTCGGTGAGGACTCCCTGCGCGAGAGGCTCATGCAGTGGCACGACAGTGCCGAGCGCACCCTCGACAGGATCGAGGGGCGGGAGGAGTGGAGCGTGAAGGCTTACTCCGACCCGTCCGCGCGCCCCACCACCCCGGTGGAGGAGCCCGCAGGGGAGGACATGGGTGCGGGCAAGGCGTACCTTCTCAAGCGCCGTGCCGCGACACAGCGCAAGGAGGCCGCGGCACACGGGGACGCCGAGATGGCCGAGCAGATCCACGCCGTGCTCGAGCGGAGTGCCGTGGCCGGTCGCCGCCTGGCTCCGCAGGACAGGCGGCTCACCGGGCATGTGGGCGAGATGATCCTCAACGGCACCTACCTGGTCGAACGGGATGCAGTGGGGTCCTTCAAGGCCGAGGTCGACCGCGTTGCGGACCTCCACGGCCACGTCCGGGTCGAGCTGGCCGGCCCCTGGCCGCCGTACTCGTTCGCCTCCCTGGAGACGCAGTGACCACCGGAGGGCTGGTCTCCCGACCGTCCGACAACCCCGCCAACGAGCCGTTGCAGCCGGTGGCGCTGGTCGACCTGCTCGACCGGCTGCTCGGGGCCGGCGTGGTGATCTCCGGGGACCTCGTGATCTCGCTGGCGGGCATCGACCTGGTCCAGGTCCGCCTGCATGCACTGATCGCGTCGGTGAGAGCGGAGATGGTGCCGCGATGAACGAGCACCTCCAGACCCGTGGGCAGGACGGCTTCCCCCTGCCGAGTCCTTCCCTTCCCAGCCGGCTGGAGACCGACTCCGAGTCCGTGCAGCGCGACCTGATGAAGCTGGTGCTCACCATCATCGAGCTGGTGCGCCAGCTGATGGAGCGCCAGGCGATCCGCCGAGTCGACGAGGGCGACCTGTCCGACGACCAGGTGGAGGAGCTCGGGGTCGGGCTGATGCGCCTCGAAGAGGCGATGACCCAGCTGCGCGAGCAGTTCGACCTGCCCGCGGAGGACCTCAACCTCGACCTCGGGCCCCTCGGCACCCTCCTCGACTGATGGCTA
>CAWGNO010000006.1:0-42290 GCA_963823965.1 uncultured Actinomycetota bacterium | reverse complement strand
CTCGGCGGCGTCGCGCAGGCGGACCAGCGTCTGCTCGATGCCGCGCCGGTTGCGGCCGGGGAAGCCGAGGACCTCGATGAACTTCGCCCGCGGAGCGTTGTACCGCGAGTAGTCGAACGTCTCGGTCACGGTGGTCCCGCCGTCGTCGGTCGGGGTGAGCTCGTAGCGCCAGCGGTGCCCACCGAAGTGCCGCCACGCGATGCGGCGGTCCTCCTCGAGCTCCACGACGCGGTTCTCGATCTTGTACGGCACGCCGAACAGCTTCATGTGGACCGTGAAGCTGTCGCCCTTGGCGGTCAGCCGCTCGGGGGCCTCGATGACCGAGCCGACGGATCCGGAACCGTCGATGCGGGAGTGCTGGCGCGGGTCGGTGAGGATCGCGAAGATCGTGGCCGGGGGTGCGTCGACGGTCGTGGATGCCGAGATCGTCTGGTCGCTCATGGGGGACACGGTAGCCGGGCGGACGCGGGTCTCCTCGCCGTCCCATCCGCTGGTCGTCCGGCGTCACCCGCATCGTCGAGGACGGCACCGCGACGACCGTCGGGGACTACCGTGGTCCGATGGGCCGACTCGTCGAGCGGGCGGACGAGGTCCAGCGCCGGCGCCCGGCGGTGGGCTTCCCGGTCGCGGTCGTCTACAAGTTCTTCGACGACCAGGGTGGCTACCTCGCGGTGCTCGTCACCTACTACGCCTTCTTCGCGATCTTCCCGCTGCTCCTGATCGCCTCGTCCGTGCTCGGCTTTCTGCTCCAGGGGGACGAGCAGCTGAAGCAGACTGTGCTGAACTCCGCGCTCGCCCAGTTCCCGATCGTGGGCTCGCAGCTCGGCAGGCCCGAGGGCATCCAGGGCAGCGCGAGCGCGGTGGTGATCGGCATCGTGGTCGCCCTGTACGGCGTGACCAACCTCGGCCAGGCTGCGTTGAACGTGTTGAACGTGGCCTGGGGCGTGCCCCGCAACACCCGGATGAACCCGATCCACAGCCGCCTGCGCAGCCTGGTGCTCTTCGTGGTCGGCGGGATCGCGGTGCTCGCGGTCGCCGTGATGTCGACCGTGGTCGGGCGCTTCGGTCCGGACGTGGTCGGGTCCGGATGGTTGGTGCGCCTGGTCGTGCCCGTCCTGTCGGTGGCGCTGACCGCGCTCGCGCTGACAGTGATCCTGATGGCCGCCTCCTCGGTGGGGCGCCGGGCTCGCACAGTGATCCCGGGAGCGGTGTTCATCGCGGTGCTGTGGCGCCTGCTGCAGGTTGTCGGCGGTGTGTTCGTCGAGAGGGTGCTGGCCCGGGTCAGCGATCTGAACGCGATCTTCGCCCTCGTCCTCGGCCTGCTCGCGCTGATCTACGTCGCCTCGCTGATCGGGGTCCTCGGGATCGAGATCAACGTGGTGCGGGAGGAGCGGCTGTACCCCCGGGCCCTCCTCACGCCGTTCACCGACGAGGTCGAGCTCACCGACGCCGACCGTCGGGTCTACACCCGCTACGCCCGGGCCCAGCGGCACAAGGGCTTCGAGCAGATCACGGTCACCTTCGACGCCGGGCAGGTCGAGGCGTCCGACGGAGAGGAGCCCGCCGGTGGGCGCGAGGAGGCCGAGGAGCCTGCTGGCTGATCCCGGTCCCGGCCCCGCTGGTCAGGACGGCGGCCGCGGGATGTGTACGCCGGGCGGCGGCTCCCCGTGCCGGGCCTCGTACTCCGCCGCGTAGGCCACCACCGCGGTCGGCAGCGTCATGAAGATCCGGTCCTCGCCGACGACCTCGATGAACCCCGCCGCGTCGAGCTGCTCGCGCAGATCCTGCTTCACCCGTGCCATCGCGAAGACGACGCCCCGCTCGGCGAGGACCCGGCGTACCTCCTCCAGGGCGTCCACCCCGGTCAGGTCGACCTCGATGTTGGCCTCGGCGTTGAGCAGGAACCACTCCACCGGGCTCTCGCTCCCGTCGACGGCCTCGAGGGCGCGACGGGTGAAGTCCTCGGCGTTGGCGAAGAAGAGCGGGGAGTCGTACCGGTAGACCACGAGCCCCGGGACCTGGTGGGCGCCCGGGTAGTCGTCGACGTCGTGCATCCCGGCGACGTGCGGGGCGTAGCCGAGGATGCCGTCGTGGGGGCGGGCGACGCGACGCAGCAGGTCGAGGATGGACAGCGCGATCGCCACGCCGATGCCGGCGAGGACGCCGAGCAGCAGGACTCCGGCCGTGGTGGACACCGCGAGCGCGAGCTCGCTGCGGCGGAAGCGTGCGATCCGGCGCAGCTCCGCGACGTCGACGAGCCGGATGGCCGCGAACACGACGACGCCGCCCAGCGCCGCGAGCGGGAAGGCGGCGAGCAACGGACTCAGGAAGAACATGGTCACCAGCACCACGCCGAGCGTGACGAGCGAGTAGAGCTGGCTGCGACTGCCGAGCGCGTCGCCGATGACCGTGCGGCTGCCGCTGCTGCTGACCGGAAAGGACTGCAGGAAGCCGGAGGAGAGGTTGGCCGCGCCCAGGGCGAGGAACTCCTGGTTCGCGTCGATGCGCTCGCGGCGCCTGCTCGCGAAGGCGCGGCCGGTGAGGACGTTGTCGGAGTAGCCCACGATCGCGACCCCCAGCGCGGGCAGGGCGAGCTCGAGCATCGTCCCCGGGTCGACGTCCGGAAGCGCAGGGGTGGGCAGCCCGGTGGGGACGGTGCCCACCATCTCGATGCCGCGCGCACCGAGGTCCCAGAGGGCGACCGCGGCCGCGGCGAGCAGCATGACGATCAGCGGGTTCGGCCAGCGCGGACGGTAGTGCTGGAGCGCCAGCAGCAGCGTGAGGACCCCCATGGCGAGCGCGAACGTCGGCACCCGCAGGTCCGCCAGGTGGGTCAGGACGTACGCCGTCTCCTGCAGAGGGGTCTCGCCCTCGACCTCGAGACCGGTCAGCTTGCCGAGCTGGCTGACCACCATGAGGACGGCGATGCCGGCCATGTAGCCCACGAGCACCGGCCGTGACAGCAGGTCGGCGAGGAAGCCGAGCCTCCCGACGTACCCCAGGAGGCAGAGCAGGCCTACGGCGATCGCGAGCGCGGCGGCGAGCGAGGCGTACCGCTCCGGGTCGCCGGCACCCATCGCCCCGATCGCGGCGGCGGTCATCAGCGCGGTCGTCGACTCCGGTCCGACCGAGAGCTGCGACGAGGAGCCGAGCACGGCGTAGACGAGCAGCGGTCCGACGATCGCCCACAGCCCCACGACCGCGGGGAGCCCCGCCACCTCGGCGTACGCCATCACCTGGGGCACGAGGTACGCCGCGACCGTCACGCCCGCGAGCAGGTCACCGCGCAGCCAGCCACGCTGGTAGTGCAGGAGCTGCCGAAGCCCCGGGGCGAACGTGCCGAGCCGGTCAGTCGGCCTCGACGCGCTCTGCTTCGGCATGAGGCGAAAGTACTGCCTCGACGGCCGCGGGCGCCGGGGTCTGGGAAACCGCCCGACGTCGGGGCCGCTCGGCCGTGATCACGATCGCGACCGCGAGGACCACGATGCCGCCGCCGACCACGATCGGCCAGGTGACCGACTCCCCGAGGATCAGCCAGCCGAGGAAGACGGCGACGACCGGGTTGACGTAGGCGTACGTCGCGACCAGCGAGATGGGCGCGTGCGCGAGCAGCCACACGTAGGAGGTGAAGGCGAGCATCGACCCGAACACGATCAGGTAGCCGAAGGCGAGCCACGTGCGGCCGCTGTAGTCGAAGGTGAAGCGCTCACCCGCCAGAAGCCCGGTCGAGACCATGATCGCGCCGCCGCAGATCATCTCGTAGACCGCGGTGACGAACGGGTCGCGCGGCAGGCTGAGCCGTGGCTGGACGAACGAACCCGCGGCCCAGCACGACGACGCGAACAGGATGATGCCCGCCGCGAGCAGGGGCAGCTCGCGGCTCCCCGAGCTCTGCCCCGCGAAGACGAGGCAGGCCAGTCCGCCGAAGCCCAGCAGTACGCCGAACAGGCTCAGCCGCCCCGGCCGGTCGCCGGTGAGCACCCGGAAGACCACGATCCACAGCGGGATCGCGGCGATGAGCAGCGCGGTGGCCCCCGACGGTGCTCCCCGGTCCTCGCCGACGGAGACGAGGCCGTTCCCGAGCATGGGCAGCATGAGCCCCAGGAACGCCGCGCCCGCGAGCTGGCGCCGCGTCACCGCCAGTCGTCGCGGACCGTGCCTCAGGGCGAGCAGGGCTCCGAGGAGCACTCCGGCGGTCATGAAGCGGAGTCCTCCCGCGACCAGCGGCGGCGCCTCCTCGACCATGATCCTGATGCCGAGGTACGTCGAGCCCCACACGACGTACACGACACCGAGGGCGACCAGGACCAGTCCGAGGGCGGGCCCGGTCCTGGGCGTCGTGGCAGGGGTGGCCGGCTGTGTCATGAAGGTCCTGTCTCGTGGGTCCGCGTGAAGCGTAGGTCTCGGGCTGAGCCCGGGTCGCGCGGTTTTCGGACAGGGAACCTCGACATCCAGCCAACCCTCCGCAAACGCGCTCGGCATCGCTCCGGCGACGCCCCGCCGCCACCCCTGCCGACGTCTCGCCGACGCTCCCGGGCGGCGCGGACGTCGGACCGGCGACGTCGAGAATCCGCGCTCTGCCGGCGAGCCGTCGATTAGGCCGCGCCGTCAAAGATCGGTACTTTATGAACACTGAGTCCGGTGTGTCGCCGGTCACAGGTGGATAACGACGACCAGCACGAACCGATGCGCACCACCCCTCGCGCACCATCGCGCTCGGTCGTGACTCGAGAGCCGACGGCGGAGACCCCGCTCGACGTCAACTCCAAGGAGTGCAGCGTGACAGACAACGCATCATCCAAGGCCGACTTCGGCCCCGACCTCGGCGAGGTGTTCGGCCCCAACCAGGCCGACGGTGGCCCCGAGCTCGTGCAGCTGCTGACCCCCGAGGGTGAGCGCGTCGAGCACCCCGAGTTCTCCTTCGACCTCGACGACGAGGCGATCAAGGGCTTCTACCGCGACATGGTCCTCACCCGTCGCATCGACGTCGAGGCGACCGCCCTCCAGCGCCACGGCGAGCTCGGCATCTGGGCCCAGCTCCTCGGCCAGGAGGCCGCGCAGATCGGCTCCGGCCGCGCGCTCGCCCCGCAGGACTTCGTCTTCCCGACCTACCGCGAGCACGGCGTCGCCTGGTGCCGCGACCTCGACCCGCTGCGCCTCCTCGGCCTCTTCCGCGGCGTCGACCAGGGCGGCTGGGACCCGAACGCCAACAACTTCGGCCTCTACACGATCGTCATCGGCGCGCAGACCCTCCACGCGGTCGGCTACGCCATGGGCATGCAGCGTGACGGCGTCGTCGGCACCGGCGACCCTGAGCGCGACTCGGCGGTCGTCGCCTACTTCGGCGACGGCGCCAGCAGCCAGGGCGACGTGAACGAGTCCTTCATCTTCGCCGCCTCCTACAACGCCCCGGTCGTGTTCTTCTGCCAGAACAACCAGTGGGCGATCTCGGAGCCGATCGAGCGCCAGAGCCGCATCCCGCTCTACCAGCGCGCGTCTGGGCTTCGGCTTCCCCGGCGTCCGTGTCGACGGCAACGACGTCCTCGCCTGCTACGCGGTCACCAAGGCCGCGCTCGAGCGCGCCCACGAGGGCAGCGGCCCCACCTTCATCGAGGCCTACACCTACCGCATGGGCGCCCACACCACGACGGACGACCCGACGCGCTACCGCCTCTCCTCCGACGTCGAGGCGTGGAAGCTCAAGGACCCGATCGCCCGGATCAAGGCCTACCTGACCCGCAACGGCCTGGCCGACCAGGACTACTTCGACCAGGTCGAGGAGGAGGCCGAGCAGCTCGGTCACCACCTCCGCGAGGGCTGCAAGGCGCTGCCGGAGCCGTCCCCGCTCGAGGTCTTCGACTACGTCTACGACGAGCAGACCTCCGAGCTTGCCGCACAGAAGGAGGCCTTCGGGGCCTACCTCGAGTCCTTCGAGACCGAGTCGATGGGAGCTGGTCACTGATGTCCAAGATCACTCTTGCGAAGGGCCTCAACGCAGGCCTCCGCGCTGCGATGGAGAACGACCCGAAGGTCGTCGTCATGGGTGAGGACGTCGGCAAGCTCGGCGGCGTCTTCCGTATCACCGACGGCCTGTGGAAGGACTTCGGCGAGGACCGGGTCATCGACTCCCCGCTCGCCGAGTCCGGCATCCTCGGTACGGCGGTCGGCCTCGCGATGCGCGGCTACCGGCCGGTCTGCGAGATCCAGTTCGACGGGTTCGTCTACCCGGCGTACGACCAGATCGTCAGCCAGGTCGCGAAGATCCACTTCCGCAGCCAGGGCAAGATCAAGATGCCCATCGTCATCCGCATCCCCTACGGCGGTGGCATCGGCGCGGTGGAGCACCACAGCGAGAGCCCCGAGGCGCAGTTCGCGCACACCCCGGGCCTGAAGGTGGTCTCCTGCTCCAACCCGGTCGACGGCTACTTCATGATCCAGCAGGCCATCGCCTGCGACGACCCGGTCGTCTTCCTCGAGCCGAAGCGGCAGTACCACGCCGACAAGGCCGAGCTCGACGAGTCGCTGACCCTCGCCGACGCCGACCCGCTGTTCAGCTCGCGCGTCGTCCGCGAGGGCACCGACCTGACCCTGCTCGCCTACGGCCCGATGGTGAAGACCGCCATGCAGAGCGCCGAGGCCGCGGCCGGCGAGGGCAAGAGCATCGAGGTCATCGACCTGCGCACGCTCTCCCCGCTCGACATGGGGCCCGTCTTCGCGTCGGTCCGCAAGACCGGCCGTGCGGTCGTGACCCACGAGGCGCACGTCAACCTCGGCATGGGCTCGGAGGTCGCCGCCCGGATCACCGAGGAGTGCTTCTACAACCTCGAGGCTCCGGTGCTGCGCGTGGGCGGCTTCGACACGCCGTACCCGCCGAGCCGGATCGAGGAGGAGTGGCTCCCCGACCTCGACCGGGTGCTCGACGCCGTCGACCGCTCGCTCGCCTTCTGAGACGCAGGAGTTACTGACACATGCCTGAGTACAAGCTTCCCGACCCCGGTGAGGGGCTGACCGAGGCCGAGATCGTCTCCTGGAAGGTCAAGGTCGGCGACACCGTCAAGATCAACGACATCGTCGTCGAGGTCGAGACGGCCAAGTCGCTCGTCGAGCTGCCCACGCCGTTCGCCGGCGAGGTCACCGCGATCCTCGTGCCGGAGGGCGAGACCGTCGAGGTCGGCACCCCGATCATCGCGATCGGCGACGCCGCCGCGGCACCCGCCCCGGCCGCGACAGGCGGCCCGGAGACCGCTGCCGGCAAGCACGCGGGTCCCGCGGCCGACTCCGCTGGATCCGCCGAGGCCGCTGACGGCGACGGCGACGAGCCCCCGATGAAGACCCTCGTCGGCTACGGGCCCCGCACCGTCGAGTCCCGACGCCGCCCCCGCAAGGGCAGTGGCAGCGCCTCCACCGAGGCGGCCGCCGCCACGCAGATGCAGGTGCAGGGTGCCTTCGCCCCCGGCGGCGCGCAGTCGCAGGCGGTGGCCGAGTCCGACGAGCCGGCCGTCCCGGCTCACTCGGCGCGCACCTCCGGCGGTGAGGCCGGCAACGTCCAGGTCCTCGCCAAGCCGCCGGTGCGCAAGCTCGCCAAGGACCTCGGTGTCGACCTGCGCCAGGTCACCCCGACCGGGCCGAATGGCACCGTCACCCGGGCGGACGTGGAGTCGTTCGGCGGCGCTCCCGCGGAGGCCGCCCCCGCTGCCGCGCCGGTCGCTCCGGCGGCGCCCGCCCGCACCGGCGAGCGTGAGACCCGCGAGCCGATCAAGGGCGTCCGCAAGATGATGGGCCAGGCGATGGTGGAGTCCGCCTTCACCGCCCCGCACGTCACCGAGTGGATCACCGTCGACGTCACCAAGACGATGAAGTACGTCGAGAAGCTGAAGGCGCACCGCGACTTCCGCGACGTCAAGGTGTCCCCGCTCCTGGTCCTGGCGCGCGCCTGCATCCTGGCCGCACGCCGTACGCCGGAGGTCAACGCGACCTGGGACGAGGCCGCAGGCGAGGTCGTCTTCAAGCACTACGTGAACCTCGGCATCGCCGCGGCCACCCCGCGCGGGCTGGTCGTGCCGAACGTCAAGGACGCCGACCAGATGTCGATGGTCGAGCTCGGCAAGGCGATCAACGCGCTGACGGGGACCGCCCGAGAGGGCAAGACCCAGCCGGCCGAGATGAGCGGCGGGTCGTTCACGATCACCAATGTCGGGGTCTTCGGTGTCGACGCCGGTACGCCCATCATCAACCCGGGCGAGTCGGCGATCATGTGCTTCGGCGCGGTCCGCAAGCAGCCGTGGGTGCACAAGGGCAAGGTCAAGCCCCGCGACATCACCACGCTGGCGCTGTCCTTCGACCACCGCCTGGTGGACGGCGAGAAGGGCTCGCGGTTCCTGGCCGACGTGGCCGCGATCCTGGAGGACCCGGCGAACTCGCTGATGTTCTGAGCCTCGCGTCGAGTCGGCGCCAACGCTGCCCGGTTTCCCACCGGGTCGGCGTTGGCGCCGTTTCGTTTCCCGCCGAGTCGGCAGAAGTGCTGGCGCCCGCGGTGCCGAGTCGGCAGAAGTGCTGGTGCCCGCGGTGCCGAGTCGGCAGAAGTGCTGGTGCTCGCGGTGCCGAGTCGGCACATCTGCCGCCCGCGACGGGCCGCTTCTGGTGGCCCGGGCAAGGTTGCCATCCGAACCAGACTCCTGCGGCGCAGTGGCTGCGTCTTTACGATGGAGATCATCATGCGCTCCTCAGCCAGGCCCCCTCGTGCCAATGCGGCGCAACGCGCGTACGACTTCGCGAAGTGGGCGATCCTCAACGCCGTCTACCCGACGGAGGCCCTGATCACGATCTCCGGCCTCTCGGGTGAGCTCGGCGTGAGCAGGGCCCCGGCCCGGGAGGCCCTGCTGAGGCTGGAGGCTGAAGGACTCGTCCGGATCGTACCCGGGCGCGGCGCTCTCGTGACGACGTTCAGCCAGCAGGAGATCGAGGACGTCCTCGAGGCGCGCATCCTGGTCGAGAACTACACCGCGGCCCGGTCCTTCGAGAACCGCGAGAAGTTCCTGTCCGAGCTTCTCGACGTGCACGAGACGATGTGCCGCCGGCGCCGCGAGCGGGACACCGCAGGCTTCACCGAGGCCGACCGGCGGTTCCACGAGATCATCGTCGACGGTGCAGGCAACGCCGTCCTCTCGGAGATGTACCGCTCTCTCCGGGAACGACAGACCCTCTTCACATCGATGATGGTGCGCGGCCGCGCCGACCGGATGGACGCCGCGATCGAGGAGCACGACGGCATCATCGAGCAGCTCCGCGGCGACGACGAGGACGCCTTCATCGAGGTGGTCAACCGCCATCTCCAGTGGTCGATCGCGCTGGCAAGGAGCTCAGACGTGTCGGCGCAGCCTGCCGGTTAGTCGGTGCCCGCGGCCGCGCCGCGCTTCTGCCGACTCGGCGGGGTTTCGGGCCGCGCTTCTGCCGACTCGGCAGGGTTTCGGGCGGCACTTCTGCCGACTCGGCGGGGTGTCGGGCCGCGCTTCTGCCGACTCGGCGGGGACGGCTCAGGCCCCGGGGACGACCCGTCCGATGCGCTTGTACCGCTCGGTCCGCCGCTCGACCAGCGTGCTGCGGTCCCGCTCCCACAGCTCGGCGAGCTCGTAGCGCAGCACGTCACCGAGCCGCATGCAGAACTCCTCCGGGTCGTCGGCGGCGTCGGGTCGCTCGACCACGATCCGGTCGACGATGCCGGCCGCCCGCATGTCGAGCGACCGCACGCCCTGGTCACGCGCCATCTCCGGGGCGTGGTCGAGGTCGCGGTGCACGATGGCGCTCGCGCCCTCCGGCGGCAGCGGAGAGAGCCAGGCGTGCTGCGCAGCGACGACCCGGTCGGCCGGGAGCAGCGCCAGCGCACCGCCGCCGGTCCCCTCACCGAGGAGCAGGGTCAGCGTGGGAGCGTCGAGAGTGACGAGGTCGGCCAGGCAGCGGGCGATCTCGCCGGCCAGTCCGCCCTCCTCGGCCTCGACGGAGAGCGCGGCTCCCGGGGTGTCGATGACGGTCATCAGCGGGAGCCCCAGCTCGGCCGCGAGCCGCATGCCGCGTCGTGCCTCCCGCAGGGCGCCTGGACCCAGCGGGTGCGCCTCGGACTGCCCGCGACGGTCCTGGCCGAGGAACACACAGGGGGAGCCGCCGAAGCGGGCCAGCGCGATCAGCAGGCCCGGGTCGAGCTCACCCTGGCCGGTGCCGTTGAGCGGGATGACGTCGGTGGCGGCGTACCGCAGCAGACGTCGTACGCCGGGCCGCTCCGGTCGGCGGGAGCGCGTGATCGACTCCCACGTGTCCACGTCCGGGACGTCCTCGTCGACCGGGTTCGGGACGTCGGCGAGGTCGGCCCGGGGCGAGAGCAGGGTGGTGAGCGCGCGGTCGAGGATGTCGGCGATCTCCGAGGGCGGGACCACGGCGTCGATGAGTCCGTGGGCGTAGAGGTTCTCGGAGGTCTGCACACCCTCGGGGAAGGACCTGTCGTAGAGCGCCTCGTAGACACGGGGGCCGAGGAAGCCCACGAGCGCCCCGGGCTCGGCGACCGTGACGTGGCCGAGCGAGCCCCACGACGCCATCACGCCGCCGGTGGTGGGGTTGCGGAGGTAGACGAGGTAGGGGAGGCCCGCGTTCTTGTGGGCGGCGATGGCGGCGGAGATCTTCACCATCTGCATGAAGGCCACCGTGCCCTCCTGCATCCGGGTGCCGCCCGAGACGGGTGCTGCCAGCAGGGGGAGACCCTCCGCGGTGGCCCGCTCCACGGCGGTGACGAGTCGCTCGGCGGAGGCGACGCCGATCGAGCCGGCCAGGAACCGGAACTCGCAGGCCACCACGGCGACCCGACGGCCTCGCATGAGTCCCTCGCCGGTGATGACGGACTCGTCGAGGCCGGTCTTCTCCTCCGCGGCCCGCAGCTCCGCGGCGTACTTCTCCGAGATCGGTCCACGCTGCGGAGGCGTGTCCCACGAGCTCCAGGAACCGTCGTCGAGGACGAGGTCGATGAGGTCGGTCGCGGACAGTCGCTGGCTCATTCGGCTCATTGTGCCGTGCCGGTCCGGACCCGCGACGTCACCCCGGACATGGAGCTCGCCCCGCCGGTGGGCATGGTCCGGCCACCGGCGAGGCGAGGTATGGGGGTGGGGCTACGAGCGCCAGGCGCTCTGGCAGGTCTTGAGGTCGACCTTGACCTGCTGGCCCCGGTTCACCACGACCGGCACCTGCTCGAGGATCCGGCCGTCCTTCTCGCAGGACAGCGTCCAGTTCTCGATCAGGCCGCCGACCTCCTCGGAGCTGACGACGGCCGAGTCGAACAGCGTCGCGGTCACCGTGTAGGTCGGGGAGGTGGAGGCGAAGTTGATCACCCGCAGGACGTAGGTGCCCGGCTCGGGCGCGGCGACCTGGACGCGCTCCTTCTCGGTGACGAAGTTGCCCGAGCTGCCGACCTCGGTCAGCGAGCCGTCGGCGTTCTTCCGGTACACCTCGAGGTCCATGTCGTCCGGGGTCGGCCAGTCGAGGTCCACCTGCAGCACGTCGACGTCGTTCTCGGTCACCGTGAACTCGTGGTCGACGGACTCGCCGACGGTGGTGGCGCCACCCTCGAAGGTCTCCGAGCGGATCGGGTCGGACTCGGTGATCTCGACCAGCTTCTTCTGGACGACCGGCCGCGTCGACTGGTTGACGTGCCAGGTGTAGCGGCCCTTGTCGCCCACGGTCATCGTGGTCTCGAGGTGGTCCTCGAAGGAGCTCTCCCAGGTCGGCGAGGAGAAGGTCTTGGAGAGCCGGAGGGTCGCGCCCTTCGGCGCCCGGCCGGTGATCACCGAGTGCGTGCTGGTGTCGACGGCGTTCTCCAGGGCGATGAGGTAGGCCTCGCGGTTGCCCTTGCCGGCGTACTCCCCGGCGCCGAGGTACTCGTCGACGACCTCGGGGTAGGGCGGGTGGAACTCGTTGGGGCCGATCTCGAAGGTGTAGCCGTAGCCGCCGGTGGCGTTGTAGGACCAGTCCTCGGTGGTGCCGGTGGTGTCGTACAGCTGCCAGCCGTGGATGTTCTGGTAGCCGTTCTGCGCGCTCATCCGGGCACCGAGGTCCTTCAGGCCCGCCTCGTCGGGGGCGTCGCCGACCGGGTAGCCGTCGTGGCCGATGGTGTCGGGGTGCACGCCGTTGGGCCGCAGGACGAGGTTCGAGAACGTGTGGTTGGAGATCAGGGTGGTCACCTGGCGGCTGCTGACCAGGTCGCGGACGTTCTGGATCTCCGGCTCGGAGAAAGCGGCGGCACCGCGGTATGTCGGGTCGGCGAAGACGTCCGAGGCGCCGGGGCCGCCCCAGAAGCCGCCGTAGTTGCGGTTCAGGTCGACACCCGCGCCGTAGCCGCCGGGGCTCGCCAGGACCGCCGCGCAGGTGCCGTCCGGGGTGTCCTGGCCGTCCACGACACGGCAGTTCTTGCGCATGTAGGCGCGGCCGGGAGTGGCCAGGACCGACGTGGTGCCGGCGAGCGGGTCGCTGTCGTTGAGGTCTCGCAGGTCGATGGCGGCGCCGTCGGTGCGCGAGAGGGTGAACCCGTCGACGTTGACCACCGGGACGACGATCACGCGGGAGCGGTCGAGCAGGTCGGTGATGCGCTGGTCGTTGCCGTAGCTGTTCACCAGGTCGACCGCGAACTCCATGGCGAGCTCGCCGGAGGGCCATTCGCGGGCGTGGTGGACGCCGAAGAGGGCGAACACGGGGCGGCCGTCCTCGGGCGCCTGGACGTCGCGCCCGATCTCGATGCCGTGGACGGTCCTGCCGTCGAGGGACGTGTGCGGCAGGGTGAGCTTCTTGGCGATGTCCGGGTGCTCGGTGGCCAGGGCGTCGAGGTCCGCGTTGTAGTCGTCGAGCGTGCGGTAGGAGTCGCGGCCCGAGGGGAGCGGCGAGCTGACGGTGGCTGCTGCGTAGGCGGCGTTGACCTCGTTGTTCTCGGCCTCGCGGCGGACGAGGTCCGGGATGCGGACGTCGTAGGTCAGTCCGGCCTCGTCGAGCGCGCCGGCGTCCAGGCCGTTGTGCAGGACGACCTCGACGTAGTCCTGGCCGGCGTGCTCGGTGAGGTCGAGCCCGAGCGTCTGGAGGAGCTCCTTGTCCGCCCGGGTCGGGGTGTCCACCGTGACCAGCTGGGGAGCGAAGGCGGTGTCCTCGGCGGCGGCGGACGAGGTGAAGGCGGCCGGCGCGAGACCCAGGAGGGCGACCGTCGTGAGCACGGCGAGTGCCGCTCTCTGGCGGGGGCGGGAAGCGAGGGACATTGCGGCTCCAGGGGCGTTGGTCGTCGATCACCCTTCTCCCCACCAACGAGTGCGGGCTCACCAGGTCACGGCAGTCTTGTGCCTGGCGACTAGACGGCTGTCCGATATCCGGATGTCTTCACGGGGCGTTCAGGCAGGAGAGGTCGGCGAGTCCAGCCAGCGGTCGACGAGCGGCTTCAGGCGCACACCGCTGCGCTCCTGCCACCAGCCGACGAGCTCGTCGCGAGTGGCGTTGCCGTACCGGTGCGAGCGTGGCCACGCCCGCACCAGACGGTGGAAGACGTCGTCGCCGACGCGCCTGCGGACGCGGTCCCACATGAGCGCGACGGACCAGTAGACGTTGCCTGAGGCGAACTCGTCCGGCTCGTAGGCTCCGGGAGGGCCGTACGCCGCGCGGTACCACTGGTCCGCCTGCGCCCACTCCCGGGTCGCCCATCGCCAGGTGGTGTCGACCCGGTCGGAGTGGTCGGCCTCCCAGCGGGCATGGAGGTAGGTCGCCATGCCCTCGCTCATCCAGAGGTCCTTCCACTGCATCGGGGTCACGGCGTCACCCCACCAGTGGTGGGCGAGCTCGTGCACGATCACCGACCTGACGTGGAAGCGCCCCTGGCCGAAGTTCCGCCTCCCGAACGTCACCATGGTCTGGGTCTCCATGGCCGAGCCGCCGGGCGTCACGACGATCCCGAGCCGCTCGAACGGGTACCTCCCCAGCCGGGGCTCGAGCCAGCGCAGCGCGGCCGGCGTACGGCGGAGCGGCTCGACCAGCGCGGGCCGGCCGCGCGGCACCCAGTAGGTCAGGGGCAGGTCGTGCGGGCCGGTCTGCCGGTGCGCCCGGTACGGCCCGACGGCGAGGGTGACGAGGTAGGACGACATGGGGTCCCGGTTCGTCCAGCGGGTCACGGTCCGCCCGTCCGCCGTACGCCGGGAGGCGAGCCTGCCGTTGGAGACGCCGACCCAGCGTCCCGGGGCGCTGACGCGCACGTCGTACATCGCCTTGTCGGAGGGGTGGTCGTTGACCGGGTACCAGGTGAACGCGCCGAAGGGCTGCTGCATCGTCCACAGCTGGCCGTCCTCGGTGACGCGCATGCCGACCCGGGCGATGTCGTCGCGGCTCGCGGGGCCACGGACCGGTCCGGGGGTGCCGCGGTAGGCGACGCGCAGCGTGTGCCGCTCGTCGGGGCCGACCGGCACGTCGACGGCGAGGTGGTGGCCCCGGTGCGTGAAGGCGGTGCGCGCGCCGTCGACCCGGACCGACCGGACCTCGAGTCGGCGGGAGAGGTCGAGCCGCAGGGCGTCGTCGGGTCGGGTGGTGCGCAGCGCGATGGTGGCGACCCCGCGCAGCTGACGTGATCGCCTGATCCAGGTCAGGTCGAGGTCGTAGTGCAGGGCGTCGACGGTCGGGTCGCCCTTCGCCGGGTAGTAGTCGTCCTCGACGGGGGTGGAGACCGCTCGCTCGTCGACGGACGCGAGGGAGACCGGTGCGGTGGGAGACGAGTCGTCCGTGCGCACGCCGACGGCCGCCTGGGCCGGGACAGCGGCCAGGGAGAGCATGAGCCCGGCGGCCACACCTGCGCTGGTGGCCCGGGCGAGCGGTCGGGACACGGGACCTCTTCCGAGAGGACGGCTCGTTCGAGTCTAGGGACGCCGGGCCGCGGGGGAGGTCGAATGCGGCAGTCGGGGCACAGCGGGCGAACCGGCTGGTGCAGTCGGGGCGGCGGGGGCGACGCGGGCGGCGGAGGCGACGCGGGGCGACGCGGCCGGCGCCTCAGTCGCCGGAGCGCGCCATGACCGCCGAGGCCATCTCGTCGAGGGTCTCGGCGCTGGTGTGCTGCGGCTGCCAGCCGAGGAGCTGCTTCGCGCGGGTGGTGTCCATCAGGACCGGGGTGCGCGCGACATGGATCCACTCGGCCAGGGAGGGCACCCAGGGCAGCTTCGCGACCACCTCGGAGGCGACCGTCGCTGCCCACTGCGGCACCGGCACGGGGAAGCCGCCGAGCGCGGCGACGACGTCGCTGAAGGTCACGGTCCCGTCGCCCGCGATGTTGTACGCGCCCGGCTCGCCCGCGCCCACGGCGGCGGCCACGACCGCCGTGGCCATGTCGTCCTGGTGGACGAGCTGGAGCGGGTTGCCCGGGTCGGGCACCACCATGCGCAGGCCGGGAACCCTCCGGAGGGCGCGCCGGGCGGACTGCGGCAGCCGGGCGACGACCCGCCGCCACGGCATCGCGTCGGCCAGCGCGGTGGCCTGCGGGCCCGCGACGATGCAGGGCCGCAGGACGTAGACCTCGGTCCCCGTCCCCGTGGTGATGTCGCGCAGCAGCGCCTCGCACTCCGCCTTCTGGTCGGAGTAGTAGTGCTCCTGCGAGCCCCGCACCGGGACGTCCTCGGTGAGCGGCTGCGGGTTGTCCGGGTGGTAGCCGTACGCGGCGACCGACGAGGTGTACACGAGGCGGGTCGGTCGGTCGGCCTCGACGGTGGCCTCGAAGACGTTGCGGGTGCCGTCGAGGTTCACCATCTGGCTCGCCGCCCGCGAGCCCATGATGAGGTACGCGAGGTGCACCACGACGTCGGCGCCCGCGACGAGCTCGTCGACCGCGGCCCGGTCGAGGATGTCGCCCTGGTGGTACTCCGTCTTCACCCATCCGTAGGACGACGGGTCGAAGGGACGTCGTGCCATGCCGATGATCCGCTCGACCTCGGGGTTCCGCTCCAGGGCGTCCACGGTCGGGATCCCGATCTCCCCGGTCGGGCCGGTCACGGCGACGGTGATCCCCATCAGCGCTCCTCGTCGTCGTACAGCTGCCCGCGGATCTCCTTGCTCCTCCCCACGAACTCCGCGACGACGCCGCCCGCGTTGCGCACGACCACGTCGTACACGCCGTCGCGGCCCTCGCGGGAGCGCTCCACCGCTGTCGCGACCAGCACGTCGCCGAGCCGGGTGGGGGCGCGGTAGGTGATCTCGCAGACGTGGGCGACGGTACGCCGGTTGTAGCTGTTGCAGGCGAAGGCGAACGCCGAGTCGGCCAGGGAGAACGTGAAGCCGCCGTGGCCGATGCCGTGGCCGTTGACCATGTCGTCGCGGACGGCCATCTCCAGCGTCGCGCGGCCGGGGCCGACCTCGACGATCCGCATTCCGAGGCCCTGGCTGGCGGCGTCCCCGCTCCACATCGCCTCGGCGCTGCGCTCCGCGGTCGCCTGAGCGGTCTGCTCGGCGGCCTGCTGGGCGGCCTGCTGGGCGGCCTGCTGGGCGGTCTGCTGGGCGGGCTGCTGTCCGGTGTCGTGGTGCGTCACAGGCGCTTCTCCTGCAGCGAGACGAGGTGGCTGTCGTCGCCGAGGCGGCCCACCTCGACGTACCCGCGGCGGTCGTGGAAGGCCAGCGAGACGTCGTTGCGCGGCACCAGGTTCACCTCCAGCGCGAGACGCCCGTAGGGGCGCGCCACCCGTTCCATCTCCTCGTAGACGAACGTGCCGAGGCCCTGCCGGCGGTGGGCGCCGTCGAGGACGATCCGGTCGAGGTAGTAGAAGTCACGGTCGTGGCGCTCGGCGAACCAGCGGTAGTTCTCGGAGTCGTACGCCGTCCCCGGCCCGAACGTGATCACGAAGCCACCGAACTCGCCGTCCACCTCGACCACGTCGAATTGGTCGGCGACCGAGGCGAGCTCGAGGAGTCGCGCCTCGTCCATGGGGGCGAGGGCCTCGACGTTGGCGTGGTTCAGCGCGAGGACCTGCTCGTGGTCCCCGGGGCGTACGCGTCGAAGCTTCGGCACGGGCAACACACTGCCACGTCGGGCGGTCGAGCTCACGCCGGTACCTCGAGTCGCACCTCCGTGCCGCAGCGTGATCCGGGTGCCACGGTCAGCCGGCCCCCGGCGAGGGCGGCTCGCTCGCGCATGCCCATGATCCCGGTGCGGTCCGTGGCTGGGCCCATGCCGACGCCGTCGTCGCGGACGCAGAGAACAACGACGTCGCCCTCGCGTTCGAGCCTGACCTCGACGCGCTGGCAGCGCGCGTGCCGCCCGGCGTTGGACAGCGCCTCCTCGGCCACGCGGTAGAGCGCCAGCTCGGTCCTTTCGGTCAGGCCACGGAACGGACCGTCGAGATGGCGGCGGACCTTGACGCCGGGATGACGGACCGCGAACTCGTTGAGCAGCATCGACAGTGCCCCGTGCAGCCCCAGGTCCTCCAGCATCTCGGGCTTCAGGCGCCTGCTGATGCCGCGCACCTCGACGAGGCTGGTCCGGGCGTGCCGCTGGACCTCCCGCAGGTCAGCGGCCAGGCCGGGCGGCGCCTGGTCGATGGCCCGCTTCAGGGCGACGAGGGCGGCGCTGAGGTTGTCGCCGACGTTGTCGTGGAGCTGCGCGGCCATCAGCTGGCCGTCGTACTCCTTGGTCGCCAGCGACCGCGCGGTCTGGGCGCGGCGCTCGCCTTCCCACCGGGAGCGGAGCGTGCCGACCATGGTGACCAGCGGGGTGAGGCTGCGCCGGAAGTGCCGGGTGTTCACCGCGACGACGAGGCCGAGCCCCACGGCGAGGACGACGACGGCGGCCGGCCCCGAGTCGTCGGCCGGGGCCATGGACATGGCGAGCACGCCGAGGGCGAACACGACGCCGTTCGCCAGAACGAGTCGCAGGTGCAGCGGCACGTTCTTCGGGGACCTCACGGGCTCCACCCTAGAGATCGGGGAGGCTGTGACGCGCGCCTCCCGCCCCCGACTGTGATGTGACACACTGGCCGCTGATCCGCAGAAGACTGTCACAACGGGTGATCCCCGGGACGAGGAACCTTCCCATGAGCCACGAACTCTTCGACCGTCACCGCGACATGCTCGAGAAGGCGGTGGCGGCCACCCGGTCGCGCGAGTACTACTCCGGCTTCAACGAGAGCCCCTCGCCGCGCGTGTACGGCGAGAGCGCCGCCGCCGACGGCAAGGCCGCCTTCGAGGCGCACCTCGGCTCGGAGTTCCCCCTCTCGACGCCCGGGGCCTCCGGAACGGTCGCCACCGAGAAGTCGCCCTTCGGCTTCGAGCTCGGCACCTCCTACCCGCGGGTCACCGAGGCCGGGGTGGACGTGCTGCTCGAGGCCGCGCAGGCCGGGATGAAGCAGTGGCGCGACGCCGGCCCCCTGGCGCGCGTCGGGGTCGGCCTCGAGATCCTGCACCGCCTCCACGGCCGCATCTTCGAGCTCGCCAACGCCGTCCAGCACACCTCCGGCCAGGCGTTCGTGATGGCCTTCCAGGCCGGCGGCGCCCACGCGCTCGACCGGGCCCTGGAGTCCATCGCCTACGCCCACGAGGAGATGACCCGCGTCCCCGAGACCGCCGTCTGGGAGAAGCCGGGCAAGGGCGAGCCGCTGCGCATGGAGAAGACCTTCACCGTCGTCCCGCGCGGCGTCGCGCTCGTGATCGGCTGCAACACCTTCCCGACCTGGAACTCCTGGCCCGGCCTCTTCGCCTCCCTGGTGTGCGGCAACCCGGTCGTCGTGAAGCCCCACCCCGGCGCGGTGCTGCCCCTCGCGCTCACCGTCCAGGTCGCGCAGGAGGTGCTCGCCGAGGCCGGCTTCGACCCGAACCTGATCACCCTCGCCGCCGAGGACCCCGCCGACCGGCTCGCCGCCGTCCTCGCGGTACGTCCTGAGGTGAAGCTCGTCGACTTCACCGGCTCCAACGCCTTCGGCGACTGGCTCGAGGAGAACGCCCGCCAGGCCATCGTGTTCACCGAGAAGGCCGGCGTGAACACCGTCGTCGTCGACTCCACCGACACCTTCCGCGGCCTCTGCATGAACCTCGCGTTCTCGTTCTCCCTCTACACCGGGCAGATGTGCACCGCGCCCCAGAACGTCTACCTCCCCGCCGAAGGCATCGAGACCGACGAGGGCCACAAGTCCGTCGCCGAGGTCGCCGCCGGCATCGAGAAGGCCTTCGGGAAGCTGCTCGGCGAGGACGCCCGGGCCGTCGAGCTCCTCGGCGGCGTCGTCAACGAGGGCGTCCTCTCGCGCCTGGCCTCCGCGGGGTCGCGCGGCGACGTGCTCGTCGAGTCCCGCGAGGTCGAGCACCCTGCCTTCGACGGCGCGGTCGTGCGCACGCCCATGATCATCGGGCTCACCGCCAAGGACGCCGACGTGTACGAGAGCGAGTGCTTCGGCCCGGTCTCCTACCTCATCAGCACCTCCGGGACCGACGAGTCGATCGACCTCTTCCGGCGTACCGTCATCGAGCACGGCGCCATGACCGCGTCGGTCTACAGCACCTCGCCCGACGTGATCGCGTCCATGCGCGACGCGGCCCTCGACGCCGGGGTGGCGCTGTCGGAGAACCTCACCGGGCAGGTGTTCGTGAACCAGTCGGCGGCGTTCTCCGACTTCCACGGCACCGGCGCGAACCCCGCGGCGAACGCGTCCTACACCGACACGGCGTACGTCGCGTCCCGCTTCCGCGTGGTGCAGTCCCGCCGGCACCTCTGACCCGCTCCCGCCGAGTCGGCAGAAGTGCGCGGGCTCAGTCGGCGGGTTGGGCTGGACCTCGAGTCGGCAGAAGTGCGGGCTGGTTTGACCTCGAGTCGGCAGGAGTGCGGGCTGGTTTGACCTCGAGTCGGCAGAAGTGCGGCGCGGTTTGGGGTCGAGTCGGCAGAAGTGCGGCGCGGTTTGGGGGTCGAGTCGGCAGTAGTGCCGCGCCGCGGATCAGGCGCTGGGCGTAACCTGCCGAGGTCGTGCCGCGCCCGACGTACACCCTCGTAGAGGATCCGCTCGACGTCGCGCCGCGCACCGAACACGTTCTCCCGCGTCACGGGTACGACGGTCCAGCGGTGTCGTACGGCGAGGTCGTGCCGGCGCCTCATGTCGTGGGCGCGGTCCACATCGCTCGAGTGGTGCTCCTCGCCGTCGTACTCGACACCGAACCGGAGCTCCTCGACGCCGAGGTCGATCCGGTAGATCTCCCGACCGTCTGCCGCCCTGATCGACACCTGCGGCTTGGGGGCCGGGATGTCCGGCAGGTCCAGCCAGCGCAGCCGGAGCACCGACTCGCCGGGTGACTCGGAGCGCCCATCCAGGAGGGGCACGAGCTCGCGGAGCTGGACGACGCCGCGCTGCCGCCGAAACCGCTCCACCCCGCCCACGAGCTCGAGCGGGTCGAGGCCGCCACCTCGCAGCAGCGCGTCCATGCCGGCGATGGCCCAGTCCCGCGAGGCGAACCGCCCCAGGTCCCAGGCGGTGCGGAGTGGTGTCGTGACCAGGAGGTCCTCGATCCGTGCGAGGTCCCGTCTCGCGAACGCCCGCTCGCCGCTGTGGCAGATGTCGTTGCGGACGCGACCTCGTCCGGATGGCCGGAAGACGGAGACGGGTGGTGACCTCGAGGTGGCCTCCCGGAGGGAGCACTCCGACGTGCAGCCAGCATGCTGCCCAGTCGGTCACCGCCGTGTCGGGAGGTACGACGAGTGCGAGCGCCCGCGCTCGGAGCAGGAGGTCGTCGCGAACCTGCGCCGCGACGTACACGCCCCTCAGCATCCGTCGGACCAGTCCCTCGTGGACGAGTCGCCCGAGGGTGTACCGACTCACCCCGACTTCAGCGGCCTGCTTCGCGGTGAACGGCCGTGTGACTGGAAGGGGAAACTCGGGACCGAGGAGGACGGGTACGTCGAACCGGGCGCGGTAGGTCATGTCGCGGCAGCATGGCGGAAACGCCGACCAGGCGTCGGGCGTTGTCCACAGGTCCCCGCGTTCCTGCCCGCACTTCTGCCGACTCGGCGCCAAGCCTGCCCGCACTTCTGCCGACTCGGCGCCAAGCCGCCCGGCACTTCTGCCGACTCGGCGGCTAGGGGAACTCGACGTGGGTGGCCTCCTCGGAGACCTCCCACAGCCGCCGCGCGAGCGTCAGGTCGCGCGCCACGCGGGTGGGCTTGACCAGCGTCGGCGCGCCACGCATCTCGCCGACGCCCCGGGGTCCGACGTAGCTCCCCCCGGGAAGCCGCGGGAGCGTCGCGGCCATCAGCGACGGCTGCGCTCCCATCGCCGCGGACTGCGCGATCAGCCGAGTGGCGCCGACGGCGATCGCGCCGTCGGCACGCATCCCGCCCAGGTTGAGGCCGGAGATCAGGTTCGTCGAGGCGTACCCGGGGTGCGCGGCGAGCGCGGTCACCGTCGTCCCGGCCGCCTTGGCCCGGCGGTCGAGCTCGAACGCGAAGAGCAGGTTCGCCAGCTTCGACTCGGAGTAGGCCCGCCACTTGCGGTAGTCGCGCCGGTCGTTGCGCACGTCCCCGAGCGGCACCGTGCGCGCCATCCGGTGCGCCTGGGACGCCACCGCCACCACGCGGGCGCCTTCAGCCGCGGCGAGCTGCGGGAAGAGCCGCCCGGTCAGCGCGAAGTGGCCGAGGTGGTTGGTGCCGAACTGCAGCTCGAAGCCGTCGACGGTACGCCGCAGGGGCGTGGCCATGACGCCGGCGTTGTTGACCAGGATGTCGAGGGGCCCGAGGGAGGAGATCTCGTCGGCGGCGTGCTTGACCGAGGAGAGGTCGGCGAGGTCCAGCAGGAGCGGGATCAGCTCGGCCTTCGGCAGCGCGTGCTCGATGCTCTCGCGGGTGACGCGGAGCTTGTGCTCAGAGCGCGCGGCCAGCACGACGCGGGCGCCGCGGCGGGCCAGCTCGAGGACGGTGTGCTCGCCGAGCCCGCTCGTGACGCCGGTGACCAGCGCCAGCTTTCCGGTCAGGTCGGGGATGTCGTCGGGGGTCCAGTTCGGGGGCCTCACGGGGTCACCGCCATGGCGTCGAGGACGCGTCCGGCGAGCACCTCGTCGCCCTCGACCTCCACGGGGAGGTCGGCGACGGGGCGCCTGCCCCCGGCGAGCACGATGAACGTCTCGGGATCCATGCGGACCGCGGCGGTCGGCTTCTCCGGGTCGGTGGTGAGGGGAACCGCCCGGCCGGACTCGTCGATCTCCACGACGAGGTGGACCGGACTGACCCCGGTGACGTCGAGCGCGACCGTCGTACCGACCGGCGGGGCGACCCGCTTGCCGACGGCGTACGGGAAGCTGCGCACGAACGACGCGACCGTGAAGGTGGCGGCGGGCGTGTTCAGCCCGCCGGGGCGGCCCACGGCGCGACGGATGTCCTGGCTGTGCATCCACACGTCGACGACGCGGTTGCTGAGCAGGGCCTCCCAGTTCCACCCGATCTTGCCGGGCGTCCGTGGTGGGTCGGCCTTGCCGTCGGTGGGCGGGTCGGCGACCAGTCGGTCGTAGCGAGTCCTGGTGCACTGCTCGAGCTCGTCGGTGATCTCCGGGCCGGACATGTCCTCGCGGGCCACGATCCCGAGCTCGGTGTACATCGATGTGGGCGCGGTGTAGTGGTCGCGCTCGGGGAGCTCGACGCGCTTCTGCTTGACCCCGGAGAGCTCGGACTCCAGGTGGGCAAGGTGGCTGGCGACTGCCTTGACGTCCCATCCGGGGAGGTCCGTGGGGCGGGACCAGTCCTCGTCGCCGAGGCTGCGGAGGAGGGTGAGGACGTCGTCGACGGCACCCCGCCACGACTCGACGTACCCGCTGAGACGTTCCCGGTCCGAAGTCATGGCCGGAAGCGTAGGGCAGGGACGAAACGTCGCAAACCCCCAACCACCTGTCGAGCGGTCCCTCAGCGGCCGCCGGCGATGCGGTAGCTGTCGTTCAGGAGCTCGTCCAGCTCCTCGTCGTCGACCTCGGCGAGGCGCACCAGCACCAGGTTCGGCGACCGCTCGTGGTGCGGCGTCCAGAAGTAGGCATCCGGGCGGGCTCCGGCGAGGACTTCGCGGTGGTCGGTCTTGACGGTGAGCACGTCGTCCTCCCACATGCGCGCCATGAGCGTCCGGGCGAACCAGGCGGGCCTGCCCCAGCTCATCCGCTCCGTGACCCCCGGCAGCGTCAGACATGCCCGCCTGACGTCCTCCTCGGTGGCCATGTCCTCACTCTGCGGTTCGCGAGGGTTGCGACCCGGCACCGACATGCGCGTTCTCGGGGTGGTCTGGACCTGAAGGTTCGCTCTCCAGGGAGCCGTCGTCGCGGCTGCTGGTCGCGCATGAGGCGGTCCTGGTTCGCCAGACCGGTGGAAGACATGGCGCCGCCGTCACGTTGACTGTTCCCGTGACGACTCCAGCTTCGCCCGACGCCCGGCGCCCCCGCGTCCGCGCCCCTGGACTCCACGGCCGTGCGTGGCTGAACACCGGGGGGAAGGAGCTGCGGCTCGCCGACTTTCGCGGCCGCTTCGTCCTGCTCGACTTCTGGGCCTTCTGCTGCGTGAACTGCCTGCACGTCCTCGACGAGCTGCGACCCCTGGAGGAGAAGTACGCCGGGGAGCTGGTCGTCGTGGGCGTCCACTCCCCGAAGTTCGTGCACGAGGCCGACCCGGATGCCCTCGCGGCGGCCGTGGAGCGCTACGAGGTGGCGCACCCGGTCCTCGACGACCCGGAGCTCACGACGTGGCAGGCCTACACCGCCCGTGCGTGGCCGACCCTCGTCCTCGTCGACCCGGAGGGCTACGTCGTCGCCCAGTACGCCGGAGAGGGGCACGAGCACGCCCTCGACGCTCTCGTCGCGGAGCTCCGGGAGGAGCACCTCGCCAAGGGGACGCTCCAGCCCGGCGACTCGCCCTACGTGCCGCCGACCCCGGAGCCCCACGACCTCCGCTACCCGGCCAAGGCGATCCGGCTCCCGGAGGGCGGGTTCCTCGTCGCGGACGCGGGTCACCACCAGGTCGTCGAGCTCGCCGCGGACGCCGAGACCGTCGTACGCCGGATCGGCTCGGGCGAGCGCGGGCGCGCCGACGGGGCGCCCCACGTCGCGGAGCTCAACGAGCCCAACGGCCTCACCGCCCTGCCGCCGCAGGTCGCGCGGGAGGTCGGCTACGACGTCGTGGTGGCCGACACGGTCAACCACCTGCTCCGGGGGGTCCGCCTGGCGACGGGCGAGGTGACGACCCTCGCGGGCGACGGCAGCCAGTGGATGCAGGGCGACGGCACGACCAGCCTGTCGAGCCCCTGGGACGTGGTGTGGTGGCAGGACCGGGTCTGGGTGGCCATGGCGGGCATCCACCAGCTGTGGACCTTCGACCCCCGCACCGGCGAGGTGGCGGTCGCGGCCGGGACCACGAACGAGGGGCTGCTCGACGGGCCGCTCCAGGAGGCCTGGTTCGCGCAGTCCTCCGGCTTCGCCGTGGACGGTGACCGGCTGTGGGTGGCCGACTCGGAGACGTCCTCGCTGCGCTACCTCGAGGACGGCGCGGTGCACACGGCGGTCGGCAAGGGGCTCTTCGACTTCGGGTTCCAGGACGGCCCGGCCGACGAGGCGCTGCTCCAGCACCCGCTCGGGGTCACCAGCCTCCGGGACGGGTCGGTCGCGGTCTGCGACACCTACAACGGAGCGGTGCGCCGGTTCGACCCCGCGACGCGGGAGCTCACCACGATGGCGACCGACCTCGTCGAGCCGAGTGGTGCGCTGGTCGACGGCGAGCACCTCGTGGTGGTGGAGTCGGCGGCCCACCGGCTCACGAGGATCGCGCTCGGGCAGGCCGCGAAGGCGGAGGGCTTCGCGCACACGACGCAGCGGCCGGTCACCGAGATCGCCGGCGAGGAGCTCGAGCTGGTCGTCTCGTTCGAGCCGCCGCCGGGCCAGAAGGTCGACGACCGGTTCGGCCCGCCCTCCCAGCTGCTGGTGTCCGCGACCCCCGCCGCCCTGCTCAAGGAGGGGGAGGGGAGGGGGACCGACCTGCACCGCACCCTGCTGATCGACTCCGCCGTCGGGGACGGCGTGCTGCACGTCGCGGCACGCGCGGCCTCCTGCGACGCCGGGGGCGGGGAGGGCGCGGCCTGCCACATGCACCAGCAGGACTGGGGCGTCCCGGTCCGGGTCGCCGCGGACGGCGTACGGCGTCTGGTCCTGCCGCTCTCGGGGCGGTCGGAGCAGTGACGCAACGCTGGTAGACTCGGGGGCAGCCAGGCCGGGTTGACCGACTATGTCGCTTCAGACCCGGCCTTTTCTGTGCCCGGTGTGGATGCGCGGAGCAGAGCAACACTGCCGCGCGGGACCTCGTGATCGGGCGCCTTGCGTCTCGCAGGCTTGCCGGACCACGCCGTGGTTTCCGGGCTAGGGCGCGCCCGACCATCTCTGGAGCAACACCCTTGACTGTCGACCAGTCCACCCTGCCCTCTTCCGGTTCCACGACCGGTTCCCTCTCGGCCTCCGAGGCCGGCCCCACCTTCGCCTCCCTCGACCTTCCGGAGGCGCTCGTGGGCGCGCTCGCCCGCCAGGACATCACCGCGCCGACGCCCGTCCAGGCCGCCGTCGTCCCCGACGCCCTCGCCGGGCACGACGTACTCGGCCGCGCGCAGACGGGTTCGGGCAAGACGCTCGCGTTCGGACTGCCGGTGCTCAACAGGCTGGCCGGTGAGCGCAGCCGCCCCAAGCACCCGCGTGCGCTGATCATCGTGCCGACGCGTGAGCTCGCCACGCAGGTCCGCCAGTCGCTCGAGCCGCTCGCGAACGCGATGCGCCTCAAGCTGACCACCGTGTACGGCGGGACGCCGTACGACCGCCAGCTGAAGCAGCTGCGCAACGGCGCCGACATCGTTGTCGCCACGCCCGGTCGCCTCAACGACCTCATCGACCGGGGCGCGTGCCGGCTCGACGACATCGCGATCACCGTCCTCGACGAGGCCGACCACCTGTGCGACCTCGGCTTCTACCCCGTCGTCGACGGGATCCTCGGCCAGACCCCCGAGGGTGGCCAGCGGCTGCTGCTCTCGGCGACCCTGGACGGCGACGTCGACCGTCTCGTGCGCAAGCACCTGCGCAGCCCCCGGCTCCACGAGCTCGACGCCAACAAGGGCTCGGTGACCACCATGGACCACCACGTCATGGTCGTCAGCGGCTACCGGGACAAGGTCGCCGCGGCCACTCGCCTGGTGGACGCCAACGGGCGCTCGATCGTGTTCACCCGGACCCGCGACGGGGCGACCGAGCTCGCCGCCGCCATGACCCTGGCGGGCGTCGAGGCGGTCGACCTGCACGGCAACCTGTCGCAGCGGGCGCGCGAGCGCAACCTGCGCAAGTTCTCCTCCGGCAAGGTGCGGGTCGTCGTGGCCACCGACGTGGCCGCCCGCGGCATCCACGTCGACGGCGTGGGCCTGGTGGTCCACTACGACAGCCCGACCGACGCCAAGGCGTACCTCCACCGGTCCGGCCGCACCGCGCGCGCCGGGCAGTCGGGCGCGGTCATCACGCTCACCACGCCCCGCGACATCGACGAGGTCGTGCGGCTCCAGAAGCGCGCAGGAGTCGAGTCCCGCCACCACGACATCCTGACCGCCCCCGAGTCGCTCACCGTGGAGGCGCTCGCCACCTCCGGGTCGTCGGCCCCGGCGCCACGTCGTACCGGAGGGCGCCCGCCGCGAGGCGGCAACGTCCCGTACCGCGGCTCGCGTGGCCGCTCCGGTCGCCCGGTCCGTCGGGACCGCGGAGGAATGGCGGACCGGCGCAGCAGCGCTCGCTGGTAGTCCGAGCGGACAAGAAACGCCCCGGCACTCAGATGAGTGCCGGGGCGTTCTGCCGCTGCTGGTCAGCGGAGCTCGCCGCAGGTCAACGGGGGTTGTTGTAGCGGTGCTCCTCGACGTGCCGCGTCTGCCCGCGCTGCTTGTTCATCACGAGCGCGAGCGCAATGGCCAGGATTCCCACGATCAGGAAGATCCATCCGAGGGCGGCGTCGTCGACGAAGCTGATGTCGATCTGCACTACGCCCAGCGTCATGATCAGGCCGACAATCAGGAGTACGACGCCCAGACCGATGCCCATGTTCTCTCCTTCTTCATCAACGGCAGCAGTGCTGCCTTCACGCCGCGCACCAGGCACGGCGCGCGCAATCCGATGTAGCAGTACCCGTCCCTGCGCCTCATCAATCACGTCGGGCCACAGAGGTGACCCGACGCACAAGGGCCGCCCCGCACGAGGCGGGGCGGCCCTGTGGTGTCGCGAGGATCAGAAGGCGTCCTCGGAGAGGTCCATCAGCGACAGGTCGGTGGCCTCGGCGATGCTGCGCTCCGCCGCGATCTTCGGGAGCACGGTGCGCGCGAAGAACTGCGCCCCGGCCACCTTGCCCTCGTAGAAGGACTTGTCCTTCTCGCTGACGTCGCCGGAGAGCTTGGTGAGCGCGACCTCGGCCTGACGCAGCAGCAGCCACGAGCAGACGATGTCGCCGAGCACCATCAGCAGGCGGGTCGTGTTCAGACCGACCTTGTAGATGTTGCGCTGCTCGCCGCCCTCGGCGTTCGGGTCGGACGCCATCAGCTGGTTGATCAGCGTGCCGACGATGGCCTGGCCGTCCTCGAGGCCCTTGGCGAGCAGCTCGCGCTCGACCTTCAGGCGGCCGTTGCCGGCCTCGCTGGTGATGAACTTCTCGACCTCACCGGCGATGTGGCCGAGCGCCTGGGCCTGGTCCTTGACGATCTTGCGGAAGAACAGGTCCTGACCCTGGATCGCGGTCGTGCCCTCGTAGAGGGTGTCGATCTTCGCGTCGCGGACGTACTGCTCGATCGGGTACTCCTGGAGGAAGCCCGAGCCGCCGAACGTCTGGAGGGACTCGGTGCCGAGCAGCACCCAGGACCGCTCGGAGCCGTAGCCCTTGACGATCGGGAGCAGCAGGTCGTTGACCCGCTCGGCGAGCTCGTCGCGCTCACCGCTGAACTCCGCCATCTGGACCTTGTCCTGCCAGGTCGCGGTGTAGAGCACCAGCGCGCGCAGCGCCTCGGCGAACGACTTCTGGGTCATCAGCGAGCGACGCACGTCGGGGTGGTTGGTGATCGTGACGCGGGGCGCGGTCTTGTCGGCGGCCCGGGTCAGGTCCGCGCCCTGGACGCGGCTCTTCGCGTAGTCGAGGGCGTTGAGGTAGCCGGTCGACAGCGTCGCGATGGCCTTCGTGCCCACCAGCATGCGGGCGTTCTCGATGACCTGGAACATCTGGGCGATGCCGTCGTGGACCTCGCCGAGCAGGTAGCCCTTGGCGGGCTCCTTCTCGCCGAAGGTGACCTCGCAGGTCGTGGAGACCTTGATGCCCATCTTCTTCTCGACGCCGGTGACGTAGGCGCCGTTGCGCTCGCCGGTCAGCTCGCCGGTCTCCAGGTCGAAGTTGTACTTCGGCACGATGAACAGCGAGAGGCCCTTGGTGCCGGGGCCACCCACGCCCTCGACGCCCGCGGGGCGTGCGAGCACGAGGTGGATGATGTTCTCGCTCATGTCGTGCTCACCGGAGGTGATGAAGCGCTTGACGCCCTCGATGTTCCAGGTGCCGTCCTCGTTGGCGGTGGCCTTGGTGCGGCCGGCGCCCACGTCGGAGCCGGCGTCCGGCTCGGTGAGGACCATGGTGGCGCCCCACTTGCGGTCCACCATGTGCTGCGCGATCTTCTTGTCGCGGTCGTTGCCGTTGCGGTAGACGACGTTGCCGAAGTTCGGGCCGGCGGCGTACATCCACACGGGCGGGTTGGCGCCGAGGACGAGCTCGGCCATCGACCAGACGAGCGAGGCCGGGGCGGGCTGGCCGCCGAGCTCGGCCGGGAGCTGGAGGCGGTACCACTCGGCGTCCATGAAGGCGTGGTAGCTCTTCGTGAAGTTCTCGTTCATCTTCACGGAGTTGGTCTCGGGGTCGAAGACCGGCGGGTTCCGGTCGCCGTCCTCGAAGGAGGCCGCGATCTCCTCGCGGGCCAGCCGGTCGACCTCGGACAGGATCGACTTGGCGGTGTCGACGTCGACCTCCTCGAAGAGGCCGTTGCCGAGGACTTCCTCGCGACCGAACACCTCGAAGAGGTTGAACTCGATGTCGCGGATGTTGCTCTTGTAGTGGCTCACAGCTCCACCTTCAATTCGGGGTACCGGCGCAGTCGCGGTCCGGTCCGGACTCACCCTCAGCACGGGGACGCTTCGGGCATACTCGTCAGTAACATGATTATCGTACCCGTGAGTAATAAAGACAAGCCCTGACCGCACCACGTGGTTCGTGAGCGCCGTCACCGAGGGTGGTGGTTGGCGCCGAGGGCCTCGACGAGCAGGTCGGCCACCTGGGCCGGCTCCTGGTTCAGGGTGAAGTGTCCGGCGCCGGCGATCGTGACGACGGTCGTGTTCGGGCACTGCTCGAGGACTCGCCGCTCGTCGTCGGTGATCCCGACGTCGTCGTTCTCCCCGTAGACCACCCATGCCTGCACGCCCGCAGCGCACAGGCGCGGTGCGAGCGTGCCGTGCTCGTCGAGGTAGCGCAGGTAGGGACGCACGGACCGGCGTACGTCGTCCGGGTCGCTCTTGCGCAGCTCCGCCGTCAGGGCCGCGTGCCGGTCGGCGGGCAGGGCGCCCTTCAGCGCCGGCCCGATGAGGTGCAGCGCGGCGACGAACGGCAGGCGGCCGAGGGCGACGGCGAGCCGGTCGAGAATGCGCAGGAACCGCGACTCGTCGGTGCGGGAGAGGCTCGGTGAGAGCAGCACGAGAGGGCCTGAGAACCCCGCCGACGCGGCCATCTCCAGGGCCACGTTGGCCCCCAGGCTGTGACCGATCACCGCGTCGCACCCGTGGTCGCGCGCCAGGCCGGCTGCCAGGCGGACGCAGTTCTCGATGCTCGGGTCGTCGAGGGGGGCGGCACCTCCCTGTCCGGGCAGGGTCGCCGCGACCATGCGCACGCCTGCCAGCGCGGGCTCGGCCATCAGGTCCTCGTAGAACGCCGTCGTGCACAGCCCGCCCGGGAGGCAGAGGACGGTGGCCGTCGCCTGCTCGGGGCCCGACGTCCGGATGTCCCAGCCGGGATCACCTGGGCTCATATTTCGAGAGTGCCAGTGGATCGTCCCGACCGACAGGGGGTTGAGCGACGAGCCACGCCCAAGCCACCTTGCTGATTGACTTACTTAAGTCTAGTGAATATGTTGCATTACCTCACTTAAGGTGGCGCCCGCTGGTCCGGCGCCCTCATCGGGAAGGCATCCCCATGCGAAACCTGATCGTGCTCGGAGTCGTGGGCCTGATCGCCCAGCTCATCGACGGCTCCCTCGGCATGGCCTACGGAGTCACCTCGTCCACGCTCCTCCTCGCAGCGGGCATCGCCCCCGCAGCTGCCTCGGCCGCGGTCCACTTCTCGGAGATCGGCACGACCCTCGTCTCGGGCTTCTCCCACCACCGGCTCGGCAACGTCGACTGGCGCACCGTCGGCATCATCGCCGTGCCCGGCGGGCTCGGCGCCTTCGCCGGCGCCACGTTCCTCTCCAGCATCGACGGTGACCTGGCCAAGCCCTGGGTGGCCGCCCTCCTGCTCGGCCTCGGCGTCTACGTGATCTGGCGCTTCCTGGTCCTGGGCGGACGTCGGCCGGAGTTCAAGGGGCGCCTCTCCGCGGCGTTCCTCGCCCCGCTCGGCGTCGTCGCCGGGCTCATGGACGCCATCGGCGGCGGCGGGTGGGGTCCGGTCGGGACCACCTCCCTGCTCTCCTCGGGGCGGCTCGAGCCCCGGAAGGTCGTGGGCTCCATCGACACGGCCGAGTTCGTCGTGGCGGTGGGCGGGTCGCTCGGCTTCCTCCTGGCCCTCGGGACGCAGGGCATCGACTTCCGGTACGCCGGGGCGCTGCTGGTCGGTGGCGTGCTGGCCGCACCTGTGGCGGCGTGGCTGGTGCGGCACATGGCCGCCCGGGTGCTGGGCGTCGCCGCCGGCGGGCTGATCATCCTGACCAACTCCAAGACGATCCTCGAGACCTTCGGTGCCTCCGGGTTCACGATCGCCGTCATCGCCTCGGTCATGGCGTTCGGGTGGGTGTCGATGATCCTGTGGGCGGTGCGGCAGGAGCAGGTCGCCCGGGCGCTCGAGCGCGAGCTGGACGCCGTACGGGCCTGAGGTGCGCGGCGGCTGCTCGCTGGGCAGGGTGGCGGCCTAGTGGGGCCGCCAGGCCTCCTCGCCCTGGGTGAGGGCCTCGACCTGGTCGGGCAGCTGCTGTGTGGCCAGTGCCTTGATGGTGACGTGCTCGAAGACTTCGCGCAGGCTGCTGCGGGCGGCGATCCAGACGTGCTGCAGCGCCTGGGCGGAGTCGTTGTAGGTGACCGACTCGGGGCGGAGGCCGTAGACGCTCACCAGCGGGCCGTCCACGGCGCGGATGACGTCGGCCACCGACACGGTCCCGGCGTCGCGGACCATCCGCCAGCCGCCGGCCTGGCCGCGCTGGCTCACCAGGATGTCGGCTCGGCGCAGGTCGGCGAGGATCGCCTGGAGGAACCCTCGGGGGATGTCCTGGAGGCGGCCGATCTCCTCGGCGCTCACGGCGGCGCCGTCGGAGCGCGCCGCGATCTCGATGAGTGCGCGCAGCGCATAGTCGGACTTCGCGGAGACTCGCACGGCCCCAAGTCTGTCAGATCGATCGTCTTGGTAGGGATTCGCAGCGCGCTCCGACGGGCTCCTCGTCGCAGCCGGGCTGGTTACGGATTTCGGGACCCGGCGTGCTTCAATGCCTCCCGGGTTGAGCAAGGCAGCCCACCTTGGCCGACGGCCGAGGGCCGTCGAGGGTCAGCGCCCCTCTGGAGCGAGCCCGCGGCTGTCCTCGACCCGGAGTTGACGATGCGCTCCCCACACCTTCCATGACCACGGTGATCACCGGGCCCTACGGACCGTTCGTCTACAACGTCCGCACCCAGTCCTGGTGGTGGTCCGACGACCTCTACCGCATCCTCGGGTTCGAGCCCGGAGACATCGTCCCCACCACCGACCTGCTCGTCGCCCACAAGCACCCCGACGACGCTGCGGTGGCCACCGCGATCATCCTCAACGCCTTCACCAGCGGCGAGCCCTTCGCGCTCTGGCACCGGATCATCGACGCCCGTCGCCGTACCCGCACGGTGGTCTCCGTGGGCGACGGCGTGCGCGACGCCACCGGGAACCTCGTCGAGGTCCGGGGCTACATGGTCGACGTCACCGGCTCCAAGCGGGGGCAGACCGCGCGCGACATCGACGAGGCGGTACGCCGCTCCGCGGAGTCCCGCGGAGCCATCGAGCAGGCCAAGGGCGTTCTCATGGCGACGCTCGCCCTGGACGCCGACGCCTCGTTCGACCTGCTCAAGCGCACCTCCCAGAACGCCAACGTCAAGCTCCGGGAGCTGGCGCAGCGCCTGCTGTCGGCGCTCGAGGAGTGCAACAAGTGTGGGGGTGTCCCGCTCAGGGCTGTCGAGCACGTGTTCGGGCCGGACGTCGCGACAGGTGGACGCGCGCCGACGCTGTGACCGCACGCCGCGACCGTCTCTGCTCGCGGACTCAGTCCCCGCCCGCGTTGTCCGAGACCCAGGTGACGAACGGGGTCGCCTCGCGCCAGTCCTCGCGCACCCGGTCGAGCAGCTCGGGGGTGTGGATGAACGGCTCGAAGCCGTAGGTCTTGGCCAGGGTCATCGACTTGTGGCGCAGCAGCTCGATGCGCGGGTGGTCGGCCGCGTACCCCTTCGGCGAGGTCTTGAGCTTGTCCCCGCCCAGCTCCCACCCCGACGACTGGAGGGAGTCCAGCACGCGCTCCAGCTCGGGCCCACGGCGGTCGTCGTCGACGGCCGACCGGATGCGGGCCAGCCGCGGGCCGGACGCTTCGTAGTACCCGACCCCGACCCGTACGCCGGGCGCGCTCACCTGCACGTAGTACCCGGTCGCCGGCCCCCGGGCGATGAACACGCCCTGGTGGGTCTTGTACGGCGTCTTGTCCTTGGCGAAGCGCACGTCGCGGTAGGGCCGGAACACCTTGGCCTCGCCGAACTCGGGCTCGAGGGCCTTGGCGAGGGCGGTCATGGGGCCGCGGACCGCCGTGTCATAGGTGTCCTTGTGGGCGGTCCAGAAGGACTTGGTGTTGTCGACCTCGAGGTCGTCGTAGAAGTCGAGGGCCGCCTCAGGGATCCCGGTGAACTCAGCCATGCCCCCATCCTGCCGTCCTCGTCGATCCGGGTCCGGGGCAGGCCGCGGTCGCCGTCGCGGCGGCCCACGAGGCCCACGCGGGGTGCGGCGCTCCTCCGAGGCGGACTGCCGACGCGACGGAGGCCCGGACCGATGCGGTCCGGACCTCCGTCCTGGGGGCCGGCTGATGGCGCTCAGCCGTGTGCAGCCGCTACTTCTGGAGGTGGCTGCCCTTGTAGTCCATCGTGGACGCGGCCTTGTCCGAGGCCTTGCCGGTGCCGTTCACCGCCGAGGTCGTCATCGCGAACGTCAGCGCCGCGTGCGCTGCGGCGTCGGACATCTCGTCGAGCGCGTCGAGGTTGACGTTGCCCACCATGTCGTAGTCGGCGTTGAGCGCCGCGTAGAGCGCTGCCTTCTCGGTGGTGTCGTACGTCGGCTCGAGGCTGTCGCAGGCCTGGTGGTAGCACGGGTCGTACGCCGCACCCGCGACTCCGCCGTACTCGGCTGCCTGCTCGGCGGTCTTGACGCCCTCGGCGCCGGTGAAGAGGCCGCCGGCCGGGATCCCCGCCTCGATGAACGGGCCGTAGTCGGAACGGCCGGAGAACGGCGTGGACTCCGAGGCCAGCCCCTGCGAGGCGAAGTAGTCCGAGAAGACCGACTCGATCCGGCCCGAGCCGTTCGGCCCCGCGGGGTCCGAGTCGGAGCCGTCGCCGTCGTAGACGAAGCGGACGTAGTTCGGCGAGGCGACCATGTCGTAGTTGAGGTTGAGCATGATCTCCTTCAGCTCCGTCTTGCTCAGGCTCGCCACGTAGTGCTCGGACCCGAGCAGCCCCGCCTCCTCGGCGCCCCAGAAGGCGAAGCGCACGCGGTTGCGCGGCGAGATGCCCAGGTCGGCCATCTGCAGCGCGGTCTCCAGGATCGTGGCGGACCCGCTGCCGTTGTCGTTGATGCCGGGGCCGTTCTCGACGCTGTCGAGGTGCGCGCCCACGACCACGGTGCGGTCGGTCCGCCCGGTCGGGGTGTCGGCGATGACGTTCTCGGTGGATCGGGTCTCGAAGAACGTCTCGGTGAAGACGTGGACGGAGTCGCCGCTGCCGGCGAGCTCGTCACCCACCGCGAAGGAGGCGCCGAGCACCGGGATCGTGACGCCCGGGCCGCCGAGTGTGCCGCTGATGACGTCGGTGCGGCCCTCCTGGCCCTCGTTGAAGATGACGACGGCACTGGCGCCGGCCGCCTCGGCGTTCTGCGCCTTCAGCCCGAAGGAGCAGGTCCCGCGCTGGATGAGAGCGACGTTCCCGGCGGTGAAGCCGGCGAAGTCCGCGGACTCGCAGCCGCTGGTGGAGGTGTTGGCGGCCGCGGCCGGCGGAAGCACGAGGTCGACGCCCTCGACCGGTGCGGTCACGTCCCCGCTGCCGGAGTACTCCATGGTCAGGAAGTCCTCGCCGGGGGTGTACGTCGTCCCGGCGGTGGTGTTCTCGAACACGGCCGGGGCGGTCTCGGCGAAGAACGGGAAGTCGAACTGCTGACGAGTCACCTTGTAGCCGGCGTCGGTGAGGAGGTCGGCGACGTAGTCGGCCGACGCGGTGAATCCCGGCGTGCCGCTGGCGCGGGTGCCCCCGTTGGCGTCGGCGATGTCCTGGAGGGCCTGCTGGTGGGCGAAGACGCCCTCCGCGGTGACGGCGTTGCGCAGGGCGCTGGTGTCGGTGGGTACGGCGGCGTTCGCGTTGGCGCTGATGGCCAGCGCCGCCGCTGAGGCGGCGGCGACGGCAGCGACGAACGTGGACGGGTTTCTTCTCACGGGCGATCTCCCCCGGTCGATGATGGGCGTTCGTGACGTGATCTACGTCACGAGAGGCCTCTGTCTAACCAGCGCTCGGTGAGCGGTCAAGGCCAGTCCGGTGTGAGACGTCTGCAGATATGTGCATCGCAAGTTCCTGAAGGTGGACTTGTGCGCACATGTCGTCCTTCGTCAGGAAGGCAGCGGGGCCCTCGGTCCCCCGAACGGGGCGGGGCCAGGCGCTTTCAGCCCGGACCGACCGTCAGAGCAGTGGTGAGGCGTGTGTGTCGTCCGGGGAGCCGCCGCGGCGCCGGATCTCGGCCCGCGCGCGGTCGATGCCGCCGTGCTCGAGCGCTGCCACTCGGGACTCGCCCTGCCAGACGAGACGGCCGCGGTGGCGCACGCTGACGTGCATCGAGGCTCCGAGGTGCTCGATGGCGCCGGGGACGTTGCGGCGCTCGGCCGGCAGCGGGACCGGGAGGACGTGTGCGGCATCGAGGGGGGCATACCCCTCCACGTCCACCCGCCACTGCGGGCTGCGTCCGCGCAGCAGCCAGCGGTCGTCGGTGACCTGGGCGCGCACGGGGGAGACGACCGGGTCGCCGAGCCGGAGCAGGCGCCCGTCCGGAAGCAGCACGACGAGTGCCGTGACGGTGGTGCGCAGCGGCCCGGCGGTCACGTCGCCGCCGGCGAAGGCCACGCACGCCGACGGCTCCTCGAACCCGTGGGCCTGGCCCCACCACCACGAGTCGGGGAACCCGCCCCGGCCCCAGTTCTTCTCGGCGTAGACGACCCAGCCGTCGAGGCCCCACTCCCGGTCGCCGAGGACGGCCGAGCCGCGAGCGACCCCGCCGAGGAGCCAGGGGTGCCAGTACTGGTTGAGGGCGGGGACGGCCTGGAAGACGCTCGAGCCTCCGAGGGCGTCACGCGGCCACGGGACGGCCTGCTCGACACGGACGTCGAGGCGCGCGTCGCGGCCGAGGTCGACTGCGAGCCCGTCGACGTCCCCGGCGAAGGCGTCGCCCGCGGACGCGCCCAGGCCGGTCGGCGAGGCGTGTGCCTCAGGGTGCGCCGTGGTGCGCAGGAAGCCGTGGGGGTGGGCGGCGAGGCCGAGGGTCGCCCAGTGGTCTCCGGACCCGTCCCGGTTCACGCCGTTCAGCGCGATGACGGCCCGCCCCGAGTCCGGGTCGGTGAAACGCCAGAAGTAGCCCTCCATCGCGACCCCGTGCGCGGGCAGCGGGTCACCGAACGGCAGGTCGGCGCCCGTGGCGCGATAGGTGCGGTGCGCCCGGCGTACCGCGGTCCTCAGCTGCGCTCTCACTGGCGCATCATGTCAGCCGGGTCGCTGTCGCACCCGTCGCGCTCGCCGTCGTGCTCCGCGGACGTCGGGGCATGGCGGCTGCGGCGCCACGCGACGAGCCCGGCGACGACGGCGATCGCCCCGGGGGCGGTCCAGTCGGGGATCGCGGAGGCGAGGTCGCTGACCGCCTGCTGCGCCGCGAACTCCAGGTCGCTCGTGTCGCCGAGCCCGAGGACCCCGGTGATGCCGGCGGTGCCGTCGAAGCGCAGGAAGAGCGCGCCGATGACCACGAAGAGCACCCCGGACACCAGGGAGGTCGAGTGCACGCGGACAGGGCCAAGCCGCAGCAGGCGCCCCCGGAGCCACCGCCGGCGGCCGAGGTCGAAGCGGTCCCACAGCAGCGCGAGCACGAACAGGGGCGCCGCCATGCCGAGCGCGTAGACGGCGAGCAGTGCGCCTCCCTGCGCCGGTGAGCCCTGGGTCGCGGCCATGGTCAGGATGGCGCCGAGCACCGGCCCGGAGCAGAACCCGGCGAGACCGTAGACCGCTCCGAGGGTGGCGGTGGACACCCAGGAGGCGCTGTGGGCGAACCGGCTGCTCGACCAGCTCTGCAGCCTGCCCGCGAACGGCATCGCGAAGCTGCGGCCGAAGACCTGGAGCACGCCGAGGCCGACGATCGTCCACCCCGCGACGGCGATGAGGGTGGCGCGATGGCCGTAGAACAGCGACGACGCGGCCGCAGCGCCCGTGCCGAGGGGGACCAGGGTGAGGAGCAGTCCGCCGTAGAACGCTGCCGTGCGACCGAGCAGGGCGGACCTGCCGGCGAACGCGTAGGCGAAGAACGACGGCAGGAGCAGGGCGCTGCAGGGGGAGAGCAGGGCGAGCACCCCTGCGGCGAACGCCGCGAGCAGGCCGACCTCGGTCATCGTGCCTGGTCGGCTGCGTGGTCGATGGCGTCCTCGAAGACCTCGAGAGGCTGGGCGCCCATGATCGGCCGGCCGTTGACGAGGAACGCCGGGGTGCCGGTCACGCCGATCGACTGTCCCTCCTGGAAGTCACGGCGCACCGCTTCGGCCACCTCGTCGGAGGTCAGGTCCGCGCGGAGCTTCCGGGCGTCGAGGCCGATCCGCCTCGCGACCCCGGTCAGGTAGGCGGGCGTGAGGCGCCCACTGTTGGGGGGCTGCTGGTGGGCGTACAGGGCGTCGTGGAACTCCCAGAACTTCCCCTGGGCGGCGGCGGCCCGGGCGGCCCGGGCAGCGGTCGTCGACTCGGCGCCGAGGTAGGGGAAGTCGCGCCACTCGATGCGCAGGGTGCCGTCCTCGACGTACTCGTCGACGAGCTTGGGCTCGGTGTCGCGGGCGAACTTCCCGCAGAAGGGGCACTGGAAGTCGGAGTAGGCGATCATCACCACCGGCGCGTCGACGTCGCCGAGTGCCATCGGGTCGTGCGGCTCGCGCCGCGCGAGCTTCGCGAAGGGGTCCTCGTCGGGGTCGACCGGCGGGCGTCCGCCCTCGCGGGAGACGTCGGACACCGGCGCGTCCGCGGACTTCGCGGAGCCGCCCGAGAGGCCGAGGACGGGCGCGAGCAGCATGGTGCCGGCGACGAGCGCGGCGACGACGGCCACCACGACGGGGACGGCCGCCTCGCCGCGCGTGGACGTGACGGGACGGTCGGACATGGGTGCGTTCCTCCGAGACGGGGTCGGTCAGGCCTGTGAGGCCGGGGTCGGTACGGCGCAGGCGGACTCACCGCGCAGCCGGACGCGCAGCGCCCAGACGAGGACGGCGACGGCCGCCACCTGGAGCAGCGGCTGGACCGGCCGGAACCAGGTCATCGCGCCGGAGGCCCCCAGGGCGAGCAGGACGAGCTTGTTGCAGACCGGGCAGCCGACGGCGAAGAAGGTCAGGCAACCTCCGACGTACCCGCCGCGGCGCGGGCCGTCCTCCGAAGCATGGGTGGCGCCGGGCTCGGCGACGTAGCTGGCGGTCAGGATGCCGGCGAGCAGCGAGGAGACGAGCAGCGCAGGCCAGGACCACCAGGTCGGCGGGACGTCCCTGCTGAACACAGGGGTGTCGACCAGGTCGGTGGGGACGGCGACGAGCAGGGCGTATCCCACTGCAGCGACGGCGGCGACGACCCAGCGGCGCAGGACCCAGCAGCGGAGCGCGATCATGCGCCCACCTCCACCGGGAGGCCGTGGGTGCGCCACTCGAGCAGGCCGTCCTGCAGCCTCCGGGCGTGGCGTCCCTGGGCCTGGAGCAGCCGGACCGCGTCGTGGGCGAGGACGCAGTAGGAGCCGCGGCAGTACGCGATGAGTTCGGCGTCCTCGTCGAGCCCCTCGACCGCGTCGAGGTCCTCGGCCAGGCGGCCGAACGGGACGGAGCGGGCGCCGGGAATGTGCGCCGCGGCGTACTCCTCGGGTGGGCGCACGTCGAGCAGGACCACGTCGCCCGCGTCGAGCTGCTGGAGCAGGTCCTCCCGCGAGATCTCGACGACGCCCGCGTCGGAGCCGCTGCCGACGCCGAGGTAGGAGGTCAGCGCCCGGTCGACGTCGGCGGAGCGGGCGCGGGCGACGGTGCGCATCGAGTCGTAGAGGGCCGCGACGTCGTCTCCCGCGAGGCGGTAGTGGATCCGGGTGCCCTCGCGCCTGGTCGTGACGAGCGCAGAGAGCTTGAGCACCTGGAGGTGTGCCGAGGTGGTGCTCACGCCGAGGCCCGCCTCCCGTGCGAGCGACTCGACGGTGCGCTCGCCCTGGCTGAGCAGCTCGATCAGCTCGAGACGCTTGGCGCTGGCGAAGGCCTTGCCCACGACCGCCAGGCGGTCGAACAGGGTGTCCTTGGCGACACGGTTCTCCACGACTCCTCCAAAGTTCTTTGGAATACCGTATATGCCCCGTGCCCCGCCTTCCAGGTCAGGCTCCCTGGCCCTCCCCGAGCTGCTCGTCGACGGTCCGGGTCACCAGCACGGGAACGAAGTCGCGGACCCGCGCATCGCCGAGCTCTGCCCAGGCGGCGTCCACGCGCGCCTCGATCGTGCGGGCGCCCACCTCGGGGAACCGGTCGGAGAGGAGCGAGACCACCCGGGCGCGCGCCCGCCCCTCGTTCGAGACGGGGGCGGCGCGCCAGCGCCGACAGGGTCCGCTCATGCCTCAGGCCACGTCCGCACGCGCGCCGCGCACGACCGGGAGGCATGCTGACTCCCAGCCGGACGTTCCGCCAGCGACGGAGCGGGCATCGACCCGTGTGCTGACTTCACGTATTCCCGCACTCCTGCGCATTGGCGATTCATACCCCTAGGGGTATCGTAACCAACCGGGGAAGGGCCTCGTTGGTCCACGGGCGCTCCGCCGCGAACAGCCACCAGGGAGGCAGAACTCGATGACCGCACTCGTGCACAGCGTCTTCGCGCCACGCCGGCGCTTCGCGCTGGCAGTGCTTCTCCCGGTCGTCGCCACGTGGTTCGTGCTCGTCGGACAAGACGCGGCGCCGCTCACCCTCTCGCCCCTCTGGTACGCCGTGCTGGCGCCGGCGGTGCTGCTGGGGGCGGCCGTGCTCGCCACCTACGTACCCGTCGCGGGTCGTGGCCTGGACCTGGGCTGCACACCCTGCGCCATGCTGTCGGGCCTGACCCTGGTGGGCGCCAGCATCGCGCTGCACACCTACGGCGCTGACCTCGTCGGCCCGCTCGTGGCGGGCGCGGTCCTCCTTTTCGGCCTCACCCAGCGGATGAGCCGGCCGGCGACCTGTCCGGCCCCTGTTCGCGAACGGCCCTGAGGGCTAGCCTCGACAGAGGTGGTCCCGTGCTTCTCGGGTCCCGTGAGACACGTCCCACGCATGGAACGGTCGTCGCGGGGCACGAATGGGCTGCTTGAAACCTCACGAACCAAGGGAGCACGCCCCATGATCTGGGACATCATCGGTTTTCTCGTCTTCGGCCTCGTCGTCGGAGCACTCGCCCGCCTGATCAAGCCGGGTCGTCAGAACCTGAGCCTCGGCGCGACTCTGCTGCTCGGCGTTGCCGGCTCGCTCATCGGCGGCATCGTGGCCAGCCTTCTCGGCACCGGCAGCTTCTTCGAGCTGAACATCCTCGGCGCCATCGTCGCGATCATCGCGGCCGTGCTGCTCATCGGCGTCGCCGAGGGCTCCAGCGGCAAGAAGGCGCGCCTCTGACCTGAACCGCGCCGCGAGGGCCCCGGGGTGCACCCGGGGCCCTCGTGCGTTTTCCGGCCCCATGCGTGTCGGTTATCCTCGTGGGTGAGGGGAGTACTTCCCGGACCTGACCCGGTCACTACGGTCGCCCCGAGGCGGCCCCGGGCAGGTGCCCGCACTCGCGGGTGAAGGAGACCTCAGACCGATCTACGTGTCTGAGGAGACCCCATGCAGTCCGTTGCCACACCCACCCTGTGGTTCGTGACGATCGCCGCGGTCGTCGTACTCCTGGTCCTGGACTTCCTGCTCACCCGCCGCCCCCACGCGGTCTCCATGCGCGAGGCGCTCGGCTGGTCCGCCTTCTACATCGCGCTCCCGCTCGCCTTCGGCGGCTACGTCTGGTGGGCCTTCGGGTCCGAGAGGGGCGTGGAGTACCTCACCGGCTACCTCGTCGAGAAGTCGCTGAGCGTCGACAACCTGTTCGTCTTCATGCTCCTGCTCTCGGCGTTCGCAGTGCCGCGCGTCCTCCAGCAACGCGTCCTGCTCTACGGCATCGTCGGCGCCCTCGTCCTGCGCGGCATCTTCATCGCCGCCGGCGCCGCCGCGCTGGCCCGCTTCGACGCCATGTTCCTCGTCTTCGGCCTCGTCCTCCTGGTCACCGGGGTCAAGATCCTCCGCGACACCCTCGCCGGCAGCGACCACCAGGTCGAGGTCGACCAGCTGCGCAGCGTCCGTCTCCTGCGCCGCTTCTTCCCCGTGACCGGCGAGTACGACGGCCCGCGCATGCTCGGCCGGGTCGACGGGCGGCGCGCCCTCACACCGTTCGCCCTCGTCGTGGCCGCGGTGCTCGCCACGGACATCGTCTTCGCCGTCGACTCCGTGCCGGCCGTCTACGGCATCACCGGCGACCCGTACCTCGTCTTCGCCACCAACGCCTTCGCCCTGCTCGGCCTGCGCGCGCTCTACTTCGTCCTCGAGAGTGCGCTCAGCAAGCTCGTCCACCTCGGCTACGGCCTGGCGATCATCCTCGGCTTCATCGGGCTGAAGCTCGCGCTGCACTGGGCACACCTGCAGTGGCCGGCGGTGCCCGAGATCCCCACGCTGCTCTCCCTGGCGGTGATCGTGGTCGTCCTCGCCGTCACCACCGTGACCAGCCTCAGGGCGTCGCGTCGGGCGGAACTACCTCGTCCTGAGGTGGAGGAAGCTCGACGCTGACCCGCAGCCGGTTGGGCCCGGCGTCCTCGACGGTTGTCGGGCCAAGCCGACGCAGCATGGCCAGCGAGGCGGTGTTGTCCGCGGTGACCTCGGTGAGCAGCCGGTCCACGCCCTTGAGGCGCTTGCGCATCAGGTCGGCCAGCAGAGCCGTGGCCACGCCCCGTCCCTGGAACTCGTCGACCACGGTGACCGCGACGTCGGCCGTCGAAGCGTCGTTCGTGTACCGGATCATCCGGGCCACCCCTGCCGGCACGCCGTTCCCGTCGTCGAGGACGAACGCCACGCGTGCCACGTGGTCGATCCCGTCCACCTCGTCCACCAGGTGGTGGAGCATCGACTCGGTCAGGTGAGGCACGGGGGCGAGGAACCGGTGGCGCTGCGACTCGGGGGAGAGGTGCTCGTAGGCCTCACGGAGGCCCAACCGGTCGCCGGGCAGCAGCGACCAGATGACGGCCAGCGTGCCGTCGCGGAGCCGTACCTCTGTCGCCACAGCCACAAGGTATGCCCGCCGCGGCCGCTGTCGAGCGCAGACGCACGGCATGTGGGCAGTCCCACACGCCAGCCGGCTGGTGTCACGGGTATGCGCCGTGGCTCTGAGAACGACGAAGGGCCCCGGGAGACCCGGGGCCCTTCGTGCTGGAGCGGATGACGAGACTCGAACTCGCGACATCGACCTTGGGAAGG
>CAWGNO010000005.1:0-177216 GCA_963823965.1 uncultured Actinomycetota bacterium | reverse complement strand
AACCGTATATAACCGCCTGGGTTACCGGTATCCAGATGACCGTCTCCCCGGGGCTTGATAACAGATTGGTATCCAGCCCCGGTATGTTGGCCAGGTCGATGGTTGCTTCTGCAGTTCGGGTATGCGTTTCATGGCCTTCGATAGTAGCGGCCACTTTGGGTAATCCAACGATATCGCCGGATACATTCTGCTTTTCCGTGTAATACAGATAACCCCCGGCATTGTCGGCCGCAGCCTGGCGATAAATCTCGTTAATCATTTCTCTGCTGACATATGGCCCCGCCGGTTCTTCCTGCAAATTGACAACAAGTATGATCAATGATCCGCTGCTGATAGGAATCCTCACCGATTCAGCAATAAATGCTATTTCCTCCATTTCAGGGATGACCAGTCTGAGTGCTCTGGCAGCCCCGGTAGTGGTCAGGATGATATTATTCATAATGCTTCTGTTTTTGCGCAAATCGGCCTTGCCGGCCTTGGGCAGCCGGTCCAAAACTTCCTGGGATCCGGTGGCGGCGTGAACTGTTGCCATCGAGGCCGACATGATCTTTTTGGATCCGAAAGTATTAATCAGTGGTTTCACCATATGAGCCAGACATGTGGTGGTGCAGGATGCATTGGAGATAATTCTGTGGCGCCGGGGATCATAATCGCTATCATTGATTCCCATTACCGTAGTCACGGTATCTTCCGGCATGGAGAAATTTTCATTTTTAATTTTAAAGGGTGCGGAAAGGATCACTTTATCCGCCCCGGCTTTCAGATGCCCCCTTGCAGTTCCCCGGGGATTGTTCAATCCTGAGGTTGGGTCAAGAAATTGACCGGTGGTATCGACCACCAGTCTGACGTCATAATCTTCCCAACCTATTTCGGCCGGATCCCTGTGACTCCTTAAAAATCTGATTTTAACACCGTCAATCAACATGGATCCGTTGTCTTCATCCAAATCTTTTACAACCGGCTGGCCCGTATGGCCGTAAAGATACCCGTGGAGCCAACCGTAAGTCGAATCCCTTTCAACATAGTGCGCGATATCCGCCAGAGATGTTCCGGCCTGACGGCCGATGTTGACCACGATTTCATCAAAGTATTTACGCGCCACCTGGTGCCAGACAGTTAATTTTCCGATTCTGCCGAATCCGTTTACGCCAAGTTTCAAGGCTGAGTTACCCATATTTGACATTTAGTAAATTCCCCCTTCAAATAATTTAATATTTCAGTTATGCCTTCGGCTGATCAATTATGCTAAGAATTATTATTAAAATGAGGGAGCGAAGCGACACCCACAAATCTTCAATTTTCAATCTTCAATATTCAATTCCAGCCTGCTGGCCTCAAGCTTCCTTTACCTTAATCAAACCTTTAAAGACAGAACCCTCCTGCCCATCGATACTGATGTGATCGCCGGATTTTACGCTCATCTGGATAAAAGTACATTTTTTACTCCATTCATCGCAGGTCAGGTCTGCGCATCCCACCACACAGGTTTTGCCGAGCCGGTGCGCCACCACGGCGGCGTGGGATTCAACCCACCGCGGGCTGTCAACAACCCGTCGGCGGCATGAATTTCGCGAATATCATCCGGTACGGTATCGGCCGGGCACGCGCTCGCGGGCCTCGCGCCCACGTTCGGCGTGCTGGCCGCCGGCCGGGCGTTGCAGGGTGCCTGTGCGGCAGTCATCGCGCCCACCGCGCTGTCGCTGGTGTTCGTGCTCTTCCAGGACCCGCAGGAGCGGGGCCGGGCCTTCGCCGTGTACGGCGCGATCGCCAGCAGCGGCGGCGCCCTGGGCCTGGTGGCGGGTGGCGCCCTGACGGAGTTCGTCGACTGGCGCTGGTGCCTGTTGCTGAACGTCCTCGTGGCCGGCGTCGCGATGATCGGCGGCGCGCGAACGCTGCCCCCGTTCCCTGCTCACGGCGACGTTCCGCTGCCGGTCGGGTCCGCCGCGCTGGGCACCTGCACCCTGGTGGCGCTGGTGTACGGCGCCTCCCGCGCCACGAACGCCGGCTGGGCGGACACCGGCGTGCTGGCCGCTCTCGGGTGCGCCCTGCTCGCCGGCACCCTGTTCGTGCTCGCCCAGCGGCGGGCCGCCAACCCCATGCTGCCGCTGCGCCTGCTCGCCGACCGGGCACGCGCCGCGTCGTACCTGGCCGTCGGCACGGCTGTGGTCGGGTCCTTCGGTCTCTCGCTGATGCTCAGCTACCACTTCCAGGCCGTCCTCGACTGGACTCCCCTGCGGACCGGGCTCGCGTTCCTGCCCCTGAGCCTGGCGGTCGCCGTGAGCGGGACGCTGGTCTCCGGCGCGCTCGGCAGGCGGGTGCCGCGCCGTTGGCTGGTCGCAGGCGGCCTGGTCGTGGCAGCTGCCGGAGTGGGCCTCATCGGCACCCTCGCCCCCGACAGCCGCTACCTCACGCTGGTGCTGCCCTCGCTCGTCCTGGTGGGACTGGGGATGGGCGGGGTCTTCACCCCGGCCATCGGCATCGTCACCGACGGCGTTCGCCAGCGCGACGCCGGCGTGGCCTCGGCCATGGCCAACACCGCGATGCAGGTCGGCAGCTCGCTCGGGGTCGCGCTGGTCAACACCATCGCCGTCACCGCAACCCGCAGCGCCCTCGCCGAGGGCTCGGGCTCGGCGGACGCCCTGGTCCACGGGTACGCCGTCGCCGCGGCCGGCACCGCGCTGGCGCTGCTGGCGGTCGGCGGCCTCACCGTCACGGCACTGCGACCTCGACGAATCCCTCGCCGAGGCGTGACCCGCTCATCAACGGAAGGAGTCACCATGTCCTCACCCCTTCGCAAGCCTCCCGGTCCAGTCGTCGAGGCAGACACGACCGGCGCCGCAGGCGCGATCTCGGGCCTCGTCACCGGCGTGAGCTTCGTGACCGCGATCGTGGGCGCCATCCGCCTGGCACGCGGGCCCTTCCCCCGCCCCGATGCGACCGCTGACGACGTCCGTCGGTACTACACCGACAGCGCAGACGCCGCTCGTTTCAGCCTGACCGGCCAGGCGGTCTCCGTGGCCTCGCTGGCCCTCTTCACCCGGCACGCGGCCAGCCTGGCCCGGTCGAGCTCACCGGGAGAGCGGAGCAGGTCGACAGCCACCGCCGCGTCGGGGGCGCTCAGCGCCCTGCTGCTCGCCGCGTCCGCCACGACGAACGGGCGGATCCTGGCCTCGCCGAACCGCCCTGACGACGAGATCCGCGCAGACGCCCGGCGTGCGTTCGCCGCGGGCGGCCCGCTGCACGGGGTGGCCTACGGCGTGTTCACCGGGCTGGTCGCCTCCAGTGCCGCCCGGGCAGGAGTCCTGGGCACGGCAGGACTGTGGACCGGGCGCCTGTCCGCGGCCTCCGGGGTGGCCGCCCCGCTGTACTTCCGCTGGGAGAACGCAGGCTGGCTCATCCCCATCGGGCGCTTCTCGGGGTACGTCGTGAGCGGCCTGGTGGGCGTCCGACTGGCGCGAGCCGGGAGGGCTTAGGCCGCGCCCGCGCCAGGGCGGACGGTACACCCGGGCGAGCTGCGGCCCCGGGCCCCCCGGCTCGCAGGCGGAGTCGGTCGCCCGCACGCGGAGCCCGCGGCGCGACACGTCAAACGGAGGAAGATGGAGAAGAGGGGCCCGTCGAGGAGGTGTGTGATGACGAACATCGAGCATCGGGAGGGCAGACGAGTCGTGGTCCCCGACGCCTGGTCGCCGTTCTACGAGGCGACCCACGTGCCCGCGGCGGTGATCGTGGGTGACCGGCTGCGGGTCACGGGCCACACCGGGGAGGTGCACGGGGTGTTCCCGGACGGCGCGGTCGCGCAGCTGCGGCAGACGTTTCAGAACATCGGGCTGACGCTGGCCGAGGCTGGGGCCGGCTGGGCAGACGTCGTCGAGCTGACGTCGTACCACGTCGGGCTGCGGCAGCAGAGCGAAGCGATGTTGACCGTCGCCGCCGACTTCCTCGAGGAGCCGTACCCAGCCTGGACTGCAGTCGGTGTCACCGAGCTGTTCGAGCCGGAGGCTCTGGTCGAGGTCAGCTGCGAAGCGATACTTCCGGCGCCACAACGATAACGGCCTGGATCTCCCGGTCCCTTGAGCCCGGGAAAGCGCTGGATTCACTGAGATTGCGGCGCTGTCGCGGTCCCGGGGCCGGGTCTACGGTGAAGGCATCGTCGGCAGTGGAGGGCCTGCCGGCAGGACTCGCTCGGGAGGTTCCGCTAGGGCTGCGACCCTCGCCCCGGCCGGTCGTTCGCCCGGGCGCTCTGCGCTGCCGTTCCGGGCCGGGGCCAGCGCACAGTCGAGGAGAACGAGATGCGCAGGACAGTCGCCATCACCAGCGCCGTCGCCGCGGCCGCGGCAACCGCCGTCACGATCACCGCCGCACAGGCGAGCCCGGAGGTCCGCCACGGCGGCTCGGGCACGGACAGCCACAAGTCGAGGAACATCACGGTCGTGGAGCGGGCCGTCTCGGACACCGTCATCGACACCGGGCGTCCGGCGACAGCCAAGGCGACCTGCTCACGTTTGCGAACCCGGTCTACGACAGGTCCAACACTCACAAGGTCGGGCGTGACAACGGCTCCTGCATCCGCACTGTCGTCGGCAGAGTGTGGGAGTGCTCGTGGACGACGACCCTCCGAGGCGGATCGCTGGTCCGTCGCGGGCCCGTTCTACGACAAGCACGACTCGGTGCTCGCCATCACCGGCGGGACCGGGGTCTACTCCCGCGCCCGCGGCGAGATGCATCTCCACGCGCGCAACGCGCAGGGCACGGCCTACACGTTCGCGTTCAAGGTCGAGTACTGACGGGGTCTGCGTTCAGTCGCCCGACGGCTGGAGCCGTTCGAACGTCGAGCCAGGTCGGCGATGTCTGAGGGACCTGTGCCGCAGCACCCTCCGATGAGGCGAGCGCCGGCGGCGACCCAGGACTCCGCGAGGCCCAGGTCGAGCGGGTCGCCGTACACCCACTGCTTGGTGTCGCTGTCCCAGCTGCCGCCGCGGTTCGGGTAGGCCACAGCGGGAAGCCCTGTGACCGCGACAGCCTCCCGCACCGCGGCAAGGATGTCGTCCTGCTCCGAGCAGTTGACGCCAGCCGCGATGATCGAGCGGCTACCGGTCAGGACGGCGTAGGCCTCGTGCAGCGGCTGGCCGGCGTTCGTGGTTGCTCCGCGCACGGAGTAGCTGAACCACGCCGGTACGTCGACCTCGTCGAGCAGCTCGGCCAGGACCTCCGCCTCGTCGACGTCCGGGATGGTCTCGACGGCCAGCAGATCGGGCTGCGCCGCCATCAGCAGCTCCAGGCGCGGCAAGGCCCTCGAGACTTGCCTGGTAGCTCGCCGTGGTCGCGACCCGCGCGCCTGCGTCGAAGTACGCACGGTGCGCGGCGGCGATCCGATCCGGCTCCTCACCCAGGAGCCGAGCGGTCCACAGGTTCCCCCTGAGATCGGCGCCCTGCTGCTCCAAGGCAGTGGAGAGCCCACCGTCGAGCACGACCGGTACGGCGAAGGAGTCACTGTCGAGCACAGACCCATCGTGCCTCGGTCGCGGGTGCGGGACGCGAGGTCTGGTGCTTGCTACTCCATGTCCTCGAGCTCCTTGTGGCGAGTCTCCGGGACGAACTTGATCACGAAGACCAGCGAGGCCAGGGCCATCAGGGTGTAGAACCCGTAGGCGAACCACAGCCCGAAGTCAGCCATGGCGGGGAACGTCGTGGAGATCGCGAAGTTCGCCAGCCACTGGGCGGCCGCGGCAACGCCGAGCGCGAGGCCTCGGATCCGGTTGTTGAACATCTCGCCGAGCAGCACCCAGACGGCGGGACCCCACGACATCCCGAAGAAGACGACGAAGAGGTTCGCGGCGACCAGCGCGGTGGGACCGGCGGCGCCCTGAAGCACCGGCTCCCCGTCGACGATGGGCGCCTGGCTGAACGTCCAGGCCATGACGCCCAGGCTCAGGAACATCCCCGCCGAGCCGATCATCAACAGCCGGCGGCGACCGATGTGGTCGATGAGGGCGATCGCCACGAGGGTGACGGCGATGTTGGTGACCGAGGTGATCACGGTCTGCAGAAGCGCGTCCTTCTCGGTGAAGCCGACGGCCTGCCACAGCGTCGAGGAGTAGTAGAAGATGACGTTGATCCCCACGAACTGCTGGAACACCGACAACGCGATGCCGATCCAGACGATGGGGAGAAGGCCGCCCTCGGACTTCTTCAGGTGCGACCACGACGTACGCCGCTCCTGCTTGAGCGTGCGCTTGATCTCGCGGATCCGCTCGTCGACGCCCGTCTTCAGCACCTCGGACAGGACGGTCCGGGCGCGCTCGTCCTTGCCCCGGCGGACGAGGAAGCGCGGGGACTCGGGGATGGTGGTGGCCAGCAGCCCGTAGGCGACGGCCGGGAGGGTCTCGGCGAGGAACATCCACCGCCAGGCGTCCAGGCCGAACCACAGGGGCTGGTTGGAGCCGCCGGCCACACCCGCGATGGCGAAGTCGGAGAGCAGCGCGACGAAGATGCCGATCACGATGGCCAGCTGCTGGAGCGAGCCCATCCGGCCGCGGACCTGCGCGGGGCTGATCTCGGCGATGTACGCCGGAGCGATGACCGAGGCCGCGCCGACGCCGAGCCCGCCGAGCACCCGCCACCCGATCATGTCCACGGGGCCGATCGCCAGGCCCGAGCCGATCGCCGACGCGGTGAACATGCCGGAGGCCAGGAACATGACCCGCAGCCGGCCCCACCTGTCGGCGAGACGTCCCGCGAGATAGGCACCGGCCATGCACCCGAGCAACGCCGACGACACGACGAAGCCGGTCAGGCCCGACCCCATGCCGAAGTCGTCGCGCATGGGGGTCACCGCACCGTTGATGACGGCGGTGTCGAAGCCGAAGAGGAAGCCCCCGAGTGCGGCCACCGCCGCGAGGCGGATCACCTTCGTCAGGTCGTAACCGACTGCCTGCGCCGAACTGCCCTGTTGCGTCGCCATGGCGACCGGGTTACCCACAAATCACTGTTTTATGCGACATGGCGATCGCGGGCTTTCCGGGCGCGACTTCTGACCTTGGCTTTGGCCGCTGAGCCATACCTAAGTGCTGGCAAACTCGATTGCAACGACCGTCCGTGGATCGTCCGGCGCCAGCCTCGGACCCTAAGAACGGAACTCGAACGTGGTGACTACGTCCGGGTCGATGCTGGTGATCAGGCGGTCATAGAACATTCTGGCCTGCTCTTTGAGAAGTCCCTCGTTTGACGCGATGTAAGCCTGTCGTGCGTCATCGTTGAGGATTTCGTTGACCATCTCGAGCTTGTCGATGTCAGGTGTGGCCCAACTCAGGACGCCGCCATCCTCGACAGCGACCTTGAAGGTCGGCTTGTCGTATCCGATAAACCTGAACTCCGGAACAGAGATGAGGTAGGCGTTCTCGCCCGTCTTCGTGACCTTCACCTTGGCGCCGTCGATGCCCAACTTTGCGTCGAACTCGTACTGCAGAAACACTTTCTCGCCGGTTCCCGGGATGCTCTTCCCGAAGATCTTCGCGCTCGCATCCTTCTCCTTGATGCCCTGGACGCCCAGGCTCAACAGGGAGACCTCTTGCGTGCGCTCGATCGCATTGATCACCTGCGAGTCGTGACTCTCGGCAGTGATCCCCAAGGGAGAGAGCCAACCTTGGTTCTTGACGGTCGTGAACACGCCGATGGCGAGGAGGAAGGCTAGGGGCAGGGACAGGAGGCGCAGCGCCGGCCTGGTCAAGCGTCGTGTCATGGAAGTTTGAAGCTTTCTGGTCCGATCGCTGGGATGTCTGTCGTTGCGAGCGCAGGCGAGAGGCAGATTTGCCGCTGTGGTGCACAGTATCGGTGGCGGTTGACAGAAGTGCTGCCGTCCCGCCACCGATGCCTAAGGTGAACGAGGTTCGGCAAAGAAACGTCGCAAAGCCGCTTCACCTGCCGGTGGCCGGCCTAACAGGCAGCTTCCGGTGATAGCGGCGGGAAGACCCTTTTCGCGGCCTTGGCGATGCTCGCCGTCAGCCCCGCGTCCACACCACCTCCGACAAGTCCGCCGACGGCGGGGACCGCCTTGACCAACGTGACCGCCGAGCGCTGTGATCCGTACTTGGCGACGAGATAGAAACCGGCCTTCTTGTTGACCTGGTTGAGCACGGACATGGGGAGCCTCTTGATGGCCTGCATTGCGGCCTGTTGGCCGACCCTGACGCCGAAGGCAGAGATCGCGCCTTGTGCCGAGGAGCCAGCGGCGACCAGCGTGATCATCGCCTGGGTATGCGGGTCCGACAGTGAGTACCCGCGGAGGTGGGCAATCGTGCCCACCATTCGGGCGTTGATGACGAGGCTGCCGGCGACGTTGGCAGGAAGGGTGACGGGCATGGCCGCGAGACCGCCCACGCCGGTTACGAAGCCCTGTGCACCTGAGGCCGCGACGGACTCGCGCACAACGCGTCGGATCGCAGCCTCTGGGTCGTTCTCGCCCTTGCCGCCACCACCCATCCGGGCGTCTGCGTATGCCACCGAACTCGAGAGCGGGCCGACACCCTCCTCGACGGCCCTCCTTGTGAGTCGCTGAAGCTGGCGACCCACCTTCTCAGCCGTAGTGGACTGCTCGTCGCTCGTCTGGGTCGTCTTCAGCACACCATCATCCCTGCCGTCGCCTCGTGTGATCGCATAGTAAAGGCAGAGTCGGTCAATTGGGTACTTTTCGGACCGAGGTCGTGCGGCGCGCGAATGCGCAGGAGGTCGCCCCGTTTGTAAACAGGCTGGGGTAAGTCGTTTAGGCCCCAAGCTCGCCAAATGCGCCAATCCACGAGGTGGCTGCTTGAATCGCCAAGGCGACCGGCCGACGGGGGTGTGATGACGAGGTACAAGCCCTACTCGAGGCGCGAGCTCCGGCGAGGGTTCCTGACCTGGGCTCGGCGGAACACCAAGGCCGTCGTGCTTCTCACTGTCGGGGTCATCGGACTGCTCGGCATTCGAGACCTACCTCCTGGTGGCCCTGGGACCCGACGCAGCATGGAACTGGTACCTCCTCGGGGTGCTGCAGGCCGCCGTCGTCGCGATCTACCTTCACTTCATGCAGTCCGCCTTCCTCGCCAGCGATCGTGCAGCGATCCTGCATCTGCGTGGCGCCTGGGGCGAGGACAACACCCGCAGCGAGCTGCAGCGGGCAAAGCGCAGGCGGCTGATCTGGGGCTGGGTGGACAGCATCAGCCTCCAGGCCGGCGACATCGACCATCTCGTCGTGACGCGTCGGGGTGGGCTCGTCGCAGTCGACTCGAAGTGGCGGAACCATCACACCTCCAGCGACACCGTCGACATGGCACGAGAGGCCAGTAGGGTGCGGCTCCGTGCGGAGGGGCTGACCCGGACCCTGCTCAGCAGTGAGCGCGGTGCCCGCCATCGCGCCTCAGGCAACTCCTGGAGGGTCACACCGGTGGTGGTGCTCTGGGGTGCAGCACAACACGGCGTCCCCGAGGAGCGCACGGATCGATGGCATCGAGTTCGTCGCCGGGCGCCGGTTCGTCGACTGGTTGGCGCACCTCGACGGCGAGCCCGTCAGCAAGGACGCGGCCAGCGACGTACTCGAGCGGCTGGAGGACTATCGCTCCGCGGCCTGGGACAGCGCTCAACGCCCCACCCGCTGACACGTTCCGATCGCTGGCAGCCACCTTGGCGACCGCCTCGCCGTCGCTGATCACCGCCAGCACGGCCTGATACCGCTGCTGCACCGGACTCAGCGCCCGTCTGCTCGGGAGCGTCCAGGACCAGCCGAAGTAGGTGCCACTCATCAGCCGGAACACTGTCCAGCCCCTGCCGAAGCCCGTTGTCGGGGCTCAACCGAAGCAAGACATTTTGCGTGGAGCCGCCTGTCGGAATCGAACCGACGACCTATTCATTACGAGCCCGTTCGGCGACGCTTCCGGCGGGCGGCTCTAGCCCTCTGACCTGCGCTTTTGCACTCCTACATACAAGTTGATTCACGGCCGTTCTGACCCGGGCGGGGGCACCACGGGGGCACGCCCCACACCTCGCGTTCACCCGCGATTCAAAAGGGCTCCAAGTATCCCCGCGACTCGAACACGAGCGGCTGGACGATCTACCAAGCTCATGCCATCAACGCCGCTACGGTTCTAAATCGACAGGAAGTAAGGGGGAATCGTGGCGGTGCGAGTTCGACGGTTTAACGTCGGTTATGCATTCTCCGGTCTCAGCGGAATCTTCCGGGCACTGGAAGACGACTACCGAGAGCAGGCGTTGGCGGCGTCCGGCGCGCTGGGGCGCAAGTTACGCGGTACCGGCCGAACTGTACCTCACCCGCTATCACCGTCCGGCTCCTGGCGCCTGGGCTGGCAGGATCGGCTTCATGTCCGATTCCTCAAGCCCGAGGGCTTGGTGGGACGAGGAGAGCCAGGACTTCTCAACCGAGACCTTGCCTGGAGGAATAGTCGTCCCCTTCGTGATCCACAGCAGGACAGGGTTGACGGTCTTCCAGTTGCGATCTGGTGTTGTCAGGCCCACGACCTTCACAGGTGCTCTGCAGGCACTACTTAATGAAGGTGATGCGTATCCGTGGACAGTGAGCCCCCTCTTTTCTGGTGAATCCTCTCGAGGAGTGGGCGAACGGTGTCGCCCGCGTGACGGAGTTCAGCTTCAATCTTGACAGGCCCAATCCCCACTATCACGACGACGAGTGGGTTGAGTCTGTCATCGAAGACCTTCGACTCCGCGTAGCGCGGATCTCCGGCAAAGCCCGGGAAGGAGAATCCTTAGATCTAGAAGACACCAAGTTCCAGCAGATGTTGGATCACGTGCGACGCGACTACGGACGTGGGGTGGTTCGTGGTATCGACTACGCCGAGGACGAGTCGGAATGGATTAGCGCGCAGGGGGGCACAGTCCCAGCGAAGAAGGTCTTCGAAGTCGAGGCAGAGACCGACGAGGTGCCCGAGGGCACCTTATTGGAAGCACTGTCGTCGCCACCGAAACGCATTCGATTGCTTGAACCTGGTGACCTGGATGACGAGACGACCTGATGGGGTGCGCGGACGCACCCTTCTGCTTAAGACACTCTGGGCTTGGGACCTTTGGGCGTCATCGCTAATCGGGATCTCCTTCGGCGCCTACTTTCTGACGCACCCAGATCGCTTCGAGCCGAACCAGGGCGCTCTGATCGCCGCTACAACCGCCGGGCTGGGCCTCGCCGTGGCCGTACAAGTCGCCGGTCGGTGGCTCGCGGACCGTTCGAAGCACGACAGTTACGGGGGGTCTGCTGCACGAACGGGTGACAGTTTCGGTTAGGCCGCCTGGGTGGCGGTTGGGGTCATGATCAGCTCGTATTCGACCGGGGTCAACCGTCCGAGAGCGGCCTGTCGACGGCGGCGGTGGTAGGTCCTCTCGATCCAGGTGACGATCGCGATCCGCAGCTCCTCGCGGGTGTCCCAGGTGCGGCGGTCGAGGACGTTCTTCTGCAGCAGCGAGAAGAAGGACTCCATGGCGGCGTTGTCGCCGGCCGCGCCGACGCGGCCCATCGAGCCGACCATGGCGTGGCGGTTGAGCGCGTGGACGAACTTCCGGCTTCGAAACTGCGACCCGCGGTCGGTGTGCAGCACGCAGCCGGCCACGTCACCGCGGCGGGCGACGGCGTTGTTCGAGCGCCGCGACCGCGAGCCGGGACTTCATCCGTGAGTCGATGGAGTAGCCGACGATCCGGTTGGAGTAGACGTCCTTGATCGCGCAGAGGTAGAGCTTGCCTTCGCCGGTCCAGTGCTCGGTGATGTCGGCCAGCCACAGCTCGTTCGGGCGTCGGCGGTGAACTCGTGCCGGCCCGCCGTTCTCGTCGTCACGCGCACAGGTCGTCGTGGACCGGTGGCCCGGGCTTCTTGCCGTTCCTGCCGCGCTTCTTCCCGAACGCGCGACCACCAGCCCAGCTCGCGAGCAGATCCTCCAGGCGGTCCGCTCGGCCATCGGCTCACCGGCTTCGCGGGCCTCGTCGACCAGGAACCGGTAGCCGAACTCGGGGTCGTCGCGGTGAGCGTCGAACAGCGCGTTGGCGCGGTAGGCCGCGGTCAGCTCGGCGTCGGTGACCGGGCTGCGCGAGCCAGCGGTAGTAGGGCTGGCGGGCGATCTTGAGCACCCGGCACGTCACCGCGACGGGAATCCCGTCGGCGGCCAGCTCGCGGACGAGCGGGTACATCATTTTCCCGGCAGGTTGCGCCTGCGACAGATAGGCCGCGGCGCGGCGCAGGACCTCGTTCTCCTGCTCGAGCAGCTTGATCCGCTTGTTCGCCTCACGCAGCGCATCGGACTCGTTCGCCGCGCTCGGTCGAGCCGAGGACGGTCGACGAGTCCTCGCGTCGTCGATCGTCAGCCACGCTTCAGGCACGACGGCGAGATACCGAAGTCCTTCGCGACCTGGGCCATCGAGGCATCGAGTCCGGTAGACCCGGATCACGTCCTCGCGGAACTCCTTGGGGAACGCCTTCGGCATGGTGCACATCCTTCCAGCGCCGACACACATCGACGCAGATCAGATGTCACCTATCCGTGCAGCAGTCCCGGGAGCATCCTCAGGATTGCAGATCCTGGGCGAAGATGCGCTTCAGATGCCGTACCGCGTCGTGACTGTTGGTGCGCTGCTCATGGCTGCCTCTGGCATCCTCGCTTTGATTGTGGCCGGCGGCGCCGGCGTCACCGGCCAAGTTGTTCTCTACACCTTCGTGGTGTGGACCTCGTCTTACGCCATCCTCGGAATGGTGGATCTAGTGCGATTGACCGGCAAGCATCAACGCAACAGCGCCGAGGTGCTGAGCCTCAAAGAGGAGGCCTCGAGGCGCTCGAGCGGCAAGAGAAGAACGACTCAGGCGATTCCGAGTAGGGCCGAGGACGGCGCGCCAGCGCCGCCCGCAGGCGTGCGCCGGCGAAGCCGGCGCCTTGATCACTTAGAGGTCAATCCAGCAATGCCGAAGCCGGCCTGCGTTCCTAGGCGACGGAACTACTCGTGCTCTCAGGGGGATACAGGGCCCGATGCTCATCAATCATGCATCCCGGGACGGAACGAGGCATAAGGTGAGAAGGGCTCTGGGAGCCGGAACACTCACCTTCAAACCGCAGAGGACGAAACTGTGACGAGCTGGCGAGATCTGGTGCTGAGGGAGATTCAGCGGAAGTGGCAGCCAGGCCAGTCCTTCTCGCGCGGCGAATGGTTACGTCACGGCATGCCGGCGTTTCAGCGAGAGTTCCCCAGCAACCAGGCCCTTGAGATGTCAGCCCAGCGGGTTCTTCAGGACCTTCGTGACGAAGGGCGCGTGGAGTTCCTCGGAAATGGCGTCTACCGCCTTCGCGTTCTGGATGAACAGGACGCCCACGTTCCGCCGTTAGCGAGTGACGTCCGGCGCGGGCTACTTAGCACAGACGGCATACCAGATTCTGGCCGATGCCCGAGGGCCGATGTCAGGCGGTGACGTCTTGGCCCAGGTGGAGCGGCAAGTTGAGTTCAACGCCCGCGAGGGGAGCACCAACGCAAGCGGTCAGCTCCGCTGGCGCACTGCCGCCAACGCGGCCCTTTCCTGGTCCACCTTCGGCGGCTGGCTGGATCGGGACGATAGTCGGCGCTACGTCCTGACCGAAGCCGGAGCCGAGGCTCTGGAGGCGCTGTCGCGCAGACGACTTATGGCTCGAGATCACCCGTCGGTACCACGCCTCCAAAGATGACGCGAAAGGTGAGGCCGTTGGCTGGGACGGTTTCCTCCGCTGGGCGCGGGAGCTCTCGCAGTCATCGACCTCGACAGGGAGGAGCGAGAGTACAAGCTCAAGGCCGCGGACAAATGGGCGGCGGCGGGAGCGGCATGCGCCGCTCACGACGCCGAATGGCCAACTCGGTTGAAGCAGGCATGTGGCGCAGGGAACCTCGTCGATTCTTTCGCTCAGACCTGGATGCGTAATCGGATCGTCGACCACCCGGACGAGGTGCGGGCGGCGGTCGCTGATCTGTACTCCGATGGCACTGCGGGAGCCGTGGAGGCGTTTGGCCAAGAGCTCGGCTCCTGGGGGGAGTACGTAAGCCCGGGTGACCGCACAGTATTCGCCTCTTGTGTGCTGCTCGGCCGCGACCCGACCTCCTTCGCGCCGTACCGCCCGGCGCTCGGCAAGGCCTGGGCTGAGCGGGTCGGCGAGCCTGCTGCCACAACTCCGGCAGAACGCTACGCGAGCCTGCTGAAGCTGTGTGACGTCCTGCTCGAGCGTATGGGCCGACGAGTCACCGCAGCTCCGCGATCGACTCGACGCCCAGGGGCTCGGCTGGGTAGTCCTGAAATGGGCGCCGCCGGACACCTGGCCGCCACTGAAGCGTGCCGAGCTCCAGCACTGGCGCGAAGGCCGCACAGACGAAGTTCGGGTCGACCGGGGTTCCGGCATTTGCCCGACCATGGAGGCTGCTGCGTGGGAGGTACTGGAGGCCGGACTGCGTGGCGACACGTCCGCCCTCGTCCCCGGGGTCCGGAGCTGGTCAGTCGAGAACGCCAGCGACCTACTCGCCCGCCTAAGCACGGGAGAGGCCGGTCAGCCCTTCGCCGCACGGCTAACGCAGCAGTTGAAGGGCGCCTCGAACGGCGTCCTCTGTCTCGCGGCTGAGCTTGATGTACCTGAGGGACGCGCCCCTCCACGACATGAATGCGAGCACCAAGGCGGCCAGGGTCGAGGCATTTTGGCCGCGATGTCTGGGGTCCCGAAGCTGCCAGAGCCACAGCGGGAGGGGCTAGAGGACGGGCGCTCCTTCAACGGCGGTCATGGTTACCACACCCGCGCCCCAGAGCACATGCAGTGGCTGTGCCGGTTTGTGCGCCACTGGCTCGACCAGTCGCCGGAGGTGGTCGACGAGGCTCTGCGCGACCCGTTCGCGTTCCGTGAGGTAACTTCCTCAGTTCCCCAGGACTCGCCCTCGATCCGCTACGTCGTGGAGTACCTCGCCTGGCCCGGCATCTTCCCATCCGTGGTGAGCGTCGCTCAGCGTCGCAAGGTCAGGGACGGACTGGTCGCCGACGTGGGAGATCCCAGCGGCAACAGCGACGCTGCGGTCACCCACGACCTAGTCGCGATCCGCAGCCTTCATGAGCGGAAGAAGAAGGGCTTCGTGTCCTGGTATGACCCGCCCTATGTGAACCTCTGGCGCCCCGGATCTGCTACCGGGCCGCGGGCTTGGCTGGTGCGAGCGGACACAACGGACGACGTGCAGCGATGGCTGTTGGACGGGTGTGTGGAGCTCAACGACTCCGTGGGGCTTCCGCTGACCGAGGGCCTCTCCCAGCCCGAGATCACGGCGATGGTGGCCGAAGGATACGCCCACCTGCCCCCGTCTCAGCAGGCGGAGATGAGCACCGCTTTGCATGCCTTCCTACAGGTCATGCAGGAAGAGGATCTTGTCGTCGCCATGACTGAGGAGCACCTGATCGTGGGGTCGATCGACGGGAGAGACTCCGGATCCTCAACGCTCCTGTCCCGGCCTGTGATGTGGGGCTCGGCGAGGATCCCTCTGGAGTCACTGCCGCCCAAGGTGACTGCAGCTCTGGCGCAGGAGGGGCACGTTGTCGACCTCACCGCCATCCGCGACCTCCTCGACGCATCCGACGTACCCCCGTCCATCACACCTCAACCACCCCGCGAGCCCCTCAGCGCGGGTCATGCTCCCACCCGTGCCGCAGGCTTGGCTGCCGATCTCTACATGCCTGTCGAACCCCTGCAAGAACTCGTCGACCTACTCAACATGCGTCGGCAGCTCGTCATTTACGGCCCCCCTGGGCACCGGCAAGACGTATGTCGCAAAGAAACTGGCCGAGCGACTCGCGGGATCACAGGACCCGAGCCGAGTCCGCCTTGTGCAGTTCCATCCGTCGTACGCCTACGAGGACTTCTTCGAAGGTTTCCGGCCGGTCGAAAAGGACGGCCAAGCTCACTTCTCGCTCCAGGACGGGCCCCTCAAACTCATGGCCGAGGAAGCACGCAAGGCCGAGAATCGTGACAAGGCCGTACGTCCTCATCATCGATGAACTCAATCGGGCCAATCTGGCCAAGGTCTTCGGCGAGCTCTACTTTCTGCTCGAGTACCGCGAAGAGACCGTCCGACTTCAGTACCGGCCCGACCGGCCGTTCAGCCTCCCGGACAACCTCGTTCATCGTGGGCACGATGAACACTGCGGACCGTTCGATCGCGTTGGTCGACGCGGCCATCCGCCGGCGCTTCCCGTTCTATGAGATGCATCCGCAACGCGACCCGGTAAGGGGTGTTCTGGCCGAGTTCGCGTCACGCACGGAAGTGACCGATGACCGCGTGGCACTGCTAGGCGAGCTGAACGATGCGATGGGCACCCGTGGGCACGACCTGCACATCGGGCCGTCGTATCTGATGCGGCCGGGCCTCGAACGATCCGGGGCGCTCGAGATGGTTTGGCGGTACGACATCCTGCCCCTGCTGCACGAGCACTTCTACGGCAGCAAGAGTCCCGAGCAGATCGACCAGGAGTTCGGGCTTCCCGCCCTGCGGCAGCGCATCGCGCAGCACTCCTCAACCTCACTAGCCTCTGAGTCTGACCTCGACTGATGGGCCTCACGCACCACTCGCTCGACGAACTCGACACGCAGGGCATTGAGCTCGCCCTGAGCGACGAGCAGTCGCATCTCCTCGTGGAGTCGGCCTCGTGGACGTGCGGCCCCTTGGAAGCGGCAGCTACCGCCTACTTCCCAATGGCCGTGTGGGCTGTGCGGTTCGCCGACCTGCAGGTGGAGGTCACACCCAAAGAGAAGCTGAGGGCTAACCCACCTACTATTCATGCTCGGCTATTCCAAGGTCCCGGGCTTCCGCCCCGAGACTGTTCACGCGGAGGCGTACGACGAGTTGTGGCCAGCAATGGCGCACTCGCTGATCACTTCCGTCGAGCGGGCGCTGAGGCAAGGCTCCTACAGGGTTACCGCACAGAGCAGGATGCGCTATTCACCGTGCGTGGGCGCATCGCTTTCGAGGAGCAGCTACGTCGCCGATCGGGATGGGCAATACCGATCGAGGTCCGCTATGACGAGTTCACGACCGACATTGCAGAGAACCAGATCCTCCTCTCCGCCCTCCACGTCATGCTCGGCGTGCCGCGACTGCGATCGGAAGTTCGGCGAGGCCTCCTCCACCTCACCCACCGGTTGTCCGAAGTGACCCGGCTGACTCCAGGGCAGCACTCCCGACTGGCAGCCGACCAGACTCAACGAGCGCTACCACTCAGCGCTCGGTCTTGCCGAGATCATCCTGAGTCATTGCTCAACGAGGTCCACGCCGTCTGGCGTCGACATGTCGAGCTTCGTCGTTGTCATGTGGAAGGTCTTTGAGGACTTCGTAACCGCGGCCCTCGAGGAGGCGCTGATCGGGAAGCCTGGGCGCCTGTTGCCGCAGTTCCCGGCCTACCTTACTGGCGACGGGGACTGGGCCGTGGCAGCACCGGGCGCGGCCCGGACGACCTACACGGCGACGTTGCCATGACCGTCGATGTGGTGCACCTCGACGCAGACGGCATCCCCCGCGTCGTGTTCGACGCGAAGTACAAGCTGGCGTCCGCCTTGGTGACCATGCGAATGCTGACCACTACCAGATGCTCGCCTACGCAACCGCGCTCGAAGTCCCGGTCGCATGGCTCATCTATGCGGGCGGAGGTCATGACATCAGGCGGCGCATCAAGAACACGGGATCGACGTGGTAGCTGCACCTGTTGATCTCAGGCAGCTCACCAGAGCAGCTTCTGGCACGCGTCCAGGACATCGCATTCTTGGCGATCCAGCCATTCGTCGCGATTTGATGCGTCGGGACCTGCATGCTTCCAGTTGGCCAGCGTGCGCGAATACCAGAAGACGCCGACACGACGGCGTCCCCGCAGCTCGGCTAGATGCACCTTCCCCTCTCGTCCTCGGCAAGCTACTCAGCCTTGTCAAAGAAGGCGTCGAGGATCTTCCTGAGGTCCGGAGCGACGGGGCGCGCAGCGACGTAAGAGCGCCACGTCAGACTTGGGTCAGAATGGCCGAGCTGCTCGCGCGCGGCATCCAGGCCGGCCTCGTGAGCGACCAGCGTGCCGACTGTACGGCGGAGCGTGTGAGGAGTGGCTCCCTCCAGCATCGTGCCGGCGATCGCCGCTCGGAGCCGGGTCCTGATGTTGTTCGGCCACAGCCAGGTCTGGCTCGGAGAGGCGAACACAGGCGAGTCAGGGGCGCAGGATTCCTGCCCTATCGCGGCGCTCGCGGAGAAGGGTGGCGACGTACTCCGGGAGGATGAGCCTGCGCACCGAGCGGCTCTTTGTCCAGTCCTGGCGATGCAGTCGTGCGACGTACCCCTTGCGCGGCTCCACCAGTGTGCCGTCTATCTGCGCGGTGGGAACGCTGCAATCGAGGTCGAGGCGAGACCAGCTCAGCGCCAGAATCTCCCCGATGCGGCAACCGGTGCCGAGGCCGACATCAATGAAGTCGCGCAGGTCAGGAGTCGGCTTGCGTCGGCCCGGCTTACCCTGTGCTTTCGCGTGGACGATCCGCCGTAGTTCCCTCGCTGCCGCGACGTCGAGCGCTGCCACCTCTTCCTGCTTACGAACCGGCGGGGTCACCAGGGCCATCGGGTTGGTCTCGAGCGCACCGTGCCGGACCGCCAGGGTGAGCATCTGGTTGAGGACCGACCTTGCGTGCACTGTGGAGATGCCGCGCTCGTCGAGGTCTGCGAAGACTGCCTCGAGCAGGCCGACGCTCGCTTCGCCAATGCGTAGGCCGCCGATCGCGGGATCGACAACGCTGCGCAGCGCCCCTTGGTAGATGGCCAGGGTCTGCGGAGCGAGATGGCGGCGTGAACGGGCGTTCCCAGTGCGCGCTCGATGCTCGAGCCAGAACGCTCCAAGTTCCTCGATGCTCGTGTTGGCGGTGACCCCGAAGGAGGTGGTGGTGCTACGTCCCTCGACCTTGCGCATAAGTGCCCGCTTGGCGCCGCCTTTGGTGTCTGCGGTGGCGGTCACCTCGCGTACTCGGCCGTCTCGGTCACGGACCCGTACGACGGCGCGAAACCGCCCGTTCGGCAGGGCGACGACCCAAGTGTCCCCGTGCTCGCCGGGTGCCAGGCGTGGCCGTCCTATCGGCGCAACCACCCTTCGGCGTGCTTCCTCGACCCGCCCTCCAATCCATTCCTCCACATCGCTCAACCGGTAGCGGACACGCGCGCCGACGTGAATAGCCAACGGGCCGGTGCGCTCGGTGCGCCAGTGGGCCAGCGTCTTCTCGGGCACGCCGAGAAGGGCAGACGCTTCGGTCGGTGTCAGCAGCTGCGAGCTTGCTTGAAGCAGAGTGTCTTGATTCCTCATCCGATTCCTCGTGATACGGAGATGAAGAGCAACCACAGGTGCTCACGTCCATTCATCGAACGAGACGGGTCAGGGACAGGGAAGAGCTCGGCGCGGGTTCGGCCGGATGACGGCCTATCCGTCTCGGCATTCGAGAAGTTTGCGACTTTCTGAAAGTTCTGACTGCAACGGACACCAGACGCCCCAGACGGCCCTGTACGTCGGCGCGACTATGCTACCGACGGGTCCATACGGGACCAGACGAATTCAGCACGTTGGGCGTTTGATTCGGGCCCCTTGTCGGTTTGCTGACGACGGGTCACGGTGGCTGGCATGGCTTCTGGGGAGCGGTTGGCGGCAGCGGGTCTGGGGCGGGTGCTCACGGCCGAAGCCGTCAGTCAGGTGGCAGCCGACGTGGGCGTGTGCGTGCGGCCGGTCCTGCGCCGGGTGACCGACCGGCAGACCGGCGCGGTCGAGCAGGTGACGTTGCCCTGCGGCTCGACCCGGGAGTCGGTCTGCGGACCGTGTGCTGCGAAGGCACGACGGTTACGGATGCAGCAGTGCGCCGAGGGCTGGCACCTCGAGGAGGACCCGCTCGAGGACGACCAGCCGGACAGCGACGCCGACGGCGATGACGACGACCGCGACGACGGCCCCGATCCCGAGGGCACATCTCGGCGGGTGCGGTCGACACGTCGCCGCCAGGACGCGGTTGACCTGCCCCGAGTGCCGGTCGAAGACCGCAGTGTTGGCAGAGCTTTCACCGCGCCGGACGGCACGACGTACCGGCCGTCGATGTTCGTCACCCTCACCCTCGGCTCCTACGGACCCGATCGTCCCGGGCACCGGCACCCCGGCGAAGCCGAGCGGCCTACGACTACCGGCGAGCGGCGGTGGAGGCGTTGCACTTCCCGAAGCTGTTCGACCGGTGGATGCAGAACCTGCGCCGGTGCGCCGGCTACCGGGTGCAGTACTTCGGCGCGATCGAGCCGCAGCGCCGGCTGGCCCCGCACATCCACCTGGCGATCCGCGGCGCGATCCCGCGGCGGGTGATCCGCACCGTCACCAAGGCGACCTACCTGCAGCTGTGGTGGCCCTCCTTCGACGACACCGGTCTACACGGACCCGGAGACGATGCCGGCCTGGAACCCGACCACCGAGCGGGTCGAGGACAGCAACGGGATCCCGTTGACGTCGTGGGAGGAGGCGCTCGACGAGCTCGACGCCGACCCGACCGCGGAGCCGGCGGTGGTGATGCGGTTCGGCAGCCAGGTCGACATCAAGGGCATCATCGCGCCGAGCCAGGATGCGGATCGGGCGATCCGGTACCTGACCAAGTACCTCACCAAGGCGGTCGCCGAGACCTACACCGACCCCGACGGCGAGACACTGGATGCGGCGTACGAGGCGCACATCGACCGGCTCCACGCACGAGGTCCGCTGGCTGCCCTGCTCACCGGAGTGCAGCAACTGGATCCGCTACGGCATCGAGCCGAAGAACCCCGGCCCCGGACTCGTCCCGGGCATGTGCGGCAACAAGGCGCACGACCGGGAGAACCTCGGCATCGGCGGCCGACGCGTCCAGGTCTCCCGGGCCTGGTCGGGCAAGACGTTGAGCGAGCACAAGGCCGACCGCGCCACCGTGGTCCGCGAGGTCCTCGCCGCCGCGGGCGTCGAGGCGCCGGCCACCGACCGGATGAGCGCGGAGGTGCTCGCCGACGACGGCCTCCCCCGCTACGTCTGGGAGCCGGTCCCCGACCACGGAGGCGGAGTACGCCACGACGGTGCTGCTGTCGATCAAGCAGGCGCAGCGGTGGCGCGCGGAGTACGAGACCGGCGAAGCAGCAGCTGGCCGACCAGACCCGCGCCGGCCCCGGCACGCGGAGGCGACGGGCCTGTGGACAGCCGTTCGGCAACCACTCGCCCGCGGCCTCCCGATAACCAGCCGCCCAAGGTCGCCTGACTGGCGGTCAAGGGTGAGCGAAGCGAATCACGCAGTGACACGAAGTGCCCTTGACGGGCAGGCAGGCGACCGGACCATCAATCGGCGGGAGGCCGCGGGCCCCCAGCCACAACGAAAGGAGAAGCGATGACAGACCAGCTGATGAACCTGCAGGAGGTGGCCAAGTACCTCCGCGTGCCCGTGCCGACCATCCGGTGGCTGCGCCAGGAGGGACGGTTCGCGCCGGCGATCAAGGTCGGGCGACGGCTCGTGTGGGACGCGGCCGACGTCAGGGCGTGGGCCGAGGCGCAGCGAGAGAACGCAGCGTGAGCATCCAGCGGTACGTCAAGGCCGGTCGTGTCCGCTACCGCGCCCGGGTGAAGCACCACGGCCGCGAGGTCGCGACCCAGGTGTTCGACCGCAAGAACGACGCGGTCGTGTGGGAGGCGGAGCAGAAGCGCCGGCTGCGGCTCGGTGAGTGGATCGACCCGAAGCGCGGACGGGTCCCGCTTCGTCTGGTGGCCGACGACTGGTTCGAGTCCAGGCACTCGGTGAAGCGCAAGACCCGCGAGGCCGACCGTGCCGCGTGGAAGAGCCACATCGAGGCACGGTTCGGAGACGCACCGGTCGCCTCGATCACGCCGGCCGAGATCGCGCACTGGGTCGGCGGCCTGGTCTCCGGCGGCATCTCCCCCTCGACCGCCAGCCGCTACCTCGCCACGCTGCGCTCGATCCTGGCGTACGCCGTCGCCGACGGTCGGGTCAGCCAGAACGCCGCGGCGTCGGTCCGGGCTCCCACCGCCGGCCACGTCCGCCGCGAAGGGCAGTTCCTCACCCGCGAGGAGCTCGACGAGCTCGCGACCGCCTGCCGCGGTGTCTATGCCGACGTGGTGAAGATCCTCGGCCTCGCCGGGCTGCGCTGGGGCGAGCTCGCCGGCCTCCAGGTCGGTGACCGTGTCGCGGTCCCGGGTCAGGGGCTGCGGCTGCAGCGCTCCGTGCTGGCCAGCAGCAAGGGCGGCGAGCTGTTCGTCGACACGCTCAAGGGCAAGCGGTCCCGCACGGTGCCTCTGGTGGCCGAGCTGGTGCCGCTGGTCGACGCCTGGGCCGAGGGCAAGCAGGGCGCGGACTGGTTGTTCGGTGCTCCTCGAGGAGGTCCGCTCGGGGAGGCGAACTGGAAGCGCTCGGTCGGCTGGAGCGCGGCCACCAAGGCGATCGGCCGGCCGACGTTCCGGGTGCACGACCTGCGGCACACGTGCGCGTCGCTGTGGCTGGGCGCCGGCGCCGATCCCAAGGTCGTGCAGCGGATCCTGGGGCACGCCTCGGCCGCGATGACCATGGATCTCTACGGCCACCTGATCGACCAGAACCTGTGGGACGCGGCCGCGAAGTTCGGGGGCACCACGGGGGCACCGAAGGCACTTGGTGCCGAGAATGACAAAACCCCAGGTGAGGAACTTGGCCTCTGACCTGGGGCTTTAGGTGGAGCCGCCTGTCGGAATCGAACCGACGACCTATTCATTACGAGTGAATCGCTCTGCCGACTGAGCTAAGGCGGCGCAGTACCCGACCAGCTAGCCGAGCACGCCGGACGAGTATACGGAAACCCCTCCGATTCTCCGAAACCGGCCCGGACGCAGACCGCCCGAGACACCGCCCGAGACACCGCCCCGCAGCAGCCCTCACGACACCTGGAAGGCGATGCTCTGCACCAGCTTCTCGTTGCGGTCGAGGACGGTCGTGACGTACGACCAGGGCAGGTTGTCCTTCTGGAACACCCAGCTCGAGATGGCGACGGTTCCGAGGCCGGGGACGTCGAGGAACGTGTACCGGCTCACCATCCCGTCCCACATCCCGGTCTGCCAGTGCGAGCGTTCGGGCTGCTCGAGGACCGGCCGGCACGAGCTCTGGGCGACGTTGCACATCCCCGCGTCGCCGCTGCTGCCCTCCGCGAGCCGCACCTCGACGCTCCAGGTCGTCAGCCCGTCGAGCTTCCCGCGCGTCACCGGGTTCGACAGCAGGAAGTCACGCGCCGCGACCCACCTGGCCAGCCTCTCGGCCCCTGCGGCGTTCGCACCGTCGGCCGGCTCGACGCCGGTCAGGATGGTCACGCCGCCGTTCACCTGGCCGCTCGAGTACACGTCGATGCCGTACGGCGCGGCGCTCACCCCGAGGTCGGGCGAGAGGCCGGGCGTGACCGTGAAGGTGTACGGCGTCTTGCCGCGGACCAGGACCGTCGCCCCGTCGAGGCACTCGACGACGTCGCTCTCCGGGCAGGCCTCCTTGAGCTGGAGGGACCGGCTGGGGCCTGCGGGCTGCACCTCGTCGCCCGGGGCCCGAGGAGACGACCCCGAGGGTCAGCGCGCCGGCGGCCACCGCCGCGACGAGCCCCGCGGCCCCCTTGACCAGCCGCCGCCGGCGCCGTACGTCGTACAGCTCGCCGAGCCGGGCGTCCACGTCGAGGGACTCGAGGGTGTCCTCGCGCGCTGCCTCGGACATCCGCCGGGCCAGGGAGTCGATGCTCATCTCTCCTCCTCCGGGACGCCGAGAGTCGAGGCCAGCGCGCACCGGGCCCGCGACAGGTGCGCCTTCACGGTCCCCTCGGCGCAGTCCAGTGTTCGCGCCACCTCGACCACCGAGAGGTCGAGCGCGTAGTGGAGCGCGACGACCTGGGCCTGGCGCAGCGGAAGGGAGCGCACGGCGTGCCAGAACCGCTCGTCCTCGCCGGCGACAGGTTCGTCCTGGGCGCGGAAGGCTCCCAGCTGCGACATGATCCGCCGTTCGACGTTCCGCCTGCGCACCATGGAGACCGCCTTGTGCATGCAGACCGTGCGTACCCAGCCGACCGGCGACTCGTAGTCCTGCACGGTGTTCCACTTCCGGCAGGCGACCAGCATGGCCTCCTGCGCGACGTCCTCGGCGAGGGCCGGGCCCGCGAGCACCCGGGCGAGGACGACCAGCCCGGCGAACTCGTTGCGGTAGAACGTCTCGAAGCCGGCGAGCGCCGAGTCAGGGCTCAACCGGTCGATGGTCGACGTCTCAGGAGGGGTGTCCAGATCGACGAGCTCGACCAGCTCGTTGCTCCCCCGCCGCAGGGTCCCCATGACTGCTCATCGCTTCGGGGCCCGGTCCGGGTTGACACCCGAGGCAAGCTTTCCGTCAGCGACCTTCGAGCAGCGGCCCGGCCGGGTCGTGATCCAGCCTACGCCGCCGGGCGGCGATCCCTGACAGCATTTCCAGGGCGACCCGGTTGGCCAGGGCGGCCGTGATCTCGGCGTGGTCGTACGGCGGTGAGACCTCGACGATGTCCATGCCCACGACGGGCAGCTCCAGGCAGATCCGGCGTACCGAGTCCAGCAGCTGTCTGGCCGACAGGCCGCCCGGCTCCGGCGTACCCGTGCCCGGCGCGTGCCCGGGGTCGCACACGTCGACGTCGACGGACAGGAACACGCCCTCGCACTCGTCGAGCGCGATCTCGAACGCCTCGTCCAGGCACGCGTCGAGCCCGCGGGCGCCGATCTCGGTCATCTCGTAGGAGCGCATCCGCTGCTCGGCCATCCACGACAGCGTCTCGGGGCCGGGCCAGTAGCCGCGCAGCCCGATCTGCAGGAACCTGTCGCCCCGCAGCGCCCCGGACTCGATGAGCCGGCGCATCGGCTGGCCGTGGCCGTAGAGCGAGCCGAACTCGATGTCGCCGGTGTCGGCGTGGGCGTCGAAGTGCAGCATCGACACCCGGCCGTACCCGAGGTGGCGCGCGACCCCGGTCGCGTCGGGCAGGGCGATCGTGTGGTCCCCGCCCAGCACGAGAGGTACGGCGCCCGAGGAGCTGACCTTGAAGACGGCCTCCTCGAGCGCGGCGATGGAGGCCATCACGTCGCCGGAGTACATCTCCACGTCCCCGGCGTCGACGACCCGGAGGTCCTGGAGCGCGTCCACCCGCAGCGCCAGGTGCGGCCGCGAGCCGTCGTGGGGCAGGTAGTCGGTCTGCCGGATCGCCATCGGCCCGAAGCGGGTGCCGGGCCGGTGCGACGTACCGCCGTCGAAGGGCGCCCCGACGATGACCACGTCCGCACCGTCGTACGTCGAAGGCTCGTCGAGGTCGCAGCGGTCGACGCCGAGGAAGGTGATGTCGGGACCGTACTGGGGGCCGTACCGGGTCATGACGCCATCATGCCGCCCCCGGCCCGATCCGGGTCAGCAGTCGACCTCGGACTTCGGCACCTGTCCGGAGACCAGGTAGGACTCGACGGCCTTGTCGACGCACGCGTTGCCGGCGTTGTAGCCGGTGTGGCCGTCACCGTCGCGGACCACGAGCACCGCGTTGTCGAGCTGGGAGGCCAGCGCCTTCGCCCACTCCAGCGGGGTCGCCGGGTCACGGGTGGTGCCGATGACCATGATCGGCTGGGAGCCCTTGGCGCGGAGCGGCCCCCTGTCGCGGGGACCGTCGACCGGCCACTTCCCGCACGTGGGAAGACCGGCGGCGAAGATCGCGCCGAACGTCGGCGAGGCCTTCTCGAACTCCGGCAGGCGGGCGTCGGCCTCCTTCCACGACACCGAGTCGGGGTGGTCGAGACAGTTCACGGCGTAGAGGGCCTCGAGGGAGTTGTCGGAGTAGCCTCCCGGCCCGCGCGAGGTGTACGCGTCGGACAGGGTGAGCAGCGTGCTCCCGTTGCCCTCGAAGGCCGAGCGCAGCGCCTGGTCCAGCACCGGCCAGTAGTCCTGGTTGTACAGCGGCGCCCAGATGCCGAGCACCGCGTTGCCCACCGCCAGCTCCCGGTCGCCGGACCCGCTGATCGGCTGCTTCTCGACGTCGTCGAGGAACGTACGGATCCGCTGGGTCCCCTCGTCGACGGTCCGGCCGAGGAAGCAGTCGCCGCGGTCCACGCACGCCTTCACGTAGGAACGGAGCGCGACCTCGAAGCCGTGCGCCTGCACCAGGCTCATGTCGGCGTTCGACAGGGTGGGGTCGATCGCCCCGTCGAGGACCATGCGCCCCACGCGGTTCGGGAACAGGTCGGCGTACGTCGCACCGAGGAACGTGCCGTACGACGCGCCGAACCAGCTCAGCCGCCGGTCACCGAGCACCGCCCGGATGATGTCGACGTCCTTGGCCGCCTCGACGGTCGACACGTGCGAGGCCAGGGCGCCGCTGTTGCGGAGGCAGCCCTCGCCGAACGCGCGGACCATCCGGTCGGCCCGCCGCTCCTCCTGCCGGGTGTCCGGGTCCGGGTCGCTGGCGACGAAGGCGTCGAGCTCGGCGTCGGGCAGGCAGTCGACCGGCGTGCTCCTCCCGACCCCGCGCGGGTCGAAGCCCACGATGTCGAAGGCCTGCCGCAGCTCGTTGCCGAAGTAGCTCGTGGCGTTCGCGGCGTAGTCGACGCCGGAACCACCGGGTCCGCCCGGGTTCACCACGAGGGACCCGACCCGGCTGTCGGGGTTCCCGGCCGGCTCCTTGAGCAGCGCCAGCGTGATCGCCTTGCCGCCCGGCTTGGCGTAGTCGAGCGGGACCTTGATGTGCGCGCACTGCATGCTCTGCCTGCACTTGCTCCAGTCGACCTTCTGCTCGTAGAACCGCTTCAGGCTGGGCGCCTCGGTCTCCGACTGCTCGGGGACGGCGTGGAGACCGGGCTCGGGGACAGGCTCGGCGACGGCGCGGCCGCTGCTTCCGGGTCTCCGGTCTGGCAGCCCGCCAGCGCGGCGACGAGTACGACGGGCAGCGCGACCGCGCCGAGGCGCCTGCGCGTGGAGCGGGAGAGAGTCAGAAGCACGGCCCCCACCTTAGGGGGACAGCCGACACTCCCGGCCGACATCCACAGCCTGGTACCTAGAGCCGCAGGGAAAGCATCATCGACTCGAGCGCCAGCAGCGGCGGCACCTGGAACTCCATCATCTTCTCCCGCGCGGCGAACACGGCGTCGATGCGGCGGAGGTTCTGCTCCGGGGTGGACCTGCGCGCCAGACCCGTGATGTCGCCGCGCATCTCCTCGTTGACCAGGTCGCCGGGGGCACCCGTGTGCACGGCGATGGCGTCGCGGTAGACGGAGACCAGGTCCATCAGGCAGCGGTCGATGACGTCGAGGGTGCGGCGCTTGCCCCGCTGCTTCTGGCTCTCGGTGAGCTGGGAGAGCGCGGCCTTGTAGGAGCGGGAGGTGCGCGCCTTCCGGTCGCTGCCGAACACCGCGTCGAGCTCCTCGCGCTCGCGGGTGTTGATCTCCTCGCCGACCGCCTCGGTCTCGTCCTTGGCGATGTCGACGAGGTTGGCCGCGGCGTTCATGCACGCCCCGAGCGAGGTCAGCCCAGCCGGGATGGACACCACCTCGCGGCGGCGGTTGCGGGTCGCCTCGTCGACCGCGAGGGCGCGGGCCCGGCCGATGTGGCCCTGGCTGGCGCGGGCGGCGTACGCGGCCACCGGCGGGTCGATGTCGTGGCGGGTGACCAGGAAGTGGCTCACGTCCGCCGCGCTCGGCGTGGTGAGCACGACGTTGCGGCAGCGCGAACGGATCGTCGGCAGCACGTCCTCGACCGTGGGCGCGCACAGCAGCCAGATGGTGCGCGGAGACGGCTCCTCGACGGCCTTGAGCAGCGCGTTGCCCGAGCTCTCGTTCAGCCGGTCGGCGTCCTCGACGATCATGATCTGCCAGCGCCCCTGCGCCGGCGAGAGCGCGGAGCGCATCACGAGGTCGCGGATGCCCTCGACCCGGATCACCGACGTCTCGGTGCGGGTGATGCTCACGTCGGAGTGGGACCCGGCCAGGACGGTGTGGCAGGTGTGGCACTCGCCGCAGCCGCCGTACTCGCACTGGAGGGCGGCCGCGAAGGCCACGGCGGCGTTGGAGCGTCCCGAGCCGGGCGGGCCGGTGAACAGCCAGGCGTGGGTCATGCCGTGCCCGCCCGCCGCCCGCTGGAGGGTGGCGATGGCGTGCTGCTGACCGACCAGCGTCGACCAGACCGAGGGCGCGGCAGGCGTCGAGGTCACGGGCGCACTCATCCTCGCTCCTCCCCTCGCGCGTCGCGGCTGCTGCCCGCGTCGGCGGGGCTGTGGTGGTCGGGGGTGCGGGCCTCGACCCGGTCCTCGGACCGGCGCTCGTCGTCGTGACGCCCGTCCTCGCGGTGCCCGTCGTGGGGGCCCTCCGCGGCGCCGCCGGACGGGGCCGCTCCGGGCTGCGCCGGCAGCGGCTGGGTGGGCGGCGGCTCACTGTGGGCCTCGGTGTTGCCCTCGGTGGCCGACGACTGGGCAGACGACGGGGCCGACGGGTGGGTCGCCGCGCCGGAGTCCTCCCGCTGCACCGCCTGCTCCAGCAGCGGCAGCACCCGGGCCCGGACCGCCGCGGCGATGTCGGACACGGGCAGCCGGGCGTCGACGACGAGGTAGTTCTCGCTGTGCGCCGAGGCCAGCCGCAGGAACGCCCCCCGCACCCGCTCGTGGAAGTCCAGCGACTCGGCCTCGATCCGGTCCCGCTCCTCGAAGCGCGTGAGCCCGGCCTGCGGGGGGAGGTCGAGCAGCACGGTCAGGTTCGGGCGCAGGTCGCCGGTGGCCCAGCGCGCCACCCGCTCCACCTCGCGGTCGGTGAGGGCGCGGCCGCCGCCCTGGTAGGCCAGCGTCGAGTCGACGTACCGGTCGGTGATGACGACCGCGCCCCGGGACAGCGCCGGGACGATCACGTGCTCGACGTGCTCGGCCTTGTCCGCGGCGTACAGCAGCGCCTCGGTGCGGTCGGAGATGTCGCCGGTCGCCGGGTCGAGCACGATCTGGCGCAGGTGCTTGCCCACCTCGGTCGCCCCGGGCTCGCGGGTGAGCAGCACGTCGTACCCCTGCGTGGCCAGCCAGTCCGCGAGCTTCCGCGCCTGCGTGGACTTGCCGGCCCCCTCGCCACCCTCGAGCGCGATGAAGACGCCGGTCGCGGAGTACACGCCCGGGGAGACGGTGAACGCGCTGCGCAGGTCCTTCGTCAACGGGATTCCCTTCCGGTCGTCCATCTGACGGTAGGACGTGACACCGACAGCGGTCATGACCACCGCGGCGATGAGGAAGGTGAAGGCGGCACCGTTGTAGACGTACTCCTTGTTCAGGATCGTCGGGCTGTGCGTGCCGATCAGTCCGGCCAGGGCGGGTGCGGTGGCCAGCACCAGGGCCAGGGAGAGCCGGATCATGGAGCCGACGAACGCGAACGTCCGGCCGCGGATCTCGTCGGGCACCTCGAGGCCGAGCATGGTGTTGCCGGTGATCCACGCGACGCCGGAGAAGAACCCGAGCACCAGCGTGATGCCGGTGACGACCTCGAGCTGCTGGACCAGGGCCAGCGGGAAGAGCAGCAGACCCGCGGCGGTCAGGGCCAGCCCGAACATCCGACGCCGCGACAGCCCGGCGAGGAGCCTCGGGCCACGCCACATGCCGATGCCGAGCCCGAGGAAGACCGTCCCGAACAGCACGCCGTACCCGGGGTCGCCGCCGCCGAGGTCGGAGACGAAGGTGCGTGCGAGGCCGATGACCACGCCGCCGGCGGCGAACGCCCCGACGATGCCCACGATCAGGCCGCGTACGACGGGGGTGCCGCTGACGTACTTCCAGCCCTCGATGACCACCTTGAGAGCCGAGCCCTCGTACTCCGTGCCGGTCGCGGGGCCGCGCGGGATGTGCTTGAGCCGCGAGATGACGATGCCGGAGATGATGAACGAGATGCCGTTGAAGTAGATGGCCAGGTCGATCGGGCCGTTGGGGAAGTCGACGAAGAGGTTGCGGTAGAGCTTGTCGACCAGGGTCAGGCCGGTGAAGATCGCCGCCGCGGGGAGCGCCGAGCCGTAGGTGGTGGCCAGGCTGACCTGGTTCGCGGCCTCCAGGCGGTTGCGGGGCACCAGGTTGGGGACCGTGGCGTCCTTGGCCGGCCCCCACACCAGGCTGACGATCTCGACGAGGACGGTGACCACGAAGACCCACCACAGGGTCCCCACGATCGGGATGGTGATGAACAGCGCGCCACGGATGTAGTCGCCCCAGATGAGCGTCACCCGACGGTCCAGCCGGTCGGCGATGTAGCCGGCGATCGGCCCCATCACCAGGGCGGGCAGCACGCGGAGGAAGAGGACACCGGCGATGGCGAAGTTCTGGACCGCGTAGGAGCCGCCGGAGGACTCCGCGGCGAACTCGTTCGCCATCGCGGTCAGCGCGAGGAGGCCCATCCAGTCGCCGAGGCTGGACAGGCCGAGGCCCACCCACAGCATCCGGAAGTCGCGGATCTTCATCACCGCGAGCAACGAGTGCGTCGGCGCGTGCCTGAGCTCCTCGACCGAGGAGGCCGAGGGATGCATGGCCTCGTGGTCGCTCACAGTCGCCTAGCCTACGAGGAACCTACGTCGACTTCTTGGCAGCGGCCTTCTTCGTGGTGCCCTTCTTCGCCGCAGTCTTCTTCGTCGTGCCCTTCTTCGCGGTCTTCTTGGTCGTCTTCTTCGCGCCACGCTTCTTGGGGGCCGGGCCCTTCGCGCGCTTCTCCGCGAGCAGCTCGGCGGCGCGCTCGAGCGAGACCGTCCCCTCGTCGTCGCCCTGGCGCAGGGTGGCGTTGTACTCGCCGTCGGTGACGTAGGGACCGAATCGTCCGCTCTTGACCGTGATCTTCTTGCCCGTCTCCGGGTCGTCGCCGACCTCACGCCCGGGGTTCGCGGCAGCGCGGCCCCGCGCCTTCGGCTGCTTGTAGATCTCGAGGGCCTCCTCGAGCGTGATCGTGAGGAGCTTCTCCTCGTCGTCGATCGAGCGCGAGTCGGTGCCCTTCTTGAGGTACGGCCCGTAGCGGCCGTTCTGGGCGGTGATCGGGTCGCCCGACTCGGGGTCGGTGCCGACCACCCGCGGCAGGGTCAGCAGCCGCAGGGCGTCCTCGAGCGTGATCGTCTCCAGCGACATCGTCTTGAACAGCGACGACGTGCGCGGCTTCTGGCTCTTCGGGGCGTCCTCGGGGAGCTGCTCGGTGACGAACGGGCCGTAGCGGCCGTTCTTCGCCACGACGACGTGCCCGGTCTCGGGGTCCTCCCCCAGCTTCTGCTCCTCGCCGGCGGGGTTGGCCAGCAGCTCCTTGGCCTTCTCCTCGGTCAGCTCGTCCGGCGGGAGGTCCTCGGGGACGTTCGCCCGCTTGCCGTCGGTGGTCTCGATGTAGGGCCCGTAGCGGCCGACGCGCAGGTCGATGCCGTCGACGATCGGGAACGTCGCCAGCTCGCGGGCGTCGATGTCGCCGAGCTCGGAGACCAGCTGCTTCAGGCCCTCGACATCGCCGGTGCCGAAGTAGAAGTCGGCCAGCTCGGAGTTCCGCTCGCGGCGTCCCGCGGCGATCTCGTCGAGGGCGTCCTCCATCCCGGCGGTGAACTCGTAGGAGACCAGCCGCGAGAAGTGCTCCTCGAGCAGCCGGATCACCGAGAACGCCAGCCACGCCGGGACCAGCGCGGTGCCCTTCTTGTAGACGTAGCCGCGGTTGAGGATCGTGCCGATGATCGAGGCGTACGTCGACGGCCGCCCGATCTCCCGCTCCTCCAGCTCACGCACCAGCGTGGCCTCGGTGTAGCGGGCGGGAGGCTTCGTCTCGTGGCCCGCCGCCTTGAGCGCGGCCGCCGCGACGGAGTCGCCCTCCGCCACCGCCGGCAGGCGCGTCTCGCGGTCGTCAGGGGCGTTGGAGTCCGGGTCGCCTGTGTCGTCCCGGCCCTCGACGTACGCCTTGAGGAAGCCGTGGAAGGTGATCACGCGCCCCGAGGCCGCGAACACGCAGTCCTCGCCGGTCGAGGCGGTGCCGCCGAGGCGCACGGAGACCGAGCGGCCCTCGGCGTCCTTCATCTGGGAGGCGACCGTGCGCATCCAGATCAGCTCGTAGAGGCGGAACTCGTCGCCGGAGAGGCCGGTCTCGGCCGGGGTGCGGAAGTGCTCGCCCGCCGGACGGATCGCCTCGTGCGCCTCCTGGGCGTTCTTCACCTTGGACTGGTAGGTGCGCGGCTTGTCCGGGAGGTACTCGGAGCCGAACAGCTCACGCACCTGCTCCCGGGCGGCGGCCACGGCCGACTCCGAGAGGGTGATGGAGTCGGTACGCATGTAGGTGATGAAGCCGTTCTCGTACAGCCGCTGCGCGATCGACATCGTCCGCGAGGCGCCGTACCCGAGCTTGCGGGAGGCCTCCTGCTGGAGCGTGGTGGTGCGGAACGGCGCGTACGGCGACCGGCGGTACGGCTTGGACTCGACCGACCGGATCTCGAAGTCGCTCTCGTGCAGCCCGGCCACCAGGGCCTCGGCGCGGGGGCGGTCGAGGTGGACCACCTGCGCGCCGTCCTTGAGGACGCCCAGGGAGGTGAAGTCGCTGCCGCGGGCGACGCGCTGCCCGTCGACGGAGTGCAGCTTGGCGGGGAACATCCGCACATCCGGGGGGGCACCCCCGGAATCCCCCCGGGATAGGCGTCGAAGGTGCCCTCGATGTCCCAGTACGAGGCGATCTTGAACGCCATGCGCTCGCGCTCGCGGTCCACGACCAGGCGGGTCGCCACCGACTGCACCCGGCCCGCGGAGAGGCCGGACATGACCTTCTTCCACAGCACCGGGGACACCTCGTAGCCGTACAGACGGTCGAGGATCCGGCGGGCCTCCTGCGCCTCGACGAGGTCCTCGTCGATGGAGCGCGGGTTCTCCACGGCGGCGTTGATCGCCTGCGGCGTGATCTCGTGGAAGACCATGCGCTTGACCGGGATCTTCGGCTTCAGCTCGTCGTAGAGGTGCCAGGCGATGGCCTCCCCCTCGCGGTCCTCATCTGTCGCGAGGTAGAGCTCGTCGGACTCCTTGAGGAGCTTCTTGAGCTTCGCGATGTGGCTCTTCTTGTCGCTGGAGACGACGTAGTAGGGCTTGAACTCGTTGTCGATGTCCACGCCGAGCCGCGCCCACGGCTGGCCCTTGATGCCGGCCGGGATGTCGGAGGCCTTCGTGGGAAGGTCGCGGATGTGGCCGATGGAGGACTCCACGACGTAGCCCCGGCCCAGGTAGCCGGCGATCGTCTTCGCCTTGGCGGGCGACTCGACGATCACGAGCTTCTGGCCGGCGCCGTTCTCAGCGTTCTTGGCTGCTGCCACTTCCTCGGTGCTCCTCTGTCAGGTGCCTCCCGCGCCTCTACTCGGCCGGGACACGACACGGTAACGGTAACCGCCGCCTGTTCAAGGCGAGGCCCCTCTCACCCCTCGGCCGTGAGAAAACCCTCGACGAGCAGCTCGCGCACCGTCGAGAGGTAACCACCACGCAGGTCGGCGGGTTCTCCGCCGAGAAGCGTGGCCAGGGCGTCCAGGATCTGTCCCACCGTCAGCTCGCCGTCGCAGGCGCCCACCAGGGCGGCCTCCACGGTGTCGACGGTGCGCGCCCGGCGAAGCCCCCGCTGCTGTCGCAGCACGATCTGCTCGGGGTCCTCCGCACCCGGCGCCCCGAACGTCTCCTGGCGTACGTCGGAGCGCGTGACCGGGCGGGCCGCCAGCAGCGCCGCGTCGTCGAGGGCACGCTCCACCTCGACGCGCCGTCCCCAGGAGGCGATCTCCGGCCCGATGGGCTGCTCGACGTCGTAGGGCCAGTCCTCGAAGCGCAGCACCGGGTCGGCGCGGTCGGTGCGGTGCAGGTTCAGCCAGCCGAACCCGACGCCCTCGATCCCCTGCTCCTCGAACCAGCCGAGCCAGGCGTCGTACCGCTCGGCGTACTCCGGCGTGCCGTGCAGGCCCGCGTCCTTCAGCCACAGCTCGACGTACTGGGCGGGGTCGGCGACCTCGCGCTGGACGACCCAGGTGTCGCACCCCGAGCCCTCCACCCAGCCCGCGAGCCGCTCGTCCCAGGGGCGGCCGTCCTCGATGACCCAGTTGGCGAGGACCTGGGCCCAGCCGCCGGGCCGGAGGTGCGCGGGCGCCTCGGCGACGACACGGCGTACCACCTCGTCGCCGGGGAGCCCGGAGTCGCGGTAGACCAGCCGCTCGCCGGTCGCGGGCGAGATCACGAAGGGCGGGTTGGTGACGACGAGGTCGAACTGCTCGTCCGCCACGGGCTCGTAGAGGCTGCCCTCCCGCACGTCCAGGGCACTGTCGTCGATGCCGTTCAGGGCGGCGTTGAGGCGGGTCATCCACAGCGCCCGCTCGTTGACGTCGGTCGCCACGACCTGACGCGTGTGCGCCGCGAGGTGCAGCGCCTGGACGCCGCAGCCCGTGCCGAGGTCGAGGGCCCGCTCGACCGGCTCGCGCACGGTCAGCTGCGCCAGCGACGTCGAGGCCGACGAGATGCCGAGCACGTGGTCCGCGCCGACGCGCAGGTCACGGCCGTCGAGGCCGGGCGTGAGGTCGCTGAGCACCCACCAGTCGTGGTCCTCGTCGGCGTAGGGGCGTACGTCGACCGTCGCCCGGACCTCGTCACCGGAGCGGCGTACCACCCCGAGCTGCTCCAGGGGTCCGAGCAGGCCGGGGAGGGCGCGCTCGGCGGCCGGGACGTCCACCGGCGCCTGGAGCAGCCACAGCCGGGTCAGCGTGGCCAGCGGCGAGCCGTCGCGCGTCGCCCGGAGGCCGGGGGTCGTCTCGTTGCGGGAGAGGGCTGCATGGGCCGTCGAGCCGAGGAGGCCGGCCACACCGTCGTAGGTGTAGCCGGCCTCCTCCAGCGCGGTACGCAGCCGCCGTGCGGTGTCCGAGGCTCAGTCCTTCTTGCTCGACTGCTCGAAGGTCCGGTGCCACGTCTCGGGGGCGACGAGCTCGGGCAGCGCCTTGCGGTACTGCTCCGCGAGCTTCGGCCACTCCCTCGCCAGCCGTGCGTGGATCGCGATCGAGCGCTTCATCAGGTCCTTGGCCAGCTGCTGGTCGCGCTTGTACCAGGCGACCGAGGTGCCGTCGGCCGAGGAGACCAGCGCCGAGTCGAGCTGCATCAGCTTCCACCACTTCAGGTCGAGGTGGGGGACGTTGGCCTGCGGGTGCTTCTTCGACAGGTCGGTGGGCGGCACGACCTGCTTGAGCGCGCCCTTCGCGACGGTCTTGAGCTTGCCGACCGGGCCCACGGGCGCCGAGGTGTCCTTGCCCTTGCGCGGCGGCTTCTTGCGGCGCGCAGCCGGGTAGGCGTCGAGCTCGGTCTCGGAGCGCGAGTCGTCGTAGCCCTTGCGCAGCTCACGCAGCTCGGGGAGCCGCTCCAGCACGTCGCGGTGCATGCGCTCCGGGCCCTCGAGGATGTCCTCGATGGCCATCAGGCCCATCTCCGCGGGGCTGTACTGCATCGACAGGACGTGGCGCACCTGCGTCTGGAAGCTCTCGAAGACCAGGTTGCCGCCGTGCTCGTACGGCGAGTGCAGCAGCGCGGCCACGATCCGGTTGCGGCGGTGGAAGTACGCCTGCCAGTCGATCGTGTCGTCCTTCTCGTGCCACGGCACGTGCCAGACAGCCACACCCGGCAGGGTCACGGTCGGGTACCCGGCCTCGCCGGCACGCAGGCCGAACTCGGCGTCGTCCCACTTGATGAACATCGGCAGGGAGAGGCCGATCTCCTTGATCACCTTGGTCGGGATCAGGCACATCCACCAGCCGTTGTAGTCGACGTCGACACGACGGTGCAGCCACTGGGTCGAGCGCAGCGAGCGCGTCGCGAAGTTGTGGCCGTGGCGGGTGTTCGGAGCCGCGCCCCAGAACCAGCGCCAGCGGTCGACGGTCTCGCCGTAGGCGTGCATCACCGAGCGGTCGTAGAGGCTGAACATCTGGCCGCCCACGATGGTCGGCTTCTTCGCCAGGTCGCCGAACGCCACCGCGCGCAGGATGCCCTCGGGCTCCACCACCACGTCGTCGTCGAGGAGCAGCACGTAGTCGGCGTCGTCCTTGGCGACGGTCTCGTCCATCGCGCGGGAGAAGCCGCCGGAGCCGCCGAGGTTGCCCTGCTCGATGAGCCGGAGCTTCGGACCGAGCTTCGCGGCCGCGGACTCGTAGCGCTCCTCGTCGCGGACCTTCTGGTTGCCCTGGTCGACGACGTAGATCTCGTCGAGGACGTCGAGCACCTCCGGCTCGTCGGTGAGAGCCACGAGCTGGTCGACGCAGAAGTCGGGGCGGTTGAAGGTGGTGATGCCGATCGACACGGTGCCCGACCGCGTCTTGTCGGTCTCGAAGCCCCAGGCTCCCGAGAGCACCATGGCCTCGGAGACGCCGGCCTCGACGTCGAACCAGTACCAGCCGCCGTCGATGAACGGCTTGAGCGGGAGGTCGAAGGTGTAGGTCTTCGCCTCGGAGGTGTCGAAGGTGACCCCGTCGGCACGCTGGACGTGGCCCTTCGCGGTCGACCGGTAGACGGTGAGCGCGCCCTCGCCGCGGACCGAGACCTCCAGGCGCACGGTCGGGAACGAGGTCCAGCGTCGCCAGTACCCGGCGGGGAAGGCGTTGAAGTAGGTGCCGAACGTCAGGCGGCGCTCGGGGAGGACCAGCGCACCCTCGTCGGTGATCTTGCCGAAGCCGCTCAGGCTCACGGCCTCCGAGGTGGTGGAGCGGTCGTCGTCCGAGTAGTTGACCGCGTCTCCGGCGTCGGACGTGTCGCCTGACGCCCCCGCCGACGACTCCGACTCCGTGGCGCCGAAACCGGAGACACCCCCGACGTACATCGGACGGATGTCGATCTCCTGGTCCGCACGGATGATGGTGCGGTGGACCACGCGGAAGCTCGTTCCGCTCTCCACGGACCCACTCGTGGCAGGCGTGTTGACGGTGTCAGTCAAGGCAAGTCCTCGTCGATGGGGAAGGAACCAGTTCAGACGCGGGTCACGGTACCAGCGTCAGCGGGGGCCGCCCCGGCCGCGAGCAGCAGAGGTCCACCCCTGCCTGCGTAGAATCCCCCGTCGTCGGGCGTCCCAAACCGGAGGAGGCCAGCCTTGGCGCGCACGGTGTTCCTGCACGTCGGAGCTCCCTTCACACCCGCGGCCTCGCTGCGTGAGGCCGTCGCGGCCCACCGCCGCCGCCTCGCACGGGCGGGGTTCCTCTACCCGCCGAGCCACCTCGGCCACGCCGGAGGCCACGGCGACGCGGTGCTCGACGTGCTGAGCCTCACAGGCGGAGACCAGGCCGCCCCCGGCGCGTGGGACCGGCTCGCGGAGACCGTCCGCGACTGGCGACGCGGCACCGCCGTGGTCTCCCACGAGCTCCTGGCGACCGCCGGCGAGAGCCAGGTGGACCGGATCGTCACCTCCCTCGGCTCGGCGGAGGTGCACGTCGTCTACGTCGCCCAGGACCTCGGGCGGCAGCTCCCCCGCGCCTGGCAGCAGTGGGTCCACTCCGGGGGCACCGCCCCCTTCTCGACGTACGCCGAGCGCGTGGCCCGGCGCGAGCACCACCGGGCCGCCCGGGTGTTCTGGCGCTCCCACGACGTGGGCGAGGTGCTCGGACGCTGGGCCGAGCGCGTGCCTGCCGAGCGCGTTCACGTCGTGTCGGTCCCGCGCGGCGACGACGCCGACCAGGTCACCTGGACGCGGTTCGCGCGGACCCTCGGCATCGACCCGGGGCGCTACCGGCTCGGCGACCGGGCCCCGCAACGGCTCGCGCCCCTGGCCGGGACCGAGGTGGTGCGGCTGCTCCACTCCGGGGACGGGCAGCTCGACCCCGAGCGCCTCGCCGAGGTACGCCGCCACAGCGAGACGGTCGGCGGTCTCCCGCCCGCCGTACCCCACCACCTGCGTGAGGCGCTGACCGCCGAGGCCGAGCTCCTCGTGAAGGCCGTGCGAGCCGAGGGCTGGGACCTGGTGGGCGACCCGGACGACCTGCTGCCGCAGGAGGACGCCTTCGCCGAGGTTCCCGAGGCGGTGACTCCCCCGGCCGCGGACGTCCTGCGCGCCCAGGGAGAGGTGCTCCGCGCGCTGTGCACGGCCCCCCGGACAGACCGAGGGCCCGCCGGCGTGCGCCGACGGGCCCTGCGGGTGCTGGACCGGGTCAGGCCCTGACCGTCTCCTCGCCGACCTCGGCGTCCGGGGCGGCGTCACCGATCGCGACGGGCCGCCGCTTCGAGACGTAGACCGCACCGGCGATCACGAGCGCGGCCGCGAGCGCGATCACGATGCGCAGGGTGTCGTTCTGGTTCTCGCCCACGGACATCGCGACCACGGCGGGCGCGATGAGCAGCGAGACCAGGTTCATCACCTTCAGCAGCGGGTTGATCGACGGACCGGCGGTGTCCTTGAACGGGTCGCCGACCGTGTCGCCGATGACCGTCGCCTCGTGGGCCAGCGAGCCCTTGCCACCGTGGTGCCCGTCCTCGACCAGCTTCTTGGCGTTGTCCCAGGCGCCGCCGGAGTTGGCGAGGAAGACCGCCATCAGCGTGCCCGTGCCGATCGCCCCGGCCAGGTAGGCGCCGAGCGGCGTGATGCCCAGGCCGAAGCCCGACCGCGATGGGCGCCAGGATGGCCAGCAGACCAGGCGTGGCCAGCTCCCGGAGCGAGTCGCGGGTGCAGATGTCGACGACCTTGCCGTACTCCGGCCGACCGGTGCCCTCCATGATCCCGGGGATCTCCTTGAACTGCCGGCGGACCTCGTAGACGACGGCTCCCGCCGCCCGGCCCACCGCACTGATCGCGAGACCGGAGAAGAGGAAGACGACCGAGGCGCCGATCAGCAGGCCCACCAGGTTGGCCGGGTTCGCGACGTTGAGCACGCCGAAGAAGCCGAGGTACTCCTCCGCCGAGGTTGCCTTCGCATTGGAGTCGATGACCGCACCGGACACGGCGTTGGTGAACGACCCGAACAGCGCCGTCGCGGCGAGCACGGCCGTCGCGATCGCGATGCCCTTGGTGATCGCCTTGGTGGTGTTGCCGACGGCGTCGAGCTCGGTGAGGATCGCCGCCCCCTCCTCGTCGACGTCGCCGGACATCTCCGCGATGCCCTGGGCGTTGTCGGAGACCGGGCCGAAGGTGTCCATCGCCACGATCACGCCGACCGTGGTCAGCAGGCCACAGCCCGCGAGCGCGACCGCGAACAGCGAGATGACGGTGATGCCGCCGCCGAGCAGGAACGCCCCGTAGACCGCGGCCCCGATGACCAGCGCGGTGTAGACCGCCGACTCGAAGCCGACGGAGAAGCCGGAGAGGATCACCGTCGCGGGACCGGTGAGCGCCGTCTTGCCGACGTCCTTGACCGGACGGTGCTCGGTGCCGGTGAAGTAGCCGGTCAGTGCCAGGATCAGCGCGGCCAGCACGATGCCGATGATCACGGCGCCGGCCGCGATGAAGCGCGGGTCGCCGGTGGCGGCACTGTTGTCGCCGACCAGACGCGCCAGCAGGCTGCTCGAGCCGCCGGTGACGTCGGTCAGCTCGTCGAAGGAGCCCGGCAGGTAGAGGAACGCGGCCAGCGTGCACAGCACGGCCGAGACGCCGGCGGAGATGTAGAACGAGCGGTTGATCGTCCGCAGGCCGCTCTCGCCCGCACGGGGCCGGGTGATGTAGACGCCGAGGATGGCGGTGAGCGCACCGATCGCCGGGACGATCAGCGGGAAGACCAGGCCCTCCGCGCCGAAGGCGGCGGTGCCCAGGATCAGCGCGGCGACCAGCGTCACGGCGTACGACTCGAACAGGTCGGCCGCCATGCCGGCGCAGTCGCCCACGTTGTCCCCGACGTTGTCGGCGATCGTGGCGGCGTTGCGGGGGTCGTCCTCGGGGATGTTCTGCTCGACCTTGCCGACCAGGTCGGCGCCGACGTCGGCGGCCTTGGTGAAGATGCCGCCGCCGACTCGCATGAACATCGCCAGCAGGGCCGCGCCGAAGCCGAAGCCCTCCAGCACCGCGGGTGCGTTGCCCTTGTAGATCAGCACCACGATCGACGCGCCCAGCAGACCGAGGCCCACGGTCGACATGCCGACCGTGCCACCGGTGCGGAAGGCGACCCGCATCGCGTTGTCACGACCGTGCTCACGGGCAGCGGAGGCCACACGGACGTTCGCCCGCACCGCCAGCCACATGCCGAAGTAGCCGATCGCCGCCGAGAACCCTGCTCCCACCAGGAAGAACACCGACCGTCCGATGCGGACCGCCGTGTCGTCTGCGGGAAGCACGAAGAGCAGGGCGAACGCCAGGACGGCGAAGACGCCCAGGGTCTTGAACTGCCGCGTGAGGTACGCCGACGCGCCCTCCTGCACGGCGAGCCCGATGCTCTTCATGTTCTCTGTGCCGTCATGGGCAGCAAGGACCTGACCGCGGAACATCACGGCCATCGCCAACGCGATGACCGCGATGACGCCGACCATGATGATCAGGGTCTGGTTGCTACCGGACAAAGACACATCCACGCCACTGACGGCGAGGGTGGGTCCGGACATGAGTCCTCCTCCGGTGGGCCGGTTCAGGCCCGTCGAGTTAGCGCCGAAACCCGCGGAGTCCCCCGCGAGCAGCCAGGCGACTGTGACCTGCCTGACACAAATGTGGCCCGGAGTCTACTGAGAGGTAAGCCACACACCACAAGGCTTTGAGTGGCGTGGGACACATTTTTTCGATCGCATACCGCGTGGGAGCCCGCAAAGCAGGACTCATGAGCGCACGACGAAGCGGCGGATGCCTCGAGCACGCGAGGCGTGGTGGAGCAGCCGGCCAGGCTCAGGAGAGCGGCCAGCGCATCGACACCGTGGTCGTCGAGTCGTCCTGGGACACCTCGAACTCGTCGATCAGACCGCGCAGCAGCGCCCAGGACTCGACCCCGTCGAGGTCGCTGTCGGGATGGTCCCTGACGTCCACGAGCATGGGGGTGCTGACGTCGACGCACAGCGCTTCGTCGATCGTGATCGTCACCGCGACGGGCTCGCCCTCCGACGTACCGGGCAGCTTGGCGACCTCGCCGAGGAACAGGGCGCAGGCCTCACCGGCCGCGAGCCGCACCTCCTCGACGAACTCCTCGTCCCTGCCGGCGCGGCGGGCGACCGACGCCGCCACGAGGCGGACGGTGCGCACGAGCGCAGGATCATGAGCGATCGTGACAGTGACAGCGGCCGCCGTACGATCCGTGCCTGACGGCATGGTCCCCCTCAGAGATCCGCGAGCGCTTCGGCCTGCGAGCCGTGGATGGTGAAGACCTTCGCCAGCCCGGTGATGCGGAAGATCTTGAGCAGGCGCTCCTGGTTGCAGATCAGCCGCATGGAGCCGTCGTGGGCACGAACCTTCTTGAGACCGCCGACCAGCACGCCCAGACCGGTCGAGTCCAGGAAGTCGACCTTCTCCATGTCGATGACGAGGTTGTAGTGCCCCTCGCCCACGAGCTCGGTGATCTTGTCCCTGAGCCGCGGTGCGGTGTAGACATCGATCTCCCCGCCGACCTCGATGATGGTGTGTCCATCCTCGTTGCGCGTCTCGAGTGACAGATCCACGTGGTTTCTCCCAACGATGCCGCGTGCGCGGACTCCGAAGGAGAGGCGCCGGCCGACGCCCTCCGCTGTTCAACCTGCATTCAATCATGCCCCCAACAACGTCGCAGGTCACGCTTGGACATTTCAGAGCTGCGCCCGGGCGGGCTTCCACCGGTCGTTTGCGAAGATGCCCTCGTGGCTCCCCGTACGCAGTCCGTCGCGGACACCCTCGACCGGCTCAGCGGGCCTGGCCGGGAGGATCGGCTCACCCACCTCGAGGTGCTGCCCCCGCGCCTGGGGCGGACCGCTCCCTGGCCCGACTGGAGCCATCCGACGCTGGTCGACGCGTGGCGCTCGCGGGGGATCGAGCAGCCCTGGACCCACCAGGCCGAGGCCGCCGAGGCGGCGTACGGCGGGCGGCACGTCGTCGTCTCGACCGGCACCGCCTCCGGCAAGTCGCTGGCCTACCTCCTCCCCGCCCTGACCTCGGTGCTGACGAAGAGACGGCCGCAGGGGCAGCGCGGCTCGACTGTCCTGTACCTCTCCCCGACCAAGGCACTGGCCCAGGACCAGCTCGCGAGCCTGAACGCGCTCGGCGTACCCGACCTGCGGGCCACCACCCACGACGGCGACTCCTCCTGGGAGCAGCGCGACTGGGCGCGGGACCACGGCGAGTACCTGCTCACCAACCCGGACATGCTGCACCGCTCGCTGCTGCCGGGGCACGCGCGCTGGGCCCGTTTCTTCTCGATGCTCGACTACGTCGTGGTGGACGAGTGCCACCACTACCGCGGGGTCTTCGGCGCCCACGTCGCGCAGATCCTGCGCCGGCTCCGCCGGGTGTGCGCGCTGTACGGCGCGAACCCGACGTTCGTCCTCGCCTCCGCGACCGTGGCCGAGCCCGAGACGTCCGCGCACCGGCTGACCGGACTCCCGTTCCAGGCCGTGACCGACGACGGATCGCCGCGGGGGCAGGTGGCCCTGGCGCTGTGGGAGCCCCCGTTCACGACGTACGGCGGGGAGAACGGCGCTCCCGTACGCCGATCCGCCACCGCCGAGATCTCCGACCTGCTGACGGACCTGGTCCTCGAGGGCGTCCGGACGCTGGCGTTCATCCGCTCCCGGCGGGGAGCCGAGACCGTCTCGCTGACCACCAAGCGGTTGCTCGACGAGGTGGACCCCGGGCTCTCGTCGCGCGTCGCCGCCTATCGCGGCGGCTACCTCCCCGAGGACCGCCGAGCGCTCGAGCACGCCCTGCGCACGGGTGACCTGCTCGGCCTCGCCGCCACGAACGCCCTCGAGCTGGGGATCGACGTCGCGGGGCTCGACGCGGTCCTGCTGGCCGGCTTCCCCGGGACGCGTGCCGCGCTCTGGCAGCAGATCGGCCGGGCGGGGCGCGGCGGCCAGGACGCCCTGGGCATCTTCGTCGCCCGTGACGACCCGCTCGACACCTATCTCGTGACCCACCCCGCCGCCCTCATCGGCAAGCCCGTCGAGGCCAACGTCTTCGACCCGGACAACCCCTACGTGCTCGGACCGCACCTGTGCGCCGCTGCCGAGGAGTCGCCGCTGACCGAGGACGACCTCGCCCTCTTCGGGCCCCGGGCGCGCGACGGCGTCGACGCCCTCACCGACGCAGGGATGCTCCGCCGCCGACCGCGCGGGTGGTTCTGGACCGACCGGCGCAGGGCGAGCGACCTCGCCGACATCCGCTCGACGGGCGGAGCGCCGGTGCGCCTGGTCGAGGAGGAGACCGGTCGGCTGCTCGGCACGGTGGACCACTCCTCGGCGCACGGCACCGTCCACGAGGGTGCTGTGTACCTCCACCTCGGCGAGACCTACCTGGTGCTCGCGCTCGACCTCGACGAGAACGTCGCGGTCGTGACGCCGGCGAACCCCGACTACTCGACGTCGGCGCGCGAGGTCACCGACATCGCGATCACGGCCGAGCGGGAGCACGCCGGATGGGGGCAGGCTCGGATGAGCTTCGGCGACGTCCGCGTCACCCATCAGGTGGTCTCCTTCCTGAAGCGACGGGTTCCGTCGGGCGAGGTGCTCGGCGAGGAGCCGCTCGACCTGCCCGAACGGGTGCTCGACACCAAGGCGGTCTGGTGGACCCTGCCCCCGGCACTCCTGCAGGAGGCGGGCCTGCAGGAGCGTGACCTCCCGGGCGCCGCGCACGCCGCCGAGCATGCGGCCATCGGGCTGCTTCCACTGTTCGCGACCTGCGACCGCTGGGACATCGGCGGCGTCTCCACCGCCCTCCATCCCGACACGGGGCAGCTGACGGTGTTCGTCTACGACGGGCACCCGGGGGGAGCCGGGTTCGCGGAGCGGGGCTTCCATGCTGCGCGCGAGTGGTGGAGCGCCACTCGCGAGGCGATCCGGGCCTGCGCCTGCGAGGACGGGTGCCCCTCATGCGTGCAGTCGCCCAAATGTGGGAACGGGAACAACCCGCTCGACAAGGAGGCGGCCGTGTCGCTGCTGGACGTCCTCCTGCGCGAGACGGGCTAGCCTGAGCCTCAGTCCTCGAAAGGGTCGTCATGCTCGCTCTCGGAATCATCCTCGTGGTCGTCGCAGTAGGCCTGGTCTTTGCCGCCCTCTTCGGCGGCTCCACCCAGACCGCCAACTTCGACCTCGGCGCCGTTCAGGGGGAGGCGAGCACGTTCGCCGTCTTCCTCGCCGGCGCGCTCACCCTGCTGCTCCTCCTGGCCGGGCTCGCGCTCATCAACGCCGGCCTGCGCCGCGCCCGGAAGCGGCGGCAGGAGAAGAAGGAGCTCCACCGGCTCAGCGAGAAGGTCCAGGCCCAGGAGGAGAAGGCGGCTGCCCCCACCACGGCCTCGACCGAGAGCGGCACCCGGACCGACAGCGCCGCCCCGACCGACAGCGCCGCCCCGACCGAGAGCACCACACGGACCGAAGCCGACACGACGGTCACGGACCAGGACCGGTCGAAGGGCTAGCAACCCCCGCCTCCGCAGCTCGACCGGGGCCGGCCCGGGCACGCCCCGCGACGGCCCAGGTCCTCCCCCAGGCCGACCGGACCTCGACCACGACCTCGAGCTCGACCTCCGCGCCGCCTGCGCGACAGCTCCTCAGGCGTGCCCCGTTCACCGCGGCGACCTGGCGGGCGGCGCCGCAGGCAGCGGCCCCGGCGACGGCCGACCCACCGCCGGTCCGCAGCGTCTCCGCCCCGGCGAGGGCAGCCAGGTCTGCCGCCGAGGACGCCCGGCGCTGGCCCACGACCAGCCCGCCGATGACGACGCCGGCCAGGGCCATCGTGGTGAGCACACCGACCATCACGAAGACGAGAACGGTGGCGGCACCACGCTCGTCCCTGTGTCTCACGAGGACTCCTGGGCCGTGACCGCGTCTGCGTCGACCTCGACGGCAGGAAGGAACGCGAAGAGGCCACCCGGTCCGTGGACCTCGGCCACGACCCGCACCCGGACCTGTCCGCGCGCCTCTGTGACGGTGATGGTCGATCCCTCGGGCGCAACCCGCCGTCCTAGCTCGACCGCCGTCGAGGGGACCTCGTCGCGGGCCAGCGCCCGCGCGGTCTCGCGGGCGGCGTCGACGACCCGGACCTGGGTCACGCCGAGGCTGACGACCCAGAGCATCCCGAGGGTCATCGCGACCAGCAGCGGCAGCACGACCGCCGTCTCTGCAGTCACTGCACCTCGTTCGCCGCGGGGCGAGCCCGGGAGAGCACGCAGGGCTGCGCGTGCTCTCCCGGCCGCCGCGTGCAGGCGGATCAAGGTCACTTGAGACCGATCATGCCGAGGACCATGTCGAACAGGGCCTTGATGAGGTGCTCGCCGAGGTCGCTGGTCAGGAACTTGTAGAGCAGGCCGCCGAGTCCGGCGCCGGCCGCCGTGACGACGGCGTACTCCGCCGTCGCGGCGCCCCTGTCGTCGCGGATCTTGCGGTGCAGCTTGGTGACGGGTGACGTGGTCATGAGTACCTCCAGGTGAGAGTCGGCCGAGGCCGGCGCGATGCGATCTGACGTCCCCGAGACTTCTCGAATCGAGCCGACGGAACGACCGTCGAGATCGCTTCGGGGGATCACGTGCTCGCGGGTGGCGGATGTGGAGCAAACCTGGTCGCCACGCGCCGCCGACCGTCCACACCACAGGCCGTCCACACCACAGGCCGTCCTCACCACGAAGTCGCCCACGACGACCGTCAGCGGTTGAAGAACGCGCCTGCGGTGCCGACCACGAGCGGGACGATGCCGACCAGCACGAACGCGGGAAGCAGGCACACGCCGAGGGGTGCGGTGGCGCGGACACCCACGGCGCGGGCCCTGGTCTCCGCGTCCAGGCGCGCGGAGGCCGCCAGGTCCTCCGCGAGGCGCCCCAGCGCGCCGCTCACCGACGCACCCGTCTCGACGGCTCGGGACATGGTGCGCCCGAGGGCAGCCAGACCGGGCCGCCGTCCCAGCTCCTGCCAGACCCGCACGGGATCTCGCCCCAGCCCGAGGCTGTGCTCGGCCGCCCGGAGATCCTCGACCACGGGCCCCTCGACGGCGGTCGCGACCGTGGAGAGCGCACGCGAGGGCGCGGCACCCGCAGCCAGCACGACGGCAAGCAGGTCGACGACGTGGGGCAGCGCCCTCTCGACCTCCTCGCGACGCTTCCTGACCGTGGCGGACTCGCGCGCGTCGAGGACACGGTGGGCGACGACCACCGCGACGACTCCTGCGGCGGCGCCCAGTGCGCCCCCGAGGACCACGACGGGGACGACGCCGGCCAGGAGGGCGAGCGGCCACCGGTACCTCTCGAACAGGTCGGTCTCGTCACGGGAGACACCCCCCGCCGGGTCCATGTCCCCGCCGATGACAGGTCCGGCTCGCCCCGCCAGGGAGGCCACGGAGCCGGGGAGCACGAGCGCGACGGCGGCCCCTGCCGCAGCGGCGGCCAGCAGGTGCCCGGCGAGTCCGGGAGCCGCGCTCACGGGTCGACCGCCGCGGTGGCGATCCGCTCTATCCAGAGGAGACCGGCGTACGCGAGGGCGAGACCTGCAGCGAGGCAGCCGAGTCCTGCGGGCGTCCCCAGGAGGAACGGCCACGGGCTCCCGCCGATGCCGGAGCCCATGCTGAGCACCCCGACCGGGAGGACGGCCACGAGCCGGGCGGTGGCCTGCGCGGACGCGAGCTCGGAGGCCACGAGGTGCTGGGTGACGCGGCGGCGGCGGGCTGCGTCCGCCACCCGGGCGAGCGCCGGCGCCAGGCTGCCGCCGGCAGACTCGGAGACCTGCCACGCACCGGCGACCTCGGCGAGCCCGGACGCCCCGGGAAGCCTGGAGAGCCGTCGCAGGGCCCGCGCCACGTCCGCCCCGAGCTCCCCGGCCGTGGCCGCGGGCTCGACGTCGGGCCACACCTCGACGCAGCGGCGCAACGCCACAAGAGGAGGCTGCCCCGCGCCCAGCTCCCCGGCCAGTGCCTCGCAGAGCTCCACGACCCTGTCGGCCCGCTGCTGCGCCTCTCGACGGCCCCTGCCTCTGCCGACGAGGTGCCAGGTGGCAGCGGCCGCCGAGCAGACGATGAGCGCGAGGGCAAGGGTCGTCCCGTCGGCCACGGCGACCAGCACGCCGACGACCACGGCCCCCAGGAGGGTCGAGCCGACGGTCCGGGGCAGGACGAGCGCACCGGGACCGGCATCGGCTCCGGGGACGGGTTCTCGGGTCGCACCGGCCGGCAGCATCATCCAGACCGCCACGCCCACGGCGAGAGCGGCGGTGACGGCGATCACCGGCACAGCAGCTCCTCCAGCCGGTCGGCGCCCTCACGCATCCGTGCCTCGCCGGCCGCGTCGAACCGGACAGCCGGTACCGCTCGCACGTACCCGTCGTCCCCGCGCTCCAGGACCGCCACCTCCTCGACCGCGCGCCGCCCCGCGCGCCGGCCGAGATGGACCACGACGTCGAGGGCGGAGGCGAGCTGGCTGTGCGCCGCGTCCCGGGGGATCCCGGCCGCCATGGCGAGGGCCTCGACCCGGGCGGGTACGTCGGCGCAGGAGTTCGCGTGGAGGGTCCCGCAGCCTCCCTCGTGCCCGGTGTTCATCGCCGCCAGGAGGTCGGCGATCTCGGCGCCGCGCACCTCCCCCACGACGAGGCGGTCCGGCCGCATCCGCAGCGCCTGCCGGACCAGCACCTGGAGCGGGACCGCCCCGGCCCCCTCGACGTTGGCGGGTCGGGCCTCGAGCCCCACGACATGGGGGTGGACGGGCCGCAGCTCGCTGGCGTCCTCGACGATCACGAGGCGGTGGGAGGGGTCGACGAGCCCGAGGAGAGCCGCGAGGAGCGTCGTCTTCCCTGACCCGGTCCCACCCGTCACCAGGAAGGCGAGCCGCCGCGCGACGATCGCCCGCAGCAGCTCGGCCCCCTCCGTGCCGACCGTGCCGCTGGACACCAGTCCGTCGAGGTCGAGCAGCCGCTCCCGCGGTACGCGCAGGGAGAGCAAGGTGCCGGGACGGGACAGCGGCGCCAGTACGGCGTGGAAGCGCGTGCCGTCGCGGAGCCGCAGGTCGACGTAGGGAGTCGCGTCGTCGAGCCGGCGACCCGATGTGGCGGCGAGCCGCTGCGCGAGGCGTCGGACCGCGGCGTCGTCGGCGAAGGTGACCTCGGTGAGCTCGAGCCCGTCGCCACGGTCGACGTACACCTGTCCGGGCCCGTTCACGAGCACGTCGGTGACGCCGTCCTCGCGCAGCAGCGGCTCGAGCGGACCCGCCCCGAGCACCTCACGCCGGAGCTCGTCCAGGACGGCCAGCGCCTCCGCGTCACCCACGGGGCGGCCCTCGTGACGAAGCGCGCGGGCCACCTCGGCAGGACCCGGGGCGGTCCCGTCGGTCGCCAGCCGGTCCCGGACCCGTTCGAGCAGGTCCTGCCTGCTCATGCGACCTGCTCCGCGGGGGCGCACACCCGGGCGAGCGTGTCCCGGACGGCGCGGGCGAGGGATCCGCGGCGGGAGCGCAGTGGCCCCAGCCCCAGCTCGACGCCCTCCCGGACCCGCCGCTGGTCGGTGACCACCGCCGCCAGCGGCAGGTCGAGGACGCGGGCGACCTCCTCGGGGTCCAGCGCCGTGACGGGCCCACGTGCGACCAGGTGCCCGCTCGGCACGAGGCTCCGCAGCGTCCCGACCACCTGCAGGGCCGAGGCGACGGACAGCGAGGTGAGCCCGGTGACGACCACCAGGTCGTCGCAGCGGTGGAGGAGCTCCGTCGTGGCCGGGTCGAGGTGCCGCGGGAGGTCGACCACCACCAGGGACCCGCCCCGCTGCGCCGCGCTGACCACCTCCCTCGCCACGGCCGGGTCGAGCGTGGGGCGGGGGCCGGTGCCCCAGCCCAGGACCGCCAGGCCGTCGCGACGCGGCAGCGAGGCGAGCAGCGATCGCGACCCGAGGCGTCCCGCGGACTCGAGCAGCCGGGGCCAGCGCGCACCCGTCACCGTCGTCGAACCCCGCCACCTCGGCGACGCCGGGGCCGAGCGGGTCGGCGTCGACCAGCACCACCGGCCGTACGCCGGAGGCACCGGGGAGGTGCGAGGCCGCCGCCGCGGACAGGGCGGTGGCGAACGTCGTGGCGCCGACGCCGCCGCTGCCGCCGACGACTCCCACGACCCTGGCGAGGTCGCCCGCCCCGTCCGCGGAGTCGGTCAGGGTCTCGACGAGCCAGGGCGCGGCCTCGGGGAGCTCGACGACGCTCTCGGCGCCGACCTCGAGGGCAGTGCGGAAGACGGCGTCGGAGACCGGGCCGCGTCCCACCACGTGCACGCGGTCGCGTCTGAGGGGCTTGGTGTCGGCCAGGGACACGAGCACGTCCGTGCCGACGAGGACCACGGGGGCGGTCTGCCAGGAGACCCGGGCGTCCGTGGCTTCCGCGACCTCGAGGGACACCCCCGCAGCGGCGGCGAGGCGGTGCAGGTCGTCGGCGAGGCCCTGGTCGCCCGTCACGACGAGGGGACGGCGGGTCGGGGGCGGTGGCTCCGGCGTGGTCATGGGGCCGAGCGTGGCCGGTCCGGCTCGGCGTGAGGCCGGCGTACGCCTCCGCCTGGGGACGGCGTACCCGACCAGGTCTGCTGTGGACGAGAACGGGCCCACGCGGCGCGGCCGCCGGGCGCGAAACCCCCGTAGACATGGGGCGGCCCTCGATCGGGGGGGATGATCGAGGGCCGCGGGCCCGTGCTCGGGGGGGATGAGCCGGGCCGAGTCAGCGGCGGGGGGAAGTGCCGCTGACGTACTCGGGTTGTCGCAAGCGCCGGTATCGTGGAAACCGTAAGCCGCACGAGCGGGCAAACCGCGACAACGCACCCATCGTAGCGCCTTTTCTTTACTTTGTGCCCCCTGCCTATGCTCGTCCCCGAGTTCACCAAGCCGCCCGTCCCGGCGTGGATCCCGGACGGGCGCGAGAAGGAGTCCCTCCGATGAGCACGACCGACGAGGCGCAGACCGCGACGGCGACCGTGACGCAGCTCCCCGTCACCCGCCGCGCCGCAGCATTCTTCGACCTCGACAAGACGATCATCGCCAAGTCGAGCACCCTCGCGTTCAGCAAGTCGTTCTACGCCGGCGGGCTGATCTCGCGGGGCTCGGTCCTCCGGAGCGCCTACGCGCAGTTCGTGTACCTCGTCGGCGGGGCGGACCACGACCAGATGGAGAAGATGCGCGACTTCCTCTCCGAGCTCTCGGCCGGGTGGGACGTGCAGACCGTGCGGGACATCGTCGCCGACACCCTGCACCACATCGTGGATCCGTTGGTCTACGACGAGGCGGTCTCCCTGATCGAGGAGCACCAGCTCGCCGGGCGGGACGTCGTCATCGTCTCGGCGTCGGGAGCAGAGGTCGTCGAGCCGATCGGGGAGATGCTCGGTGCGGACGGCGTCATCGCCACGCGGATGGAGATCGAGGACGGCAAGTACACCGGCGAGATCGGCTTCTACGCCTACGCCGAGAACAAGGCGACCGCGATCCAGGAGCTCGCCGAGGAGAAGGGCTACGACCTCTCCCGCAGCTACGCCTACAGCGACTCGATGACCGACGTGCACATGCTCGAGATCGTGGGCCACCCCTACGCGGTGAACCCCGACCGGGAGCTGCGGCGCATCGCGGGCTCGCGAGGCTGGCCGGTGCTGTGGTTCAACCGCCCCGTGGCGCTCACGCGCCGGATGCGCCTGCCGTCGAGCAAGCCGACCCTCGTGGCCATCGCGCTCGGTACGGCGGTCAGCGTCGGAGGGGCGGTCTACCTCGCCGCCCGTCGCCGCCTGCCCGGCGCCTGACGGAGCCCGCCCGCGGACGCATCTCGAGAGTGTCCCGTCAAGGGTTTCGCGCCGATACGCCGTCCGACATGCCCTCAGGGCGCGTCGTCTCTAGACAAGGGCCACAGGACCCTTGTCCGGTTTCACCGTCTGGCGTAGAAAAGGACCAACAAGTAAAGACCCGCACGTGAGCCAGGTACCCACGCGGCGACCTACCCTTCCGAATTGGGCGTTGTCTTACGGGTTTACCCGGAGCAACAGTTGACCGGTGCACGCTTGGTAGCCCAGGTCTCACGTGTCAGCGGCGGCACCTACGGTCGATGATCGAGGTGCCGCTCGCATGTGCGGGGCCTTCTCAGGCCTCGCGGCGTGCCACCGGACTGGCCTCGGCTCCCGCGGCGTAGGCCTCGGCGGTGTAGAGCAGCCAGGAGTGCACGCCCGCGGCGCCGCCCTCCCGGTAGCCGCGCAGGTTCGACTCGTACTCCCGCCGCAGCTTCAGGTGTCCGACCTCCGGCACGATCAGGGACTTGGCGTCGACGCCGCGCGCGACGAGGACCAGCCGCTCGGCGGCCCGCGCCACCAGTCCGTTGTGGGAGACGAACGGCGCCACCGAGGCGAGCTCCGCATGGACGACCGCGGCGACGACCAGGGCAGGGGCCTCGGTGGGCGTCACCAGCAGCCGAGCCAGGTCGTTGAGACGGCCCGCACCCGAGGCGTTGCGGGGACGGCCGAGGTCCTCGTCGGGGGCGACACCCTTGCCGGCCAGCGTGTGCATCCGCGCGAACGCCTGCAGGGGGGACGAGCCCAGCACCGGGAGCAGCCCCAGCACCTCGGTGCTCAGGCGGAGGGCGGCCTGAGCCATCGGTCCCCCGCCGCCGGCGCGCATCTCGGCCAGGCTGGTCCCGGATCCTTCGAGCACCGCACTCGCGTGCGCGCCGCGGAGCAGCGACTCGGCCGTCAGCTCGGGAGGGCTCTGGCGCAGGCCGCGATCGCGCAGGAGCACGTCGATGCCGTCACGGGCCGCCGCCATCGCGGACGCCACCCCCTCGAGGGAGGTGAGCCGGGCGAGCGGGTCCGGAGCGGGGGACTCAGGGGAAGATGCTGCAGACACGACGCTCAAGGCTAGCCGACCGTGCGCGAAGCACCCGAGGGCCAGGTAGCCTCGCGCACGATGAACGAGCTTTCTCGCTACCGCCACGCCGTGGAGCCGGCGCGCTCGTTCGACCTCGTCGCGGACACCTACGAGCGGGCTCGCCCGTCGTACCCCGAGGATGCCGTGGGTGCACTGCTGCAGGGGCTCCCCGGCTCCGACGCGCCGCCGGAGGTCCTCGAGCTCGGCGCCGGCACAGGCAAGCTCACCCGGTCGCTGCTGGAGCGCGGCTGCTCGGTGACGGCCACCGACCACTCCCCGGTCATGCTGGCCCGGCTGGTCGCCCGCGCCCCTGCCGCCCGGGTGCTCGCTGCCCGTGCCGAGGAGATCCCGCTCGTCTCCCGGTCCGTCGACCTGGTGGTCGCCGCCCAGGCCTTCCACTGGTTCGACCCCGACCGCCTGTTCCCGGAGGTGGCGCGGGTGCTGCGCCCCGGCGGCAGGTTCGCGATCGTCTGGAACACCCGCGACGAGCGGATCCCCTGGGTGAAGCGGCTCGGCCGGATCATCGGCTCCGGCCCCGGTACGTCGGACGCGGCCGCCGACCCCGCCCGCACCCTCGACGAGACCGGCATGTTCACGTCCGTGGAGCGCTCGACGTTCCGGTTCTGGCAGCCGCTGGACCGCACCGAGCTGCGCGACCTGGTCAGCTCCCGGTCGAACGTCGCGACGATGTCCGAGCTCGAGCGCGAGCGGGTGCTGCACCAGGTGGACGACCTGTACGCCGAGTACGGCCGCGGCGCGGACGGGATGGTGCTGCCCTACGTGACGACCGTGTGCACGGCGGCGATCCTGCCGTGGGCTCTGCCCGAGCCCGCGCCGGAACCCCCGCAGGGGGGTCGCGGGACCGGTACCCTCCCTGCCGGGGGCGCCGACCGCTCCGGCGGGTTCGACGACGGGTTCGACGACGGGCTCCTCATCGACTTCAGGTAGGGGCACGCATGGGATCTCGGTGGGGCTGGCTCCGGCCGGGGCACCTGGGCACCGAGGCCGACCGTGCCACCTTCCGCACCCTCCACACCGCCTCCCTCGCCGGCCCGCCCCTGCGGTCGGGTCTGACGGAGGTGGCGGCCACCAAGGCCGCCCGGCACCTGCGCGAGCTGCTCGGTACCCCGGCGGTCGCGCTCACCGACACGACGCGGCTGCTGGCCTGGGAGGGTCGCTTCGGCCACCACGGCGAGCAGGCACCCGGGCTCGCCGCGCCGGTGGTCGCCGACGGAGGAACGTCGCTGCGCGACAAGTCCGACCTCCCCTGCTACGACCCGGCCTGCCCGTTCCGGCACGTGGTGGTCAGCCCGCTGACCGTCGAGGAGCGGGTCGTGGGCACGCTCCAGGCCTTCACGCCCAGCGCCTCGGCCGGTCTGGTGCGGGCGACCGAGGAGGTGGCCCGGTGGGTCTCCGCCCAGCTCGAGCTGGCCGAGCTCGACGCCTCGCGGACGCGCCTGATGGAGGCCGAGGTCCGGGCGCTGCGGGCGCAGATCAGCCCGCACTTCATCTACAACTCGCTGACCGCGATCGCGTCGTTCGTGCGCACCGACCCCGAGCGCGCCCGGGAGCTGCTCCTGGAGTTCGCCGACTTCACGCGCTACTCCTTCCGCCGGCACGGCGAGTTCACCACCCTCGCCGAGGAGCTCCGGTCCATCGAGCGGTACCTCGTGCTGGAGAAGGCCCGGTTCGGGGACCGGCTCCGGGTCACGCTGCGGATCGCCCCGGAGGTGCTGCCCGTCGTCGTGCCGTTCCTGTGCCTGCAGCCCCTCGTGGAGAACGCCGTCCGCCACGGCCTGGAGGACAAGACCGGTCCGGGGCGGATCACGATCATCGGCGAGGACCAGGACGCCGAGTGCGTCATCTCGATCGAGGACGACGGCGTGGGCGAGGACCCCGACCGGGTACGCCGGGCGCTCGCCGGCGACGACGCGATCGACTCGGTGGGGCTCGGGAACGTCGACGAGCGGCTCCGCTCGACGTTCGGGGACGAGTACGGACTCGTCGTGGAGACCGCTCCCGAAGCGGGCACGAAGGTTATCGTCAGGGTCCCGAAATTCGCTCCAGGAGTGCGTGCATGACCGCGACCGCCGCCCCGCTGCGGGTCCTCGTCGTCGACGACGAGCGGCCTGCCCTCGACGAGCTCGCGTGGCTGCTCGGCCGCGACCCCCGCGTCGGCGACGTGCTGACCACCGACTCGGCCGCGGAGGCGCTGCGGCTGCTGCAGGAGGAGCCGGTCGACGCGGTGTTCATGGACATCCGGATGCCGGGGCTGACCGGCCTCGACCTGGCGCGGGTGCTGTCGCGGTTCAAGGAGCCGCCGCCGGTGGTCTTCGTGACGGCCTACGACGAGCACGCCGTCTCCGCCTTCGACCTCAACGCCGTGGACTACGTGCTCAAGCCGGTGCGCGAGGACCGGCTCGCCGAGGCGGTACGCCGTGTGGTGGACGCGCGCGGGCCGGCCGCGCCGGACGAGTCCGACAACATCGCCGTGGAGCTCGGCGGCCGGACCCGGTTCGTCTCGCGCAGCGAGGTCCGGTACGTCGAGGCGCAGGGCGACTACGCCCGCCTCCACACCGCCGACGAGAGCCACCTGCTGCGGGTCCCGCTCACCGCGCTGGAGGACGAGTGGCGCGACGCGGGCTTCGTCCGGATCCACCGCTCGCTGCTGGTCGCCCTCGCCCATGTCGAGGAGGTCCGGATGGACGCGGGTCGCTGCAGCGTGCTCGTGGGCGGCGAGGAGCTGGCCGTGAGCCGCAGGCACACCCGCGAGCTGCGCGACCTGCTGGTGCGGCGTACCCGCCCCGGAACCGGAACCCGCGCATGACCCCGGACGGCGGCCCGCTGCGGCGGGTGCGCGTGACCAGCCCCCGGACGACGGCGGGGCGTTCCCGGCACGTCAACGTCAGCTCGGAGATCGACGCGCAGACCCGGCTCGGCGAGATCTACATGAGCTCGCTCCTGCGGGCCCAGCTGCGGCTCGCGGCGATCGTGATCGTGGCGGTCCTGGTCCTCGTGGCGAGCGTGCCGCTGGTGTACTGGCTGTTCCCGGGGCTCGACGACGTCCGGGTGCTCGGCATGCCGCTGGCGTGGGTCTTCCTGGGCTTCGCGGTGTACCCGCTGCTGGTGCTGCTCGGCTGGTTCTACGTCCGCTCGGCCGAGCGCAACGAGAGCAGCTTCACGGACATGGTGGAGAGGTCGTGAGCCCGGCGACCCGGTCGGTGTCGCAGGTCCAGGACCCGCGGTGAGCACCACCTACGCCCTGGCGGCGATCGCCCTGGTGTCCGCGGCGACCCTCGGCATCGGCGCCTACGGCTGGCGCTTCTCGCGGACCACGAGCGACTTCTTCGTCGCCTCCCGGTCGGTCCGCCCCGCCCTCAACGCGTCCGCGATCGGCGGGGAGTACCTCTCGGCGGCGTCCTTCCTCGGCATCGCCGGGCTGGTGCTCACCCTCGGGACCGAGATGCTCTGGTACCCGGTCGGGTGGACCGCGGGCTACCTGGTGATGCTGGTCCTGGTCGCCGCGCCGCTGCGCCGCTCGGGCGCCTACACGCTCCCGGACTTCGCCGAGGGCCGGCTCGAGTCCCAGGCGGTACGGCGGTTCTCGTCGGCGCTCGTCGTGGGCATCGGCTGGCTCTACCTGATGCCGCAGTTCCAGGGCGCCGGCCTCGCGCTGGGGACGGTGGCGGGGATGGAGCCGTGGGTGGGTGGGGCGATCGTCGCGGTCGTCGTGCTCGTGAACGTGATGTCGGGTGGCATGCGCAGCATCACCTTCGTCCAGGCCTTCCAGTACTGGCTCAAGCTGACCGCCCTGCTGGTGCCGGTGATGTTCGCGCTCGTCGTGTGGGCGGGAGACGGCGCGGTCTCCCCCGCCGACGTCGAGCTGGCCGGGCAGGCGTCCGACGTGTGGACCACGCCCCTCGCGTCGTCGGCGGCCCACCCGCTGTACACCACCTACTCGATCATCGTCGCCACGTTCCTCGGCACGATGGGCCTGCCCCACGTCGTGGTGCGCTTCTACACCAACCCCGACGGCCGGGCGGCGCGGCGTACGACGCTGGTGGTGATCGCGCTGCTCGGGCTCTTCTACATGCTCCCGCCCGTCTACGGCGCGCTCGGCCGGATCTACACCCCCGACCTCATCGGCTCCGGCCGCGCCGACACGGTCGTCCTGGAGCTCCCGGCCCGCATGATCGGCGGCCTGGGCGGCGACCTGCTCTCCGCCCTCACGACAGCCGGCGCGTTCGCGGCGTTCCTGTCGACCTGCTCGGGGCTGACCATCGCGGTCGCCGGCGTGCTCAGCCAGGACGTGATGGGCAGCAGGTTCCGGGGCGTGCGGTCGTTCCAGGCCGCCGCGGTCGTCGCGGTCGCCGTACCCCTGGTCCTGGCGCTGTCCACCGAGGGGGTCGGCGTCGCGCGAGCGGTCGGGCTGGCGTTCGCGGTCGCCGCCTCGACGTTCTGCCCGCTGCTGGTGCTGGGCATCTGGTGGCGGCGCCTCACCGACGCGGGCGCGATCGTCGGCATGCTCGTCGGCGGCGCCCTCTCGGGGCTGGGCGTGGTGGACACGCTCCTGGGCCACGAGCACACCGGCTGGGCGAGCGCGCTGATGTCGCACCCGGCTGCCTGGACGGTCCCGGCGGCGTTCCTGACGATGGTCACCGTCTCGCTGCTGACGCCGCGACGGCTGCCGCACCACGTCTCGCAGACGATGGTGCGCCTCCACACGCCGGAGGCCGTGACCCTCGACCGGGGGCCGTACCCCCTCTGAGCCTCGGCCCGACCGTTCGTCGCGCCTTTCCTGCCGTACGTCGAACGCCGGTCACCGCTCGGCGCAGCATGCTCACGCGCCTCTCGCCCCACCGCGACCACGTTCCTACGGTGACGGTCGTCACATCAGCGCGCCGCGGCGACCCCGGGCCGACGGCCGACCCCGAGAGAAGGTGAGCTCCCATGGCAGACGAGGTGACCCCGCCGCCCACGCAGCAGCAGACACCGCATCAACGATCCGGCCACGTGATCTACGAGCACCTGCACGCCACCGAGGACTTCCGCGAGCTGCGTAGCCGCTACCGCGGCTTCGCGATCCCGTGGACCATCGCTTTCCTGGTCTGGTACCTGCTCTACGTCGTCATGTCGAACTGGGCTCCGGGCTTCATGGACACCAAGCTCTTCGGCAACGTCAACGTCGCCCTGGTGTTCGGCCTGCTCCAGTTCGTCTCCACGTTCGGCATCGCCTGGCTGTACTCGCGGCACGCCAACAAGTCGCTCGACCCGCTCGCTCGCCGCCTCGAGCAGCGCTACAACGAGGAGGTCGGCCGATGAGCAGCCAGACCCTGACCACGGTCCTGTTCCTGTCCGTCGTCCTGCTCACCGTCGGCATCACCATCTGGGCGAGCCGGCAGGGGTCGGGAGCGGCGAACTACTACGCCGGCGGCCGGTCCTTCAGCGGCTTCCAGAACGGCCTCGCGATCGGCGGCGACTACATGTCGGCGGCGAGCTTCCTGGGCATCTCCGGTGCCATCGCGCTCTACGGCTACGACGGCTTCCTCTACTCGATCGGCTTCCTGGTGGCCTGGCTGGTGGCCCTGCTGCTCGTCGCCGAGCTGCTGCGGAACTCCGGTCGCTACACGATGGCCGACCAGCTCGCCTACCGGATGCGGCAGCGCCCGGTCCGCACGGCGGCGGCGAGCTCGACCGTGGTGGTCTCGATCTTCTACCTGCTCGCGCAGATGGTCGGCGCGGGCTCGCTGGTCGCCCTGCTCCTCGGCGTCAACTCCGACGCCTTGAAGAACCTCGTCATCGTCGGGGTCGGCTTCCTGATGATCTTCTACGTCGTCGTCGGCGGCATGCGCGGCACGACCTGGGTGCAGATCGTCAAGGCCGTCCTGCTGATGGCCGGCACGATCCTGATCACCTTCCTGGTCGGCTGGCACTTCGACTTCAACCTCTCCGAGCTGCTCGGCGCGGCCGCGGAGAACACCGGCAAGGGCGAGGCCTTCCTCAACCCGGGCCTGAAGTACGGCGTGGACCTGACCAGCAAGCTGGACTTCATGAGCCTGGCGCTCGCACTGGTCCTGGGCACGGCGGGACTGCCGCACATCCTGATCCGCTTCTACACGGTCCCGACGGCGCGGGACGCCCGCAAGTCGGTGCTGTGGGCCATCGGCCTCATCGGCGCCTTCTACCTGATGACGCTGGTGCTGGGCTTCGGTGCCGCGGCCATGCTCGACACCGGTGAGGGCAGCGAGGTCGCCGACAGCGGCGGCAACCTCGCCTCCCCGCTGCTGGCCGAGGCGATCGGCGGCGGCTCCGGGTCGACCGGGGGCGCGGTGCTGCTGGCACTGATCTCGGCGGTCGCCTTCGCGACGATCCTCGCGGTGGTCGCGGGCCTGACCCTGACCTCCGCGTCGTCGGTGGCGCACGACATCTACGCCAACGTGATCAAGAAGGGGACGGCCTCGGAGCACTCCGAGGTGCGGGTGGCGCGCATCTCCGCGTTCGTCATCGGCGGCATCGCGATCGCCCTGGCGATCCCGGCGCAGTCGCTGAACATCGCGTTCCTGGTCGCCCTGGCCTTCGCGGTCGCGGCGTCGGCGAACCTGCCGTCGATCATCTACAACCTGTTCTGGAAGCGGTTCAACACCCGCGGGGCGACCTGGAGCATCTACGGCGGCCTGGTCGCGGCCGTGGGTCTGGTGCTCTTCTCGCCGGTGGTCTCCGGCTCGGAGGGGGCGCTCTTCCCGGACTCCAACTGGCAGTGGTTCCCGCTCAGCAACCCCGGCCTCATCTCGATCCCCTTCGGTTTCCTGATGGGCTACCTGGGCACCGTCACCTCCCACGAGCCGTCCTCGGAGGAGGCCTACCCCGAGCTCGAGGTCCGGGCGCTCACGGGCGCCGGCGCCGAGGGCGCGGTGTCGCACTAGGCGCCGCCGGGCAGCCACAACGAACAGCCGCCCGGCGACGAGGCAGGAGGGCCTCGGGACCCGACCCCTCGTCGCCGGGCGGCGTACGGAATATCGTGGCGGCACGGGCATGACCCCGGTCACACCCCGCAGCACCCCTGTACGCCGGAGAAGACCACAGACACGAACTGTGACGAGGAGACGACGTGAGTGACGAGACACTGTCCAACCTGATGCAGGAGAACCGCCGCTTCGAGCCCCCCGCAGACCTCGCAGCCGCGGCCAACGTCAAGGCCGACGCCTACGAGCACGCATCCGCCGACCGTCTCGCGTTCTGGGAGGAGCAGGCAGACCGTCTCGACTGGGACCAGCGCTGGGACCGCGTCCTCGACTGGGACAACCCGCCCTTCGCGAAGTGGTTCGTCGGCGGACGCCTGAACGCCGCCTACAACTGCGTGGACCGCCACGTCGAGGCCGGCCGGGGCGACAAGGTCGCCTTCCACTGGGTCGGCGAGCCCGAGGGCGACACCCGCAGCCTGACCTACGCCGAGCTCCAGGACGAGGTCTGCAAGGCCGCGAACGCCCTCAAGGACCTCGGGGTGCAGACGGGCGACCGGGTCGCGATCTACATGCCGATGATCCCCGAGACGGTCGTGGCGATGCTGGCGTGCGCGCGCATCGGTGCGCCCCACACGGTGGTCTTCGGCGGGTTCTCGGCAGACGCCCTCGCCGGGCGCATCCAGGACTGCGACGCCCGCGTCGTGATCACCGCCGACGGCGGCTACCGGCGGGGCGCCCCGTCGGCGCTGAAGCCCGCGGTGGACGAGGCCGTCGAGCGCTGCCCCGACGTACGCTCCGTGCTCGTCGTACGCCGTACCGGGCAGGACGTGGACTGGCACGCCGACCGCGACGTCTGGTGGCACGACCTCGTCGAGAAGCAGGACGCCAACCACGCCCCGGAGATGTTCGACGCCGAGCACCCGCTCTACGTCATGTACACCTCCGGCACGACGGGCAAGCCCAAGGGCATCCTGCACACCACCGGCGGCTACCTCGTCGGCGCGGCGTACACGCACTGGTCGATCTTCGACCTCAAGCCGGAGACCGACGTCTACTGGTGCTCGGCCGACATCGGCTGGGTGACCGGGCACAGCTACATCGTCTACGGCCCGCTCGCCAACGGGACGACGTCGGTGATGTACGAGGGCACGCCGGACACCCCGCACAAGGGTCGCTGGTGGGAGATCATCGAGAAGTTCAAGGTCACGACGTTCTACACCGCTCCGACGGCGATCCGGACCTTCATGAAGTGGGGCACGGACATCCCCGAGAAGTTCGACCTGTCGTCGCTGCGGCTGCTCGGGTCGGTGGGCGAGCCGATCAACCCGGAGGCCTACGTCTGGTACCGCGAGGTCATCGGCGGCAACCGCACGCCCGTGGTCGACACCTGGTGGCAGACCGAGACCGGCATGATCATGATCTCCCCACTGCCCGGCGTCACCGCCGGCAAGCCGGGCTCGGCGATGAAGGCCATCCCGGGCGTCTCCGCGGAGGTCGTCGACGACGCGGGGAACCCGGTGCCCAACGGGTCCGGCGGGTACCTCGTCCTCACCGAGCCCTGGCCCGCGATGCTGCGCACGCTGTGGGGCGACGACCAGAGGTTCAAGGACACCTACTGGGCGCGGTTCCCGGGCAAGTACTTCGCCGGCGACGGCGCCAAGAAGGACGACGACGGCGACATCTGGCTCCTCGGCCGTGTCGACGACGTGATGAACATTTCTGGGCACCGGCTCTCCACCACCGAGATCGAGTCCGCGCTCGTCTCGCACCCGAAGGTCGCCGAGGCAGCCGTCGTGGGCGCCACCGACGAGACCACCGGCCAGGCGGTCTGCGCGTTCGTGATCCTGCGGGAGTCCGCCGGCGACGGAGGCGAGGAGATCGTGCAGGAGCTGCGCGGTCACGTCGCCCACGAGATCGGCGCGATCGCCAAGCCGCGCCAGATCATGGTCGTCCAGGAGCTGCCCAAGACGCGCTCCGGCAAGATCATGCGCCGCCTGCTGCGGGACGTCGCCGAGAACCGCGAGGTCGGGGACGTCACGACGCTGGCCGACTCGACGGTGATGTCGCTGATCCAGGAGGGCCTGTCCTCCAACAAGGCCTCGGACGAGTAGGCCCGTGAGGTTTCACTAGGTACCCGGTGAAAGCGGCACTCCCCTCACGACATGTCGCGCGGGGAGTGCCGCTTTCGTCCGGGAAGTGGGCACTCCCCGGGCGGACCGACGTCACCCGGGCCGACCGGCGCCCCAGTACGCCGGATGGTCCGGCCGTCGCGGGGCCGGTAGCCTGGGGGCGAGCTCCGAGGTGTGCCGGGAAGTCTGGTCGGCGTCCTGTCCGACGACCGCCCGTTGAGCCCCCGGAGGATCCGACGTGATCAGCGCCCCCCGCCGCCGCCCCAAGTTCCTTCCCGACCCCGAGCTCGGTGAGAGCACCTTCCTCGGGAAGCTCCTGCGGCAGGAGGCCATCGGCGGCGTGGTCGTGCTCGCCGCAGCGGTGGTCGCGGTCGTATGGGCCAACTCGCCGGGCGCGGACTCCTACGAGAGCCTCCTGCACTGGGTGCCGTTCCCCGCCGTCGGGCTCGACCTCGAGCACTGGGCGGCCGACGGCGCACTGACCCTGTTCTTCTTCATCGCCGGCCTCGAGCTCAAGCGGGAGCTCCTCGTCGGCTCGCTGCGCCGCCCCGCCGACGCGATGGTGCCCGTAGTGGCGGCGCTCGCCGGCGTCGCGGTCCCGGCGATCGTCTTCGTCGTCGCGAACATCGGTGGTGACCTCCGCGGGTGGGCGATCCCGGCCGCGACCGACATCGCGTTCGCGCTGGCCGTGCTCGCGGTCGTGGGGTCGGCCCTGCCCACGCAGCTGCGGGCGTTCCTGCTGACCCTGGCTGTCGTGGACGACCTCGTCGTCATCGTCATCATCGCCGTCTTCTACACCTCCGACCTGTCGCTGGCCCCGCTGGCGGCCTCCGCGGCCGCCCTGGCGGTCTACGCGTTCCTCCAGCACCGCCGGTTCCGCTCCTCGCTGCTCTACGTCCCGGTCGCCCTCGCGGCCTGGTGGTTCATGCACGAGAGCGGCGTCCACGCGACCATCGCCGGGGTGGCTCTGGGCCTGCTGACCCGCGTGGTGCCCGACGAGGACGAGCGCCGCTCGCCCGCCGAGCGGCTCGAGCACCGGCTGACGCCCTTCACCGCCGGCGTGGCCGTGCCGTTCTTCGCCCTCATGGCCGCGGGCGTGCCCCTCGACTTCGACAGCGCCTTCGTGACCGACCCGATCGTGATCGGCGTCTTCCTCGGACTTGTCGTGGGCAAGCCCCTCGGCGTGCTGGGCGGCGCGTGGCTGACCACCCGGTTCACCCGGGCCGAGCTCAGCGCGGCGATCTCCTGGCGCGAGGTGACCGGCGTAGCGATCCTGGCCGGGATCGGCTTCACCGTGGCGCTCCTGGTCACGGAGCTCTCCTACACCGACGAGCGGGCGGTCGCCGCGAAGACCGCGGTGCTGCTCGGGTCCGTCACCGCGGCCGCACTCGCCTCGGTGGTGCTGCTGCGCCGCAACCGGGTGCACCGCGACGCCTGAGGTGCCCGAGGTGCCCCGCGGGCGAGTGCCTCGTCACGCGGGTCGCTGCGCGCCCGCGCGTTTAGTCCTCTAGTCTCAGGGGCACGCACCCGTGGCGGGACCTGCTGCGCGACTGCCGCCCGCTGCCGCGAAAGGACCGAGGATGACGAGGAACGAACCGATGGCCACCGAGACCCCCACCCCCGCTGCGAGCACCGACGCGACGGCGGAGGAGCCCACGATCGGCCGCCTCGTCGTCGACGCCCAGCGCGACATCTCCAACCTGGTCAAGGACGAGATCGCCCTTCTCAAGGCCGAGCTCAAGGTCAGCGCCAAGTACGGCGGCACGGGCGCCGGCCTGTTCGGCGCAGCCGCCTTCCTCGTCCTGCTCTCGGTCATCATGCTCTCGGTGTCCTTCGCCTACTTCCTCCACATGACCGACCTGCATCTCGCGTGGTGCTTCCTGATCGTCTTCGGCGCCTACGTCCTGCTGGCCGGCCTCCTCGCCTTCATCGGGGTCAGGAAGGTCAAGAAGGTCCGCGGCCCCGAACGCGCGATCCGCCAGGCCCAGGAGACCAAGACCGTCCTCAAGCGAAGCTGACCCGCTCCGGTGGCACTGTCCCCGGACCTCACCGGGGTCGTCGAGATACCGGGCCCCTGGCAGCACCGTTACGTCGCCGCCAACGGGGCCCGCTTCCATGTCGCCGAGTCCGTCCCCGACTCAGCGTCCGGCGCGCCCCTGGTTCTGCTGCTCCACGGCTTCCCGGAGTTCTGGTGGAGCTGGCGCACGCAGCTGCCCTTGCTCGCCGAGCACGGCTTCCGGGCCGTCGCGATGGACCTGCGCGGGTACGGCGGCTCCGACAAGCCGCCCCGGGGCTACGACCCGGTCACCCTCGCCGACGACGTCGCGGGGGTCGTCAAGGCCCTCGGTGAGCGGCGGGCGATCGTCGTCGGCCACGGCTGGGGCGGGTACGTCGGATGGGCGGCCGCTGCCCTGCACCCCCGCCAGGTGGCGGGCCTCTGCGCGGTGTCGGCTCCGCACCCTCTGACGATGCTCTCGCAGCTCGGGCGCGCGACCTTCCAGCGGCAACAGTCGGCCGGCGCCCTGGGACACGTCCTGGCGATGCAGGCGCCCTTCTTCCCCGAGCGGCGGCTGTCGCGGGCCGCCAGCGGCTACGTCGCCAAGCACCTGCGCTCGTGGAGCAGCCCCGAGTCGTCGTTCCCCGACACGGAGACCGCACAGCGCTACCACGACGCCTTCAGCCTCTGGCCGGCATCGCACTGTGCGCTGGAGTACCACCGCTGGCTGGTGCGCTCCCGCCTGCGCCCTGACGGCCGCCGCTTCAACGCCCTCATGGAGCCGCCGGTGACTCCCCCGGTGTGCATGGTGCACGGCACCGACGACCCGGCGGTGCCGGCGCAGGGGGTCGACCGCTCCCGGAGGTACGTCGGCGGCGCCTACGAGTGCCACACCCTGCCGGGCACCGGGCACTTCCCGCACGAGGAGGACCCGGAGGCCTTCGACCGCGTGCTGCTGGCCTGGCTGCAACGCCTGGGGAGTGCCTAGGCGCAGCCGCCGGTGCCGACCTCGCCGTTGTGGGTGATGCCCGCGGCGGCGCTCTCCGAGACCTGGTCGGCGGTCAGCGCGTAGCCGGTGTCCCGGTCGGTCACCGACGCCGCGAAGATGACGCCGAGCACGTCCCCGTCCGTCGAGACCAGGGGGCCGCCGGAGTTGCCGGGCCGAACCAGCGACCGCAGCGAGAAAACCTCGCGCACCACCGTTCCGCGCCCGTAGATGTCGGGGCTGCGGAGCCGCTGCTCGCCGCGGATCCGGGCCGCCTGGACGTTGTAGGGACCGTCGTTGGGGTAGCCCAGGACGGCAGCGTCGTCGCGCTCCTCGCCGGTCTTGTCGAAGCGCAGGAACGGCCGGTTCAGCCCGTTCACGGCCAGCACCGCGACGTCGAGGTCCGGGTCGTAGTGGACCACCCGGGCCGGCAGCTCCCGGTCGCCGACGAGGACGTTCGGGTCGTCCACGCCCGCCACCACGTGGGCGTTGGTCATGATCCTGCCCGGTGAGTAGATGAACCCGGTGCCCTCGACACCGCGCCCGCACTCGTTCTCGCCGCGGATCTTCAGCACGCTGCGGCGCGCAGCGCGGACCTCCGGGTCGCGGGCGACGGCGTCCGAGGGTGGGCCGACCTCGACGATCCGCTCCGGCGCGAACGGCTCGAGGTAGCGGGGGAAGAAGCTCGACCCGACGACCTCGTTGAACGACCGCAGGGCGTCGTCGGCCTGGTTCGGCATCACCCTGTCGACCTCGGACAGCACCCGCGAGGAGCGGACCTGGTCGCTCACGCCCGGCAGGGCCGAGCCGCTCACCGCGACACCGAGCACCCAGGCGACGACGAGCACGGCGACGGCGCTCAGCGCGGCCCCGCCCACGGCGTCGACGGCACGGACCGGTTGCCACGTGATCCGGTCGCGGATGCGCGCTCCGACGTACTGGAAGATCGCCTGGCCGAACGACGCGCTCAGCAGGACGACGAACAGGGCGCCCATGGAGACCCACAGGGACGGTTCGGCGTCACCGAGCAGCTTCGGAACCAGCCACAGGACGCTGATGAAGCCGCCGACGAGCAGACCGGCCGTGGCGAAGGCACCGGAGATGAAGCCCTGCCAGTAGCCGGAGACGGCGTAGGCCAGGACGACGAGGAGGAGGATCCAGTCGAGAATGTTCACGGACATGTCACAGGGCGCGCCCTCACCGCTCTTCGAAGTTCGTGTTGGGGGGAGGCACGTTGCGGCCGTCCGCCTCTCGTGGCACTGCCAGCATATGCGTCGGCAGGTCGCGGAGCCGGTCAGGATCCCAGGGCCGGGCCCAGCCGACGAAGTCGAACAGCCGCGCGATGATCCCCGCGGTGAAGCCCCACAGCACCAGGTCCTTCGCCTCGCCGATGAGGAAGGCCGGTCCCGTCCACCCCGACGGGTGACGGACCGAGACCCGGTGGGCGGGGTCGAGAAGCTCGTCGATCGGGACGCGGTAGACCGCGTGCACCTCGGCGGGGTCCACCACCCCCACCTCGCACGGCTCGCGCCACCAGCCCAGCACCGGCGTGACCGCGAAGTTGCTCGGCGGCAGCCAGAGCTCGGGCAGCATCGCGAAGACGTCCACGCCCGCAGGGTCCAGGCCGGTCTCCTCCTCGGCCTCCCGCAGCGCGGTGTGCTCCGGCGTCGGGTCCTCGGCGTCGATCGAGCCGCCGGGGAACGAGACCTGCCCGGGGTGGGAGCGCATGTCGTGGGCACGCTCGGTCAGGAGCAGGTCGGGCCCCAGGGGGCCCTCTCCGAAGAGCATCAGCACCGCGCCGCGCCGCGTGTCGGAGTCCTCCGGCGGCACGAAGCGGGTCAGCTCGTCGGCGGTGATGTCCAGGGCACCGCGCCGCACCGGCTCGAGCCACCCGGGAAGCTCCGGGTGCCCCGCCGGCTCCTCGGTGTGGCCACTGTTCCCGGGCAGGCGAGGTGGCACGTGCGACGCGTCTGACACGGCCCCGAGCCTACCCAGCGGCCCCGACGGTCACACCGAGATGCTCGTGCACCATGTCGGCGAGCTGCGCGTAGGAGTCGATGACGGTGAACTCCTGGTGGACGACCCGCCCGTCGGCGTCGACGAAGAGGATCGCCGGAAGGCCGCGCACCCGCAACGGCACCCGGAGGTCTCCACCGGGGTCGGCGAGGCTCGGGTAGGTCACCCCGGTCTGCTGCAGCAGGTCGAGCGCCCAGTCCGGCCGGGTGTCCTGGTAGTCGACCCCGAGCACCTGCAGCTTGCCGCCGGAGCTCTCGTGGAGCTTCTCGTAGTAGGGCAGCTCGCCGCGGCACGGCCCGCACCACTGCGCCCACAGGTTGAGCACCAGCGGGCCCCGCAGCGAGGACAGGTCCACGTCCGACCCACCTCCCAGACAGGGCAGCGTCACCGCCGGGAGCGCGTCGCCGGGGGCGGTGCCCGCGTCCTTCACGTCCGGGCACGCGTCGAGTCCCGCCTTCTTCCTCGCCGCGCGCAGGGCCGGGGTGTCCACCGAGACGCCACCGGAGTCGGCGGTGGTCTTCGACGAGGTCGACGTCGCCGTAGGACCGCTGGGGCCGCACCCCGCGAGCAGGAGCACGGCGGCAGCACCGGCCGCCGTGAGCACGGTGCGCACCGCCCCGGGACGGGTCCGCCTCACGCGCGGCCCTCCGTCCGCACGAGCTTGGCGGCCGCCTCCGCATCCGTCGGTCCCTCGCCGTACGACGGGCACCAGCGCGCGACGGGGCAGACGCCGCAGGCGGGGTTCCGGGCGTGGCACATCCGGCGGCCGTGCCAGATCAGGTGGTGGCTGAGCATCGTCCAGTCCCGCTTCGGGAACAGCGCGCCGACCTCGTGCTCGACCTTCACCGGGTCGGTCTCCGTGGTCCACCCGAACCGGCGGGCCAGCCGCCCGAAGTGCGTGTCGACGGTGATCCCGGGGACGTCGAAGGCGTTGCCGAGCACGACGTTGGCGGTCTTGCGCCCCACGCCGGGCAGCGTCACCAGGTCCGCGAGACGCCCGGGGACCTGGCCGTCGTACCGCTCCACGAGGGCCTGCGAGAGCTTCAGCAGCGACTCGGTCTTGGCACGGAAGAAGCCGGTGGGCTGGATCAGCTGCTCGAGCTTCTCCCGGTCGGCGGCGGCCATCGCGACGGCGTCGGGGTAGGCGGCGAAGAGCGCCGGCCGCACCGCGTTGACCCGTTTGTCGGTGGTCTGGGCCGACAGGACGGTCACGACGAGGAGCTCGAAGGGGTTGTCGAAGTCGAGCTCGCAGCGCGCCTCGGGGTAGGTCTCGGCGAGGACCCGATTGATCTTCCGGGCACGGCGAACGAGGGCGGTATCAGGCACGCGGCCCATGGTACGGGCGGCCCCCGACGGTGGACGCTTTGGCGAAACCGCAGGTCAATACGTCACACTGTGACCAGATGCACCGCCGGGTAGAGCGCCAGGCGTTGACAGGAGGACTATTCGTGGATAACGACGTACTGCGTCAAGCACCTTTGTTCAGCGCCCTCGACGACGAGGCGGCCACTGCCCTGCGTGCCTCCATGGCACAGACCAAGCTGCGCCGCGGCGAGGTGCTCTTCCGGGAGGGCGACGAGGGCGACAAGCTCTACATCGTCATCGACGGCAAGGTGAAGCTCGGCCGGACCTCGTCCGACGGCCGGGAGAACCTGCTGGCCATCCTCGGCCCGGGTCAGATGTTCGGTGAGCTGTCCCTGTTCGACCCCGGCCCCCGCTCGGCGACGGTCACCGCCGTCACCGACAGCGCCTTCTCGTCGCTGTCGCACGAGGACCTCCTGCGCTGGCTCGACGGGCGCCCGGCCGTGGCGCGTGGCCTGCTCAGCCAGCTCGCCGGCCGTCTGCGCAAGGCCAACGACGTCGTCGCCGACCTCGTGTTCTCCGACGTCCCCGGCCGTGTGGCGAAGGCCCTGCTCGATCTGGCGGACCGGTTCGGCCGCAGCGCCGACGACGGGATCCACGTGCACCACGACCTGACCCAGGAGGAGCTGGCCCAGCTCGTCGGCGCCTCCCGCGAGACGGTGAACAAGGCGCTCGCCGACTTCGCCTCGCGCGGCTGGGTCCGCCTCGAGCCGCGGTCGGTGGTCATCATGGACCTCGAGCGCCTGAGCCGCCGCGCACGCTGATCGACGCGGCAGTTCTGCCGACTCGGCGGGGATCCGCGCAGCAGTTCTCGCCGGTGCCGATCTGCGCCGGGTCAGCGCTCCGTGCCGCGCAGGTAGGCGATCTGCGCACGCACGGACAGCTCGGCCGCGCCCCACAGCACCGGGTCCACGTCGGCGTACACCTTCTCGACGACGGCCCGGGCCAGGTCCTCGCGCGCCGGGTCCAGCCCGCGGAGCGCCTCCCGCACCTGCTCCAGACGCTCCTTGCGGTGGGCCAGGTAGAAGTCCAGGACGGTCAGCGCATCGTCGATGACAGGTCCGTGCCCGGGCCACACGCTGGCGATCTCGTGCGCCTCGGCGAGGGCGTGCAGCCGCTGCAGCGAGCCGAGGTAGGCCCCGAGCTGGCCGTCGGGGTGCGCCACCACCGTCGTACCCCGACCCAGGACCGTGTCGCCGGTCAGCACCGCACGCTCCGCGGGGAGCACGAACGAGAGCGAGTCCGAGGTGTGACCGGGCGTGCCGACCACCCGGATCTCGAGCCCGTCGACCTCGACCACGTCGCCGTCGGCGAGCCCCTCGGACCCCAGCCGGTGCTGCGGGTCGAGCGCCCGTACGCCGCAGCCCACCCGTTCGGCGAAGGAGCGGGCGGCCTCCGAGTGGTCGGCGTGACCGTGGGTCAGGAGCACCACACCGACCTCGCCGGCGGCCTCCGCGACCGCATCGAGGTGAGCGAGGATCTCCGGGCCAGGGTCGACCACGACGGAGCGGCGAGCCTCCCGGTCGCGCAGCACCCAGGTGTTGGTGCCGTCCAGGGTCATGATGTTCGGGTTCGGCGCGAGCACGCACCGCGCCCGCTCCCCGAAGGCTCCCCCGGCCCAGGCGCTCATGCGTGCAGGCTCCGCGAGACCCGCCGACCCAGGTCGACGAGGTGGTGCGGGATCTCCAGGAAGGGGGTCCCGTCCTCGATCACACCCGCGGGCTCGATCGTGTCCAGACCCCTCCCCTTGGCGGCTTCGAGGGCCTCCGCGGGGGTCGCGTGGTCGAAGAGCTCGACGAAGGTGAAGTACTGCGGCGGCAGCACGAGCATCTCGTGCGACTCGGCGGCGGCGATCGCGTCGCGGACCGGGAGCCAGCTGACGTCCACGGACTCGGTGGAGACGTCGCGGGTCTCCTGTCCCGGCGGAAGCTCGGCCACGAAGAACCACGTCATGTAGCGCCGGGGCTCGAAGACCGGGGTCAGCCAGGCACCCCAGACCCGCAGCAGATCGGCGCGCAGCTTCAGCCCGCGCCGGGCCAGGAAGGCGGTGAACGACAGCTCACGGGCCTCCAAGCGTCGCCGGTCCTCCTCCCAGTCGGCGCCGGTGGTGTCCTCGACGATGCTGTCCTCGGTGGTTCCGGCGAAGAGCACGCCGGACTCCTCGAACGTCTCGCGGACCGCGGCGCACACGAGCGCGCGGGCCACCGACACCTCGACCCCCATCCGGTCCGCCCACTCCTGAGGCGGGGGCCCGACCCAGTCGACCGCGTGGTCGAAGTCGCGCGGGTCGACCCCGCCACCGGGGAAGACCGCCATTCCGCCGGCAAAAGCCATGTCGAGATGACGGCGGAGGAGGTACACCTCGAGCGCACCCGGCTCCGCCACGGCCCCCTGACGCATCAGCACGATGGTGGAGGCGTTGCGCGGCTCGACGGGCGTGCTCGTGCCGTCGAGGAACCCGCGCAGCTGCGGGAGCATGTGTGGCGGGAGCGGGGTGCGAGGGTCCATCAGACCTCGACGACCAGCTCGACCTCGACGGGCGCGTCCAGCGGGAGCACCGGGACGCCCACCGCGGAGCGGGCGTGCCGGCCGGCGTCGCCGAACACCTCACCCAGGAGCTCCGAGGCGCCGTTGGCGACACCCGGCTGGCCGGTGAAGTCGGGGGTGGAGGCGACGAACGCGACGACCTTCACGATCCGCTTGATGGCCGACAGCTCGCCGATCTCCGCGCGGACGGCGGCGAGGGCGTTGAGGGCGCACTGGCGGGCGCACTCCACGGCCTCCTCGGGGCTGACCTCGCCACCGACCTTGCCGGTGGTGATCAGCTGGCCCTCACGCATCGGCAGCTGGCCGGAGGTGAAGACGTGGTCGCCGCTGCGGACCGCGGGGATGTAGGAGGCGACCGGCTTGGCCACCTCCGGCACGGCCAGACCGAGCTCCGCGAGCTTCTCCTCGGGGGTGCTCATCGCCGTGCTCACTGCTTCGGCCGCTTGAAGTACGCGACCAGGTTCTCGGGGTTCATGCCCGGCACGATCTGCACGAGCTCCCAGCCGTCCTCACCGAAGTTGTCGAGGATCTGCTTGGTCGCGTGCACGAGGACCGGCGCGGTCAGGTATTCCCATTTCGTCATGCGGGCGAGCCTAGCGGCCTGCCCCCGGGTGGGAGCAGGCCGCCAGGTTCAGGTGTCCGTCAGCGGGACGTCGCGGGCTGTGCCTCGCTCTGCGAGCCGTGCCCGTTCAGGCTCGGCTCCAGCTCTCCGTCACCGTTGACGTGATCCACGATCCGCTCGGCGAACGCCAGCTGGCGCTGACGCTTGATCGCGCGATGCTCGCCCATGAGGGCCTTGGTCGTCGCGATCACCATCAGGACCATCACGATGCTGAACGGCAGCGCCACGAGGATCGCCATCGTCTGCAAGGCGGCGAGTCCACCGGCCAGCAGCAGCACCGCGGCGATGATGCCCTCGAGCGAACCCCAGAACGCGCGGCTCCACACCGGCGGGTTCGGGTCGCCGCCGGTCGCGATCATGTCGACCACGAACGAGCCCGAGTCGGAGCTCGTCACGAAGAAGACGATGATCAGGAAGATCGCCAGCACGCTCAGCACGGCGCCGCCCGGGATGCCCTCGAGCAGCTGGAACAGCGCGGTGTTGGTCGGAACCGAGCCGTCCTTTCCGATCAGGCCACCGTTGCCGAAGATCTCGCGGTGCAGGGCGGAGCCGCCCATGATCGCGAACCAGAAGAAGGTCAGCAGCGACGGCACGAGCAGCACACCGGCGACGAACTCACGCACGGTGCGGCCCCGCGAGATGCGGGCGATGAAGACGCCCACGAAGGGTGCCCAGCTGATCCACCAGCCCCAGTAGTAGGTGGTCCAGCCCGAGAGCCACGCCTGGCCGTCGGCACCCTGGAAGGAGAGGGTGTTGAACGACAGACGCAGGAAGTTCTGCAGGTAGGACCCGACCTGCTGCACGAAGTCGCTGAGCAGGAAGACGGTGGGACCGAGGAGCAGGACGAGGAGCAGCAGCACGCCGGCCGCGCCCATGTTGATGTTGGACAGCCACTTGATGCCCTTGTCGACCCCGGTGATCACCGAGATCAGGGCGACAGCGGTGATGCCGGCGATGAGCAGCACGAGGACGGTGTTCGAGGCCTCGTCGATGACGCCGAGGAACTCCAGACCGGCGCCGACCTGCGAGACACCGAAGCCCAGCGAGGTGGCGACACCGAACAGCGTGCCGATGATCGCGATCACGTCGATCGCGTCACCCCAGAAGCCGGTGACCCTCTTGCCGAGGAGCGGCTCGAGCGCCCAGCGGATGGAGACCGGGCGGCCCTTGCGGTGCACGGCGTAGGCGATTGCCAGGCCGACGACCACGTAGATCGCCCAGGCGTGCAGACCCCAGTGCAGGTACGTGGTGTCCATGGCGTTCCGCGCGAGCGTCGCCTTGTCACCCTCCACACCGGGCTGCGGCGAGGCGTAGTGGTTCAGCGGCTCGGCGACACCCCAGAACACGAGGCCGATGCCCATGCCGGCGGCGAAGAGCATCGCGAACCAGGACTTGATGCCGAACTCGGGTTCCTCGCCGTCCTTGCCGAGGCGGATGTTGCCCATCGGCGACAGGGCGATCCACAAGGAGAACGCCACGAAGCCGCTGACCAGGATGATGTACCACCAGCCGAGGTCGGTGACGACGCTGGTGTTCGCCGAGGTGATGAGCTTGCCCAACCGTCCAGGCATGATCGCTGCCAGGGCGACGAAGACCAGGAGCAATGTTGCGGCCGGGATGAACACACGGGGTGCTTCCAACAGGCCGGCATGCCGTTGCCTCGGCCGTGTCGGTGGACTTTCGGGCATGAGTTGTTCAACCTCCACATATCGTTTCGGGTTCAAGGGTCAGTCCTACCCACGTTCCGGAGATCTCTCACATCCGGGTTCCTCAGCCGGTGAGCCAGGCCACTACCTTGGGCGCATGCGCAGCGGCGAGGACCTGGGATCGGTGGGGAGCCTGCCCCTTCCACTTCCGGACGCGGTCGTCCGGTATGCCCGTCACGACGACGCGGTCGTGGACGTGCACCTGCCCGCGGATGCCGGCGCGGAGCACGCCCTGCCCCTCGTGGTCCTGCTCCACGGCGGCTTCTGGAAGCAGGCCTACGACCGCCGGCACACGCGGGCTGCCGCGGCGGCCCTCGCCGCGGAGGGGTACGTCGTGGCGACGCCGGAGTACCGCCGGGTCGGGGGCGACGGCGGCTGGCCCACGACGGCCGCAGATGTACGGACCGCCGTGTCGGCGGCGCCGGGGCTGCTCCACGGCATCGGCGTCGCGACCAGCGGGCTGACCGTCCTGGGGCACTCGGCGGGAGGCCACCTGGCGCTGTGGGTGGCCACGTGCGGGGACCTGGGTGAGCGCCCGGTCGACCGGGTCGTCGCGCTGGCACCCGTCTGCGACCTGCGCGCCGCCGCCCGCGCCGGGCTCGGCAGCCGGGCGACCCAGGCACTGCTCGGCGGGGAGCCCGAGGAGCATCCCGACAGGTACGACGAGGCCGACCCCGCGACCCTGCTGGGCTCCCGGCCGTCGTGCGAGGTCCTCGTCGTGCACGGTGAGGACGACGACGTCGTACCCGCCGACCTCTCGCGCAGCCTCGCCGCCCGGCACCCCTTCGTGGATCTGCGCGTCGTCGCGGGCGCCGACCACTTCGCGGTGATCGACCCCGGCTCCCCCGCGTGGCCCTCCGTGCTCGCCGCCACCTCCGGGCACGGATGAGAGGCTGGAGGGCATGACACCCCGCTCCATCGCGATCGTCGGCGCCGGCCCCGCCGGGACGATGCTCGCGCTCGGCCTGCTCCGCGAGGGGTGGCCGGTGACCCTCGTCTCCGCCCGCAGCGCGGAGGAGATCCGGTCCGGGCCGGTGATGTCGAGCCAGGTCACGTTCGAGTCGGCGCTCGAGGTCGAGACCGCCCTCGGCGTCACCGCACTGTTCCCCGAGTCCCCTGCCCTGCGCCGCATGGAGTACGACGTGCAGCGCGTCGACGGGACCCGGTCCGGGTTCACGGTTCCTCTGGATCGCCCGGCCCACTCGGTCGACCTCCGCGTGAAGATCCCGGCACTGCTCGAGGAGATCGAGCGGCTCGGCGGGAAGGTCGTGGTCCGCAACGCCGCCGTCGACGACCTGGAGGAGCTCGCGCGCACCCATGACCTCGTCGTCGTCTCGACCGGCCGCGGCGGGCTCCACGGGATCTTCGAGGACGATCCCGAGCGGTCGCCGTACTCCTCGCCGCAGCGGAGCATCGCCCTGACCTACCTGCGCGGGGTGGAGCCCGCGGCCGGCCCGGCGCTGCGCTACCACGCGATCGAGGGCGTGGGCGAGTGCTTCACCTGCCCGGCGCAGAGCGTCGACGGGCCCTGCGACATCTACGTGGTCGAGGGCGTGCCCGGTGGCCCGCTCGACTGCTGGTCCGAGGTCCACTCCGACGAGGAGCACCTCGAGCGGCTGCGGACCGTCCTGGCCGAGCACTTCCCCAGCGAGGCGCCCCGGGTCCGCTCGGCCACGCTGACCGACGAGCACGCCGTGCTGCGCGGCAGCTTCACCCCCGCCGTACGCCGTCCCGTCGGCACGCTGCCCTCCGGGGCGCACGTGCTGGGCATGGCCGACGCAGTCGTCCTGAACGACCCGCTCACCAGCCAGGGCTCGAACAACGCGATCAAGTCGGCCTCGTTCTACCTGGAGTCGATCACCGCCCACGACGGGGAGTTCGACGCCGCCTGGATGCAGCGGACCTTCGACAACTTCTGGCGCGGGTGGGCCCGCTGGGCGACCGCCTGGACGAACTCGTGGCTCAAGCCCGCCGCGCCGCACCAGCAGGAGGTCGTGGCCGCGGCGGCGCGCCACCCCGGTGTGGCGGCCCGGATCGTCGCGGGCTTCGACGATCCGATGCTCTTCGTGCCGTGGTGGTTCGAGGCCGCGGAGGCGCAGCGGTTCCTGCGTGAGCAGATGGCCGAGGAGTCGGCACGGTTCGACCTGCGCGACCTGCGCCGTGCGTTCGGGCAGTACACGACGGGGGTCACCGTGGTGACGACCCAGGACGCCGAGGGGGGCCGCTGGGGCATGACCGCGAACTCGTTCACGTCGGTGTCGCTGAACCCGCCCATCGTGCTGTGGGCGGCGGCGAAGAGCTCGCCCTCGCTGGCGGCGTTCGAGGAGACCGACCGGTTCGCGGTGAACGTGCTGGCCTCGGACCAGCACCACCTGTCCCGCCAGTTCGCGACGTCGGGCGCGGAGAAGTTCGAGGGCGTCGTGCTCGCGGACGAAGCCGACCCGGGCGCGCCGATCCCCGTGCTGGAGGGGGTCGTGGCGCACTTCGTGTGCCGCAAGACCCAGCGGGTGGACGCCGGCGACCACGTGGTGTTCTTCGGCGAGATCGAGTCCTACCGGGCCTCGGGCGGGGAGCCGCTGGTGTTCCACTCGGGCACCTACCGCCTCGCCACCCGGCACCCCGACGTGTGAGGTCTTGACGGCCCCACCGGCGCGCAGGACTCTCAGGTAAGGGGCGAGCGTGCCCCGGAGGGAGGCCTGCGATGAGTACGGCGTCCCATGCGCCGAGTCGCCGGTTCACACGCATGGGGAACCGGATCGGCACCTGGATGTACCGCACGCTCGACGGCCGGCTGGCCAGCGGCAGCAAGGACGTCCACGTCCTGATGATCACCACACCGGGCCGCCGCACCGGCATCCCGCGCTCGACCTGTGTGCGCTACCTCGACACCGACGGGGGGTACCTCGTGTGGGGCACCGGATCCGGCTCGCCCCAGGACCCGGACTGGTTCCGCAACCTGCGCAAGGTCGAGGTCGCGGACGTGCAGGTGGGGCCGCGCCGGATCAGGGCGCGGCCCCGCGAGCTGCACGGCGAGGAGCGCGAGGCCGCCTGGAACGACGTCGTGCTCGTCCAGGCGCCGGGAGTGGAGAAGCTCGCCCTCAAGGCGGGCCGCACCATCCCGGTCGCCGTGCTCCAACCGCTGTGACCGGTCAGACCAGTGCGGGCTCGGTCTTCTCGCGGACCTCGTCCTCGGTGACACCGGGTGCGAGCTCGACCAGCTTCAGGCCGTCAGGCGTCACGTCGATGACGCACAGGTCGGTGATGATGCGCTGCACGACGCCCTTGCCCGTGTAGGGCAGCGAGCAGTCGTCGACGATCTTGTACGACCCGTCCTTGGCGACGTGCTCCATCAGCACGATCACGCGCTTGGCGCCGTGGACCAGGTCCATCGCGCCGCCCATGCCCTTGACCATCTTCCCGGGGATCATCCAGTTCGCGATGTCACCGGCCTTCGAGACCTGCATCGCGCCCAGGATCGCGGCGTCGATCTTGCCCCCGCGGATCATCCCGAAGGACGTGGCGGAGTCGAAGAACGAGGCGCCGCGGCGCAGCGTCACGGTCTCCTTGCCGGCGTTGATCAGGTCGGGGTCCTCGTCCCCGTCGTACGGGTAGGCCCCGACGCCGAGGATGCCGTTCTCCGACTGGAGCACGAGCTCCACGTCGTCGGCGACGTAGTTGGGGACCAGGGTCGGCAGGCCGATGCCCAGGTTGACGTAGGAGCCGTCGGCGAGCTCCGAGGCGGCACGGGCCGCCATCTCCTCACGCGTCCATGCCATCTCAGACCTCCGTCCCGGTCGAACCCGCCGCGGCGCCGGCCGTCGATGGGGGGTTCGTGGGGGGCGGAGCCCCCCGCGTGGTTCGCTTCTCGATCCGCTTGTCCGCCGCCTGCTCGGGCGTGAGCGCCACGACCCGCTGGACGTACACGCCCGGCGTGTGCACCTGGGCCGGGTCGATGTCACCGGGCTCCACGAGGTGCTCGACCTCGGCGATGGTCACCCGCCCGCACATCGCGGCGAGCGGGTTGAAGTTCTGCGCCGAGTCGCGGAAGACCAGGTTGCCGTGGCGGTCGCCCTTCCAGGCGCGCACCAGCGCGAAGTCGGCCACGATCGCCTGCTCGAGCACGAACTCCTTCTCGCCCTCGGCGGTCTCGAAGGTGCGCACCTCCTTCGCCGGCGAGGCCACGACCACGTTGCCCTCGGTGTCGTACTTCCACGGCAGGCCGCCCTCGGCCACCTGCGTGCCGACCCCGGTCGCGGTGTAGAACGCCGGGATGCCCGAGCCGCCGGCGCGCATGCGCTCCGCGAGAGTGCCCTGCGGGGTCAGCTCGACCTCCAGCTCTCCGTGGAGGTACTGGCGGGCGAACTCCTTGTTCTCACCGACGTACGAGGAGACCATCCGCCGGATCCGCCGCGCGAACAGCAGCCGGCCCAGCCCCCACTCGTCGACTCCACAGTTGTTCGACACCGCCTCGAGCTCGTCCGCGCCCTGCTCGAGCAGCGCCTCGATCAGCACGGACGGAATGCCACACAAGCCGAAACCGCCCACGGCGAGCGACGAGCCGCTGCCGATGTCAGCAACTGCCTCGGCGGCACTCGCGACGACCTTGTCCACGAAACCTCCCTCAACGCACTTCCGCCCAGACGCACCAGAGGTACGGCGGGCGGCCGACCCTGTGATCCTAGCCACGACCCACCGGCCCGGAGCATGACGGATCCCCACATATCTGCGGCGCCGAGGTGCCCGCTCTCCACACATCGACCCCGACAGCGGTCCTGCCAGGTGTCCCGAGGCCTCCACGCGCCGCGTAGGCTCCGAGTCGTGGCACCGACATCGGCGAACCAGAACGGCTCGGACCCGCGCTGGGACGACGTCCTGCTGCACGTCGTCACCGGGAAGGGCGGCACCGGCAAGACCACGGTCGCCGCGAGCCTGGCACTCGCCCTGGCGTCGCGGGGCAAGACGGTCCTGCTCTGCGAGGTCGAGGGGCGCCAGGGCATCGCGCAGCTCTTCGACGTACCTCCGCTGCCCTACAAGGAGACCCGGATCGCGAGCGGGCCGAACGACGGGGGCGACCTCTTCGCGCTGGCCATCGACCCCGAGTCGGCACTGCTGGAGTACCTCGACATGTACTACCGGCTCGGCCGGGCCGGGAAGGCGCTCGACCGGTTCGGGGTCATCGACTTCGCCACCACGATCGCCCCGGGCGTCCGGGACGTCCTGCTGACCGGCAAGGTGTACGAGGCGGTCAACCGCAACCGGCGCGGCAAGAACAGCCGCCACTACGACGCGGTCGTGCTCGACGCGCCGCCCACGGGCCGGATCGCACAGTTCCTCAACGTCAACAGCGAGCTCGCCGGGCTGGCCAAGGTCGGCCCGATCCGCAGCCAGGCCGACTCGATCATGACGCTGCTGCGCTCACCGCGCACGGCGGTGCACCTCACCACCGTCCTGGAGGACATGCCCGTCCAGGAGACCACCGACGGCATCACCGAGCTCCACGCCGACGCGCTGCCCGTGGGGGCGGTGATCGTCAACCTCGTGCGGGGCAACCAGCTCGACGAGACCGCACGCGACCGCGCGCTCAACGGCGACCTCCCGCGCGAGCAGATCGAGAAGGACCTCGCCCGGGTCGGGATCGAGGGTACGCCGGAGCTCGTCGACGGCCTCCTCACCGAGGCCCGCGACCACGCGGAGCGCCGCCAGCTGGAGGACGAGCAGCGCGAGCGCATCGCGGCGCTCGACGTCCCGACGTACGAGCTCCCGCGGCTGCCGGACGGCGTCGACCTCGGCGGGCTCTACGAGCTGGCCGCTGACCTGTGCGAGCAAGGACTGGCATGAGCGCGAACCACGAGGAGCACGCATGAGCGAGGCAGGCAGGTCCACCCGCCGCGTGGGGCCGCTGGCCGGGAAGCCGGCGGCGGCGCCGCACCTGGACGTCGACGGGCTGCTCGACGACCCCGACACGCACATCATCGTGTGCACCGGCTCCGGCGGTGTGGGCAAGACGACCACGTCCGCCGCGCTCGCCCTGCGTGCCGCCGAGCGCGGCCGGAAGGTGGTCGTGCTGACCATCGACCCGGCACGCCGCCTCGCCCAGTCCATGGGGATCGAGTCGCTGGACAACGCGCCGCGACCCGTGCCGGGCGTCGAGGGCCAGGGCAGCCTCGACGCGATGATGCTGGACATGAAGCGGACCTTCGACGAGGTCGTGGAGGGCCAGGCGAGCCCGGAGAAGGCGGCGCAGATCCTGGCCAACCCCTTCTACCAGGCGCTCTCGAGCTCCTTCGCGGGGACGCAGGAGTACATGGCCATGGAGAAGCTGGGGCAGCTGCACAAGGACGCCCTGCGCACCGGCCGGTGGGACCTCATCGTGGTGGACACGCCCCCGTCTCGGTCCGCGCTGGACTTCCTCGACGCTCCCGAGCGGCTCTCGAGCTTCCTCGACGGGCGCTTCATCCGGATCCTGCTGGCGCCGGCGCGCGGACCGGCGCGCCTGATGACCGCAGGGCTGGGCGTCGTGACGAACGCGATGACCAAGGTCCTGGGGGCGCAGGTGCTGCGCGACATGCAGACCTTCGTCGCCGCCTTCGACACCCTGTTCGGCGGGTTCCGGCAGCGGGCGCAGAAGACCTTCGCGCTGCTCCAGGCGCCCGGGACGGCGTTCGTCGTGGTGGCGGCTCCCGAGCCCGACGCGCTGCGCGAAGCGGCCTACTTCGTCGAGCGTCTCGCGGGCGAGAACATGCCGCTCGCCGGGCTGGTGGTCAACCGCGCCGGGACCGTCAGCCTGAGGGGGCTCTCGGGGGACCAGGCGGTCGCAGCCGCCGAACGCCTCGACGACACCGAGGACGAGTCCACGGCGGTCACGGCCGGGCTGCTGCGGCTGCACTCCGACAGGACGCGCATCGTGGCGCGCGAGTCACACCTGCGACAGCGGTTCGCGGCGGCGCACCCGCACGTGCCCACCGCCGTCATGCCGGCGCTGTCGACCGACGTGCACGACCTGGACGGCTTGCGCCGCGTCGGCGAGCTCCTCGCGGGTTGAAGCCCGAGGAGTGAGGGTCAGGCGGAGACGGAGACGGAGACGCCCCGGGCGCCCGCGACATGGTCTGCCTTCGCAGTCTCGAGCAGCAGGCGCCACGAGGTGACGTTGGGTCGCTTGCGCAGGAGCGCCCGGCGCTCGCGCTCGGTCATGCCGCCCCACACCCCCCACTCGATCTGGTTGTCGAGAGCCTCGGCGAGGCACTCGGTGCGCACCGGACAGCCGGCACAGAGCTGCTTCGCCCGGTTCTGGGCGGCGCCGCGGACGAACAGCTCGTCCGGACGGGTCTGGTTGCACAGGGCCTTGGTGGCCCAGTCTTCGTTCCAGGTCATGGTGCGCTCCTCCGAGAAGTAACCCGTCCGCTTCCCCGTCGGACGGCGAGTCAAGTCCCCTTGTACAAAGAAGGTAAAGACTTGAGCAGCGACGAAACAGACACAGAGGGAGCAACTTCACATAGCCCTTTTTGACTACTCGAAGGGTGATAACCCCCCATCCACCCGCATCATCAGGCGGAGCCGCCGCAAATGCGAGCCTAGGTCGGCATCCCCGTCGAAGGCTGTAGCCCTCGGGTAGCACATTGGGACCATTCCCCACCCATCTCCCACAGGGGCATTGCGCGACACACCCTCGCAAAACGCGTGATATTCCGCGTGTCTTGGGCTAGCCGGAGGCGGCGCGACGGTCCCGTACCCTTGTGCGTATGCCACCATCCAGCGAAAGCCGCCTCGGGTTCGCCAAAGTCCTGTCCCACCTCGGGGTCATGGCGGCCGTGTCCGCCGTCATGGGCCTCCTCGTGGCAGGACTGGCGATCCCCTTCGCGGGCGTCGCCGGCCTGAGCGCCCGCACCGTCGCCGAGGGCATGGACCACCTCCCGGCCGAGCTCACCGCCGAGCCGCTGGCAGAGCGCACCCGCATGGTCGCCCGCGACGGCACCACGGTCGCCACCTTCTACGACGAGAACCGCGTGAACGTGCCGCTCGACCGGGTCGCCCCGATCATGCGCAAGGCGATGATCGCGATCGAGGACTACCGGTTCTACGACCACGGCGCACTGGACCTCAAGGGCACGCTGCGCGCCTTCGTCACGAACCAGGCCAGCAACGGGGTGGTGCAGGGTGGCTCCTCGATCACCCAGCAGATGGTCAAGATGACCCTGCTCTCCCAGGCCGACACCAAGGAGGAGCAGGCAGCGGCGACCGCCGACACCTACCAGCGCAAGCTCAACGAGCTGCGCTACGCGATCGCCTTCGAGGAGAAGTACGACAAGGACTGGATCCTCCAGCGCTACCTCAACATCGCCTACTTCGGTGACGGCGCCTACGGCATCGAGGCGGCCGCCCGGCACTACTTCTCCCGGAGCGCCGCCGACCTCAACCTCCGCCAGTCCGCGCTTCTCGCCGGCCTGGTGAAGAACCCGACCGCCTACGACCCGACCAACGACAGGGTGAGCGCCAAGGAGCGCCGCAACGTGGTCCTGGCCCGGATGGCGGAGCTGAACGTGATCACCGACAGCGAGCTGGCGAAGGCCGAGAAGCAGAAGCTCGGGCTCAAGATCACACCCGCCCGCAACGGTTGCGTCTCGTCGATCGCCTCGTTCTTCTGCGACTACGCCCGCGAGTACCTCATGCAGGACAAGGACCTCGGGCGGACGGTCGAGGACCGCGTGAAGCTGCTGAACGCCGGCGGCCTGACGATCAAGACGACCCTCGACCCGCGGTTCCAGCGAGCCTCGGACAAGTCCGTGCGCTCGCACGTGTACCCCACCGACCAGGCGATCGGCGGCCTGGCGATGGTGGTGCCGCGCAGCGGTGACGTGCGCGCCCTCTCCCAGTCGCGCCCGATGGGCCGCAACCGCAAGAAGGGCGAGACGTTCCTCAACTACGTGGTCCCGCCGGAGTACGGCGACGCCAACGGCTTCCAGGCGGGGTCGACCTTCAAGGTGTTCGTGCTCTCGGCAGCGATCCGTCAGGGCATCTCGCTGTCGACGCAGATCGCCGCGCCGCAGTCCATCTCCATCCCGATCACCCGCTTCCGTGACTGCGACGGCTACGTCCAGGGCGCGGACGTGTGGTCCCCGCAGAACTCCACCGGAACCGGCACGTTCAACCTCTACACGGGCACCCAGCAGTCGGTGAACACCTTCTTCGCCCAGCTCGAGCTGCGCACCGGCCTGTGCGAGCCGGTGCGGCTGGCCCGCAAGATGGGGGTCACGGTCCCTGACAGCCAGATCTACCCGCCCTTCACCCTGGGCGTGGTGAATACCGACCCGCTGACCATGGCCGAGGCCTACGCCACCTTCGCCGGGCGGGGCATGCACTGCGACGCCCGGCCGGTGACCGCGATCCTCAACAACAAGGGCAAGCTGCTCAAGAAGTACCCCAAGACCTGCGACCGGGTGCTCCCGAAGGACGTCGCCGACGCCGTGAACGACGTGCTTCGCGGCGTCCAGGAGCCCCCCAACGGCTTCGGGTACTACGCGAACATCAACCTCGACCAGCCTTCTGCCGGCAAGACCGGGACGATCAACGACAACATGGCCGTCTGGTTCATGGGCTACACGCCGAACCTCGTGACCGCGTCGATGATCGCCGGCGCGAACAGCCTGGGCCACTGGGTGAGCCTCAACGGCCAGACGATCGGTGGCACCTACATCACGCAGGCCCACGGAAGCACCAACGCGGGCCCGATGTGGGGCGACGCCATGAAGATCATCCAGCAGTGGCTGCCCGACCGTGACTTCACCTCGCCCGACCCCCGGACGATCAAGGGCAAGCTGGTGACGGTGCCCAGCGTCTACGGGAAGTCGCCGGAGGAGGCCGCCAAGATCCTGCGCGAGAAGGGCCTCTCCCCGGTCATCGGCTCGATGGTCGACTCGGGCAACCCGTACGGCACGGTCGCCTACACCGACCCGGGCTCAGGCAGCGAGATCGGGTCCGGCAGCACGGTGACCATCTACGTCTCCGACGGCACGCCCTATGTGGCGCCGCAGCCCACGCAGCCCGAGCCGAAGCCGAAGCCCGACGGCGGTGGAGGCGGTGGCGGCGGCGGCGGCGGCACCGGCGGCGGTGGCGGCGGCACCGGCGGCGATGGGGGCGGCACCGGCGGCGGTGGCGGCAACGGCGGTGGTTTCGCCGGCGGCAACGGCTAGCCGCCTCGAACGCTAGGCGAGCTGGCGGCGTACCTCGGCGGCAACAGCCGAGCCGTCAGCTCGCCCCTTGACCTGGGGGCTGACGACGCCCATGACCTTGCCCATGGCGCGCATGCCCTCCTCGCCGGCCCCGGTCTGCGCGATCGCCGAGGTGACCAGGTCCGTGATCTCCTGCTCCGTGAGCGGCTCGGGAAGGTAGTCGGCCAGCACCTCGGCCTCCGCGCGCTCCTTCGCGGCCATCTCGCCACGCCCTGCCTGGTCGAAGGCCTCTGCGGCCTCCCGACGCTTCTTCGCCTCGGCGGCGAGCACGGCGACCACGTCCTCATCCGTGAGCTCGCGACTCTCCTTGCCGGCGACCTCGGCCGTGGAGACGGCGGTCAGCACCATCCGCAGGGTGGAGGAACGCACCTCGTCCCGCGACTTGATGGCGGCGGTGAGGTCGGTGCGGAGACGGTCCTTGAGGGCACTCATGGGGTCATTGTGGCAGCCTTGTCGGATGCGACCGCACCGGAGCACCCTCACCCGCATGCTCGCCCTCGGCACCCTCGCGGGCGCGGCCGGCGCCGCCTACGCCGCCGGCTACGAGGTGCGCGCCTACACGCTGCGTCACGCCGAGGTCCCGGTGCTCCCACCGGGGAGCGAGCCGCTCAAGGTGCTGCACCTCAGCGACCTCCACATGACCCCGTCCCAGACGCGGAAGCAGGAGTGGCTGCGCTCGCTCGCCTCGCTCGAGCCCGACCTCGTCGTGAACACGGGCGACAACCTGGCGCACACGCAGTCGGTCCCCGTGGTGCTCGACGCGCTCGGCCCGCTCCTCGACGTACCCGGCGTCTTCGTCCTGGGCTCCAACGACTACTTCTCCCCGACCCTCCGCAACCCCCTGCGCTACGTGCTCCCCGACGACGGGCAGCGCAACACGCACACCACGAAGCTGCCGTGGCGAGACCTGGTGGACGGCTTCGAGGGCGCCGGCTGGGTGGACCTGTCGAACCGCCAGGACCGGGTCACCGTGCGAGGACTCGACTTCGCGTTCGTCGGTGTGGACGACCCGCACCTCGACTACGACGACCTGACGGCCGTCGCGGGGCCTGCGGACCCCGGGGCCGACCTGCGCGTCGCGGTGGCGCACGCGCCGTACCTCAGGGTCCTGGACGCGTTCGCGCAGGACGGCTACGACACGATCTTCGCCGGGCACACGCACGGGGGCCAGGTCTGCCTGCCGGGCAGGGGCGCGCTGGTCACCAACTGCGACCTGGAGCCCGCCCGCGCCAAGGGCCTGCACCGTCATCCGGCGGACTCCCGACCCGGCGACGACGGGAGCAGCTGGCTCCACGTGTCCGCGGGTCTGGGCACCTCGCCGTACGCCCCGGTGCGCTTCGCCTGCCGCCCGGAAGCATCGCTGGTGACGCTCGTTTCCCGTTGATCGGTCCCGGTTTCGTGGCCCGGGGGACGCTCAGGTAGACTCCCCACGCCGCAACGGCAATCGGGCTGTGGCGCAGTTTGGTAGCGCGCGTCGTTCGGGACGACGAGGCCGCAGGTTCAAATCCTGTCAGCCCGACAAAGCGAGGAGCCCCAGGACATCATGTCCCGGGGCTCCTGGCGTTTCTGGGCGGTCGTCAGAGGTCGATCGGGCGCAGCACCTGGCTGATGCCGTGGGCGATCTGCTTGTTGCCCTTGTTGATGTTCTTCAGCGCCGGGATGACACGGGCGTTCCTGTCGTTCCTGTCGGCGTCGACGAGGACCACGCGACCGTGGCGAACGCGCACCTTGACGGTCGCGCCCTCGAGCGCCGTCTCCAGCTTCGCACCGTTGGCCTTCTTGGCCTGGTGGTAGGTGATCGTGGCGCCCGGGACCACGTGGTAGAGCAGCACCGACTCGATCGTGTCCACGCCGGCCGTCCTCGCCAGGACGTTGAACACCCTGCGCTCGCGGTGGTACCACTTCCCGGTCAGGTCGTGGGCCAGCCTGCGGAAGGCACCGTCGGTCGGCGCGAAGGCGGTGAGCGCAACCTTGCCGTCCGCGAGCACGCCGACAGGGCTGTCGGGATTGGCGGCGAGAACCGCTCGTACGGCGTTGTCGAGGATGTCGAAGTCGCGGGCGTTCCGGTCGAACCGCTTGCCGTCGGCCGCGAGGACCGTGGCCAGGCTGCGCGTGCCGAGCTCGTGGTGGCCCTTCTCCCCCGCCTGAGCCGGGGCCGCGGTGACAGCCAGGCCGGTTCCGGCGAGCGCGAGAGCTGCGAGCGAGGACGTGAGGCGTCGGTGATTCATCGGGTTCCCTCCCGGGTGACGGTTTGGCTTCGTGACGGGTGTCACGATCGCCGTTCGGTCGGCCCGTCCAGGGCGGATGGGTCGGTCCAGACGGGCTGTCCCCCGCGCCAGGTGGCCAGACCGGACTCCATCGGGACAAAGGGGTCTGGCAGACTCGGCACATGGGTCAGAACCCGGGTGACGAGAAGTCCCAGCCCTCGCTCGAGCTCCCGTCCTTCCCCGGCCTCGGGCGCAGGAAGAAGCGCTCGCGGCGGCAGGAGGGGTCGACAGCCGAGCACCGCGACAGAACGGCTCCCGCCGACGTCGAGGAGACCACCGAGCTCACCACGTCGACCACGGCGATCGAGACGGCGACCGACACGACCACGGACCCGGAGCCCCGGACCGAGGCGCAGCCGCCCGCCGAGCCGAGGCGCAAGGCGAAGGCGGAGAAGTCCCGCCCCGAGCGTCGCGCGCCGGTGAGCCGACCGCAGCTTCCCGGCACGCTCGCCGCCGGGCTCACCGGCCTGCTCATCGGCGTCGCCGGCGGAGGCGCGACCTACGGCGCGATGGCCGGGTGCGAGGTCGTGCGTGGCGTGAGCTCCTGCGGCGGTGGCCCCGGATTCTTCCTGCTGGTCGCCATCCTCGCGGCCCTGGTGCTGCTCGGCGCCGGCCTGCTGAAGCTGCTCGGTGTCGCTGCTGCGGGCAGCACGAGCTTCCTCGGCGTCGGGATCATGACCGTCGTCGTGATGCTGGTGCTGCTCGACGTCGTCTACTCACCGTGGATGTTCGTGGTGGTCCCGGCGCTGGGGGTCGCGTCGTACCTGGTGGCCCACTGGGTGACCACCCGGTTCGACGCGGCGACCCCGCAGCGCCCCGACTGGACCTGACCGGACTCGGGCCCGGGCCGCGGGCTCAGGCAGTCAGCTCCTTGGCGACCAGCTCCGCGATCTGCGCGGTGTTGAGCGCCGCTCCCTTGCGGAGGTTGTCGCCGCACACGAACATCTCGAGCGTGTTCGGGAAGTCGAGGGCCTGACGGATCCGGCCCACGAACGTCGGGTCCGCGCCGACGACGTCGGACGGGGTCGGGAAGTTCGCGCTCGCCGGGTCGTCCATGACCACCACCGACGGGGCCTGCACCAGTGCGTGTCGCGCCTCCTCGACGCTGACCTCCTCGTCGAACGTCGCGTGGACGGCCAGCGAGTGGGTCGTCACCACGGGCACACGCACGCAGGTCGCGGAGACCTTCAGGTCCGGGATGCCGAGGATCTTGCGGGACTCGTTGCGGACCTTGAGCTCCTCGCTCGTCCAGCCCCCGTCCCGGGCGGACCCGGCCCACGGCACCACGTTGAGCGCCAGCGGGGCCGGGAACGGCGAGGAGTCGCCCAGCTTGTCACCGATGGCCCGGCGTACGTCGCCCGCGACGGTGCCGAGGCTCCGGTCACCCGCGACGACCTGCAGCTCGTCGTACAGCCGGTCGACGCCGGGCTGGCCTGCTCCGGAGGCGGCCTGGTACGACGCGACGACCAGCCCGGTCAGGTTCCACCGCGCGTGGAGCGCCCCGAGGGCGTCCATCATCGTCAGGGTGGTGCAGTTCGGGTTCGAGATGATGCCGCGAGGGCGGTTCCGGATCGCGTCCGGGTTCACCTCGGGCACGACGAGGGGTACGTCGGGGTCCATGCGGAAGGCGCCGGAGTTGTCGACGGCCACCGCGCCCTTGGCGGCAGCGATCGGCGCCCACTCGGCCGACACCTCGTCGGGTACGTCGAACATGGCGACGTCGACGCCCTCGAAGGCCTTCTCCGACAGCGCGACGACCGTGACGTCCTCGCCGCGCACCTTCAGCTTCTTGCCGGCCGACCGCGGCGAGGCGATGAGCCGGATCTCGCCCCAGACGTCCTCGCGCTGGGACAGGATCCCGAGCATCACGGTGCCGACCGCGCCGGTGGCGCCGACGACGGCGAGGGTGGGCTTGCTGGACTTGCGGGTCACCGTCCGGTCCCTCCGTAGACAACTGCCTCGACCTCGTCGGAGTCGAGCTCGAACGCCGTGTGGGTCGCGGCCACCGCGTCGTCGACCTGGGACTCGTCGACCACGACCGAGATCCGGATCTCCGAGGTCGAGATCATCTCGATGTTCACACCGGAGCTCGCGAGGGCGGCGAAGAACTTCGCGGTGATGCCGGGGTGCGAGCGCATGCCGGCGCCGATCAGCGAGACCTTGCCGATGCGGTCGTCGTACAGCAGCGAGTCGTAGCCGACCTCGTCCTTGAGCTGGGCGAGCGCCGACATGGCCACCTGGCCGTCCGCGCGCGGGAGCGTGAAGGAGATGTCGGTGAGGTTCGTGGAGGCCTGCGAGACGTTCTGCACGATCATGTCGAGGTTGATCTGCGCCTCGGAGAGGGCCTCGAAGATGCGGGCGGCCTCACCGACCTTGTCGGGGACGCCGACGACCGTGATCTTGGCCTCGCTCCTGTCGTGGGCGACCCCGGCGATGATGGCCTGCTCCATTTTCTCCACCTCTGCGTCGTCGGTGATCCAGGTGCCGGTCTTCTTGCTGAACGAGGACCGGACGTGGATGGGCATCTGGTACCTGCGGGCGTACTCCACGCACCGCAGATGGAGGATCTTGGCGCCGCTGGCGGCCAGCTCCAGCATCTCCTCGTAGGAGATCCGGTCCCGCTTGCGCGCGGACCCCACGATCCGGGGGTCGGCGGTGAAGACGCCGTCGACGTCGCTGTAGATCTCGCAGACGTCGGCGTTCAGCGCGGCCGCGAGGGCCACCGCCGTCGTGTCCGACCCACCGCGCCCCAGCGTGGTGATGTCCTTCGTGTCCTGGCTGACGCCCTGGAAGCCGGCGACGATGGCGATCGCGCCCTGCTCGAGAGCCTTCTCGATCCGTCCGGGCGTGACGTCGATGATCTTCGCCTTGCCGTGGGTGCCGTCGGTGATCACGCCGGCCTGGCTGCCGGTGAACGACTGCGCCTCCTGCCCCAGGTTGCCGATCGCCATCGCCAGCAGGGCCATCGAGATCCGCTCGCCGGCGGTCAGCAGCATGTCGAGCTCGCGACCGGCGGGCAGCGGCGAGACGGCCTGCGCGAGGTCGATCAGCTCGTCGGTGGTGTCGCCCATCGCGGAGACGACCACGACCACGTCGTTGCCGGCGCGCTTGGCCTCGATGATCCGCTGGGCCACACGCTTGATGCCCTCGGCGTCGGCAACGGAGGAGCCGCCGTACTTCTGCACGACAATGCCCACGGTTCTCCTCAGGGGTGGTTCAGAACGGTCGGGGGTCCTCAAGATTCTAACGGCCGACCCCGCGGCTCCCCCGTGGCTACCGGATCACGGACGTGCGGTCTCGAGGATCTCGTCCGCGGCGGCGACCTGCTCGTCCTCGCCCTCGATCTCGGTGTCGAGACGGTCGTGGGCGACCACGGACTGGAGCGCCCGCAGCGCGCTGCTGGCCTCGTTGCCCCAGGAGGAGACGTAGGAGAACTGCCACCACCACAGCGCCTCGTGCACGTGGCCCGACTTGTAGTGGCGCAGCCCGTGGGCGACCGCGGACGCGACGCTGGTCAGGTCGTCCGACAGCAGCGAGGGTGCCATCTCGGGCGGGTCCTCGTAGGGGTCGAAGACCTCGGTGTAGGCGTCCACGCCCTCGAGCAACACGGCCAGGCGCAGCCGCATGGCGTCGAGGTCCGGGTCGGGCCCCACGTCGGGCTGGTACTGCTCGACGGTCTCGAAGTCGGTCTGGACGCCCAGGCGAGCGCCTGCCAGCAGCACCTGACTCACCTCGAGGAGGAGCAGGGAGATGGCGTGACCCCCCGTCGCCTCGCCGCGTGCGATGGCCTGGAGTGCGAGCAGGAAGCTCTCGACCTGGTCCGCGATCTGCTGGGCGAAGTCCTCCAGATCACTGTGCAGGCCGTTCTCCCCCGCGGCCCCGGTTTCCTCGTCAGTCATCGACGGCTCGCCTCCCTTCGAACGCGCGACCCAAGGTGACCTCGTCGGCGTACTCCAGGTCACCGCCTACAGGCAGTCCACTAGCAAGTCGGGTCACGCGCAACCCCATGGGGCGCAGCAGACGCGTGAGGTACGTCGCTGTCGCCTCGCCCTCGAGGTTGGGATCGGTGGCGAGGATCACCTCGGTGACGACACCGTCGGAGAGCCGCGTCATCAGCTCGCGGATGCGCAGATCGTCGGGGCCGACCCCCTCGATCGGGGAGATCGCGCCGCCGAGCACGTGGTAGCGGCCGCGGTACTCGCGGGTGCGCTCGATCGCGACCACGTCCTTGGACTCCTCCACGACGCAGATCACCGAGGGATCGCGCCGCTGGTCCCGGCAGATCCGGCACACCTCGGCCTCGGCGACGTTGCCGCACACCGAGCAGAAGGTGACCTTCTGCTTGACCTCGATGAGTACGTCGGCGAGCCGGCGGACGTCGACCGGGTCGGTCTGGAGGATGTGGAACGCGATGCGCTGGGCGCTCTTGGGACCCACGCCCGGCAGGCGACCGAGCTCGTCGATGAGGTCCTGGACGACGCCTTCGTACATCAGAAGCCGAGCTGTCCGCCCGGGCCGCCGGGCATGTCGCCGCCGAGGCCGCCCGCGAGCGGTCCGAGCTTCTCCGACGCCATCTCGTCGGCCTTCGCCTTGGCGTCGCGGTAGGCCGCGACGATCAGGTCCTCGAGGTCCTCGGTGTCCTCGGGGTCGAACGAGCCCTTCTTGATGGAGACGCCGACGAGCTCGCCGGTGCCGTTGAGCGTCACGGCGACCAGGCCGTCGCCGACGGTGCCGGTGACGGTGGCCTCCGCGAGCTGGGCCTGGGCGTCCATCATCTGCTGCTGCATCTGCTGGGCCTGCTGGAGCAGCGCGTTCATGTCGAACCCGCCCTCGCCGAAGGGGTTTGCCTCAGTCATCGCACTGTCCTTTGCTGCTCGGGTCTGCTGGGGTGTCTGGCCGTCTCTGGCCTCGTCTCGGGGACTCTAGAGGCGTCTAGCGTTTTCTAGGGTCGTCTTGGTTTCTTCGCATCATGGCCTCGTCGCGCCGATAGAGCTCAATCGTGCGGGATCTCCTCGATGACGCGCGCTCCGAGCTCGCGTTCGAGGAGCTGCGCCCCGGCGAGGCCGCCGTCGTCGGCGTCGTCGTCGTCGGGGCTGACGTCGTCGTCGGAGACCGTGGGCCCGGAGGCCTGCACGGCACCTGGGGCGCGCGTCGCCTGGATCGCCCCTCGAGCGCTCGCGATCGCCTGGGGGTCGACCGCCGCACGAGGCGGCTGGGGAGGCTGCTGCGCACCGCCGGAGCCGCTCTCCTGCTGCGTCGGCTGCGCCTGCCCCTCAGGCTGCGCGGGCGCAGGGTCGGACGGGGGTACGGCGGGGCGGACGACGCGGGGCTCGTTGCCGGGGTCGGCGCCCGGCTGGGCAGACGAGTCCACGATCGCCTCGACCCGCCAGTCGTGGCCGATCACGTCGATGGCTGCCTGTCGCAGGATCTCGTCGCTGCCGCTGCGGGCGAACGAGTCGCGCGCACCGGAGTTGACCAGGGCCACGGTCATCGTCTTCTCGTCGACCGCGGCGACCTGGGCGTTCTGGCTCAGCATGATCCAGGTGAAGCGCCGCTTGAGCTTGACCGACTCGAGGATGTCCGGCCACAGCCGGCGTACCTCGACGAGGTTGAGGCCGCCGCCGCCTGGTGCGGGGGCGGACGCCTGCGGCTCCGGGGCCGCGGGGGCTGTCTGCTGAGCGGCAGGAGCCGCAGGTGCGGCGGCGGGCGACTGCGGCACGGAGGCAGCCCGCTCCGGCGCCTCCTCGGAGGGCGTGGGCGCGTTCTGCGACTGAGCGCCGTGGGACGGAGCGGGCTGCGCAGGTGCCGGCGTGGGGGCAGCAGCCGGTGTCGAAGGCTCAGCAGCTGGCCGAACCGCGGACGTACCGGGCTGCGCAGCCTGCTGGGGCTGCGGCGCTTGAGCCGCAGCCGGACGGGTCGCCGGAGAGACCCCACCCTCGATGGACACACGACGCTCGAGGCGGTCGAGCCGCGCGAGGACACCGTCGGAGGTGTCGTCGGCGGCGGGCAGGAGCACCCGGGCGCAGATCAGCTCGAGGAGAAGCCGCGGAGCCGTGGCGCCGCGCATCTCGGTCAGGCCCGCGGCCACGAGGTCCGCGGCACGGGTGATCTCAGCACGTCCGAACCGGGCGGACTGGGCGACCAGCCGCTCGCCCTGGTCCTCGGGGACGTCGATCAGTCCGGTGGCCGGGGCGTCGGGGACCGCGGAGATGATCACCAGGTCGCGCAGCCGGCGCAGCAGGTCCTCGGTGAAGCGGCGCGGGTCTTGGCCGGTCTCGATGACCTTGTCCACGGCACCGAAGACCGTGCCGCCGTCCTGGGCCGCGAAGGCGTCGACGACCTCGTCGAGGAGCGCGTCAGGCGTGAAGCCGAGGAGGCCGGTCGCGAGCTCGTAGGTGACGCCGTCCTCCCCTGCCCCGCCGAGGAGCTGGTCGAGGACCGAGAGCGTGTCGCGGGCCGAGCCGCCCCCGGCGCGGACGACGAGCGGGAGCGCTCCGGGCTCGATCCGGACGCCCTCGCGCTCGCAGAGCTCGGAGAGGTACGCCGAGAGCAGCCGCGGCGGGATCAGCCGGAACGGGTAGTGGTGGGTCCGGGACCGGATGGTGCCGATGACCTTGTCCGGCTCCGTCGTGGCGAAGATGAACTTCAGGTGCGGAGGCGGCTCCTCCACCAGCTTCAGCAGGGCGTTGAAGCCCTGCGTGGAGACCATGTGCGCCTCGTCGATGATGTAGACCTTGTAGCGGCTCGCGACGGGGGCGAAGAACGCGCGCTCACGCAGGTCGCGGGCATCGTCCACACCGCCGTGGCTGGCCGCGTCGATCTCGATCACGTCGACCGAGCCGGGGCCGCCGCGAGCGAGGTCCTGGCAGGAGCGGCACTCGCCGCACGGGTCGGCGATCGGCCCCTGCTCGCAGTTGAGGGCGCGCGCCAGGATCCGGGCGCTGGTGGTCTTGCCGCAGCCACGCGGGCCGGAGAACAGGTAGGCGTGGTTCACCCGGTTGTTCGCCAGCGCCGTGCGCAGCGGCGTCGTCACGTGGTCCTGGCCGATGACCTCGGAGAAGGTCTCGGGCCGGTACCGGCGGTAGAGGGCGAGGGGGGCTTCCACGCTCTGCACCCTAACTACCGGAACCGACAGGGCCTAGGCCGGACACCCACCTGCGGCACCCGGACATGAAAAGGCCCCCCGCGCACCCGACAGAGCTCGCTTGCCCTTGCTGCCTTCCGGCCCTGGGGGAGTTGGGCGAGATGCCGCCGCACGGGGGGTTGCCCCAGAGTCTAGGACAGGTGCCGCGAGTGACCCAACCCGGGCGGATTTCTCGCATCGCAGGTCGACCGGTAACCTCTCCCGCGGAGGATTCGCCTAGTGGCCTATGGCGCTCGCTTGGAAAGCGGGTTGGGTTAACAGCCCTCAGGGGTTCGAATCCCCTATCCTCCGCCACGCTGACCAGCGGAAACGCCGGGTAGGGCTCATCGAGTCCGACCCGGCGTTTGGTCTCTAGTCTCAGTTCTAGTCTCAATTAGGCCTCAGCCGCGTCGTCGTCGGACCAGATGAGACCGCCCACCCGACGCGCCACATCACGCCGGATCGGGTCCGTCACGTGCTGGTAGCGAGCAGCCATCGCCGTGGTCGACCAACCCATGATCCCCATCACCGCACGCTCGGGAACGCCCAGCACCAGGAGCACGGTGGCCGCGGTGTGCCGTGCATCATGCAGCCGACCGTCCCGAACGCCCGCACGACGAAGCAGCGCCTTCCAGGCGTGATAGTCCGAGTTCGGGTTGAGCGGCTGCCCGGTCGGCGAGGCGAACACCCAGTCCCCTTCCTCCCACAGGTTGGCGCCAAGCTCCTTCTCTGCGGCCTGCTTCTCCCGGTGCTCTCGGAGCATCGTCACCAGCTGGTCAGGGAGGCCGATGACGCGCTTGCCGGCGGCGGACTTGGTCTCACCGATGAGTGAGTTGGTGAGCCGCTTCTTCGGGCAGAACCCGGCCGGACGATCACAACTCCCGCCGCAGCCGTGCGCGTAGATGGGCCGCTGACGTGTCGACCGGACCCGCAAGGTGTGGTTGTCCAGGTCGAGATCGCGCCAGCGCAGCGCCAACGCCTCCCCCTGGCGAAGTCCGAGGGCGAGAGCCACGGCCCAGCGAGCTCCGTTCCGCCGCTCCCCCGCTGCCTTCAAGATCTGCTGCACCTCGGCCACCGAGTACGGCTCGATCGGCTCGGCCTGGATGCGTGGTGGCTTGGCGAGCGCGGCAGGATTCCGCGCGATGTGCCCCCGGCGCAGTGCCTCCCCCAAGGCCACACGGGCGGTCCGATGAACCTGATGAGCGGTCGCCGGCTTTGCTCCCGCCTCGACCATCCGCCGGTACAGCCGCTCCAGATGTTCGGGCTCCAGCCGGTCGAGCCGATGCTTCCCAACCCCCGGGACCAGGTGCTTCTCGACGGCGATCCGGTAGGCAGCGAAGCTCGTCTCCCGCAGACTCGGTCGAGCGATGGTCTCCAACCAGTGGGACAACCACGAAGCAGTCGTCCAGGTCTGGCCAATGCGTCGAACCCTGCCGCTGTCCCGCAACTTCTCCAGTTCGCGGACCTTCTTCACCACGACAGCCTTCGACTTGCTCATGACGTGACGACGGTCCAGGCCGCCGTCGTCCTTGAAGCCGACCGTCACTCTGCCGTGCCAGTAGCCGTCCTTGCCCTCGTAGATCGAGGAAGCACGATTCGGGTTGCGCGTCATCACAACCCCTACGCGGCCGACGACTTGTGTGCCCGGCGAAGACGGTCGACGTACTCCTGGAGACTTGCCACCGGCACCCGGCGCAACCGTCCGACCCGCACCGACTCGACCTCGCCGTCCTTGATGAGTCGGAACATCAGCGTCCGCGCGATCCCCAGCCGTCTTGCCGCTTCCTCGACTCGAAGCAGGATCGCTCCCTCAGGAATGGCCTGCCCCTGCTCGGCTACGTCTTCCCCCTGCATGTGCCTCAACTCCCGAGTGTTGGTGGCGGGGGTTCCTCGTCCTCCCGCCAGTTGGAGGGTCAGGTCGCCTGTCTGCCCGTCAAGGGCACCTGCGGTGTCACTGCGTGATTCGCTTCGCTCACCCTGGACGGCCAGTCAGGCGACCTATGTGCGGCTGGTTGTCGGGAGGACGAGGAAGAAGTGGTCGGGTCGTGCTGTTAGGCCGCGGGCTGCGGTCGTTTGCCGGGTTGAGTTGCCGAACGGCTGTCCACAGGGCTGGCTCTGGTGGCGTCCCAGCGTTCGCGGGCGGTCTGGTACTCCGTGCGCCATCGCTGCTGCTCGTTGATGCTGGTCATGACGACGTCGATGTAGTCGGCGTCGTCGGTGGGCATGTCCTCCCACACGAACCGGCGTCGACCGTCGTCGGTGAGGACGTCGGCGGACCACCGGTCCCGCTCCGGGGGCGTGATCCCGGACTCGGCGAGGACCTGGCGGACGACCTCGGCCCGGTCCGCCTTGTGCTGTGCGAGGGTCTTGCCAGACCAGTTCCGGCTGACTTGGACGCGGCGGCCGCCGAGGCCGAGGTTCTCCCGGTCGTGCGCCTTACTGGGGCACATGCCGGGGGTGAGGCCGGGGCCGGGGTCCTTGGGCTGCATGCCGAACCGGAGCCAGTTCGCACAGGTCTCCGAGCAGGGCAGGTAGAGCACCTCGGCGTGGAGCCGGTCGATGTGCTCCTCGTACGCCTGGTCGGGGTTGTCCGGGTCGGCGTGAGTCTCCGAGACGGCCTTGGTGAGGTACTTGGTTAAGTACCGGATCGTCCGGTTGGCATCTTCGCTCGGTGCGATCACGCCCTTGATGTCGACCTGGGCACCGAACCGGACCACATGCGCCGGTTCTGCCTCCTCGTGGTCGAGCTCGGCGAGCGCCTCGTCCCAGGTCGGCAGCGGGAAGCCGGTGTCGGGGTCGCGGTAGCACTCCGCGTCGGGGTCCCAGACCGGGGTGCGGTGCACGTAGACGGGCCGGTCGTGGGGTGGCCACCACAGCGAGTAGTACGTCGCCTTGGTGACCTGCCGCAGCACCGTCCTCGGGATCGCGCCCCGTAGCGCTACGTGGACGTGGGGGGCGAGGCGTAGCTGCTCCTCGATCGCGGCGAAGTACTGCACCTTGAACCCCGCACACCGCCGCAGGTTCTGCACCCACCGGTCGTAGAGCCGCGGGAAGTGCAGCGCGTCCAAGGCGGCGCGTCGGTAGTCGTACGTGGCGGGGTCGACCGGGGTGCCGGCGCCGCGGATGGTCTTGCCTTTGCGGCGGGTGATGACCTTGCCGTAGGAGGGCAGGGTGAGGGTGACGAACATCGAGGGCCGGTAGACCGTCCCGTCGGGGGCGGTGAACGTGCGGCCGACGCTGCGGTGCTCGGTGGGGATCTTGGGTAGGTCGGCCATCTCCGAGCGGCGACTAGTGGAGCGGGTACGCCGGGAGGAATGCTCGTCGTCGTCCTGGGAAGGCTCGTCTGTGTCCTCCCCGTCGCGCCCAGATCCTTGCTCGTCGGGGAGGGTCTCTTCCTCGAGGTGCCAGCCTTCTTCGCACTGCTGCATCCGTAGCCGCTGTGCCTTCTTCGCGCACGGCGGGCACAGGTACTCCCGGGTCGACCCGCAGGGGATGACGAGCTTGTGGGTCTCGCCGGTCTGCTGGTCGTGGACCTTGCGCAGTACCGGGCGGACGCACACTCCCTGGCTGGCGGCGACCTCGCGGATGTCGTCGTTGGTGAACGAGACGCCACTCTGTGCGGTCATGCGGCATCACCGGCTACCGAGGGCGCGACGAGCGGCAGGAGCGGTCCGTCGGGGGTGCGGTGGTGGCCTGCCCAGAAACCGCCGGTGACGTCGGTGGCCTGGACGTAGGCCTCGCACTGGGTGAGGACCGGGCAGCGGGAGCAGATCGCGCTCATGGTGGCCTCCTCCCCCAGCCCCACGGTCTCGGGGTCGTTGAGCCAGCCAAGGTGAAGATTCCGCGCGCACAGTGCGTGAGTCATCCAGTCGGTGCCAGGATGCTTGGTGCTCATGCTGCCTGCACCCCCGTGACCGGTTCAGCCCCTGGAGGCGGCGCGGGGGTGTAGGCCCGCACGAGCGCGTCGATGTGGTCGTCGGTGACGTGGGAGAACCGGACCCGGACCGGTTCGGCGATGCCGTCAATGCCGACGTACCCGACGCCGGGGAGGGTCTCGGGGATCCGGTCGCACAACGCGCCCCGGTCCCGTGCACCGGAGCCGAGCACGAGCGCGACCTGCTCGGCCTCAGACAGACGCAGGGCGATGCGGGTGGGGAACAGGTCCCGCATCGAGACCACGTCCTTGCGGGGGTCCTGCACCGCACCGACCACGGTGACCCCGACGGCGCGGCCCTGGGAGAGCAGCAGCGACAGCGCGGCGCTGATGCGCTTCTTGGCGTCGCGGTCCTGGACGTACGCGGTGAGCGAGGCGAGCTCGTCGATGACGACCATGATCAGCGGCTCCGCGGGCGTGGGTTCGTGCAGCCGGGTCACACCCCGAAGGGCAGCCTGCCTTCGGCGCATCACCACGACGGCTTCTTCGAGGACTTGGGCGAACTCGTGCTCGTAGGCGTCGGTGGCGGTGGCGTCGTCGGGGTCGCCGTAGACGAACCGGGAGAACAGCGGCCGGCCGGATGCGAGCTCCATGCCGCCCTTCGGGTCCAGCGCCCAGACTTCCGCGTGGCCGTCGCGGATCGCGGGACCGAGAGCAGTGACGATGGACCAGATCACTGACCCCTTCCCGGACCCGGTCGCACCCACTACGAGCAGATGGGTCCCGAGCAGGCGCAGCCGGTAGGTCAGCCCGTCCTCACGGCGCGCCACCGGCAGGGCCCCGAGGTCCACCGAGCCGGAGGCCTCGTACGCCGGCACCGGCTGGTTGAGCGGGTCGTGGACCAGGAACCACAGCACAAGCTCGCGCCGGGAGTCGTCCACCGATCGGACCCGGCACTCCCGGGCGTCGAAGGTCTGCGCCAGGCGCGGACCGGCGGCCGCCCAGTCCTCGATGGTCTGCCCGGGCAGCATCCGCACCCGCAGCTGGTCCACCGCGCCGGTCGAGCGCACCGAGCGGACCTTGGGCAGGTACTCACGGGTGTCCACCCGGACCGCGAGGCCGGTGGTGACCATGGCCGGCTGCCAGGCGAACCGGTAGGTGAACCGGCCCCGCACCAACCCACGCAGCCGCCAGGTCACCTGCCGGGTGAACGAGTCCCGCCACCTGCGCCGCCACACCGCCAGGCTCGCGACCAGCGAGGCGAGGGCGAGCAGGAGCGGCAACAGTCCCAGTTCATGCACGACCTTGACCGTGAGCCACAGCCCGACCACCGGGGCGAGGGCGAGTGGGTGGCGGGCGAGCCACCCGATCCCCTCCGCGGCCTTCCTGCCTGCCCAGGCCGCGAGGACCGCCGAGAGCGGGACCTTGACCTTGGCGACGTTCAGGCGAAACGGGCCGCCGCCGTGCTGGTCTCCTCCGAGCCGGTTCACAGCGACCTCACCTGTCCCCACAGCCAGGACCCGGACTCAGCCAGCCCCTGGTTCACCGCCGGGCCCGCCGGCGTGGCGCCGAGCACCAGCCCGAAGACCACCGCGACCAGCGCCGAGCCCAGCCGCAGCTGGTTGGTCCGCAGCAGCAACAGCAGCAGCCCACCGAGGACCACCGCGACCGCGACCACACTCATCACCCATCACCCCGAGACAGACGAGCCGCGGTCAGGCCGCAGCCGACGACGACGTGGACGAGGAACCAGCACCCGGACCCGGCTTGGCCTTGCGGCCCGGCGCGACCAGGGCGTCGGCCTTGAACGACCAGGCGATCTTGGAGAAGTTGCCGGACTCCTCGATCCACGGCAGCGCCGTGAGCCCCTCGAACTCCACCGGGATGAACGGCGCGCCGTCCTTGTTCTCCGGAGGCACCGGCTGCACCTTCGCCGGGACCTTCACCGTCACCGTCTTCTGCGCCTTCTTCGCCTCCGGATCCGCATCCAGACACGTCACCTGCCACAACGGCAGCCCCGTGTCCGGGTCGGCCTGCTGGACCTTGTTCTCCTTGGTCGACCGGTCGTAGTCGACCACCGGCTCCACCTCCGAGATCACGTACAACCCAGCCGGGAACGCCACCTCGAACGGCATCGGGAACCTGCGCGAAATCGCCATCTCAGCTACTCCTCTCATCAGGTCGGCGCTTTGCCGACGAGACAAGAAGACCGCCCAGGGCGGGGACACGGGCACCACGTTCCAGGGACTTGTCGGGACGTCCTGTTAGCGTCGAAACGTCCCTATTGGTCTCGGGAAGGACCGCCGATGACGAACGAACGCCTCCGAAGCCAGATCGCCGCCTCCGAACTCACCATCGCCGACCTGGCCGGCAAGATCGAGGTCGACCCCAAGACCGTCGAGCGGTGGATCACCAGAGACCGTCTCCCGCACCGCAAGCACCGCTGGAGCACCGCCGAGCTGCTCGGCGTCGACGAGGCCTACCTGTGGCCCCAGGTGGTCGACCAGCCGCAAACCAAGTCGGCCAGCCAGGCCGAGTTCGTCACCATGTACCCGCACCGCGGAGCCGTCCCCGACCACCTGTGGAACAGCCTCATCGACAACGCCCGCGACAGCATCGACGTCCTCGTATACGCCGGGCTCTTCCTCGTCGACAGCCACCCCGACCTCGCCAAGACCCTCGCCGAGAAGGCCACCCGCGGCACCAGGAGCCGGCTCCTGTTCGGCGACCCCGAGTCAGCGATCGTTCAGCAGCGCGGCGAGGAGGAAGGCATCGGCGAACACCTGGCAGCCCGGATCAGACTCAGCCTCACCTACCTCGCACCCGCCATGGCGACGCCCGGTGTTGAGGTCCGGCAGCACGCCACGATCCTCTACAACTCCATCTACCGGTTCGACGACGACCTCCTGGTCAACATGCACGTCTACGGCGCCCCCGCCCCGCAGAACCCGGTCATGCACCTGCGCCGCATCCCCGGCGGGCGGCTCTTCGACCACTTCATGAACGGCTTCGACCGCGTCTGGGCCGAAGCCACCCCACTCCCAGGCCAGGCGACAGCGTGACAACCTAGGGCGCATGGGACGACGCATCGACTACCTCGACGACCCCAACGCGCCCAAGGCCAACAGCCTCGTGCCCTCGGTCAACTCCATCGTCGTCAACGACCAAAGCCAGATCCTGCTCATCCAACGCACCGACAACGGCAACTGGTCACTGCCCGGCGGCGCCATGGACCTCGGCGAGTCCATCCGCCAGGCCGCGATCCGGGAGACCCTCGAGGAAACCGGCATCCAGACCGAGGTCACCGGGATCAGCGGCATCTACACCAACCCGAACCACGTCCTGCACTACACCAGCAACGACGAGGTCCGCCAGGAGTTCTCCATCGTCTTCACCGCCCGCGCCATCGCCGGTGAGCCGACGCCGAGCAGCGAGTCCTCCCAGGTCGAGTGGGTCGCACTCGAGAACCTCGACGACCACCCGATGCACACCTCGATGCGCAAGCGCCTCGACCACTACCTCAACGGGACGACGGCCCCCTACCTCGACTGAGCAGCGGCCAGACGCTCCTCCACGCGCCGGACCGCAGCGACGAGCTCCGGCTCGGCACGCTCCACGAACTGCGTGACTACGTCGCCGGGCCCATATCGAGCACGGATCTCCGCGAGTCTCTCCCCGACCGAGACGGTCCTGCCATCAGGCCCCGTCGTCATGTCGCAGTACCAAAGCGCATCCATCGACAGCGACTCCCTGAACGGGAACTCCGCTAACAGTTCACTGCGCAGCCCGCGCTCCTCAGCTTCGATCACCGCACCGGAATGGTGCGCCACCAGCTGCACCACGCCCGTGTCCCATCCGAGGTCGCGCAGATAGCGGGCACCGTCGAGCGGATGGAAGCCCGTTTCACGCACGCGTGGCGCGTAGCCGATGTCGTGCAGCCATGCGGCGGCAACCAGGACTTCCGTGTCGAGAGACAGCGCCGTGCCGGTGCGTTCAGCGGCGTCGGCGACCGCCCCCACATGCCTCCACCTATCGGGCATTTTGGCAGCCAAAAGCCGCTCAGCCAGGGCGCGCGCGGCAACGGGAGACACGAACTAGAGGCTACCGACACGTGAGATTTCGCCAGTGCGACTTTCACGGACATGCCGATGTGCGGACAACGGAAAGCCACCGTGGGCTGGCCTACCGACAGATGCGAACCGGCTCGTTGTCAGGAGTGGGCACGAACATGACTCGCTCACCGTGTGCCTCGAAGACCGCTCGGTGATCCGCCTCTAGCGTGAGCGTCCCCTCTTGGTAAGGGTCGCCCCAATCCGCGGGTGGACCGCCACCCTCTCTGTCGCCATAGAGAGGTGGTTTGGCGTGCCACCACCGACCGTGGATGCGTGCGCTCTCGACGCCACAGTGGGTGTAGACCATGAACGTCTTGCTTACTGGCGCGGGAACGGTCAAACCGGTATCCGCCGTGGCGTTTGGCTTCGAGCACTCCCGGTAGCCGTCCGGCCACCAGCCGTCGTTGCGCTTCGTCACGTCGAACACCCGGACGACGGTCTCGTCGGCGCGAAGGCCGAGCACCGTCGTTCCGTCGTCGCCTTGGCGCACCGTCAAGGTCAGGGCATCCGCGTAGGGCGCAACAGCCCTCTCGGGCGTCGCGCGCCCCGGACCCGGGACGTCCAAGTCGACTGCTGTCTGCTCGGACTCACCGCAGGCCAGTGAAGTGGCCGAAGCAGCAAGCGGCGAAGACGGGTTGGCCGCTGTCGGGTCAGGTGCAGTTCGGTCGCCACAGCCGGTCGCGAGCAGAATCAAGATGGCGTACAGCCTTACCTGCGCGAATCGCATCCGGCGTCCTTCACTCGTCATGTCAGTCACCATTCGGACGCTCCGCGCCGCGTTCCGGTTCCAGCAACCCGTACACGCGACACCCGGGCCCCAAACGGGCGACGCGGTGCCACAGACCGTTGTCGGCCAGTCCACTACGGGCAACCCCCTCGCCCGACGTCCGGTAATGCCGCTGATTGCGACTTGCTGCGTGACGATGGCCGGCGCTCACTCGCTCGGCGTCAGCCGTCCTCTGGCCGCCGCTACGAGGTCGACGTAACGGGAATCGAAGGGCTCACTCAGTGACCGCTCTAGGACCGCCGAAAGGTTCCACAAGGCGACCTCCTCTGCCTGGTGCTCAGGTGCGCTTACCTGACCGTCGTCCTCCCAGCGATGAAGGAGGTCGAAGAGGACCAGAGCCTCGTCACCGGTGAGCGAGATCGACACGTCGTCCATGCCGGCATCCTCTCCCACGGACGCACGCACATGGTGCCGGGCATGACGTGGTGATCGGTCAGTACCTGGCCCGCCCGGACTTCATCGAGGCCCTTGAGCACCTGACTGCTGAAGTCCACGCGCGCTTCTTCGAGTTCATCCTTCGCCTAGACGCGGCCACCCTCGCTCAGCGCCTCGCCGATCGAGCGAACACGCCGTCCGCCCCGAACACGTGGTCAACAACGATCTGGTCACACCGGACGACGCAGAGCACCTGGTCACCTCGCTGGAACGCCTACGCGCTACACGACCTCGCGCCGTCTGGGTCGATGCGAGAGGCTCGCTGCCGACAACTCTCGATCTGTTGAGGGCCGAACTGCGCTAACCGAACGTCCGCAATTGCCGCGTATGGTTCGTCTGTGGAGTGGATCCGTCGAGTTCGTGTTCCCGTGGTGGTCGCCGCAGGCTTCGCCTACGTCGTCCTGCTGCCATGGCTGGGCTGGCAGTGGGCACAGTCGGCGCTCCTCTTCGGGACGATCGCGATCTTCTATTGGCTGCCGGCCATCGGGTGCTTCGTCAGGAACTTCAAGGCCGGCTACGCCGAGAATCAGTAGACCGACTTCTCCGCTGCGATGCGGATCTGCCGCGAGTGTCGCGCACCAAAGGCGCTCAGGAACTCCGTCCAGGAACACCGCCGTCTCGGGAGCCAAAGGCGTAGACCAGGCCCGGGCCAGCCGGGACGATCAAGGTCCACGGTCCCCACCATCGAAACGCCTCGTCCTTCAAGTGATGCGACAAAGCGCCCCAGGCGCCAGCGACCGCGGAGACGATGCTGGGCAGGAACAACCACCACGCCGTGGGCTCGGCTGACGTCAACCCGCGAACCACCAGCAGAACGACGAGAGAGACGACCAGCAACTGCCAAGCCGCGGAGTAGAAGGCGACGGCAGCCGATAGCCAGGTGTCCGTGCTCCGGGACCGCTCGACGCGATAGGGATACGTCGGATCGAGCCGACGACGCCAACGCCCAGACATGTAGCGAACCGTATCGACTCGAGCGCAGATCGAACGTCCGGAACTCCCGCCGTCAGTGAAACCCGAGATTGTCGATGCCCGTTCGCTTGTCAGCCTGGGAATCGGTCGCCTGGTGGCGGCTCCGGTGACAACTCATCGCAGAGGTCACCGTCGGGTAGACCGAGGTCGTCGCGGCTTAGGTCGAAGAGTGCGGCCTGGGTCAGGAGCAGTTCGATGGCCTCGGTCAGGCCCTTGAGCCTCCCGCGATTCGACGCGTTGTCGTTGCGTCGTACCTCGTCGCGGGCCTCCGCGGCACGCTGGAAGAGGAGCCAGCCGAGGTCACGCAGATAGGGCCGGTGCGGATCTTCTGCTTCGGGTGGCGCGTAGGGCTGCCAGTCGGCGTCCAGGGGTTCGTCGGCTCGGGGAGGGCGGTCGGGCCCGTAGAGCCGAAGGCGACGCTGTGCTTCGGCGAGGCTGACGCCATTTGGTCCTCCGTCGTACAGCGTCGGGTCCTTCGTTGAGACCCCGTCGTCTTCCCAGCTGCAGACCGGACAGACCTCGTACGCGCCGGGTCCATCTGGCAAGGTCCGGCGGCCGCAGCACGGACAGGTGATGCGTTCCGGCGTGGGGTGATGGCTTCGCCGCCAGTCTTGGAAACCACGCAGGAACTGTTCGTCTTCGGGGCTCGCGCCGGACACGACGCCAGGATCGCATGGTTCGGGCATCCGCACATGCCGCATACGGTCAAGCGCGAGGCACGTCGCGGTAAGGACGTTCGTCGCGCAGGTACCAGACAGCCCAGGCGATGGGGAAGGCGACGGCCGCTGCGACGGTGAGGGCGATTCCGGCGCCCCTTCGGCGCTCTCCAATCGCCGTGAGACCCATGACGGTGAGCAACGCGCTGCCCACGATGAGCGCGGCTGCGGCGACCTCGGGCTGCATGGAGCAAGTCTCTACCCCGTCCCCCCGCGAGGTACCAGCGTTTCACTGATTTGCCGAGGGTGCGTCGGCGCTTGTCGCCGTCAAGGTCGTTCGTCCGGTGGGGCGCTCCATCTTGACGGCTCCGGCACGCCGCCGCGGAGGGCTTGCTGTCGTGGCCGCGGAGGAGTTCGCACCGGGCCGGGATGCGGGTAGCGTCGGTGCTGCGGGTCCGGGCTCTCGCTGATCCGAAGTGTCGATGTGCGGGGGCAGGTCGACCGCGCTGGATTGAAGTGACGCCCCGCGGTGCCCTCCCGGATCCGCCCCATCAGCCGGATGCTCGGCTTCGCGTGCGTCGGCGATCAGCTGCCGGTAGACCACGTCGGACAGGCGCCGTTTGAGGCACCGCAGCGCCTCCAGGTGGCTCTTGCCGGCGGCGAGCTTGCGCCGGTAGTAGGCGCGACCTTCGGTGTCGTGGCGGATCTGCACGATCGCGGCCACGTGCAGGACGTGGTTCATCCGCCGGTTCCCGGCCCGGGACAGCCGATGCCGGATGTGCTCGCCGGAGGACGCCTCCAGGGGTGCGGTGCCGGTCCAGGACGCGAACCGGTTCCAGTCGGCGAACCTCGCCACGTCCCCGACGTCGGCGAGGGTCCGGGCAGCACCGGCAGGTCCGATCCCGTGGATGTCCATCAGCCTCGAGCCGCGCTCTTGCACCGCGGCCTTGAGCTCGGCCTTCATCCGCTTCAGCTTCGCATCGACCGCGACCAGGTCGGCGATCTCCTCCGCGGCGATCCGCCGACGGGTCTTGCCTGCGGCGTCACGGGGCCGCACGCGGGCCAGGATCGCCTTGGCCTGCCGCGCGGAAAGGTCGCGCTTGTGGTGACCAGGCACCAGCTCGGTGAGCAGCCGCTGCAGCCGGTTCACGGTCTGCACCCGCAGTCGGGCCAGCTCATCACGTCGGTCGGTGAGCATCCGCAGCGCCTCCAGCTCACCGTCCGCGCGCAACTCGCGCAGTCCAGGAGTCCGCACCGCGACCATCGCGATCGAGTGCGCATCCACCGCGTCGGTCTTGCGGTTGTGGCCGGTGTCGAACAGCCGCACCCGTGCGGCGAGTTTGGCCGGCACATCGACTACTCGCTCCCCGGCAGCCACGAGTCGTTGCGCGAGCGGACGTCCTGCGCCGTTAGCGCCCTCGACTGCCCAGACCCGGTTCGGCCAGGCCTTGGTATACCGCAGCATCGCCTGGTAGCCGGCGTTGTCGGTGCCGAACCGCCCCGACCCCAACAGGGTTGCGTCCGCGTCGACGACCTCGATCGTGTTCGACAGCTGGTGGGGATCGACCCCGATCTTCACCTCGTCCATACCTGCCCTCCTTCGCATTGCAGCGACTTCGGAAACGGCGAGGTGGGCAGTGCTACTTAGAGCCGGGCAGTCCCCTCTCGAGCCACGCCTCGTCACGGTGCCCGGCGGGGCGCAGACCAAATGAGAGCCACACCAAGAACCGGTGGGCAGCCGCTGGAGAGAGCGTCCCGCCGGACACCTCCACCCAGCCTCGCGACGGCCGGGTCGTCCGTCCAGTCAACAAGTAGCCGCTGTCCGCGCGCCGCCAGGCGCGTGATCAGTTGAAGGCAGAGCCTCGCAGGATCGCCATACGCTCCTTGCGGCTGCCGGCCCGGGCGTACTCGTGTGCGAGTCGACGAGATCGAGAGAAGTCGATCAGCCGGCGCAGGTTCAGCCCGTGGTGCAGGTAGAAGTCCACCCGCGCGGCGAGTGACGGCGGGCGCACGACCTTCATCATCGAGATCGTGGAGCCGTACTGCATGACCAGCGCGGCTAAGTAGATGGCCGGCAGCAGTGCGGCGGGCAGCCAAAACGCCAGTGCGAATGTCTTCCCGACGGTCTCCCACTCGGTCGAGCCCAGGGAGGTTGCAATCTTGTAGATCGACCAGAGAAGGGTGCATCCGCCGAGCAGCGTGATCGTGCCGTTGATGACCGGCCGCAGTTTCCGGTGCTCGTCGCTGTGACTGGCGACGGCCTGGAGCCCGCCAAGTAGGACTGCGAACGGCACGAGGAAGAACTCGACGAAATACGGGAAGGTCTGCAAGTTGGCCACCACTTGAACGGCCACCGCGAATGCGAGCATCGATCGCGTCTCGCTGCGCATCGTCTCCTCCCCCTTCATGACGGCGAGTGCCTTGAACCCGGCCATGAATGCGCCGACGGTGACGATGACGATCGTGTCCTTGAGCAGCGCGGAGTCCCAGAGACCGATCCGCGCCGCGAGGTACACCACCAGGACCTGCCACGCGGCAACGAGCGCCACCATGCCCACGACGGCTGGCTCAAAGAAGGCGCGGGCCACCGAGGCGACGTGCCGACGGGCCCCGCCCCCACGCACCGACGACCAGGCGATCGCGAGCAGGCCGGCAGCGATCCACGTGAGTAGGGCAGCATCCCGCGAGGTCAATTGCTTCGCAATGGCTTCCACGGTTCCGGAAGATATCCGGCAGCACCGACATTGGCGCGTCCCCCATCGACAGAGGGCGGCCGGCATGTCAATTGAGTCCGCATCATGCGGGATCCAGCGCTGGCTCATGCCGCTGGTCGCGCGTCCAGCTCTCGGTGTTGCTGCGTTGTGCTCTATGAGATCAAGAGCGCCGGCTCCGCCGGCGTAGCGGGCCTGCGGGCGGCGCTGGCGCGCCGTCCTCGGCCGCTCGGCCAGGGCCGCGTCGTCGCGACCGCCAGTTGGGACACCTTCAGCGTCTGAATCCTTGCCGGCCTTGCGGACGTAAGAATCCGAAGACCTTCGGGACCGCGTCAGACCCGCCTACTTCACTGACCTGCTGTGCGCCGTCGATCTCGTGAATCTCACCCCCCGCTGCCCAAACATGCTAACTGTCTCGAATCTACCCAATATAGCCATGGATCAATTCATCTGGCACATGTCATATTCGCTCATGTCGACCACGGGAAAGGAATCGTATGGGTCTCAAGGGGCTATTCGCGGCACTTGTGCTGTCATGTTCTGCACTGATTGCCGTCCCGTCGTCAGCCTTGGCCGACTCACCCGGCTGTTCGCTCTCCAACCACTGTTACTCGATTCTGCGCACGGGGGACTCCAACGGATCGCTGTACGCCGGCATGTATGGCACGTGGAATCGGGCAGCTATGAGCGCTGGCTGCACTTCGTCGGATCATCGCTGGATGAACTCTGAGATGTGGTTCGACCCAATTGAGGGGGGTTGGGTAGAGACGGGGCACACCGCTGGCTGGCTGCAGCCGGCCGGGTCCTGCGACTACTTCGCCTATGCCGCTTGGATGAAGCAGGACGGAACGGGTTACACCGAACGTTCCTTTGCTGAGTTGAATCACGACGACTCGGTGACTGACGAGTTCCAGATCTCTCGAAGCGCCACGACCGACGTCTACTACGTCTACTGGAACGGGAACCGGATCACCACCGCCAACGTCCAATTCTGGAACAGCAGGAGGATGGATATGGGCGGTGAAGTCGCGACGGCCTACGCCACATCGCACACCTTCAACATGCAAGGCAACGCCTTCACGGCGTCAGGCACCCAAGTGAGCATGCCGACTCCGCAACAGGAGATCGTCGACGACCCACCCCTTTATGGGGATCGACCAGCGAACTCCACTTGGACTTGGAGGGTTCGTCCATGAGGATCAAGAGTGCATCCGCGTTCGTCATGAGCCCCATTGCGGTTATCGGCGTCGTAGCTCTCAGTATTGCGATCACCGGTGGCCCCGCCGAGGTTGGAGGCAACGGATCTCAAAACCACCCCAGCCGAGCCACGGGGACACCACATCAGTCAACCGACCACAGAGGAGCGACCGCGGCGAACCTTGTCAGTGTCCAGCCCGCAGCAGTGTCAGATCAGGCCTGCGACCCAATCGCTACGCCGACGCTCGCGGCTGAGACCGATGGGCGGGTTAGGGATGCAATGGAATCGAACCCAGCGTCCAACGCCGACCCCATGGCTCCAGCAATGAGCAGGAGCGACGCGGTGACTGCTGCACGGCAGATGTCGGTCACAGCGCAAGAGGGACTCTCCGGAGACACGTCAGAGCCGTCAACCGAACTGCTCCCGGCCGCCGCCGCTCAGGAGCCATTCAGCCAGGCGAACAGGTGGTTCGCGGGCGAAGATGGCGACAACTCCCTGGTGGCACCGGCCAGATGCGTCTGGGTCGTCACGGTTCAAGCACCCTTCAGGCCGAGATCGGCACCGGCGGGAGCGACCGCCACAGTCTTCGACAGTTACACAGCTGTCTTTGACTCTCGATCAGGGCAGTACCTCGGCGTAACTGCTGGAGCCGAGAGTCCCAATCTGCTAACAGGCGCGAATACCGGCAATGCATCCCGGTAGGGTCAGGCCGTACTCCGACTCGAGCGCCGAACCGGCATGGCTCTCTTCCTGGAAACTACAAGAGCAGGGACTGATGCGCCCGTGGGTCCCAGCCTGCTAACGCTTCTGCTAACACGAGGTCGGTGGAAGCACCTGGACTCCGGTGGCGAATCAAGTCTGAATCACCGCTGAATCGGGACCTTCCTGCACCATCATGAAGACCCGAGCGACTACTGCGGATCAAAGGGGCCAGTCTCAGTTCTAGTCTCAGTCGCCACCGTTCGTCCGGGGTCTCAACGCCGCCGGAAACCACGATTCAGGCGTGGAGCCGTGACTGCGCACAAGCACGAACGCGACTTCGACGACTTGGAAAGCGGGTTGGGTTAACGCCCTCAGGGGTTCGAATCCCCTATCCTCCGCCAGGCTGACCAGCGCAGACGCCGGGACGGGCTCACCGAGTCCGGCCCGGCGTCTGGTCTTTGGTCCCACCCATGGTCCCCGCATCAGGAAGATGCTCGGTCGAGGTCAAGAGGGAGATGGCTCGCCCCACCGGTCAAGCCGTTGAGCGCCTGTTCGTTGGCGCGCCGGGGTGTCGATCGCGCGTCCTGAGCGTCCGGGAAGTCGGCTCCGGCGCGGTTCTCCACGAGGACGAGGGCGAGGTCGTCGCGGAGCTTTCGGGCGTTCAGGTGCTGGCGCACGCCGTCCAGCGTCTCGTCGAGCGCCTGTTCGATGTCTCGGGTTGCCAGGGGTTCGGCCAGCGTGTCCGGTGCCAGGAACTCGCCCCCGCTGTCACGGGCCTCGCTGAGGCCGTCGGTGTACATCAGCAGCCGTTCACCGGATCGCCACGGCACCTTGACCGATTCGTAGTCGCGTCCCAGGCCGAGCGGCAGCCCGGTCGGGAGATCTGGCAGCCGGGAGGTGCCGTCCGTGCCGACCAGGAGCGGGGGTGGGTGGCCGCAGCTGACCATCTCGAGAGAGGCCGGGTCCGAGGCGTCGACCAGCAGTGCGGTGACGAACTCTTCATCGTCCAGAAACGGCATCAAGTAGGAGCTCATCGCCCGCGCGACCTCGGGCAGGGTGCCCTCGGCTGAGGCGAACTGACGGTGGGCGCGGATGGTCCGGGCGGCCTGCTCGACGGCGTCGATGCCCTTTCCGCGTACGTCGCCGATCATGAACCGGTTGGTGGAGCTGTCGCGGCAGTAGTCGTACAGGTCCCCGCCGACGAGTGCGTCGTCGGCGGCGGACTGGTACCTCGCCGCCACCGCGACCGAGCCGACAACCCGCGGAATGGTCGGCAGGATCGCCTGCTGTGCGACCGCGGCGATCGCCACCATCCGTGCATGCTCGCGCTCTCTGCGCTCCCGGACTGCCGCGATCGTCACGGCGGCAGCGCCGACCAGCAGAGCGTTGACCATGCGGACCCACTGCAGACCCGTATCGGAAGCCCACGCGCCATCCCACCAACCCGAAGCAACCGCGGCCACCAGAGCGGCTGCAGCGAAGACCGCCGTGCGCGCCGCTGGTAGCACAGCACACGCGATCAGCGCCGCCAGCGGGAAGAACGGCACGAACACGACCGACGACGTGGTCGTGACATCCAGGAGCACCAGAACCAGCAGCCACGACGACGCCAACCCGACAACGACCACCTGGCCCCTGCGAGATGTGAACACCAGAGACCGCACTTCCTCCCCCGCGCACATTCTAGGCGCGGGCCCGACGGCCGTGGCTGCCACCACGGCACGCCGCACGACCTGCCCCTCACGGGGGATGGGCGTGCGGGGAGTCACCCCTCGGCGTACGGGCTGTCGAGGCAGGCGGCGAGCTCGGCCCGGTAGGACGCCTTCACCGCCTCCGGGGCGAACGAGGCGTCGATGGCGTTCCCGAGCAGGCGCGGCACAGCGTCCACGCCCAGCAGGTCTGCAGCGACGTGCAGCTCGTCGGTCAAGGTGGTGCCGAACATCGGCGGGTCGTCGGAGCTGACCGAGACGTTCAGGCCGGCCTCGACCATGGTGGGCAAGGGGTGTTCGTCGAGACTGGCCACGACCTTCGTGCGCACGTTGGAGGTCGGGCACACCTCCAGGTGCGTCCCGCGGTCCCGCAGCTCGGCGACCAGGTCGGGATCCTCCATCGCGCGTACGCCGTGCCCGATGCGGTCGGCTGCGAGGTCCTGCAGCGCGGCCCACACGCTCTCGGGCCCGGCCGCCTCGCCGGCGTGCGGCACGGAGGCGAGCCCCAGCGCCCGCGCCCGCTCGAAGTACGCCGTGAAGCGCGCCCGCGGGGTCTCCGGGCCGCCGAGCCCGAGCGCGACGAGCCCCTCGGGCGGGCGGTGCTCGCAGATGTCCAGCACCACCTCCGCCATCGGGCCCGGGTAGCCGGGGATGTCGAGGATCCAGCCGATGGCGAGGCCCCAGGTCTCTGCGGCGTACCTCCGGGCGGCGTCGAGGGCCTCGACCAGGCCGTCGCGGGGCACCCCGCACGCGAGGGGGCCGTTGGGGGTGACGGTGACCTCGGCGTACCGGACGTGCTGGTCGGCGAGGTCGGTGAGGTTCCCGACAGTCAGTGCGTACACGTCCTCGGGGGTCCGCAGCAGCTGGGAGACGGCGAGGTACACGCGCAGGAAGTGGTCGAAGTCGGTGAACTCGTAGAACTTCTCCAGCTCGCCCACGTCACCGGGAACCCCCGCGTCGGGGTACCTCCGGGCGAGCCCGGCGACGGTGTGCGGGGCGGTGGCGCCGATGTGGTGGACGTGGAGCTCGACCTTGGGCAGCCCGGCCACCCACTCCCGCGTCACAGGACCCGGTACCGGCTGGTCGGCACCACGTCGATGTTCCGGTCCGCCCCGAGGAAGGCGGAGCTCTCCAGCATGCGGGTGGCGCGGCGCCAGAGCTCGTGCCCGTCTCCGCCGCTGCCGTAGAAGGCGTGCGGGTCGGTGAGGGCCTCGACCGGGTAGAGCTCCTCGACGACCGCGTCGATGGCAGGGGCGTGCGGCGTGGCAGGTGCGACGACCCGGTTCTGGACGTGCCCGATCGTGCCCTGGTTCTCGATCGCCGCCGTGGTGTGGCCGGTCTTCCAGGCCTCCAGCCACCGGGGGTAGGGCATCTCGTCGGGGCAGCGGAGGAAGGCGACGTTGGCCAGGCACGGCTGCCGCTCACCGCAGGGTACGTCGGGTGGCGGGAGGGGCGTCTCCTCCTCCACGAGCCACCCCTCGACACGCCCGCCGAGCCCGGCGAGGACCCGGTTGACACAGTCAACGGTCGCGGGTTCCGCGGTCGTCAGCCATGCGCTCAGCACGGCGTCGACCGGCGCGGGGAACGCCGTGAGGCGCAGCATGGCCGCGGAGACGGCGCTGTCGGAGACGTTGACGTGAGCCCGGGTCACTCCGGCGTCGGCCAGCCTCCCCCCGACCTCGCCGAGGAGCGCCTTGGCGAGCAGGTCGCCACCCAGCCCGTCCCCGCCCCACACGGCGTAGACCGCCTTGACGGCAGGGCTCACGGGGCGACAATCACGGACGTGGACGACGAATTCGAGCTGACCGGGCCGTGGCTGGTCCTCGCCGCGGTGCGGTTCCTCGCCGAGATGGGGCTGCTCGTGGCTCTGGCGTGGGTGGGGTGGGAGCTGGTGGCGCCGAACCGCGCTCTGGGCGGACTGCTGGGGCTCGTGCTCACCGCCGGGGCGGCCGTGGCGTGGGGAGCCTGGGTAGCACCGCGTGCAAGGCGACGGCTGGACGACCCGGCGCGGTTCCTGGTCGAGGTCGTGCTCTTCGGCGCCGGTTGCGCGGGCCTCGTCGCTGCAAGAGCACCGGTTCTCGCGGCAGTCCTCGCCGCGGCGTACGTCGTGAGCACAGCGGTCGGCCGGAAGGGGCACTGAGTCTCGGGCCGGACCTCCATCCGGGCAGCCTAGGGGAGGTTCCCGGAAGACGGGTCGAGGCTCACCTATGCTGGCCCGTGTGATTTTCAAGCGCGTGGGCGATCATCGCCCCTACCCGGACCACGGGTTGACCCCTCGTGAGTGGGCCGCGCTTCCTCCTCGTCAGGTCCGCCTCGACGAGCTGGTGACCACCAAGTCGACCCTGGACCTGGCCACGCTGCTCGACGAGGACTCCACGTTCTTCGGCGACCTGTTCGCGCACGTGGTCGAGTGGCGAGGGGATCTCTACCTCGAGGACGGGCTGCACCGGGCGCTGCGCGCGGCGCTGCAGCAGCGGCAGGTCCTGCACGCCCGCGTCCACGCGATGGAGGGTTGATCCGTGGGTCGCCGCATCACCACCAGCATCACCTTGATCGTGCTCGTCGGCATCCTCGTCCTGGGCGGCACCTGGGGCTGGAAGTCGCTGTTCGCGGAGGTCCAGGGCGGCAGCCTCTTCCCGAGCGAACCGACCCCCTCGTGCACGCCCGAGAAGGTCAAGGCGGGCGCCAAGGTCCGCTCGCGCGACGTGCGGGTGAGTGTCTTCAACGCGACGAAGCGGACGGGCCTGGCCGGCGACACGATGAAGGCGCTGAGGAAGCGCGGGTTCCGTCCGGGTGACATCGGCAACGCCCCCTCCGACGTGAAGCCCCGCAAGGTCCAGGTCTGGTCGACGATCGAGGACGACCCCGCAGCCCGCCTGGTCGCGCGCCAGTTCGGCAAGAACGTCAAGGTGCGCTACGCCGAGGAGGACCTCGGCATCGGCGTGGACGTCATCGTGGGCAACCGCTACGAGCACCTGGTCAAGGCACCCCGGAGCCTGCGCGTGAAGCAGAAGCAGGAGTACTGCTCCCCCGTCGAGAGCCCCGCACCGCTCGACTGATCACTCGTCGGCCCACCAGTGGGCGAGGCGACCGGAGCGGGAGACGGCGCGCAGCCGCTCCTCCGTGTCCTCGCGCAGCCGGCGGGGCGTGACCACGAGCAGGTCGTCGCCGCGGCGCAGCACGGTCCGCCCGTCGGGGACCAGGGTGTGCCCCTCGCGGACGATGAGCGCCACGGAGGCACCGGTGGGCAGGCGGAGCTCGTCGACCTCGACCCCGTGCAGGCGGGACTTGCGCGTGATCGTCACCTGGAGCAGGTCCGCGGCGATCCGTTCCAGGGGTGCGGCCTCGACGTCGAGGTCCCGCGGCTCGTCGGCCTGCGCGACCCCGAACACCCTCGCCGCCCACGGCAGCGTGGGTGCGGTGAAGAGGGTGAAGATCACGACCATCACGAACACGATGTCGAACAGCTCCCGGGCGCCGTCGACGTCGCTGGCGAGCGGGATCGTGGCCAGCACGATGGGTACGGCGCCGCGCAGGCCCGCCCAGGACAGGAAGCCCTTCTCGCGCCAGGACATGCCGCCGACGAACGAGCAGGCAAGCACCGAGACGGGTCGCGCGACGAGGGTGAGGACCAGGCCGGCCACCACGGCGTACGCGACGTGCTCGAGCGACAGGCGCGCCGGCGAGACGAGCAGCCCGAGCATCACGAACAGCCCGATCTGGGCCAGCCACGCCACGCCCTCGGAGAACGACCGGGTGGCAGCGCGGTGCGGGAGCTCGGAGTTCCCGAGGACCAGGGCCGCGGTGTAGACGGCGGCGAAGCCCGAGGCGTGCAGCGCCGACATCCCGGAGTAGGCGAGGACGGCCAGGGCGAGGACCGAGATCGGGTACAGGCCGGACGAGGGCAGCGCCAGGCGCCGCATCACCCATGCTCCACCGAAGCCCACGACGAGGCCGCCCAGGACCCCGACGCCGAGCTCGAAGACGACGGTGCCGGCGAAGCCGATGACACCGTGCTCGAGGGCGGTGCCGCTGCTGACCAGGGTGACGAGAAGGACGGTCGGGGCGTCGTTGAGACCCGACTCGGCCTCCAGCACACCGAGCACCCGCCGCGGAAGCGGGACACGGCGCAGGACGGAGAACACCGCCGCCGCGTCGGTGGGTGAGGTGACCGCGCCGAGCAGGATCGCGAGCTGCCACTCGAGCCCGAGGAGGTAGTGGGCGGCGAAGGCCACGACGGTGACGCTCACCGCGACGCCGAGCGTGGCCAGGGCGACCCCCATGCCCATCGAGGGTCTGATCTCCTCCCAGTGGGTGGTCAGGCCACCTTCGGCGAGGATCACGACGAGCGCGGCGAACCCGAGGGCGTGGGCGACGCTGGGGTTGTTGAACTCGATGCCGAGGCCCGCCTCACCGAGGAGGACCCCCATGAACAGGTAGAGCAGCAGGCTGGGGAGGCCGATGCGCACCGATGCGCGGACCGCGAGGACCGCGGCCAGCATGACGACCGTGCCCACGAGGAGGACCATGTCGAGCTCGTGCACGTCGAAGCTCACGGACACCTCCGACGTCAGACCGGCCCCGGGGCCCCCATCCTAGAGGTCCAGCGCCCCCCGGAACGCCGCCTCGACCGCGTCGCCGCCCTCGCCCGAGCCGATCTCGCCGGTGAGGAAGGCGAAGGCGTAGCCGTCCCTCTCCGACCACCAGCCGAAGCTGCCGCCGAGTCCCCCCATCCCGAACCCCTCCTCGTCGACGCCGAACCCGAGGCCCCACGAGGCCTCCTGGCCGAGGAGCCGGTCCACTCCCGACACCTGGGGCCGGACCGCATCCTCGAGGAGGGCGCGCGAGAGCAGGCCCTCCCGGGTCAGCGCGACGTAGAGCCCGGCGACAGCGCGGGCTGTGCCGTGGCCGTTCACGGCGGCGATCTCGGCGCGTCGCCACCGCTCGGAGTTCACGACCTCGAGGTCGAGGGCGCCGGGCGGGTTGCCCAGTGCGTGGTGGAACAGCGCGCCGTACTCCTCCCAGCCGCGGTGGAAGTCGTCTCCGAAGCCGGTCAGCTCGACGGCGCGGGAGAGCTCGTCGGGGCCGAGGCCGACGTGGAAGTCGAGCCCGTACGGCGTGCACACCTCGTCCCGCAGGAACGAGCCCAGGCTGCGACCGTCGACACGGCGGACCAGCTCGCCGAGGAGGTGGCCGTAGACGAGGGCGGCCTCACCGGGCGCGCTGCCCGGTTCCCACAGCGGCCGCTGACGCTCCAGGGCGAGGCACACCCGGTCGTGGTCGAACATCGCCTCGGCCGGCAGTGGCTCCTCGACGAGGCACACCCCCGAGGCATGGGCCAGGACGTGCCGCACGGTCGCGGCGGCGGTGAACCCGGGCCAGTAGGCGGACATCGGCGTGTCGAGGTGGACCAGTCCCCGGTCGACGAGCACGAGGACGCACACGGCCGCGAACGGCTTGGTGACGGAGTAGGGCATGACGATGCTGTCGCGTCGCCACGGCCGGGTCCTGGCGGCGTCGGCGTACCCGCCCCACAGGTCGACCACCCAGGCGCCGTCGTGCCAGGCGGCTACCGCCGCTCCGGAGCCGGACTGGTCGCCGAGCACCTCGGCGAAGGCCTCGCGTACCGGCTCGAAGCCGGGGAGGACGGTCCCGTCCACGGGCAGCGCGCTCATGCCGGACATGCTGCCGTATCGCGGCGTCCTCACCGACGGGCCCGTCCGGCCTGGCACGTCCGCCTACGGCGTGGCGTCCCACATGGTCGTCCGCTCCGTCCTGACCGGACGCTCGACGTGGCTGGCGTCGCGGGAGGCGAACTGGCCGACGCCGTCGATGGTGCGGTCCAGCAGGTCGACGAGCATCCGCTCGGGCCGCTCGACGCAGGCCCGGGAGATCCCCGCCACCGAGAGGTGCACGACCGCGGGCGCGCCGCGGGTCGAGAACGCGTCGCGGCGGCTCAGCGCCGTGCTGATGAACTCGCGCGCCCACTGCTCGGCCTCGGGTACGGCGTCCAGGGCCGCTCGCGCTCGCGGCGACAGGTACCCCGAGGGCATCCCGTCGAGCTGGCCGAGCATCGCCTCGCTGCGGAGGATCCCCACGGCCACGGCGCGCTGGTTGGCCATCGACACGACCGGTAGTGCGGTCAGCGCGGCCTCACGGGCGATCCACGGGTCGATGTGCTTGTCGTCGCCCCTCAGTCCGACCACGGACGGGATGAGCGGGACGAGGTCCTGGCGGGCCCGGTCGCCGAGCCGGTCGTTGATCTCGCGCGCCATGGCAGCGACGAGAGGGTGGGTGCACTGCGGATGGTCCGACCAGCGCTCCCCGGCCAGGAACGAGGCCATCTCCATGAAGCAGGCGCCCTTGCGCGGATTGCGGTGACGTCCAGGGGAGAGCGTCGGCATGAAGTCTGGGGTACGGCTGCGGTTCATCATGAAACCAGCTCCCGGCGAAGAGGTGGACCCTTCCCAGTGTGCGACCGATCGCCCGGATGTACCAGAGTCGAGTTCCAAAGTCCCCCAGGTGGGTGGTTGCTTCCCCTCCGACCGCGTCTGGACGCCCGGGCGCGCTCCGGGGCAGTCTGGGGAGACCGTGCCTAGGAGGGGCTGATGGACCTCAACACGCTCTACCACCGCACCGTCGAGTGCTGGGCGACCCGGGTCAACGAGGTCGGGGCGGACCAGTGGGACGACCCGACGCCCTGCACGCAGTGGACGGTGCGCGACCTGGTCGGCCACATCACCGGCGAGGACCGCTGGACCGTCCCCCTCATGGAGGGGCGGACCATCGCGGAGGTCGGCTCGACGGTGGAGGGCGACCTCCTCGGGGACGACCCGATCGCGTCCTCCCTCGAGGCGGCCAAGCACGCGGTCTCGGTGGTGGCCGAGCGGCTTCCGGAGAAGGGCACCGTGCACCTGTCGTACGGCGAGGAGGCCGCGGAGGAGTACGTGCGGCAGCTCGCCGCCGACCACCTCATCCACAGCTGGGACCTCGCCGCCGCCACCGAGGGGGACACCCGGCTGGACCCGCACCTGGTCAAGGAGGTGGCCGCCTGGTTCGCCGGCTTCGAGGACCGGATGCGCTCGTTCGGCCTCATCGGCCCGCGCGCCGCCGTCACGGGTGACGCCCAGCCGGACCTCCTCGCCGCCTTCGGTCGCCGCGCCCACTGGGGCCGCAACGACGCCGTCCTCGCCCGGCTGTCACGCGCCTTCGGGACCCGCGACGTCGAGGCGATCATGGCCCTGATGAGCGACGACTGCGTCTTCGAGGCCACCACGCCCGCGCCCGACGGCGCCCGCTACACCGGCGCGCCCGACGTACGCCGGGTCTGGGAGGACCTGTTCGAGCAGACCGCGGGCGCGTCCTTCACCGAGGAGGAGTCGTTCGTCGCCGACGACCGCGGCATCCTCCGGTGGCGCTTCGGCTGGACCGAGCCGGACGGGTCGGAGGGGCACGTCCGGGGAGTCGACGTGCTCCGCTTCACCGACGGCCTGGTGTCCGAGAAGCTCTCCTACGTGAAGGGCTGACCCGGGACGGGCCATTCAGGCGTGCGGTGATGTCGGCGGCGGTGTCGCGGGCAGATCGCCCGACGCCGATGAGGGTGGCCGAGGCAGGACCGGTCCAGTCGCCGTAGCCGACCAGGTAGACCCGAGGCTCGCCGACGGCCCTGGTGCCGCTCGGCCCGCCGGCGGGAAGGCGGCCCGACTCGTCGCGCAGGCCCAACGGGTGGAGGTGACGCAGGGCGGGGCGGAAGCCGGTGCACCAGATGACCGCGTCCGCCCGGCGCTGGGAACCGTCCGCCCAGGCGATGCCGGCGGGCGTGAGCCGGGTGAACATCGGCTCCGCCCTGAGGACGCCCCGGTCACGCGCGTCCTTGACCGAGTCCACCATCACGATGTCGCCGAGCCCGCCGACGCCGGCGTGCTCGCGGCCCTCCTGCAAGGCGCGGATGCGGTCGGTCGCGGCGGCGAACAGGTCGCGGCCGTCGACGTCGTCGGGGAGGAACCGCGGGGGCCGCTGTGCCACCCAGGTGGTCTGCGCGACCCGAGACACCTCGGCGAGGATCTGGGCAGCGGAGTTGCCCCCACCGACGATGACGACGTCGAGACCGGCCAGCTCGTCGGGCCGTCGGTAGTCGGCGGCGTGGAGCTGGCGGCCGGTGAACTCGCCCATGCCCGGGTACGCCGGCCAGAACGGCGCCTGCCACGTCCCGGTCGCGGACACCACGAACCGGGCGTCCACGGTGAGGGAGGGCGACTCGACCCGGAGGGCACCGTGCGGGTCGTCGTCGTCGCGGGTGACGGCGGTGACCTTGTGCGGGCGGAGCACGCGGAGGTCGTAGCGCTGCTCGTAGCGGGTCAGGTAGGACACGACGTGGTCGCGAGGCGGGTACCCGTGCTCGGCGTCGTCCCACGCCGGCATCATCCAGCCGGGGAGCGAGGAGAACGGCGCGGGCGAGAACAGCCGGAGCCCGTCCCACATCCGCGGCCACGCGCCGCCCGGCCGGTCCGCGTCGTCGATGACCACGAAGTCCTCGCCCGGCTCGAGACCGGCACGCCGCAGGTAGAAGGCGGTGGCCAGCCCGGCCTGCCCACCGCCGACGACGGCGACGTCGACCACGCGGCGGGTCAGGCGGCGACCGGGGCGAGCACGCCCGCGAGCCCGGTCAGGGCATCGGTGACCACCCGGTAGTAGGTGAAGTTCCCGACCCGCCGGTCGGGGACGACCAGCCCGGCGTCCGCGAGCTTGCGGAGGTGGTGGGTGACGGTCGGCTGGGTGAGGCCGAGCGGCTCGGTGAGGTCGCACGTGCACGCTTCCAGCCCGGGCTTGGCAAGCATCAGGGAGAGCATCCGCAGCCGGGTGGGGTCTGCCAGCGCCTTGAGGCGCCCCGCGAGCTCGTGGGCCTCCTCCGACGAGAGCGGAGCCGCCACCAGGGGCGCGCAGCAGACGGCAGGGGTCTCGATCACGGGCAGCGGCTTCGGCATACCCCCATGGTGCCACGAGATAGGTAGACATCTATACAGCCGCCTGAACGCCACGCCGTTCGAGCCCGGAGGAGCGCCCCAAGGTAAAGAATGAAATAGATGTCCATCAATCCTTGATTTCACGAGCGGCATAGATCATTGTCTATGTCACCGGCGAAGGTCCGGACCGCTCGAAGGAAGGACACTCCTCATGCACCCCACCGTCTTGATGGTGCTGGCTCAGGACCACCACGCCCAGCTGATCCGCGACGCGGAGATCTGGCGGCGGGCCCAGCTCACCGAGGAGCCGCACGCGCTCCGCGACGCCCGACGCAGCGTCGTCGCGATGCTCGGACGCCTGCGCACCTCGCTCGACCGCCGGCCCACCACCTCCCGCGCAGCCGACCTCTGCTGCGCCTGACCAACCACGACCGCCGCACCGAAAGGAACACCCCCATGTCCCGTCTCCAGCTCGCCCTCAACGTCGACGACATCGACGCCGCCGTCGACTTCTACGCCACGCTGTTCGACACCAGCCCCGCCAAGCGACGCCCCGGCTACGCCAACTTCGCGATCGCGAACCCGCCCCTGAAGCTGGTCCTGTTCGAGAACCCGGGATCCACCGGCACGCTGAACCACCTCGGCGTCGAGCGCACCTCGTTGGAGGACCTCGAGGAGCAGGCGACCCGCCTCGCGGCAGCCGGCCTCGCCCTCGAGACCGAGGACGACGTGGAGTGCTGCTACGCGCGCCAGGACAAGCACTGGATCACCGGCCCCGACGGCCAGCGCTGGGAGAACTACGTCGTGACCTCCGACGCCCAGCCGGAGCTCGAGGGCAAGACCCTGGCCGAGGTCAGCACGGGCTCCTGCTGCAGCTGAACCGGCCCGCATTGACGCGGGCAAGATCGCTCAGCGAAGATTGACTCAATGGACGTTGAGCGAGTCTCCGACCAGCCCGGGTCGGACCTGGATCGCCGGGCGCGGCTGCACGCCGCGCTCGCCGACCCGGTCCGGCTCCGGGCTGTCGATCTGCTGAGCCTGGGTGACGCGTCCCCCACGGAGCTCCAGGTCGCACTCGGCATCCCCTCGAACCTCCTCGCGCACCACCTCGGGGTGCTCGAGCGCCACGGCCTGGTGGCGCGGCACCGCTCCGAGGCCGACCGTCGTCGCACCTACCTGCACCTGGTCCCCGCCGCCCTCGACGACCTGCTGCCCTCGCCGGTCCAGGCGGCCTCCCGCGTGGTGTTCGTGTGCACGGCGAACACCGCCCGCTCCCAGCTCGCTGCCGCGCTGTGGAACCGCGCGAGCGACGTACCCGCCGCCTCTGCCGGAACCCACCCGGCCGACGCCGTCGCCGCCGGCACTCTCGCCGTAGCGGCCCGTCGCGGCCTGACGATGCCCCCGGCGCGACCCCGGGCCCTCGACGACGTGCTGGGCGACGCCGTGGCGGCAGACGACCTCGTGGTCACCGTCTGCGACAGCGCCCACGAGGAGCTGGACCGCCTCCAGGAGCGCCACGGCGTACGGCGGCTGCACTGGTCGGTGCCCGACCCGGTCCCCACAGCCACCGAGGCCGCCTTCGACGCGGCGTACGACGACCTCGCCACCCGGGTCACCCAGCTCGTCCCACGCCTCACCCCACGCCGATGAGCCCCACCGAACGGAGCCCTGTGTCCACCCTCCCCGCACCCGACCTCCCCCGCCGGCTGGTGGCCGAGCTGATCGGCACGATGATGCTGGTCACCGTCGTCGTGGGGTCCGGCATCGCCGCCCAGCGCCTCTCCCCCGGCGACACCGGGCTGCAGCTGCTGGAGAACTCGACCGCGACGTTCCTCGGCCTCACCGTGCTGATCCTGCTCTTCGGGCCCGTCTCGGGCGGCCACTTCAACCCGGTCGTCTCCGCCGCCGACTGGCTGCTCGGTCGACGCAGCCGCAGCGGCCTCACCGGCGCTGAGGTTCCCGCCTACGTGGGCGCCCAGGTCGTCGGCGGGATCCTGGGCGCCGAGCTCGCGAACGTGATGTTCGAGGTGCCCCTCACCGAGCTCGCCACCACCGACCGCTCCGGCTCACACCTGGTCTTCGCCGAGGTGGTCGCCACCGCCGGGCTCGTGGCGCTGATCTTCGCCCTCGCCCGCACCGGCCGTGGCGCGCTCGCCGCCCCCGCGGTCGGCGCCTACATCGGCGCGGCGTACTGGTTCACCTCCAGCACCTCCTTCGCGAACCCGGCCGTCACCATCGGCCGCGTCTTCTCCGACACCTTCGCCGGGATCGCTCAGGGCTCGGTCCCCGGGTTCGTCCTCGCCCAGATCGTCGGCGCCGGCGTCGCCATCGCCCTGGTGGGCTACCTCTTCCCGGACGTCGGGCGTGCCGCCGACGACGTCGTCATCCCCCACGACATTAAGAGGAGCAGCTCACGATGACCGCCCCGAACACCCGAGTTCCGCAGGTCGTGTTCGCCTGCGTCCGCAACGGAGGCCGCTCCGTCATCTCCCGGGTCCTCACCGAGCACTACGCGCGGGGTCACGTCATCGCGCTGTCGGCCGGGACGCAGCCGGGCGAGCACATCCACGCCGAGGTCGCCGACGTCCTGGAGAAGCTCGGGCTGGACACCTCCGCCGAGCAGCCCAAGCTGCTGACCCGCGACACCGTCGCGGCCAGCGACATGGCCATCACGCTCGGGTGCGGCGAGCAGTGCCCCTACGTGCCGGGCGTGAAGTACGTCGACTGGCCCGTCGACGACCCCGGCGGCCAGGACGAGGCCACGGTCCGGCGCATCATCGCCGACCTCGACGGTCGAGTCCGGGACCTCCTCGTCGAGCTGGTCCCCGACATCGAGCTGCCGCCGTCAGTCGTGGAGTGAGGAAGCGCACGCGCCTAACATGCACAGTAGTGTGCAAGTTAGGCGTAGCCTCGGGGCGTGTCTTCTTCCACTCCCCGCGCTGACGCGCTGGCCAACCGCCGCGCCATCCTCGAAGCCGCCCGCGACGTGCTGGCCGAGGACGCAGTCGGCGGCAGCATCGAGCAGATCGCCCGACGGGCGGGCCTCGCACGCCGCACCGTCTACGGGCACTTCCCCACCCGTGAGGACCTGGTGCGCGCACTGGCGAGCAGGCTCGCCTCCGAGGTCACCGAGCACCTCGCCGCCGCGCCCGGCTCCGACGACCCCCTGGAGGCGCTGGCGCTTTTCGTCCACGCAACCTCCTCGGTCGCGGCCGTCTACCACCCCCTCGGCCCGCTGTCCCGCCTGCCCGTGGCGCGCGAGGAGCTGACCCGGTCCCTGCAGCAGGTCCGGCAGCGCCTCGTCGAGCTGCTCACCGCGGCCGCGCCGCGCCTGGACCTGGCGGCCACCACCCCGGACGCCGCCGCCCACCTGATCACCGCGATGCAGTGGGGCCTGCTGGACGCCGTGGCCCAGGGCCAGCTTGCCCAGGAGGACGCCGGAACCGTTGCGACCCGCTCGGTGCTACGCGCGCTGGGCGTGCCGGCCGACGAGGTCGAGCCGCTGGTGGCCGACCAGTGAGCCGACCCGAGACGCTGACCGCCACGGGCATCACGGTCGCCGGCACGCGGGACGCGCTGCTCCCGCCGACGAGCATCTCCCTCACGACCGGAGAGCTCCGGACCGCGGTCGGCGACCCCGGCCACGGCCACACCGCCCTGGCGCTCGCCCTGGCGGGACGGCTCCGCCTCGACGCCGGCGCGGTCACCCTCGCCACTCCGAGGGGGCCGGCCGGGCCGTCCGCCCTCCAGGCCACGGTGGCGCTCGTCGACGTACCCGGCGTCAGCGAGCCCGACCAGGGCGTCCCGCTCGCCACGACCGTCGGGGAGGAGCTCGCCATGGCGCGGCAGCGGGCCGGCCGCACCGCCGTACGTGGCTGGCTCGCCGCACGCGGGCTCGACCACCTGGCGCACCGGCGGATGGAGGAGGTGCCGGGCCCCGAGCGCATCCGGACCCTCGCCGAGCTGGCCGCCGAACGCCCCACGGTCCGGTTCCTGGTGCTGACCCTGCCGGAGCGGCACGGAGGCACGCCCCGGACCTGGCTGCCCCACCTGCACGAACTGGCCGACCGGGGGTACGGCGTCCTCGTCACCGCCGGCCACACCACCGGCCCTCTGCTCGACCTGCCCACGACCCTCATCGGACCCGAGGAGGACGCGTGACCTCGCTCCGCATCGCACTCACCGAGCTGCGCCGGATCACCGCCGGACGGCTGCCGCGGCTGGCGCTGCTCGCGACCGTCCTGGTGCCCACCCTCTACGGCGGGCTGTACCTGTACGCCAACCACGACCCCTACGCCAACCTCGACCAGGTTCCGGCAGCGCTGGTCGTCACGGACGCCGGCGCGGAGGGGCCCGACGGCGAGCGCGTGGACGCCGGCGCCGACGTGGCCGAGGAGCTGGTCTCGGCCCACGACTTCGACTGGCACGAGGTCGGCGCCGAGGCCGCGCGGGAGGGCGTCCGCGACGGCACGTACGCCTTCGCGCTGACCATCCCCCGCGACTTCTCGGCCGCCCTCACCAGCTCGGCCGACCTGGACCCCCGCCAGGCACGGTTGCGGATGACCACCAACGACGCCAACTCCTACCTGTCCACGACCATCGCCGACAACGTCACCGACAAGGTCCGCGACGCCCTCGCCGAGCGGGTCAGCACCGAGGCCGCGACCCAGTTCCTCCTGGGGATCAGCCACCTGCGCGCCAACCTCGTGGACGCCGCCGACGGCGCCGGCGACCTGGCCCACGGCGCGGCGGAGGCGTCCTCCGGCGCACACGACCTGGCCCGCGGCGCCGACCGGCTGCACGGGGGCACGACCCGCCTTGCGGGTGGCACGCAACGCCTCGCGAACGGCCTGGACACCCTCGCGGACCGGACGGGGTCGCTGCCCGGGCAGACCCGGAAGCTGGCCGACGGCGCCCGCCAGGTCGCCGACGGCAACGCCCAGATCGCCGCGACCGGCCGGGAGGTGGCGGCCGCGTCTGCCGACGCCCGGCAGCAGTACGCGCAGGCCCGAGGGCGGCTCCGGGAGGTGATGGCCGACGAGGGCCTGACCCGCGACCAGCGGCAGAAGGTTCTGGACGTCTACGACAGCGTCGGCACCCCCATCCGCGCTGCGAACGCCAGGGTGCACGCCACCTCGGCGCGGCTGGACCGGCTGGCCGACGGTGCGGACAGGGTCGCCGAGGGCAACGCTTTGCTGGCGGTGAGCACGCCGACCCTGGTCGACGGGATCGCGTCGGCTGACGCCGGGGCCAGACAGGTGGCGACCGGAGCGGGCGACCTCGACGCCGGCGCCGGCAAGCTGGCAGCCGGAGAGCACCGGCTGGAGAACGGTCTGCATCGGCTGCACGGCGGCACCGGCCGGCTGCGTGACGGTCTCCGCGACGGCGTGGAGCAGCTGCCCGCGGTCGGCGCGGACACCCGCGACCGGATCGCCGCGACGATCGGCGACCCGGTCGCCGTCGACGACATCTCCCAGGCCAGCGCCGGCAGCTACGGCGCCGGCCTGGCGCCGTTCTTCCTGTCCCTCGCCGCGTGGATCGGCGCCTACGTGCTGTTCCTGCTCGTCCGGCCGCTCTCCGCACGGGCGACGGCCGCCAACCAGACGCCGCTGCGCGTCGCCTTCGGCGGTTGGCTGACCCCGGCCCTGGTCGGCATGGCGCAGATGGCGTTGCTGCTGACGACGGTGCTGCTGGGCCTGGGGATCGTGCCCGTCGACGTACTGGCGTCCGTCGCCTTCCTGCTCCTGGTCTCGGGGACGTTCGTGGCGATGGTGCACGCGCTCAACGCCTGGTTCGGCGCGCCCGGCCAGTTCCTCGGCCTGGTGCTGATGGTCACGCAGCTGGTGACCGCGGGCGGCACGTTCCCGTGGCAGACCATCCCGCAACCTCTGCACTGGCTGCACCACGTCCTGCCGATGTCGTACGCCGTGGACGGCCTGCGGCAGCTCATGTACGGCGGCCTGGACACGCTCGTGCTGCGCGACTGCGCCGTCCTGGCGGGCTACCTGGTCGTGGCGGTCGGCCTCTCCGCAGTGGCGGCCCGCCGTCAGCGCGTGTGGACGCCGAAGCGGGTCAAGCCGGAGCTGGTGCTCTGACCTCTCGCTGCTGTGGCGGGCTTCCGGTCGCGGCGTATCTCGGCAGTGTGACGCCGAAGGTGTCCGTTCCTCGCGAAACGGGCCCTCCCGCGGTGAATACCTGATCGACAACCACGCGGCGACTCACTAGAGGTACGCAGCAACTAGCCGGGCTTGATCATCGCGCAACGCAGGGACGCGTCGATTCCCGGCAGCGATGCCTCGTACGCCATCGTGCTCGCCAGCTCCGGCCCGACTTCCTCGTCGGGGAGAACGCTATAGCCGAGTCGGAGGTAGTAGGGACCGTTCCACGGGACGTCGCGGAAGGTCGTCAACGTGGTGGCCGGGCGTCCCGCGGCTCGGCCCCAAGCCTCGACGAGCTCGACCAGGGCCTTGCCGATCCCCCGTCCCGCGTACCTGGGCGCCACCGAGACCTGGGCCACGTGCGCGTTGCCGTCGAGCACCTCAGCACTGATGTAGCCCGCGACCTCCGAGCCGACCTGGGTCACCCAGATCCGCTCCGCCTCGACGGCCTCACGCAGATCGGAGATCCGGGGAACGTCCTCGGCCACCTTCGGCATGCCGACCGTGCGGAAGAGCTGACCGGCCTCGACCTCCACGTCGACGAGTCGCTGGAGGTCGGCTTCGGTGGCCTGGCGGATCAGGGGCGGGTGCATGCCGCCACGCTTTCATGCCCCAGCCGAGGCGTTCGCCCGCAGACGGCGGCGGACGAAGACGACCACGAGCCCGAGCAGACCGCCCGGGAGCAGGAACCACAGCCACAGCCAGAACAGCAGCATCGGGTGGCCGAGGTTCGAGGGCAAACCGCAGCCGACGCCGCCGCAGCCGTAGCCCCAGTCGTCGTCGGGCAGCAGCAGGTAGCCCGTGACCATCAGCGCGACCGGCAACAGCCACAGCACCCCGACGATCACGGCGTACGGGTGCCGGTGCAGGGTCCGGCGCAGCATCCCGGTCACGGCCGGGGCCGCCGTCGGTGCCGGACGAAAGCGATCGCCGCCACCGCGATCAGCCCGGCCGGGGCCGCCACGGGGGCCACGAACAGGCCCATGAGCAGCGCGAGCGAGTCCGCGTCGGAGAGCGAGCAGCCGAACCCGATGCCCTCGCAGGAGGCCCCGTGCACGTCCTTGTCCAGCACCGCGTAGCCGACCAGGAACACCAGGATCGGCAGCAGCCACAGCAGGCCCAGCGCCCATAGGTAGGTGCGCGCGGCCGCGTTGATCCTCATGGGGTCCAGTTCACCTGGTCGGCGGGGTCGGCACGAGAGTACGGATACTCACTGGGTGTGGGCCCCTGGCGCCACCGCCGGGACGAGCCAGGCGTGGAACCCGGCCTCGCCGTACGACGCCTTCACCGCCCCGACTCGGGCAAGTGCACGCTCGCGCAGGAGCTGTCGGATCATCGGCATAGGCTGCCGAGCATGACCGAACCGGTGGACATCACCCGAATCACACGGGCCGATCTGACCGTCCTGTCGCGGGACGTGCCGCTGGACCTTCCGCAGGTGCAGCAGGCGTGGCCCGAGTTCGAGGGATCGCTGGACTCGCTGCGGGGACGCCGCATGATGGGGCTCATCTTCAACCGGCAGCAGACCTATCGTCTCGCCACCTCGAAGTTGGACCGGGACAGCGGCCACTCCTATGACCTGCGGGAGACCGTGGTGCCGGGCGGTGACTACCTCCGGCTCACCTTGGTCGGGTCCGCGCCTGAGGTCTACACCCGAATCGGGGCTGCCTTCGACGCCCTCTTCGAGCAGGCTGATCACGATCCTGAGCGGCCCCTCATCGAGTTCTACCGGCGGGAGGGCGAGATCGACTGCCTCGTCCCGGTCAAGCCAGCGCCGTAGCCGTCCGGAACGCAACAACGCCGCCCCGTGAACCCGTTTCCGGGCCACGAGACGGCGTCGTTGGGACTTTCGTCTCTCTGGCTGGCGGTGGCGGAGGGATTTGAACCCTCGGTGGGCTTGCACCCACAAACGCTTTCGAGGCGTTCTCCTTAGGCCGCTCGGACACGCCACCGCCGAGAAGGCTACTAGATCCTCTCGGTTGGCCCGAAATCGGGCTTCACCACAGCCATACGTCGTCCACCCAGGTCGTCTGGCCGGCCGACAGGGTCGGCGCGCCGGCGATCTTGAGCTTCAGCTCGCTGGCGCCGGACGGCACGGCCACCTTGCCGGTGAGCTCACCCGTGAGGGTCGTGACGGGCAGGGTCGCCTTGCTGACGACCGCCCCCGCCTCGTCCAGGTAGGTCACCGACACGGCCGGCGCCGCACCGTCGACGGACATCGCCAGGTCGTACTTCTCACCCGGCGCCACACTGATCGGCGCGGACGTCCACGAGCCCTTCAGCAGACCACCCTCGAGGCCCACGGCCGACTGGCCGTCGGTCGAGTGCCCGCCCGAGGTGTCGTACGCCGTGCCGCTCCCGCCGGTCCACCCGTCCGGGGCGCTGCCGTCCGCTGACTCCTCGAAGGAGCCGTTGGTGACCTTGTTGCCCCGGATGTTGATCGTGCGGACCAGGCTGTTGTCGGACTCGTCGGACTCCGCCACGGTGTCGGCGGGGTCGACCACGGCCTTGACCTTCCGGTCGCCCTTCACACCGCGGGTGTCCCAGGTGACGGTGACCTTCTTGCTGCCTCCGGCGGCCAGGTCGACCGGGTCGGAGGTGGCGATGACGTCCTCGCCGTCGAGGAACCGGACGACCACGTCCTTGGCGTCCGCCGCACCCTCGTTGGCGACGGTCGCGCTCAGGCCGGTCTCCTTCGGCTTGCCCTGGGTGGCCTCGAGGTCGGTGGGCCGGAGGTTCGGCTTCGCCTGGCCGGCGCCGCCACCACCTTGCGGGTTCACGTTGAAGTAGAAGACCTGGCCGGCCTCCAGCAGCTTCGGGTCACTCGTGTTGGCCGTGGTCTGCGGGATGCCGCGCGCCGCGATGGCCGCGTTGCGGGCGGCGTACTCGGCGTGGAGGTAGTCGCCCTTGCGGAACAGCTCGCCGGCCTGGGTACGCCACTCCTTCATCGTGTCGAAGTCGGACTGCCACTGCGCGGTCGGCGTGGTCCGGCCGTTCTCGGCCATCTCCGTGAGCCGGTCGGACAGCGCGTCCTGGGCGGCGATCAGGTACTCCGTGACGTGACCGCGCTGCAGGTTGTCCTGGTCCTCGACCTCGTAGGGCCGGTAGGCCATCGCGTACGTCGTCGGGGCCGCCGAGATGTCGAACATCCAGCCCAGGCCGGACCAGTAGCACTCCCACTCGCCGGCGTTCGGGGACCCCTCGGGGCACCGGTCGACGCCGTACGAGCCGTCGTGCGGGTGGGACAGGCCCAGGTTGTGCGCGGCCTCGTGCTCGATGGTGTAGCTGAACCCGCCGCCGCTGTCCTGCGTGGGCAGGGAGGCGTCGGACATCGAGCGCTTGGAGCCCGGCTCGTCACCAGGCTGGACACCCGGGTAGCTGGCCTCCGACCACTTGAAGCGGTCGTTGACGTTGTTCATCACGCCCCAGGCCTCGCCGTCGGCCGTACCGACCGCGATGCCACCGACGATGGCGGGCATCGCCCAGGTGTAGGCCTTCTCGAACACCATGTTGATCGACGGGATCGTGTTGACGCCCTCGACGTGGTCGGCGATGCCCTCGCGGTTCGCGTCGACGAAGTCACGGAACATCTCGTGGTTCACCGAGTCGTCGTACGACGCGCCGGTGAGTCCGCTGGCCTTCGCCTTCTCGACCGCGTTGGACACCTCGGTCAGGTCCACGTCGGCGTCGCCGTAGTGGGCGTGCTCGTGCTCACCGCCGTACAGCGGCTCCGGAGCGAGATCGGCACCGGAGGCCGAGCTGGAGACGTGGTACTCCGGCGCCGGCAGGTCCTCGGTCTTGGGGGACGTGTCGAGCACCTCGCCGGTGGGCTGGTTGCTGGTCGGGTCGTAGAGCGGGATGACCTCGTTCTTGCGGCCCACCCAGCGGGCGTACGGCGTGGCGGAGGAGAGCCAGCGCAGGGTGTCGTCCTGCTGCACCCCGTCGGAGACGTCCCCGATCTTGTAGAGCTTGTCGGGGTCGGTCCACCAGCTGCCGTACCAGGGGGCGTTGGTCAGCTGACCGTTCACCCACTGCGGGCGCGAGTAGAAGTCGGTCCAGTTCGACACGGCCAGCCAGTACACGTCACCGCGCGGGATCGGGCGGTACAGGTAGCCCGCCGTGGAGCGGAAGAACAGGCCGTAGGCGACGGATCGCGCCAGGCGCGGCATCATCCGGCACGGCGTGTTGTCGTTGTAGGGCAGGTCCATGCCCGCGATCTGCGTGCCCTCGGTCTTGCAGGTGTCGCCGTCCTGCTGCCAGACCGGGTCCGCGTCGTACTGCCACACCGGCGGGTCGCCGTGCGGGTAGTCCGAGGACATGCCCAGGCCCTTGCCCGCCCAGCTCGCGGCCTCGTAGTCGTTCGGGGCGGCGCCCAGGTCGATGAAGTGGAAGCGGTAGCGGCCACCCCAGGTGCGGGCGAAGTCGACGCCGTCCCAGTCCCCGGTGTCCGGGTCGGTGATCCGCCAGGAGCCGCCGTCCTCGACGGCCTTCGGCACGATCCCACCGTCGATCACCTTGTCGGTGCCGTAGGTGTGGTACGCGTTCGGACGGAAGTAGTCCTTCGCGAAGTCGGGCGTGAAGGTGTCGAGGAAGAAGAACGACGAGCCCTTGTTGAGCCCCTGCGGCATGCGGTCGAGGTTCAGCCCGTCCTTGTCGTAGTACGGGTCGTGGTAGGCGCTCCGGTCCGGCTGGATGATCGAGGGGTCGGAGCACTCCCCGCTCTCCAGGTCGGTGAACGCACAGCTCCACTTGTCGTCGAAGCGCGAGTCGAAGATCCAGTCCTCGACGGCGAAGGCGTCGACCAGGTCCGTCTTCGTCGGGTCGGTCACGGCGTACGACGGGTCGCCGCCCTTGGCCAGGACCCGGTACTTGCCGAAGGCGGTGTCGTACTTGACCTGGTTCTGCGTCCGCGAGGCACCGGCGTGGTAGCTCTGGTCGGGCGCCGTGTTCTCCTCGGCCGCCTGGAACAGCGCCTTGGTGTAGGCGTCGGTGGCGGTGAAGACGTGGACGTCGTAGTTGTAGGTGATGCCCAGGAAGTAGGGGTCGCCGTTCTGGTGGTCCTTGTTCCAGTTCAGCAGGCCGGCGCCGACCTGGGTCAGCTCACCGCCGCTCGCGCTCTTCGTGGCAACCGTGGGGCGGTACTTGTCCGGCGTCCACTCCTGGAGCTCGGCAACCTCGTCGGCGGTGGGCTCGCGGCCCACGAACACCACGTTGATCGGGTAGTCGACGACGAGCTCGTCCTCGACGGCCTTGCGGGTCTCGGGGTACTTCAGCCCGGCGGGGACCTCCGTCGAGGTCAGGGTGGCGCTGCCGTCGTACGACGAGCCCGCGGTGAGGTAGGGCACGACCTGGACGGTGTACTGACCCGGCTCTGCGGTCCCGAGGTCGACGTGCTCCTCGGTGGTGCCGCCGGCGGCGCTCTTGCCGACCATCTTCCCGTCGGCGTCGTAGACGTAGAGGTCGTAGTCGTCGCTGCTCAGGCCCCAGGAGATGTCCACCGCGACGGAGCCGTCGTGGGTGTCCCAGTAGTCCGCGGGGATGTTGAGGGTGAGGTCGTGGCTGTCGCAGGTCGCGTCCGTGCACGTGGCCGGGTCGGCGACGAACCCGCTGTAGGGCCCGCCGGTCCAGGTCACCGAGCTCTCGTCGCCCTCACCTGGCGAGAGGGTCGTGGATCCGGGGGTGGACGCACCGGCCATGGGTGCCAGGCCGGCGGCCGCACCCGCCGTGGCGAGAACGAGGGCTGCTACGACTTTTCCTGGAGCACGACGCATAGGTGTTTCCCTGCTTTCGACGGGCGAACGACTCGTGTGCGCCGGTTTGACCCACAACGAGCCAGATGCTCGTCCGGTTACCACCTAGGCGACGTTCGCTAACCGAACAGCCCGATATTTGACCATTCGGACGACCTGGTCTTGACCGGTCGTCCCGCGAGTCAGGCCTGACGGTGACTTGCGAAGAAGTCGAGGAGCAGCGCGGTCGACTCGTCGGCGAGCACCCCGGTGATCACCTCGGGGCGGTGGTTCAGCCGGCGGTCGCGTACGACGTCCCAGAGCGACCCGACGGCGCCGGCCTTCTCGTCGAACGCGCCGAAAACCACCCGGTCCACGCGCGAGAGCACCGCCGCCCCGGCGCACATCGTGCACGGCTCGAGCGTGACGACGAGGGTGCACCCCTCGAGCCGCCACTCGCCCCGGGCCGCGGCCGCCTCGCGCAGGGCGATGACCTCGGCGTGCGCAGTCGGGTCGCCGACAGCCTCCCGCTCGTTGTGCCCGCGGCCCAGGACGTCGCCGGAGGGCCCGAGGACGACGGCTCCGATCGGGACGTCACCGGTCGCGGGCGCGAGGCGTGCTTCGTCGAGGGCCTCCCGCATCGGGGCGGCCCACTGGTCGTGGTGCGGCATCAGGAGGCGGGGACCCCTAGTGCCTCGTCGAACGTGGCTCCGAACCCGACCTTGGCGGCGATGTCGGCGAGCATCTCGTCGGGGTAGAGGTCGTAGTCGTCGACCAGAGCGGCCAGGTCCATCGGCCCCAGCCCGAGGTCGGCGAGGATGCCGAGGTCGCCCGCGGGCTCCTGCTCGTCCTCGTCGTCGGGAATCGGCAGCTCGAGGAACTCCAGAGCAGCACGCGCGATCGGCCAGTCGGTCGCCGCGGTGACGTCCGAGAGCAGGACCCGCGTGTTCGCGCCGGCGACCCTCACCAGGACGAAGAAGTCCTCGTCGACCGAGAGCATGCCGAGGGCGCCACCGTCACCGGGCCAGCGGCGCAGCTCGGCGGCGAGCCCACCGATCTCCTCGATGTCGTCCACCGAGATCTCCTGGACCTGCCACTGCCCCTCCTCCCGGTAGGCGACGACGGCGAAGTCGATGCCCTCGGCGAAAGCGTCGGACTGATCAGACATGCAGCCTCCTCGGTGGACGTGCCACAACGATCGTGGCAGATGATCCCGCGTGGCACTACCCACCTTCCATGACCTAGGTTTTCCCGCATGCGCATCCATGTGGCTGACCACCCCCTCGTCGCTCACAAGCTCACGACGCTGCGGGACGAGCGGACCGACTCACCGACCTTCCGGCGGCTCGCCGACGAGCTGGTCACGCTGCTCGCCTACGAGGCAACCCGCGACGTCCGCGTCGAGGAGGTGACCGTGCAGACCCCCGTCGCGGAGTCGTCGGGGACGCGGCTGGCCACCCCGAAGCCGCTCGTCGTCCCGATCCTGCGCGCCGGGCCTGGGCATGCTCGACGGGATGATGCGGCTGCTGCCCACGGCGGAGGTGGGCTTCCTCGGCATGGTGCGCAACGAGGAGACGTTGGAGGCGTCGACGTACGCCGAGCGCCTGCCCGACGACCTCTCGGGCCGCCAGTGCTACGTGCTCGACCCGATGCTGGCCACAGGTGGCACGCTCGCGGCGGCCATCAAGTTCCTCGTCGACCGCGGGGCGGACCACATCACCGCGATCTGCCTGCTCAGCGCGCCCGAGGGCTGCGCGCGGGTGGAGAAGGACCTCGAGGGCCTCGACGTGCCGGTGACGGTCGTGACCGCCGGGATGGACCCGCAGCTCAACGAGCACGGCTACATCGTCCCGGGTCTGGGCGACGCGGGAGACCGGCTCTACGGCATCGCCGACTGAGCCGGCCCCCGCGGGGCTCACATGTCGAAGATGGGGACCACGCCGGTCGCGACCAGGACCATGATCAACACGACCAGGATGCCGAGCACGGCGTAGCCCACACCCTTGGACCTGGTCTCTTCGGGCGGCTCGGGTGCGTCGTACTTGCCAGGGGCTGCCATGGCGAAGACCTCCAGTCATCAGCGGGATGTTCGGGTCGTACCCTCCCTTTCCGGGAGTCTAGCCAGACCGACGTTCCCCTGTAACTCTCGGTTACATGCCTTGATGCACGTCACACCGGTTGTCTAGAGACCCTTCACGGCGCTGAGGAGCTTGCTGAGCGAGTCCTTCGCGTCCCCGAAGAACAGCGTGGTCTTCGGGTCGAAGAGCAGCTCGTTCTCGATGCCTGCGAAGCCGGGACGCATCGACCGCTTCATGAACACGATCTGCTGCGCCTCGTCGGCGTTGAGGATCGGCATGCCGTAGATCGGCGCACCCGGGGTGGTCTTCGCGGCCGGGTTCACCACGTCGTTGGCACCCACGACGAGGACGACGTCGGTCTGCTTGAACTCCCCGTTGATGTCGTCCATCTCCTTGAGCTGCTCGTAGGGCACCTGGGCCTCGGCGAGCAGCACGTTCATGTGGCCCGGCATCCGCCCGGCCACCGGGTGGATGGCGTAGTCGACGTGGATGCCGCGGGTGCCGAGCACGTCGACGAGCTCGCGCAGGGTGTGCTGCGCCTGGGCGACCGCGAGGCCGTACCCGGGGACGATGATCACGCGGTCGGCGTAGCCGAGCAGGATCGCGATGTCCTCCGGCCCGCCGGAGCGCACCGGCCGGTCGGACGCCGTACCGGCCCCGAGCGTCGAGCCGCCCTTGAGGGCACCGAAGAGGATGTTGCTGACGCTGCGGCCCATCGCGGAGGCCATCAGGAGGGTCAGGAAGGTACCGGATGCACCGACGAGCGTGCCGCCCACGAGGAGGACGGTGTTCTCGAGGATGTAGCCGCTCGCGGCCACCGCGAGGCCCGTGCCTGCGTTGAGCAGGCTGATCACGATGGGTACGTCGGCGCCGCCGACCGGGAGCACCAGCAGGACGCCGATGAGCAGGCCGAGCAGCGCGAGGATCGTCCCGACCAGGACCGACGGCCCGGAGACCGTGACGACCGACAGCACGACGGCCGCGACCAGGCCGAGCCCGAACACGACCGGCAGGCCGGGGAACAGCACCGGCCGGGAGGTCATCAGCTCCTGGAGCTTGGCGAAGGTGACGACCGAGCCCGAGAAGGCGCCAGAGCCGATGACGATGGTGAACGCCGTGGCCAGGAGGGCGAAGCCGGTCGGGTCCTCACCGGGAGCCGTCATGTTGCCGAGCTCGAGCAGGGCCACCAGTGCGGCCGCACCGCCGCCGACGCCGTTGAACAGCGCCACGAGCTGCGGCATCTGGGTCATCTGCACGCGGCGAGCGCCGAGGACGCCGGCGACGGACCCAAGCACGATCGCGACCAGGATCGGCACCACGTTGTCGAGGTCGGCGTAGAAGAAGACCACGACCACGGCCGTGACCGCGCCGATCGCACCGAGCAGGTTGCCGGCTCGCGCGTGCTTCGGCGACGAGAGGCCCTTCAGGGCCAGGATGAACAGGACCGCAGCCGCCAGGTAGACCAGCTGCACCCACACCGGCGTCCCGGTCATACTCCGGCTCCGTTCTGCTCGGCCTTCACCGGCTTCTTCTTGCGCGTGAACATCTGCAGCATCCGGTCGGTCACCACGAAGCCGCCGACCATGTTGACCGTCGCCAGCACGACGGCGATCAGGCCGACCACCAGCTCGACGGTGCCGTCGGCGTACCCGGTGACCAGGATCGCGCCGAGCAGGATGATGCCGTGGATCGCGTTGGCCCCGGACATCAGCGGCGTGTGCAGCGTGGAGGAGACCTTGGAGATCACCTCGATGCCGACGAACACGCTGAGGACGAAGATCGTCAACCAGGCGACGGGCTCACTCACTGCGGCACTCCTTCCAGGAGGTTGCGGGTCGGCTCGTGCCAGATCGACCCGTCACGGGTCACGCAGGCACCGGACACGATCTCGTCCTCGAAGTCGGGCGCGAAGGCGTCCTCGCGGGTCATCAAGGTGACGAGGTTGACGATGTTCTGCGCATAGAGCTTGGAGGCGGGGCCCGGCATCTGCGAGGGGACGTTCGCGCCACCCCAGACCTGGGCGTTGCCGATGCGCACCACCTTGCCGGGGACCGACCCCTCGACGTTGCCGCCCGTCTCGGCGGCGAGGTCGACCACGACCGACCCGGGCTTCATCTGCTCCACCATGTCCGAAGTGACGAGCAGAGGCGCCTGGCGGCCGGGGACCGCCGCGGTGGTGATCAGCGCGTCCGCGTTGGCGATGTACGGCGCAAGCAGCTCCCGCTGTCGCGCGGCGCGGTCCTCGGTCATCTCGCGGGCGTAGCCGCCGGCCCCCTCGAGGGTGTCGAGGTCGAGGTCGATCGACTGGGCGCCCATGGAGCGGATCTCCTCGGCCGCGGCGGCGCGCACGTCGTACGCCTTGACGACCGCACCCAGTCGTTTGCAGGTGGCGATGGCCTGGAGACCGGCGACACCTGCGCCGAGGACCACGATCTCCGCGGGCGGGACCGTGCCGGCCGCCGTCATGTTGAGGGGGAAGAACCTGCGCAGCAGGCCGGCCGCGACGACCGCGCAGCGGTACCCGGCGACCAGCGCCTGCGAGGACAGCGCGTCCATCGACTGCGCGCGCGAGATGCGCGGCACGAGCTCCATCGCGTACGACGTGACCCCGCAGTCGCGGAGGTCCGCCACCAGGTCCAGGGACTGGCCCGTGGGGAGGAACGACAGCGTCGACGTCCCCGCCGGCAGACGGCGCACCGTCGTGGTGTCCAGCGGCTGTACCGAGACCACCAGGTCAGCACCCTCCAGGGCGCTCGGGGAGACGGAGGCACCTGCGTGCTCGTACTCCTCGTCGGACATCAGTGCTTCGACTCCTGCGCCAGGTTCGACCGCGACCTCGTAGCCGAGTCCGGTCAGCTTCCCGACCAGCTCCGGCACCATGGCCACGCGGCACTCGTCCTCGCGCACTTCCTTTGCCACCGCGATCTTCACCCTTGTGAACCTAGAGCAACGCCTGTGGCATGGCTTCACAATGTGAGGAACATCAATGGCGTGTCGTCTCAGAACGGGCCCAAGGTCCTGTGCGCACGTGCTATCAGTCCGGGATCGGGAGCCTCACGGGCCGGCGCGCCCGTCATGGCGGCGCCTTCCCGGCCGACCTTCGTCGTACCGGCCCCGTCGACCCGGAAACGGAAGCCGTGCGGCGACCGCCACTCGTAGACGCCCGGAGCGGACTGGCGCAGCCGCCACCTGCCGTGGGTCTTGACCCTGTGCGCGAACCGGGACAGCGGGGCCAGGTTGCCCGGCCGGGTCTGACCGGGAGGCCCTCCCCGCGACGGCGGCAGGAAGGGCACCACGTGGTCCTTGTCCTTGGTCGGGAGGTGTTGGTGCCCCACGGCGAGGCGCACGCCGGGGTGCGCAGGTGGAGCGCCTCCGCCATCCGCGGCGGGACCTCGTAGCCGTCCACCGCCTGCTCGTCGGCCAGGTCCAGCACCGGCACCACCCGCACGCGGCGGTGGCCCAGCAGCTCCACGACCTGGGCCCGGGTCAGAGGCGCCGACCTCCTCGCACCAGGCGGCGCCGCCGCTCGGCCTTCGCTGCCCGCATTCTCGTCGCTGACTGCGTCCGACCAGCATTCGCGTGGATCGAGGTGAACGAAGTCGCGTCGCCGCCCGCAGCACTTGCGGGGACCACGCGCAGCGGCCGCGTGGAGGTCGCGTCCCGGAAGACGGGTCGTCGGCGTCGTTCTGCGACGGATGGAGGTCGCGCTCCGCCACTGTGCGTCGGCGTCGGCTGCGCTCCCTGCAGCATCACTCTGGGCAGCATCACCCTCCGCGTGGCCAGCGTCAGAAACCTCGCCTTCACCACCTGCGGCAGCACCATCGCCGTGGAGGGCACCCCACTCCAGCACCTCCAGGGCGTGCGCGGGATTCGCGAGGATGCCGATCGCCTTGGACCGGCGGACGTCGACGGGATCACGATCGCCCTGGAGCGCCAGGATCTGCGCGATGCGGTCGGCGACCGCGACGAAGAAGATCATGTCGCCGGCGCTCGCCCGCGCCACCAGCGTCTTGAGTCCGTGCTCGGACGACTGACCGGTGCGGACGAACCGCTGCATCGCGGCTGCGAGGCGACGCTCCTCTGCGGCCTCGGGGTCCGCCTCGACGATCTTGATCTCCAGCAGGGACTCGAACCGGCCCCACGGCAGCGCCCCGGCGTACGGCGTGGTCTGCTCGTCCACCCATCCTGCCCGCTCGGCGTCCAGCCCGGCCGACGCGCAGAGCTGAGCGACCTTGCGGGCCTGCCAGACCCGGACCGAGCCCGCGCACACCTTCGCCCACAGGAGCGGGTGGCGATGGCGCACGTTGAGCGCGTCCCGCACGAGGTGCTGGGCGGCCACGTGCCCCATCCCCTGCAGCGCGCCGAGCTCCATCGCCGCGAACTCCGCCACCTCCGGCGTGCCGTCCGCCCCGACCTGTCGGACCCGCTCCATCCCCGGCAGGGCGCCGCCCGAGGGCATCCCCGGCGAGTCGCCGTGCAGGTCTGCCCAGTGCGCGGCCATCACGAACAGCTCCGCCTCGGCGCGCATCCGCACCTCGTGCCACTGCTCGACGGCCAGGCACGCCGCATGGGCGTCCAGGTCGGCGATCCAGTCCGTCTGCGCGAGCATGAGTCGAACATATGTTCGATCACCGACATTCCTCGCGAACCTGTCCAGACCGCCCGCGAAGCACCAAAGGAAGGGAACACCCGCGTGCCCGCGAACGCATGAGGGCACCATGGGGTCATGGACGACGACATCGCCGCGACCCTGCAGGCCAAGCGCACCGAGCTCCTCGGCGAGATGGGCCAGCTCGAGGAGAAGCCCTCCGACCAGGGCTCGATCTCCTTCGGCAAGCGCGTCGGCGAGGGCACGTCGATGGCCGTCGACCGCCTCTCCCAGGTCGGCGTCCACGACCGGCTCCAGACCACGCTCGCCGACGTCGAGCGGGCGCTGGTCAAGCTCGAGGAGGGCAGCTACGGCACCTGCGACGTGTGCGGCGAGCCCGTCGGCGACGAGCGGCTGGAGGCACTCCCCTGGGCGGTTCGCTGCGTGAAGGACGCGGCCAAGCCCTAGCGGTACTCCGGGTTCTCGAAGTCGAACCGGGTGCCGGCGTCCCACGCGGAACGCTGGTTCCCGTACGCCGGGAAGCCGCCCCGGTCGTGCAGCATGCGCGCGAGGTGCATGAGGTTCCACGTCATGAACGTCGTGTTGCGGTTGGTGAAGTCGTTCTCGGGGCCGCCACTGCCCGGATCGAGGTACGACGGCCCCGGCCCCGCCTCGCCGATCCAGCCCGCGTCGGCCTGTGGCGGGATGGAGTAGCCGATGTGCTGGAGGCTGTAGAGGATGTTCTGGGCGCAGTGCTTGATCCCGTCCTCGTTGCCGGTGATCAAGGCACCGCCCACGCGCCCGTAGAAGGCGTACTGGCCGTCGTCGTTCAGGATGCTGGAGAGGGCGTACAGCCGCTCGATGATCCGCTTCGTGACGCTGGAGTTGTCACCCAGCCAGATCGGGCCCGCGATCACGAGGATGTGGCCGGCGAGCACCCGTGGGTAGATCTCGGGCCACTCGTCGGTGGCCCAGCCGTGCTCGGTCATGTCCGGGTAGACGCCGGTGGCGATGTCGTGGTCGACGGCGCGGATCATCTCCACCTCGACGCCGTTCTTGCGCATGATCGAGGCGCTCATGTCGACGAGCGCCTGCGTGTTGCTGACCTCGGGCGATCGCTTCAGGGTGCAGTTGATGAACATGGCCCGCAGGCCCGCGAAGTCGTCACTCACGCTTCGAGTGTCGCGCCGGGCGACCCCCCAGGAACATGACGCGCCCGGGCCATCGGAGGTCCCACCGGCATCACCCGGCGCAGCGCCACCAGCGACGACTTCAGCGGCGGTCCCACCGGGGCCTGGTCATCAGCCCAGCTGGTGGACGCTCACGCCGTACCCCGCGGCGGGGTCGAACGGCGCACGGTCCCAGGTGGAGTACCGCTCCAGGACGCCCAGGCCGGCGGCCCGGCACGCCTCGTCGTACTCCTCCAGCGTGGTGACCGGACACCCCCGCGGCAGGTGCGCCGCGTCGAGACCGAAGCCCGCGACCAGCAGGCCGCCCGGCGCGAGGAGGGCGGCCAGCGACGCGACAGCGTCGGGGACCGTCCCCTCGGCGAGGAGGGGCACGATGTTCCCGGCCATCACGACGAGGTCGAAGTCGGAGACACCGTCGACGTCGACCGAGGTGAGGCCGGCCAGGTCGGCGTGGTGCCACGGCAGGTGCGGCGCCGCCCTGCGGGCGACGGCGAGCATCGACGCGTCGAGGTCGACGCCGACGGGGTGGTAGCCCAGCTCGTCGAGGTGGACCGCGACCCGTCCGGTGCCGCAGCCGGCGTCGAGGACGCGGGCGTGCCGGTCGAGCAGGCCTGCGCAGAAGCGTGCCTCCCCGTGCATGTCCGCGCCGGCCTGGGCCAGGGCGGCGAACCGCTCGGCGTACTCCTCGCCGCTCACGCCGCCGATCTGCGACCAGCGGGTCTCGTCTCCAGCCACGCCACGCCCTTCTCAGTAGTAGTGCGGGAACGGCGACCAGTCGGGCTCGCGCTTCTCGAGGAAGGCATCCCGGCCTTCGACAGCCTCGTCGGTCATGTACGCCAGGCGCGTGGTCTCCCCGGCGAAGATCTGCTGGCCGACCAGCCCGTCGTCGATGAGGTTGAAGGAGTACTTCAGCATCCGCTGGGCCGTCGGCGACTTCCCGTTGATCTTGCGGCCCCACTCGAGTGCGACCTTCTCCAGGTCCGCGTGCGGGACGACCTTGTTGACCATGCCCATCCCGTGGGCCTCCTCGGCGGTGTACTCGTCGCCGAGGAAGAAGATCTCGCGGGCGAACTTCTGGCCCACCTGACGGGCGAGGTACGCCGACCCGTACCCGCCGTCGAAGGAGCCGACGTCGGCGTCGGTCTGCTTGAAGCGCGCGTGCTCGGCGCTCGCCAGCGTCAGGTCCGCCACGACGTGCAGGGAGTGCCCGCCGCCGGCCGCCCAGCCCGGCACGACGCAGATGACGACCTTCGGCATGAACCGGATCAGCCGCTGGCACTCGAGGATGTGCAGCCGAGCGAGCTTCGCCTTGTCCACCGTCTCGGCGGTGTTCCCTTCGGCGTACTGGTAGCCGGCGCGTCCGCGGATCCGCTGGTCGCCCCCGGAGCAGAACGCCCAGCCGCCGTCCTTCGGGGACGGGCCGTTGCCGGTCAGCAGGACGCACCCCACGTCGCTGGAGGTCCGCGCGTGCTCGAGCACCCGCAGCAGCTCGTCGACGGTGTGCGGCCGGAACGCGTTGCGCACCTCGGGCCGGTCGAACGCGATGCGCACCGTGCCGTGCTCGACCGCGCGGTGGTAGGTCAGGTCGGTGAGGTCCTCGAAGCCGGGGACCGTCTTCCACGCAGACGGGTCGAAGATCTCCGAGACGGGGGCGGGGGCGTCAGGCATGGGGGCAGGCTACTCGCGGCGGACACCCGCGACCGCCACCGGACCGGGGACCCTCAGACCGCCTTGGCGATCGACACCGCGAGGGCGGCGAGGTGCCCCAGCCGTGCGAGCTCGGAGTCGAGGATGTCCGGCCCACCACGACGACCGAAGAGCACCAGCTCGTCCTTGTGCCCCAGCGGCGCGGCGGCGACGAGGGTGGAGGTCCACCGCTCCCAGTCCGCCGGGATCTCCACCCGGGCCGGGCGGCTCAGCGGGAACCAGTCGACCTCGCCGCCGACGAGCTCCGGAGCCGCGGAGGTGCTGTGGCGGATGTCGATCCCCGAGTCGGTACGCCGGACGCGCAGCCCCCAGTCCGCGCGGAACGTGATGGGGAGCAGGTCGACGAGCTCGTCGAGGGCGGAGTGCGGTGTCGCCGTGAGGGCCTCGACGGCCTCGAGGTCGAGGAACAGGTTGCCGCCCGCGGCGTACCGGGAGATCCAGAGGACCTTGACGCCGTCGAGCCGCTGGCAGGCGGAGACGACCGAGTCGGGCATGACGCCGGGTGCGGTCTCGAGGAGGACGTCGTCGACGGCGGTGCGGGTGTCGGCGATCTTCTGGACGATCTCGATCGCCTCGATGTCGCCGCCGGCCTCACCGATGGCGGCGGCCACCCGTCCCAGGGACCCGGGGACGTCGGGGAGCTCTACGCGAAGCAGGAACGGCATGAGGCCGATCAGCCCCTCTCCAGCTCGGCGTCGTCACCCGGGCGGACGGTCCCGGGGGCGACGACGACGGCGTCGACCCCGAAGAAGACCTCTCCCTGGACCCGACGATATCCCGCGAGGGCCGCCAGCACCGGGCTCTTGCCCACACCGCTCTCGGGGTCGGCGTCGACGACGGCGCAGCGGGGCACGGTTCCCCGCACGAGCACGGTCGCGCCACCCACGCGGAGCCGCCGGCCCACCCAGGTGTCCTCCACGTGCGGCCGGGCCGCCGGGTCGTCCCCGGTGTCGACGAGGAACGTCGGGCGGAAGCGTGCGCTCCCGACCTCGTGACCGACCTGCTCGGAGAGCAGCCGCATCGAGGCGGTCGTGACGAGGGTGACCGACGCGCCGTACACGACCTCGCCGGGGTTCACGGCGCGGGCCAGGACCACCTCGCGTCCGAGGTGCTCGGAGAACGCTTGCGCCCACGGGCCCTCGACCCGCTCGAGCGCGGCGGCCCTGCCCCAGTAGTCGGCCTTGAGGATCTCGCCGGTCGCCGTCGGCTCGCCCTCGACCGTCCGGCCGGGGAGGTCCACCGACAGCACGCCCGCGTCCCAGCGCGCGACCAGGCTCATCAGCGAGGTGTTCTCGACGGTGCGAAGAACGCGGCCGCGGGCGGGGTCGACCAGGCAGAAGACCCGGTCCCCGACGGGGCCCTCGGCTGCCAGCTCGACGAGGTCCCGCGACACGTGGCGGGTCCCCTTGAGCGACGTGAAGCCGATCCTCTCGATGTGCATGGGAACAGGTTTTCACGGCGCGGTTTCGCGGGTGTTTCCGCGTCCACCCCACGAACCGGGCGGCTGGACCGGCAGACGCCCCCGGCGGGTGCCGCCTAGCGGACGATCTTGAGGTTGAAGTCGGCCGTCCCGAGGCGGCCCGTGAGGCGCACCCACATCGGCAGCCACATCTCCATCCCCCGCGCAGCGGACAGGTGCCCGAACTCGATGATGTCCCACCAGCCGAGCTGTCCGAGCAGGGAGACGACGGTCTCGCGGGCCCGCACGTCGTCGCCGGCCACGAACATCGTGGTCTGCCCGTCCCCTACCCGCCGCGGGTCGACCATGACCTCGCAGTTGACGGTGTTGAGGGACTTCACGACGCGGGCGTCCGGGAAGGTGCGCTGGATCTGCTCGGCCAGCGAGTCGGTGTCCTTCACCGTCAGGGTCGGCGGGAAGCCGGCGGAGAAGTCGAGCGGGTTGGCGACGTCGAGCAGGACGCGCCCTGCCAGGGCCTCGGCTCCCACGGCTTCCAGCGCGGGCAGCGACCCGGTGCCGTGGGTGGCGTTCACGACCAGCTCCGGGTCGTGCCGGACGAGGTCGCCGAAGGCGACCAGCGGCAGGTCGAGGTTCCAGTCGTCGCGCTCCCTCGTCGCCTCGGGCGACCGGGTGCCGGCCACGACGTCGTGGCCGAGCCGGGAGAACGCCGGGGCGAGGGTCCGTCCCACCATGCCTGTGCCGAGCACCGCGATCCTCATGGCGGCGAGGCTACGACGGCCCGCGACCCAGGCGGAATGACTCGATCACCTCATAACGGGGTCTCTTGCGAGGCCCCTCGCCGAGATGGGACGCGACCAGGCTGACCTCGGCGGCCGTCCAGGTGGGCCCCCGGTAGGAGTCGAGGACCCGGATCCACCTCGTCAGGTCGAACGGCCGGCGCACCCTCGCCAGGGTCAGGTGCGGGTGGAAGCGCCCGCCCTCCGCCTCGGCGCCCGCCTTGTTGGCCGCGGACCGCGCACCGGTCTTGAGCCGCCGCAGCTCCTCGTCGTCACCGACCTCGAGCCCCGCGAAGAGGACGCGGGCCCGGGCCGGGGAGGGAAAGGCGCCTCCGCCGTCGAGCGTCACCTCGAACGGAGTACGCCGTCCGGCGGCGCGTTCGAGCCGCGCGAGCAGGTCGTCGAAGGCACGGTCGGGCACGTCCCGCATGAACGCGAGGGTGACGTGCCACTGCTCCGGGGAGGTCCAGCGCAGGTCGTCCCCGGCCTCCTGACGTGGCGCCAGGAACTCGCCGAGGTGCTCCAGCGCGTCGTCGGGAGGCACGAGCGCGACGAACATCCGCATGCCGGACCTCAGCCCAGCTCCGCGACGACCTCGCGGGCGGTCCGGCGGCCCGAGACGAGCGCCCCCTGGAGGGAGGCGGTGTCGCGGTGGTCCCCGGCGACGAACAGCCCCTCGCCGAGCGACACCTCCTGGCGGAACGACACGCCGGGTCGCTGCTCGGGAAGGGCGTGCACGACGTGGTGGGCGACGACGAGCTCCCAGCCGCCGGTGGAGGTGCGGTACATCCGCTCGAGGTGCTCGCGGACCTCCGCCTCCCGCACGGCCTGGTGGTTCGCGAGGGCGGTGGCCTGCACCAGGTGCCGACCCTCGGGCGCGTAGGACGGTGCCACGTTGGACATCACGGCGGTGTTCACGACCGGGCCGCTGCGTGCGGGGTCGAGGACCAGCAGGTCGAGGTCCGTCGGCGCCTCGTCGGCCGCGAACCAGTAGGTCACCAGGCCCTTCATCGCCGCCGTGGCGAGTCCCGTCAGCCCCGCGGCACGAGCCGGGTCGGTGGCCACGACGACCGCACGCCCGACGTACTCGTCGTCGTCGGTGGCCACCCGCCAGTGCCCCTGCCGCCGGGTCACGGTGACGACCTCGGCGCCGAGGACGAGCTCGCCGCTCAGGTCGGCGGCGATCTGCTCGGGGAGCGCCGCCATGCCAGCGGCCGGGACGCCGGGGACACCGCGCGCGAAGGAGCGGACGAGGAGCCGGGCGAAGGTCGCCGACGTCTCACCCCTGTCCTCGGCGAGCACGCCCGCGAAGAACGGCTCGAAGACCTCGTCGCGGACCTTCCCGCGCACGCCCGCGCTGTCGAGGGACGTGGCGAGCGCCTGGTCCTCCTGGGCGAGGAGCTTGCGCACGCTGCCGAGGGAGGGTGCGGCCCAGGCACCGAGCCGGGCCAGCTCGGCCGGGCGGACGTAGCCGCTGCGCATCACCTGCGGCAGCAGGCCGGGGTGCCGCCGGGGGTCGGCGACGACGGCGAACCCGCGCGGACCCGCGAGCGCCGCGCCGGCCGCGAACTGCCGCAGCTCGAGGGCGTCGACGTCGACGAGCTTCCCGACGGCCGGGTACGCCGGGTTCAGCAGCTGGAAGCCGCGGTCGCACCGGAAGCCGTCCACCACATCGGTGCGCACCCGCCCGCCCACGGCGTCGGACCCTTCGAGCACGACCACCTCGAGCCCGGCGCGTTCGAGCTCCCGGGCGCAGGTGAGTCCTGCCAGCCCGGCCCCGACGACCACGACGTCCGCAGACATGCGGCCATGATCGCACCGGTCTCCAAGGGCGAACGCCGCCTCGGGAGTCGCATTTGCGGACGTCCCGGCCATCCGGGTGACGTGGTCGAGACGCACAAGGCATGATCGGGGCGTGCACAGCAACCTCTCGGCATCAGGCATCCTCGGCACCGCGGGACGGGTCCCGCTCGTCGACTCCGAGCCGCTGCGCACCAGTGAGCTGGTGCTGGCCGGACGACCGCTTCCGTTGACCGCCACCGCGCGCATCTACGTCTGCGGAATCACGCCGTACCTCGTGACCCACCTCGGCCACGCCGCGACCTTCGTGTGGGCCGACGTCCTCCAGTGCGTGGCCCGGCTGGCCGGCGTGGCCGCCGAGACGTGCCGCAACGTCACCGACGTCGACGACGTGCTCACCGCCGCGGCCATCGAGCACGGCCGGCCCTACGACGAGTTCGCGCTCACCCAGGAGTTCCTGTTCGAGCGCGACATGCGCGCCATCGGCAACAAGGCGCCGGACCACACGCCGCACGCCCGGCTGCACGTCGCCCACGTGGCGCAGCTCGCTGCTGCCCTGCTCGCCACCGACCACGCCTACGTGCGAGACGGCTACGTCTTCTTCCGGGGCGAGCCGACGGCGCGGCGGAGCGGGCTGAGCGAGAAGGAGGCGCTGGAGCGGTCCCGCGACTTCGGCGACCGGCCGGACGACCCGCTGCGCGACTCGCCCTTCGACGTACCGGTCTGGCGCCCCTCCCCGGAGGACGAGCCGGCGTGGCCGAGCCCGTGGGGCTGGGGCCGGCCCGGCTGGCACGCCGAGTGCGCGGCGATGGCGTGGGCCATCTTCGGCACCAGCGTCGACGTGATCGTCGGCGGCGAGGACCTGACCTACCCGCACCACGCGTACCAGTGCGGCATGGTCGAGGCCGCCAGCGGCGTGGCGCCCTTCGCCCGCCGCGAGGTCCACGTCGGGGCCGTGCACAAGGGCGGCCGGAAGATGGCGAAGTCGACGGGGAACATGACCCTGCTCGGCGAGCTGCTGGCCGAGCACCGTCCGGCCGCGGTCCGGCTGATGATCGTGAACCGGGTGTGGCACCGCGCCTGGGAGTACGACGACGCGGCGCTCGCGGACGCGGAGCGCACCCTCGACGCGCTCTACGAGGCCGCGGGGCGCACACACGAGAGCCCCGAGGCGACGGAGCAGGTGATCGGCGCGCTGCTCGACGACCTCGACGTGCCCCGCGCGGTGGAGGTCGCCACGGCCGAGGGCGGCAGCGCGGCCCGGCTGCTGCTGGAGATGCTGAAGCTGCGCTGAAACGGCAGACCCGCTAAACCTCTGGCGACTGTGACCTGAGGCCCAGTGTGCTGTCGGGCCTGCCTGGGTATACCTCGTCTGACCGGCCGCAACCGGCGGCCCCTCGCAACGGGGGAGAGGTTCTCAGGACGTGGACTGGCTACTCGATACAAGACAGGACAAGGCGACGAACGCTGCCCTGGAGGCGCTGGAGGACCACCTCCGGCGCCACACCAGCGACGAGTCGCTGGCCCCCTCCGCGGTCGACGCCGTGCACAGCGCCCTCACCTCGGCGACCGGCCAGCACCTGCTGTGGCTGGAGCTCGACTGGACCCGGCTGTTGCCGGTCCTGCGGATCCAGGTCGTCCCCGACGGCTCCGCCCCATTGCCCGACAACGGCTTCGGTTACCTGAGCCCCGTCGAGCGTGAGTTCCTGCGCGAGTCGTTGCGGGACAGCAACCTCGACGACCCGACGACCGTCCAGCTGACCACCCCGCGGGACGTGGTCGCGAACTTCGACCCCGACCAGATCGTCCTGGTCGACCTGCACCCGCTCACCGACGGCCCCTCCGCCGCGACCGTCGCCCTGGCGGCCGCCGCCGAGTCGCACCCCGTTGCCTCCCCTGACCAGGTCGCCGCCGCCGCCGGCGCGCTGCTGGCCGACGCCTGCCTGAGAGACGAGAAGGTGACGACCGCCGACGAGGTGACCGAGCTGTTCGGCCGGCTCCACACCGCTCTCGGAGGTGCCTGCCGCCCGGTGCGCACGTCCGACGACGGCTTCGAGCTCGTCGTGGACCAGAGCCCCTTCGGCGCGGCGCTCGCCCAGATCCCCTCGCTGTCTCGCATCACCGAGGCGATGGCCGGGCGACTTGCCGCCTACGCCTTCGGCAAGGCCACGGTGGTCCACGACGAGAGCATCGCCCTCGGCGACCCGTCGGGACGCCTCCTGGTCCTCCTCGGCGACGTCGAGGAGGAGATCTGCGGCAGCACCTACGTGTGGCCGCCCGCCGGGACCAACGAGCAGGCCGACCCCTCTCCTCGCCTGGAGATGAGCGTCTCGCTGCCCCGGCAGAGCCACAGCGTCCCGGTGATCCGCCGCCTCGCGGCGCAGATCCTGCGGGCCTTCGGCGTCGCCGCGGACGACATCCACGACGTGGAGCTGGCCATCTCCGAGGCCTGCGCCAACGTGATTCAGCACGCGGTGGACAGCGAGGGCTACGAGGTGAGCATCGAGCTGGCGGCCGACCGGTGCGCGATCACGGTGCTCGACCGCGGCGACGGCTTCGACGCCGCGATCCACGGGCACCAGGAGGACGACGACGCGGAGAGCGGCCGCGGCCTCTCGCTGATGCGCGCTCTCGTGGACAACCTGAACTTCGTGAGCGAGCCGAAGGTCGGCGCCGTGGTGCACATGGTCAAGCAGCTGACCTACGACGACTCCCACCCGTTCCGCCAGCGGACCTCGGCGTCGGCCGGCTGACCCGGCGGGGCTCCTAGGGGCTGAGCGCCCCGCGCAGGGCGCCGCGGCCCTCGAGGTCGTCGGCCAGGAACTCGCGCAGCAGGTCCACCGCCTGCACGATCTTCTGGCTCCGCAGGGAGTAGAAGACGTTGCTGCCCGAGCGGCGCGCGGACACGATGCCGCGCTCGCGGAGGACGGCGAGGTGCTGGCTGGCGTTGGACTGGGTGAAGCCGAGCGCGTCGCACAGGTCGCCGACGCTGAGCTCACGGTCGCGCAGCTCGTTGATGATCATCAGCCGCTTGGGGTCGGCGATCGCCTTGCACACGCGGGCATGGAGCTCTTGAAGCTGAGCCGCTACATCCTGATCCATGCCTCGTCCTCTCCCTCTCCGACAGACACCAGTCTAGATGCGCTCCGGGACGGCGGATGCCCTGCGCCGTACCGGTGGACTTCTCACGTTCCGACGGCGACGACGACCACCAGGGCCGCGACCGCGAGGACCGCGACCCCTGCCGTGAGCGCGGCGACCATCCGCTGGGCCAGCACGGGCTCCCCCTGCTCGACGCGGTCGACGGTGGCGGCGTACCTCCGCTCGCCCACCACGAGGATCGACAGCGCCGCGACCAGCCCGACGAACCCCGGCGCGGCGAGCAGGAGGTCGCGGTCGGCGAGGTGCACCAGCAGGGCCGAGAAGCCGGCCAGAGCCAGCCCCGTGCGCTGCCAGGCCATCGCGGTCCGCTCGCCGGCGAGCCCCACGTCGGGGGCGGGCTCGCGGCGCCGGCTCGGGCGGAAGAACAGCGACGCCAACCTCACTGCTCCCACCTCCCCTAGCGGGCCAGGTCGTAGGCGACCATGCCGAGCGCGACGAAGGCGATGAGCGCGAGCGCGAACGCCACGAGCCTCGGTACGGCGGAGTGCGGGAGGCGCTCACCCAGGCGCATCGCGCGCTCGTTGCGCTCCCAGTGGGCGTAGGCCACCGTCGCGACCCCCCCGCCCAGGCCGATCAGGATGAAGCCGAGCAGGTGCCGGATCACGTCCAGGCCGGGAACGAACTGCACCACGGCGACGCCCGCCGCCATGAGTGCGAGCGAGGTCCGCACCCAGGCGAGGAAGGTCCGCTCGTTGGCGAGCGTGAAGCGGTAGTCAGGGGCCTCCCCCACCTCGTGGAGGGGGGTGCGTCCAGGCTTGCGGGCAGTAGCCATCGACTCAGACCAGCGACGTCGAGGCCGCGCACTGGTTGCGGCCGACGTCGAGCACGTCGATCTCGTCCTCGGGCGGGGTCACCTGGCCGGCGTTCACCCTCCTGATCGTGTCATAGAAGTCGGGTGCCGACGGGAGCGAGGTGACGATCTCCTCGACGAACTTCTCGATGGCCTTCTCGTTGAGCAGGGTCGAGGTGAAGACGTCCGCCAGCGTGGTGACCACGAGCCCCTCGTCGTCGATCTCGTCGCTGCTCGTCCAGTGCGCCGGAGCGATGATCGTGGCGGGGTCGAGGGGGCGCAGCCGCTCGTGGCAGCTGCGGAAGAGGTCGCGGGCGAGCTCCTCGGCCTGGCCGGTCAGGTCGGGTCGGCCGAGGCCACGGACGAACACCGTGTCGCCGACGAGGAGCACCTTGTCGCTGACCAGCAGCGCGATCGTGCCGGGAGTGTGGCCCGGCAGGTGCATGCTCATCACGCGCACCTCCGCGGAGCCCAGGTCGAGGATGTCGCCGTCCTTCAGCGGGTGGTTGGGGAAGGGCACGACGCCGCCGGCGTCCTCGGGCGGCAGGTGGTACTCGACTCCGAGGTCGGCGGCGAGTGCAGGGCCGCCGCTGATGTGGTCGGCGTGGACGTGCGTGTCCACGACGTGGGTCACGGTCATCCCGTGCTCCGCGGCCATGTCGAGGTAGGGCCGCGGCTGGCGGGTGGGGTCGACGACGATGCAGCTCTGGCCGGGGACGCCCACGAGGTAGGACAGGCACGCCTTCGCGGGTCGCTGGAACTGCCAGACCCGGACGTCGCCGGGGAGGCCGGTGATCTCGAACGGGACGAGGAGGCGGTTCCACGCGTCGGTGCCCCCTTCGAGGGACCGGGCACGGACGCCGAGGTCGGCGAGCTCCGCTACCACCAGGGCGGAGCCGTTGCCCTGCCCGCAGATCACGACGGTGTCCTCCTGGGCACGCGACGCCTCGTCCTCGAGCTCGTCCATGACCCGGTAGACGGGCACGTTCCTCGTGGGGACGGGCCGTGAGCCCTCGACGGGAGCTGCGTCGTACTCGTCGATGTTGCGTACGTCGAGGATCTCGCTGACGCGGCCCTCCGCGATCTCGTGGAACAGCTCGAGGGGGGTGATGGTGCCAGCAGTCACGGGTCCTCCCAGGGGTCTTGTTATATGCGCAAGTTCGAATGTAGTGTCCTGCATCACAGAAGGCAACGGCGGTTCGAGCGAAAGGAGCCGGGACCGTGGCGGACATCGAGCAGACCCCTCAGGCGGACGAGGAGGTCCCCGAGAGCATGACGATCGTCGCGTGGAGCGGCGACCTCGACAAGATGTGGCCGACGCTGATCCTGGCCTCCACCGGAGCGGCCTACGGCATGAAGACGACGATCTTCTTCACCTTCTGGGGCCTCTTCCCGCTGGTGCGCGACGACGTGCGGATCACCGGGCAGAACGCCATGACCAAGGCGCTCGCGGGCATGAACCGCCCCGGCATCAGCCACATGAAGCTCTCGAAGCTCCACATGGCCGGGGCCGGCGCGTGGATGATGAACAAGCTCGCCAAGGACAACAAGGTCGCCAGCCCGAAGGAGCTCATCGAGATGTGCACCGAGCTCGGGGTCCACCTCTGGCCCTGCGAGATGAGCATGGAGCTGATGGGCCTGCGTGCCGACCAGCTGATCGAGGGCGTCGGCGAGCCCGTCGGCGCCGCCACCGCCCTCTCCGAGATGAGCCGCTCCCAGATCAACCTCTTCATCTGACCCGCGACACGCACGACGCCCAGCACCAGGAGACGAAGCACATGTCCATGTCGTACACCGTCGACCTCACCATCGACGCCAAGGGCCAGAAGTGCCCGATGCCGGTCCTGCTCACCTCGCGCGGCATCAAGAAGATCGAGTCCGGGCAGATCATGGTCGTCGAGGCCACCGACGGCGGCTCGCGGAGCGACATCCCCGCCTGGGCCAAGGACACGGGCAACGAGCTGCTCGACCAGAGTGCCGAGGACGGCGTCTACCGCTACGTGATCCGGAAGAAGTAGCCCGTGCAGTACGGGTTCGCGATCGACCAGCGCACCTGCATCGGCTGCCACGCCTGCACGGTCGCCTGCAAGACGGAGAACGACGTTCCGGTCGGCCAGTTCCGCACCTGGGTCAAGTACGTCGACAGCGGGGAGTTCCCGGACACGACCCGCTCCTTCGGCGTCATGCGGTGCAACCACTGCACCGACGCCCCGTGCGTGAAGATCTGCCCCACCGAGGCGCTGTTCAAGCGCGAGGACGGCATCGTCGACTTCGACAGCGACCGCTGCATCGGCTGCAAGAGCTGCATGCAGGCCTGCCCGTACGACGCGATCTACATCGACGCGGAGTCGCACACCGCCGCGAAGTGCAACCTGTGCGCGCACCGGGTGGACAACGATCTGGAGCCCGCCTGCGTCGTCGTGTGCCCGACGCACTCGATCTGGGTCGGCGACCTCGACGACCCCACGAGCGGCATCTCGCGGCTGGTCTCCACCCAGGAGACGATGGTCCGCACGCCCGAGCAGAACACCGGCCCCAACGTCTTCTACCTCGGCGCCGACCAGGCGGTCCTCGACCCGTTGGCGGCCCCCGTGGACGACACCTACATCTGGGCGCACCCGGACGCCCAGCGCCTCGAGACGGCCGGCGACCTTCCCGGCAGCCCCCGCACCAAGGCCCGCACCACCCTCAACACGGCGCACCCGCGGCCGTGGGGCTGGAAGGTGGTCACCTACCTGTGGACCAAGGGCGTCGGGGCCGGAGCGCTCGCGGTCGCGGCGCTCGCCTACCTGCTGGGGATCGGCCTGGGCGCCCTCGGCGACTACGTCGCACCCGTGCTCGGCATCTTCGGCGCGGCCACGACCGGCGCCCTCCTCGTGTGGGACCTCAAGCGCCCCGAGCGCTTCCTGTACCTCTTCCTGAAGTCCAACTTCTCGTCCTGGCTGGTGCTCGGCGGCTACGTCCTGACGATCTTCACCGGCGGCGCGGTCCTGTGGATCCTCGCGGCGGCCCTCGACGTCGGCTGGCTGATGACCTTCCTGGCGTGGGCCGCCCTCCCGGCGAGCGCGCTGATGGCCGGCTACACGGCGTTCCTGTTCGGGCAGGCCGAGGGGCGTGACCTGTGGCAGTCGCCGGTCCTGTTCTGGCACCTGCTCGCCCAGGCGGTGATGGTCGGCAGCGGCGCCCTCGCCGTCGTCGGGCTCTTCCTCGACCTCTCCGACGAGGCGTGGACCCTCCTCGCCGCGGCGTTCGTGGTCTCGACGGTCCTGCACCTGCTGATGCTCGCCGTCGAGTACGGCGGGAAGCACGCCAGCCGCCAGGCAGCGGCCGCCGCCCACGTGATCACGAGCGGGCGCTACGCGCGGCTGTTCTGGCTCGCGGCGGTCCTGCCCGCCGCGGTGGCCGTCGTCCTCGGCGCGGTCGCCTGGGGGCTCGCCGGGGCCGGGGCTTCCGCCGTACTCCTCGCGCTGGCCGGGCTCGTCGTCCAGCCCGCGCTCCTGGCCTACGAGAGCGTCTTCGTCCGTGCCGGCCAGGACATGCCCCTGTCCTGACCGCTCCACTCTTTCGGAAGGAACAGCCCATGACGGCCGAGACGGAGCCCGACCAGCCGCAGGTTCCCCTGCCCGGGGCGCGCACCCACGAGCGGCTGCGGAACTTCCCGCCGCCGGAGGACTGGGACGCCCACGTGGAGTACGACGCCCGGTCCCACCCCCGCAAGGTCCCGCACACCTACTCGCTGATCCCGACGGTCTGCTTCAACTGCGAGTCCTCCTGCGGGCTCCTGGCGTACGTCGACCACGAGGACCTGTCGACCAAGAAGTTCGAGGGCAACCCCGCCCACCCGGGATCGCGGGGCCGCAACTGCGCGAAGGGCCCGGCGACGATCAACCAGGTGCACGACCCGGAGCGGATCCTGTACCCGATGCGCCGGGTGGGCGAGCGGGGCTCGGGCCAGTTCGAGCGGGTGTCGTGGGACGAGGCGCTCGAGGACATCGCGGGCCGCGTCAGGCGGGCCATCGTCGAGGACCGGCGCGACGAGGTGATGTACCACGTCGGCCGCCCGGGCGAGGACGGCTTCGCCGAGCGGGTGCTCCAGGCGTGGGGCGTGGACGGCCACAACAGCCACACCAACGTGTGCTCCTCGGGCGGGCGGTCCGGCTATACGCACTGGATGGGCTACGACCGCCCCTCGCCGGACTACGCCAACGCCAAGGTGGTGCTGCTGCTCTCCAGCCACCTGGAGACCGGCCACTACTTCAACCCGCACGCCCAGCGGATCATGGAGGCCAAGGCCGACGGCGCGAAGCTGGTGGTCCTGGACCTGCGGCTGTCGAACACCGCCTCCCACGCGGACCTGTGGATCTCGCCGTGGCCGGGCAGCGAGGCCGCGATCTTCCTGGCCGTCGCCTCCCACCTGCTCCGGACCCGGAACGTCGACGCCGACTACCTGCGGCGCTGGGTGAACTGGGACGTCTACCTCGAGCGGCTGCACCCGGACGCGCCCCGCGACTTCGAGGTGTTCCTCGATCGGCTGACCGAGGACTACGCGAAGTACACCTTCGAGTACGCCGCCGCCGAGGCCCACGTGCCGGTGGCGCAGGTCGAGGAGCTCGCCCGCATCGTCGCGCAGGCCGGGACGCGCCTGGCCACCCACACCTGGCGCTCCGCCGCGGCGGGGAACCTGGGCGGCTGGCAGATCGCCCGCAGCCTGTTCTTCCTCAACGTGCTCACCGGCAGCGTCGGCACGGTCGGCGGGACCCACCCCAACGGCTGGGACAAGTTCATCGCCCACTACCCGGAGATGCCCGAGCCCAACGACATCTGGAGCGAGAAGCTCTGGCCGGCGGAGTACCCGCTGACCACGAACGAGATGTCGATCCTGCTGCCGCACCTGCTCAAGGACGGACGCGGGAGGCTCGAGGTCTACTTCAGCCGGGTGTACAACCCGTTGTGGGTCAACCCCGACGGGTTCACCTGGATCGACGTGCTCAAGGACGAGTCCAAGATCGGCCTCCACGTCGCGCTCACCCCGACCTGGAGCGAGTCCGCGACGTTCGCCGACTACGTGCTGCCGATGGGGCACGCCTCGGAGCGCCACGACACGATGTCGTTCGAGACGCACGCCTCGAAGTGGATCGCCTTCCGTCAGCCGGTGACCCGGGTGGCGATGGAGAAGCGCGGCATCCCCTACCAGGACACGCGTGACGCCAACCCCGGCGAGGTCTGGGAGGAGAACGAGTTCTGGTTCGACCTGTCGTGGAAGATCGACCCGGACGGGTCGCTCGGCATCCGGCGCTGGTTCGAGTCCACGGAGCGTCCGGGCGAGAAGATGACGCAGGACGAGTACTACGACAACCTCTTCGGCAAGAGCGTGCCGGGCCTGCCCGAGGCGGCGGCCGCCCAAGGCCTGACGCCGCTGGGGTACATGCGCAAGTACGGCGTGTTCGAGGTCGCCAAGGACGTCTACGGGCTCGACGAGCGGCCGCTCTCCGAGGCCGAGCTCGAGGGTGCTGTACCGGACGAGCACGGCGTGCTCCGCAAGCCCGTGACACTCGAGAACGCCCCGCCCCTCGTCGGTGAGGCAGGCGCCGTGGGCGTGGTGCACGAGGACGGGACGAAGACCGCCGGCTGGCTGTCACCGTCCCGCAAGCTCGAGCTGTACTCCACCACGTTGGCCGACTGGGGCTGGCCGGAGCACGCGACGCCCGGCTACATCGAGTCGCACGTGTCGGCGAGGAAGATCGACCGGGCAGGCGACGAGTTCGTGCTGATGCCGAACTTCCGGATCCCGACCCTGATCCACACCCGCTCGGGCAACGCCAAGTTCCTCAACGAGATCAGCAACACCCACCCGCTGTGGTTCAACAAGACCGACGCAACGAAGCTCGGCGTGGCCACCGGCGACCTGGTGCGGGTGACCACCGAGATCGGGCACTTCGTGGTCCGTGCCTGGTCGACCGAGGCCATCCGCCCGGGCGTCGTGGGCCTCTCCCACCACATGGGCCGCTGGATGCAGGAGGGCCACCCCGGCAGCCGCTGGGTGATGGGCAAGGTGAAGCTGAACCGGTCCGACGAAGGGATCTGGAAGCTCCGCTACACCGAGGGCATCAAGCCCTTCACGAGCCAGGACCCCGACTCCGAGCGGATCTACTGGAACGACCCGGGCGTGCACCAGAACCTCACCTTCCCGGTCCAGCCGGACCCGGTCTCGGGCATGCACTGCTGGCACCAGAAGGTGAAGATCGAGAAGGCCCACCCGGGCGACGAGTACGGCGACGTCGAGGTGGACGTGAACAAGTCCCGCGAGGTGTACAAGCGCTGGCTGGCGATGACCCGCCCAGGTCCCGGCCCAGACGGGCAGCGCCGACCGGAGTTCCTCATGCGGCACGTCACGCCGCGACGCTCGGCGTACCGCGTCGCCACCGCCGAGACCTCCGGAGGGAACGCCTGATGAGCCTGCTCTCCCGCCGCCCTGCCGTGGAGGTCGACCTCGACGCGGTGCACGCCGCCCTCGCCACGGTCGAGGACCCCGAGCTGCACCTGCCCCTCCCCGAGGCGGGGATGCTCGGCGACGTCCAGGTCGGCCGGTCCGGCACCGTCGCGGTGACCGTCCGGCTGACGACGCCTTCGTGCCCCATGAAAGAGACCCTGGCAGCCGATGTCAGCGCCGCGGTCGGCCGGGTCGACGGCGTCCAGCAGGTCGAGGTCGGCTTCACCGCCATGAGCGAGGGCGAGCGGATGCGCCTGGCCGCCCGACTCCGGGACGGTCGCCCTGAAGGCGGCCACCCGTTCGGGATCGACTCCGGCACCGCGGTGTACGCCGTGGCCAGCGGCAAGGGGGGCGTCGGCAAGTCCACCGTCACCGCGAACCTCGCCGTCGCGCTCGCCCAGGAGGGCAAGCGGGTGGGCGTCCTCGACGCGGACGTGTGGGGCTACTCGGTGCCCCAGCTGTTCGGGGTACGCCGCGCCCCGGTCGCCCTCAAGGGGCTGATGCTGCCCGTCGAGGCCCACGGCGTCGCGCTCATGTCGGTCGGGTTCTTCGTCGAGGACGAGGAGCCCGTCGTGTGGCGGGGGCCGATGCTGCACAAGGCGATCGAGCAGTTCCTCGGCGACGTGCACTGGGGCGAGCTCGACGCGCTCCTCATCGACCTGCCGCCCGGCACCGGCGACGTGACGCTGTCCCTGCTCGAGCTCGTGCCGGACGCGGCGCTCATCGCCGTGACCACGCCGCAGCCGGCCGCCCAGAAGGTCGCCGAGCGGGTCGGCCGGATGGCCCGCAACGCCCGCATGCCCGTCGCCGGGGTGGTCGAGAACATGTCGGCGCTCGTGTGCGGCTCCTGCCACGAGAGCACGGCGCTGTTCGGGTCCGGCGGCGGTGCCCGGCTCGCCGAGACGATCGACGCGCCCCTGCTCGGTCAGGTCCCCCTCGACATCGAGCTGCGCGAGGCGGGCGACGCCGGGGTGCCGGCGATGGTCGCCTCGCCGGGTGCGCATTCGGTCGAGGAGCTCCGGCGCATCGCGGCCGCACTCCCCGTCGTACGCCGGAGCCTGGTGGGGAGGGCGCTCCCGCTCTCGGTGGTCTGACTGGGTGTCCCGTCTCGCGACGGCACCTGGTTCAGTCACCCACTGGCAGCCCGCGTGCTTCTCTCGCACGAGGTCGACGAGGCTGAGCTCCTTCGGCCCGCCCGCTCATGAGGCTAGCCACGCCGCGAGCCTTGCACCGGGCCTTCGTCGACTTGTCGGGTCTTGCGTCGGAAGCGGACGGTCCTGCCGTCCCAGGTCGCGGTCCACCTCGAGCTGTGCCACAGCCGGTGGTGGTAGGGGCAGACCAGGACACCGTTGGCGAGGCTCGTGCCTCCGCCTTCCTCCCAGGAGACCGGGTGATGGGCCTCGGTCCACGAGGCCGGCCGGTCGCAGCCCTCCGCAACACAGGTCACGTCTCGCACGCCCATTGCCCGGCGCTGCCCCTTGGTGTGCAAGCGGCGCTCCCGCCCCACGTCGAGGATCTCCGACTCCCCGCCGAGCACCATCGGCACCAGCCCCGCCTCGCAGGCCAGACGCCGCGCTTGGGCCGCCGAGGTCTCGATCCCCGTGTCCACCGTGGCCGCCCCCAGACCCGATCGCAGCTGGTCCAGGCGCATGGTCACGTTGACCGTCGCGGCCACTCCACCGCAGGAGGGCAGCAGGTCACCGGGAATCCGCTCGATCAGATCCATCAGCCCATGCCCCAGCTTCATCGGGTACGGAATCACCCGACCTGTCTCCCGCTCCTCCGGCGAGTCGCCCTCTTCCTCGCAGGACTGCTCGCCGGCGCTGGGCGCCACATCGTCCCGCGACGCCGTGTCCGGCTGCGGGTGGCTGATGTCGTCGGGCTGGCTGGTCGCGATGTTCGGGTTCGACCGGCGCCGCGGAGACGCGAACGCCTGGATCATTTTCAGCAGCATGTCCGCCTGCAGGTCCGGCAGCTTCCCCCGGAACCCGGTGGTGCCGTCGCCGTTGCGCCAGGACCGGAAGTACGCCTTGGCGCGCGCCAGCTCCTCCTCGTCCTCCAGCGACCGGCCGTCCCTGGCCTCCGCCCCCTCGGGGTCAACCACCTCCCACAGCCGCCTGCCCACCGTCTTGAGCCGGTCCGGTGAGAGCCTCTGGGCCGCATCGACCAGGAACCGCTGGCACGCCTCGGTCTTCTCCGCGGACAGGTCCTTGGGCAGCCGGCGCATCGCGGTGACGCATACCCGGACCTGCTCCGGGCTCAGCCGACCCGCCGCCAACGCCTCCGCGAGCAGCGGGAACCGACGATCCAGGTCCTTGGCCAGCCGGACCTGTGCGGACGCCTCGGCACGCTTGGTCTGGGTCAGGTGGGACAGGAAGGCCGCGGTCGAGGTCGCCCCGGTCAGGTCTGCCACTCGCTGGGCCTCCCCGGCTACGAGCAGCTTCATCTTGATCGCGAACGCCGCGGTCATCACCTGCACGACCGCAAGCAGCATCAGTCGGATTTCCCGGGCAGACAGCGTCGCCGCGGACACCCCGCGCGCCGACTCCAACGCCTCCAGGCACGTGAGCAGCCCCGTGACGATCGGGTGCACCGCGACCCCGGCATCAGCCATCTCCCGCCGCAGACCCTCCGTCGAGCAGGACGCCACCTCAGCCGATGCCGGGCGGTGCGGCCCCTCTCTGGCCAGATCCACCCCGGGCACAGCCCAGCCGCCCCTCGTGGGGGCGGCATCGCCGCTGCGCTCATCGGTCGTGGTCACACCACCAACCTAGGAACAAGCATGCCAATGTTCGAACGTTTGTTCGAAAGTCGTGGACGGAGCTTTAAGCCACCCACCCTGTGGACGAACCCTGGCGTCGCACCCGGGCTGTCTACGCCCGGGACGAGCGAGCTCGTCAGCCAACACGAACCAGGCGTCGGACCAGAGGTCCCTGACCTCCGACCGCAGGACCGAAGAGCCCTTGATCGATACCCCCTGGCGGTATATGTTCGAGATACCCCTAGGGGGTACAGCAACAGGGAGGAACGGACATGGCACACGTGGCGCCGGGGTACATCGCCGAGAAGCAGGCGCACCTGAACCGGCTCAAGCGCATCGAGGGCCAGGTCCGCGGCATCCAGCGGATGGTCGACGAGGAGACGTACTGCATCGACATCCTGACGCAGGTCTCCGCCGTGACGAAGGCGCTGGAGACGGTCGCGCTGTCCCTGCTCGACGAGCACCTGCGGCACTGCGTGAGCGACGCCGTGAAGGTGGGCGGAGCCGAGGCCGACGAGAAGATCGCCGAGGCCTCCGCGGCCATCGCCCGTCTCGTCCGTTCCTGAACGACCACACGAAGGAGTGACATGAGCACCCAGACCTTCTCCGTCACCGGCATGACCTGCGGCCACTGCGCGGGAGCCGTGACCGACGAGCTCAAGGACGTCGAGGGCGTCACCGGCGTCGACGTCGACCTGGTCGCCGGGGGCACCTCGACGGTGACCGTGACCAGCGAGAGCCCGCTCGACGAGAGCACCGTCGCCGAGGCCCTCGAGGAGGCCGGCGACTACGAGCTGGCGAAGTAGCCCGGAGCGGGAAGGAGCAGTCGCATGACCACGCAGCAGGCCACCGGCACGGAGGGCACGCGCGACCTCGAGCTCGAGATCAGTGGCATGACCTGCTCCTCCTGCGCGAACCGGATCGAGAAGAAGCTCAACAAGCTCGACGGCGTCACCGCCACGGTCAACTACGCCACCGAGAAGGCGAAGGTCACCTTCGCCGAGGATGTCGACCCGCAGCAGCTGGTCGACACCGTCGAGGCGACCGGGTACGGCGCGACCCTGCCCCCTCCCCCGGCCGCAGCGGCAGAGGCGACGGACGCGACCAAGGGCACCGACACGGTGGCCGGTGGTCACGACGACGCCGACCGGTGGCGCCAGCGCCTCCTCGTGTCGACGGTCCTCACCGTCCCGGTCGTCGCGATGGCGATGATCCCCTGGCTGCAGTTCGACAACTGGCAGTGGCTCTCGCTGACCCTGGCCGCGCCCGTGGTCGTCTGGGGAGCCCTTCCGTTCCACCGGGCCGCCTGGGCGAACGCCCGACACGGTGCGGCGACGATGGACACGCTGATCTCGGTCGGCGTCGGCGCCGCCTTCCTGTGGTCGGTGTGGGCGCTGTTCTTCACCGACGCCGGCATGCCCGGCATGCGCATGGACTTCACGCTCCTCCCGGCCGACCAGGGCGGGACGGAGATCTACCTCGAGGTCGCCTCCGCCGTCACGGTCTTCATCACCCTCGGCCGCTACCTCGAGGCCCGCGCCAAGAAGACCTCCGGCGCGGCGCTCCGCGCGCTGCTCGACATGGGCGCCAAGGACGTCGCGGTGCTCCGTGACGGCTCCGAGGTCCGCATCCCCGTCGGCCAGCTGGTCGTCGGCGACACCTTCGTCGTACGCCCCGGGGAGAAGATCGCCACCGACGGCGTCGTGGAGTCCGGTACGTCGGCGGTGGACGCCTCGATGCTCACCGGGGAGCCCGTCCCCGTCGAGGTCGCACCCGGCGACGACGTCGTGGGCGCCACCGTCAACGCGGGCGGTCGCCTGGTCGTCCGCGCCACCCGGGTCGGGTCCGACACCCAGCTCGCGCAGATGGCCCGCCTCGTCGAGGAGGCCCAGACCGGGAAGGCCGAGGTGCAGCGGCTCGCCGACCGGGTCTCCGGCGTCTTCGTGCCGATCGTCATCGGCCTCTCGCTGCTGACCCTGACGGTCTGGCTGCTCACCGGCCACGCCGCGACGGCGTCGTTCACCGCGGCCGTGGCGGTGCTGATCATCGCCTGCCCCTGCGCCCTGGGCCTGGCCACCCCGACCGCTCTGCTCGTCGGCACGGGACGCGGCGCGCAGCTCGGCATCCTGATCAAGGGCCCCCAGGTGCTGGAGTCGACGCGCGTCGTGGACACCGTCGTCCTCGACAAGACCGGCACGGTCACCACCGGACGCATGGGCGTCGTGGACGCCCTTCCCGCCGAGGGCGAGTCCCTCGACGAGGTGACGCGACTGGCCGGCGCGCTCGAGGACGCCTCCGAGCACCCCATCGCCAAGGCGGTCGCCGACCACGCGCGCGAGCAGGTGGGAGCGCTGCCCGAGGTCGAGGGCTTCACCGGCCACGGCGGCCAGGGGGTCTCCGGGGTCGTGGACGGTCACGCGGTCGTCGTCGGTCGCTCGACCTGGCTCCGCGAGGAGTGGGCGATGACGGTCCCCGAGGACCTCGCGCAGCGGGCAGCGGCCGCCGAGCACGACGGACGCACCCCCGTATGGGTCGGCTGGGACGGCCGGGTCCGGGCCGTCGTGATCGTCGCCGACACCGTCAAGGAGAGCTCCGCCGCGGCGATCGGGCAGCTGCGCGGCCTCGGCCTACGACCGGTCCTGCTGACCGGCGACAACGAGCGAGCCGCCCTCGCGGTCGCCGCCCAGGTCGGCATCGACGAGGTGATCGCGGAGGTGCTGCCGGCCGACAAGGTCGACGTGGTCAAGCGGCTGCAGTCCGAAGGCGCGGTCGTGGCCATGGTCGGCGACGGGGTCAACGACGCCGCTGCCCTCGCCCAGGCCGACCTCGGCCTCGCCATGGGCACCGGCACGGACGTGGCGATCGAGGCGAGCGACCTCACCCTGGTCCGCGGCGACCTGACCGCCGCCCCGGACGCCATCCGGCTCTCCCGGGCGACCCTGCGCACCATCAAGGGCAACCTGTTCTGGGCGTTCGCCTACAACGTCGCGGCGATCCCGCTGGCGGCGCTCGGCTTCCTGAACCCGCTGATCGCGGGGGCGGCGATGGCGTTCAGCTCGGTGTTCGTGGTGACCAACAGCCTCCGGCTTCGCCGGTTCTCCCCCGGCTGATGCTCTAGTCCCAACGCGTCTGGTGCCTCTGCGCCGCTTCTGCTCGGATGGGTGCGGGAGGGTCGCATGGGGAGGATTCGAGCGCGCACGTGGCCTGCTGCCGCGCTGGTCCTCGCTGCACTGCCGTTCCTGCCCGACGACACGAACGGGTCGCCGCCCCCTCCGCCTCCGACGCGCGAGGACGGGTGCCACCAGACGGCGTACGCCGTGCACGACGCCAGCAGGCAGGAGCCCTTCACCTGGGTGATGAACCTGTCATCGGTCCCGGCGTACCTCGACCCCGACGAGACCCTCCGGGCGCTCAGCGACGCCACCGCGACCGTCGCCCACGCGCACAGCCGCTGCCCGGCCACGAGGGGCGTGGTGCCTGCGGTTCCACCGGTGATCTACGCCGGCACCACCGAGCGTCGGGCGAACGTGACCTACGACGGGCTGTGCTTCCCGGAGCGCAACACCGACGGCATCAACGTGGTCTCGTTCGGTCCGCTCCCCGACGACGTGGTGGCCGTGACCTGCACCTACGTCGACGGCGACGAGATCTGGCAGTCCGACGTGCTGCTCAACGACGCGCCCGGGATCTTCACGCTGGACCCGGGCGAAGGCTGCGTGGACGACTACGACCTCCAGGCGGTGATGACCCATGAGCGGGGCCACTCCTTCGGGCTCGCTCACGTGCCGGAACGGCCCGGTACCGACGCGCTCACGATGAGTACCGCGATGGGCAGGTGCGACACCTCCGCACGCACTCTCGCGCCTGGCGACGTCCTCGGCCTGGCCCTCCTGTACTGAGCCTGTCGGCCCCCGTTTCGGAGATTCCGCGGACGGGGCGCGCTTCTCCGGACGTGGGCAGGTACGATGGTGGTGCCTCACACCTTTCAGGGCTGCCGCTGCGAAGGCCACCTTCCAGCTCAGGAGCCCCTTCTTCCCGCCGGATCGCTGCCTCGGCATCGAGACAGCCGCTCCGGTTCCGGGTGCAACGTGCACCCGACGTCGGCGTCGTGCCGGGCGGTCAGGCGGCGGGACGCTGCATGCGGGCGCGTCGACCGGGGGGTCGATCCAGTCCGAACTCGAACACGAGGAGAGTTGGTTGTCACAACGGCTCAATCGCCGTACCGGGCGGGCCCAGACGTCTGGGAACAGGCGTCGTCCGCGCGACAACGACGGGATCCTTCCCGTCCTCGCCAAGGCCGTCCGCGACGTCGAGACCCGACTTCAGCGCGGCCAGGTCCTGAGGACGAAGTTCCAGGTCATCGCGCTGCTGGCACGCGAGGAGCGGACGCGCGTCAAGAGCGACGAGTCCCTGCCCGACGCCAAGCGGGACGCGCAGATGAAGCGGCTCGACGGGGTCGCGACGATCCTCGCGCAGATCGCGGCCCGCGAGCCCTCGCTGTTCAACCTGCTCGACCAGGACGCCGAGATCAGCGACGGCGCCCGCGCCCTCAAGCGGGAGATGCAGGTCGAGGGCGGACTGGAGCCCGACCCGGAGCCCAAGCCGTCGGGACCGGCGACCACGTCCATGCGCACCGAGCGCCAGGTGGTCCCCCGTTCCGTGGCCGCCGCCCAGCTGGCCAACCCCTTCCTGGCACCTGACTTCTCCGGCGTCACGCCGACCAAGCGGCACGAGGAGCGCCGTCTTGCCGGCTGGGAGCTGATCGAGCCGCTCCTGCACTCCTTCGAGACCGCCACCCCGGGGGCCCCCTCGTGCATGGAGCTGCCGGAGCCGGGTCGTTCCGTGCAGGTTCCGGCAGGTCTCGAGCTGATGCCCCACCAGGCCAGGCTGCTGTCGGCCGCGGCCGACGGGCACCGCACGTTCCTGCTGGCCGACGAGCCCGGGCTCGGCAAGACCGCCCAGGCGCTGCTGGCCGCGCAGGCGGCGGACGCCTACCCGCTGCTCTGCGTGGTCCCCAGCGTCGTCAAGACCAGCTGGGCCCGTGAGGCGGCCCGCTGGACACCGTCGAAGAGCGTCACCGTGATCCACGGCGACGGCGACACCATCGACGGCTTCGCCGACATCGTCGTCGTCAACTACGAGGTGCTCGACCGCCACGTCGGCTGGATCGCCACCCACGGCTTCCGCGGGATGGTCGTCGACGAGGCGCACTTCATCAAGAACAAGAAGTCCCAGCGCTCCCAGCACGTCCTCGAGATCGCCAACCGGATCCGGCAGCGCGCCGCGCGACCTCTGATGATGGCGCTGACCGGCACCCCGCTGATCAACGACATCGACGACTTCCTCCCGATCTGGCAGTTCCTCGGCTGGATCGACGCGAAGAAGCCCGGCCCCCAGCTCATGTCCGGCCTCGAGGAGACCGGGCTGACGCCCCTCGACCGCGGCTTCCACACGGCGGCACGCCAGTCCGTCATCGACCTCGGGATCGTCCGCCGGCGCAAGACGGACGTCGCCGGAGAGATTCCCGCACGACGGATCGCCGACCTGCCGGTCGAGCTCGACTCCGCCTCCGCCCGCTCCATCGGCAAGGCCGAGCGGGAGCTGGCGCTGCGGCTGGTCAAGCGGTACGACGCCGCGATCGCCGCGCGCGAGGAGCGGTCCGGCCAGACCGTCGAGGGCATCGACGACGAGCTCGTACGCCGTGTCGCGGACTGGGAGCTCTCGGACGCGACGGAGTCCTCCTCGGGCGAGAACGTCTTCGCGATGGTCCGCCGGATCGGTCAGGCCAAGGCGACGCTGGCCGCCGACTACGCCGCCCAGATCGCCCGCAACGCCGGCAAGGCGGTGTTCTTCGCCAAGCACATCGACGTGATGGACGCGGCCTCGGAGCTGTTCGGGTCCCAGGGCATCAAGTACGCCTCGGTCCGGGGCGACCAGACCCCCAAGGAGCGTCAGCGCAACATCGACGCGTTCGTGAACGACCCGGAGGTCACGATCGCCGTCTGCTCCCTGACGGCCGCCGGAGTGGGCCTGAACCTGCAGGTCGCGAGCAACGTCGTACTCGCGGAGCTGTCGTGGACCAACGCCGAGCAGACCCAGGCCATCGACCGGGTCCACCGGATCGGCCAGACCGAGCCCGTCACCGCCTGGCGGATCATCGCCACCCAGACGATCGACGCCAAGATCGCCGAGCTGATCGACTCCAAGGCGGGTCTGGCCGCGCGTGCCCTCGACGGCTCCGACGAGGAGATCGTCTCCTCCGCCGACGTACAGCTCGAGGCCCTGGCCGCGATCCTCAAGGACGCGTTGGAGCAGCGGGAGCAGTGACCGACGTCCGCGCCGCATGCTCCTCGGGGAACCGTTCGTGGGCGCGGGACGTCACAGGGACATGAAGCGCACGTTGCTGGTTGCCGTGGCTGTGCCTGCCCTGCTCGTGGCCGGGTGCGGCAACGAGGTGAACGGAGGAGTCGTGACCGCCGAGCCAGGAGCAGACACCACAGCGACGACCGACCTGACTGTCGTGGTCAAGGCCGGCCCGGGGAAGGCCGAGCGCACGTACACACTCGGCTGCGACCCGGCTCGCGGCGACCACCCCGACCCCGAGGCGGCCTGCCGGGTGCTGGACGAGCTCGCGAAGCCGTTCGCACCCGTGCCGCGTGAGGCCATGTGCACCGAGATCTACGGTGGCCCGCAGACGGCGAAGGTCACCGGCACCTTCCGTGGCGAGCAGGTGAACGCCGACTTCTCCCGGACCAACGGCTGCGAGATCGACCGGTGGGACAAGCACCTCGCTCTTCTCGTGGAGGCCGGCGGCGTCGACGACGACGCCTGAGGGGTGACCCCTTCGGGTCTGTCGCCACGGAGGGCCCCGCCATACCATCGGCGGCGTGGCCGCGTCGGACGAAGCCCCCGGTCCCTCCTCGGCACGATCGCAGCGGTCGGTCTCACGCCTGCTCGAGCGGCTCGCCGACCTCGGCTCGCGACCGGAGGACTCCCACGACGCGCGGCTGCGCCAAGGGACGCTGATCTTCGCGTCGGTGCTGATCACAGTGCTCTCGACGGTCTGGGTCGTCACGTACCTCACCTACGGCCACCCCGTGTCGGCGGCGATCCCGGCGGCCTACCAGCTGGTCACGATCGTCGGGCTCGTCGTGCTGGCGCGAGGGCGGCGGTTCGAGGTCTTCCGGACGACCCAGCTCGTCGCGTACCTCCTGCTGACCGGCCTGCTCCAGGCCTCGCTCGGCGGCTTCGTCGCCTCGAGCGGGATGATCCTCTGGGCGATGTTCGCCCCGCTCGCGGCGCTCGCCCTGCTGGGCGTCCGGCGCTCGGTGGTGTGGCTGCTGGTCTTCTTCGCCGAGCTGCTGGCGCTCGCCCTGCTCGACCCCTGGTTGGCGCAGTCCCCAGCGGCGCTCCCGTCCGGGGTCGTCGTCACGTTCTTCGTGATGAACATCCTCGGCGTCACGCTGAGCGCCTACGTGATGCTCGGGTACTTCGTGGAGCAGCGGGAGCGTGCCCACCGCGCGCTCCAGGCCGAGCGGGAGCGCTCCGAGCGGCTGCTGCTCAACGTGCTGCCGGAGCCGATCGCCGAGCGGCTGAAGCGAAGCAGCGGAGTGATCGCGGAGCACCACGACGACGCGAGCGTGCTCTTCGCCGACATCGTCGGCTTCACGTCGCGGTCTGCTGTCATGGCGGCGGAGGACGTCGTGGCCTTGCTGGACGAGGTGTTCTCCGCCTTCGACCGGGTCGCCGATGCGGAGGGCGTCGAGAAGATCAAGACCATCGGCGACGCCTACATGCTGGTCGGCGGCCTGCCCGAGGTTCGTCCGGACCATCTCCGGGCGGTCGCCCGCGCGGCACTGTCGATGCGAGAGGAGATCGCGGCCATCGCGAAGCGGGGCGGCCGGGACTGGCTCGCGGTCCGGATCGGCATCGACTCCGGGCCCGTCGTCGCCGGCGTGATCGGCCGTCGCAAGTTCATCTACGACCTGTGGGGCGACACCGTGAACACGGCGAGCCGCATGGAGTCCCACGGGCTGCCCGGGGAGATCCAGGTGACCGAGCGCGTGGCGGCTGCGCTGGGTGCGGAGTTCACGGTCCGGTCCCGCGGCGTCATCGAGGTGAAGGGGAAGGGGCCGATGGCGACCTTCCTGGTCGACGCCGCCGACTCGAGATCCCTCGCCGGGCCGTCGACGAGGCTGTCGGCCCGGCCGCAGTGATGGCACTGTGGATCCGTGATGACCGAGGCGGAGTTCCGGGCGCTTCGCGACAGCCTGCGGCGCGATCTGCCGTGGGGACCCGAGGACCGCATGGGCGCGCTGAACCACATCACCCCTGCCGATCGCGTCGCCGCGGCGGCAGAGGTCAGGCTGGGCCGCACCGTGTCCCTGGCCGCGCCGGTGGAGGACCGGGTGACCGGCGACAACCCCGACCCTGCCCGCCATGACATGAAGGGCCCGCTGGGCACGCAGGCAGGCGACGGGCTCGTGTTCGGGATGGACCGGATCCTGATGAACATCCACGGGAACGCCGACAGCCATCTCGACGCGCTGTGCCACGTGATGTTCGACGGGCAGCTCTACAACGAGGTGCCTGCGGACACCGTGGGCGAGGGTGGGGCGGCGGACCTGTCGGTCGGGCTCGCGGCCGACGGCATCGTGGGACGCGGCGTGCTGCTCGACGTACCCCGCTCGCGCGGAGTGCCGTGGCTGGAGCCCGGGGACTGGGTCACCACCGACGACATCCTCGCGACCGAGCGGGACCAAGCAGTCCAACTGGGTCGCGGTGACATCGCGCTCGTCCGGGTGGGGCACCGACGTCGGCGTACCGAGCTCGGCCCCTGGGACGTCGAGGCCCGACGTGCGGGACTGCACCCGAGCACGCTGCCGCTGCTCGCCGAGCGGCGGGTGGCCGCCCTGGGCAGCGACTCGAACAGCGACGCCGCGCCGAGCCTGACCGACGGCGTGGGCTTCCCGGTGCACGTCCTGGCCATCAACGCGCTGGGCCTGATGCTGATGGACTACCTGCAGCTCGAGGACCTGGCGTCCGTGTGCGAGGAGTCGGGGCGCTGGTCGTTCCTGGTCGTGGTGGCTCCCCTGCGCCTGCCGACCGGGACCGGTTCGCCGGTCAACCCCATCGCGGTGTTCTGACCCGCCCGGGACATTCATCCGCGGGGGACGATGCATGCCCGACCGGCCGGTGTTGCCGTGGAGACGGCGGCGGGAGGTCTCATGGCGGACGACCAGCACTACGACGCGATCATCATCGGCACGGGCGCGGGTGGCGGCACCCTCGGGCACCGGCTCGCGCTGGGCGGGGCCCGGGTGCTGTGGCTCGAACGGGGTTCGTTCCTGCCGCGGGAGCTCGACAACTGGGACACCAGGGCGGTCTTCGTCCGCGGCAAGTACCTCGCAGGTGACGTCTGGTACGACCGGCACGGCGACGAGTTCAAGCCGGAGGTGAACTACTACGTCGGGGGCAACACCAAGTTCTTCGGCGCGGCGCTGTTCCGCCTGCGCCCCGAGGACTTCGGCGAGATCCGGCACCACGGCGGTCTCTCGCCCGCCTGGCCCATCTCGTACGACGACCTGGAGCCCTACTACACCCAGGCCGAACACCTCTACCTGGTGCACGGCCGACACGGGGAGGACCCCACCGAGGGCCCGACGAGCGCGCAGTACGCCTTCCCGCCCGTGGCCCACGAGCCGCGGATCCAGCAGCTCAGCGACGACCTCGAGAAGCACGGGCTGCACCCCTTCCACCTGCCGATCGGCGTCAACCTGCACGAGGAGTCGCCCGGCCAGGCTGCCCGCTCCAGCGTGTGCATCCGCTGCAGCCGCGTCGACGGCTTCCCGTGCCTGGTCAACGGGAAGGCCGACGCCCAGGTGATCTGCGTCGACCCCGTCCTGGAGCGCGAGAACGTCACACTGGTCACCGACGCGAACGTGCAGCGCCTGGAGACCGACCCGTCGGGGCGCACGGTCACCGGTGTCGTCACCGAGCTGGGCGACGGGACGACCACACGGTTCACCGGTGACATCGTCGTCGTCGCCTGCGGCGCGGTGAACTCGGCAGCGCTCCTGCTGAGGTCCGCCGGCGACGCCCACCCCGACGGGCTGGCCAACCGCTCCGGAGTCGTCGGCCGCCACTACATGCGGCACAACAACCTCGCCCTGATGGCGGTCTCCACCGACCCCAACCCGACCCAGTTCCAGAAGACGCTCGCCCTCAACGACTGGTACGCCGGAGCGGACGACTGGGACTACCCGCTCGGCGGGATCCAGATGCTCGGCAAGTCCGACGCGTCCATGCTCCACGCCGAGGCGCCGCGCTGGGCGGGACGACTCTCACCCGACCTGCCGTTCGACGTACTGGCGCACCACGCGGTCGACTTCTGGCTCTGCGGCGAGGACCTGCCCCAGCCCGACAACCGGGTCACCGTCGACAAGGAGGGCGCGATCCACCTCGTCACGGACGAGAAGAACAACGTCGAGGGCCTCAAGCGGCTGCGGCACAAGCTCGAAGGCATGCTCAGCGACCTCGGGCTGCACCGGCACCACCTGCTCGAGCACAGCCTCTACCTGCACAAGACCATGCCCATCGGCGCCACCGCCCACCAGGCAGGAACCGTCCGGTTCGGTACCGATCCGACGAGCAGCGCCCTCGACGTCAACTGCAAGGCGCACGACCTCGACAACCTCTACGTCGTCGACACGAGCTTCTTCCCGAGCATCGGGGCGGTGAACCCGTCCCTCACCGCGATGGCGAACGCGCTCCGGGTGGGCGACCACCTGCTCGAGCGACTCCGGTGAGCGCCACCGGCCGGGCCCGCCTCGAGGACGTTCATGCCCGGGCACTGGGCATGCCCCATGTCACCGTGGAGCGCGGATCCGGCGACAACCCCGTCTACCAGGTGGGCGGGAAGTCGTTCGTCTTCTTCCGCACCCCTCGACCGGACGCCTTCGATCCGGAGACCGGCGAGCGCTACCGCGACGTGATCGTGTTCTGGGTCGCGTCCGAAGTGGACAAGCAGGCGCTGGTGCTTGACGAGACGTCGCCCTTCTTCACGACCCCGCACTTCGACGGCCATCCCTCCGTGCTCCTGCGGGCCAGCCGCATCGGTGAGCTCACCCGTGAGGAGCTCGCCGAGGTGGTCCAGGACGCCTGGCTGTCCCGCGCCTCCGCGCGTCGAGCCGCCACGTGGCTCAGCGAGCACGCGCGGGCTGATGCGCGTGCACCCCGAGGCGTAGACGGTGCGAGCTAAGCGCTCGCACCCCACCGCGCCCAGACGTTGCCCCAGTCGTCGATCTCGAGCCGGACTCGTTCCTCGCGCCGGCCGAGGGCGGCCCCAAGCCAGACGGCGGCCCAGAGCCCACCGGTCAGAAGTGTCGCAATGGCGTGGAAGCCGTCGGAGACCGCTCGGGAGGACTACAGCTCACGTTCGTAGGCCAGCATGAGGGGCCCGCCTTCTCCTTCGGTACGACGGAAGCCGGCCGCCTCGTAGAGCCGCTGGGCGAGCCGGTCCTCCTCGCTGGTGACCAGGAACGCGTAGTCGGCACCTCGCTCGCGCGCGACCCGCAGCGCCTCGGTGATCAGCTCCCGGCCGTACCCCTGCCCCCGCCGGCTCGGTACGACGTACAGCTCGGCCAGGTACGCCTCGTGCGCCCGGCTCCACACCGACGGCTGCAACCGCATCACCGCGACCCCGACCGCGGCGCCGTCCTCCTGGGTGCGGGCGAGCAGCACCGTGACCTGGTCCCCCTCGACGAGCTCCGCCAGCCGGACCGCCAGGTCCTCGGGTGGGGGCGTCGGCTCGTCGTACTCGACGTTGAAGTCGTGGAGCAGCTGCGCCGCCGCGGAGACGTCGTCGTCCGCGCGTCCGGTCACCGTCGCGATCATGCCTACGAGTCTGCCGTGACCAGCAACCGAGGAATGCCGCTCGGGCTAGGGTCGTGGACGTCGAGGAGCCCGAGCGTCGAAGGACACAGCCATGTCGCACAAGTCCACGCAGTCCCTGGCAACCGACCTGCTCTCGCTGCACCGCTCCGAGAAGCTGCTCAAGCTCGTGAACGTCTGGGACGTGGTCAGCGCGAAGGTCGTCGCGGACGTTCCCGGCACCACGGCCCTGGCGACGGCGAGCCACTCGATCGCGGCGTCCTACGGGTACGAGGACGGGGAGAACATCCCCCGAGACCTGATGATCGAGGCGGTCGGGCGGATCGTGGCGTCCACGTCCCTGCCGGTCACCGCCGACCTCGAGGGAGGGTACGGCGACGCCGCGGAGACGGTGCGCCGGGCGATCGGGGTCGGTGTCGCGGGCGCCAACATCGAGGACCAGATGAAGCCGGTGGCCGAGGCCGCCCGCCAGGTCGAGGCGATCATGAAGGCCGCGGAGGCGGAGGGCGTCCCCGACTTCGTCCTCAACGCACGCACCGACCCCTTCCACCTCAGGCGGGACATCGACCCTGCGGAGAACCTGGCCGCGGCGCTCGAGCGCGGCAGGGCCTACCTGGACGCAGGTGCTCCCGTGGTCTTCGTGCCGGCCTTCCTCAAGGAGGAGCAGGTGGCGACCCTGGTCGAGGCGTTCGGACCGCAGCGGCTGACGCTGATCGCGATCCCCCGGACCCCGTCGCTGGACCGCCTCGAGCAGCTCGGTGTCGCCCGGGTCTCCTTCGGGCCGATGTCGCAGAACGTGGCGCTGACCGCGCTGCAGGAGCTGACCGAAGGCGTCGTCGAGCGCGGCGAGGGCGTGCCGCGCAGCATGCGCATCCTCAACTGAGCGCCCCTCTCGAGCGGCACGACGGAGCGGTCAGCCTCGGGAGAGCTCGGCCGCGATGTCGAAGTGGCCGGCGTGCCGGGCGTACTCGGCCAGCACGTGGAAGCAGATCCACTCGAGGGTCGGGGGATCCTCCCCGAACCGCCCACCGGGAACGCCGGGGGTGTCGAGCGAGTACTCGGCCAGGACCGAGCGGGTGCGCTCGCCCAACGCACGCAGCCGAGTCGCCAGCTCCTCGGCCGTGACGTCGTCGGCGACCTCCCAGCGTGCTTGCGCTCCCGTCTCGCCGCTGTCGTCGGAGGTCCAGGGCTCAGGGACGTTCCAGTCGCCCCACGGTTGGTCCACCGGCTCCCCGAGGAAGCCCCAGACGAACCAGCGCTGCTCCATGTGGAGCAGGTGGCTCAGCAGCTCGATCGGCGACCAGCCGCTGGGCAGGCGCGTGCGCCGCTGCTCCTGCGGAGGCAACGACAGGATCCCTTGGATCAGGTCCTCACGAAGCCAGTCGAGATAGGCGGCCCATCGCTTCGCACCCGCCGGCCCGGTCTTCTCCGGCTCCCGAACGTCCCGGCTGACCCGCTGGTCCTCGCTCATGCACCGACGCTATCGCGGGTGCGTGCGGTCACCGCCCGGCTCGTCGTTCGCTCCACGAGAGATTCCTGTCCCCGGTGTGCGCCAGGCTGGCTCCAGGACCGGCGCGGATGGCGGCGCTGGAGTCCGAGGCCGAACCGAACGCGGTCACGTCCGCTGGATCGAGGCGAACCAGGCCCGGGCGCTCCCCGGCGCGATCGTCGTCTCGAGCTCTGCCGGGGCGATCTCCTCCACACTCCACCCGTCGCTGAAGCTGACCCGGATCTCCTCCTGCCGGATGCGACGAGGGCCCCAGTCGCCCGGTTCGAGGTCGCTGAAGCAGAGCACGAATACCAAGCGCCGACCGGCATCGAGGCGCGCAGTGCAGCCACGAAGGTCGACCGTTCACGGTCCTCGAAGACGTGGAAGAGACCGCAGTCGAGGACCGTGTCGAAGGACTCGCCCAGGTCAGCCAGCTCCAGTGCGTTCCAGGTCAGGAAGCGGGCGTCGAGACCGCGCTCGCCGGCCTTGCGCCGGGCGATGTCGACAGCGGTGCTCGCGACGTCCACGCCGGTGGCGTCGTGTCCGAGCGCGGCCGCCATCAGGGCGTGCTCCCCGGTGCCGCAACCGACGTCCAGCACTCGCCCGACCAGACGGCCGCGGTCGGCCAGCTCGCGGAACGCCGACTGCGGTCGGCCGATGTCCCACGGTGGCCGGCCGGCCACGTAGCTGGCGTCGAAGTCGTGGGTGCGTCGCTCCTGACCCGGGTCGGGCAGCCCGTCCGAGCGTTCACCCTCCGTCATGGCGCCTCCAGCACGTGCAGTCCCCTCTCCTCCACACTAGGCGCGCTCCCGGCGGTCACATCGGCGCTGGGCCCTGACGATGCCCGGCCTCGACGTACTCCTTGAGCCCGAGCCAGTTCCGCCGCTCCCACCGCGGTCCGATGAGGGCGAGCACGGGAGACAGCGCTTTCATGGGGCCGGCCAGACCCATGTCCCAGTCCCATCTCATGCGCGTCCCCTCGGGAACCTGCTCGAACGTGAGCGTGCCGTCCACCTGCATGTACGACGAGCGCACGACGTTGTGGAGCCGATGCGGCCTGTCGTACTCGACGACCTCGAGGGTCATCTCGCCCCTGGAACCCATGCCCCTGGGCACGGCGATGAAGCGCGAGCCCCTCCCGACCGGCCCGTCGCTCAGCTTCTGGGCCGAGACGATCCGGGGGTTGTACCTGGGCTCGTTCCTCTCGTCGGCGACCAGGTCGAACAGCTCGTCGACCGGCGCGTCGATGGTGACCTCTCCGACGATGTGAGTCATCGCGATGACCTCCCCGAGTTCTCCCCCCCTCACGGTCACACGGACGGTGCGAGCGAGACAGGGCCAATGGTCCGGTCAGGCGAGACGGCCGGCGTCCCACCACTCGAGGACCCTGGTCGCGTGGAACGTGAGCCACTTGGACGGCTGCCCGGCGGGGACGTCCACCTCGAACCACACCCGGCCGGGGTGGCGTCGGTCCTGGAGCCAGGTGCCGTCCGGCTGACGGGCGGCGCGGATGTGCTCGATCGCCTCGCTCAACCGCTGGTCGGGAGCGGTGCCGTCGTGGATCGACGCGGCGCGGAAGTAGTCGGCTGCGTTCAGCACGCTGTAGAACGCGCGGAACGGGTAGGCGAAGTGCAGAGCCCAGGGTGCGAAAGGCTCGCCCGTGGACAGGCGCCGGTACAGCACGCGCTCGAGAAGGTACTCCTCCCCGGCCCGTCGCGCCTCACGCACGCGTCCGCGGTCGCCGGTCACCTGCTCGTAGTCGAGCAGCCCCTTCAACGAGTTCAGCGTCGAGGGGAACGACGACCTCGTCGACCCCTCCACCCACTCGCAGTTCCACCCGCCGTCGGGGAGCCGGTGGGTCAGGAACCAGTCCACGATGCCGTCCACGTCCGCGCCCAGCCACAGCCCGTTGGAGAGCGTCCACGAGTTGATGCAGCAGTCCACCTCGCCGCCCCAGTACGGCAGGTCGTCGTACTCCCAGCGGCTGTTCGCCGCAAGTCGCTCCGCCGTCCCGTCGAGGACGGCCGCGTCGACTCCCCACTCCCGCAGCGAGTTCAGTGACCAGGTGGTCGCCGTCCACGGCTGACCGGCATCCTCCTGAGCCTCCGGGCCGCCGAAGTCGAAGTCGCCGGGGAAGAACGCCCCTCCGGCCCACTGCCCGTCCGGGTCCTGGTGAGCGAGCAGTCGCGCCCCGAAACCCTCGGAGGCGACGCGCGCTCTCGTCCGGGTCCACACCTCCTCGGGCAGGCCGAGGAAGTCCCGCTCCACCTGCCAGCGCAGGGCGGGATCGGAGTCGAGCAACCAGTCGGTGACCGTGACCTCAGCCATGCGCAAGGGTGTAGCAGCCGCGGCGGCCGACCGTCCAGGCCCCCGACGTCATCGGGTGACGCCGTCAGCGGCTGCTGTGCATCACGTTGTGCAGCGGACGCTCCCGCCGGATCGCGGCGACCTCTTCCCTCGCGAGGTCCTCCGGGTTCGTGTAGCGCGTGTAGCTGGTCCATGCGACCAGGGGCCACCAGTCCTTGCTCCTTGCGTGCTCCCGGGAACGCCGCCACGCGGGCCGGATGGTCTTGCCGACGTACAGCAGGCGGCCGTCCGCGTCGAAGTGGCGGTACAGGGTGAAGGTGGCCATCGGGTCGCCCGGGACCGCGACCACCGCCCGCGCGAAGTCCTCGAAGAGCCACACCCGGACGTCGAGGTCCCTGCCCATCCTGCTCGCCAGCCACAGCGCCAGCGCCGGCAGCACGACCACCGACACGTACACCGGCCACATCGCGCCCTGGGTGAGCGCGGCGGCCGGCGCCACCCAGCCCGCCGCCGCCCAGAGCCAGGGCCACCACCGGCCTCGGATCGCCGTCGCCGAGATGAAGAGCGCGATGAGGGTGCAGACGCCGGCAACGGCCGGACCGGCCCAAGAGTCCAAGGGGTCCAGGCGCCCCGGGGAGCCCAGGCGAGGCTGACCTGGTGCGTGAACAGAAGCCAGATGGTCACCGCCGTGTGCCCGGCGACGACCAGTCGCCGCAGCCACACGTGCACCCGCATCCGGGCAAGGGGGTGCTCGGCGACCGCCTCGTGGGCTTCCTCCCACCACCCCTCGTCCTCCGGGAGATCCGGCAAGCCTGGTGGGCGTTCCGGTGCCGACGACGGCTCGTTGCCGCAGGAGGGACAGCGCGAGAGCAGATCAGTCACGAGCTTTACTTATCGGACGGCACCCCCGGCGGACGAACCAGGTCCTCGACTCCGCCGACAAACCAGGTGAGTCCCCGGCGTGGGCGCCGTACTGTCACGAGGATGACGACGCCGGCCGAGCTGCGGGAGCAGGTGTCGACCAGGTACGACGCCCTCGACCTGCCCTCCTGGCCCGACCCGCACCCGGGGCATGCCATGCCACGCGACGAGGAGTACTCACGGCTCCGCGACCCCGAGAGGTACCGCGTGGTGCACGCCCGCGCGAACGTCTGGGCCGAGGTGCTCGTGGACGTCGCCGGGGTCCAGCTCGAGACCCTCGCTCCGGGGGCGATCGACAGCGCGGGTCGGCTGCGGCCGTTCGACCGCGGTGTCCGACTCGACGCGGGCGGTCCGGGCACGCTGCCGCTGCTCCTGCTCGAGAGCGACCTACCGGTTCCCGAGCTCGACAGCACGCTCTCGGTGCTGCACATCAGCCTCGCCGAGCCCGAGGTCGCCCTGGAGATGCTGCCCGACTGCGGCTGCGACGCCTGCGACGACGGGTCGGCCCGGCTCCTCGAGGCGATCGACGAGACGATCGGCCAGGTCGTCGGCGGTCCCTTCGTCGTACTTCAAGGCGAGCGCTGGCGGGCACACTGGCACCCGGGAGGCGGATCGGCCGGTGGTGAGAGGCAGGTCCTCCGCTTCGACGAGGCGATGGACCTGTGCCGCCGACTCGCCCGCGGTGAGGACGTGCGGCTGCCCCGCCGCGTCACGGCGTACGTCGGCCGGTCATGGCTCGACTGAGCAAGGCAAGGCTCCGTCGCCGCCTCGGTTGGCCCGCGACCTGGGGGTGAGCAGTGCAACGATTCGCTGCATGGTCCAGCACGTGTTCCGCGCCGAGATCTGGGAGCACTCTCCGGGCGACCCCGGCTCCTGGCACTTCCTGACGCTGCCCGTCGACGTGTCCGAGGAGATCGAGCTCGAAGCGGGTCCGCGCGAGGGGTTCGGGAGCGTCCGGGTCGAGGTCTCGATCGGATCCACGACCTGGCGTACGTCGCTGTTTCCGGACACCTCCGCGGGCAGCTACGTCCTTCCTCTGAAGAAGCCGGTCCGGCAGTCCGAGGGTCTGTACGCCGGGGAGGCCTGCGAGGTCACGCTCGAGGTGATGCCACCGGAGCAGGCCTGATCCGCGCTCTCGCGGGCGCGGGCGACCCGCCGACGGCCCAGCGTGGAGTCACCGGGCAGTGGTGGCGTCCTGGCAGAAGCGCACGATCGCAGGGTTGACGACGTCGGGGTACTCCTCATGCGGGTAGTGCCCGGCGTCCCTCACCAGGACGACCTCCGCTTCCAGCTGCTCGGAGATCCACCGAGCCTCGGCGGCGGGATCACCGAAGTCCGGATCCGCCTCCCCCATCACGACCAGGGCGGGCGCCCTCACCGCGCCGAGACGGTCCTCGGCCGGTTGGTGGCTCGTGCGGGTAGTTGCGGTGAACGCCTTGCGATGTCCGGGCTTCTTCAGGCCGGCCGCGATGCGTTGGCGGTGGTCAGCGAAGTCGTCCGGCTTCCGCCCGGGGTAGAGCTTGGGCAGGTACGACGTCCACATCGCCGCGGCCCACGGGCCGGACATCATCGCCTTGAAGGCGGCGACCATCAGCGGGTTCATGGGCGCGTTGCGCACGAACGGGCCGAGCAGCACGAGCCCCGCCACCGACTCGGGACGCTCGGCGGCGGCCCACACCGCGGCGCCGGCTGCCATCGAGTTCCCGACAAGGACCGCCGGGCCGCCCAGACGGTCGACGAGCGCGAGAAGGTCCTCACCGGCCGCGACGTCGTCGTAGCGGTCGAACGTCGCGTCACTGTCGCCGTGCCCCCGCAGGTCCATCGCCGCAACGGTGAACCCGGCGGCGGTCAATGCCGGCGCGGTGTACCGGTAGCTGGAGCGCAGCTGCCCCATCCCCGGTGCGCACACCACCAGTGGACCCTCACCCCGAGTCTCGAAGGCGATGCGCCCACCCGGACGCTCGAGCATCTCGGTTGCTGTGTCCGCCATGTTCGTCACCCGTTCTTCCCGCGCACTCGTCCAACCACTTCGTTCTACCTCCGGCTGAGTGCCTCGGGGCAAGAAACCCCCAGATGCCGTATCGACCGCAAGCTTTCCCGGTTAACGTCGCGGTGAGAGTCACCAGGACCGGCCCGGGGAGATGGGCATGACTGACAGTCAGATGAGCACGGGCTCGCAAGCCCGCATGGATCCGGTCAGGAGAACCGCGCTGGTCGCGGGTCTGTTCTACCTGCTCACGTTCGCCGCTTCCATCCCGGCGGTGTTCCTCCTCGACCCGGTGCTGAACGATGCGGACTTCATCGTCGGCTCCGGCACGGACGGCAGGGTGGTGCTCGGCTGCCTGCTGGACCTCGTCAACGCCGTCGCCTGCGTGGGGACGGCGGTCGTCCTGTTCCCGATCGTCAAGCGTCAGAATGAGGCCGTCGCGCTCGGCTTCGTCACCTCGCGGCTGTTCGAGGCTGCGGTCATCGTGATCGGCGTCGTCAGCCTGCTCGCTGTGGTGACGCTTCGCCAGGACGGCGCCGCCGGTGCGGACGCGGCGACGCTGGTGACCGAGGGGCAGGCGCTGGTGGCAGTGCGGGACTGGACGTTCCTGCTCGGCCCTGGCCTGATCCCCGGGATCAACGCGCTGCTGCTGGGATCCTTGATGTACCAGTCCGGGCTCGTCCCCCGCCTGATCCCCGTCATGGGTCTCGATCGGCGCCCCGCTGCTGATCGCCTCTGCTGTGGCTCGGATGTTCGTCGGCCAGGACGAGCTGGTGCTGTTCGCGGGCATCGCCACGGTGCCGATCTTCCTCTGGTAGTTCTCCCTGGGCCTGTACATGACCTTCAAGGGCTTCCTGCCGTCCCCCATCACCGGGGCAGGTGCCGAAACCGCCGGATTTCCCGGATTCAGACGATGGCGGCGAGGCCTCGACGGCGAGAGCATCGAAGCATGTTCATCGACACCGTCCCCGAGGAGACGCTTCCGGCACGCTCGCGGAGTTCTACCAGCAGCAGGCGGGCGCCTGGGGATTCCTTCCCGACTTCGCTTAGGCGTTCTCGACGCGTCCGGAAGTGGCGGAGGCCTGGACCCAGCTCAACAAGACCGTGCGTGAGGGCATCCAGCTGCGGCGTTTCGAGATCGCCACGATCGCCGCCGCCCGAGCGCTGCGGTCGACGCACTGCATGGCCGCGCACTCGAAGTTCCTGAAGGACGAGTGCGACGACGAGGCGACCATGATCGCGATCGCGAAGGACCCCAGCGGGGCGGCCCTCGACGAGCTGGACCGCGCTGCGACGAGTTCGCGGCCGAAGTGGCTCGCGACGCGTCGTCGATCCAGCAGGAGGACGTCGACGCGCTGCGCGAGACGGTCTCAGCGACGCCGACGTCGCCGACATCGTGTTCGCGGCGGCCGCCCGGTCGTTCTTCACCCGCGTCCTGGACGGGCTGGGCGCCCGGCTCGACGTCCAGACCGCGGAGACCTTCGCCCCCGACGTCCTGGCCTCCATCGTGGTCGGACGCCCCGTCGCCGAGCCTGATCCGCGACGACGGATGCGGGACGACTTCGACGGCGACGCGCCGACCGCTCCGTGTGGCTACCGCACGACCTGCCGGCCTGGAGCTCGCAGGCGGCGAGCCGCGCGTCGTACTCGGTCCACGACTCGTGCCTCGACCTGTTCATCCCCGCTGAACAGGGACTCGGTGCGCCGACCAGTACCCGCCGCCGTTGCGGGTTCCGGCCCCAGTCGGGTAACCACTCCGGCCCGGTGGGGGAGCACCAGCGGCCAGCAACCGTTCCCGCCCGGGCTCACCGTGCGGGAGGAGCAGGAGACGTTCTGGGGCTGGACGCCACGGTTCGGCCGGATCGAGATCACGGCACGGATGTGGCTCTCGCCGCCGCCGCGGTCACCTTCGACGTCGACGGCGTCGCGACCCGCACCTGCGCCCGCCCTCCGACGTA
>CAWGNO010000004.1:0-762498 GCA_963823965.1 uncultured Actinomycetota bacterium | reverse complement strand
TTCGCGCGCGCGAGGGCCAGACCGGGGTGGAACGTGCCGACTCTGTGCCGTCGGGTGGCTGGGGTGTGGTCATGGCTGGGTGTCCTGTCGGGGTCTGGTGGCGTGCTCGGTGGTGAGGGCGGTTCGGAGGTTGGCGGCGATGGTGGCGAGGTGGTCGAGGGCGACGTCGAGGCGGTCGACGTCGTGGCCGATCTTGGCTCCGAGTGCGTGAGAGGCTGCTCGTCGGTGCATGGTCCTGTTCCTGTCGTCGGTGGGGTCAGGCGCTTACCGGGTGGCGGCGCCGGGCGCGCTGGTTGGCGTAGTGCTCGATGAGGCGCTCGAAGCGGTCGCGGTCGCTGTCGTGCTGCCAACCGGGGATGACGTCTCCGCGCTCGATGAGCTCGGCGGCGACGGCCTCGAGGAGTCGCTCGCGCTCGTGGCGGTCGAGGCGGTCGACGGGTGAGGGCATGGCGGGCTTGGGGATTCGGCGCTGGCCGGCTGCGGCGAGGCGGCGTACGTCCTCGGCGCCGGTGGGCTTGCGGAGGATGCCGGCGACGTCCCGACGGGTGCGGCGATGGTGCCGGCGCTGCTGGCGAGTAGCTCGAGGAGCAGAGGGCGGACGAGCGGGACGGCCGTGAGGCCGAGCTCGGGGTGTCGGGCTACGTAGTCCTTGACGCGCTCCTGGCGGGCCTCGGTCCACTTGCCGGGGTCTGCGCCGTCGGTGGCGGCGATGCTCTGGATGTGCCCGGCGCCGGAGGCGCTCGAGCGGTCGTCGTCGGTCGAGAGTTCCTGCTCCCTCCTCCCTGATCTGCTCGGGGTCGATCAACACGACGGCGGCCTCCTTGCGCGGAGAGAGAGTGGTCTTGTCTTGGTCATGACTTGGTGGCGTGCTCGTGGGAGCACGGTTACCGGGTTCCTGGGAGCACGGTTCTTCTGCGCTCCTGTGAGCACGGTCGAGGAGAGTCGTGACCGTGCTTGTGGGAGCACGGTCAGAGGTGCCCAACCGTGCTCGTGGGAGCACGGTCAGGAGTGGTGAGGCGATAGGTCGCGGGCCTACCGGCCGAGCCGCGCGCGGTGCGCTCGAGCCACCGGGCCTCGACGAGGTGGGCGAGGTGCTTGGACACCGGGCGACAGCGGTTGTCGTCGGTGACGGCTAGGCCGGCTCGCTGGCCGAGCGTGTAGACGGCCGGCCGGATGTTCGACCCGTCGGCGTTCGCGTAAGGGCTGGCGAGGAGCGCGACGGCGAGGGTTAGGCCGGTGACGTCGGGGGAGTCCCTGACGGCTCGCTCCCATGCGAAGCGGTCGACCGGCTGCGAGCCGGGGGCCTGGGTTGTCCGCCTGGTCCGCCGATGCTGTCCGCTGTCGCGGCTAGTCTCGGGGTGCATTGGTTGGTCCTTTCGGCGCGGCCTCGGTTCCCTGACCGGGGCCGCGTTGCTGCTCGTCGGAGGGGTGCCGAGACGGGCGCAACGGACTACGAGTCCTCTGGTCGCCGGGGGCCTGCGTCGACGCGGCGGTGACGTTTTCGCAGGTCAGAGGCGGTGCGGCCGTCTCGGCGGTCATGGGGCGTGGTCGCTCAGACCGCACTCAGACCGCACGAGGCCGCTGCGCGCGCTCGTTGGCCTCGATCCAGCGGTCGACGTCCGCGCGGCGATAGCGGACGTGCCGGCCGAGCCTCACGCCCTTCGGGCCGGTCCCGTTGTGCTGCCACATGCGGACGGTCGGCACCGGCACCTTGAGGTAGGCGGCGGCTCTGCCTCGGTGGTCAGGAGTTCACTCGTGGTCGCGGCTGCGCTGGTGCTCCATGTTGGATTCCTTGCTCTCGTGGTGGTGCTGTGGTGCGGCGAACGTAGGGACGATCCCGGCCGCGTGGGCGGACGGTGGCCGTGTCGCTCTGTGCATGACTGCTTATGGACACATCTTGCGGGCGACAGACAGACCAGCGAGCGGTGTGTATGGGTCTCCGCCTGGATCAACCACGACAGAGGCGCTCCCCCGGCTGCGGTGGCGATGCGCTCAGCGGGTCCAGCTCCACGGGCACGAGCTCGTGTGGGACGTCGAGGCGACGCAACGCAAGGGCGGCGAGTGCTTCCCCGGCGACGGCTTCCTCGAGGGGTTCCTCGCGCTCCGCGCAGGCATCCGACGAGGCCGTCGTCGCCTACGCGGAGGAGTGGGGCGACCTGCCGCTCTGCCGGCACGGTCTGCCCGGTGCCTCGCCTCGCCACTTCGACGACGAGGACGCGCCGACGGGCGGCGTACTCGAGCCGGACGGGCCGCGAGTCGCTCGACGAGTGGCGGCGCTGGTCCCGCCTCGCCGGGCTCATCCTCGAGGTGTCCGGCGCGGTGGCGACGAGCAAAGCGACTGCCGGCCGGCGTGTGGCCTGAGTTCCTGCCCTACGCCTACGGCGGCGTCGAGGTGTACGTCGGCCTGCTGCCGGGGTTCGAGGGCCTCGACGGCACCTCGAGGTGTCGCGGCTCGGCGGGCGCTGGTCGCGCAGGCGGTGTCGTACTGGCTCGACGCGGGCGGCGCGCGGGTCGGCATGGAGTGGTCGACGGGGGCGCGGCCTCGCCTGGTCATCGGCTCTGGTGCGTCGCCTGACGCGGGCATCTTCGGCGCGCTCGGTGTCGAGCTCGCGGGACGGTGCGCGACGGCCGAGCGGCTCGACGTGTGCGACGGCTGCGGGCGGCCGTTCCTCATGACTCCCAAGCAACGCGCGCGGCTCGAGCAGAGGCCGGGAACGCGCGCGTTCTGCCCGGACTGTCGAGAGGCCGGCGTCCCCGCACGCATGGCCGATCAGGACCGACGAGCACGACAGAGGGCGGCTCGCGGCAAGTAGAGACGGCGATGCGCTCGCATCCCTGAGAGCGCGTCACGAGAGAGAGGACCGACGACATGGCAAGCATCAAGCGGCGAGCGGACACCGGGAGGTGGAGAGTCTCGCCACCGGGGGACCGGACAAGCGGGGAGAGGCTCAAGGACTTCGACCGCAAGACCGACGCGGAGCGGTGGCTTCGAGAGCAGACCGCGAAGATGGACCGGGGCGAGTGGACCGACCCTGCGGCCGGCCGCGTCACGGTCGGGGGAGTACGCGGTGGAGTGGCTGCGCGGCTTAGTGAAGCTCAAGCACTCGACGCGGGTGTCGTACGAGTCGCTGCTCCGGGAGCACGTTCTCCCCACGTGGGCAGGGGTTCCGCTGTCCGGCGTGCGTCACGAGGACGTCGCGGCGTGGGTCCAGCGGATGCACTCGCGGGGCCTCTCGGCGTCGCGGACGCGGCAGGCGTACATCGTCCTGAATCAGGTGCTCGACCTAGCGGTGGAAGGCGCGGCGCATCCCGTCCAACCCTGCTCGCGGTGTCGAGCTGCCGAGCCTGCCGAGCAAGGCCGAGCGGCCGTTCCGGGCGCTCGACGAGCGGCAGGTGTGGGCGGTCGCGGAGGCGGCCGGCGAGGGCCGTCTCTGGTGCTCGGCGCTCGCCTGGTGCGGGCTGCGGTTCGGCGAAGCTCGCGGGGCTGCGTGTGCGTCACTTCGACGTGCTGCGGCGAGAGCTGCGGGTCGAGGTGAACCTCTCCGAGATTGGCGGGCACCTGATCGAAGGCACGCCCAAGACGGCCGCGGCGTTGGTGCGGCGGGTGCCGGTGCCGGTGTGGCTCGTCGACGAGCTCGCGGCGACGCTCGAGGGCAAGGGGCCTGACGATCACCTGCTGACCGCTCCGGGCGGTGGGCCGCTGCGGATCGGCAACTGGCGCGGGCGCGTGTTCGACCCTGCGGTGAGGGCGGCCGGTGTGGCTCGGCAGACGGCCGGCGACATGGTGCGGCCTCACGATCTGCGGCACACCTGCGCGTCGCTGCACATCAAGTACGGGACGCCTCCGAAGGTGCTGAGCGAGATGCTCGGGCACGCCTCGGTGAGCATCACCCTGGACCGCTACGGGCACCTCTATCCGGGTGACGCTCACACCTACGTGGATCGGCTCGGAGAGGTGGCGCTAGAGTCTCGTGCGGTCTGGTTGCGGTCTGAGGCCTCTGCTCGGGTGGTTGAGTTGCCTCCCGTAGCAGGCGAAAAGGGCCTCTGACCTGCGACGATAGATCACGCGGGGCGGTAGCTCAGTCGGTTAGAGCAGAGGACTCATAATCCTTGGGTCGTGGGTTCGAGTCCCACCCGCCCTACCAAGCGGTTTTTGTGTTACTTCGGCTGAGCCTCGACATCGGCGCTTCGGCTGAGGCCGGACAGGGTTCCGGCTGATGGGTGACACCTACTCCGGCTGATCCCGGACACTCCCGAGCATGCGGGAGTTGAGTCTGGCGGAGCGGCGGTATCAGGCCGTGCTCGCGGTGATCAGCAACGGCGAGACGGTCACCGAGGTGGCTGCCCGGGTCGGGGTTCGTCGTCAGACGGTGCATGAGCGGCTGGCCAGGCACGAGGCCGGTGGCCTGGATGCGTTGAGGGACCGGTCGCATCGGACGGGCGGCGAGCCCGGGCCGAGCGTTGGCGGCGCTGGGAGCGTGGGCGACCCAACGAGCTGTGACAGATGGATACCGTGGGCGGGTTCCTGCTCGCCGACGGGTCCCGGGCCAGGCGTTGACCGGGGTCGATGACCATTCCCGGTTCTGTGTCAGCGCGTTCCTGATGCCGCGCGAGGGTGCCCGGCCGGTCTGTGAGGGGCTGGCGGCGGCGATGCCCATGGGTGCCCGGAGATCCTCACCGACAACGGCAAGGTGTTCACCGGGCGGTTCAAAAGGCCGCCGGTGGGGGTGCTCTTCGACCGGATCCTCCGCGAGAGCGGGATCAGGCATCGGCTGACCCAGCCCAGGAGCCCCGTCGAAGGCAACGCCGGCCCTTCGCTGTGAGGGCGAAGAGTCGCCACGAAGGAGAGTTCGTCGCCGTCAGTCGGGTGCAGACCGGGGGAACCCGCTGGAGAAGCACTCTCGGAGGGCTCACGCGGTTGTCGGTTCAAGCCGATGTCCTTGCCACCGAGCCGGACCCGAACGAGTCAGTTCGAGAAGCGCAGTCGGGTCATTGTCCTTGGTTGCATGACGAGACGAGGATTGACGCCGGTGCCCGAAGGCGGTGCTGCAAGGGACTCTTTCGGCAGAAGGTGAGCGCCATGGCCAAGTACCTGCTCAAGGTGTCGTACTCGGTCGAGGGAATGAAGGGTGTCATGAAAGCCGGCGGCACGAGCCGCGTGAAGGCGGTGGAGGGCGCTGTCGCGGGCGTCGGGGGCTCGCTCGAGTCGTTCTACTTCGCGTTCGGCGGGGACGACGTCTATGTCATCGTCGACGTACCTACCCACGCAGCAGCGGTGGCGATGGCAGCGGCGGTGTCGACCTCGGGTGCGGTCAGCAGCTACGAGACGGTGGTCCTGCTGTCGCCGTCAGAGGTCGACGAGGCCATGAACGTGGCCGTCGACTACGCGCCGCCCGGTTCGTAGGCTTCAAACGACCCTGGGCGAAGCCGGCCCCATGTGAGGCAGCGCAACGCCCGGAACTGGCGCGGACCGCTCATTGCGCGAGTCGGATGCCCGTCCAGCGGTCGTCGTCGCTGACGTCAGCCACGACGTCGAGCCAGTCGGGGACGAGCTGTGAGGGGTGGTCGCCGTCGTCGATCTCCGCGACGAGCGTGCCGTCCTCGTGCTCGTCGATCGCAACGGCCAAGCCGTCCCGGTGCACCATGTGCCGCGTCTTGCGGAGAAGTCGCGAGGGCAGATCGGCGAGAAGCGCCCATTCCTCCTCATTCAGGTAGAAGTTGGTGCTGGCGACCTCGGCCGGCCCCTCGGTGAGGCGCACCTTGTGTCCGAGCTTGCGTAGCACGGTCCCGTCGGCCTCCAGCACTTCGCGCAGCCGTAGACGAGTCCCCACCACGTACCGGTCGACGATCTTCCTGCTGCTGGACACCCCCTCGGGGAGGCTCCCGAGCAGGAAACGGCGCTCGCGCTCGACCACGGCGTACTTCAAGGAGACGGACACGGAGGCAGCCTAAGCCCACGGACGCCGCCCCTGTCGCGGGCGCGAGGGGGTCCCAGCGGGCGATGGTCTGGGGGGACCGGCGGGCGCATGATGAGGACATGCGCGACCGAGGGGAAGCTGTGCGCGCAGCCTGCCTCGTTCTGGTGGCTGTGCTGTGTGCCGCATGCACCAGTGGCGGCGATCGCGCCCCGACCACTCCTCGGGGAGCCGGTGAGCGCGCGGACTCGGTGATCACGGTCGGTTCGTTCGACTTTCCCGAGAGCGTCCTGCTCGCCCACATCTATGCACGCGCACTCGCCTCCCAGGGCTTCCGGGTCAGGGTGGCAGGCGGCCTGGGCACGCGCGAGCTGGTGCAGCCGGCGCTGATGAAGGGGCTGGTCCAGCTCGTTCCGGAGTACTCGGGATCGGCTCTGAGCTTCATAAGTCTGGGGAAAGTGGCCCCGAGCTCCGATGCGGCCGCGACCCACCGGGCTCTGGCGCGGGCGGCGGGGACGCGCGGTCTCGTGGTGGGGAACCCGGCACCGGCTCAGGACAACAACAGCGTGGTGGTGACGAGAGCGACCGCGGCTCGCTACCACCTCCGGTCGATCTCCGACCTGGCGCTGGTGGCACCGGACCTGGTGTTCGGAGGGCCACCGGAATGTCCTGAACGCGCGTACTGCCTGCCGGGTCTGGAGCGCACGTACGGGCTGACCTTCAAGGCCTTCGTGCCTACGGACGTCGGCGGGCCGCTCACACGCCAGGCGCTCCACGCGGGTCAGGTCGACGTCGGTCTGCTCTTCACCACCGATCCGAGCCTCGCCGAGCAGGACCTGGTGACTCTCGCGGACGACCGTGGCCTCCAGCCCGCCGAGAACGTCACCCCCCTGATCACTCGAAAGACCGCTGCGACCTACGGGCCGCGACTCCTCGCCACCCTCGACGCCGTGTCGGCGCGACTGGCCACCGGCACGTTGCGCTCCCTCAACGCGCGAGTTGAACGCACCGGGCTGGAACCTCGCACCGTCGCCGCCGACTGGCTGCGCGGCCAGGCGCTGATCTCCAGGCTGCAGGGTGTGCGATGACCGAGCACACAGAGCGCACCAGTGTCCCGACCCAGCGGGGCGGCCCGACCGGACTTCCTCCGGACACCTCCGAGCAGCGGACGGGCCGCCAGCGCCGGCCGACAGGGGCGCCTCCGCCGCTGCCCCATCCGTTCACGCTCACCACGTCTGCGTGGCTGATCCTCGCAGTCGTCATCCTCGTCGGAGCCTTCGTGGTCTCCGCGCGCACACCGTGGCTGGGGGTGAGCGACCGTGCCTCCGCCTGGTTCCTGAGCCTCCTCGCCGAGGGGCGGACCCCCTGGCTCACCGGCGTCGCCGACGCGATCACGACGGTCGGCTCCAACTGGGGAGCCACGGTGATCGGCCTGACGGTGGTCGCGCTGACCATGATCTTCCGCAGGTGGCGACACCTGCTGGTCTTCCTGGGCAGCCTCTTCCTCCTGCAGATCATCGGCAGGCTGATCTACTTCGGTCTGTCGCGGCCGCGACCCTTCGGCGTCACCATCATCAGCGACTGGGGCGGGTACGCCGCGCCGTCCCCACCGGTCGCCGTACTGACCGTCTTCCTCCTGGGTGCGGTGTACTGCCTGGTCGTGCCGGGTCGTCGGCGCACCTACGCCAAGGCCGTGGCCGCGGTGATCATCGCCGTGCTCTGCCTGGCCCGCCTGTACCTGGCTGTCGACCACCCCGACGACGTGCTCCTGGGTGTCGCGCTCGGGGTCGCGATACCTGTCACGGCGTTCCGGTTCTTCACCCCGAACGAGGTCTTTCCCGTCGTCTACCGTCGCGGCCGGACCGCTCACGTCGACGTCAGCGGTCGGCGCGGTGAAGCGATCCGGACGGCCGTGCGCGACCAGCTCGGGCTGACCGTCCTCGAGATCAAGCCCGTGGGCCTGGAGTCGTCTGCGGGCTCGACTCCGCTGCGGATCCGGGTCGAGGGCGGCCCCGACGAGTACCTGTTCGCGAAGCTCTACACCAAGGGCCACGTGCGCGCCGACCGGTGGTACAAGATCTGGCGGACCATCCTGTACGGCTCCCTGGAGGACGAGAATCCCTTCCAGACGGTGCGCCGGCTCACCGCCTACGAGGACTACGCCCTGCGGCTCCTCCAGGACGTCGGCGTCCGCACCGCGAAGCCCTACGGGCTCGTCGAGATCACGCCCCAGCGCGAGTACATGCTGGTCACCGAGTTCTTCAAGGACGCCGTCGAGATCGGCGACGCGGATGTCGACGACGGCGTGATCGACCAGGGCCTGCGGCTGATCCGAGTGCTCTGGGACGCCGGGATCGCGCACCGTGACATCAAGCCCGGCAACCTCATGGTCCGCTCCGGGGAGCTGCTCCTGATCGACGTCTTCTTCGTGCAGGTGCGGCCCTCGCCGTGGCGACAGGCGGTCGACCTCGGCAACATGATGCTGGTGCTCGCTGTGCGCTCGGATCCGGAGAGGGTCTACGAGCGGGCGCTGCACTACTTCACGCCGGACGAGCTCAGCGAGGCGTTCGCCGCCACCCGGGGAGTGGCGAGCCCGACGCAGCTCCGTGCGTTCATGAAGCGTGACCCGCGGGACCTGCTGGCGGCGTTCCGGGGCATGGCTCCGCCGCGGAAGCCCATCGTGCTCCAGCGGTGGAGCGTCCGGCGGGTGAGCCTGGCCCTCGGGATGCTGGCTTCGACCTTCTTCATCGTCGCGGTCGGTGGCCAGGCGTTCTACCCGCTGCAGAACCCCTCGGTCCTGCCGCCGGAGTGCGGGACCGGGCACTCGATGGTCCTTGCCGCTCAGGCGGTGCCTTCCGCGGCACAGGTGCCGTGCGTGGCCGACGTCCCCTCGGGGTGGCTCGTGGAGACGGCGGAGATCTCCAGCGGACGCGTGAGCTTCTCGCTGGACTCGGACCAGGCCGGCGTCCGGGCCGTGACCGTCACCCTCACCGAGGCCTGCAAGCTCTCCGGCGCCGAGGAGATCCCGTCCGACGAACCGGGTACGCGGCGGTTCGAGAACCCGCGGAGCCTGCTTCCGGCGTACTCGGCGACGCGTTCCTACACCTTCCCCGGAGGCTGCGCGACGTACCGCTTCGACTTCGCGGCCGGCATCTCTCCGAGTCTCGCCATCCCCGTCGACGGGGCGGTCTCCTTCGTGCCCCGGGCCCGGCTCGTGGACCACGTGAGGAGCACCGAGGGACTCGCGCTCTGCGGGCGAGGCGCGCCGTGCAACCCCTGAGTCGAAGGACATCCGGGAGGCCGAACGAGCATGCGCTCCTGGCCAACCCGGGGCGGGACGTGGCCGTCACCGGTGTGGTGGTGACGCTCACGGTGGCCGCGTTCGCCTCGGTCGCCGCTCACGGCGTACTTCCGCACATCCAGCGGCTCGACGACGCGTGGCTCGAGCTGATGCTCGCCAGCCGGGTCAGGCCCGTGACGGCCGTGGCGACCTCGCTCGACGTGCTCGGTCTCGTCTACGTCACGTTGCCGGCCCGCGTCCTGCTGGCCGGGTTCCTGGCGCTGCGGCGCAGATGGTGGCACCTGGCCGCCTTCGTCAGCGCGATCGTGCTGTCCGAGGTCTTCATCGGAACGCTGAAGGCGCTCTACGACCGGCCCCGACCTCCCGGGTCCCTGGTGAGCACCAGTGGCGCGTCGTTCCCGTCCGGGCACTCCGTCGCCGCGTCGGTCACCGTCGTCGCCGCGGTGATCGCCCTGGTGCCTCCGGGGCGTCGGCGGGCGGCATGGGGTGCGACGGCAGTGGCCTTCTCGTTCCTGATGGCACTCTCCCGGGCATACCTGGGCGCCCACTGGCTGTCCGACGCCCTCGCCGGAGTCCTTCTCGGTACGTCGTGCGCGCTGGTCGCCGCCGTGGTCGTCGGGACGCTGCAGCGCCGTGCCGGCGCACGCAGGGCGGCCGTCGACGACGGCGCCCCGGGGGGCGCTCCGGGGGGCGCTCCGGGGGGCGCTCCGGGGACGCCCGAACCACTGCCCGAGGACCGGGCATGAGCGAGCAACCGGCCACCGCTGCGGCCACGTCTCCGGCGACCACCCCTCCCGGTGCCTCTCCGACGCGACGGCTCCTGTCGCCCACGCGCTACCGGCACCCGGGCGACGTCATCCGCCTGATCGTGGGGGGCGCGGTGCTGGTCTGCTCCCTCCTCGCGTGCGTGGTCGCCGACGGTTGGCTGCTGGGGACCTCCGCGCCCTTCATCACCGGTCTCGATGCCGAGTCCGCCAGCCGCGTGACCACCGGAACCGTGCAGGTGGCATGGGTGCTGTCGGCGGTGCTCGTCGTGCTCGTCACGCTCCGGCACCGCCGGTTCCGCCTGCTGGTCGGGCTCGTGCTGGCCGCCGGACTGGCCATCGCCGCGACGGTCGGCATCTTCACGCTCCTCGGCAGGGAGCACCCGGAGGAGCTGACCGCTCGCCTCGCGCGCGACTCCTGGCTGACGAGCGCTGCGTTCCCGGCTCCGTCGCTGATCGCCGCCGGGGCCGCGGTGGTGGTGACCGCCTCACCCTGGCTGAGCCGTGCCTGGCGCAGGACTGCGTGGATCGTCCTCCTGCTGGTGCTCGTGGCGCGGTTGGTGACCGGCACGCTGCTCCCCATGGAGGCCGTCCTGGCCATCGCGACCGGAGTGACCGTGGGCGCGGCGGTCCTGGTGACACTGGGTGTGCCCGACCGGCGCATCGGACCGGAGGAGCTCGCGGAAGCCCTCCAGAAGGCGGGCCTGCCGGTCGTCTCGGTCAGCCCGGTCGAGGTGGAGACGAAGGGCTCCCGCCCGTTCGTGGCCGTCACCGCGGACGGCGGGCGGCTGTTCGTCAAGGCGCTCGGCTCCGACCAGCGTGACGCCGACCTGCTCTACCGCGCCTATCGCGCGGTGCGGTTGCGGAACGTCGGTGACACCCGTCCGGCTGCCTCGCTCTTCCACGCCGTCGAGCACCAGGCCCTGGTCGGGGTCATGGCCGAGCGAGCCGGAGTGCGGGTCCCGAGCGTCGACCGTGTGGTCCGGGCAGGCGAGGAGACCGTCCTCCTCGTCATGGACTGGGTGGACGGACGTTCGCTGCAGGAGCTCGACGCCGAGGAGATCAGTGACGACCTCCTGGTCCGGCTGTGGACCGAGGTGGACGAGCTCCACCACGCCCGCATCGCCCACCGTTCCCTGCGCGCCGCGAACGTGATGGTCGACGGTGCCGGCCTGCCCCGGGTCGTCGACTTCAGCTTCTCCGGGCTCGACGCGACCGAGCGCCAGCGGGACCTGGACGTGGCCGAGCTCCTCGCCTCGCTGGCCCCCCTCACCGGCGAGGACCGGGCCGTGTCCACGGCGGTGCAGGTCCTGGGCTCGCGGGGTGTGGCGCCGGCTGTTCCGCTGCTCCAGCCGCTGGCCCTGTCGGCCGCCACCCGTCGAGCCGTCTCGGGCCACGACGGCCTGCTGACGCGCACGCGCGCCAAGGCGGCGGACGCCTCCGGAAGCTCAGCGGAGGAGCTGGAACGTCTCCAGCGCGTGAGGCCCCGGACGCTGCTGATCATCGCCACCCTGGCGGGCGCGTTCTACTTCCTGCTCCCGCAGCTGGCACAGGTGGAGAGCAGCTGGCAGGCGCTGCAGTCGGCCCAGTGGATCTGGGTGCCCGTCGTCATCGCTTTCTCGCTGCTCACCTACGTCTCGGGCGCGGTCTCACTGCTCGGCAGCGTGTCCACGCCGCTGCCCTTCTGGCCCACGGTCCTCACCCAGGGGGCGTCGTCGTTCGTGAACCGGGTCTCGCCCTCCAACATCGGCGGGATGGCCCTCAACGTCCGGTACCTGCAGAAGACCGGCATGGACACGTCTGCCGGTGTCTCCGCAGTCGGGGTCAACTCCCTGGCCGGCGCCGTGGTGCACATCGTGCTCCTGGTGCTCTTCCTCGCCTGGGCAGGCCGCAACCTCTCCGGTGCGTTCAGCCTGCCGTCGAGCAGCAAGCTGCTGCTGATCCTGGCGATCGTGGCGGCTCTGCTCGGCGCCGTCATGGCGACCCGCCAGGGGCGTCGCTTCGCGGCCAGGCGGCTGCTGCCCGGCGTACGCTCCTCGCTCGCCAACCTCCGCCAGGTCGCACGGAGCCCCGGGAAGCTGACCCTGCTGCTGGGCGGGTCCACCCTGGTGACCCTGGCGTACGTCGGAGGCCTCGCGGCGTCGCTCGAGGCGTTCGGGGGCGGAGCGAGCATCGCCGAGGTCGGAGCGGTCTACCTGGGTGCCTCCATCATCGCCGCGGCCTCGCCGACCCCCGGGGGACTGGGCGCCATCGAGGCCGCCCTGGTGGCTGGCCTGACCGGGGTCGGCATCACCTCGGGCGCCGCGGTGTCGGCGGTCCTCACCTACCGGCTCGCGACCTACTGGTTTCCGGTGCTCCCCGGCTGGCTCTCCTTCCGCGCCCTCCAGCGCAGGGACTACGTCTGACCAGAGGCGCGGTCGGCCGCCTTCGGTTGGTTCCTCAGGCGAGGAGGCCCTCGCCGATGAAGCCGCCCTGGCGTACCCCGGGAGGAACGGCGAAGAGCGCCGACCCGCGATGCTGGAGGTACTCCATCAGACCGTCCTGCCGGGAGAGCTTCGTCTGCATGGGAACGAAGTGGGTGTCGGGGTTGCGCACGTAGGCGATGAAGAACAGACCCGCGTCGAGGCGGCCGAGGTGGTCGTTGCCGTCGGTGAAGTTGTAGCCGCGGCGCAGCATGCGGACGCCGTCGTTCTGGGTCGGGTGCGCAAGCCTGACGTGGGCGTCCGCCCCGATCAGCGGTCGGCCGTCACTGCCCTCGAGGCGCAGGTCGGGGGGCGTGTACTCGCTGCCTCCCGAGAGCGGGGCGCCCTCGTCGCGCGAGCGGCCGACGAGGTCCTCCTGCTCGTGCAGGGAGGTGCGGTCCCAGGTCTCGATGTTCATGTTGATGCGGCGGGCCACCAGGTAGGAGCCGCCGGCGAGCCAGGCGGCCCCTGTTCCGTCCGCTGGGTCGTCGGCTGTGTCGTCCGATGTGCCCACCCACACGTGGTCCTCGATCGCCCCGGTGTCCTCCGCCTTGAGGTTGGCGGTCCCGTCCTTGAAGCCGAACAGGTTCCTCGGGGTCTGCTGGGACGTGGACGTCGAGGAGGTGCGACCGAAGCCGAGCTGCGACCAGCGCAGCGCTGCGGTGCCGAACGCGATCCGTGTGAGGTTGCGGATCGCGTGAACCGCCACCTGCGGGTCGTCCGCGCAAGCCTGCACGCACAGGTCGCCGTCGCTGCGTGCGGGGTCGAGGTTGTCGCCGGGGAAGTGGGGGAGACGGCGCAGGGCCCTCGGCTGCCGGTCCGCGAGCCCGAACCTGTCCTTGCCGTCGGCGTCCCGGAAGAGCGTCGGCCCGAAGCCGAACGTCAGGGTCAGCCGGGACGGCGGGAGGTCGATCGCCTCGCCGGTGTCGGCCGGTGGCGCGTCGTACGGCGCCGGGCTCCCGCCACCCACGGCCTTGCCCTGGGTCATCTGGGCTGCCGCAGCGGTCCACGCCTTCAGCAGTGCGACCAGGTCCTCCCGCGAGCTCGAGGTCATGTCGAACGCCGCGAAGTGCAGCCGGTCCTGGGCAGGGGTGACGATGCCGGCCTGGTGGGCGCCGTGGAAGGGGTACCGATCGACCGACGTGTCCTCGTTCTCCTCGGCGCCGGCCACCTCGAGGCCGCTGCCGAAGCCGACGGCGCCGACAGCGGCACCGGCCCCGGCAAGGCCGAACAGGCGCCTGCGACTGAGGGCCGTGGGCTTCCTCTGCTCGTGCTCGTCCATCGGTGCCTCCGGGTCAGGAGAGGACGGTCGCGGTCAGCTGCGACAGCGGCTCGGCGAGCGCGTTCACCGCGTCGGACAGCTCCTTGACCTGGTCGTCGGAGAGGGCGGTGTAGGAGACGAACCCGTCGCCACGTCGGTAGGTGTCGATGAGCTTCTGGAGCTCGGTGAAGCGCTGCCGGATCTGCTTGGCGAGGTCGGGGTCCCGCTCCTCGACGATCGGCTCGAGGCTGTCGAAGGCTGCTTCGGCGCCGTCCACGTTGGCCTTGAAGTCGTAGAGGTCGGTGTGGGACCAGATCTCCTCCTCGCCGGTGACCTTGCCGGTCGCGACCTCGTCGAGGAGCTCCTTCGCGCCGTTGGCCATCTGGTCCGGTGCGTACTCGAGCTTGTCGACGCGGTGTGCCAGATCGTGGGTGTCGGCCATCAGCTGGTCGGCGTAGCGGCGCCGCTCGGCATCGGTCAGTCGCTTGGCTCCCGCCTCGTCCGCGGGCCACCACAGGTCCTTCTCCAGCAGGTGCCACCCCGTCCAGGTCTGGCCCTGCTCCAGGTCGGCCTGGCGGAGGTCCATCCGCGGGTCGAGGTCGCCGAACGACTCCGCCACCGGCTCGATCCGCTCCCAGTGCACCCGCGTCGAGGCGTAGAGACGGCGTGCCTCGTCGTACCGACCGGCCTTGTAGGCGGTGACGAACTCCCCAGTGCCGGCGACGAGACGGTCCACCTCGCGCTCGACGTAGGTCTTGTACGACGCGCCGGCCTCGTCGAACGACTGCTGGTCAGGCTGCGCGACATCGTTGCCCGCGTCGGTCACGGTGAGCTCGCCCCGGATCCCCGTGCCGGTCATCCCCGGCTTGCAGGCGGTGACGTACGTCCCCGGCTGAGCGCTGACGACGAGCTGGCGGTTCAGGCCCGGCCCGATGTTCTCGACCTCGCCCGCGATGGTCTTGCCGTCCTCGCGGTAGAGATAGAACTCGGTGACCTCGCTGCCCTCGTTCGCGACGTCGAAGACGAGCTTGCCCGAGGGGGCGCTGTCCGCGGACACCTCGCAGCTGTCGTCACCGGCGGCGACGCTGATGGTGCCGTCCTGGTCGCCGGCGCCGGGCGACTGGGAGGCGTTCGAGGTGCAGCCGGCGCCGACCAGCAGGGCGGCGGTCGTGGCCAGGGCTGCCGGGAGCGTGGGAGGACGCACGGGTGTGACCCTTTCGGTGGGGTTCTCGGGGGAGAGCCGGTTCAGGAGGGGTTCGTCGCGGGCGATGCGGTCGCGGTCGGCGCCGAGGGCCTGCCGTTCTGGCGGATCTGCCGGACGAACAGCAGCAGCACCGGGACCACGTACAGCACCCAGACCGAGGCTTCGAGCCAGGTGGTGGCGGGGGAGAAGTTGAGGGTGCCCTTGAGCAGGGTGCCCAGCCACGACGTCGGGCTGATCGTGTCGCTCACGTCGAAGGCGAGGCTGTCGAGCCCGGGCAGGATCCTGGCTTCCTGGAGGTCGTGCACGCCGTACGCGAGGACGCCGGCCGCAACCAGGATCAGGAAGCCGCCGGTCCAGGTGAAGAACTTCGAGAGGTTCAGCCGCAACGCGCCGCGGTAGACGAGGTAGCCGAGCGCGACCGCGGTGGCCAGCCCCAGGGCGGCGCCCGTGAGCGGCGCGGAGGTGGAGGTGGCACCACGGGCAGCAGCCTGGGTCGCGGCCCAGAGGAACAGCGCGGTCTCGAGGCCTTCACGGCCGACGGCCAGGATGGCCACGACCACCAGGCTCAGCCGGCCCGCGTCAGCGGCCTTGTCCACTCGTCCGCGAAGGTCCGCCGAGAGTCCCTTGGCCGACCGGGCCATCCAGAAGATCATCCAGGTCACCAGTCCCACGGCGACGACGGACAAGAAGCCGCCGATGGCCTCCCGCGCTTCGAAGCTGAGGCCGCTGGGGCCGAACGTCAGGATCGCCCCGAACGCCAGGGAGACGCCGACGGCCACCGCGACCCCGACCCAGACGCGGGGGAGCAGCGCCCGCCGGTCGGACTTCACGAGGTACGCCACGAGGATGACGACGATCAAGCACGCCTCGAGGCCCTCGCGCAGGCCGATGAGGTAGTTCGCCAGCATGTGCAGCTCCGAAGTTGAGGTAAGGCTGTCCTAACTAAGGGTAGCCTAACGCGACGTGGTCGTCGTCTCCACGCCGGGGCGGCTCCGGGTCGGCCGGAAGCGCGCGACACCTCTCGCAGTGGCTCAGTCGACCTGCTCGCACGAACCGTTGACGAGGACCTCGACGTCGACACAGATGTCGGACCCACCTGCGGGCTCCGCGCGGTCCTGTCCGGCCCCGCCGTCGAGGTAGTCGTCGTCGTCCGAGCCTCCGAGGTAGTCGTCACCTTCGCCGGCGAAGATGGTGCGCGGACCGATGATCGTGGCCCAGAAGTACTCGTCGGCCTCGGTGCCGTAGGCAGTCCAGTCACCGTCGGGGAGCCGCAGGTTCGTGAACCCCGAGGTCACGACGACGATGCCCGGCCACGTGGCGACGGTCGTGGTCCCGAGACGCAGATCCAGGACACCGGACGTGGGCGCGCCGCCCTCGGGGAGTCGCACCCTGATGTCGGCCCGGTTCGTCCCCGGCCCACCTCGGAGGACCTGGCCGGCAGCGCCGGAGAGGTAGTCGGTGATCCGATCGTCACCGCGGCCGCCGTAGATGCGGTCCGCGCCTCCGCGGCCCCAGTCCTGGTGCTCGTCGTCGCCAGGGCCGCCGTACTGGACGTCCGCGCCGCCTCCGGCAATCAGGATGTCATCGCCCCGCTGGCCCCGCAGCTCGTCGGGCTCGGTGGCGCGGGAGGCGGAGACGTCCTCGGAGGAGAGGACGTCCGGACCGGCACGGCCCTCGAGGAGGTCGGCGCCGCGGCCGCCCGAGAGATGGTCGCCGAACCGGCTGCCGACCAGGACGTCGTCGTACCTGGACCCGAGCACGTACCACCCCTGGGGCGAGAGAGTGTCGTGCCCCTGTCCCGCCGCCGTTCCTCGGGTCAGGTCGACGTGCAGGCCACGCACGGCGTTGGAGTAGTCGACGACATCGGGGATGGGGGCGGGGAGACCCCGCGGGTCCCGCCCTCCGGCGATCCGGTCGTTGCCGGGTCCCCCACGGAGCCGGTCGTTCTCCACGTGGATCCCTGAGCGGTCGTCCTTGCGTCCGCCCGGCCCGCCGTACAACCGGTCGTTGCCCCTGCCGCCCGTCAGGCGGTCGGCGCCGTAGCCCCCGCAGATGACGTCGTCGCCCCCTCTGCCGGAGACGGTGTCGTACCCCTTGCGCGCGGCGATCACGTCGTCCCCGGCTGTGCCGACGATCGTGTCGTTGCCGTTGGTGCCGACGATGGTCGCCTCAAGCCCTCCGCACGTGACGCTCGAGGCTGACGAGACGCCGACGGGGCAGACCATCAAGGCCGCCCCGAGCGCTACTGCGATCTGGCTTCTCGAGCGCCGGCCGCCTGAACTGATCATCGAGTCCCCCTCAAGTCTCCCCGAACGGCCCGGAGCCGACCGGTCACAAAGACTATCCTCGGTCCTGGGAGACGAAGTCCGGATGAGGCTAGTGGTAGGGACAGCGTGACGAAGGTCCTGTCGTGGAGCGAGGAGAGGTGGATGAGGAGAGCAGTCGTTGCCCGCTCCTGGTCTCGCCCTCAGCCGAAGTAGACCTTGGCCTCCTCGAAGCGGAACCGCCACGCGGCGACGGCCGTGAACACTGCGCAGAAGCCCGCCAGCATGGCCACCGGGACGAGGACGTCGGCGAGGCCACCGGACTCGAGGATGACGGCTCGGAACCCGTCCATGGCCCAGTAGGTCGGGATGAACGGCGCGACCGTCTGCGCCCACACCGGCATGGTCGCCACGGGCACCCAGGCGCCACCGAGCAGGGCGAGCGCCATGCCACCCACGCTGCCCACGGCGTTCAGCTGGTTCATCGTCTTCGTGACCGAGGTGATCAGCATGCCGAAGGCGCTCAGGGCGAGGGCCAGCGCAACGCTGAGCACGATCAGCGCCACCCACGACCCGGTGATCCTGAACTCGAACAGCGGGCCCCCAAGGACGAAGAGCAGCAGGAGCTGGGTGACCGTGACCGCGACCATGGGGACCACCTTGCCGACCATGATGTCGACGGAGCTGGCCGACGTCGCGCGCAGACGATCCCACGTCCCCCAGCCGTGGTCGCGGAAGAAGGTGAAGCCCGAGTAGCCCACCCCGAAGGCGGCGAAGGCGACAGCCATGGCCGGCACCGCGAACTCGGAGCCGTTGGCGTCGGCGAAGCCCTCGGCCCGCAGCGCGGTGGCGAAGAGACCTCGCATGATCGCCACCATGAAGAGCGGCATGACGATGATGAAGATCACCGAGGACGGATCGGTCAGCATCACCCGGAACTCGTGCCGCATGATCGCCCAGCTAGCGCGCGGAGACATCGTCACTCCCGACGTCGCTGGGGGCCTTCTCCGGAGCCTCGGAGTCCTCCTCGCGGTAACGCCTACCCGTCAGTGCCAGGTAGACCGCCTCGAGGTCGGGCCGGACGATCTCCACCGACGCGAGGCGCGCGGAGTCCAGCTGCGGCAGCACCTGGGCGAGCGTCACGCCGGGGTCCCGGCTCGGTAGTCGCAGCAGACTTCCGCGAGGTAGTGGGTCGAGTACAGGACCGAGCACCCCTCCTCCGAGAGTCGGCGTACGAGCGCGAGGATGTGCGCTCGCGTCTCGACGTCAGCGCCGGTCGTCGCCTCGTCGAGCAGCAGCAGTCTCGGCCGGTGCATGAACGCGATGGCGGTGTGCACCCGCCGCTTCTGGCCACCTGAGAGGCGACCTGCCGGGCGGTCGAGCAGATCGGTGAGGGCGAGAGCCTCGGCGACCTCGTCGGCGCGTTGCCGGCAATCGCGCCGTCTGAGCCCGTTCAGCTCCCCGAACAGGGTCAGGTTCTGCCGCACCGAGACGACGGGGTAGATGCCCGTCTCCTGAGGCGCGATTCCGAGGAGTCGGCGTACCTCCTTCGAACGGCGGAGCGCGTCGATGCCGGCGACCTCGACCACACCGCTGTCGGCCGTCCGGAGGCCCGCGACGATGGAGACCAGCGTCGTCTTTCCGGCCCCGTTGGGCCCCAGGAGCGCGACGATCTCACCCTCGCCGACATCGAGGTCGACCCCGCGGAGCGCCGGCTCGGCGCCGTACGACTTGTGCAGCCCCGCTATGTGCAGCACCTTTCCATGATCGACCCGGTGCGTGGACGCGACAAGCGCTGGCGTGGAGTTCCTCACCGAGGCGATCAGGCTCTATCCGGACGCCAAGCGGGTCCTGCTCACGGCGTACGCCGACACCGACGCCGCGATCACCAGCATCAACACCATCGACCTCGACTACTACCTGATGAAGCCCTGGGACCCGCCCGAGGAGCGGCTCTACCCGGTCCTCGACGACCTCCTCGGCGACTGGGCGGCGAACGTCCCGGTCGACTACGAGGGGATCCGGGTGGCCGGCACGCTGTGGTCCCCGCGCTCGCACGAAGTGAAGGACTTCCTCGCGCGCGGGCAGATCCCCTACAGGTGGCTGGACATCGAGAAGGACGACGAGGCCCGCGAGCTCGTCGAGGCCTCGACCGGGGGGACGGTGCATCTCCCGGTGGTGTTCTTCCCCGACGGCACGACGCTCGAGGACCCCGACCTCAACGACCTCGCGGTGAAGCTCGGGCTGCGGGCGCCCGCCCTCCAGCCCTTCTACGACCTGATCATCGTGGGCGCCGGGCCGGCCGGGCTCGCAGCCGCGGTCTACGGAGCCTCCGAGGGGCTGAGGACGGCCGTGGTGGAGATGGCGGTGCCGGGCGGTCAGGCCGGGACGAGCGCGCGCATCGAGAACTACCTCGGCTTCCCCCGGGGGATCGGGGGAGCGGACCTCGCCCGGCGGGCCACGACCCAGGCGCGCCGGCTCGGGGCGGAGATCCTCGCCTCCCAGGAGGTGACCGGGCTGAAGGTGGAGGACCCGTACCGGCTGGTCATCCTCGACGACGGCACCGAGCTGCGCTGCCGAGCGCTGCTGCTCGCCACCGGCGTCCGGGTGCGCACGCTCGACGTACCCGGTGTCGAGCCCCTGCTGGGCGCGTCGGTGTACTACGGGGCGGCGACGTCGGAGGCGGTGAACTACTCCGGCGGCCGGGTCGTCGTCGTGGGGAGCGGCAACTCCGCCGGCCAGGGGGCGCTCTTCCTCTCCCGGTTCGCGAGCGAGGTCACCATCCTGATCCGCGGCGAGTCCCTGGCGGAGAGCATGTCGCGCTACCTCATCGACCAGATCGACGCGACCGACAACATCGGCGTGCGGTCGCAGAGCGAGATCACCTCGGTGATCGGCGACGGCCACCTGGAGACCGTGACGGTCCGCGACCGCGCCACCGAGCAGGAGAGCACGGTGCCCGCCGATGCGATCTTCGTTTTCGTCGGGGCGGTGCCTCGCAGCGACATCGCCCGCGGAGTGCTCGAGCTCGACGAGGGCGGGTTCGTCCTCACCGGCCAGGACCTGCTGCGCGGGGGCAGGCGACCTCGCAACTGGCGGCCCCAGCGCGACCCGTTCCTCCTCGAGACCAGCGTCCCGGGCGTCTTCGCCGCCGGCGACGTACGGCACGACGTGATCCGCAGGGTCGCCTCGGCGGTGGGCCAGGGGGCGGTGGCGGTGTCCCTGGTGCACAAGTACCTGGAGACCGTCTGACGGTGCCGGGGGTGACCAGTCCGCAGCGGGCGCTGTCACCTGCGTCGCCCTGGGGGCTTTCGGGCCCTTGCACCCGGCGAGCGGAGACGGTCAGCCAGTGCCTGGTCATGGCCGAGTTTTCGAGGCCGTCGATCTGGTCAACCTCGCGATCGCGGACCTCACCGACGACGCCAGGGGAGAGGCCATCAAAGTCACCGTCGAACCCTGACCGTCGGTTCCGCCCCGGGCGGGCACCTGGCGCCGACCGCGTCGCCCCCTTCCGTACGGGAGGGGGCGACTCGGTCTGTCCCCTCATCCTCCGAGATCGTGCAGAGCCGCCTCGATGCCGCGGTGGAACGTGGGGTAGGCGTAGATCATGTGGCGCAGTCGTGCCACGGGGACGCGACCGTGGACGGCGACGGCGAGGGCGCCGAGCACCTCACCGCCGCTGGGTCCGGCCGTCGTGGCCCCGACGAGCATGCCCGTGTCCGCGTCGGCGACGAGCTTGATGAAGCCCTCGTTGCCGGCCTTGTGGATCCACCCGCGGGTGGTGGCAGGTATCTGGGCGACACCCGTGCTGACCGCCACGCCGCGTTCGCGGGCCTGCGCCTCGGTCGCTCCGACCGCTCCGATCTCGGGGTCGGTGAACGTGACCCGGGGGATCGCGTCGTACTCGGCCGGAGGTCCGGGCTCGCCGAGGATGTCGCGGACGGCGATCTGTGCCTGGTACGTCGCCAGGTGGGTGAAGGCGCCGTGACCGGTGATGTCGCCGACCGCCCACAGGCGCTCTCCGGCGCGCATCTGCCCGTCCACGTCGACGGAGCGTGCTCCGGGGTCGAGGCCGATCGTGTCCAGGCCCAGGTCGCCCAGCTCCACCCGGCGTCCGGTCGCCACGAGCAGCCCCTCGGCGAGGACCGTGTCGTCACCCAGGCCGAGGGTGAAGCGCTCGCCGTCGTGGTCCACCCGCTCGACCCTCGCGGAGGTCAGGACCGTGACACCGTCGCCCTCGAGAGCCTGGAGGGCGAGCGCCGAGGACTCGGGCTCCTCCATGGCGAGGATCCGGTCGGAGGCCTCGACGATCGTGACCGCGACACCGAAGCGCGCGTAGACCTGAGCCAGCTCGAGACCGATGGCGCCACCGCCCATCACGGCAAGCGTCGGGGGAAGGCGGACCGCGGGTACTGCCTGCCGGTTGGTCCAGTAAGGGGTCCCGTCGAGGCCGGGGACCGGCGGGACCGACGGGGCCGTGCCGGTGGCCAGGACGACGCCGCGGCGCGCCTCGGATGAGCTGGTCGTCGACGCGCACGAGGTCGGGGCCTGCCAGCCGCGCCCGCCCGCGGACGAAGTGGCCGCCCTGGTCGGTGAACCGGTCGACGGCGGCCTGGTCGTTCCAGTCCGCGGTGGCCTCGTCCCTGACCCGGGCGGCGACGGGGGTCCAGTCGGGGGCCACCTGGGACGTGCCGGCCATGCCCTCGACGCGTCGGGTCTCGGCGATGAGATCGGCGGCGCGCACCATCATCTTGGTCGGGATGCAGCCGAAGTACGGGCACTCGCCGCCGACCAGGCGGGTCTCGACACCGACTACCTCGAGGCCTGCGGACGCGAGCTCACCCGCAACAGCCTCCCCGGCCACCCCCATGCCCACGACGACGACGTCGACGATCCGGTCTGGCTCGTGCATCGTCATGGGACCTCTCCCCGTCGCTCGTCGGCATGTCCTCCCCCCAATGTAGGGAGTCCCCGGTCCGTCCGCGCTCGCCGTGAGCGCACCCACGCCGGCTCAGCCCGTGCGCGTCGGTGCTCCCGTCTCGCCGGAACGGTCGCGCCCGCGGTGTCGACGTACGACTCCCGTGAGGACCCCGACCACGGCCAGGCCGGCCGCCGTGAGCAGGAAGCCGGCGACGCCGAACGACGCGACGGCGTTGGCGAGGGTCTGCTGGACCGAGATGGCCGTGTCGATCACCGGATCTGTCGTCGGCCCGCCGCCGAGAACCCGGATCTCCCACCAGCCGTAGTAGGTGACGTAGGCACCCACCACGACCAGGAGCAGGCCGCCCGCCACGGGGACGAACCGACCCAGCCGCCGGCCGCTGCGCACGATCGACTGCTGGGCCAGGGCGACCGCAAGAGCGGCTGTGCCGACGACGAGTCCCATCCCGACGGCGTAGAGCACGAAGAGCCCGGCGCCGGCCATCACGGAGTCGGTGCGGAACGCGGAGACCACGACCGCCAGGAACGGCGCGATGGTGCAGGTCAGGCTGGCCGCGGCGTACGAGACGCCGAAACCGAACATCGAGCGCAGCGACCCCGTGAGCGGGCCTCCGCCGCCGGCACGGGGCTTCGGGCCAGGCAGGCTCCTGCCGCCCAGCGTCCAGAGGCCCGCGGCGACCAGCAGGGCGCCGACCGCGACGGTCACCCACGGCAGGAAGCGCTGGGCCGAGGAGGCCACCGGCGCGATGACGAACCCGAACGCGGCGAAGACCAGCAGGAAGCCCGCGGTCATGGCCGCTGTCATCGAGAGCGCCCGCAGCACGGCGACCGGCCGGCTCGGCTGGTCGCCGGTCACCAGCAGCGTCAGGTACGCCGGGAGGAGCGCGAAGCCGCACGGGTTCAGGGCCGCCAGCATGCCTGCGCCGATCGCTATGGCGGCGGCACCGTCGAGCATGTCAGCCCACGAGGTCCGCGACCTTGTCGCGGAGGACCTGGTCGTCGAGGTAGCCCTCCGCGACCACGCGGCCTTCGGCGTCCAGGACGACGTACGTGCTCTGGGCGGTCACCCCGAAGTGGCGCCAGACCGCGCCTTCGGCGTCGACGAGGTGGACCGGTCCCTGAACCTGCTCGCCGAAGTCGCGGATGTCGGTGGTGTCGGCGAGGCCGCCCACGCCCACGACGTTGACCCGGCCGTCGTACTCCTCGGCGAGCCGGCTGACGCTCGGTGCCTGGGCCCGGCACGTCGGGCACCAGGGCGCCCAGAACCACAGCACCGCGGGCTCGCCCGCGAGCGTCTCGCCGTCGAAGGACGCGCCGTCGAGCGTCTCGGCGGTGAACGAGAGGTCCGCCTCCTGGCCTGGTGACGCCGCCGAACCCGAGCTTCCGCCGTCGGTGGTGGGATCCCCCGAAGCGGTCGTGCCCGTGCCGCATCCGGCCAGCACCATGACCGTCGCGGCCAGCAAGCCTGCTGCCCTCGTCCTCATCGCTCCCCTTTCGACGGCTTTGGTCCCGCCCAAGTCTCGCAGGCGAGAACCGCCCCCTTCGGTGGGCGTCCTTACGGAACGATGAAATCGGAAGACGTTTCGGAGTGCCCCTGCCGGGCACTTGCCGTAGTCCGACAGGAGGAGCCATCTCATGAGTGACCCGCAGAGCAGCGCCGACCATCCGCAGAGCACCCGGCGGCCCGCGGTGCTCGTCTTCGACGTCAACGAGACGCTGTCCGACATGTCGCCGATGGGCGCTCGTTTCGAGGACGTCGGTGCTCCGGCGTACCTCGCGAAGCAGTGGTTCGCCGGGCTGCTGCGTGACGGCTTCGCGCTGGCCGCGGCAGGGGCCGCCGAACCCTTCTCTCGCATCGGGGCCGAGGCGCTGCGCGCGAGCCTGACGGGCCTGCCGCTCGCGACGAGCCTCGACGAGGCCGTCACCCACGTCATGGACGGCTTCTCGCAGCTCGGCGTGCACCCGGACGTGGTCGAGGGAGTCCAGGCACTGCGGGAGCTCGGCATCCGCCTGGTCACCCTGAGCAACGGCGCTTCGTCCGTCGCCCGACGCCTGCTGGACGACGCGGGTCTGCTGGAGAGCTTCGACGCCCTCCTGTCGGTCGAGGACGCGGGCATCTGGAAGCCGGCCTCCGGGGCCTACGCCTACGCGTTGGCGACGTGTGGGGTTGAGCCGGCGGACGCGATGCTCGTGGCGGTGCACCCGTGGGACACCGACGGAGCGCGGCGGGCGGGCCTGGGCAGCGTGTGGATCAACCGCGGCGGGGCGACCTATCCCGACTACTTCCTGGCCCCGGACGTCGAGGCGATGTCCCTGGTCGACCTGGCCCACCAGCTCCGCTGACGAGGGTGGTCGCGGGCCGCCCGGCTCAGCGGCCGGTGTCCCCGTCGCACGCCGCCCGGATCGCTGCCACCGACCGTTCCGCGACCGCGGTCAGCGGAGCGGCCACGTCGACGACCGCCCCGAGCTCGTCGGCCCCGAGCGGCTCCAGTGCGTCGAGCTGGGAGCGCAGCAGGGACACCGGCATGAAGTGTCGCCGCCGGCGGGCCATGCGACGCTCCAGGACGTCGAAGGACGCGTCGAGGTGCAGGAAGAACACGCGACCGTCCGGCACCGCGGCGCGCAGGACGTCGCGGTAGGAACGGCGTAAGGACGAGCAGGCCAGGACGGCGGGCTCGTCGTCGCGGGCGTGCTCGGCGAGCAGACCCGCCAGGGTCCGCAGCCACGGCATCCGGTCCTCGTCGGTGAGCGGGATCCCGGCGGCCATCTTGTCGATGTTGGTCTGCGGGTGGTGCTGGTCGCCCTCGATGAAGGGCGCCCCGAGCTCGGCGGCGATCCTCTCGCCGACCGAGGTCTTCCCGGTGCCCGAGACACCCATCACGACCACGTGACACGGCCCAGCGGTGTCGTCACCGACGGCAGGCTCGGGTGCCTGGCTAGGCTGCTCCGCATGTCGACCGTCTACCAGGGAGTGCTCGCCGAGCTCGGTCCGCGGATCGTCGACGGGAGCCTCCCGGTCGGCTCGGTCATCACCCTCGAGCGGCTGAGCGAGCAGTTCGGCGTCTCGCGCACGATCGCGCGCGAGGTGGTCCAGGTGCTGGTCTCGATGGGACTGGTGGAGAGCCGTCGACGTACTGGCATCAGGGTGCTTCCGCGCACCCACTGGGACGCGTTCGACCCGGCCGTCATCCGCTGGCGGCTGCAGGGCCCGGAGCGGGCCGCCCACCTGGGCGAGCTCTCCCAGCTCCGGGCGGCTGTCGAGCCCGCTGCGGCGCAGCTCGCCGCCGTCGAGGCCGGCGACGCCGAGCGGGCGGAGGTAGTGCGGCTCGCGGACCTCCTCGAGGACACCGGCGCCGCCGGGGACCTGACCGCGTTCCTCGACCATGACGTCGCCTTCCACCGCTTGCTCCTTCGCGCCTCGGGGAACGTGATGTTCGCGCGTCTCGGGGACGTCGTGGAGGAGGTGCTGCGCGGGCGCACCGAGCACCACCTGATGCCCCCCGAGCCCAAGCCCGAGGCACGGCGGCTGCACTCCATGGTCGCAGCGGCCGTGGCCGGCGGCGAGAGCGACGTCGCCCGCGCCGCCATGACCACGATCTGCCTGGAAGCCCTCGCCGGCATCGCCGAGGCGGGCGCCACGGGCGCCTGACGCCGCCCTGCGGCGTCCGCGCCCGGCTTCCTCAGAGGACGAGCCACAGCAGCCCGGAGAGCGCGAACGCCGAGGCGCCGAGCGTGGTCTCCATGACCGTCCAGGTCTTGAGGGTCGTCTTCTCGTCCATGCCGAAGAACCGGCTGACCAGCCAGAAGCCGGAGTCGTTGACGTGCGAGAGCACCGTAGCCCCCGCGGCGATCGCCACCACGAGCAGCGCGACCTGTACGTCGGAGTACCCGGAGGCCGCGACCTGGGCGGCGATCAGGCCGGCGGTGGTGGTGAGCGCCACCGTCGCCGAGCCCTGGGCCACCCGCAGGATCGTCGCGATCACGAAGGCCTGGAGCAGGATCGGCAGCCCGACGTCCGACAGCGAGGAGGTCAGCGACGCGCCGATGCCGCTCGTGCGGAGCACGCCGCCGAACATCCCGCCGGCGCCGGTGATGAGGATGATCGAGCAGATCGGGGCCAGTGCTTCGTCGAGGATGCGGCTGGTGTCGGCCAGGGAGCGGCCGTCGCGACCGAGCACGGCGATGGCGGCGAGCAGGGCCACGAGGAGAGCGACGGGGGTGTTGCCGAGCAGCATCAGCGCGCTCGCCCAGGTGGAGTCGCCGTCGACGGTCCCGACGGTGGCCAGGGTGGACACGACCGTGTTCAGGGAGATCAGCACGAGCGGGATCAGGAGCAGGCCGATCACGGTGCCGAAGGACGGCGTGGTCCGGCGGGTGTAGACGTCGGTGAGGACGTTCCCGTCGGTGGAGCTCGTCGCGGCCTGGCCGCTGCCTCCGGTCGCGCTGCCGGAGTCGTCCTGGCCGCCACCGTTCACCGGGCCGAAGAGCAGGTCGGGGACGGCCACGTCGACGCGTGCGCCGAGGAAGCGGGAGACCAGGTAGACGCCGACGTACCAGGAGATGACGGCGACGGGCAGGCCGACCAGCAGGACGACACCGATGTCGCCGCCGAGGACGTCGCCCGCGGCGACGGGACCCGGGTGCGGGGGGACCAGGGCGTGCATCGCCGCGAAGGCGCCGGCGGCGGGGAGCGCGTAGTACAGCAGGGATCCGCCGAACCGGCGGGCGACGGTGAAGATGATCGGCAGGAAGACGACCAGGCCCGCGTCGAAGAAGATCGGGAACCCGAAGATCAGGGCGGCGACGCCGAGAGCCAGGGGAGCCCGCTTCTCGCCGAACCTGCTGATCAGGGTGTCCGCCAGGACCTGAGCGCCGCCGGTGATCTCCAGAAGCCGGCCGAGCATGACCCCGAACCCGACGAGGAGTGCGACGGAGCCGAGGGTGCTGCCGAACCCGCTGAGCAGGACGGTGGGGACGTCGGCGACGGGGATGCCGGCGACGACGGCGGTGAGCAGGCTCACGAGGACCAGCGACACGAAGGCGTGCAGCCGGACCTTGATGATCAGGAACAGCAGGACCGCCACGGCCGCTGCTGCGATCGCGAGCAGTGTCCCGGTCCCGTACACGGGTTGGATCGGATCCACGGTTCTTCCCTTCAGGTTCTCCCGCCAGGCCTCGGTGATGATGCGGGCGGGCTCGATGTGACCGTGGCTTCACGGCCGCCGATCACTGTGCGTGAAAGGTAATACCTTTGGCAACCCCTGGGGAGGTGTCGATCGTGTTTGGGTGATCCGTCCCGCATGTCTGGATATGGCGTCAGGAGAAAGACGAACAGATCCGTCATCGTCGTGATCGGGCGACATCGACACCGACCTACTCAGAAAATGAACAGGGTGCTGAGCCGGGTGCTCCCGGAGTCACAGCGACGAACGATCGACGAGCTCACCGAGGAGCTCGACCTGCGGTACGGCGACCGCGCGGCGAAGCAGTCGGCCTTCTGGACCATGCTGACCCTCTCGGCCGTGATCGCCTCGGCCGGTGTCCTGGCGGACTCGACGGCGTTGTCGTGGTGATCGCCGTCGGACTCGCGTTCTCGACCGCGGTCCCGGGGTCCTACCAGCTCACGGACAACGTCCAGATCTCCGGGCGGACGTCGCCGACGCTTCTCGACGTCGCCGCCGCAAGCGCGACCGGGCTCGCGGGGGCCATCGCCCTGGCGCGCCGGGACGTCGGAGCCGTGCTGCCCGGCGTCGCCATCGCCATCTCACTCGTCCCGCCGCTCGCGGTCGTCGGAGTCTGCCTGGGCTTCGGGGAAGAGGGCCTGGCACTGGGTGCGATGCTGCTCTTCTCGTCCAACCTCCTGGCCCTGGTGCTGGCGGGCACGCTGGTGTTCGCGGTGCTCGGCTACAGCGCTGAAGCCGGGGCCGAAGACTGGGTCTCCTCCACGCCGAGCGCCAGGGTGACCTCGGTGGACAACAGCTCGACCACCTTCGTCATCCACGTCGAGACGTCGGGTCCCCTGCCCCCGACCGACGAGCTCCTCGCGCAGCTGGAGGGGGAGGTTCCCGACGGTCTGCCGATCGTGGTCCAGACGACCCTGGGCAGGCGGATCCAGGTCGGCGCGGTCGGCGACGAGAGCCTCGGGGACGTCGACGACCGCGAGGCCTCCCGGCTTGTCCTCCCGCCACCGGCGTACCCGTCCCTCGAAGTCGACGGCCCGGACTGCACCTCCCACGGTTCTCCCAGTCCATCCCCGCGGCGCGGCCCACCAGCGTCGCCGTGGCCGTCGCCATCGGTTGGATCTCGGTCGTCCTCGACGTCGTCGGCGGCGTCAGTCTGATCGTGCGCGAGCAACGGCGACCTCTTGGCGACCATCGACTCCACCAGCGGCACAGCCGTGACCTACGGCATCGTCACGCTGGTGATGGCGGCCGTCCTGGCGCTGGTCGTCTACATGCTGGGCAAGGGCAGCAACGTGGCGCGCATGCTGGTCACGTCGTCATGCTCATCCGCATCGGGCTCGCAGCCGCGGTGCTCATCGGGGTCGGCACACCCCAGCTCGGTGAGGCGATCCTCGTCATCGCGATCGCGGTCACCGCGCTGTACCTGCTGTGGAACGAGAAGACCAACACCTTCTTCGCCACGAATCACCCCTGAGGGGCTCAGCGCGGCGGCGAGCCTGCGCTCAGGTCGATCCGGCCGCGAGCGGCAGGCCCGTCGCGCGCCACTCCACGACCCCGTCCTCAGCGCGTCGGGCGCGGACGCCGTGGGAGGTCAGAAGCCGGACGGCGTCGTGCGCGAGGACGCAGTAGCGCCCGCGACAGTAGGCGACCACCTCGCGGCCTGGCGGCAGCTCGGCGAGCCGCTGCTCGAGCTCGTCGAGGGGGATGTGCACGGCGCCGGGCAGGTGCCCTCCGGCGTACTCCGGGGCAGGTCGCACGTCGAGGACGACGGTGCCCCCGCGCTTCAGGCGGCGCAGCAGCTCGTCGGTGTCGACGGAGCCGGTGTCGTCCGGGCCGAGATAGGCGCGCCGTGCGGGTTCGGTGTGCGGGCGGTGCTGCTGAGATACCCGGCGAAGCTGGTCCCACAGCGCGACGACGTCGTCACCGGTGAGGGAGTAGTAGACGCGCTTGCCCTCGCGCCGCGGGGTGACCAGGCCCGCCTCGCGCAGCGTCTGGAGGTGCGCGGAGCAGGTTCCCACCCGGACCCCGGCCGCCTCCGCCAGGTCCTCGACGCTGCGCGGGCCCTGGGCCAGGAGGTCGACCAGCTCCAGGCGGGTCGCACTTCCGAGCACCCTCCCCACGGCGGCGAACTGGTCGAGCAGTGCGTCCTTGGCGCCCCGGTCACCCATGGGCCTCTCCCGTCGCTTCGTCGGCCTCGGGCCGGTGGTGGGTCTCGTACATCCGCAGCGCGACCACGAGGCCGGACGCCGCGGTGAGGGCGGCGACCACCCAGACGGCCGCCCGTACGCCGAGCGCGTCGGCCACGAGTCCGGCCAGCAGTGCGCCGACCGCGAAGCCGCCGTCGCGCCACAACCGGTAGACGCCGACCGCGCGAGCGCGCCAGGCCGGGTGCGCGACGTCGCCGATGGCGGCCAGCAGGGTCGGGTAGACCAGCGCCGTCCCCGCGCCGAGGAGTGCTGCGGCGACCGCCCAGGGGGCGAAGGAGTCGGCTGTCGCGATGGCTGCGAGTGCCGCCGCCTGCAGCCACATCCCGGCTGCGATCATCCGCTTGCGGCCCGTCCGGTCGGACAGTGCGCCCGTGACGAGCTGGCCGACGCCCCACACCGCGGGGTACACGGCAGCCAGGACGCCGATCTGCGCGACGGAGAGCCCGGCGGTGGCGAACAGCAGGGGGAACAGGCCCCAGGCCAGGCCGTCGTTCAGATTGTTCACCAGGCCTGCCTGGCTGGCCGAGGACAGCGCCGGCTCGCGGAAGCTGGTCTGGGTGAAGACCTCCCGGTCGCTCAGGTCGGCGTGCAGGTGGTCGTGCAGTCCGTCGGCGCGCGCGACGTGGGTCGCTGCCTCGAGCCGGGCGTGCTCCCGGGTCTCCTTGACGGCCAGGGCAGAGAGGCCGAGCCCGAGGGCCGCGAACGCGAGTCCGAGCAGGAAGGGAGCCGGTCGCAGGCCGTAGGACTCGGCGAGATAGCCGGTCGCCAGAGCCGTGACGGCCACCGCGAGGTACCCGGCCGACTCGTTCAGCCCCATGGCCAGCCCGCGGCGGGACGGACCGACGAGGTCGATCTTCATCACCACGGTGGTGGACCAGGTCAGGCCCTGGCTGATGCCGAGCAGCACGTTGGCCGCGACCACCCAGCCCCAGGAGGGCGCCCAGATGAGCAGCAGGGGGACGGGTACCGCGACCAGCCAGCCCGCGACGAGCACCGGCTTGCGGCCGATGCGGTCCGACCAGGCGCCGGCGACGTAGTTGGTCGCTGCCTTGGCGAGGCCGAAGACGAGGATGAAGCTCAGGCCCGCGGTGTAGTCGCGCAGTCCGAACACGCGCTCCCCGAGGAGGGGTACGACGGTGCGCTCCTGGCCGAGCATCCCCCCGACGAGGGCGTTGACCGCGACGAGCAGGACGAACTGGGGCAGGTTCTGCCGCAGCCCGAGTCGGACCCGACGGCCACGGCTTCCGGTCTCGGCCGACAGTGCTCCCACCTCCGTTCCAGCTGATTCCGACATTCCATAGAACCATGGAATGAGGCCTTCGTGAGCCACCTTCCGGCGGACCGACAAGTCCGAAAAAGGTTGGATACTCAAAATGCTTTACGCCGAGATGTCCAGAGTGTTGACTCGTCCGCGGGCGCCGGGACCGCCGGCGGATCCGAGAAGCACGGTCGCTTCGTCGACCGTCACGACGAGGGAGTTCTCTCATGCGTAATCGCTTCAAGCTCGCCTCGCTGGCAGGGGCCGTGGCCCTGCTCGGCGGGTCGGCACTGGGGGCGGGTGCCTTCGCCTCAGGTACGTCGCCCGCGGCGGCCGCCTCGAAGCCGGCGCCGCGGCTCGACCACATCTTCGTGATCATGCTGGAGAACCACTCCCAGTCCAGCGTCATCGGCAACGAGAACGCCCCGTTCATCAACCGGCTCGCGGGCCGCTACGCCACCGCGGACCACTACTACGGCGTGACCCACCCGTCGATGCCCAACTACATCGCCGCGATCGCGGGCGACACCTTCGGGATCCAGGACGACGAGGACGAGAACGTCGTGCACCTCAACCGCCCGAACCTGGTCAACCAGCTCGAGCACAAGGGCGTCCGCTGGGCGGCGTACATGGAGACGCTTCCGCCGGACAAGGAGGCCTCGTACTGGCCCGAGAAGAGCGACGGCACCCCCATCAAGCTGTACGCCAAGAAGCACAACCCGTTCGTGCTCTTCGACAGCGTGAAGAAGAACCCTGACCGGATGCGGCACATCCGTGACTACTCGCGCATGGCGACCGATCTGAACCGCCGCAACACGCCCGAGTTCGTCTGGATCTCGCCCAACCAGTGCAACGACATGCACGGTGGCGTCTACGACGCCGTCGAAGGCCACCCCGAGACGCCCTGCCCCTACGGCGACGCCAAGGACGACGCGAACGACGCGGCGCTCAAGCAGAAGGCGGACCGGTTCGTGCACAAGGCGGTGCGCACCATCCGCCATTCGTCGGCCTGGACCCGTCACTCGGCGATCGTGATCGTCACCGACGAGAACGACTACAACGCGGCCAACGAGTCGAACGGTCACTGGGACAGCGCCGAGGGCTGCTGCGACTCGCCGTACGTCCCTGCGGGTGACGAGCGGATCAGCGCCGACTGGCCGGGCGGCACGTACGGCGGGGGGCTCATCCCCGCGATCGTCGTCTCGCCGCGGGGACCGCGTGGGTACGTCGACCACACCAGCTACAACCACTACTCGCTGCTCGCCACCATCGAGCAGAACTGGCACCTGCGCCCGCTCGGCCACGCCGGCGACCGGGCCGGTGGCGTGAAGCCGATGTGGAGGTCGATCATCGCCCGATGAGACCCCGACCGGGGCTCGGACAAGGCTGTTCGGAGGCCCGGGCGACGACGGTGGAGCGACCGTCCCGCCCGGGCCTCGCTGCTGCCCCGGGACGGGGGCGGGATAGAAGCTGCACAACTCTGCAGTGCAGGAACACGCAGCGCCAGTCGGCGTCGTTCGCCTGAAATGCCCCGGTTCCAGCCACTTCAATGGAGGGGCAGGCAGGCAAGGAAGCCGGCATCGCAGGTCGACGTCGAGGGGGGCACGGATGCGAGACGTACCGCCGCCACAACGAGCGATGGGAGTGGCCACCATCGACCCGGAAGAGGATCTCGTCCACCGCCTGAGCGAGGACCTCGAGCGCGCGATCTCGTTCGCCGAGGAGTGCCGCTGGCGCTTCCCCGAGCTGGGTGCCGAGGCCGACCGGCTCACCGCCGGAGCGATGGCGCTCTTCGGCAAGACGGTGCGCTCCCTGCACCGAGACGGCCCGCGCGACGCCTGAGCGCTCCGGTCTCCGACGCGCGACGTTTTCCCCCGACGCCCCCGCGTTGGGTAGTTTGTTGGCGACCGACTGCTGACCAGACAGGACGGGGCCGACCACCCTGATGGGCGACTCTCAACAACCCGGGCGTCACCGCGACCACGGCGGTGACGCGCCGTGACCGACGTCCTCCTCCTCGCCGTCTCCGCGGCGCTCATCCTCACCTGCGGCATCTTCGTGGCCGCCGAGTTCGCCTTCGTGACCGTGGACCGGGCGGCGGTGGACCGCGCCGCGGACGAGGGCAGCCGCTCCGCGCGCGGCGTCCAGACTGCGCTGGGGTCCCTGTCGACCCAGCTGTCCGGCGCCCAGGTCGGGATCACGATCACCAACCTCGCGATCGGTTTCCTCGCGGAGCCGGCGATCGCCGAGCTCGTGCGGGGGCCCTTGGAGAGCATGGGCATCACCGGCGGCGCGGTCCGCGCGGTCTCCGTCGGCATCGGGCTGTTCCTCGCCACGGCACTCACGATGGTGTTCGGCGAGCTCGTGCCCAAGAACCTCGCACTCGCGAAACCGATGGGCACCGCCCAGGCGACCCAGGGGATCCAGCGCGGGTTCACCCGGGCGATGCATCTCCCGATCCGCATCCTCAACGGCTCGGCCAACACCGTCGTACGTCGCCTGGGCATCGAGCCGCAGGAGGAGCTGCGCTCCGCCCGGACGTCCAACGAGCTCGCCTCGCTGATCCGGCGCTCGGCCAACCAGGGGACCCTCGACACCGAGACGGCCGACCTGATGGAGCGCTCGGTCATGTTCGGTCGGCGCACGGCCGGGGAGATCATGACCCCGCGGGTGCACATGGACAGCGTCGAGCAGAACGCGCCCGTCGCCGCGGTGATCGAGCTGGCCCGCGCCACGGGGCACTCCCGCTTCCCGGTGGTCTCACGCGAGCACGACAACGTGGTCGGTGCCGTCCACGTGAAGAACGCCGTCGGTGTGGACGTCGACACCCGGGACACCACGCGGGTGCGCAGCATCATGGTCGCGGCGACCGCCGTCCCCGAGACGCTACGCCTCGACCCCCTGCTCACGCTGCTGCGCGGCGAGGGGTTCGCGATGGCCGTCGTCGTCGACGAGTACGGCGGCACGGCAGGCGTGGTGACCCTCGAGGACGTCGTGGAGGAGATCGTCGGTGACATCGCCGACGAGCACGACCCGCTGGGCGCTCGGGTCCGGAGGCGTCGCGACGGGAGCTGGTCGGTGTCCGGGCTGCTCCGGCCCGACGAGGTCGCCTCCGCCACCGCGATCGCGCTTCCCGAGCACGAGGACTACGACACGGTGGCCGGGCTCTTCCTGCTGCACTGGGGCCAGATGCCTGAGCAGGGCGACCAGGTGGTCGTCGCCCTTCCGGTGCGGGTGGACGAGCACGGCGACCCCCTTCCTGCCGAGGAGGCCGTGATCGTCGTCGAACGGCTCGACGGCCTGCGCATCGACCGGCTGGCTCTCTCGACGCGACCGACGAGCAGCGAGGGAGACGACGATGAGTGAGCTCACCGCCATTCTCCTCTCGGTCGGGCTCCTGGCCGCCAACGCGTTCTTCGTCGGTGCGGAGTTCGCACTGATCTCGGCGCGGCGCACGCAGATCGAGCCGCGGGCGGCCTCGGGGTCGCGGATGGCCCGGACGACCCTGCGCGCCATGGAGAACGTCTCCCTGGTCATGGCCGGCGCCCAGCTGGGCATCACCGTGGCCTCGCTCGGCCTCGGTGCCCTCGCGGAGCCTGCGATCGCCCACCTGCTCTACCCGCTGTTCGAGAACCTCGGCATCCCGGAGGCGGCGGTGCACCCTGCCGCCTTCGCCGTGGCGCTGAGCGTCGTGGTGTACCTGCACGTGGTGCTCGGCGAGATGGTGCCGAAGAACATCGCCATCGCCGGTCCCGACCGCGCTGCCCTCGTCCTGGGGCCTCCGATGATGCTGCTCGTCACAGTGCTGCGGCCGGTGGTGGTCATCCTCAACGCGCTCGCCAACGGGGTGCTCCGGCTGATGCGGGTGCAGCCGAAGGACGAGGTCACCTCGGCGTTCACGCGGGAGGAGGTCGCTGCGCTCGTCGACGAGTCCCGCGGTGAAGGGCTCCTGCCGGAGAACGAGTACGACCGGCTCGCAGGTGCGCTCGGGTTCACCGAGAGGACCGTGACCAGCGTGCTGATGCAGGCGGACGGACTCACGACCATCCCGCGGGGACAGACCGTGGCCGAGGTCGAGCGGGCCTGCGCGGAGACCGGCTTCTCACGGTTCCCGGTCGCCGGCGACCCGGGGGAGCTGATGGGCTACCTGCACATCAAGGACGTCCTCGAGACCGAGCCGGAGCGGCGCCGTCGCGTGGTGGACGACAAGTGGGTCCGGCCCTTCGCGACCCTACGGCCCCACGACGTCCTGCACGACGCGCTGGCCACGCTCCAGCGCCGGGGCGCCCACATGGGCCGCGTCGTAGACGACGACGGCACCGTGCTCGGGCTGGTGACCCTCGAGGACGTGCTCGAGGAGCTCGTCGGGGAGATCCGAGACGCGGCTCACGCCGAGGGCTGACGGGCTCGGCCCGCCAGCCCCCGTGCGCTCAGCGCAGGGACTTGAAGTAGGGGCCCATGCGCGGGCCGCCCGCGCCCGTGCCCATGCCCATGACCTCGACGGTGACGCCGCCGTTGACCACGGCGTTGGTGCCCGCCGTGGAGGTCACCTCCCGCGTCGAGCCGTTGCGGCGGAAGAGCATCAGTCGAGCGACCACGTCGCTGTTGTGCGGCTCGTTGCGCAGGCGGTTCATCATGCCGCCGAAGGTCTTCGGGGCGTTCGGGTCCGAGCCGAGGTAGCCGCCCTCGTCGAAGAAGAAGTCCTCGCCGAAGCCGTAGTCGGAGTTGCCGCCGATGATCTCCAGCAGACCGCTCTTGTGACCGATCCGCTCGGGCACCTCGACCTTGACCGTCACCAGCCGTCTGCCCAGCGCGGGCGAGGTGAGGACGACCCGGAAGCGCTTGGTGGTGCCACCGCGCAGGAACAGGGGCATGTCACTGCTCAGGAGCCGCCAGCGTCCACCGGCGCGGATGCGCACCTTGGCGATCTTCCACGCACGGTAGGCCCGAGACATCGTCGAGGTGCTGGTGATCTTGTCGATCGTGACGTCCTCGAGCTCGTTGAAGTGGATCCGGGCCAGGTCGTCGTACAGGTCGAACGTCGGCTCGAAGGACACGTCGTACTCGTTGGCGAACCTGTCGCTGCGCTGGTACACGAACCGGTTCCCGTTCGCCCTGGTCCCGAAGACCGTCCAGCCCACCGTGGCCGAGCCTTCGCGGATGCCGTCGAACACGCGGTCCTGGTCGGCGAGCAGGTGGAAGGCGGCGATGTCGGGCACCGAGTCGGGGACGCTGATGCGGGTGGTGCCGGTGCGCGACCAGTCGCCGGGCACCTCGACGTACGACGTGACGTCCGTCGTGTCGGGGACCGCGGTCGCGTCCTGGACGCCCATCAGACCGGAGAGCCGGTCCTGAAGGACTGCGCCGACCGGAGCGCCGGCGTTGGCGACCTTGAAGCCGGGGCCGACCGGGTCCTCCTGGACGTAGACGGCGTCGGCGCCGTGCATGGTCAGCATGCTCGGGCCGGTGAACGCCATCGGGTGACCGAACGCGAGCACCTGGTCGCCGCAGACCGCGGTCGCCGTGCCGACGCCGATCGCCGAGACGTCCCCGTAGGAGAGCGACGCCGCGAGGTTGCCTCCCGCCACGACAGGGATCTTCTTCTCCTCGTCGCTGGTGGCGGAGCCACTGCGGTGCACGGTGGCGCCCGGGATGGCGAAGGCGCGCTGCGCCTGGCGCAGCCGCTTGGCGTTGACCATGCCGGAGATCCCCACGGGCAACGGGAGCCTGGTCAAGCCGTCCTGGGCCTCATCCTGGTCGAGGACACCCGAGCCGACGAGGCGCTGCGTCATCGCAGGCGGGATGTCGACGTCAGTGGCCCGCACCGTGGGTTCGGGTGCCGTGGGTACGGCGTCGAGCTGGCGGTACATCTCCTCGGCAGGGGTGATGCCGGCGACGGGGGAGGGGCCCCAGGCGAGTCCGTAGGACACCGCCCCGATGAGGCGGCCGTCGGCCGCGTAGACGGGGGAGCCGGACATGCCCTGCCAGATGCCGACGCGGTCGATCTCGGAGGAGGTCAACCGAGCCATGATCATGTCGAGGCCCGGCGCGATCCCGTCGTGGATGACGCCGAGGACCTCGCCGGAGAAGCTCTCGGGGGTGGTCCCCGAGGTGACGGTGAGGCCGGTGACCTCCTGTCCCTTGACGACGTCCGCCGCGGGGTACGCGAGGGGGCACTCGGGGGAGGGGGGAAGAGAGGCGACAGGAGAGGCCGTGAGGCCCGAGACGACTGCGAGCGTGGCGAGACCCGCGACGGCGGTTCCGGTCCGCCGGCGAAGCGCACCGGGGCGTCGCGCAGTGAGTGCTGTGAACAATGGGGTGTCCTTCGTGACTGCGCTGTCGCCCGAGCAGGCCTCGCGCCCTTTGGGCAGAAGCATCGCGTAAGGCGGCGCTGTCGCGGAGGAAAATGGTAAAGAGAAGTCCGATAATTCCGGATTTTCCGCAGCCGGGGTTGCCGCGCCCGCCGGAGCTCTTCTCGTCGCCACGCGCGTGCTTCCCGGCTTTTTTTGGCTTTTGTGGTTTTGTGGTGGCTTGTGGACGTCTCTTGGGTCACAATGGGCTCACAACTTCACACCCGTGTCACCGAGCTCACCCTCGCGTCGACCGAACGAGACCGCTGGGGAAGGCGTATCTCGACGCCGGCAAACAAGAGGGGGTCACGGTGACCACACGTCATGCGACACGGGGCGTTCTGTACGTCCACTCTGCGCCGTCTGCGTTGTGCCCGCACATCGAGTGGGCCACCGGCGGCGTACTCGGCTTTGCCGTCAACCTGGAGTGGACGCCCCAGCCCGCGCAGGCGGGCGCCTACCGTGCCGAGTACTCCTGGACGGGGGACCCGGGCACGGCTGCTTCGCTTGCCTCATCGCTGCGTGGGTGGAACCACCTGCGGTTCGAGGTGACCGAGGAGCCCACCGGCAGCACCGAGGGCTCCCGCTTCTCCTACACCCCCGACCTCGGCATCTTCCACGCTGTCACAGGGCTGCACGGCGACATCATGATCCCCGAGGACCGGCTCAAGGCTGCTGTGGTGAAGGCTGCGCTCGGGGACACCACCCTGCTCACCGAGATCGACAAGCTCCTCGGGAAGCCCTGGGACGACGAGCTGGAGACCTTCCGGCATGCCGGCGATGGCGCCCCCGTCCGATGGCTCCACCAGGTGGTGTGATCCCGGCAGGCCGCTGCCCCAGTCTCACGTTCTCATCACGCAAGCGTCTCGCTCCGCGCGTCGACCCCCCGCGCCGAGCAGATTCCGCCGACCATCGTGGTGTGCTCCGGTGGTCTGTGCTCCTCACTGCGCTCTCCCTGGCGGCGGCCTGCACCGCCGGCCAGGTCGAGAGCGACGACAGCACCGTCGGGAGCGACGACAGGACGGTCGTGGAAGCGGGATCCGCCGCACACAACGACACCTCGACGCCGTTCAACCTCGCCTCCCTCCCCGCACTCATCGGCCACCACTACGACGGCCGTGACCTCCGGCTCGGGGGGACCGTCGAGCAGGGTCCCGCCTGGACAAGCCACCACCTCAGCTACCGCAGCGGTGACCTCACGATCACCGGACGGCTGACCCTCCCGCGGCGCGGAGGGCCCTTCCCGGTGGCGGTGCTCGCCCATGGCTACGAGATGCCCGCGACCTACCGCAGCGGCGTCACGCTCACGCGCGAGCAGGCCTACCTCGCCTCCCGTGGCTACGCGGTCCTGGTGACCGACTACCGCAACTACGGCGGGTCCGACCACGACGGTGCCGAGCCTGTCGCCCACCCACTCGGCTACCCCGAGGACGTCGTCAACGCGATCGTCGCCCTGGCGCGGGCGGAGCTGCCCAGGGCGGACACCACCCGGGTCGCCGTTCTGGGGCGGTCGATGGGCGGCGGTGTGGCGCTCGCGGCGGTGGAGGCGCGGCCCCTGCTGGTCGATGCGCTGGTGCTCTACTCCCCGGTCTCCTCCCGGGCGGCCGACAACTACACGCAGTGGGTCGAGGGCAGCGGCGTGCTCGAGGAGAAGGTGCTGGCGACCTACGGTGCGCCGGCAGACAACCCGCGGTTCTGGCGCGAGGCGAGTCCTCGTGCCTACGTTGGCCGGGTGAGCATGCCCGTCCAGATCCACCACGGGACCGCCGACCCGGTCTGCCCGCCGCGGTGGAGCCGGGCGACCGCGTCGGCGTTGCGACGAGCGGGGGCGGACGTGGAGCACTTCGAGTACGCCGGGGAGACGCACCACATCGAACGGTCGTGGCCGCTGATGATGCGGCGCATGGTGCGGTTCCTCGACGAGCACGTCTGAGATTCCCGGGGGAGCGATGGGACAACGACCTGCGACCTGGCTCGCCGCTCTGGCGCTCCTGCTGGTCGCCGCCTGCACCGGCGAGGAGACGCCCGGGCCGGCACCGGACACCTCCGGCGAGAGCTCGGACGCGCCCACGACCTCCTCGGCGACCTCCCCGGGGGTCGCCCCGACGACCCCGATCCCGTCCGAGGTCCCCTCGGACTCGCCTGCCGAGGACGCGGAACCTCCGCACCCGGTCTCGGTGCCCGCGCTCTTCGACGCGTCCAGGTACGACGGCAGCCGGCTTCGCCTGGGCGACGTGCTCGTGCGCACCGACGCCTACACGCAGCGGGCGGTGACCTATCGCGGTGACGGCCTCACGATCTCCGGGGTGCTGAACCTGCCACGGGGACGCGGGCCGTTCCCCGTCCTGGTGCTTGCCCACGGCTACATCGACCCGGCGGTCTACGTCAGCGGGCAAGGTCTGCGCCGTGAGCAGGACTGGCTCGCCCGCGCGGGGTACGCCACGCTGCACGTGGACTACCGCAACCACGCCTCGTCGGACCGCGACCCGCGAGCCGACCTTCGGCTGCGGCTGGGTTACACCGTCGACGTCGTCAACGCCGTCCGCGCGGTACGCCGCTCGGGCCTCCGCCGGCTCGACGGCGACCGCGTCGGCCTGCTGGGCAGGTCGATGGGCGGGGGCGTGGTCTACAACGTGCTCGCCGCGCAGCCGGGGGTGGTGGGCGCGGCCGTGGTCTACGCGCCGGTCAGCTCGCTGGCTGCCGACAACTTCGATCGCTGGATCCGTGGGGCACCCGAGCGGTCAGCGCTCTCGCGGCGGATCATCCGGCGCTACGGCGCCCCGGAACGGAACCGCAGGTTCTGGCGGCAGGCGAGCCCACGCACCTACTTCGACCGGATCACCGAGCCACTCCTGATCCACCACGGCACCGCCGACGAGAGCTGCCCGCTGCGGTGGAGCCGGGCGTCTCACGCGGCCCTGAAGCGCGCCGGGGTGGACGCCCGGCTGCGCATCTACCCGGGGGAGCCGCACGCGTTCATCGCCGCCTGGCCGCGCTCCATGCGCCGGACAGTCCGCTTCTTCGAGAAGCAGCTCGGGTGAGCCGTGGTCCGTGGCCGGCTCGGGAAGTCCTGCGCGCTCGCCCTTCCCGGTGGCAGCATGCTGACAGCGCGAGGACGGGAGGAGCCTGCGGTGGTGTGGCTGATGACGAACGGCGAGGGCATGCGCGGGGGACGGGTGCACGGCAGCATCGCGGACCAGCCCTTCGTGGGTGAGCGGGTGACCGCGCCGAAGTACCGGTTCTTCTCCGTCCGCGACGAGTTTCCCGGCCTGCTCCCGGTCGGGGACGAGTCGGGCGTCGCCATCCGTGGCGAGCTGTACGACGTGTCGCTCGACGTGGTGCGGGACCGGTTCCTGCCCGACGAGCCCACCGAGCTCGAGCTCGGCGTGATCGAGCTCGCGGACGGGAGCGCGGCGCTGTCGATGGTGCTCCGCGCGGGCGAGCGGGGCCGGCACCGCGACATCTCCGAGCACGGGGGCTGGCGGGCGTACCTGGGGACCCGGACCTGACATGGCCGAGCCCGACCTGGTCCTCGAGGCCGCCCGCGCCGTGGTCGACGGGACGGAGGCGGGCTGCGCCGTCGTCGTGGCCGACGGGCGTGTGGTGGGGGTCGAGGATCCCGGCTCCGTCCGCGCGCCCGGCGCCGCCCGGGTCCGGTACGGCGACGACGTCGTGCTGCTCCCGGGGCTGGTCGACACCCATGTCCACGTGAACGATCCGGGCCGGACCGACTGGGAGGGGTTCGAGCACGCCACCAGGGCCGCTGCCGCCGGCGGCGTGACCACGATCGTCGACATGCCGCTGAACAGCATCCCGGCCACTGTCGACGTCGACGCACTAGCGGTCAAGCGTGCCGCGGCCTCGGGGAGGACCTACGTCGACGTGGCTTTCTGGGGCGGGGCCGTCCCCGAGAACCACCAGGATCTGCAGCCGCTGTGGGACGCCGGCGTGCTGGGCTTCAAGTGCTTCCTCGTCGATTCGGGCGTCCCGGAGGTCCCGCCCCTCGACGAACCGGGCCTCCTCGCGGCCATGGAGGCGGTCGCCTCCTTCGGGGGGCTGCTCCTGGTCCACGCCGAGGATCCCGATGCCGTGGAGCGCGCAGCGGTGGATCCCGATGCCGTGGATCCGGGTGCGGGCACCCGCTACGCGGACTTCCTCGACTCCCGGCCGGACTCCTCCGAGACGTCCGCGGTCGAGGTCGTCGTGGACGCCGCACGGCGCACCGGCTGCCGAACCCACCTCGTGCACCTCTCGGCTGCGCGGTCCGTGTCCCTGGTGGCCGCAGCCCACGACGGCGGCGTGCCGGTGACGGGCGAGACCTGCCCCCACTACCTGGTCTTCTCCGCGCAGGAGATTCCCGACGGTGCCACCGACTTCAAGTGCTGTCCGCCCATCCGTCGCGCGACCGACCGCGACGCGCTCTGGTCGGCCCTCGCGGCGGGAACCCTTCGGTGCGTGGTGTCGGACCACTCGCCCTCGCCGCTGGACCTCAAGGCGCGGGACACGGGACGCTTCTCCGACGCTTGGGGCGGGATCAGCTCCCTGCAGGTCTCGCTGCCGGCCGTGTGGACCGAGGCGCGCCGTCGCGGTCACGACCTCGCGGACCTCTGCCGCTGGATGTCGTCGGGGCCCGCCGACCGGGCAGGGCTGTGGTCGAAGGGCAGGATCGCGTCGGGCCAGGACGCCGACTTCTGCGTCCTGGCCCCGGACGAGTCGTTCGTGGTCGACCCGGAACGGCTGCACCACCGCCACCCGGTCACGCCGTACGCCGGGAGGGAGCTGGCCGGCGTGGTGCGCGAGACCTGGCTGGCGGGCAGGCGGGTGGACCTCGAGGCGGACCCACGGGGAAGGCTGCTGCTGCGCGGAGGTGGCGCGTGAACGACGTCACCGCACTGCCCGACCTGGCCTCCCGGATCCTCGGCGGCAGCGTCGTCCACGCCGACGACGACTTCTTCGCAGCGCGCGAGAACCTCCTCAACCCGGGCCCGGCTCAGCACGACCCGGCCGCCTTCGGGCCGAGGGGGAAGGTCTACGACGGCTGGGAGACCCGACGTCGCCGCGAGCCGGGCAGCGACATCGCCATCGTCCGCCTCGGCGTCCCCGGACGCATCGAGGGCGTGGTCGTCGACACGGCCTGGTTCACCGGCAACCACCCGCCGTACGTGTCGGTCGACGCCACCGAGCTGACCGGGTACCCGTCCGTGCCCGAGCTCCTGGCAGCGGAGTGGACGCCCCTGGTGACCCGAGCCAGCGTGCGCGGGGACTCCGTCAACTGCTTCTCGGTCGACTCCTCACGACGCTTCACCCACGTCCGCCTCATCCAGCACCCTGATGGTGGCGTCGCCCGCCTCAGGGTCCACGGCCACCCGGAGCCCGACCCGGCGCTGCTGACCGGCACGGTGGACCTGGCGGCACTCGAGAACGGCGGCGACGTCGTGGACTGCTCCGACATGTACTACGCCGCCGCGCGCAACCTCCTGCTCCCCGGACGGGCACGCACGACCGCTGAGGGGTGGGAGAACGCCCGGCGCCGGAGCGGTGGCAACGACTTCGTCGCGGTCCGGCTGGCCGGCGCGGGGACCGTACGGCGGCTGGTGGTCGACACCAGCCGCTTCATCGGGAACGCCCCGGGGTCGGTGTCGGTGCGGGGGGTCGACGCCCGCGAGGGAGAGGTCCGGGACCTCGAGGCGTGGCTGGACCTGCTGCCGCGCACGCGGGTCCAGCCCGACACCCGCCACCTGTTCCCGGTCGGGCCGGTGCCCCCGGTGACGCACGTCCGACTCGACGTGTTCCCCGACGGTGGGCTGGCACGGCTGCGCGTGCTGGGGGAGCTGGCCTGACCCGGGAGGCGGATGCTCCAGCGTCGGGCGCGCCCTAGCGGCGCCGCGCCAGCGTGACGCCGTCCGCGAGGGGGAGCAGCGCCAGCGTGATCCGGTCGTCGTCGGCGAGCCGCCGGTTCAGTGCCCGGATCGCCTCGGTGTCGGCGTCGTCGCGCTCGCGGTCGACGACCCTGCCTCCCCAGAGCATGTTGTCGAAGGCGATCAGACCGCCCGGGCGGACCAGGCGCAGGAGCCGCTCGTAGTACGCGTCGTACCCGGTCTTGTCGGCGTCGACGAAGGCGAAGTCGTAGGAGTCCTCCTCGCCCTCGGCCAGCAGGCCGTCGAGGGTCTCGACCGCAGGGGCGATCCGCAGGTCGACCTTGTCGGCCACGCCCGCCTCCGCCCAGTACCTGCGGGCCACGTCGGTCCACTCGCGCGAGACGTCGCAGCAGGTCAGGCGGCCGTCGTCGGGGAGCGCGAGCGCGACCGCGGTCGAGGAGTAGCCGGTGAAGGTGCCGACCTCGAGGCAGCGGCGGGCGCCGAGGAGCTCGACCAGGATCGAGAGGAGGGCGCCCTGCTCCGGCGCGATCTGCATGTTGTGCTCCGGGAGGGAGGCGGTCTCCTCGCGAAGCCGCGCGAGAACCTCCGGCTCGCGCACCCCCACGTCGAGGACGTACGCGTGGAGCTCGTCGGAGATGCCGAGGGTCTTGTTCGTCATGACACCCATCTTGGCCGTGCGCGCCCGGCGGTGCAGGGCGGTCGCGGCAAAGTCGCTGCGCGGCCCTCACAGGTGGTGTAGACAAGGTCCAAGGAGGGTCTGTCCATGGGGCTGTCCAGTGCGCCGTCGGACCGGGGGTCCGTCGGCTGGTTGAACCGTCTCGACGAGGAGCGTGCGACGGGCGAGCTGCACGCCTGCTGCGCCGCTGAAGCCTGGGTGCGGGGGATGCTCGCGGCCCGGCCCTTCGCCTCCACGAGCGCCCTGCTGGAGACCTCCGACGCCCTCGTCGCGTCTCTCGACGAGGACGGGCTCGCCGAGGCACTCGGGGCGCACGGCCGGATCGGCGAGAGCAGCGCCGGCGCGACTCGGGAGGCGGCCTGGTCCCGCGAGGAGCAGCGCGCTGCACTGGCTGCGGACGGAGATGTGCGTCAGCGGCTGCGCGAGGGAAACCGGGCGTACGAGCGCCGCTTCGGCAGGGTCTTCCTCATCCGGGCGGCCGGTCGCAGCCCCGAGGAGATGTACGACGCGCTCCTGGACCGACTGGGCAACGACGAGGAGACCGAGCGGACCGTGGTCCTGCGCGAGCTGGGCGAGATCGTCCGGCTCCGCCTGGAGAGGCTGGTGGGCCGATGAGCATGTCGAGCCACGTCCTGGACGGCACCCGCGGCAGACCGGCCGTGGGCGTGACGGTCCGCTGGGACCGGCTCTCCGACGGCGTCTGGGAGACGGTGGCCCATGCCGTCACCGACGACGACGGGCGGGTCGGCGACTGGGGCGGGGCGACGCCGGACAAGGGCGTGCATCGGGTGGTCTTCGGCAGCGGTGACTACTTCGCGGGCAGGCAGGTCGACACGTTCTACCCGGAGGTCGTCGTCTGCTTCGAGGTCACGGACCCCACGCAGCACCACCACGTGCCGCTGCTGCTCAGCCCGTTCGCCTACTCGACCTACCGAGGGAGCTGAGATGGCCAGGCTTGGTCCGAACCGGTACGGCAAGGCCCAGATCCGCCTCATGAGGGTGGACCGGACGAGTGAGCGTCATGTCCTGCACGACCTCGACGTGAGCGTCGCCCTGTCCGGGGACATGGAGGAGGTCCACCTCAGCGGAGACAACGCCGCCGTGCTCCCGACCGACAGCCAGAAGAACACCGTCTACGCCTTCGCCCGCGAGCACGGAGTAGGGGAGATCGAGGACTTCGCGGCGTTGCTGGCCCACCACTTCGTCGACTCCCAGCCGACGATCCACCGCGCCACCGTGCGGGTCGAGGAGTACCCCTGGGAGCGGCTGGAGGGTGCCGACCACTCCTTCGCGCAGTCCGCCCGCGCCGTGCGTACGGCCGCGGTCACCTACGACGGTCGGGGGGACCGTGTCGTGTCCGGCATCGCGGACCTGGTGCTGCTGAGCACGACCGGCTCGGAGTTCAGGGGGTTCGTCAAGGATCGCTGGACCACGCTGGCCGAGACCTCGGACCGGATCCTGTGCACCTCGCGTGGACGCGTCGTGGCGGCACACGGGGCCCCCCGACGACTGGGGCAAGTCCTACGCCGCGGCGCGGGAGTCGCTGACAGCTGCGTTCGCGGACACCTACAGCCGGTCGCTCCAGCAGACGCTCCTCGCCATGGGTGCCCGGCTCGTCGCCGCGTGCCCGAGCGTCGCCGAGGTCCGGCTGTCGTTGCCCAACCGGCACCACTTCGTCGTGGACCTGGCGCCCTTCGGACTCGAGAACCCGGGCGAGGTGTTCCACGTCGACGACCGCCCCTACGGCCTCATCGAGGGCACCGTCCTCGCCGACGACGCCACCCCCGACCCCGAGGCCTGGTAGGCGGCCATGGAGATGCTGCAGCCCACGACGTGGGAGGAGGCCCTGGCCGCCAAGGCGGCGGCTCCGGGCCTGCTGCCGATCGCCGGCGGGACGGACGTGATGGTGGAGATGAACTTCGACCGCCGGCGCCCCGAGGGGCTGCTCGACCTGACCCGGGTCGAGGAGCTGACGAGGTGGTCCGTGGCGGACGGGATCGTCGAGCTCGGGGCAGGGGTCACCTATGCCGAGGTCGTCGCGGATCTTGCCGACGTGCTGCCGGGTCTCGCCGTGGCGTCCCGGACCGTCGGGTCGCCGCAGATCCGCAACCGGGGGACCGTCGGCGGCAACCTGGGCTCCGCATCGCCGGCCGGGGACGCCCATCCGCCACTCCTCGCCGCGCAGGCCGTTGTGGAGGTCGAGTCGGTCCGGGGACGACGCCGCGTGCCGATCGGCCAGTTCTTCACCGGGGTGAAGCGCAGCGACCTCACCGAGGACGAGCTGATCCGCGCTGTGCACGTCCCGGTGGCGACCGGGCCGGAGCAGTTCTCCAAGATCGGCACCCGCAATGCCATGGTGATCGCGGTCGCGTCGTTCGGGCTCCGCCTCGACCCGGTGGGCAGGCGGGTGGGTACCGGTCTGGGCTCGGCAGCGCCCACGCCGCGGTCGGCCCCGGAGGCCGAGGTGTTCCTGGCCGGCGAGCTGGAGGCGGCAGGAGCCTGGGAGCCGGGACGGGATCTGCCCGAGGGAGTCGCACGACGCTTCGCCGAGCTCGTGGCCGCCGCGGCGGACCCGATCGACGACGTCCGGGGCAGTGCTGCCTACCGGAGGCATGCCCTCGCCGTCATGGCCGGGCGGACGCTGCTGTGGGCCTGGGACGAGTATCGACAGGGGGTGCCGGTGTGAGAGTGACGTGCACGATCAACGGCGAGCAGCGGGTCGCCGACGAGGTGTGGCCGGGGGAGAGCCTGCTCTACGTGCTGCGCGAGCGGCTCGGGCTGCCGGGCTCCAAGAACGCGTGCGAGCAGGGGGAGTGCGGCTCGTGCACCGTCTACCTCGACGGTGTGCCGGTGTGCTCCTGCCTCGTGGCCGCCGGCCAGGCCGAAGGTCGGACGGTCGTCACGGTCGAAGGGCTTGTCGACGAGGCAGGGCTGCACCGGGTCCAGGAGGCCTTCCTCGCCGCCGGCGCCGTGCAGTGCGGCTTCTGCACGCCCGGGCTCGTCGTGGCCGCCCACGACCTCCTGGAGCGCGACCCCGACCCCGCTGACGCCGACATCCGGGAGGCGCTCGCCGGGAACCTCTGCCGCTGCACCGGCTACGAGAAGATCCTCGACGCCGTACGCCTGGCCGCGCGCGGAGCGCAGGCGTGAGGACCGTCCTGCGCGGCTGCGCGATCGCGACGGTCGACCCCGACTTCACGGAGTACGCCGAGGGCCACCTGGTCGTGGAGGGCGACCGGATCGTCGCAGTGGGACCTGGGGACCCTCCCGCGGCCGAGCCGTCGGACCGGGTCGTCGACGCCACGGGGTGCCTGCTCACGCCCGGCCTGGTCAACACCCATCAGCACCTGTACCAGTGGGCGACTCGTGGCCTGGCGCAGCAGGAGGGGCTCTTCGGGTGGCTCACCGAGCTCTACCCGGTGTGGGCGGGCGTCGACGAGGACGTCGTGGGAGCGTCCGCCGCCGCGGCTCTGGGCTGGCTCGCGCGGACGGGCTGCACGACCACGACCGACCACCACTACCTCTTCCCTCGTGACGGCGGCGACGTGCTCGGCGCCACCGTGGAGGCTGCCCGCACCGTCGGGCTGAGGTTCCACCCCACGCGCGGCTCGATGGACCTGGGCCGGTCGCGTGGCGGGCTGCCGCCCGACGCGGTGGTGGAGGACCGGGAGACCGCCCTCGAGGCGACCGCGGACGCGATCGCCCGGCACCACGACCCGGCGCCGGGCTCGATGCTGCGCGTCGCCGTCGCGCCCTGCTCGCCGTTCTCGGTGACCGCTGAGCTGATGCGCGAGGCCGCGGCACTCGCCCGCGACAGCGGCGTCCGGCTGCACACGCACCTCGCGGAGACGGTCGAGGAGGAGTCCTTCTGCCGCGAGAGGTACGGCTGCAGCCCGGCCGCGTACGCCGAGGAGCTCGGCTGGCTCGGCGACGACGTCTGGCTCGCGCACTGCGTTCACCTCGACGACAAGAGCATCGTCAGGTTCGCCCAGACCGGCACCGGGGTCGCGCACTGCCCGACCAGCAACGCCCGGCTCGGTGCCGGGCTCGCGCCATCCTCCTTGCTCATCGAGGCGGGCGTGGCCGTGGGGCTCGGGGTGGACGGGAGCGCCTCCAACGAGGAGGGCTCCATGGCCGCGGAGCTGCACGCCGCGGTCCTGGCGGCCCGACAGCGTGGGGGCCCCTCGGCGCTCACCGCCCGCCAGGCACTTGCCGCCGGGACGATCGGCGGAGCACGCTGTCTCGGAAGGGATGACGAGATCGGGTCGCTGGAGGTCGGCAAGCTGGCCGACCTGGCGCTCTGGCGGGTCGACGGCCTCGCTCACGCGGGCATCCAGGACCCGCTCGCGGCTCTGGTGCTCGGCTCGCGCCCGCCGGTGGAGATGCTGATGGTCGGCGGCTCGGTGGTGGTGGAGCGCGACGTGCTGCTCACTGCCGACGAGCCCCGGCTCGCCGCAGACGCTGCCCGGGCAGCGACCACGCTGCTCGAGCGCCGGACGGGGAGGTGAGCGCGATGGCCACGCAGACGGGCATCATCGACGAGCCGCTGACGAGAACGCCCGCCGGAGGGGTCGGCGACAGTCCGCCACGGCCTGACGGGACGCTCAAGGTCACGGGTGAGTTCGCCTACTCCTCGGACCTCTGGATGGACGGCATGCTGTGGGGTCTCACGCTGCGCAGCCCGCACCCGCACGCACGGATCACCAGGATCGAGACCGCCCGCGCGCTCGCGGTCCCCGGGGTGTTCGCCGTGCTCACGCACGAAGACGTCCCCGGCACCAACGCCTACGGCCTGGAGTACCGCCACCAGCCGGTGCTCGCCCACGACCGGGTCCGCTACCAGGGCGAGCCGGTCGCTCTCGTCGCCGCCGAGCACCCGGAGACCGCCCGGCGTGCCCTGGGCCTGGTCGAGGTGGACTACGAGGTCCTCGCTCCGGTCACCGACTCGCGGGCGGCCGTCCACGGACGGACCGAGCCGCTGCACCCGGGAGGGAACGTGGTCCGCCACGTCCGCATCCGGCGGGGCGCGGAGCACGCCGAAGCGGAGGTCGTGGTGTCCGGCGACTACGAGGTCGGCATGCAGGACCAGGCCTTCCTCGGCCCCGAGTCCGGGCTTGCGGTGCCTGCCGCGGACGGCGGCGTCGACCTGTTCGTCGCGACCCAGTGGCTGCACGTGGACCGCGAGCAGGTCGCCGTGGCGCTCGGCCTCGAACCCGAGATGGTGCGGATCAGCCTGGCGGGCGTGGGAGGCGCGTTCGGCGCCCGTGAGGACCTGTCGATGCAGGTCCACGCCTGCATGCTGGCGATGCGCACCGGGCGACCGGTGAAGATGGTCTACTCCCGCGAGGAGTCCTTCTTCGGCCACGTCCACCGTCACCCCGCGCGGATGCGCTACGAGCACGGCGCCACCCGGGACGGCCACCTGGTCTACGTCCGCGCCGAGATCGTCCTCGACGGCGGTGCCTACGCCTCGAGCACCTCGGCGGTGGTCGCGAACGCCGCGACGCTCGGGGCCGGTCCGTACGTCGTGCCGAACGTCGCCGTCGACTGCTACGGCGCCTACACCAACAACCCGCCGTGCGGGGCGATGCGCGGTTTCGGTGCAGTCCAGGCCGCCTTCGCCTACGAGTCGCAGATGGACCGGCTCGCGGACGCGGTGGGGCTGGACCCGGCCGAGATCCGGATCCTCAACGCGATGAGCGAGGGGGACCGGGTCATCACCGGACAGGTCGTCGACTCCGCCGCGCCCGTGGCCGAGCTGGTCCGCCGGGTGCGTGACATGCCGCTGCCCGCGCCGGCCGGCGACGACCTGAGGGCGATGCCGGGCGGCGTCGCGAACACCACCCACGGAGAGGGCGTCGTACGTGGAGTGGGCTACGGCGTCGGCATCAAGAACGTCTGCTTCTCCGAGGGCTTCGACGACTTCTCGACCGCCCGCGTCGCGTTGGAGGTCGTTGCCGGGGAGCCCGCCGTCGTGGTGCACACCGCGGCCGTCGAGGTCGGACAGGGGCTGGTGACGCTCCAGGGGCAGATCGCGCGCTCCGAGCTCGGCGTGGAGCGGGTCTCGGTCCAGACGGCGGACACGACGGTCGGCAACGCCGGCTCGACGTCGGCGTCCCGCCAGAGCTACATGACCGGTGGGGCGGTCCGGGCGGCCTGCCGGGAGGTGGCGGACGCCGTACGTGCTCGCGCGGCGGACCGGGCCGGCGTCGAGGCGGCCGATCTCGTGCTCGCAGGGGGCAAGGTGGTCGATCTGGCGGGTGTCCCGGTGGTCGACCTGGCCGACCTGCTGGGCGACGAGACCATCGAGCGGACGGCGGAGTGGCGGCACCGGCCCACCACGACGCTCGATCCCGAGACCGGCCAGGGCGACGCCCACGTCCAGTTCGCCTTCGCCGCCCACAGGGCCGTCGTGGACGTCGACGTCGAGCTGGGTCTGGTGAAGGTGGTCGCCTTGGACTGCGCCCAGGACGTGGGTCGCGCGATGAACCCCGACGCGGTGGTCGGCCAGATCCACGGCGGCAGCGCGCAGGGACTCGGGCTCGCGGTGATGGAGGAGATCCAGGTCGTCGACGGGCTGGTGCGGAACCCGTCCTTCACCGACTACCTGATCCCCACCCTGCTCGACATGCCGCCGATGCGTGTCGAGGTGCTCGAGCTTCCCGACCCGCACGCGCCCTACGGGCTCCGCGGTGTGGGGGAGCCTCCGACGATCTCGTCGACGCCCGCCGTGGTCGCGGCGATCAGGGCGGCCACCGGCCTCGCGCTGGAGCGGGTGCCGGTCCGCCCCGAGGACATCACCGGGACCGGCGTGGACGGTCCCGCTGCGATGTGACCTGCAGGGCCGCTCCACGATGAGCCCAGACGCACTCGCGCCCTCCCCCGCGCGATCTGAGGGGCTCGTCTCACCCATTTTCGGGACCATTCCTGCCCGATTCCGGGCAGGAAAGCAGGATTCGGCTCTCCTGTAGGGCAGGATCGCGGTCATGCCTGATGCTGATCTGGTGCGGCGGGTCGCCGCCTCGACCGGCCTGGAGCTCCGTGAGGCCGCCCGGGTGATCGAGGACGTCGTGGCCTTCTACGCCGAGCCGGCCGAGGACTACGTCCGCCGCCGGCACGACGAGCTGCAGACCTACGGGTGGAAGAACGCAGCCATCTTCGACCAGATCAGCCAGGAGCTGTCCGGCCGCGTCGTCGCGGCACCGGCCCTGTCGCTACGACAGCTGCGCCGGATCGTCTACGGGTGAGGGAGTCCGCATGTGTGGAATCGTCGGGTACGTCGGGGGTCGGCAGGCGACGCCGCTTCTCCTCGAGGGGCTGACCCAGCTGGAGTACCGGGGCTACGACTCCGCCGGCATCGCCGTACTGGGGAGCAACGGGGACACCCGCGTCCTCAAGCGCGCCGGGCGCGTACGTGATCTCCAGGCCGCCGTCCCCAAGCGGTTCTCCGGCAAGGCCGGCATCGGCCACACCCGATGGGCCACCCACGGCGCCCCGTCGGACGTGAACGCGCACCCCCACGTCGACGCCGCCGGACGCATCAGCGTCGTGCACAACGGCATCATCGACAACGCCTCGGCACTGCGCACCCGGCTCGCGGACGACGGAGTGGAGCTGGTCTCGGAGACCGACACCGAGGTGCTGGCGCACCTGGTCGCACGCTCGGGCGCCGACAACCTCGAGGACGCCGTGCTCGAGGCGCTCTCACAGGTCGAGGGCACCTACGGGATCGCGGTGCTCGACACCGAGCACCCCGACCGGATCGTGGTGGCCCGCAACGGCTCACCGCTCGTGCTCGGAGTGGGCGACAAGGAGATGTTCTTCGCCAGCGACCTCGCAGCGCTCGTCATGCACACCAGCCGCGTCCTGCACCTCGACGACGGCGAGCTCGCCACGGTCACGGCGACCGGGTTCACCACCTTCACGCGGGACCGTCAGCGCACCGACCGGGCCCCCTCGGTCATCGACGTCTCCGCCCAGGACTACGCCCTCGGCGAGCACGACCACTTCATGTACAAGGAGATCCTCGAGCAGCCGGCGAGCGCCGAGCGGGTCCTTCGCGGCCGGCTCGACGACCGGTTCGCCACGGCACACCTGGGCGGGCTGAACCTCGACCCCCGGGACGCGCGGGCGGTGCGCCGGGTGAAGATCCTCGGGTGCGGGTCGTCGTACTACGTCGGACAGATGGGGGCGGCGATGATCGAGGAGCTCGCCCGCATCCCCGCCGACGCCGAAGCCGCCTCGGAGTTCCGGTACCGCAACCCCGTCATCGAGCCCGACACCCTGTACGTCGCGGTCAGCCAGTCCGGCGAGACCCTCGACACGCTGCTCGCGGTGCAGGAGATCCGTCGCAAAGGCGGGCGCGTCGTGGGCCTGGTGAACGTCGTGGGCTCGACCATCGCCCGCGAGTGCGACGGCGGGATCTACCTGCACGCCGGCCCGGAGGTTGCCGTCGCCTCCACCAAGGCGCTGACCACCATGGCGATCGCCTTCGCCCTCCTCGCGCTCAACCTCGGTCGGGTGCGCGACCTCTCGGTCAGCGACGGCCGCCGGCTCATCGCGGGTCTCCGCAAGCTGCCCGGGCAGATCGCCGAGATCCTGGAGCGGGAGGACGAGATCGCCGCCGCGGCCAAGAAGCTTGCCTCCGCGGAGAGCCTCTTCTTCGTCGGACGGGTGCGCGGCTACCCGGTCGCGCGGGAGGGTGCCCAGAAGTTCAAGGAGATCTCCTACCGCCACGCCGAGGCCTACCAGACCAGCGAGCTCAAGCACGGCCCGCTGGCCCTCATCTCCCCGGAGGTCCCCACCGTCGTCCTCGTCCCCGACGACGAGCTCACCGACCGCAACGTCGGGGCGCTGAACGAGATCAGTGCGCGCAGCGGGCCGCTGTTCGTGGTCACCCACCCCGGCGTCGACCTCGGAGGCGTGGACGTGGTGCGGATCGATGTGCCGAAGAACGAGACGGAGCTCGACCCGGTGCTGCTGACCATCCCGCTCCAGCTGCTCGCCTACCGGGCTGCCCAGGAGCTCGGGCTCGACATCGACAAGCCGCGCAACCTCGCCAAGTCGGTGACCGTCGAGTAGCTCCTGGCGTGGCCGGGGGAGTGGGTCAGAGCGGGATGTTGCCGTGCGCGCCGCGCCGGACCACGCCTGCGTCGGCGATGGCGCGCGCGATGGCACCGCGTGTGGCGGAGGGCTCCACGACCTCGTCCACGACGCCGATCTCCACGGCCTTGTCGACGCCACCGGCGATCCGTTCGTGCTCGGCGGCGAGCTCGGCCTCCACCTGCGGGCGGATGTCGGGGGCGACCTCGGCGAGCTTGCGCCGGTGCAGGATGCGGACCGCGGCGACGGCGCCCATGACCGCTACCTCGGCGCCCGGCCACGCGAAGACCTTCGTGGCGCCGAGCGAGCGGGCGTTCATGGCGATGTAGGCGCCGCCGTAGGTCTTCCGCGTGACCAGGGTGACCCGGGGGACGATGGTCTCGGAGAAGGCGTGCAGCAGCTTCGCGCCCCGGCGTACGACGCCGTCCCACTCCTGGCCGACGCCGGGCAGGTAGCCGGGCACGTCGACGAGCACGATCAGCGGCACGCCGAACGCGTCGCACATGCGAACGAAGCGCGAGGCCTTCTCCGCCGAGAGGGAGTCCAGGCACCCGCCGAGGCGCAGCGGGTTGTTCGCGATGACGCCCACGGTGCGGCCGCCGAACCGGCCGAGCGTGGTGACGATGTTCGGCGCCCACCGGGCGTGCAGCTCCTGCGCGGTGCCCTCGTCCAGCACCGCCTCCACGAGCGGGTGCACGTCGTAGGCGCGCTTCTTCGACTCCGGCAGCATCTCGGCGAGGTCGACGTCCTTGACGTGGCCGACCTCGAGGGAGCCCTGGGCGCCCAGCAGGTTCGCGACACCGCGGGCGCGGTCGAGAGCCTCCCGCTCGGACTCGGTGAGGATGTGCACCACGCCCGACCGCCGGCCGTGCGGCTCGGGGCCGCCGAGGCGCAGCATGTCGACCTCCTCGCCGGTCACCGAGCGCACGACGTCGGGGCCGGTGACGAAGATCCGGCCCTCGGGGCCGAGGATCACGACGTCGGTGAGCGCGGGACCGTACGCCGCGCCGCCCGCCGCCGGGCCGAGGACCACCGAGATCTGCGGCACCACGCCGGACGCCTGGGTCATCACGTGGAAGATCTCGCCCACGGCGTGCAGCGACAGCACGCCCTCGGCGAGGCGGGCACCGCCCGAGTGCCACAGCCCGATGATCGGGACCTGGTCGGCCAGCGCCCGCTCGTAGGCGTGCACGACGGCCTTGCAGCCCACCTCGCCCATCGCACCGCCCATGACCGTGGGGTCGGAGCAGAACGCGACCACGCGCGTCCCCTGGACCGTGCCGACCGCCGCCAGCATCCCGCTGCCGTCGTCCTCGGTGATGAGCTCGAGGGACCCCTCGTCGAGCAGCGCCGCGAGCCGGTGGTTCGGGTTGCGGGGGTCCTCCTCGCGGGGAGGCTTCGCGGGCTTGGCGGCAGCGGGGTTGGCGGTCACGGTCATGCAGGTGCTCCTGGGGTCGGGTCGTCGGTCAGACGCTGCGGAAGGCGATGGCGACGTTGTGTCCGCCGAAGCCGAAGGAGTTGTTGAGGGCGGCGATCGACCCGTCACCGAGCTTGCGCGGCTCGGTCGCGATGTCGAGACCGGTGTCCTCCGGGTCGTCGAGGTTGATCGTCGCGGGCACGATCCGGTGGTGCAGCGCGAGGATGGTCGCCAGCGACTCCAGAGCCCCTGCGGCACCGAGCAGGTGCCCGGTCATCGACTTCGTGGAGGTGACCACGACGTCGTCCACCGCGGAGCCCAGAGCGGTCCGGATCGCCTTCGCCTCCGCCATGTCGCCCTGGGGCGTGGAGGTCGAGTGGGCGTTGATGTGCACGATCTCGTCGGGCGACATGCCGGCCTCGCGCAGGGCGATCTGCATCGCCCGGGTCGCACCCCGGCCGACCGGGTCGGGCTGGGCGATGTCGTGGGAGTCGGCCGTGATGCCGGCGCCCGCCGCCTCGGCGTACACCTTCGCGCCGCGGGCGCGGGCGTGCTCCTCGGACTCCAGGACGAGCGCTGCCGCGCCCTCGCCGAGGACGAAGCCGTCGCGTCCCTTGTCCCACGGACGGGACGCCGCAGCCGGGTCGTCGTTGCGCTTCGAGAGCGCCATCATGTTGCCGAACGCCGCCATCGGCAGCGGGTGCACCGCGGCCTCGGTGCCGCCGACCACGACGACGTCCGCGCGGCCCAGACGGATCATGTCGATGCCGAGCGCGATGGCCTCGTTGCCCGACGCGCAGGCCGACACCGGGGTGTGCACGCCGGCGCGGGCGCCGATGCGCAGGCCGATGTTGGCCGCGGGGGAGTTGGGCATCAGCATCGGGATCGCCAGCGGCGAGACCCGGCGCGGGCCCTTCTCCTTGAGGGTGTCGTAGTTGGTCAGCAGCGTCTGCACGCCGCCGATGCCCGACGCCATCGCGACGCCGAGCCGGTCGTGGTCGACCTTGGAGTCGTCCTGCTCCTCGTCCCCCGTGGCGAGGCCGGAGTCGGCCCACGCCTCGAGGCCGGCCACCAGCGCGAGCTGGGCCGACCGGTCGAGGCGGCGGGCCTTGACCCGCTCGAGCACCTCTGTCGGGTCGACGGCTACCTGGGCGGCGATCGTCGTACCCAGCTGCTGTGCCCACTCCTGATCGATGGACCGGACGCCGGAGCGTCCCTCCAGCAGAGCGTCCCAGGTGCTGGGGGCGTCGCCGCCGACCGGAGAGGTCGCGCCGAGCCCGGTCACGAAGACTCGAGTCATGGTCATCCGTTCTCTACTCAAACCGAACTTGTGAAGGGTTCCCGGGTCGGGTCAGCCGTTCTGGGCGCGCTCGATGAAGGCGACGGCGTCACCGACGGTCTTGAGGTTCTTCACCTCGTCGTCGGGGATCTTGACGTCGAACTTCTCCTCGGCCGCGACCACGACCTCGACCATGGACAGCGAGTCGACGTCGAGGTCGTCGGTGAAGGACTTGTCGAGCTGGACGTCCTCGGCGGGGATGCCCGCGACCTCGTTGACGATCTCGGCGAGGTCGGTGCGGATCTCCTCGGTGGTAGCCATCTGGTGAATCTCCTTGTGTGGTGGTGTTCGAAACGTCTGCGGCGGGTGCCTGACGTGGGTGCAGCGTGGTGCACCGCGGCCCGGGTGGGCCGCGGGCCCTACGGGACCTTGACGACCTGTGCGGCGTACGCCAGGCCGGCCCCGAAGGCGATCAGGAGAGCGGTGTCCCCGCTCTTGGCGGTGCCTTCCTCGACCATCCGGCTCAGCGCCAGCGGGATCGAGGCGGCGGAGGTGTTGCCCTGGTCGGCGATGTCGCGGGCGACCTGGACGCGCTCGGGCAGCTTCATCGAACGAGCCATCGCGTCGATGATGCGCATGTTGGCCTGGTGCGGCACGAACACGTCGAGGTCGTCGACGGTGATGCCGGTGCGGTCCAGCGTCTGCCGGGCGATCTTGGCCATCTCGAACGACGCCCACCGGAAGACCGGGTTGCCCTGCATCACCAGGTGGGGCATGACAGGGGAGTCCTGCACGAGGACGTCGCGCCAGTCCTCCTTCTGCCGGATCAGGTCGAACTGCTCGCCGTCGGAACCCCACACGACCGGGCCGATGCCCGGCTCGTCGCTCGGGCCCACGACGGCCGCGCCGGCGCCGTCGGCGAAGATGAACGCCGTGCCCCGGTCGCTGAGGTCGGTCAGGTCGGAGAGCCGCTCCACGCCGATCACGAGCACGTGCTTGCCGGTGCCGCCCTTGACCATGTCGGCCGCGAGCGCGACGCCGTGGCAGAAGCCGGCGCAGGCAGCGGAGATGTCGAACGCGGCGGCGCGCTCGGTCCCGAGCTCGTGGGCGATCGCGGTCGCCACGGCCGGGGTCTGCAGCAGGTGCGAGACGGTGGCCACGATGACGCAGTCGACCTGCGCGGCCTCGATGCCGGCGTGGGCGAGGGCGTCGCGCGAGGCGGCCACCGCCATCATCTGCACGGTCTCCTCGGCGGTGGCCCACCGGCGCTGGCGGATGCCCGAGCGCTGCTGGATCCACTCGTCGCTGGAGTCGATCGCCTCGACGACGTCGGCGTTGGGCACCACCCGGCTGGGACGGTAGGCGCCGATGCCCAGCAGGGCGGCGTGGGTGCCGGTCGGCACGCTGTCGGTTCCGAACGAGGTCATCAGGAGACGCCCTCCGGGTGGAGACGGACCAGGGGCTGTCCGGGACGGACCATGTCGCCGTCGTGGACCAGCCACTCGACGATCGTGCCGCCGTGCGGGGCGTGCACGGGCGTCTCGTCGCGGAGGGTGGCCACCGCGCCGATGGTGCTCTCCGGGACGATCGTGCCGCCCTCGGGCAGGCCGTCCTTGAGGTGGAAGGTGCCCTTGGCCGGCGAGACCAGCATCCGCCACGTCGGGGTGGTGTCGATCTCGGAGGCGACACCGTGCTTGTCGCAGAAGGCGCGCGCGTCGTCGAGCTGGTCGGGAGTCTTCAGCGCGAAGGTCTCGACGCCCTTCAGCGCGCGCTTCGCGATGCCGGTGAGGGTGCCGGCGGGCGGGACCTCCAGGATCCCGGTGACTCCCAGGTCGAGCATGGTCTCCATGCACAGGTCCCAGCGGACCGGGTTGGCGACCTGCGCCACGATCCGGCGTACGACGTCGCGCCCGTCGTGGACGATCTTGCCGTCGCGGTTGGAGATGACCGGGGTGCGGGGGTCGTGGGTCGAGACCGACCGGGCGAACCCGGCGAGGACGTCCACCGCGGGCGCCATGTGCTCGGTGTGGAACGCGCCCGCCACCGACAGCGGCATCAGGCGCGCCTTCGCGGGGGCGTCGTCGGCGAACGCGGCGAGCTGCTCGACCGTGCCCGCGGCCACGATCTGGCCCGGGCCGTTGTCGTTGGCCGCCGTGAGGCCGTGAGCGGCCAGCTTGGCGAGCACCTCCTCGCGGTCCCCGCCGAGGACCGCGGTCATGCTCGTGGGCGTCCGGCCGGCCGCGTCGGCCATGGCCTTGCCACGCTCGCGGACGAGCACCATCGCCTGCTCGGCGGTGATGGCGCGCGCACCCGCGGCGGCGGTGAGCTCGCCGACGGAGTGGCCGGCCACCGCGCCGATCTGCCCGAACGCGTCCGCGGGGTGCGGGAAGAGCTCGAGGGCGGCCAGCAGACCCGACGCGACCAGCAGCGGCTGTGCCACGGCGGTGTCGCGGATGGTGTCGGCGTCGGCCTTGGTGCCGTAGTGGACCAGGTCCAGGTCGGCGACGGCGGAGAGCCAGGCGAGACGATCGGCGAAGGTCTCGTCCTCAAGCCAGGGGGAGAGGAATCCAGGGGTCTGGGCGCCTTGGCCCGGGGCGACGATGACTAGCACCCCTCAACTGTGCCCGGGGCCGGGCGCTCGCAGCAGCACCGGCGCCCACGAATATCCGGGCCCCAACTTTGTGGGAACCCTACAAAGGCAGGTTGCTGGTGACCTCCGGCGGCTGCAGCCTGCCCAGGGTCAGCGCAACGCGGTAGGTATAGGCGTCGCGAGGGTTGGTGGCGGTCAGTCCGGTCATGTCGGCAGCCCTCCGGAGGCGATACCGCACCGTGTTGGCGTGGACGAACATCGCCCGCGCGGTCGCCTCGATCGAGCCGCCCTGGTCGAGGAACGCCGAAACCGTCTCCAAGGTGGCCGCGCCGCCTTCACGCAGGGGCTTGTACACGCTTGTGACCAGCTGGCGCCGCGCGTGGCCGTCCCCGGAGAGCGCCCTCTCGGGCAGCAGGTCGTCAGCCGTGACGGGACGCGGCGCGTCCGGCCAGCCCGGTGCCGCCCGGAGCCCCGCGACCGCCGCCCTGGCGGAGACGTGGGCCCGCATCAGGTCGGGCACGAGCGGTCCCACGACGACCGGGCCCTCGCCGAAGTGGCCCGCGATCGCCGCGCCCGCCTTGTCGGGGTCCTCCACACCTCCGAGCACGACGACGAGCCGGTCGCCCTGGACGGCGCAGAGGGCGTCGAGGCTCGCGTGACGGGCGGAACGGCGTACGGCGTCGACGGTGCTCTCGCGGTCCCCACCGCTCTCACCCGCGACCGCGGCCGGGACCCGTCCGAGCACGACCGCGACGTCCCCGCGCGCCTGCCACCCCAGAGCGCTGGCGCGGGAGCGGACGGTCTCGTCGGCCTCGGCGCGCAGCACCGAGTCCACCACCAGCGCCTCCAGCCGGGCGTCCCAGGCGCCGCGCATCTCGGCTGCCTTCGCGTAGACCTCCGCGGTGGCGAAGGCGACCTCACGGGAGTAGCGGACCACTGCCTCTCGGACCGAGGACGCGTCCTCCTCGCCCACTGCGGCCACGAGGTTGTCCTCGACCACCTCGATGCTCAGGCGCACCATCTCGACCGTCTGGTGGAGGCTCACGACGCCGGTCAGGGCCCGGGGAGCTGCCCCGAAGACCTCAGCGGTGAGCGGGGAGTCCGGGGTCGGCTCGCGGTACCAGACGACGAAGGAGTTGATGCCGGCCTGCACGATGAGCCCGATCCAGGAGCGGTTCTCCGCGGAGAGGCCTTGGAACCACGGCATGTCGCGCTCCATCCGCGCCAGGGCGGCCGTGGTGAGGTCGCCGACCGATCTCTGGAGCTGCTGGGCGATCTCGGCGCGACTGCGCCGCGGGGGAGCGCTCATGGGCCGAGCCTAGACCTGACCGCGGCGCCTGCGGCGTACAGGACGTCTAGACCCGATATGCGCGGGTCGTCCGCAATACGGAAATCCTCACAGTTACAGGGGTTTCGTCTGTTGTTCGCGTGCTGGGCGTGGTTACCATCCAGGGACTCACCGTGAGGAGCATCACCCATGCTGAAGGGTCCCGAGGTCCAGTACCTCACCGTCCACGGCCACAAGCGCGCCTTCGTCAAGGTGGGCAGTGGCCCTGCGCTGCTGCTGCTCCACGGGCTGGGGTGCGACCACACCACGTGGCTGCCCGTCATCGCGACGCTGGCGCGCCGCTACACGGTCATCGCGCCCGACCTGCTGGGCCACGGACGCTCGGACAAGCCGCGTGCCGACTACAGCGTGGGTGGCTACGCCAACGGGATGCGTGACCTGCTCACCGTCCTCGACATCGACAAGGCGACGGTCGTGGGGCACAGCTTCGGCGGCGGCGTGGCGATGCAGTTCGCCTACCAGTACCCCGAGCGCACCGACCGCCTCGTCCTCGTCGCCCCCGGTGGCATCGGGCGGGAGGTGACCCCGGCGATCCGTGCCATCTCGCTGCCGGGGTTCAGCGCCGCCATGGGCGTGGCGACAGCCCCCGGGCTGCTGCAGGCGGTCAAGCTCGCGCTGCGCGGGCTGTCGATCAGCGGGATCTCCCGGGCGCGTGACCTCGACGAGGTGGCCGAGATCCTCCAACACCTCTCCGATCGCAAGGCGCGCGCGGCCATCACCCACGTCGTGCGAGCCGTCGTCGACTGGCGCGGCCAGGTCGTGACGATGGCAGACCGTGCCTACCTGACCCAGGCCATGCCGATGTGCGTGGTGTGGGGCACCGATGACTCCGTGATCCCGGTCAGCCACGCCGACCTGGCCTCGCACATCGCCCCCGAGGCCACTGTTCAGGTGATCCCGAACGCCGGGCACTTCCCGCACAAGGACCACCCGCAACGGTTCGTGAAGATCCTCAACGACTTCATCCGCACCACCGAGCCGGCCGTCTACGACCGCACCCGCTGGCGCACTCTCCTCGAGGACGGCCTCGACGTCGGCGGCTCCTCCCGCGAGTCCGTGGCCTCGGTCGTCGAGATCGCCTGACCCCTCTGAGCTGAGACTGTGTGGGGGAGCTTTTCACCAGGTCCCTTGTGAAAGCGTCACTCCCCGCATGACATGTCGCGCGGGGAGTGACGCTGTCGATTGGGAAGTGCCGCCCCTGACGCGACTCCGCCCGCCGTGGCCATCCACAGGGGAGGCAACGACGGGCGGGTCGGTACGGCCAGGGGCGAGCCTCAGGCGTCGCCGCCCTCCTGCTTCACGCCGCGCACCGCGGTCGGGTCGTCGATGCGGTACTTGTCGAAGGCCTCCTGGACCGTCTCACGCTTGATCTCGCCGCGGTCGGCGAGCGCCTGGAGCGCGGCCACCACGACCGAGGGGGCGTCGATGTGGAAGTACCGCCGCGCGGCCGGACGCGTGTCGGCGAAGCCGAAGCCGTCGGTGCCGAGGACGCGGTAGTCGCCCGGGACCCACTTGGCGATCTGGTAGGGCACCGCGCACATGTAGTCGCTCACCGCGACGAACGGGCCCTCGGCCTCCTTGAGCTTGTGCGTGACGTACGGCGTCCGCGCGTCCTCGGACGGGTGGAGCAGGTTGTGCTCCTCGGCGGACACGGCGTCACGGGCGAGCTCGTTCCAGGAGGTGACCGACCAGGTGTCGGCGGCGACGCCCCAGTCCTCGGCCAGCATGCGCTGTGCGTCGGTGATCCAGGGGAAGCCCACTCCCGAGGCCATCAGCTGGACCCGCGGCGGGTTGTCGCCCTCGACCTCCGGCGGGACCGAGAAGTGGTAGACGCCCTTGAGCAGCCCCTCGACGTCGAGGTCCTCCGGCTCCTGCGGCTGCACGGTCGGCTCGTTGTAGACGGTGAGGTAGTAGATGACGTCCTCGCCGTGCGGGTGCTCCTCGGTCGAGCCGTACATCCGCCGCAGGCCGTCCTGGACGATGTGGCTGACCTCGTGGGCCATGGCCGGGTCGTAGTGCACGACCGCCGGGTTGGTCGCGGCGAGCAGGGGGGAGTGGCCGTCGGCGTGCTGCAGGCCCTCGCCGGTCAGCGTCGTACGGCCCGCGGTCGCCCCGACGAGGAAGCCGCGCGCGAGCTGGTCGGCCATCGCCCAGATCGAGTCGCCGGTCCGCTGGAACCCGAACATCGAGTAGAAGATGTAGAACGGGATCATGTGCTCGCCGTGCGTGGAGTACGCCGAGCCCGCGGCTGTCGCGGAGGCGAGAGCACCGGCCTCCGAGATTCCCTCGTGGAGCATCTGGCCCTGCGCGGACTCCTTGTAGGTCAGCAGCAGCTTGCGGTCCACGGCATCGTAGGTCTGGCCCGAGGGCTGGTAGATCTTCGCCGTCGGGAACATCGAGTCCATGCCGAAGGTGCGGAACTCGTCGGGTGCGATCGGCACGATCCGCTGGCCGATCTCCGGGTCCTTCATGAGGTCCTTGAGCAGTCGCACCAGCGCCATCGTGGTGGCGATGGCCTGCTTGCCCGAGCCCTGCTTGAGCTCGGAGTACATCTTGTCGCCGGGGAGCGTGAGGGACTTCGAGCGGACGACGCGCTTGGGCAGCGACCCGCCGAGCTGGCGACGCCGCTCCATCATGTACTCGATCTCGGGGGCGTCGGCGCCGGGGTGGTAGAAGGGCGCCACCTCGGAGTCGTCGATCGCCTTGTCGCTGATCGGGAGGCGCAACCGGTCGCGGTACTTCTTGAGGTCGTCCTTGGTCAGCTTCTTCATCTGGTGGGTGGCGTTCTTGCCCTCGAGGGCATCGATCGTCCAGCCCTTGATGGTCTTCGCCAGGATCACCGTCGGCTGCCCGACGTGCTCCGAGGCGGCCTTGAAGGCCGAGTAGACCTTGCGGTAGTCGTGCCCGCCGCGCGGAAGCTTGCGCAGGTCGTCGTCGGACATGTGCTCGACCATCCGGCGCAGACGGGGGTCCTGACCGAAGAAGTGGTCGCGGATGTACTCACCGGACTCGACCGAGTAGGTCTGGAACTGTCCGTCCGGCGTGGTGTTCATCCGGTTCACCAAGGCGCCGTCGACGTCCTTGGCGAGCAGGCCGTCCCACTCGCGGCCCCACACGACCTTGATGACGTTCCAGCCCGCGCCGCGGAAGATCGACTCCAGCTCCTGGATGATCTTGCCGTTGCCGCGCACCGGCCCGTCGAGCTGCTGGAGGTTGCAGTTGACGACGAAGGTGAGGTTGTCGAGCTCCTCACGGGCGGCGAGGCCGATGGCGCCGAGCGACTCGGGCTCGCCCATCTCGCCGTCGCCGAGGAATGCCCACACCTGCTGCTGGCTCGTGTCCTTGATCCCGCGGTTGTCCATGTAGCGGTTGAAGCGCGCCTGGTACAGCGCGTTCATCGCGGTGAGACCCATGGACACCGTCGGGAACTCCCAGAAGTCCGGCATCAGGCGCGGGTGCGGGTACGACGGCAGGCCCTTGCCCACGCCGTGCTGCACCTCCTGGCGGAAGTGGGAGAGCTGCTCGTCGGTGAGCCGGCCCTCGAGGAAGGCGCGAGCGTAGATGCCGGGGGAGCCGTGGCCCTGGATGAAGACCTGGTCGCCGCCGCCGGGGTGGTCCTTGCCGCGGAAGAAGTGGTTGAAGCCGACCTCGTACAGGGAGGCGGCCGACTGGTAGGTGGCGATGTGGCCACCGACCTCGAGGCCCTTGCGGTTCGCGGCCGAGACCATGACGGCGGCGTTCCAGCGGATGAAGGCGCGGATGCGGCGCTCGACGTCCTCGTCGCCGGGGAACCAGGGCTCGCGCTCAGGCGGGATCGTGTTGATGTAGTCGGTGCTGCGCAGCGACGGCACCCCGACCTGCCTCTGGCGCGCCCGCTCCAGCAGCTTCAGCATGACGTAACGGGCCCGGGTCTTGCCCCGCTCGTCGAGCAGGGCGTCGAGGGACTCGATCCACTCCTGCGTCTCGTCGGGGTCGATGTCGGGAAGCTGGGTGGGGAGCCCCTCGTGGATCACGGAGGGAGCCACGGGGCGGTCGCTGGAGTTCGACACGATTCCTCTGCTCTCAGGTACACGTCACTGTGTGGTGAGGGTTCAGGGACGTGAACCCTCACCCTGCATCGTGTCACGCGCGGGGCAATAGCAAAATTTACTCATCGGTATCCAGTCTGGGCGGGTCGTCACACCGCCCCGGTGGGCGGCGTCGGGGCGTTGGGCTTGCTAACTCGTGTGACTTCGGGTGGACTACCCGACAGCACGGAGCACACGGGGTGTTCCGCACTGATCGTTTGGGAGGGCAAGTTGAGCGCGACCGCGGGTGGCCATGACGGCACCGCCACCCAGACCGCTGGGGATCGGCTGGGGTTCAAGCCCGGAATGGTCATCCAGGAGCTCGGCTGGGACGAGGACGTCGACGACGACATGAGGATCCAGCTCGAGGACGCCATCGACGCGGACCTGGTCGACGGGGAGTACGGCAACGTCGTGGACGCTGTCATCCTGTGGTGGCGGGACGAGGACGGCGACCTGGTTGACGCTCTCGTCGACGCGCTCACCGACCTGGTCGGGGGAGGCATGATCTGGCTGCTGAGCCCGAAGGTGGGACGACCCAACGCCGTCGACCCCGCCGACATCGCCGAGGCCGCACAGGTTGCCGGCCTCGCGACGACCTCGACGGCCGCCATCGGCAAGGACTGGTCGGCGACCCGGCTCGTCGCTCCCAAGACCGCACACTGACCCTCCGGCGCCTGATCTACGCATCTGGGCGGCCGCGGGAGTCACCCTCGCGAGACGCCGCTACTGCCGTGTGTAAACGGCCGTTACAGTGTGGTGTCACTCGACCCGAGGAGGACGCCCGCTGATGATGGCCAAGGCCGCGACGCTGTTGTCGAAAGAGCTCACCACGCTTCGCGTGCTCGCGTCCTCGGGGGTGATTCGTCCCTATCCGCCGCACGTCCTCGCGAGGATCGCCAACACGTTGCGCCGGTGGGGGCTCGGCCCGGCCGGGGGCTTCACGGCACTCGCCGTCAGGGCGCCGCACCAGGTGGGGCTCGTCGACGAGCTCGGTGAGCTGACCTTCCAGGAGATCCACGAGCGGAGCAACTCCGTGGCCCGAGGGCTGCGCGACCTCGGCGTGCGCGAGGGCGACAGCGTGGCTGTCCTGTGCCGCAACCACCGCGGTTTCGTCGACGCCACTCTCGGCGTGGCCAAGCTCGGCGCCGACCTGCTCTACCTCAACACCGCCTTCGCTGCCCCCCAGCTCGGTGACGTCTGCGAGCGGGAGAGCCCGGCGGCGATCATCTACGACGAGGAGTTCGACGGCCTCGTCGAGGCGGCCCGGATCGACGTACCCCAGGTGCACGCCTGGCAGGACGCCGACGGGGACCTGCCCACGCTCGAGTCGATGGTCCGAGCCCAGCCGTCCGCCGACCTCACCCCGCCACAACGGCGCTCCCGGTCGGTGATCCTGACCTCCGGCACCACCGGTACGCCGAAGGGCGCACCGCGCAGCGAGGGGTCCTTCGACGCCGGCGTGGCTCTGCTCTCGAGGCTCCCGCTCAAGCAGGGATGGCGCACCCACGTCGCCGCCCCTCTCTTCCACACCTGGGGCTGGGCGCACCTCGCGCTGGCCATGCTCATGGGCAGCACGATCGTGCTGCGCCGCAAGTTCGATCCCGAGGGATGCCTCGAGGCCGTCACGAAGCACGACTGTGACTCCCTCGTGGTGATCCCTGTGATGCTGCAGCGGATCCTCCAGCTCCCGGAGGAGACGCTGCGCTCCTACGACCTCTCACGCGTCAAGGTGGTCGCGGCCTCGGGGTCGGCTCTGCCGGGGGACCTGGGCACGAACTGGATGGACCACTTCGGCGACCACCTGTACAACATCTACGGCTCCACCGAGGTGGCGTGGGCGACGATCGCTCAGCCCCAGGACCTCCGTGACGCCCCCGGGACCGCGGGCAAGCCGCCGCTCAACACCCTGGTCAAGGTGTACGACGAGGCCGGGCGCGAGTGCCCTGCAGGGGACCCGGGCCGGATCTTCGTGGGCAACTCGATGCTCTTCGACGGCTACACCGGCGGCGGCACCAAGGACACCATCGACGGGTTGATGGCCACCGGCGACGTCGGCCGCTTCGACGAGCAGGGGCACCTCTTCGTCGAGGGCCGTGACGACGAGATGATCGTCTCCGGTGGGGAGAACGTCTTCCCGAAGGAGGTCGAGGACTGCCTGCACCGCCACGACGCGGTCGAGGACGCGGCCGCGATCGGCGTCGACGACGAGGACTTCGGCAAGCGCCTGCGGGCGTTCGTCGTGCTGTCCTCACCGGGCGCGGCGGACGAGGAGGAGCTGAAGGCCCACGTGAAGGCGAACCTCGCCCGTTACAAGGTGCCGCGCGAGATCGTCTTCCTCGACGAGCTGCCACGCAACGCGACCGGCAAGATCCTGAAGCGGGAGCTCGCGGAGAAGTGACCCGACTCGAGCGCGGCGACGTTGCGCCGGACTTCACCCTCCGCGACCAGCACGGGCGCAGCCACACGCTCAGCACGCGGCGGGGCGACCGGGCAGTCGTCCTCGTCCTCTTCCCCTTCGCCTTCAGCGGGGTGTGCACCGGCGAGCTCCGGGACCTGCGCGAGCAGGCGTCGCGCATCGTCGCGGCGGGCGGAGAGCTCCTGGCGCTGTCCTGCGACCCGATGTTCTCCCTTCGCGTCTTCGCAGACCAGGACGGGCTCGAGTTCCCGCTCCTGTCGGACTTCTGGCCGCACGGCGAGGTGGCTTCGGCGTACGGCGCGTTCGACGCCGACCACGGGTGCCCTACCCGCTCGACGTTCGTGGTCGACCGCAACGGCGTCCTGCGCTGGAGCGTGCACAACCCGATGGGGGAGGCCAGGAGCATCGACGACTACGTGCGTGCCCTGGAGGCGGTCGAAGGTCCGGGAAGTCTCGCAAGGTAAAGATTTCGCGCGGGCTCTCCACATTTTGCAGAATCGCGAGACAGCCGCCCTGGCGGTGGGTTGAATAGTCCTTGCTACGACCGCTGGTGACCCGAGACGCCAGCGGTCGTACGCGTTTTCCAGGGCCTCCCGTCCGTGTGACGGGAGGCCTTGTACGTGGTGACGCCCGGTTCGCGTAGGCTGTGGCGCGCTTCAGGGCGTATAGCTCAGCGGTAGAGCACCTCCCTTACAAGGAGGTGGTCGCAGGTTCGATCCCTGCTGCGCCCACCATCGTTCTTGCTCGGCCAGGGTCACATGCCCGGAACGGGCTGTGCCTCGTGCACCTCGATCTCGCAGCCGCCGGCCATCTTGAGGTGGGGGTGGTTCTTGGCGAGCTCGATCGCCGCGTCGAAGCTGTCGGCCTCGATGATGCTGTAGCCCGCGACCTCGCGGGTGCTGGGCGAGGAGCCGTCGGGGGAGACGCGGACGCCTCCGGCGAGGGGCGTACCGAAGTCGACCATGCGGTCGCCGACGCGTCCGGCCCAGGTGTTCCACTCGCCCATGACCGCCTCGATCTCCTCGGGGGTGGGTGGCGTGGCATCGGTGGGTGTCATCGGTGCGTGGTAGATGAACACGTACTTGGTCATGATGTGCTCCTTGATGGAGTGGTTCGGTCGGGGCGGCTCCCCGGCCGGGGTTTGTGAGGGGCGGTGGTCACGCCTCGAGCGGAGCCCGGCCGGCGAAGGCGGCCAGGCGGTCGATCGGGGTGGCGTCCTGGGCCGGGCTGACCTCGTCGCCGAACGACCGACCGCGGCCACCGGGGACGACGTCGTCCGCGATCTCGCGGAGGTAGGCGACGAGCTCGTCCGAGATGTGCATCGACTGCCCGCTGGCCTGTGCGAGGTCCCAGCCGTGCAGGGCGATCTCGACCGGGAGGACGCCTGCGAGGAAAGCCGCCGGCATCGGCGAACCACCCGGGCCCGCGACCGTCCCGTCGAGGTCGACCTTCCGCCAGGCCTCGATCGCTCGGCCCGCCGTCAGCGAGACCCGGTTCTCCAGCGTCCCGGCCTGCTCGACGTCCGCCGTCGCTCCGGCCAGGGCGGTCAGCTGGCCCAGGGAGTCGAGAAGGTGCTGGGCGAGCTCGTGGCACGTGAAGTCCTGGCACGGCGTCTTCTTGGGCTCGTCCTCTGCGGTCAGGTTGCGCAGCACCGGCTGGACGGCCGCCAGCGTCGCCTCGGCGGCCACGACCGGGTCGAGGTTCTCCGGCGCGTAAGCCCACTCGTCGGGGCCCGCGTCGCCGGTGCCGGCGATGCGCTCGAGGCGCTCCAGGTAGTGGTCCCAGCCCTCGGCGTGCGCCTTCGCCTGCTCGTCCGTCAGGCCCTCGTGCACCAGGGTGACCCGCGAACCGCCCTGGTCGGGTTCGACGGTCACGGTCACCGTGGACGTGTCGAAGGGGAGGTCGTCGCTGCCGTCCCAGCCCCAGCCGAACACGACGCGACGACCGGGCTCCACCTCACGGAAGGTGCCGCCGGCCACGTGACCCGGGGTGACGGCCCACCGGTACGAGCCGCCGGCTCGCAGGTCCACCACAGCGGTGACGGCCTGCCACCGGCGCAGCCGCTCCGGGTCGGTGATCAGGGTGAAGGCCTCGTCGGGGCTGACGGGCAGTACGACGGTCTTGGTGTAGCTCATGTCTCTCTCCTCAATGCGTGAGCGTCGGCCACCAGCTGGTCGAGCTCATGGGTCCAGAACTTGTCGATCTCGGCCTGCAGCCGCTGCAGTCCGCCGGGCAGGACCCGGTAGATCCGCTGGCGGCCGTGCTTCTCGGCTGCGACCAGTCCGGCTTCGGCGAGCACCAGCAGGTGCTGCGAGATCGCTGACCTGGTCACCGGGAACTCGGTGGCGATCTCGCTGACGGTCCTGGGCTGCGATGCGAGCAGCTGCAGGATGCGTCGCCGGGTCGGCTCGGCCGCGGCGGTCAACGGGTCGGTCACTGGAAATACGTTAGCCGTGACTAACGCATTTGTCGACACGTCCGCGTCTCGCAGGGAAGTCGGAGACGTGCGGATCGCCTGTTCGCGCCGTCGTCCAGGCGTGGCCGTTTGGGCGCGGTCGCCCAGGCCCGCGACCAGGGAGTGTCGTTCAGGCGGAGTGGATGAGGCGCCGTCGTCGAGGTGGCGCCGTCCAGGTGCCCGTTGCCCGCCAGTGGGCGAGCGAGCCGTCGGCCAGCCGGGCTACTTGCGCGGGAGGTCCCAGCCTCGGTCGCTGGTGATGGTTCCCCACTGCGGGTCGACGTCGTGCATGGTGGCCTGCATCGGGCCGCTCGGTGCCTTGGACCGCCCGGTGCCGCGTCCCACGCTTCCGATCGTGGTCAGCACCAGACCGGCGACGACGAGCAGCAGGCCGAGCGTCACCGAGGCGCCCGAGGCGAAGCTCAGGACGACTACGGCGACACCGGCGGCGAATGTCCACAGTCCCACGGTCCTCATTCCTCATGACTATCACAGGCGCGCACCTCTGGTGCGCATTCGTCACAGCAGTCGCGAGAAGAGGCGGTAGACCGAGTTGCGCAGCCGTGCCCACCAGCCGAGCGCGGCCAGCTGGTCAGCGGTGATCTCCGTGCAGGAGTCCAGGTCGTGCTTGTACTGCTGGGCTGCCGCGGCGGTCATGTCGCCGTCGTAGAAGACCGCCACGACCTCGTCGTGGAGGATGATGCTCCGGATGTCCCAGTTGCACGTGCCGATGATGCTGATGTCGTCGTCGACCGTCACGGTCTTGGAGTGCAGGAACCCGGCCTTGTACTGGTACACCCGGACCCCCGCCTCCAGCAGCGTGGGGAAGTAGGCCTGCGCGGCGTAGAACGGGACCTTCTTGTCCGGCAGTCCGGTCATCATGAACCGGACGTCCACCCCGCTCGTTGCGGCCGTGCTCATCGCGGTCAGCAGCGGTTCGTCGGGGATGAAGTACGGCGACTGGATCCAGACGCGCTTCTGCGCGTTCCCCAGGGCGACGATGAAGACGTCGCGGATCGCCGGGAAGTCCGTGGACACGCTCGAGTGGAGGACCTGCACGGGGACTCCGGTTCCCGATGCGTGGCTCTCCGCCGGCACCTGGAGGCCTCGGAAGGGTTCGTCGGTGCGTCCGTTGAGCAGCCAGATCGTGGCGAACAGCCACATGTACGGCGCCACCACCGGTCCGGTGAGCCGGAAGTGTGTGTCACGCCAGGTCGCGAAGCGCTTCCCGCCGTCGATGTACTCCTGGCCCATGTTCATGCCGCCGCTGTAGACGACGGCGCAGTCGACGATCGCCATCTTCATGTGGTTGCGGTAGTTGAGCTGGCCGAGGCGCTTGTAGCAGGGGACGACCACCGCTCCCGCCTTCGCGAGCCGCTTCAGCTCCTTCTTGCCGTAAGGGAGGGACGACAGCCAGTCGTAGAGCACATGGACCTGCACACCGGCGCTCATGCGTTCGAGGAGGATCTCGGTGACCTCGGCAGTGAGCTCGTCCTGCTCCCAGATGAGGTACATCAGGTGGATCGAGCGCTGCGCGCCGCGCATGTCGGCCAGGAGGTCGCGGAACTTGTCCACTCCCGCTGTGTAGACCCGGACGCTGTCGGCGGGCAGGGGGACGAGTCCCGCCTCGCGGCGACCGGTCGCGTCGACCTTGCCCGCCGAGGACCCGGCCAGTGCCTCGGTCGCGGTGTCCGTGAAGCCGGCGTTCGTCGTCGTGGCGGGTGTCAGGAGCTGGTCAGCCAGAGCGAGCACCTGGGAACGGGCTTCTGTGCGCTTGCGGGTTGCACGGCGGTGGTCCCGTCCGACGAAGAAGTAGGCGATGAGTCCGAGGCCGGGGAGCATCAGGATGACGAAGAGCCAGGCGAGCACGATGCTCGGCTCGCGGTCGTCGGTGGCGAGGGCCAGGATGACGCCCACGGCCGCGATGACCACGATCAGTCCGAGAATGCCGGATACGGCATTGACGACAGTCGTCGCGTCGTCGGTCGTGGCCGCGATGAACACCTCGGTCATGTCCATCGTCGCTCCCCGGCGTCGTCGGCGCGCGGGCTCACCGCGGGGCCCGTCTCTCCAAGACGTTAGGGCGGATCGACGTCGGCGGCCTCACCCTCAGTGCGTGAGGCCGACGCTCCTGGGGCAGTTCGTGCGTCCAGCTGGATCCGGCGCCAGCGGTGGCGGTCGGCGTACGACGGCCGGGATCAGATCTCGCGCAACCATCGAACCCGGCTGGCGCCGAAGCCGGCGGCGTGCATGCTCTCGGGGTGGGCAACCGGCCGGCAGCACAGGATGGGCTCCCCCCTCTCGTCGAGGCCGTACACCTCGCGGCAGCTGCCGTGCCACGGCGTGTAGGTGAACTCCCGGTCCAGGGCGTCGTCTGTCATGAGCCGCAGTATCCCCACATGTGGGGGCCGTCACACTTCCGACGTAGCGGGCGGACCAGGCGGGTGCTCGTGACGCCGGGGATCTCCCGAAGTTGGTGGATCTGCGGCGCGTCCGTGCCTGTCAGGGTGGTGACAGACCGCGCCACCGAGGGGGAGCGATGACCCAGACCTGCACCGAGTGCCACCAGGAGATCCCGGCGGGCGAGGCGGTCCTGCGGACGGTGAACTTCGAGCGTCTCGCCTTCCATCGCGAGTGCTGGGCGTGGCGGTTGCTGCCCGCGCAGCGGCGCCCCACCGACGAGTCGGTCACCTGACCGACTTCTCGCCGCGGCGCAGCTTTTCGAGAATGCGTGACTCATTTGATGCGAGATGCCTAAAATGTGACGGACGGGGCGAAGGTCAACCTTCTCGGAGGACAGCTATGCCCCCGGCCCAGCATCGCCGACACAGGTTCACGCTGAACCTGGAGGCGGACACGCTCGCCGAGCTCGTCGGCGTCCTGCACTTCCTGGCCGACGAGATCGAGGTCGAGGCGCAGGACAGCCGCCGGATCCGGTCTCGGGGAAGCCTGTCGACGTACGAGGCACTGCTGCGGACCGACCCCGAGCAGCACGACGAGCGCTACCGCGAGCAGCTCGCGGAGGAGTGGCGCGAGCGGGAGCAGGGCGAGAGCCACGCGACAGCTCCCTGCGACTAACCCGGCTGAGAGACTGCAGCCCCGGGGACTAGGCGGCATGGTCCGCGTCTCCGCCCAGCGACCACCCGTCTGGGGGGTTCCGTGCGGCGATCAGACACTTTGTGGGCATGTCTGCTACTTGTGTCCGTTTTGTCCGGCTATGGTTGACCCACCTTCTCGGGTACTTGTCCAAGAGCCTTGTTGCCTGGGAGGAGCCACAATGCTCGACTTGTCTGACCTCGCTTTCGAGGCCGAGTCGTTGGCAGCGCAGCTTCGGGGAGCGCGCTGCTGTGACGCACTGATTCCGTGCTACCGCTGTTCTTTGCTGAAGTTCAACGTGCTGGCACGCCGTCGCGTCATCGAGGTCCCGAAGTCGCCCGTCCGTCCGAAGTCGCGTCCCGGCGTGCTGCGGCTCGTCGCCGCGGACCCGGGACTTGAGCTTCGGGCGTCCTGAACGGTCGGTCGACGCCGAGGCGCCGCCACGCGGGATGCACCCGGGGCGGAATCGCCCCTAGGCTCCCGGCATGAGCTTGCAGCTGCGTGACGTGACCGATCTGATGGACCGGTGGTACCCCCCGGCGCTGGCATCCGACTGGGACGCCGTCGGGCTCGTGTGCGGCGACCCCGAGCAACCGGTGCGTCGCGTCATGCTCGCCGTCGACCCCGCACCCGCCGTGGTGGAGGAGGCGCTCGCCTGGGACGCGGACCTGGTCCTCGTGCACCACCCGCTCCTGCTCAAGGGCGTGCACTCCGTCGCGGCCACGAACCCCAAGGGCCGGGCGGTCCACCAGCTCGTCCGCGGCGGCTGCGCGCTCTTCGCCGCCCACACCAACGCCGATGCGCCCACGGCGGGCGTCAACGAGTCCCTCGCGCTCCGGCTCGGGGTCGTCGACCCGGAGGTGATCGTCCCTGACCCCGCCGACCCGCTCGACAAGCTGGTCACGTTCGTCCCGCACGAGAACGCCGAGGCGGTCCGCGAGGCGATCACGAAGGCGGGTGCGGGCCGTCTCGGCGACTACGACAGCTGCACGTTCACGGCCCAGGGGGAGGGGAGGTTCCGGCCGCTCGACGGTGCGGCGCCGGCGATCGGACGGGTCGGTGAGGTCGAGGTGGTGGCGGAGTCCCGCATCGAGGCGATCTTCCCCCGGGGGCGTCGACGCGCGGTGCTCGAGGCCCTGCGCGGCGTGCATCCGTACGAGGAGCCGGCGTACGACGTCATCGAGCTCGCCGACGTGCCCGGCACCGGGGCGTCGGCGCGCGGAAGCGGGCGCATCGGTCGCCTGGAGCAGCCCCTGACCCTGCGTGCCTTCGCGGAGCAGGTCGAGACGGCGCTGCCGCAGACTGCCCACGGCGTTCGCGTCGGGGGCGACCCGGACCGGGTGGTGGAGACGGTGGCGGTCACGAGTGGCGCCGGCGACTTCCTCCTCGACACCGTGCTCGGCACAGCGGCCGACGTCTACGTCACCTCCGACCTGCGGCACCACCGCGCGGCCGAGTTCCTCGAGCACGGTGGTCCCGCCCTCGTGGACGTGGCGCACTGGGCTGCGGAGTGGACCTGGCTGCCGGTGCTGGAGCGGATGTTGATGGACGCCTTCGCGAGCCGAGGGGATACGGTGGAGACCCGCGTGAGCACGACGTGCACGGACCCCTGGACCTTCCGTCCCTGAGCGACCGAAACGTCGTCGTCACGACCCGAAGCACCCTTCCGTGGATCCCCGAGGAGCAGAGTGAAAGCCGACCCCTTCGCGCAGCTGAAGCTGTTGGACGTCCAGGAGCTGGACTCACGGCAGGACCAGCTCAGGCACCGGCTGGCCACGCTGCCGCAGATCGCCGAGCTGAAGGACCTCGCCCGGGAACGGCGCGAGGTCGACGACCGCGCTCGAGACGTCCGGATCACGGCCGACGACCTCACCCGGGCGCAGAAGCGGGCGGACGCCGACGTCGAGCAGGTCCGGGCCCGTCGCACGCGTGACCAGGACCGCATGGACAAGGGGCTCATCACCAACCCCAAGGACCTCGAGCGCATGCAGGGCGAGCTGGTCTCCTTGGAGCGCCGGATCAACGAGCTCGAGGACGCCGAGCTCGAGGTCATGGAGCAGCTCGAGGAGGCGCAGGGTGAGCTGGACGCGCTGGACGCGCGCCTGCGCGAGCTGGACGAGAAGATCGCCGCGGTCGGCGGGGGGCGCGACGAGGCCGCCCAGGAGATCGAGAAGCAGCTCGAGGAGGCGGCGGGGGAGCGGCAGCTCAAGGCCGGCGACCTGCCCGAGGACCTGATGGCGCTCTACACCCGGCTCCGCGAGCAGAAGGGCGGCGTCGGTGCGGCCGCGCTGCGCGCTCGCAGCTGTGGTGGCTGCAGCCTCCAGCTCAACTCCTCCGAGCTCGCGGAGATCGCGCGGACGCCGTCGGACGAGGTGCTTCGTTGCGAGGAGTGCAACCGCATCCTGATCCGCACGTCGGAGTCGGGGATCTGATGCCCGAGCGCTTCACCTCCGTGGTCGTCGAAGCGGACGGAGGGTCGCGCGGCAACCCGGGTGAGGCGGCCTACGGCGCGGTGCTGAAGGACGCGGACACCGGGGCGTTGATCGCCCAGCACGCCGAGCACATCGGGGTCGCGACGAACAACGTGGCCGAGTACCGCGGTCTCATCGCCGGCCTCGAGCTCTACAACGAGCACACCCCCGAGGCCGACCTCGAGGTCCGCATGGACTCCAAGCTCGTCATCGAGCAGATGTCGGGCAGCTGGAAGATCAAGCACCCCGACATGAAGCCGCTGGCGATGGCGGCCAACCGGCTCGCGCCGGCCGGGACCACGTGGACGTGGATCCCCCGGGAGCGCAACACGCAGGCGGACGCCCTGGTGAACGAGGCCCTGGACTCCGCGACGGGACGGCCGTCCAAGCACACCCGTGCCGCCGAGGTCCCGGTCGAGGAGCAGCCGGCCTCCCAGGCCCGGCTGGTCGGTTGGGACAAGGACCTCGGCTCGCCCACGACGCTCGTGCTCGTGCGGCACGGTGCCACCGACCACACCACCGAGAAGCGGTTCAGCGGCCGCGGCGGCCACGACCCCTCCCTGAACGCCGACGGGCGTGCCCAGGTGCGGGCCGTGGCCGACTGGCTGTCGCCGCTGGCAGACGAGATCGACGTCCTGCTCAGCTCGCCGCTGCGGCGTACCCGGGAGACCGCCGAGATCATCTCCGAGCGCCTCGCCCACGAGGTGGAGGTGGAGGAGGGTCTCGCCGAGGCCGCGTTCGGCACCTGGGAGGGGTTGACCTTCCACGAGGTCCAGCAGGCCTATCCCGACGACCTCGACGCCTGGCTCGGCTCGCTCGACGTCGCCCCCGGAGGCGACGGTGACTCGTTCCAGGAGATGGACCAGCGCGTACGTCGTACCCGCGACCGCCTGCTGAGCGGCTACCGGGGCAAGGCCGTTCTGGCCGTCACCCATGTCACGCCCATCAAGCTGCTCGTGAGCATGGCCTTGGGGGCCCCTCTCGAGGCGGTCTACCGCATGGAGCTCGCCCCTGCCTCGGTCACGGTGATCTCGTGGTTCGAGGACGGGACGGCCTCGCTGCGCATGTTCAACGCCCGGCCCATGGAGTCGGCCTTCATCGGGCGCTGACCTGACCGCGCGACGACGCCACTGCGTGAGGGTCGCTGACTACCATCGGTGGTGTCCGCACGCGAAGGAGCGACCATGACGAAGCAGCACAGGCCGCGCGTCGAGCCCCGCCTGGTCTTCGCCGTCGTGCTGGTCGCGATTCCGGTCCTCTACGTCGTCGCCCAGGTGATCTTCTTCCGGCCGTCCGAGTGCGGGGACGCCAGGGACACCCAGGTCGGCGGCGTCTCGCAGATGTTCCTTCCCGGTGACGGGTGCAAGGAGCAGCCGCCCGGTCGGTGACTGATCCGGTGGGTCAGAGGTCGGTGACCACCACGTCGAGCTGCGTCCCCTGGCGGCCTTGCTCGCCGACTTCCACGGTCCACCCCAGGTCGCGCAGCTGCTCGGCGAAGCGCGCGGGTGACGCGGGGCGAGACCCGTCCTCGAGGAGTGCTCGGACCAGCCTGCCCTTGGTGGCCTTGTTGAAGTGGGAGACCACTTTGCGCCGCCCGTCGACCTCGTGGAGTACCCGGACCGTGACCACGCGGCGCGCGAGGTCTGGTTCCGGCTTCCAGAACGACGCGTACGTCGACGAGCGCAGGTCCACGACCAGGCCCTTGCCGGCGGCCTCTGTCATGGCGGTCCCGAGCCTGGTGCTCCAGTAGCTCGCCACCGCGCCGATCCCAGGCAGGGAGACGGTGCCGGAGAGACGGTAGGCAGGGATCCGGTCGCCGGGGCGCAGCATGCCGAACAGCCCTGACGCGATGGCGACCCAGGAGGTCGCCCGGCGCCGGGCGGCGGCGTCGAGGGTGGCCAGGTCCAGCGCTTCGTAGAGAACGCCCGAGTAGACCCGGTCGGCGCGGGCGGTAGGAGCGTCGCGGAGGTCGGCGTTGCGGAGCACCTCGTCGGTCTGGGTCTTGCCGAGGCCGAGCACGTCGGCGGCCTTCGCGAGGCCCCCTTCGCCGGGTCCGTCGGCACCCGTCGTACACAGGGTGACGAGGGCGTCGAGCACCTCGGAGCGGGCGTCGGTGAGCGAGGGAAACCCGAGACCGTCGAGGGCGAGGCTCTTGCCGCGGGCAGGCGCGGTCTTCCCTTCGGACGGAGGTAGCAGGATCAGCACGGTCGAAACCCTATGCTGAGCAAGGTCCGTCCCAGAGCGGAGGAGTGACCACCGTGAGACAGGTCGTACGCGTCCACCAGGCCAACGGCACCGATCTTCGGAAGGGTGTCGAGGCGATCCGGGCCGAGCTGGGGGTGACCCCTGACTTCCCGCCCGAGGTCGAGGCCGCCGCCCGCGAGGCCGCCGGCAGTCCGCGCCTGCCCGAGCTGGACCTGACCGACCTGCCGCTGGTGACGCTCGACCCGGCCACGTCCCAGGACCTCGACCAGGCGATGCACCTCGAGCGCGACGGTGACGGGTACGTCGTGCACTACGCCATCGCCGACGTGGCCGCGTTCGTCGCACCCGGCGACCCCGTCGACCTGGAGGCCAACCGCCGTGGGGAGACCCTGTACGGCGCGGACTCCAAGATCCCGCTGCACCCGACCGTGCTGTCGGAGGACGCGGCGTCCCTGCTGCCCGGGCAGGTGCGCCCCGCGATGGTGTGGAGCATCCGCGTGGACGCGTCAGGGGAGGGGACCGACGCAGTCGTCCGGCGCGCGCTCGTGCGCAGCCGCGCCAAGCTCGACTACGTCACCGTCCAGAGGCAGGTCGATGCGGGCGATGCCGACGAGGTGATGACGCTGCTCGGCGAGGTCGGCGAGCTCCGCCTGCGCCGGGAGGCCGAGCGCGGGGGAGTATCCCTGGCGCTGCCGGAGCAGGAGATCGACATCGACGGCGACACGTGGTCGCTCTCCTTCCGCGGCATGCTGCCCGTCGAGGAGTGGAACGCCCAGATCTCGCTGCTCGCCGGCATGGCGGCCGCGGACCTGATGATGTACGCCCGCGTCGGCCTGCTGCGCACGCTCCCGCCGGCCGACCCGCGAGAGGTCCAGCGGCTGCACCGCACCGCTCGTGCCCTGGGGCTCTCGTGGCCCGCCGAGCAGCTCTACCCCGACTTCGTCCGCTCCCTCGACCCGACCCGTCCCGACCATGCCGCGATGATCGTGGCCAGCGCCCGGCTGCTGCGCGGTTCGGGCTACGTCGGCTTCTCCGGTGCCGTGCCCGAGCAGGCTGAGCACTCCGCGCTGGCGTCGGAGTACGCCCACGTCACCGCACCGCTGCGCAGGCTCGTGGACCGCTACGCCCTCGAGATCTGCGCCTCGTTGTGCGAAGGGAGCGAGGTTCCGGGCTGGGTGCTGGAGAAGCTGCAGGTGCTTCCCTCGACGATGCAGGCCTCGGCACAGCGCGGGGGGCAGTACGAGCGCGCGATCGTGAACCTCGTCGAGGCGGAGGTGCTGCGCGAGTACGTCGGCCAGACCTTCACCGGGGTGGTCGTCGCGGTCGACGAGGGCGACCCGACCCAGGGCGACGTGGTGCTGCAGCAGCCCGCCATCGAGGCGCCCGTCTCGGCCCGAGGGCCCCTCCCGCTCGGTTCGGAGGTGTCGGTCCGGCTGACCCAGGCCGACCCTGTCACCCGCACCGTGCGGTTCGAGCTCGCCTGACCGCTATCCTTGGCCACGGATGAGCCGGCCGGGCGACCGCGTGGAGCGAGAGCTCCCCGAGGAAGGTCCGGGCTCCACAGGGCAAGGTGGTGGGTAACACCCACCCGGGGTGACCCGCGGGACAGTGCCACAGAAAGCAGACCGCCGCTCGTGCCTCGGCACGGGCGGTAAGGGTGAAACGGTGGTGTAAGAGACCACCAGCGTGCCGGGTGACCGGTGCGGCTCGGTAAACCCCACCTGGAGCAAGGTCAAGAAGGGCGGTGGCCGCAAGGTCGCCGCCCGCGCGGATGTTCGAGGGCGGCCCGCCCGAGTCCGCGGGTAGACCGCACGAGGCTGTCGGCAACGGCAGCCCTAGATGGATGGTCGCCGACCACGTGCCGTGAGGTGCGTGGGAACAGAACCCGGCCTACAGGCCGGCTCATCCGCTTTCCCTAGGCCCCGAAGTCACGAGCGGCCCCGCCCGGCTGGTGCCGAGCGGGGCCGATCAGGCGTGTCTTGCTAGGGCCGTGTCACGGACACGGTCATGGTGTTGCCGCTCTTCCCGGTGACCTGGATGGTGGTCCCGGTCGGAAGCAGCTGCAGCCCGGCGTCCGGCTTCGCCGCGTACCAGTACTGGTCGCTGTCCGAGAAGGTGCTGACCTCGGGCAACCCGCCCGCCGTGGTGGGGGTGCTGTTCTTGTGCAGGGTGATCTGGTCGGTCGTGCCCGGCACGTCGAACGTGGCGTCGTAGACCTGGATGCGGGTCCGCATGTAGGTCCCGTCGCTCCACGTCATCGGCTGCGGGTGGGCGTCGATCGGCAGGATCAGACCCTCACCGGGGTGCTCGCCGACGTTGTTGTCGGTCTGCGACTCGTCCCAGTAGGAGATGAGCAGGCCCGGCTGGTACGGGAAGTGCTCGACCCAGTCGGGCCTGGAGTCCAGGAACCCGAAGTTGTACGGACCGACCTCGAGGGTCTCGTCGAAGGATCGGTAGCCCTTGTTCTCGGCGATGTAGTAGGTCGGGTGGGTGCTGGTCTCCCGGCCGCTGGTGACCCGGAAACCGTCCAGGTCCCAGTTGGAGGTCGTGGAGGCGTCGTCGTCGAGGAGGACGTCGCGACGGTTGGTCACCTTGATGCCGTCGACCTCGAAGCCCCTCAGGGCGACACCGCCGTCGGTGCGGTAGTTGAAGCGCAGGAGGACGTCCTTGCCCGCGTAGTCGGCGAGGCTGAACGAGGTGTCCACCCACGTGCCGTCGGACGAGCCGTCGATCCCGGCGTCCCGGCCGGTCAGCCGGTTCGTGAGCTTGGTCCACGACTGGCCACCGTCGGTCGAGGCCTCGACGTAGGTGTAGTCGTAGCCGGCCTCGATGTCGTACCAGGTCGAGAACTCCAGCGACGGGCGCGACTTGGCCGGAAGGCTGATCGGCGCCTTGAGCGTCATCTTCGTGTTCAGGTCGTCACCCATGTCGGACCAGTACGCCGACCCGTCGCGCGGGGTGCCGAGGTCGACGACCTTGGTCTTGTCCGGGAGCGGGACGACGAGACCCTGGGCGTTGCTGGTGTTGTACTCGGCGGGGCCGAGCGTGTACTCCGTGGTCCCGGTCGTGTCGGCCGTCGCGAAGTCGAGCCAGCCGAGCTGGAGCTTGTCCCAGGCGGACATGTCGTTCGGCTCGTCGCCGATGCCCTCGACCGCGTCGGTGCCCAGCCAGGAGCCGCTCGACATCAGGCCCCAGAACGCCGAGGAGTTCTCGCCGGTGTAGGAGGTGTCGTAGTGGTCGGGCAGTCCGAGGTCGTGGCCGAACTCGTGCGCGAAGACCGCGACGCCGCCGTTCTCCGGCTCGATGGTGTAGTCGCCGATCCACAGGTCGGTGCCGGGGATCTGCACGCCGCCGGCCTTGTTGTTCGCGGGGCCGGTCACGCCGTAGTCGTTGTAGTAGGCGTACCAGCGGTGGCTCCAGATGGCGTCGTCGCCCTGGGCGCCGCCGCCCTCCTCCTCGCCCTGGCCGGCGTGGACGACCTGGAAGTGGTCGATGTAGCCGTCGGGCTCGTTGAAGTCACCGTCGTTGTCGTAGTCGTAGCGGTCCCACACGTCGTACTGGGACAGGTCGGTGCCTGCAGCTTCGCCGGTCTGGGACCACGCCGTGGCCGCGTCCTTGAGCAGCGGCCACACCGCCGCGTCGCCGTCCGGCGCCTTGTTGGAGCCGTAGTGGGCCTCGTTGTACGGGACCTTCACCCAGTCCGTGACGCCGCCGGTGACGGAGTAGCGGTTCGAGGACTGGGCGGCGTAGAAGTTGCTCATCGAGGTCGCGCCGGGCTCCTGGGAGAAGAGCATGTCCTGGTAGTGGGCCCGGTCGTAGTCGGCCTGCCACATCGTCGCGTTGTCCTGGCTGCGGTCGGGCTCCGCGATCTGGTTGTGCAGCGGCCCCGGGGTGCCCCGGAGCTTCTTGTCGACCTGGTCGCCGAACTCCGCCAGCATCGTGAAGATCTTGTCCGTCGACTCACGGCCGAGCTCGACGTAGTCGTCGCCGAGCCGGACCACGGAGGAGCCGTCGCTCTCCTGGACCCTGGCCTCGCCCTTGATGACCTTGTCTAGCGCTGCGCGGCGCATCACGCGCTGCTTGTCGCCGAGCGGGTTCGGAAGGTCGTGCGGGCGGTGGCTCAGAGCACGGTCGGACGGGCCGTGGCCGGAGCCTGACGGTGGGGCGGCGACTGCCGCGCCCGAGGCGGCGGCGACCAGGGTGAGGGTCGCCAGACCGCCGAGGAGTGTTCGGTTCACCAAAGTTCCCCTTTGCATGAGGTCGGTCACATGCTGCGCGCAACACCGTATGCGCGTTTGTCTGGGAATAGGTCACTTTTTTGCTTCGATTTTCCAAGTACATCGCAAAGTATGCGGAACCGCCGTGCCGGGTGGAGGATCGTTGACGGGGTCGGCCGTCGAAATGTCCGGGACTCCACCTCTCCCGGAATGCTGGGGTGCACCATGGCGTTGAAGGGTCCCGGAGAGGTAAGGAGTCACTCATGACGTTCCAGACACCGGGCCGGGCCAACCACCCCGCGGACGTCTACCACCGCGCGTGGGAGCTCCTGGAGGACCGATCACCCAAGCAGGCGATCGAGATCCTCGACCCCGCGATCGAGAGCGAGCCCGCCTCGACGAGCCTGCGGACCCTCCGGGCGTGGGCCTACTTCCAGACGGCTCAGCTCGGCAAGGCCGAGAGCGAGCTCGTGGTCCTCGTGGAGGAGTGTCCGTCCGACGTGTGGGCCCGTTTCGCGCTCGGGCGGGTGCTCGAGCGGCAGTCGCGCTACTCCGACGCGCTCCCGCACATGCGGCTCGCCGCCGTCATGTCCGGCGACCCCGAGCACGAGGCAGGGGTGCTCCGCGTGGAGCGGCGGATGGCGGAGTCGGGCGCGTCGTCGTACGACGACCTGCAGTGACCAGCGGGGGAGCGCAGGCCGCTCAGGGCGGACCGCTCACGGGAGCGTGAGGATCTCCGCGCCGTCGTCGGTGACCAGGAGCGTGTGCTCGAACTGCGCGCTGGGCTTCTTGTCCTTGGTGACGACCGTCCAGTTGTCGGCCCACATGTCCCACTGGTACGTGCCCAGGCACAGCATCGGCTCGATCGTGAAGGTCATGCCCTTCTCGATCACCGTGTCGTAGTGCGGCTCGTCGTAGTGGGGGATGATCAGGCCCGAGTGGAAGGACGAGCCGATGCCGTGGCCGGTGAAGTCGCGCACCACGCCGTACCCGAAGCGCTTCGCGTAGGACTCGATGACCCGGCCGATCACGTTGACCTGGCGACCCGGCTTGACCGCCTTGATGGCCCGGCGCAGGCACTCCTCGGTGCGCTCGACGAGGAGGCGGGTCTCCTCGTCGACGTTCCCGGCGAGGAAGGTGGCGTTCGTGTCACCGTGCACCCCGTCGAGGTAGCCCGTGATGTCGATGTTGACGATGTCGCCGTCCTCGACGCGACGGCTGTCGGGGATGCCGTGGCAGATCACCTCGTTCACGCTCGTGCACAGCGACTTCGGGAAGTGGCGGTAGCCGAGCGTCGAGGGGTAGGCGTTGTTGTCGCAGAGGAACTCGTGACCGATCCGGTCGAGCTCGTCGGTGGTCACGCCCGGCTCGACGTGCTTGCCCACCAGCTGCAGCGCCTGGGCGGCAAGCCGAGCGGCGACACGCATGCGCTCGATGGTCTCGTCGTCCTTGACCTCCGACCCCTCGAACGGGGTGGGGGCGTCCTTGTCGACGTACTCCGGCCGCGGGATGTGTGCGGGAACCGGGCGTCGAGGCGAGATCGTCGCGGGAGCAATGTGAGTCACGGCGTCGAGTGTAGTTTCTGAACTCCGGGACACCACCCGCGTGTACGGCGGGCAGCGGCTCACGTCACAGCTGCCGCCGGGTCCCCCGGGACCGGCGCGAGAAGAGGAGGAGCGACATGGCGGAGTACTGGTACTGCCTGACCCACCACCGCGTGGAGGGCGAGGAGGGCTGCCGCAACGCCGACCGGCTGGGCCCCTACCCGACGGAGGTGGCTGCGTCCCGTGCCCTGGAGCACGTCGAGGAGCGCAACGAGGAGTGGGACAACGACCCGAAGTGGAACGACGACCTCGAGGACTGACCAGGAGCGTTCGGGCATGAGCCTCGACCTGGCCCGCTCGGGGCCGTTCATCGGACTGGCAGGGATGGCGACGACGCTGTTCCTGTACGGGTACAGCGCGGTGGTGCTGCACGACCTGGAGTCCCTGGTGCTGCTGCCGCTCGTCTGGGTGGCGCTGTTCGTGCTGACGCTGGTGTGGTTCGGCAGGCGCCCCTACGCGGTGCTGGCGCTGCCGTTCGTCGCGGCCGCGGTGTGGTTCTGGGCGATGCTGACCTGAGTCCTCACGAGGACGAGGACTGCTTGGGCAGCTTCGGGATCAGCCAGCCGAGCAGGTCCTCGGGGCTGCGGGTCTGCAGGTAGACCCGGCCGGGGCCCGTGAGGTCCACCACGAGCCCCTCGCCGCTGAACAGCGTGGACTTCCAGCCGCCGACCTTGCGCACCGCGTACTTGACGCCCTCGGACCACCCGACCATGTGGCCGGTGTCGACGGTGTAGGCCTCTCCCGGCGCCAGGTCGACCGCCTCGATCGCTCCGTAGCTCGAGACGAGCAGCGACCCGGTGCCGTGGCACTTCAGCATGATCAGGCCTTCGCTGCTGAAGAAGGTCTTGGACCCGCCCCACTTGCTGTCCACGTCGACGTCCCCGCCCGCCGCCAGGTAGGAGCCCGACTGCAGGAACACGGTCTCGCCGGTGAGCTCCCACTCCACGATGTCGCCGGGCAGCGGCGGCGCCAGCGTCACCGTTCCCGGGCCGTTGTCGGCTTTGAAGGTGTTGAGGAAGAAGGACTCCCCGCCGAGGACCGAGCGGCGCAGTCCCTTGAGCAGGCCGCCGCCGGTGCTGGTCTCGATGTCGACGGACGGCGTCTTGGCGACCATCGCGCCGGCCTCGGCGCGCAGGGACTCACCCTGGTCCAGGAAGACCTTGGCGGCCGCGAACGAGGGGCTGTGACTGATCTCGGTGCGCATCTCCCGAGTGTCCCAGCGTGGGCGCGTATCCGAGGTGGAAACCGCCCAGCCACCAGCACGCCGGGTCGTCCCGGGGGACAGGACGACCCGGTGAGGCGGCCCGGCCTCACGACCGCCCAGATCGCCGACGAGCTGGTCATCTCGCCGAAGACGGCGGACCACCACATCCAGCACGTCTGCACCAAGATCGGGGTCTCCGGCCGCGCGGCGGCTGCCCTGTGGGCGATGCAGAACGCGCTCGTCTGACCCGGAGCGCCCTGTCGGGTCAGAAGGTGTGCTCGTCGCCCGGGAAGCTGCCTGCCGCGACGTCCTCGGCGAAGTCCTGCGCGGCCTTGAGGAGCACGCCGTGCACGTCGGCGTACTGCTTCACGAAGCGCGGCATCCGCCCGGTGCGCATCCCGGCCATGTCCTGCCACACCAGCACCTGGGCGTCGCACTGCACGCCGGCGCCGATGCCGATGGTCGGGATGGAGAGCGTGCGGGTCACCTCCGCGGCGACGTCGCCGGGCACCATCTCCATCACGATCGCGAACGCGCCCGCCGCCTCGAGGGCCTTGGCCTGCGAGACCAGCCGCTGACCGGCGTCGCCACGGCCCTGGACGCGGTAGCCGCCGAGGTTGTGCTCCGACTGGGGGGTGAAGCCGATGTGCGCCATCACCGGGATGCCCGACCGGGTGAGCAGCTCGACCTGCGGGACCATCTCGTCGCCGCCCTCGAGCTTCACGGCGTGGGCGTTGGCCTCCTTCATGAAGCGCACCGAGGTGTGGAAGGCCTGCTCCGCCGAGCCCTGGTAGGAGCCGAACGGCAGGTCGGCCACGACGAGCGACCGCTTCACCGAGCGGGTGACGGCACGGACCAGGGGGATCAGCTCGTCCACGGTCACCGGCAGCGAGGTCTCGTTGCCGTAGACGTTGTTCGACGCGGAGTCCCCGACGAGCAGCACGGGGATCCCGGCCTCGTCGAAGGTCTGGGCGGCGTACTGCTCGTAGGCGGTGAGCATCGCCCACTTCTCGCCGCGCTCCTTCATCTCGCGCAGGTGGTGGGTGCGCACCCGCTTCGCCGGCGCGGTGGCCTTCGCCGGACCGGTGCCGTACGGCGCCGTCGTCTCGCTCATCTGGACCTCCATGACTCTCGAGGCTCCCGACTGGAGTCCCCGGAACACCGTCCAGGCTAGTACCGCAGGGGATGCGCGAGATTGTGCTGATGCTCACGTGGCACTATCACGACGTGGACTTCACCTCTGCCTACAGCCACGGGTTCGCCCGCGTCGCGGCCTGCACCGTCCCGGTGTCGGTCGCCGACCCGCTCGTCAACGCCGACGCCGTCCTCGCGGAGGCGCGGGCGTGCCACGAGCAGGGCGTGGCCGTGGCCGTCTTCCCCGAGCTGTGCCTGACCGGCTACTCCAGCGAGGACCTGTTCCTCCAGGACGCCGTCCTCGAGCAGGTCGAGCAGGCCCTCGAGCGCATCGTGGAGGCCTCGCGCGACCTGCTGCCGGTGATCGTGGTGGGCGCTCCGCTGGCCCAGGGCAACCGCCTCTACAACTGTGGCGTCGTCGTGCACCGCGGCGAGGTCCTCGGGGTCTCGCCGAAGTCCTACCTGCCGACGTACCGGGAGTTCTACGAGCGCCGTCACTTCGGACCCGGCGACGACCGCCGCGGGTCCACCATCGCCGTCGGCGGAAGCCAGGTGCCGTTCGGACCGGACCTGCTCTTCCGCGCTCTCGACGTTCCCGGGCTCGTCCTGCACGTCGAGGTGTGCGAGGACCTGTGGGTGCCGGTGCCGCCCAGCGCCGAGGCCGCCCTCGCGGGTGCGACGGTGCTGGCGAACCTCTCGGGGAGCCCGATCACGGTCGGTCGCGCCCAGGACCGCAAGCACATGGCCGGCTCGGCGAGCGCGCGGTGCCTGGCGGCCTACGTGTACTCCGCGGCGGGCGAGGGCGAGTCCACCACCGACCTGTCCTGGGACGGGCAGACGATGGTCTACGAGTCCGGCGAGCTGCTGGCGGAGTCCGAGCGCTTCCCCGACGGGCCACGCCGCTCCGTCGCGGACGTCGACCTCGACCGGCTCCGGCAGGACAGGCTCCGCCAGGGCACCTTCGACGACAACCGCCGCACGCACGCCGGCCGGGTCGGGGAGTTCCGCACTGTCGAGCTCACCCTCGACCCACCGACCGGAGACATCGGGCTGCTGCGCAAGGTGGACCGGTTCCCGTTCGTCCCCGACGACCCCCAGCGTCTGGCGCTCGACTGCTACGAGGCCTACAACATCCAGGTCTCCGGGCTGGAGCAGCGGCTGCGCGCCATCGGTCAGCCGCAGGTCGTCATCGGCGTCTCCGGGGGGCTGGACTCCACCCACGCGCTCATCGTCGCCGCCCGTGCCATGGACCGGCTCGGACGCCCACGCAGCGACATCCTGGCCTTCACGATGCCGGGCTTCGCCACGAGCGAGACGACCAAGGGCAACGCCGCGCGCCTGTCCAAGGCGCTGGGCGTCTCGTTCGAGGAGCTCGACATCCGGCCCGCGGCGAAGCAGATGCTCGCCGACCTCGACCACCCCTTCAGCGAGGGGGAGCCGGTCTACGACGTGACGTTCGAGAACGTCCAGGCCGGGCTGCGCACCGACTACCTGTTCCGGATCGCCAACCACCGGCGCGGGATCGTGCTCGGCACCGGCGACCTGTCCGAGCTCGCGCTCGGGTGGGCGACGTACGGCGTGGGCGACCAGATGTCGCACTACACGGTCAACTCCGGCGTGCCGAAGACCCTGATCCAGCACCTGATCCGCTGGGTGGCCTCGGAGGGGCTCTTCGACGACGAGGTCAACGACGTCCTCCAGGTCATCGTCGAGCAGGAGATCACCCCCGAGCTGGTCCCGGCCGGCGAGGGGGAGCGGCCGCAGTCGACCGAGGACGCGATCGGCCCCTACTCGCTCCAGGACTTCACCCTCTTCCACGTCCTGCGCTACGGGTTCCGGCCGAGCAAGATCGCCTTCCTCGCCGAGCACGCCTGGCGTGACGCCTCGGCAGGCGAGTGGCCGCCCGGCTTCCCCGAGGACCGACGGGTCGCCTACGACCTGCCGGTGATCCGTCACTGGCTGACGGTCTTCATCAAGCGCTTCTTCGCCTTCGCGCAGTTCAAGCGCTCCGCGATCCCCAACGGGCCCAAGGTCTCCATGGGTGGTGCGCTGTCCCCGCGCGGCGACTGGCGAGCGCCCTCCGACGGCAACGCGGCGGCCTGGCTGTCCGAGCTGGAGCGCAACGTCCCCGACGCCTGAGGCCGGCGGGGGCCGAGGGCTCCTCGCGTCAGGCGGGCACGGGTGTCTGCGTGTAGAGCGCCAGCCGCCAGCGTCCGTCGACGACGACGTAGACGCTCGACATCACCGCGGTGAAATCTGGCTGACCGTCGCGTCGGGCCGTGCCCGTGTAGACCATCGCGGCGCTCTCCCTGCCGGTGGTGACCAGGCGCAGGTCGCGCAGCTCGTAGCCGTCCCAGGTCGGCGCCTCGCGCAGGGCTGCGACGACCTGGTCCCGGCCATCGTGGCTCCGTTCGCCAGCACCATCTGCGCGTCGCCGGTCATCACGTCGCCGTAGAACTCCGCCGCGGTCCCGTCGCACAACGCGTTCCAACCTCGGTGCTCGAGGTCTTCCGAGGGTGTCGAGCAGATCGTCGGCCATGCCCCGACGTACGTCGCGGCCACACCTCGTACCCGTGTGGAGTGGGTGTGGGGCGGGCCGCGATTCGTTACAGGAGCGAAACATGCGAGAGTCAGACTGGCACGCGCCAGCCGGGCAGCGACGGCCGACGAGAAGAGTGGAGAGGTGTCGATGGGCAAGCAGGAAGAGTTCGTGCTCCGCGCACTCGAGGAGCGCGACGTCCGCTTCGTGCGGCTGTGGTTCACCGACGTCCTCGGCTCGCTGAAGTCGGTGGCGATCGCGCCCGCCGAGCTCGAGGGCGCCTTCGCCGAGGGCATCGGCTTCGACGGCTCCGCGATCGAGGGGTTCGCGCGCGTCTACGAGGCCGACATGCTCGCCAAGCCCGACCCCTCGACGTTCCAGATCCTGCCTTGGCGGGGTGAGGGACCCTCGACGGCTCGGATGTTCTGCGACATCGTCATGCCCGACGGCTCCCCGTCGTACGCCGACCCGCGCTACGTCCTCAAGCGCACCCTGTCGAAGGCCGCCGAGGCGGGCTTCACCTTCTACACCCACCCCGAGATCGAGTTCTACCTGTTCAAGGACACCCCCCAGCCGGGTGTCGAGCCGGTCCCGGTGGACCGCAGCGGGTACTTCGACCACACGGCTCAGAGCTCGGGGGCGGACTTCCGCCGCGAGGCGATCACGATGCTCGAGGCGATGGGCATCTCGGTGGAGTTCAGCCACCACGAGGGCGGTCCGGGCCAGCAGGAGATCGACCTGCGGTACGCCGACGCGCTCTCCACCGCCGACAACATCATGACCTTCCGGACGGTCGTCCGCGAGGTCGCGCTGTCCCAGGGGATCTGGGCGACGTTCATGCCCAAGCCGTTCACCACCCACCCCGGCTCCGGGATGCACACCCACGTCTCGCTCTTCGAGGGCGACCGCAACGCCTTCTTCTCCGCCGGGTCGGAGTACCAGCTCTCCACGACGGGTCGCCAGTTCATCGCCGGGGTCCTGCAGCACGCCGCCGAGATCACCGCGATCACCAACCAGTGGGTGAACTCCTACAAGCGGCTGATCGGCGGGGGCGAGGCCCCGTCGTACATCTGCTGGGGGCACAACAACCGCTCGGCGATGATCCGCGTGCCGATGTACAAGCCGCACAAGGGCCAGTCCACCCGCGTCGAGCTGCGCACGATCGATGCGGCCGCCAACCCCTACCTCGCGTTCGCGGTGATCCTGGCCGCCGGCCTGCAGGGCATCGAGAAGGGCTACGAGCTGCCCCCGGAGGCCGAGGACGACGTGTGGTCGCTCAATGACCGGGAGCGCAAGTCGCTCGGCATCGACCCCCTGCCCAAGACGCTCTACGAGGCGATCAACGTCATGGAGAGCAGCGAGCTGCTCGCAGAGACGCTGGGCGAGCACGTCTACGACTTCTACCTGCGCAACAAGCGGGCGGAGTGGGAGGCCTACCGGGGTCAGGTCTCGGCGTTCGAGCGCGACCTGATGCTGCCGGTGATCTAGCTCGGGTGGCGGGACTCACGCCACGGGGTGTTTTGGCCGGGAATGTCCCGGCAATCATGGTGGTTGAACCTTCAAATGCTTCCGTACCCGAAAGGTTTCACCGTGTCCCGTGCCTTCGAGACCGTCCGCGTCGGCCCCTGGGAGCTGCCCCAGCGCTTTGTGATGGCCCCGCTCACCCGCAACCGTGCGGGCGAGGGGATGGCGCCCACCGAGCTGAACGCCACCTACTACGGCCAGCGCGCCGATGCCGGGCTGATCGTCACCGAGGGCACCCAGCCCAGCGCTGTGGGCCAGGGCTACCCGAACACCCCCGGCATCCACACCCGTGACCAGATCGCCGGCTGGCGCCGGGTCGCCGACGAGGTGCACGCCCGTGGCGGGTGGATCGTGATGCAGCTCATGCACGCCGGCCGGATCGCGCACTCCGACAACAAGGACGGCCTCGAGACCGTCGCCCCGAGCGCGGTCACCGCGCCCGGCGAGATCTTCACCCCGACCGGCATGCAGCCGCACACCGAGCCGCGCGCACTCGAGACCGAGGAGCTCCCAGCGCTGGTGCAGGAGTTCGTGCAGGCGGCCCGCAACGCCGTCGACGCCGGTCTCGACGGCATCGAGGTGCACTCCGCCAACGGCTACCTGCTGCACCAGTTCCTGGCCCCGAACACCAACCGGCGCACCGACGAGTACGGCGGCTCGCCCCAGGCCCGGGCCCGTTTCACCGTCGAGGTCACCCGCGCGATCGCGGCGGAGATCGGCGCTGACCGTGTCGGGATCCGCATCTCGCCCGGCCACCCCTTCAACAGCATCGTCGAGGACGACGAGGTCGACGTGCGTGAGACCTACGAGGCCCTCGTGGACGGAGTCGCCGACCTGGGGCTGGCCTACCTCAGCATCCTCGCCGACCCGGAGAGCAAGCTGGTCGCTGACCTGCGCGAACACTTCGGCGGTCCGGTGGTGGTCAACTCCGGCTTCGGCGAGGTGACGACGCTCGAGGACGTCGAGCGCATCCTCGACCAGGACCTCGCCGACCTGGTCGCGGTCGGCCGGCCGTTCCTGGCCAACCCCGACCTCGCCGGGCGGTGGCGTGGTGGCGCGCCGCTCAACCAGCCCGACCAGGCGACCTTCTACGGCGGTGGGGCGGAGGGCTACACCGACTACCCCTCGCTCTGAGCCTCCCTGTCGAGGTCGTCCCGCGCCCGAGTCGCCGGCTGGCGGCTCGGGCGCGGACGGGGCGCCGGGAGCGAGCCGATACATTCGGCTCATGCGCACCACTCCGCCGCTGCTGCTCGTCGAGCACGAAGCCATGTGCCCGCCCGGCTGGATGGGTGAGTGGCTGATGGAGGCCGGTTCCACCCTGGACGTACGTCGTCCCTACGCCGGTGACGAGCTGCCCGAGGACCTCGGCCGCCACGGCGGCATGGTCGTGCTGGGCGGGTCGATGGACGCCTGCTCGGACGCGCGCCATCCGTGGCTCACCCAGGTCAAGCACCTGGTGCGGCTCGCGGCTGAGGAGCACGTCCCCGTGCTCGGCATCTGTCTCGGGCACCAGGTGGCCGCCGCCGCGCTCGGCGGCGAAGTCGAGGTGAACCCCCGTGGCCAGCAGATCGGGGTCCTCGACGTCGGCTGGTCGCCCGATGCCGCCGGCGACCCCCTCCTCGGGGCGGTGACCTCCGCGCGGGTCGCGGTGCAGTGGAACAACGACATCGTCTCGGTGCCCCCGGCGGGAACCGAGGTACTGGCCCGCACCCGTCACGGCGAGATCCAGGCGGCGCGGTTCGCCCCCACGGTGTGGGGCGTGCAGTCCCACCCTGAGGCGGGGGAGGAGATCGTCGCCGGCTGGGCCGAGAACGACCGCGACTCCGCCGCCGATCGTGGCGTGGACGTCGACGCCTACCTCGCCGACGTGGCGCGGACCCGCGACGAGCTCAGGGCGGCGTGGCAGCCGCTCGCCACCCGGTTCGCCGCGCTCAGCAGCGAGCGGGTCCCGGCGTGGTGAACGGGCGCCGCGTCACCACGACCGGCAACCTGGCGCGGCTCGGCTTCCGCGACGCGGAGACGACCGCAGAGACTCTGGGCCGGCTCGGACCAGCGGCCGACGAGCTGGTCCACCTCCTGGCCTTCGCCGCCGACCCCGACCAGGCCACGGTGGCGCTCGCCGACATCGCAGAGGCTGCCGACGACAGCGACGAGCTGCTCGCGGGCCTGTGCGAGGACGAGGGCTTCGCCATGAGGCTGCTCATGGTGCTCGGTGCGAGCACCGCCCTCTGCGACCACCTCCGCCGCCACCCCGAGCAGTGGCACGAGCTCACCGACCCGGTCCTGGGCTCGACACGCACCCCCGCTTTCGTGCTGCGCGCCAACCTGCTCGAGGCCGTGGGCGCCGACCCCGTCGACGCGCACCCCACCTCCACCCTCGACGACACCGTCGCCGTGGACGCGCTGCGCGTCGAGTACCGCCGCAACCTGCTGCGCCTGGCGGCTCGCGACCTCGCGCACGGGGTGGGCATGGACGACGTCGCCGCCGAGCTGTCCGACCTCGCCGCCGGGACGCTGGAGGCCGCGCTGGCCATCGCCCGGGCCCGGGTCGGGGAGAGTGCCGCCACCTGCCGCCTGGCGGTCATTGCGATGGGCAAGTGCGGTGGGCACGAGCTGAACTACGTCAGCGACGTCGACGTCATCTTCGTCGCCGAGCCGGTGGGCGACACCGCCGAGACCCCGGCCCTGCGGGCCGCCACCCAGCTCGCCGCCAACCTGATGCGGATCTGCTCCGACCACACCCCCGAGGGCACCATCTGGCCCGTGGACGCGGCGCTCCGCCCGGAGGGCAAGGCCGGTCCGCTGGTGCGCACCGTCGCCAGCCACGAGGGCTACTACGAGCGCTGGGCCAAGACCTGGGAGTTCCAGGCGTTGCTGAAGGCGCGTTTCGTCGCCGGCGACGCCGACCTCGGGCGGGAGTACGTCGAGCGGATCACCCCGATGGTGTGGTCGGCCGTCGAGCGCGACGGCTTCGTCACCGATGTGCAGGCGATGCGCAAGCGCGTCCTCGAGCACATCCCCGCCCACCACGCCGAGCGCCAGCTCAAGCTGGGGGCCGGCGGTCTGCGCGACGTCGAGTTCGCGGTGCAGATGCTCCAGCTCGTCCACGGCAGGGCCGACCCCGCCGTGCGGGCGCCCACGACGTTGAGCGCCCTGGCCGAGCTGACCCGCGGCGGGTACGTCGGACGAGAGGACGGCGCGGCGCTGGACACGGCGTACCGGTTCCTGCGGACCCTCGAGCACCGGATGCAGCTCTCCCAGCTCCGCCGTACCCACGTCGTACCGGAGGACCAGGAGGTGCTGCGTGCCCTCGCCCGGTCGATGGGCATGCGGAAGGAGCCGGTGGCCGAGCTCGAGCGGCAGTGGAAGCGGCACGGCAAGGACGTCCGGCGCCTCCACGAGAAGCTCTTCTACCGGCCGCTGCTCGCGGCCGTCGCGAAGCTCCCCGGCGAGGGCGCCCGCCTCACGCCGAGCGCGGCGAAGCAGCGCCTGGCCGCGCTGGGCTACCTCGACCCCGAGAACGCGCTGCGCCACCTCGAGGCGCTGACCGGCGGGGTCTCCCGCGCCGCCTCGATCCAGCGCACGCTCCTGCCGGTGATGCTGGAGTGGTTCGCCGACGCCCCGGACCCCGACGCCGGCCTGTTCGGGTTCAGGAAGATCTCCGAGGCCCTCGGCACGACGCCCTGGTACCTCCGGCTGCTGCGCGACGAGGGCCAGGTGGCCGAGCGGCTGGCCCTGGTGCTCGCGTCGAGCAGGTACGCCACCGACCTCCTCCAGCGCGAGCCCGAGGGCGTGGCCCTGCTGGGCAAGGAGGGCGGCCTCGTGCCGCTGAGCCGGGAGGCGCTGGAGAAGGAGATGGTCACCGGGGGCCTGCGCCACGCCGACCCGGTTGCCGCCATCACCGTCGTGCGAGCGGTACGACGTCGCGAGCTGTTCCGGATCGCTGTCGCCGACCTGGTGGGAGACCTCGACGTGGTCGAGGTGGGAGACGCGCTCACCGACCTGATGTCGGCGACCCTCGAGGCCGCGCTGGCGGTCGCGGTCGCGGCGATCGAGGCCGAGCGCCGCCGGGCGCTGCCGACCCGGGTGGCGATCGTGGCGATGGGCCGCTTCGGCGGCCACGAGCTCAGCTACGGCAGCGACGCCGACGTCATGTTCGTGCACGATCCCGTCGAGGGGGCCACCCAGCAGGAGGCGACCAACGCCGCCCGCGACGTGGTCAACGAGATGCGCCGGCTGCTGGCCCTTCCCGGCAGCGACCCCGCGCTCGACGTCGACGCCGGGCTGCGCCCCGAGGGCAAGCAGGGACCGCTCGTGCGTTCTCTGGAGTCCTACGCGGCCTACTACGCCAAGTGGTCGGCGGTGTGGGAGGCCCAGGCGCTGCTCCGGGCCGAGGCGATGGTGGGCGACCGCGACCTGTGTGCGAGGTTCACCGAGCTCGTCGACCCGCTGCGCTTCCCCGCGCTGGGGCTCGACGACGACGAGATCCGGGAGATCCGCAGGATCAAGGCGCGCGTGGACTCCGAGCGGCTGCCCCGCGGAGCCGACCCCGCGACGCACCTGAAGCTCGGGCGCGGTGGCCTCGCCGACGTGGAGTGGACCGTGCAGCTGCTCCAGATGCGCCACGCCGAAGAGGTCGTGGGCCTGCGCACCTCCCGGACGCTGGAGGCGCTGGCCGCCGCGGTGGAAGCGGGTCTGCTCGCCGCGGAGGAGGCGGAGGCGCTCGAGCACGCCTGGAAGACCGCCAGCCGGCTGCGCAACACGGTCCTGCTGGTGCGCGGCCGCGCGTCCGACTCGCTGCCTCGCGACCCGCGCGAGAAGGCGGCCGTGGCGCACCTGATGGGCTACGGTCCCGGCGAGTCCGACGAGCTGGTCAACGACTACCTCCGCATCACCCGGCGGGCCCGCGCGGTGGTGGACCACGTCTTCTGGGACTAGGTTCGGCAGCAAGCGTTGTCTTCGTGTGTGAAAGTCAACGTACTGCCGTTCTGACTCACCTGGTTGGTGGGTCGCCGGGGAACCTATTGCCCGGGATCCACCTGCTCCGACTGCCCTCCAGGCGTGGCTACTCCCGATGATCGGGGTGGGCGCCGGGAGGGCTGTCGTAGGTGCGCGAGTGGCTGGTGGCCGCCGGCTCGGGTGTCGGCCTCGGTCGTGTCGGCGGTTGCCCGTCTCTGGCCGTCGCCCGCGCTGGGGGAGGCCGTGCTTCCCTCGCGCTGGTGGGGAACGGGCCGCTGAGGCGACCTCCCCGCGCCGGGCTCGCCCTGGGGCTTGCCGGCGCGGGTGGTGAGGCCGTGCCCGAGGGCGCGGCGTCCGATTCACACATCAACCAACGCTCGCTGCCGAACCCGTCACTCGGTGAGCTCCGCCGGGTAGGCGACCACGTCGACCAGGGCGCCGTTGCGGAGCACCGTGATCTCCATGCGGGAGCCGATCGCCTCCTCGAACAGCAGCCGCTGGAGCGACTGTGCGTCGCCCAGTGGCGTCACGTCGACGGCGAGGACCAGGTCCCCGGCGGACATGCTGGCGGCCTCGGCCGGTGAGCCCGGTACGACCTCGACGACCCGGAGGCCGGTGCGGGATCCCGTCCGCTCCGACCAGGTCGGCGGGAGCGGGGCAGGCTTGGTGACCAGCCCCAGGTAGGCCCGGCGCACACGTCCGTCGTGCATGAGGGAGTAGACGATCCTGCGGGTGGTCGCGTTGATCGGCACCGCGAGCCCGAGACCTATCCCGGCGACGGCGGTGTTGATGCCCACGACACGCCCCCGCGAGTCGCCCAGGGCGCCCCCGGAGCTCCCGGGGTTCAGGGCCGCGTCGGTCTGGATGACGTCCTCGATGATGCGGCTCGCCGTCCGGGTGCGGGCGGGCATCCCGCGGCCGAGCGCGCTCACCACGCCCGCGGTCACGCTCCCGGCCAGCCCCAGCGGGTTCCCGACCGCCACCACGAGAGAGCCGACCTTCAGCCTGTCCGCGTCGCCGAACTCCGGGGGAGCCGGCACCGCCCGGTCGGCGCGCACCACCGCGAGATCGGAGAGGGGGTCGCGGCCGACGACCTCGAGGCGGGCCGTCGTCCCGTCGTCGAAGGACGCCTCGCCCTCGTCGCCCGCGTCGACCACGTGGGCGTTGGTGATCAGGTGCCCCTCGGCGGTCAGCACGACGGCCGAGCCGGCCGACTCGACGGTCCGCCCGCGCGACCTGCGTCGTACCCGGATCGCGGCGACGCGGGGCGTGAGGCTCTCCGCGACCGCGGAGACCACGCTCGAGTAGGCGTCGAGCGCGTCGTTGTCGGGGATGTCCATGTCCCCACCTCCCGACGGAGAACCGGTGGTGAAGCAGCAACCACCTGGTCGACGGGTTCATTCCCCGTGGCACGCAACCGGCCAGGGAGTTCGGGGCCAGCACGGACAAATCGGTACACCTGGTCCTTGGTGGCGTGGCACCATGCGGCGCATGCGCTACCCGAGACCTCTCCAGCCCGGCGATCGCGTCGGCGTCACCTCCCCGTCCAGCGGCGTCCCCGACGACCTGCGGGATCGGCTCGAGGTGGCCGTCGGTGACGTCCGCGCGCACGGGTACGACGTGGTCGTCGGCCGCTGCATGGACGGCACGGGCGTCGTGAGCGCGCCCGCTGCCGACCGGGCAGCCGAGCTCATGGAGATGCTCACCGACCCCGGCATCCGGGCGATCGTGCCGCCGTGGGGCGGGGAGACCGCGATCGACCTCCTGCCGCTGCTGGACTGGGACGCCATCCGGGCGGCCGACCCGACGTGGGTCGTCGGCTTCTCCGACATGTCCACGATCATCACGCCGCTGACCCTGCTCGCCGGGGTGGCGACCGTGCACGGCAACAACCTCATGGACACGCCGTACCACGCGCCCGAGGGGCTGCTCTCCTGGCTGGACGTGGTGACGCGCGCACCCGGGGAGTCCTTCACCCAGGTCTCACCCGGACGGCACCGCGCTTCGGGGTGGGTGGACTACCGCGAGTTCCCGGAGGTCCGGGACTGGAACCTCGACGGGGAAGGGCACTGGAGCAGGCTCGACGGCGACGGTGACCTCGACGTCTCCGGGCGGCTGGTCGGCGGGTGCATCGAGACGATGTGCAACGTGGCCGGTACGCCGTACGGCGACGTCGCGTCGTTCGCGCGGGCCGAGGCCCCGGAGGGTCTGATCGTCTACGTCGAGGCGGCGGAGGACGACGCGGTCACGATCTGCCGGAACCTCCACGGCATGCGCCTCGCGGGGTTCTTCGCTGCCGCGAACGCCGTCGTCGTCGGGCGCACCTCCGCGCGCGACAGCGCCGGTCTCACCCAGCGCGACGCTGTCCTCGACGCGCTCGGTCCGCTGGGTGTGCCGATCGTGGCCGACGTCGAGTGCGGACACGTGCCGCCGTACCTGCCGATCGTCAACGGAGCCTCCGGCAGGCTCGTGCTGAAGGCGGCCCGGACCGAGCTCACCCAGACCCTGGACTGACCACCCGGGGTCCTGGCTACGTGCCGAGGAGGACCGACAGCGCTCAGTGCAGGCGGACCCGCGGGTCGAGCACGACGTAGAACATGTCGACGAGGATGTTGGCAACGACGACCGCGGCAGTGCCGAACAGCACGATGCCGATGATCACCGGCAGGTCCTGCCGGTTGATCGCGTCGATCACGGTCTTGCCCAGGCCAGGGAGGCTGAACACGGTCTCGACGATGATCACGCCGCCGATGAGCTGACCGAGGTCGATGCCGAACTGGGTGGCGACCGGGGTGAGCGCGCTCCGTAGCGCGTGGCGGTAGGTCACCCGGCGCTCGCTGAGTCCCTTGGCGCGTGCGGTGCGGATGTAGTCCTCGCCGAGCACGTCGAGCATCGAGCCGCGTGTCAGCCGGGTGTAGATCGCGGCCTGGATCAGGGCAAGGGTGAACCAGGGCAGGATGAGGTGGTTCACCCAGGGCCACACTCCGCTGCTGATCGGCGCGTAGCCGCCGGCTGGGAACCACGCGAAGCCGGCGAGGGTGAGCTGGTAGTAGAGGAAGTAGAGCAGCACCAGGCCGAGCAGGAATGACGGCATCGAGTAGAAGAACAGCGCGACGGCTGTGAGGCTCCGGTCGCCGAGGCTACGCGGGTGCGTGGCCGACACCACGCCGTTGAAGACCCCGAGGACCAGCCAGATGATGGCTGCTCCCACCGCGAGGGAGAGGGTGATCGGCAGGGCCTGGGCGATGATGGTGGTGACGGGCACCTGGTAGTAGTAGTCGTAGCCGAGGTCCCCGTGCAGGGCGTTGTTGAGGAACCTCAGGTACTGCTGCCAGATGGGATCATCAAGGCCCAGCCTGTGCTCGATGAGGGCGACCGTCTCCGGCGTTGCCTGACGTCCGGCCAGGGTGCGGGCCACGTTGCTCGGCACGACGAAGAAGAGGGCGAAGACGCCGACCGAGATCAGCCACACCACGATCACGCCGTTCATCAAGCGGTACAGAAGGAAGCGCAGCATGACCTCACCTCACTTCTGCAGGAGTCGGTCGATGCGCGGATCGAAGGCGTCGCGCACCCCGTCGCCCAGGATGTTGAACGCCAGCGTGGTGATGAGCAGAGCCATGCCCGGGAAGAACAGGAACCACCACGACGTCTGGTAGTAGGCGACCGACTCGTTGATCATGCCGCCCCAGTCGGCCGTCGGTGGCTGAAGGCCCAGGCCCAGGAAGGACAGGGCCGCCTGGATGATGATGACGACCGGGATCAGCAGCGTGGTGTAGACGATCACCTGGGCGAGCACGTTCGGGAAGATGTCGACCAGCATGATCCGGCCGTCGCCGGCCCCCAGAGAGCGGGCCGCCTCGACGTACTCCCGCTCCTTGATCGAGAGCACCTGCCCACGGACGATCCGCGCCATTGACGCCCAGCTGAAGAAGCTGATCACCAGGATGGTCACCAGCAGGCTGGGTCCGATGACCGAGACCAGGGCGACCGCGGCGAGCAGGAAGGGGAAGCTCAGCACGACGTCGATGAACCGAGCCAGGACCGTGTCGACGAAACCGCCGATGAAGCCTGCGATGAGGCCGACGATCACCCCGATGGCGATCGTCAGCAGGGTGGCGAGCACCCCGACGCCCAGCGACACGCGCGCTCCGTAGGCGACACGCACCAGCACGTCGCGGCCGAGGTCGTCGGTCCCGAACCAGAACGTGCCGTTCGGTGCGACGGGGAGGCCCTGCGGTGAGAGTCCGGTGTCGCGGAACTGCTCGTTCGGCGGATGCCCGGTGATCGAGGCGAAGACGGGCGCGAGGATCGCGACCAGCACGATCAGCAGGAGCACGACCAAGGACACCATGGCTGCCGGGTCCCGCCTGAGGCGCTCCCAGGCGAGCCGCCACGGGCTGCGACCCTCGATGCGGCGTCCGGGTCTGGTCGGGACCTCGGCCTCGATGTCCCTCAGCTCGGTCTGGCTCATCTAGGCACCTCGTCTCTCGGTTGCGGCGCTGTCGAGCTCGGTGTCCGTGATGCTCGGACGCGCCCGGCTCAGGTCCTCGCCGGCCTCGACCGGATGCAGGCACGCGGTGCCGTGCTCGGGGGCATCGTCGAGCACTGGCTCGAGCGGCGGGTCCACCTCGACGCAGTCGGGCTGAGCCTTGGGGCAGCGCGGGTGGAAACGGCACCCCGACGGTGGGTTCACGGCACTGGGCAGATCGCCGACCAGGACGATCCGCTCGCGGCTGTCCGCCGTGTCCGGATCCGCCGGCGGGAGAGCCGACAGCAGCGCGCGGGTGTAGGGGTGACGGGTGCTGTCGAAGATCTCGTCCGCCGGCGCGACCTCGACGATCCGACCGAGGTACATCACCGCGATCCGGTCACTGACGTGGCGCACCACCGACAGGTCGTGGGAGATGAACAGATAGGTGAGGTTGAACTCCTGCTGAAGGTCGGTCAGCAAGTTCAGCACCTGGGCCTGGATCGAGACGTCGAGCGCCGACACCGGCTCGTCGCAGACGATGAGCTTCGGACGCAGCGAAAGCGCCCGGGCGACGCCGATGCGCTGCCGCTGCCCGCCCGAGAAGTCCGCGGGGAAGCGGTTGTAGTGCTCGGGGTTGAGCCCCACGACCTCCATCAGCTCCTGGACCCGCCGCTTCCGGCCGGGACCGTCGTCGATGCCGTGGATGGCGAAGGCATCCCCGATGATCGAGCCGACCCGGCGGCGAGGGTTCAGCGAGCCGTAGGGGTCCTGGAAGATCATCTGCATCTCGCGGCGCAGTGGGCGCATCTGTCTCCGGCTCAACGTGGAGATGTCGCGTCCCTGGAAGAGAACCTGGCCGCCGCTCACGTCGTACAGCCGCGTCATGCACCGAGCGAGCGTCGACTTCCCGCAACCGGTCTCGCCGACCAGGCCCAGCGTCTCCCCGGGTTCGACCTGCAGGCTCACGCCGTCGACGGCCTTGAGCGTCGGGACCTCCCGCGAGAACAGCCCACGCCGCCCGAGCGGGAAGTGTTTCGTCAGGTCGACCGCCTCGAGGAGGGGGCCGTCCTGCGACGCGGTGCTCATCCCGCCGCCTCGGGAGCCAGCAGGCCCTCACGCTGCGCCCGTCGCGCCTCGAAGTCGGTGGAGAGCCAGCAGGAGGACCGGTGCCGCTCGTCCGCGAAGACCTGGGCCAGCGGCGGAGTCTCCTCCCGGCACCGGTCGAACGCGTAGCCGCACCGCGGCTCGAACGGGCAGCCCGGCGGAAGGCTGATCAGGCTCGGCGGCGCACCGGCGATCGGCTGCAGCCGGGCCTTGGCGTTCCCGTGGGACGGGAGCGAGGCAAACAGGCCTTCGGTGTAGGGATGGTGGTTGCGGTAGAAGATCTCCCGGCGTGGAGCCTGCTCCATCACCGCTCCGGCATACATCACGATCACGTCGTCGGCCGTCTCGGCGATGACCCCGAGATCGTGGGTGATCAAGATGATGGCCGTGCCGAACTCCTCCTGGAGCCGACGCATCACCAGGAGCACCTGGGCCTGCACGGTGACGTCGAGCGCCGTCGTGGGCTCGTCGGCGATGAGCAGGTCCGGGTTGAGCGCCATCGCCATCGCGATCATCACGCGCTGTCGCATGCCGCCGGAGAACTGGTGGGGGTAGTCGTCGATCCGGTCCGCGGCGTGCGGGATGCCGACCAGGGTCAGCAGCTCCGCGGCGCGCTGACGCGCCTTCTGCTTGCTCGTCGACTTGTCGTGGGAGCGGATCATCTCCACGATCTGCCAGCCCACCCGGTACGCCGGGTGGAGGCTGGTCAGCGGGTCCTGGAAGATCATCCCGATCCGCACCCCCCGGATGTCCCGCAGCTCGCGCTCCGACGCGGTGAGCAGGTCCATCCCGTCGAACACGGCGCGACCGGAGACCGTCGCCCCGCGGGTGAGCCCGGTGATCGTCTGCGTCGAGACGCTCTTGCCGGACCCGGACTCACCCACGATGCCGAGGGTCTCTCCTCGGTCCACCTGGAAGGACATTCCGCGCACCGCCCGGACGACCCCGTCAGGGGTGTTGAAGGACACGCGGAGGTCCTCCACCTCGAGAAGGGCCATCTGCTCAGCCGCCCTGCATGTTCTCGTCGAGCCAGACGTTCGTGGGGTCGAAGTTCTGGATCGTCGAGAGGTAGATGGCGTTGTTCACCTGGTCGGCGTGGTAGTTCGCCTGTTTCGGGTCGGTGATGGGGAAGAACGCGGCGTCCTCCATGACTTGCCGGTCAGCGGCCGCCCAGGCGTCGAGGGACTCCTGCAGGTCTGTCGCCGTGCTGGCCTTCTCGATCAGGGCGTCGGTCTTCGAGCTCTCGTAGAAGCCGAAGTTGCTGCCGATTGGCGGGAAGGCGGCCTTGCCGTTGAACAACGGCCCGAAGTAGGACAGCGCTGCGTTGCCGTACCAGTCCGGGCCCCAGCCGGAACTCGTCACGTCCCAGGAGCCGTTGTCGGCAACCGAGGGGCTCTGCAGGTACTTCGTGAAGAGGTCCGCCGAGGGCGAGGGCACACCGGTCACCTTGATGCCCACCTTCGACAGGTCCTGCTGCACCGTGGCGAAGGTCTTCTGTGCTCCCTCCGAGTCGGTGTTGTACAGGAATTTGATGGTCAGGCCGCTACCGTGGCCGGCCTCCTGGAGCAGCTGCTTGGCCTTGTCCGTGTCGTAGGGGTAGAGGTCGAAGTCCTCCGAGCCCTGGATGCCCTTGGGGAGCACGTGGGTGAGCGGCGTGTTGACCTGGGGGCCACCGAGCACCTGGATGATGTTGTCCCGGTTGATGGCGTACTCCAACGCCTGTCGCACCTTGACGTCCGCCATCGCTTTGTTGTTGTTGGGGGAGCGCTGGTTGAACCAGATGTACGGGTTCGACGAGTCGGTCGGCCCGAGGTTGAGGTTCGGGTCGTTGCTCGCGATGAGCTGTGGGAGCTGCGAGGGGGGCGGGAAGTTGTTGAACTCCATGTCGGCGCTCGCCGTTCCGGTCTGCAGCTGTTGCTGGGTCGACTCCTGGCTCACCGTCTCGTTGATCACGATCTTGTCGACGTAGGCCTTGCGGATCGGGTCCGTCGAGGCGTCCCAAGCCGGGTTGCGGCTGAGCACGATCGACTTGGTGGGGTCATAGGAGTCGATCTTGTAGGGCCCGTTGGCGACCTGGTTCTGACCGAGCTTGGTGCTGCCCGGGACGTACTTGAGGATCTCCTCGGGAGCCGGGTCGAAGGCGTTCATGGTCAACATGTCCACGAAGTAGGTCGCCGGGTGAGTCAGGGTGAAGACCACGGTGTAGTCGTCCTTGGCGACCACACCAGGCAGGTCGGTGTCGTTGATGTACTTCGCGATCGCCGAGGCGTTGGCCGGCACCTTCGCGAAACCCTGGCAGTAGTCGTTGAAGCCCTCCAGGAGGGTCTGGAAGTCGGGAAGTCCGCCGAACGGCTGGGCCGGGTTGCAGGTGCGCTTGACTCCGCGGACGACATCCGCGGCGACGACGTCGCGTGGTGGGGAGGTGTCCCACTTGACCCCTTGGCGGAGCTTGATGGTGTAGGTGAGACCGTCCTGGCTGATTCCACCATTCCCTTCCGTGGGAATCTCCGTCGCGATGTCGGGCGCGGCGGTCGTGGTCTTCCCCTCGATGGCAGGGTTGGCGAACAGCTGTCGCGCGAACATACGCAGGGCCTGGTTGCCGATCGAGTAGTAGGAGATGTTCTGGTCGAGGTAGTCGACGTCACCCGACCCGAGCATGTTGAGGGTCCCGCCCTTGACCGGCTCGCCCTCCGCGCCGGCGGTGGCTCCACCCCCGGTACCTCCGTTGTTGCTGCTGCAGGCCCCTGCCACGAGGAGTGTGGCCGCGACGAGCGCAGTCAGTCCGGTTCTGCGTTTGTTGTGAGGGTTCATGGTGGTTCCCCTGTCGTGCCTTTCGGTGAGAGCGGCAGGCACGCTCAGCCGGTCCGGCCGGCGTACCTGGTTCGGACGCTAGGAACGTGCTGGGGGGTTGGCGACCGGAAGTCGCCCTTTGTCACGGGACCGTCGGGGTTTCGTCATGAACGACCGGCGTGTGTGACGGACGGGTGACAGCACGTCACGGTTCGGAATCGCTGAGGCCCCGACCCGTCCCGGGGAGTAATACTGAGGCTGTGGGGCGCACTGTGCTGCTCGTCGAGGACGACCCGCGGGTCCGGCGGGTCCTGCACCTTGCCCTCCAGGACGAGGGGTACGTCGTGGTCGAGGCCGCCACGGGCGACGACGGCCTGCGTGCCCTCGAGGGGAGCGCCCCCGACGTCGTCCTCCTCGACCTCATGCTCCCCGACACCGACGGGTTCGCCGTGTGTCGCCGGATCAGGCGGGAGAGCAACGTGCCCGTGATCATGGTGACCGCCCGTACGGACAGCCACGACGTGGTCGCGGGCCTCGAGGCGGGCGCGGACGACTACGTCACCAAGCCGCTGGTCGCCAAGGAGCTCTCGGCGCGCATCCGCGCGCTGCTCCGCCGTACCGAGCCGCTCAACGGCGGCCCTCGGTGCGTCCGGAGCGGGGACCTCGAGGTGCACCTCGACGAGGGGTTCGTGGTGCGTGACGGTGAGCCGGTGGACCTGACCCGCACCGAGTTCCGGCTCATCGCCGAGCTTGCCCAGGCCGCGGGGAAGGTCTGCAGCCGCGAGTACCTGCTCGAGCGGGTGTGGGGCTACGGCTACTTCGGCGACGGACGCATCGTGGACGTCCACGTCCGGCGCCTGCGCGGCAAGGTCGAGCGGGACCCCGCCAACCCCAAACGCGTGGTGACCGCCCGCGGGCTGGGCTACCGGCTGGTGGGCTGAGGTGGAGAGGAGGGGGAGGACATGCGGCGCGGACGGCTGAGTCTGGCGGACAGGGCGGCGATCGGCTTCGGGCTGATGGCGCTCACGCTGGCCCTCGTGCTTGCCGGTTCCTCGTGGTTCCTGGTCTCCTCCTACGTCAACCGGCACCAGGAGACGGTGGCCGTCGCGCAGACGTCGGGGGACGCGCTGATCCTGGAGCTCAAGCTGCGGGCGGGTTCGCGACCCACCACCCAGATGGTCGACTCCCTGGGCGGATCGCAGGACACCGCTGCGGTCCTCGTCTACCGCGGGCAGGCCTACTCGAGCACGGCGGCGAAGGCGATCGGCCTGCCGCCCGGCATGGTGGCCCGCGTCGACCCCGCCGCGACGGCCGAGCCGACCCGGGTCCGGTCGGTGCGCCAGACCGTCGGCGGGCAGCACTTCCTGGTCGTGGCCGCCCCGCTTCAGGGCGCAAGGAGCCTCCTGCTCGAGCTCCACCCCCTGCTGGACCTCGACCGCACGCTCGAGGCGCTCAAGACGGTCCTGATCGTCAGCGTTTTGGGGGCAGGCATCATCGGGCTGACCGGGGGACGGGTCGCAAGCCGCCGGATGCTTCGGCCGCTGACCGAGGTCACCGCCGCTGCCGGGTCCATCGCCCACGGCGACCTGTCGGCGCGGATCAGGACGGACGGGGGCCCCGACCTCGCGGCGCTGGCCCACTCGTTCAACCGGACGGCAGCGGCGCTCGAACGCCGGGTCCATGCCGACACCCGCTTCGCCGGGGACGTGAGCCACGAGCTGCGGACGCCGCTGACCACCATGATCAACTCGATCGCGCTCATCCAGAACCGCCGTGCCGAGCTTCCCGGCGAGATGGTGGAGCCGATCGACCTGCTCACCGACGAGCTCCAGCGCTTCCGGCGGCTCGTGGTCGACCTGCTGGAGATCTCCCGCGCCGATGCGGGTCGTGGGGACCATCGTGAGCCCGTGGTCGTCGCCGACCTGGTACGTCGTGCGACCGAGTCCGCGGCCCGCAACCCCGTGAGCCTGGTGGCCTCCGGCGCCGAGACGCTCGTGGTCCAGGGGGACAAGCGCCGGCTGGAACGGGTGGTGACCAACCTGGTGGAGAACGCCGACGCTCACGGGGGAGGCTGCGACACGGTGCGCGTGGAGCGGGTGAACGGGTGCGTGCGGATCCTGGTGGAGGATCGGGGCCCCGGAGTCGACCCGGCGCAGCGGGAGCGGGTCTTCGACCGCTTCGCCCGGGACGGCTCGACACTGGAGCCGGGGGTGGGGCTCGGCCTCGCCATTGTCGCCATGCACGTGCACTGGCACCAGGGCGAGGTGTGGGTCGAGGGCCGACCCGGGGGCGGCGCGCGGTTCGTGGTGGAGCTGCCGGTCCGCCCGTGACCCGCGCGGGGGATATCTCGCGTCAGGCGGCCCAGAACCTGCACGCGCAGTCGAGGCACCGGCAGTACCAGCTGCCCTGGCCGTTGCGGTAGCTGATGGTCCGCTTCTCGCCCTCGCACGCGGGGCAGAAGGCGCTCCTGGCGTGGTCCGTCTCGGGCATCCGGATGATCGTGTGGCTGGTCATGGCTCCCTCACCGTTCGTGTTGGCTCCCAGATGCCACGAAGATCGGCGCCCTGTGAGCCGGTCTTGAGGGAGGTCTAGCCCGCGTCCGGCGCGCCGCTGGCCAGGACGGTGCCCATCATTCCGCGGTCCTCGTGGTCGAGGACATGACAGTGGTAGACGGTCCGACCGCCGTAGTCGGCGACGCGGATCCGTACCCTGACCCGGCTCCTGGCCGGCACGACCACGACGTCCCTCCAGTCCGGAGGGTCGTCGGGAGAGACGTCCTCCGCCTCGACGACCTGCATCGGCCACACGTGCAGGTGGAAGGGGTGGTCCATCGGGGTGTCGTTGCCGATCGTCCACTCCTCGACCGTGCCGAGGTCGAGCCGCTGGTCGGTCCGGGCAGGGTCGAACTCCCTGCCGTCGAAGCCGAACGACATGCCCATCCCCATGCTCATGGTGAAGGCCAGCGATCGCTCCCGGTCCACCCGGACAGAACGCAGGTCCCCGACGCGGCGCGGCACCCGGGGCAGGGGAGCGGGCAAGGAACCGGCGGCGGACGAGGAGTCTTCCACCTGCACGGTGGCGAGGTCGGTCTCGGGGGAGGTGCCCCCCGGTCCGGCCGACATCATCCCGACGGCACCCCTGTCGTAGGACAGGGTGCGCAGTCCGAAGCTCCCCGTCCGGGACGGGCGCACCAGCACGTCGGCGCGGTTGCCCGGGGCGAGCACGACCTCGTCCTGCTCCCGCGGGTCGCCGAGCGCCTGTCCGTCGTACCCGAGCAGCGCCCACGAGTGTCCGTCCAGCCGCAGGCGCAGGAACCGGGAGGCGCAGGCGTTGACGACGCGCCAGCGCTCGAGCGTGCCCGAGGTCATCGCGATGCGGGGTTGCAACTGTCCGTTGACCATCAGCAGGTCACCCTCACGACCAGCCATGACCTGCGGCATCGAGACACCGGCGACGTGGCCGCCGGCGGTCAATGTGGTGTCGCTGACCACAAGAACGCGGTCACGATCGACCTCGGGGTCACTCTGCCCGGCGACGACCAGCGCCCCGAGCAGGCCGCCGAAGACCTGGTCGGCGACGTGGCCATGGTGGTGGGGGTGGTACCAGAACGTTCCGGCGGGGTGGTCCGCGGGAAGGTCGTACTCATAGCGGGCCCGCTCCCCGGGCTCCACCCTGCGAAAGACGTTGTCGCTCTGGCCCCCGGGGGAGACGTGCAGGCCGTGGGTGTGCAGGTTGGTCGGCGCGTCGAGGTCGTTGACCAGATCGACGCGCAGCATGTCACCGGGACGTAGGCGCAGGGTTGGGCCCGGGCTGCTGCCGTTGTAGCCGAGCGCATGCGTACGCCGCCCCGCGAGCGTCACGCCGCTGCCGGCGCGCAGCTCGACCTCGAGCACGCCGTTGCTGCTCTCGCGCACCGGGGGCTCTGCCAGGTCGCTCCCCGGTTCGCCGGTCAGGCTGCTGCTGGTCGGCCCGAGCACCGTCCGCCACGTCCCGAGGCCGCCGACAGCCGTTCCCACGGCCCCGAGCGCCGCGATCTGGAGCGCGCGGCGCCGGCTGACCTCACGGGCCATCCAGCGTCCTCATGCGCTCGCGAAGCTCCTCCTCGCTGATCTCGCCCTGGGCGTAGCGCTCGCGCAGGATCTCACGGGAGCGGTCCTTGCCCCAGGCTGTCCCGCTGCCGTTGCCGCCACCGTTCCCGGACGAGGCTGCAGCCCGGACCAGCCCCCAGACGAGGGCGCCGAGGCCGATCAGCAGGACCAGCATCCAGATCCAGCCGAACCCGAAGCCGAAGCTGCCTGAACCCATCATCGTCATCACCTCTGGTCTCGACGCTACCCGATACCCCATGGTGTATTCAGGGACCAAGGGCTCTCGGCAGAGCCCGCCGCCCGGGCACCCCGCAGCGCCCTCGCGAGCGGTCGTCCGGGGCGGGTCAGTCGCCCGTGGAGATGTCCTGGGTGAGCGTGACCAGGCGGGCGAGGCAGTGCTGGCGCAGGGGCTCGGGGAACCCTTCGGCGAGCCGGTAGAAGACGACCCGTCCTTCCTTGCGCCGCCGGACGAGGCCGGCGGTCCGCAGCAGCCGCAGGCCGTAGCCGACTGCGTCCTCACTTGTGTCGAGTGCCAGCGCGAGGTCGCCGACGCACAGCTCTTCGACGACGTCGAGCGCGTACACGAGCCGGAGCCGGGTGGGATCCGACAGCAGGGTCAGCACGCTCGTGAGGCGTTCTGCCTCTGCGAGCTCGGGTAGCCGGTCCCGCGCGGCGGCCACCCGCTCCGGATCCAGCGGTCTACCCGCGTGGTGATGGTTCGTCGTCATGATGGGCGCATACCCTCACGGATGCCCGGGTATGCGCCTGGGGACCGTGACCGCGCGGTTCACCGGAGCCGAGACGAGGGGGCGAGATGTACGCAGGTGCCTTGGTGATGGGCGTGGTCGCTGTCCTGGTCGTGGCGGCGCTCTACGTGCTGCACCGCCTTGTTGCCGTCACGCCCGAACCGCTGACCGCCCTGCCGTTCCAGTCCGGCTGGACGCCCGAGGAGCACGCCTTGTCGCGCTACCACGTGCGCTGGTACCTCGCCACGCTCCTGTTCCTCGCCTTCGACGTCGAGATGCTCTTCATGTACCCGTGGGCGGTCGTCGTCGCCGACCTCGGTGCGACAGCGATCGTGGAGATGTTCCTGTTCCTCGGTGGGCTCCTCGTCGCAGTCGCCTGGGCCTGGCGGGAGGGGGCTCTGCGGTGGGTCTGAGAGAGTCGATCGCCCGGTACGCCGTACGGCACACGCACGTCCTCGTCGTGGAGGTGCCGGGGTACTGGCGCACGCGCGTCGCGGCGGAACGCGAGGTGCTGTCCAGGGGATGGCGGCTCGCCGAGTCCCCGGCCGACGCGGACGTGCTGGCGGTGTGCGGAGAGCCTGGCCCTGAGCTGTCCGGGGTCCTCGAGCGCGTCTGGGAGCAGCTGCCCGGACCGCGGGCTCGGGTCGACGTCGCGTCCCCGTCGAGCGTCGTGGACCGGCTCGACCGAGCGGAGGCCGACCTCGGCGACCTCGACCGGCAGCGCGACGACAGCCGCCACCGCGACCAGGAGCCCCGGGTCGGCGCGGGCGACCACGAGGGTCACGACGACCACGACAGTCACGAGGGTCATGACGACCACGAAGGTCACGACCACCACGAAGGTCACGACCACCTCGAGTCCGCCGGCGAGGACGACGACGAGCACACGGGCATGGACCACGGCCACATGGACATGGCCCCGGCAGGCATCCCGCTCGCCGAAGGCGGGGAGGACCGCGACGGTCTCGAGATGGATCTCCTGCACGTCCGCCTCGGCCCCGTCCTGCCCGCCTGGCCCGCCGGCCTGGTGCTCCGATGCACTCTCCAGGGCGACCTGATCGTGGAGGCCGAGGCCTGGATGCTCGACGGGGCGGCTCCGGCCGGGGAGCGGGAGACCGGCGACGCGGCCGCGGCTCGCACCTGTGACGACCGTGGCGCAGCTGCTGACCCTCGCGGGCTGGCAGGACGCGGCGGACCACGCGCGCCGCACCCGCGACCTGCTCCTGGACGGCGCCCCTGACAGGGGTACGGCGCTCGCGCGGCTCGCCCACCGGGTCGGGCGAGCGCGGCTGCTGCGCTGGTCCCTGCGCGGTCTGCGCCCCCTCTCGTCGGAGGATCTCGACCGGCACCACCTGCCACCCCGACTTGTGGGTGACGTGCACGACCGGCTCCTCGCCATGCTCGCGCGGGCACGCGAGGAGCACGCCGGGGGGAACGACGGTGCGGCCCGGCTGTCGGCCTCCCTCGACGCTCTACCGGCGCTCGTGACCGGACTCGACCTCGCCACGGCCCGCCTGGTCGTCGGCGAGCCTCGACCTCGACCCGATCCAGGTCGCGGAAGGCACGCCCCATGTCTGACACCGTCACCGCCGTTCCCGCCGTGTGGGCGTTCGCCGGGGCGGCTGTCCTGGGCGGACTCGTCCTGCTCGCCGGCGCGCTCGACGGCGTGCTCACCGCCCGCGCCGGCGTGAGCAGGGACGTCCGCAGGGCGTGGGCTCCGGCGGCTTCAGCCGGCCGTTCGGGGAGGCCGCCCGGCTGCTCCGGCAGCGCCGCCGTACCACCGTGTCGGCCGACAACCTGCTCTGGCGCATCGGTGGTGGCGGGCTCCTGGTCGTGGCGCTGCTGATGGCGGCCGTGGTGCCGCTGGGCCGGTGGACGGTCTTCGACCTCGACGTCGGTGTCGTGTGGTTCAACGCGATGGACGTCATGGTCTGGGCGCTGGTGTGGCTCACCGGGTGGGGCGGCAACTCCGCCCACGCGCTGGTGGGTGGCTACCGCTTCCTGGCGCACGGTCTCGCCTACGAGCTCCCGCTGATGTTCGCCCTGGTGGCCCCCGCGGTGGCCGCCCGGAGCCTGAACGTCGGCGAGGTCGCCGCAGCGCAGGACGGGCTCTGGTTCGCGGTCTGGATGCCGGTGGCCTTCCTCGGCTACGTCGTCGGAGTGGTGGCGTTCTCCGTCTGGGGCCCGTTCGCTCCCGCGCTTGGCGCCGACATCGCCGGGGGCGCCCGGGCAGAGATGTCCGGCGTCGACCGGCTTGTCTTCGAGCTGGGTCGCTACGCGCTCCTCGCTGCCGGCGCAGCCTTCGCGGTCCCGATGTTCCTCGGCGGCGGCGCGGGACCGCTGCTGCCGGACTGGCTGTGGGTGCTGGTCAAGGCCGCGGCGGTGCTCGCCGTCCTGGTCTGGCTGCGGCGGCGGCTTCCGGCGTTCCGGCCGGACCTGTTCATGGAGGTCGGCTGGGTCGTGCTGCTTCCCCTCGTCCTGCTCCAGGACCTCGTCGTCGCCGTCCTCGTCGTCTGGAGGAGCTGACCATGGCAGTCCACATCGCATTCTGGGTGCTCGCCGTTGTCGCGGTGCTCGCCGGGGCGGCCGTGTTCTACGTCGACTCGATGGCGCGTGCGACGTACGCGCTGGCGCTGTCCTTCGTGGCCGTCGGAGTGCAGGTGCTCCTCCTCCACCAGAACTACGTGGGCGTGGTGACCATCCTGATGATGGTCATGGAGATGGCCGTCATGGCCGTCTACATGGTCATGTTCATGGGGATGAACCCGGCGCTCATGCCGATGAGCATGGTGCACGACAACCGGCTCTCCCTGGCTGCGGCGATCGGGACGTTCGTGCTGCTGGCCGCCGGGATCCTCCTCGTCGACTGGCCGACCCGCCGCGGCGCGCCACCGCCGGACCTGACCGCGGCCCTCGGCGAGGAGCTGATGGGGCCCAAGATGCTCGCGATGGCGGTCATCAGCCCGGTCATGGTCGCCACCATCGTCGCCGGCGTCGTCCTGGCCGCTCGCCGCACCCGCTACGACCGGTTCGGCGACGACCTCCGCACCCGGCCCGCGGACGACCCGCAGCCGGGAGGTGTGGGCCGATGACGCTCGAGACCGTCCTGCTCGTCGCCGCTGCGATCTTCAGCGTCGGCCTGTACGGCGCGATCTCCCAGCAGGTCGTGGTGATGGTGATGATGGGCCTGGAGCTGATGATCAACGGGGTCATCCTCGCCGCTGCCGGGCTTCTGGTGGTTCCTCGCCCCGGACCCCACCGGCCAGGTGCTGCTGCTGGTCGTCATCGCCGCGATGACCGTCGAGATGGCGATGGGCTTCGCGGTCGCGACGCTGCTGCACCGCGAGCGGCGGGCGGACATGACCGACATGGCGACGGACCTCACGGGGTGAGTGCATGACCGACCTTGCTCAGCCCTCGCTGTGGCTCCTCGTGCTCCTGCCCGCGGTCGTAGGAGCCGTGCTCGCTCTCGCCCCGCTGACGGTCGGCGCACGGAGCGAACGAGTCGCGACGCCTGTCTCCCTCGGGACCGCGGCACTGACCCTCGTGCTCGCGACGGTCGTGGCTCTCGAGCACCCGCGTGTGGGCGTTCCCTTCATGGCCGGAACCGACCTGGCGCTCGGCGTGGACGCGCTCGCGGCCGTGGTGGTGCCGACGATCGCCGCTGTCACCCTGCTGGTCCTGGTCTTCGCGGGCGGGGAGATCCGCGAGTCCCGGGGGCGGTTCCACGGGCTGATGCTGGTGTTCGCCGCAGCGGCGTTGCTGACCGCCGTCGCCGAGACACTGCCCACGCTGCTGCTCGCCTGGGAGGTCATGGGCGCCACGTCGTACGCGCTCATCGGCTTCTGGTGGCGCGACCCGCACCGGATGTCCTCGGGCCTCACTGCCTTCGTGACCACCCGGGCCGCCGACCTCGGCCTGTACGTCGCGGCCGGAGCCGCACTCGCCGGCGGGGCGGGACTCGCCCTGGCCGACCTGCCGGGGAGCAGCGCGGGCTGGCGCGACGTCGTCGCCGCCGGCGTCCTGGTCGCCGCCCTCGGCAAGGCCGCCCAGCTCCCGTTCTCCTTCTGGCTCTCGCGCGCCATGGACGGTCCAAGCCCGGTCAGCGCCCTGCTGCACTCGGCGGCGATGGTGGCGATGGGCGGCTACCTGCTGCTGCGCACCGAGCCGCTGCTGGCCGCCACCGGCTGGGCCGGACCGGCAGCCGCCTGGGTGGGCGCGCTCGACCGCGCTGCTGCTCGGGGCCGTCGCACTCGCGCAGCGCGACCTCAAGCAGCTGCTGGCCGCCTCCACCTGCGCCCAGCTCGGCTTCGTGGTGATGGGGGCGGGCTCGGTGCCGTGAGCGGTGGCACGGCCCACCTGGTCGCGCACGCCTCCACCAAGGCGCTGCTCTTCCTCGCTGCCGGGGCATGGCTCTCAGCGCTCGGCACCAAGGACCTGACCGGCCTGCGCGACGTCGCCCGGCGTTGGCGGGTCGTGGGGTGGTCGGCCACGCTCGGCCTGCTCTCGCTGGCGGGTGTCGCGCCGCTGGCGCTGTGGGCGACCAAGGACGCCGTGCTGAAGGCGGCGCTCGAGCAGTCTCCGCCGCTGTACGTCGTGGGGCTCGCCGGGGCCGTCCTGTCCGCCGCCTACGCAGCCAAGGTCCTGGTCGTGATCTGGCGCAGGGTCCCCGAGGCCGATCGGGCAGCGGTCGACGTCGCACCGCGGCGAGGAGGAGAGCCGCGACCGGCGAGGTCGGGCTCGCTGGCGCAGGCGCCGCTCGTGCCGCTGGCCGCTCGGGGCCGCCGTCCTGGGCGTGCTGGCGCTGCCTCCCGGTCGGTGACGCCCTCGCCCGCGCCCTGGGCGAGAGCGGGTCGCCCGATGCGACGGCCCCTCGAGCTCGTGCTCGTCGGCCGTGCTGGCGCTCGCTCGTGGTCCTCGCGGTCCTGGCGATGGGGCGTGCCCGGAGGCGCGCTGGGCGCGCGGGTGGCTGGGGCTCGAGCACGCCGCGCAGCTCACCGTCGTACGCCCCACCCTGGCGCTGTCCCGCGCCCTCGCCCGCTTCGACGACCGGGTGGTCGACGGCGGTGTCGAGGCCACGGCCACGGCCACGGTGCGCGTCGCCGACCGGGCCGCCCGGCTCGACGACCATGCCGTCGACGGGCTCGTCGAAGGTCTCGCCCGGCAGGTCCGGTGGCTGGGGGAGCTGGCGCGCCGCCCCCAGACCGGCCTGCTGCACCAGTACTACCTCCAGGCCGTCGTGGTGCTCGCGGCCCTTGTCCTCGTCCTCGTCACGGTGAGGTGAACGTGCTCAGTCTGATCGTGTTCCTGCCCCTGGTCGCCGGCCTGGCTCTGGCGGCCATGCCGCGGCTCGCCGACGCCGTCGCGAGGTGGGTCTGGGTCGCCGTCGCCACGCTGGACCTCGCCCTCGTCGTGGGGGTGTGGGCGCGCTACATGACGCCTGCCGACGGCCGCCTCGCCTTCGACGCGCAGGTCGCCTGGATCCCCGGCGTGAACAGCAGCTACCACGTGGGAGTGGACGGGCTCTCCCTGCCGCTGGTCGCGATGACGGCCGTCGTCTTCCTCGCCTGCGCGGTCTACGCCCTGCGTGAGCAGGACCGACCGCGCATCCAGGCGGCGCTGTTCCTGTTCCTGCAGAGCGTCAGCATGGGGCTGTTCGTCTCCGCCGACCTGATCCTCTTCTTCGTCTTCTTCGACCTGTCCATCGTCGGCATGTACTTCGTGATCGCCGGCTGGGGCCACGGGAACGCCGGCCGGTCGGCGATGAAGTTCTTCCTCTACACCTTCCTCGGGTCGTTGGCTCTGCTGGTCGGGTTCATCGGCCTCTACCTCGCGGCCGACCCGCACACCTTCGACATGCTGGAGCTCGCGGAGGCGGCGCCGCTGGCCGGACGCCCCCTCGCCGGTGGGTTGGTGCTCGCGGCGATCCTGCTCGGCCTCGCCGTGAAGACCCCGACCGTGCCCTTCCATACGTGGCTGCCGCCGGCCCACACCGACGCCCCGGCTGTCGGGTCGGCTGTGCTCGCCGCGGTGCTGCTGAAGATGGGCACCTACGGGTTCGTCCGGATCGGGATGCCGATGCTGCCGCAGGCCTGGCAGTCCTGGGCCTGGGCGATCGTGGCCGTCGGGGTGGTCTCGGTCGTGTACGGCGCCCTGGTCGCCCTCGCCCAGAGCAACGTGAAGCGGATGATCGCCTACACGTCCGTGAACCACATGGGCTACATCGCGCTCGCGGTCGGAGTCGCCGGCCTGATCGCGGACGACACGGCGCAGGCCCGCTCCATCGCGGTGGCGGGAGCAGTGACCCAGATGGTCAGCCACGGGCTCATCACCGGGGCGTTGTTCCTGCTCGCAGGCGTCCTTCACGACCGGGCCGAGAGCTACGACCTGGACTCCTACGGCGGCCTCGCCGGTCCCGCGCCGAGGTTCGCGACGCTGTTCGCGGTCGGCGCCTTCGCCTCGCTGGGCCTGCCGGCACTGTCCGGGTTCATCGCGGAGTTCCAGATCTTCACCGGCAGCATCGCCGCCGCACCGGTCACTGCGGTCGCCGTGGTCGGCATCCTGCTGTCGGCGGCGCTGTTCCTGCGCGCCCTCCAGCGCATGTTCGCGGGCGAGACACGAGGCCACTCGCTGTCCTTCGCCGACCTGCATCCCTCGGAGGCCTGGTCGGTGGCGCCGCTGCTCCTGCTCTCCCTGCTGATCGGAGTGATGCCGCGTCCCCTGCTCGACGTCATCGAGCCCGCCTCCACCGTCGTCGTCGACCTCGTCGGGAGGTAGCCGATGATCTCCGGGATGGGCATGCGGCCCCTGTTGATGCTGCCCGAGATGCTGCTCTTCGTCGGCGGGCTCGTGGCGCTCATCGGCGGCTCGTTCGTGCCGCGTCAGCGGCAGTGGCAGATCCGGGTCGTGGCTGCGGTAGCCGTTGTTTCCAGCGCGACGGCGGCGGTGCTCGGACTCGGAGGCCCGGACCAGGCGGCCTTCGAGGGCACCTTCGCGGTGGACACCGCGACCGGGATCGCCCGGGTCGTCGCGGCCGTAGGCGTCCTGCTCGTGCTCGCCCTGGCCGGCGACGAGGTCACGGGCTCGCCGAGAGAGAGCGAGACGTATGCCCTGCTGCTCTTCGCCACGACCGGCACGCTCGTGCTCGCCGGGGCAGAGGACCTGCTGGTGCTCGTCGTCGGCTTCCTCCTCGCCAGCATCCCGCTCTACGGCCTCATCGGCACCGCCCGCACCCAGAAGGGCGCCGAGGCGGCGATGAAGACCTACCTGATGGGCGCGCTGTTCGGCATCCTGCTGCTCCTCGGCGTGACCATCCTGTACGGCGTCGCCGGGAGCACCCTGTACGTCGACCTCGCGACCCGTCTCGGCGACGCACCCGCCTCCGCCGTGGCAGCAGCGGTGGTCGGTGTGCTCGCGGGCCTGATGTTCAAGGCCGGGGGAGTGCCCGCGCACTTCTGGGTTCCGGACGCGGCGCAGGGGGCGGGCGGGGCGGTCGCGGCTTTCCTGACGACGGTGCCGAAGATCGGCGCGCTGGTGGCGGCGTACCGGTTGGTGGAGGTCCTGCCCGAGACAGCGAGCTGGCCACTGCTCGTGGCGATGTTCGCCGTGGCGAGCATGACGCTGGGCAACCTCGCGGCGTACTGGCAGCAGGACCCGCGGCGCCTGCTCGGGTGGTCCACGGTCGGCCAGGTCGGCTTCCTCCTCGTCCCGGTGGCCGTCGCGGGACGCAGCGACCTCGCCCTGCCGTCGCTGCTGTTCTACCTGGCCGGCTACACGGTCACGAACATCGCCGCGTTCGCAGTCACCTGTGCACTTCCCGACCGGCGGGACCTGGCCGGCTACCGCGGGCTCTCGCGGGCGCGGCCGTGGCTCGCGGGGGCTCTCGTCGTGGCCCTGCTGGGGCTCGTCGGCACCCCACCCACGGCGGTCTTCGTCGGCAAGCTGACCACGGCGACCGCGGCGTGGGACGGAGGACTGGCCTGGCTCGCGGTGCTGGTGTTCGTCAACACGCTGGTCAGTCTCTTCTACTACCTGCGCTGGGTGGTCGCGGCCTTCCGGCCCGGCGAGGGCTCGGAGCGCGTGGTCCGCACGGCCTACGTCCCGCAGCCGTGGTCCGGCCGAGTGGCCGTCGTGGCCGCCGCCGGAAGCATCCTCGTCGGGGTCCTCGCAGGCCCCGTGTGGAGCACGCTCGGTCTCGGCTGACATTGCGCCCGAGGGAGCTTGGGTCGATCCCCTCGGCGCGTCGTGCCGTTGCCCCTGCGTACAGGGAGGCGGCCCGGAATGAAGCCGTTGCTGCCCTGGCTGCGGCACGACGCCGAGAGCGTGTTCGCTACCCGAGCGACTCGCCGGCGAACATGTCCGGGCCGAACACCTCGTACCGGATCCGGGTGCTCGGCAGGCCCCGGCGGATCAGCTCCGACCGGGCGTCCCTCATGAACGGCAGGGGACCACACATGAAGACATCGGCGTCTTCGGGCACCTTGACGTCCGAGAGGTCCATGAGGCCACGCCTGGCGCCGCGGTCGTGCGCTGTGGGGTCGACGTTCTCGTACCAGGTGTGCATCTCGACGCCGCCCAGCGCGGCGACCGAGGCGGTGACGGATGCGAAGAGCGGGTGGCTCTCGGCCGACCGGTCGGCGTGTGCCACCGTGACCGCCCGGCGCGCCCCGCGCAAGGACAGGTCGTCCAGGATCGCTGCGACCGGGGTGATCCCCACGCCTGCGCTGATCAGGACCAAGGGACGCTCGCCTTCGTCGAGGACCATGTCGCCGGCAGGCGGTCCGACCTCGAGCACGTCTCCCTCGAAGACGTGCTCGTGAAGGAAGGTCGAGACGACTCCGTCCGGGGCTCCGTCCCTGCCTCTCACACGGCGGACGGTGATCTGCAGTGAGTTGTCGCGCGACCCTGCCGAGACCGTGTACTGACGCGGCTGCCGCGACCCGTCCGGAAGGTTCACGGCCACGGAGACGTACTGCCCGGGAAGGTGCGGCGGCACCGCACCGCCGTCCTGGGGCTGCAGGACGAAGGTGACCGTGTCGAGAGCGTCCTCGATCCGCTGGACCACCTGGAACCCGCGCCAGGGGGCCTCGGGATCCACGCCACCGAGGGTGTACAGCCGTGCCTCCTCAGCGATCAGCTGGGAGGCGAACAACCAGTACACCTCGTCCCAGGCGTGGGCGACCTCCGGGGTGACCGCATCGCCGAGAACCTCTGCGACGGCCCCCATCAGGTGGTGCCCGACGATCGTGTACTGCTCGGGACGGATTCCCAGCGAGACGTGCTTGTGGGCGATGCGCTGCATCACCGGGCGGAAGGAAGGCGCTTCCGGGTCGATCAGCTGGGTCGCGTAGGCGACCACGGCGGAGGCAAGGGCTCGCCGTTGCTCGCCGTTGGCCTGGTTCCCCTTGTTGAACAGGCTCAGGAGCTCGGGGTGCGCTCGAACATCGAATCCTGGGTGAAACGGGACTTTTGCCCCTGCCGGAGCGCCCCGTTCCTGACGCCTCGAAGGACCCCGTGCCAGGTGGGCCCGGCGTACAGTGAGACGACGGCGACGACACTCGCCGGCCGCGAGCGAGGGAGCGGCGCATGAGCATCATCACTCGAGGCTTTCGAGGGCGGGGACACGACAGCGACGGCAGGCTGCCTCCCGGCCAGTACCTCACCGAGGACTTTCCCGTCCTCTCCGCGGGGCCCACCCCGCATGTCGCTCGCGACGCCTGGAGCCTCACCGTCCGGACCGAGACCGGGCAGACGCACCGGTGGTCCTGGGACGAGCTCATGGCTCTGCCGTCTGAGTCGGTGACGACCGACATCCACTGCGTGACCCGCTGGAGCAAGCTGGAGACCCACTGGCGCGGTGTCTCCCTCGACACCCTGCTCGACGACGTGGAGTCTGCCGCGGACTTCGCGCTCGTGCACAGCTACGGCGGCTACACCACCAATCTCCCGCTGGAGGACCTGCTCGACGGGAAGGCGTGGATCGCCTACGAGTACGACGGTGACGAGCTCGCGCCCGAGCACGGCGGTCCGGCCCGGCTGCTCGTGCCGCACCTCTACCTCTGGAAGTCGGCCAAGTGGGTGACCGGCCTCGACCTGCTGCTCCAGGACGAGCCGGGCTTCTGGGAGCAGCTCGGCTACCACGACTACGGCGACCCATGGCGCGAGCAGCGGTACCAGGGCGACTGACCGCGCGCAGGGTCTGGCGTCCTGCAGTCCTTCGGGACCGCAGGACCGAGTCGTCCACCGCCCGCACCCTGGTGATCGAGGTCGACGGGTGGCCGGGGCACCTGGCGGGCCAGCACGTGGACGTGCGGCTGACCGCGGACGACGGCTACCAGGCCGCACGCAGCTACTCGCTCGCGGCACCGGCGGACGGGGACCTCGTCGAGATCACGGTGCAGCGCATCGCCGATGGCGAGGTCTCGCCGTTCCTCACCGACGACCTGGGCGCGGGGGACTCCTTCGAGGTGCGCGGCCCGCTCGGAGGCTGGTTCGTGTGGCGGCCCGACGACCCGGCTCCGGTCGTTCTGGTCGCGGGCGGGTCCGGCGTCGTACCCCTGATGGCGATGGTGCGGGCCCGGGCCGGGGTCAGCCGTGCGCCGTTCCGGCTCGTGTACTCGGTGCGTACGCCGGAGGACCGGATCTATGCGGCCGAGCTGAGGCGCCGAGCCGCGGAGGACGGTGGCCTGGACGTGGCCTGGGTCCACACCCGGGCTGCCCCAGAGGGTGACCCTCGCCCACCGGGCAGGGTCATGCCCGAGGACCTGGTCGCCCACGGCTGGCCGCCGGACTTCGAACCCACCTGCTACGTCTGCGGGCCCACCGGGTTCGTCGAGGCGGCGGCAGGAATGCTCATCGCCGTGGGACACGACCCGGCGCGGATCCGCACCGAGCGGTTCGGCGGAGCCTGAACGAGAGGGGAGCTCATGGACACGAACGCACAGGGAGCGACGTACGACGGGAACGCGCTGGCGGGCCCGCTCTCGGAGGTGTTCGCCGTCGAGGTCACGGCTGCGGTCGCGCGGTGCCGGGGGTGCGGCCGGTCCTCCGCCGTGGCCGAGCTCGTGGTCTTCGGTCCCGAGCCAGGCCTGGTCGCCCGGTGCCCCGGATGCTCCGACGTCCTGCTCCGGGTGGTCCGCACTCCGGCTGAGGCGTGGCTCGACCTCGGCGGCATGACGTCGTTGCGGATCCCGATGCCGCAGTAGCTCCCCGCCCGGTCTTCAGTGCGAGGATGCGTCCGTGCGCAACGTCTACGTCGTCACCCATCCCGAGGCGACCCATCACGTGGAGGACCGGGTCGGAGGCTGGTTCGGACTACGGCACCCTGACCGAGCATGCAGACGGACGGGTGGCGGCCATCCGCCCGCCGGCTCCGGGAGAAGTCCTACGGCGAAGGGGAGGGAAAGCCTGACGCCTGGTTCCGTGAGCGGTTCGTCCCTCCGCCCGCGCACGGCGAGCGGATGGAGCACGACGAGGGTCTCGTCGGCGCGGAGACGAAGGCGGAGTGGGTACGCCGTGTCTACGGCGCCATGGACCAGGTCATGGCCTCTCAGGCGGCGGACAAGGTGATCGTGACGCACGGCGGCTCCGCGACGTTCGTCATCGCCCACTGGATCGGCATGCCGCTCGACGCCCTGGACTACGTGAGCTTCTCGGTCGCTTCCGGCAGCATCACCCACCTGCGCGAGGACGACTACTTCCACAACCGGTCTGTCGTCTCGCTCGGCGAGACCGCTCATCTCGCCGGGTGATCCGCCCCAGTCTCAGTCCCCAACCCGGCTTGGCGGGCCTTCACGATCGCGGAGGGGCGGTCGGAGACCTGGAGCTTGGTGAAGACGTTGGAGACATGGTTTCGCACGGTCTTCAGGCTGATCATGAGGTCGTGAGCGATGGTCGCGTTGCCCTTGCCTGCCGCGATCATCTCGAGCACCTCACGCTCACGCTCGGTGAGCGACGGGAAGGCTGCCGTCGTCGACCCCGCTCCGTGTGCGAAGTGGCTGATCACCCGTGCAGCGATCTCAGGGCCGAAGATCGCCTCGCCTGCAGCAGCGGCGCGGATCGCGCGGACGATCTCGTCCTCGTCGGCCCCTTTGAGGAGGTAGCCGTGGGCGCCGGCGCGCATCGCGGCGAACACGGAGTCGTCGTCCTCGAACATCGTGAGCACGACGACGGCGGGCGGTGACGGGCGCCGGTTGATCCGGCGGGTCGCCTCGATCCCGTCGAGTTCGGGCATGCGCAGGTCCATCAGCACGACGTCGGGCGCGAGCGACTCGGCCAGCTCCACCGCGCGCACGCCGGTCTCGGCCCTGCCCACGACCTCCACGTCATCGACGTCGACCAGCATGAGCTCGAGCCCTCGGCGGAACGCGGGGTGGTCGTCGGCCACCAGGACCCGGGTCATCGAAGGGCCTCCAGGTCGACGTCCTCCTGCAACGGCAGCACAGCACGTACGACGAGGCCGCCCTCCGCGCGGCTGGCGATGGTGCAGGAGCCGCCGAGCTCGGCGGCGCGATCGATCATCGACGTCCAGCCGACGCCGTCACCGGCGGGCGCGGTGCCGCCGCGGCCGTTGTCGGACACGGTCAGGCCCAGTGTGCCGGCGACCTCGAGCTCGACGCTGCAGCGGCCGGCGCCGGAGTGCCTGGCGACATTGGTCATGGCTTCCGAGGCGATCCGGAACGCTGCGACCTCGACAGCGGCAGGCAGCGAAGGGAGGGTGTCCGGGCCGTGCACCCGGAAGACCAGGGCGCTGGTCGACAGCGAGGCGGCACGCTGGCGGATCGCGCCGACGAGACCGACCTCGTCGATGGCGGGCGGGCGCAGGTCGTCGACCACCCGGCGTACCTCCCTGATCGCGGCCTTCGTCTCGTCTCGGATCTCCGCCAACAGAGCGTTGCGCTCGGCATCGTCCGTGCGGGACCGGGCGGCCTGGAGCTTGAGCAAGATGGCGGCCAGGGAAGGCCCGAGCCCGTCATGCAGGTCTCGGCGCAGCCGCTTGCGCTCCTCCTCGCGGGCGGTGACGATCCGTGAACGAGAGGCGTGCAGCTCGCCGGCGAGCTGGGCTGCGCGGACCGTGACTGCCGCGTGTCGGGCGAGATCGTCGAGCAACCTCGTGTCAGCAGCGGACATGGTGCGGCCGGGCGGCATCTCCACGGCAAGGTCGCCGATGCGTTCGCCCCGGTGGACCAGTGGGACACGGATCGCCGGCGGCACGTCCGGCGCGGGCGCGCCGTTCGTCTCCAGCCAGACGCGGTCGACCTTGAGCGTGTCGGCAACGGAGGCGGTGATGGTGTCGAGGATCCGGAGCGGGGCGGCGGACGCGAGGTCGGCTCCGAGCTTGCGGAGTGCCGTTGCCGGATCGGCGCGGTAGCCGTAGACCCACCGCTCGATCCTTCCTCGCAGGAACGCGTAAGCCGGGTGCACGGCGACCGCGACGATGCCGACAGCCAAGAGGCCGCCCACCGTGCGCTCGCCGAGGAGTCGTTCTGCGCCGAAGAGGAGGAGGGCGTAGAGCGCCACCACAGAGACGACGAGCAGCCCGTAGGTGAGGGTCCGGCTCAGCACCAGCTGGATGTCGAAGAGGTGGTATCTCAGGATGGCGATGCCGATCGTCAGCGGCAGTGCCACACCGGCGAGGACGAGGGCGGGGTCCACGAGCAGTGGGCTGCCGTCGAAACCGAAGTACCCGATCCAGGCCGCCAGGAGTGCGAGCGGCACGCTGGTTGCGCCCCACACGAGCCAGAGCAGCTGCAGCCGGGCGTCGCCCGACGCCTTCCGCAGCCGGGCACGGACCGCGGGCACACTGCCGAACAGGAGCGCGACCGTGAGGAGCAGACCGGTCACGCCCAGGAGCTTCGAGACCGGCTCGGGCAACCAGGTCAGCGGCGGTGCGGCGCCGTGGTGGGCCTGCCGGAAGCTCTCCGTGTCGCCGGCCGCCCCGACCATGAAGGCCACCACGCCGAGCAGGCCGAAGCCTACCCAGCGTCGCCAGAACCGCGAGGCGGTGCGCCCGTCCGGCAACAGGTATGCGATCAGCGCAAGCCACAGGAAGAGGAACACCCAGGCGCCAGAGCCGAGCTGGTCCACGACGGCCCCAAGGCCGCTGCTGCTCGACGCCGGGAAGGCCATCAAGGTGCCGAAGGAGACCCCGTGGGCAACCAGCAGCCAGCCGATCCTTGGTTGCACGCGAAGCACCAGCACGCCGACGAGGACGGCGACGGCGGCCGGGCCCAGAGCAAGGACGAGGTTCACAGGGCCAGTGTGAGTCCTGGGGGCGACCGGGGAAAGGCGCCCGGGAACGGTTCCCGGACGGACCGGGACGTCCGGGTCGTGCGGCCGGGTCGCCGGGTGGGGGACGTTCGGTGGCAGCCGGGGCAGCCGGTCCCGCACCAGAGAAGGAGGGCGCCATGTCGCTCAGCACTTTCGAGAGGTCCCTGCCATGGAGCGGCGCCGTCGCCGGCGTGTGCTGGATCGGTCAGGACCTCCTCCAGCGCATGTACACCAAGGACTACCCCGGAGCAGCGACGACCGAGGTCGTCCACGACAACCTCGGCCTCAACTACGGCGCTGTGGCCTGCCTGGTCGTGATGGGCATCGCCCTGCTGTTCTTCGCCACCGCTGTCCGCAACCTGCTTCGCTCCGGCGAGGCCCGCGAGGCCCGCGACGCGACGTTCTCGAACATCGCGTACGGCGGTTGGGTCGTCGTCGTGGCCGGGCTCTCGCAGATGGTCATGTGGAGCTGGGGGCTGATCAACGGTGCCGCCGACGCCGGGGACGACGCCGCCCTCCACACCCTGAGCTTCGTGGCGTACTTCGGATGGGCGGGGATGGGCATCGGTCTGGCGACGGCCTTCCTCGCGATCGGCTTCGGCAGTCTGCGCGGCGCTCTGCTTCCCCGATGGTTCGCGATCCTCACGATCGTGTTCGGCGTGCTGGGTGCCCTGGGCGACGCCGGCATCCCGCCGGGGGGCCTCGTGAACTACGTCGGGCTCCCGTTCTGGCTGATCGTGGCCGCCGTCCTCCTTGCCAGGCGCCAGAAGAGGAGTGCTGGGCCCGCCCGGCAGCTGGTGGCCAGCGCCTGACCGGACCCCCGGCCGGTAGGGCGTCGGTACGATGATCGCCTTGTCCGCCCGTCCCCGGGAGGTGCCCACCATGGCGGAGCTGGTCCGGACCAACGACCCCGGCCTCATCTCTGTGATCGAGGGCCTCCTGGGCGGTGCTGGCATCCACTACCAGGTCACCGACCGCAACATGAGCATCCTCGAGGGGTCCATCAGCGCGATCCAGATGAGGATCCTGGTGCCGGACGACGACGAGGCGGACGCCCGTGCACTGCTCGAGGACGCCGAGCTCGGGCAGTGGCTGCGTAGCTAGGGCCGCCGTGGGTGAGAACACCCACGGCGGACACGACCCGTGGCTCCACCATGGGGGAGTCCGTCGCGGCCGTCATCCGGGAGTTCCTCGCGACCTCGAACGAGGGTCCTCAGCTAAGTCCCGATGACCACCGTCGACGTGCTGGCCGGGCGGGTCGGGCGACCGCTCCGGACCAGCATCATTCGCGTGCAGACGAGCGAAGGCGGGCCCGTGGGGGCCCGCCTTCGTCGTGTCATGCGCGGCTCCGGCCGCGCGGGCACCTGTCAGATGTCGAAGTAGAGCTCGAACTCGTGCGGGTGCGGACGCAGGTTCACCGGAGCGATCTCCTGCGAGCGCTTGAAGTCGATCCACGTCTCGATCAGGTCGGGGGTGAAGACGCCACCCTCGAGGAGGAAGTCGTGATCGGCCTCGAGGGCGTCCATGACCGCGTCGAGGCTCGCCGGCACGGTCTGGATGTCGTCGTGCTCGTCCGGCGGGAGCTCGTAGAGGTCCTTGTCGACCGGCTGCGGCGGCTCGATCTTGTTCTTGATGCCGTCGATGCCGGCCAGCAGCATCGCCGCGAAGGCGAGGTAGGGGTTGGCCGACGGGTCGGGGCAGCGGAACTCGATGCGCTTGGCCTTCGGGTTCGCACCGGTGATCGGGATGCGGATGCAGGCCGAGCGGTTGCGCTGGCTGTAGACCAGGTTCACCGGGGCCTCGAAGCCCGGCACCAGGCGGTGGTAGGAGTTCACCGTCGGGTTGGTGAAGGCCAGCAGCGACGGGGCGTGCTTGAGGAGCCCGCCGATGTAGTGGCGGGCCATGTCGGAGAGGCCGGCGTACCCGGACTCGTCGTAGAACAGCGGCTCGCCGTTGTCCCAGATCGACTGGTGGCAGTGCATGCCCGAGCCGTTGTCGCCGAAGATCGGCTTCGGCATGAAGGTCGCGGTCTTGCCGTTGCGCCACGCGACGTTCTTCACGAGGTACTTGAACTTCATGACGTTGTCGGCGGTGGTGAGCAGCTCGTCGAAGCGGAAGTTGATCTCCGCCTGACCGGCCGTGCCGACCTCGTGGTGGGCGCGCTCGACGACCAGGCCGCTGGCCTCGATCTCCTTGACGATCTCGTCGCGCAGGTCGCCGAAGTGGTCGTAGGGAGCCACCGGGAAGTAGCCGCCCTTGTACTTCACCTTGTAGCCGCGGTTGTTCTCCTCGGAGCCGGTGTTCCAGGCGCCGGCCTCGGAGTCGATGTGGTAGTAGCCCGCGTTCGCCTTGGTCTCGAAGCGGACGGAGTCGAAGACGTAGAACTCGGCCTCGGGCGCGAAGAAGGCGGTGTCGCCGATGCCGGTGCTCTTGAGGTACGCCTGGGCCTTGCGGGCGATGTTGCGGGGGTCGCGGCTGTAGGCCTCGCCGGTGATCGGGTCGTGGATGAAGAAGTTCACCACGAGGGTCTTGGCCTCACGGAACGGGTCGAGGTACGCCGTGGTCGGGTCGGGGAACAGCTGCATGTCCGACTCGTGGATGGCCTGGAACCCCCGCACCGAGGAGCCGTCGAAGCCCAGACCGTCCTCGAACACCGACTGGTCGAACGACGACACCGGGACGGTGAAGTGCTGCATGATCCCTGGCAGGTCGCAGAAACGTACGTCGACCATCTCGACGCCTTCGTCCTTGATGTACTTCAGGAGCTCGTCGGCGTTTGCGAACATTCGTCCTCCTTGGCCGCGTGGCCCGCGGTCCAGTTCTCTAGCGAAGTCTCAAGCGATGCGACGCTGCACCACTGCCCCCGCAACCTATTGACGGGGGGTTAAGTGACCGTATCCGGTTTGTTTCACGCGTGTAACAGTGTGGGGGGCTCATCACATCGCGGACCAGTCCAGAGCGGCGCCCGGTCCTCCGACGCCCCGGTACCGTGGACGCCGTGAGCGACTCGCCTTCCCCTTCCTCGACCGCCGACCAGGCCTACCCCGGACAGCGGCTGGGCCTCCCTCACGAGGGTCCGGGGGCGGTGGCCGGGTGGTCTCGGCGCTTCGCGGCCCTCGTCCTCGACTGGCTGGCGAGCACCCTCGTGGCCGCGTTCGCCTTCGGCTACGGGTGGTTCGGCGCGACGGCGGGGGAGCAGGGCTGGGTCAGCCTCACGCCGCACCTGGTGTTCCTGCTCGAGGCCACGTTCCTCACCGCCCTGCTCGGAGGCTCCTTCGGCCAGCTGCTCCTGCGCGTGGTCGTCGTACGCCTCGACAACAAGCCCGTGAACGTCCTGCACGCCTTCGTCCGCACGTTCCTGATCCTGCTGGTGATCCCGCCGCTGGTCTTCAACCGTGACCAGCGGGGTCTGCACGACATGGCCGTCAACACGGTCACGCTGCGCCGCTGACCGTTCCTGGCAGCTCCGCGATCCTCAGGCTGCCCGTACGGCGAGCGGGACCTCTGCCCCTGTCCCTGGGCGCGCCGGGCGCCTAGCGTGAGGATCAGGCACCTTCCTCACGGAGGTGAGTGAGTCATGTTCACGAACCGAGTCGAAGCCGGCCGTCAGCTCGCCAGGAGCCTCGAGCACCTTCGGGGTGCAGACACCGTCGTGCTCGGGCTGCCCCGCGGCGGCGTGCCCGTGGCCTACGAGGTGGCCTCCGCCCTCGACGCGCCCCTGGACGTGATCGTCGTCCGCAAGCTGGGCGTGCCGTTCCAGCCCGAGCTCGCGATGGGAGCAGTGGGGGAGGAGGACGTGCTGGTGCTCAACCCCGAAGTGGTCCGGATGGCCCACGTCGGCGAGGAGGAGATGGCGGCTGTCGAGCAGCGAGAGCGCCGCGTCGTCGAGGAGCGTGCCGCCCGCTTCCGCTCCGGGCGGCCGCGGCTGTCCCTGGAGGGCAAGACCGCGCTGGTCGTCGACGACGGCGTGGCCACGGGAGCGACGGCAAGAGCCGCTTGCCAGGTCGCCCGCGAGCTGGGTGCCACGCGGGTGGTGCTCGCCGTACCCGTCGGACCGGTCCACGTCGAGGAGCGGTTCCGGGACGACGCCGACGAGGTGGTCTGCCCTCGGCAGCCGCACGCGTTCTACGCGGTCGGCCAGTTCTACGCCGATTTCTCGCAGACGACCGACGACGAGGTCACCGCGCTGATGCAGAGGGCGGCCGCCGCCAAGATCCCGGCACCGCGCTCTCCGATGGAGCAGGACGTCGCGGAGGACGTGCGGTTCCCCGTCGCCGGTGTCGAGCTCGAGGGCAGCCTCACCGTGCCCTCGGGCGCGCAGGGGGTGGTGCTCTTCGCGCACGGGAGCGGGAGCAGCCGTCACAGTCCGCGCAACCGGTACGTCGCGTCCGTCCTCCAGCAGGCCGGCATCGCCACCTTGCTCTTCGACCTGCTCACGGTGAGTGAGGAGCACGACCGGCGACTCGTCTTCGACATCGAGCTGCTGGCCGCCCGGCTCGCAGGCGCCACCACGTGGGTGCGACAGCACCCGGCCACGCAGGGGCTCCGGATCGGCTACTTCGGGGCGAGCACGGGTGCGGCAGCCGCGCTCTGGGCGGCGGCGGCCGCCGACCAGGAGGTCGCCGCCGTGGTCTCACGCGGTGGCAGGCCCGACCTCGCGATCCCGCAGCTGCACCGGGTGCGCGCGGCGACCCTGCTGATCGTGGGCGGTCACGACGAGATGGTCCTGGACCTCAACCGCGAGGCGCGGCGGCACCTGCGCTGCGAGAGCAGGCTGGCCGTCGTGCCGGGTGCGACCCACCTGTTCGAGGAGCCCGGCACGCTGGCCCAGGTGGCGGTGCTCGCCCGGGACTGGTTCAGGAGCCACCTGCGGCAGGTCGTTCCAGCCTGATCTGCGCGACCTCGAGGTACCCGGCCCGGAACCCTGCCTCGCAGTAGGCGAGGTAGAACTCCCACATGCGGCGGAAGGTCTCGCCGAAGCCGAGCGCCGAGACCGTGGGCCAGCCGGCCAGGAACTGCTCGCGCCACAGACGCAGGGTGTGCGCGTAGTGCTGCCCGAGGGGGGAGACGTCGGTGACCGCGAGCGAGGTGTGCTCGTCGACCACCTGCTCGATCGCCCGCACCGACGGCAGCAGGCCGCCGGGGAAGATGTACTTGTGGATCCAGGTGTAGGTGTCCCGTGTGGCCAGGTAGCGGTGGTGCTCGAGCAGGATCGCCTGGATCGCCGCCTTGCCGCCGGGTGCGAGCAGTGAGTCGATGGCCGAGAAGTACGTCGGCCAGTACTTCTCGCCGACGGCCTCGATCATCTCCACGCTGACCACCGCGTCGAACAGTCCGGTCTGGTCGCGGTAGTCGCGCAGCGCGATCTGCACCCGGTCCGCGACGCCGGCGGCGTCCACACGCTGCTGGGCGAGCTCGGCCTGCTCGGCGGAGATCGTGATGGTGGTGACCTGCGCCCCTCGCTGGGCGGCCCGGATCGCGAGCGTCCCCCAGCCGGTCCCGATCTCCAGCAGTCGGGTGCCCTCGCGGACGCCCGCCTCTTCGAGAATGGCGTCGACCTTGCGCAGCTGCGCCGCTTCGAGGTGTGCGGTGGTCGGGGCCGGCTCGAGCGTCTCGAAGAGCGCCGACGAGTACGACAGCGACGGGTCGAGGAACGAGGCGAACATGTCGTTCGACAGGTCGTAGTGCCGCTCGATGTTCTTCCGCGCGCCGCTCTTGGTGTTCTCCGGGTTGATGCCGCGGGGGAGCACCGCGTGCCGCATCCGGTAGAAGACCGGCGGGATGAGGTCGGAGAGCCGCTCGGCGAACGGCGTCAGCGCATCGGCGAGGTCGGTGCCGGCCCCGGCGCTCCACTCCGCGGCCATGTAGGACTCCCCGAGGCCGATCATGGGGCTGGCCGCGAGGCGCGCGAAGAACGCGTCCGGCTCGGTGACCTCGAGCGTCGGGCCGCCCTCGCCGTACACCTCTCCGGTGGCCAGCCTCGCGGTCACCGGGACCTTGCGCAGGATCCGCCGCAGGACCGACTTCGCGAGCCGCCCGCGCAGACCGTACGCCGGAGCGCCCGGAAGGCCCCACGACGCGTTGTCGTCGGGTCCCGCCAGGTGCTCCGCAGCGCTCGCCTGGGGAGCGCGCGTCTCGGGGGTGCTCGAGGTCATGTCAAACCTTTCGGGGCCTGGTGCGGGGGACGGGGGACCACCGGCAGGCGGCGCAGCCACAGGCGGATGCCGTGCCAGCGGATGAGGGCGGTGACGCGCTGTGAGGGGAACGGGTTCGCGAGCACGCGGCGCAGTGCCGTCCGTCGCGACGCCGGCTCGAGGTCACCGTGGACCGCCCCCGTGAAGAGGGCGGTGCCGTCGGGGGCGGTGAGCGAGATCGCGACGGCGACCTGGTCCTCGGTCAGCCGTGTCGTGATGTCGTACCGGCCCTCCACGGCGAAGAAGGGCGAGACGTAGAAGGTCTTGTCGGTGGTCGCCCCGGTGGTCGCCCGGGCGGGTGACCGCTGCTCCACCGAGAGCGGGTAGCAGTGCCGCTCGCCGTAGGTGTTGTGCACCTCGGCCAGCACGCCCTCGAGCATGCCGTCGCGGTCGAAGCAGAAGTAGGTGGTGAGCGGGTCGAACACGTAGCCCAGGCTGCGGGCGTTGGCGAGCACGAGGACGCGATGTGCGGACCACGAGATCCCCTGGGCCCCGAGGAAGCGCCGCACCTTGGCCGTCAGCGGACGGTCGTCGTGGGGCGCGAGGTGGTCCTCGGAGCGGATCGAGGCGAACGGGCGCAGCCACCGGGGGAACGCCGCGTTGGGGTCGGCGGCGTCGACGAGCCACATCGTGGTCCGGTGGGCGAACTCGTAGGTGAACGGCCGCGACCTGCGGTGGTGAACCAGGGCGCGGACCGCGGCGGGCGTGCTTGCGAGCGTGCTCACCAGGTCGCCCCCAGCGCCTCGGCGGCTGCGACGCCCGACCGGCAGCCGTCCTCGTGGAACCCCCACCCGTGGTACGCGCCCGCGAAGGCGATCCGGTCGCCGTTGAGGCCGTCCAGGCGGCCCTGAGCGGCGACCGACGCGGAGGTGTAGGTCGGGTGCTCGTAGGTCATCCGCGCGACCACGTGCTCCGGGGCCGGGCCGGCGTCGGGGTTGAGCGTGACGATGAGGGGCTCGGACTCGGGGTGCCCCTGGAGCCGGTTCATCCAGTAGGACACGCGCGTCCGGTCGGTCAGGGTGTCGCAGTCCTCGAGCCGGTAGTTCCAGCTCGCCCGGCTGCGGCGGTGCTCGGGCAGCGCGGTCTCGTCGCGGTGCAGCCAGGCGACGTTGGTCGAGTAGCCGAACGCGCCCAGCAGCTCCTGCTCGTCGTCGCCGGCGTCGGTGAGAAGGGCCAGCGCCTCGTCGGCGTGGGTGGCGACCACGATCTTGTCGAAGCTGTGGTGCTCGCCCGGCCCGCCGTCCCTGCCACGGGTGTCGAGCTCGATGCTGTCCGGCTTGCGGCTCACCGCGGTGACCTTGGTGCCGGCGCGCACGACGTCCAGGCGACGGGTGACCGCCTCGACGTACGAGCGCGAGCCACCGACCACGGTGTGCCAGGTCGGTGCGTCACCCAGGGTCAGGAAGCCGTGGTGGCGCAGGAAGGCGAAGAGGTACGCCGCCGGGTAGGCGAGCGCGTCGGTGTGCCCCATCGACCACACGCACGAGACGACCGGGAGGGCGTAGTGGGTCACGAAGTGGCGGTCGAACCCGTGCTCGGTGAGGAACTCCTCGTACGTCATGTCCGAGGTCGGGCTCTCCTCGAGGAAGGCCAGGGCCTGCTTCTGGAAGGACCGCACCTGCAGCATCAGCCGCCAGAAGCCCGGGTCGACCGCGCGTCGGCGCTGCGAGAAGATCCCGTTCGCCTTGCGCCCACCCGTGTAGCTCAGACCGCACCCGGAGCAGGAGATGTTCATGCTCATCTCGGTCGGTCGGGTGCGCACGCCGAGCTCGTCGAAGAGACGGCGCAGCAGCGGGTAGGTGCGGTCGTTGAGGACGATGAACCCGGAGTCCACCGGCACGCTGCCGCCGGAGGAGAGCGGTACGTCGTGCGTGTGGGCGTGCCCGCCGACCCGGGCGTCGGCCTCGAACAGCGTCACGTGGTGGGTGCGCTGGAGCAGGTACGCGGCCGTGAGACCGGAGATCCCGCCCCCGATGACGGCGACGGTCGGACGCCCGTCGTACGACGGGGGCGGCTGACTGTCCTTGGTGTCCCTCATGTCCGTCGTTCGGACAGCGATGAGGTCGGGATTGGTCTGCTCGGGAATCGGGAGTGAGGGCTCATGCACCCGGCTCCACGACCTCGAGCCGCACCCGCTTGTTGCCCTTGCCCTTCGACTCGGTCCCGGTGACCACCACACGTCCCACCTCGGCGGTGCTGAGCACGTGCGTCCCACCGTCCGCCTGCTTGTCGAGGCCGACGATGTCGATGACGCGGAGCGGGTCGATCTCCCGGGGGATCAGGTTCGCGGACGTGCGGATCAGCGCGTGGTCCTCGTCGGCGACCTCGCGGCCCACGAACTCGACCAGGATCTGGCGGGCGGCCGCGATCTCCTCGTTGATCCGTTCTTCGACCTGGCGCCCGAACTCCGCCGACATCGAGGGCAGGGGGAAGTCGAGCCGGCCCTTCCCCGGGTCCATGTTGCCGCCGGTGACCGCCACCTGGTGGTCTGCCCAGATGACCCCGCACAAGATGTGCAGCGCCGTGTGGGTGCGCATGGTCAGGTGTCGTCGGACCCAGTCGAGGTCGCCCTGCGCCTCGGTCCCGGGAGCAGGGAGCTCCTCGGTCTCGAGCCAGTGCCAGATGGTGGCGGGGTCCTCCCGGTCCCGGGCCACGCGGACCACCTGCCCGCTCCCGCCGTCCCAGCGGAGCGTGCCGAGGTCGTGCGGCTGGCCGCCGCCACCCGGGTAGAAGGCGGTACGCCGGAGCGCCACCCGACCCTCGTCAGGGTCGACGCGGGCGATGGCCGTGTCGAAGTCGCGGACGTAGGCGTCGACGGAGAACAGCTCGGTCTCGACCAGGCCGGCCGGGGCTCCGGCGGGGACGCGTCCGGGTACGGCCATGAGCGGGACTCCCTCGTGTCGTCGGCTCCTGAGCCTCAACGTACCCGCGACGCTCCGCGCGATGAGCGCGTTGCGTGCGATTTTGCGCCCGGCGGCGCGAGGGAGCGTCGGTCAGCGGCCGCGCATGTTCTGGCGGGCGCCCTTCATGCTGGTCGGCATCGGGCCCTTGGGGAGGGGGATGTTCGACCGGTTGGCGTCGAGCGCGCGGAGACGTGCCTTGATGTCCGTGATCTCGGCGGGCTTGACCTTGCGGCCGAGCTTCTGGACGTGCTTGACCAGCTTCGGGAGCGGGACCGCGCCCTCCTGGTCGCCGACGAGGACCTCGTGGATCGGCGTCTCGGAGGCGACGCGCTCGTGCTTGCGACGCTCGCCGGACAGCAGCGGCTTGAGTCGGTTCGGGTTGCCCTCACCGACGAGGACGATCCCGGGAGGCCCGACCACGCGGTGCACGACGTCCTGGTTGCGGTTGAACGCGACCGCGGGCTCCAGCGTCCAGCCCCGGCGGAGCATGCCGAGCGCGGCCGCGGCGGCGCCGGGCTGACCCTCGATCTGCTTGTAGCCGGCCTTCTGGGCGCGGCGGCCGAACACGATGAGGGCGGCGAGGAGGCCGAAGAGGAGCGCCCCGACCAGGTCGAGGATCCAGTGGCCCGGAAGCAGCAGCATGACCCCGAAGACGACAGCCGCGACGCCCAGGAACCATGCAGCCAGCACCAACCCGAGCTTCGGGTCGGACCGCTTGGTCATCTGGTAGCTGGCGATGATCTGCTTGATACGACCCTGCTTCGCCGGGTCTTCGGACTTGTCTTTCCTGGCCATCGTTTCGCTGCTGCCTCGTTCGGTTGGGTAGGAGTCGGCCTAGTGTCTCAGACGATGCGGACGTCGCTGGCGACCGAGGCGCCCTCAGCCTCGCGACGGTCGATCGCTTGCTGGTAGAGCCGCCCGGCGCGGTACGACGAGCGCACCAGCGGCCCGGACATGACGCCGGAGAACCCGATCTCCATCGCCTCGTCGTGGAGCTCCACGAACTCCTCCGGCTTGACCCAGCGCTCGACCGGGTGGTGCCGCACGGAGGGACGGAGGTACTGGGTGATCGTGATCAGGTCGCAGCCCGCGTCGTGCAGGTCCGCGAGCGCCTCGGAGACCTCCTCGCGGGTCTCGCCCATGCCGAGGATGAGGTTCGACTTCGTGACCAGACCGAACTCGCGTGCCTGGGTGATCACGTCGAGGGAGCGCTCGTAGCGGAACGCGGGCCGGATGCGCTTGAAGATGCGCGGCACCGTCTCGACGTTGTGCGCGAGCACCTCGGGCCGCGACTCGAAGACCTCCTGGAGCAGCTCCGGCTTGCCGTTGAAGTCGGGGATGAGGTTCTCGACGCCGGTGCCGGGGTTGAGCTCGTGGATCGCGCGCACGGTCTCGGCGTACAGCCAGGCGCCGCCGTCGGGCAGGTCGTCGCGGGCGACGCCGGTGATGGTGGCGTACCTCAGGCCCATCGTCTGCACGGACTCCGCGACGCGCCGCGGCTCGTCGCGGTCGAGCGGCTCGGGCTTGCCGGTGTCGATCTGGCAGAAGTCGCAGCGACGGGTGCACTGGTCGCCGCCGATGAGGAACGTGGCCTCGCGGTCCTCCCAGCACTCGAAGATGTTGGGACAGCCCGCCTCTTGGCAGACGGTGTGCAGTCCCTCGCCCTTCACCAATCCCTGGAGCTCGGTGTACTGCGGCCCCATCTTCGCCCGGGTCTTGATCCACTCGGGCTTCTTCTCGATGGGGGTCTGGGCGTTGCGGACCTCGAGGCGGAGGAGCTTGCGACCGTCGGGGTTGATCGAACCCCCGGAAGCGGCTCCCGGCGTGCTTTCGGCCCGCGTCTGGTTCTGCGTCGGCGCGTGAGTCACGCCCGACACTCTACGCCGGGGGCGGTGAGCCACCCCAATCGAGGAGGTACGCCGCACATCCCCCGGCACCCCTTACACCGGTCAGGGGATGTCGCGGCGGCGGAAGGACCAGACCGACGCGAGCAGGGCGACCAGCAGCAGCGGTCCCAGGTAGGTGACGGACTCACCCAGCGTCATCAGCACCTGCTTGTCGCACTCGAAGCCGCCGCCCGGGCACGAGAGGCTGTTGTCCCAGTAGGTGTACCCGTCGTCGAGCCACGCCAGGATGTTGTTGCCCAGGCTCCAGCGGCCGATCCCCTCGACCGGCAGGAGGGCGATGATCGCCTCGCCACCCGCGACGTAGGCGAACAGCAGGCCGAGCGTGCCGACGGTGTGTCGCAGCAGCATGGTGAGGGCGTACCCGCCGAGTGCGCCGACGCCGGCCAGCACGGCAGCACGTCCGGTCATCGCGCGGATGCTCTCCTGCACCGTGGCCCCCGTGCTGATGCCCCGGGACTCCGCGACGAGGTAGAGGGTGGCCCAGAACGCGGCGAGCAGCACGGCCGAGGCTGCTCCTGCGCCGAGCGCGATCGCCCCGCCCTTGGCCAGCCACACGCGGGCTCGTCGGGGCTCGAACAGCAGCTGGTTGCTCATCGAGCCGGAGGCCCAGTCCGCTCCAGCGAAGGTGGTGCCGGCCACGACCATGAGGGCGGCGAGCAGGATCGCCACTCCCGTGCCGGAGTTGTCCAGCTGCTCCTCGAGGTTGAGCGTCGGCCTCCAGAGGAAGTTCTCTGGCGACGGGGTGACCATGGCCGCGCAGTCCTCGGCGGTCGTCTCCGGGCCGCCGTAGCGCTCCGGGTGCTTCTCGCACCGTCGCATCTCTTGACGGACCCACGGCTGCTTCGCCTCGCGGTCGGCCTGTGCCTGCGCGGCGGCGACCTCGCCGTCGCTGAACGGACGGGTCCCCCAGGCGGTGCTTCCGGCGATGAGCGCGGTGAGGAGCGTGGCCGCCACCAGGATCAGGACGATCGCCCTGCGGGAGCGGAACCGGTCAAGCTCGACCTTGAGCAGTCTCATGCTGCGCCCCCTGCCGTCGTGTCGGCGATGTGCGACTGCAGCGCTTCGCCCTTGGTGAGCTCGAGGAAGACCGACTCGAGGTCGGCGCGGACGGGCGTCAGCTCGTGCACGAAGAGCTCCTTCGAGGCGAGCAGGCGGGTGATCTCGTCGGCCCGCTCCGCCCCGTCCACGAGGAGGTGGCCGTTCTCGCGGGTGACCCCGAAGCCGGCCTCCTCGAGGTGGAGGGCGGCGGCCGCCGGGTCGGAGATCCCGACCTTCGTCGTACCCCGGCCGGCGGCGACGAGGTCGTCCACGGAGCCGGAGGCCAGCAGGCGGCCGTTTCCGATGATGGAGACCGAGGAGCAGACCTGCTGCACCTCGGCGAGGATGTGCGAGCTGAGCAGGACGGTCACGCCGCTGTCGCCGAGGGCCCGGATCATGTCGCGGATGTCGCGGATGCCGGCCGGGTCGAGGCCGTTGGTGGGCTCGTCGAGGATCAGCAGGTCGGGGCTCTTGAGCAGCGTCGCGGCGATGGCCAGCCGCTGCTTCATGCCGAGGGAGTAGCCCTTGAAGCGCTCCTTCTCGCGGCCGAGCAGACCGACCCGGTCCAGCGCCTGGTCGACGCTCTGCTTCGGCAGCCCGATCGAACGGGCAAGCAGCGCGAGGTTCTTGCGACCGGAGAAGGTGGGCACGAACTTGGGCTGCTCCACGACCGCGCCCACCCGGTCGATGACGCCGGGGAGGTGCTGGGGCACGGGCTCGCCGAACAGGCGCATCTCGCCCTTGGTGGCCCGGGCAAGGCCGAGCAGCATCCGGATCGTCGTGGTCTTCCCGGAGCCGTTGGGTCCGAGGAACCCGTGCACACCTCCGGCGGGGACGCTCAGGTCCAGGTCGTGCACCGCCACCACGTGGCGACCCCTGCGGGTGCGGAACTCCTTGCGCAGCCCTCTGGTCTCGATGACCGTCTCGCTCATGTGACCCCCGTCTTCGTCGGGGGACAGCATGGCGCAGGCCCGGCTCAGGCCAGGGGATTGACCACCGGAACGCGCAACGTGTCGATCCTGCCGGCCTTGGACGGGTCGGGCCGCGCCTCGTAGTCGGGCGTCGGCGTGTAGGCATCCCAGGCGAGCAGGTCGCGCAGGTGCTTCTCCGCGACCGGGGCGACCTCCTCGACGGTGACGTCGCGGCCCAGCTCGGCGGACAGGGACGTCACGCCTGCGTCGTCGATCCCGCACGGCACGAAGCGGTCGTACCACGAGAGGTCGACGTCGCAGTTGATCGCGAAGCCGTGCATCGTGACGCCGCCGGCGACCCGGATGCCGATCGCGGCGATCTTGCGCTCAGGGCGCCCCTCCCCGGCCTGCAGCCACACTCCGCTGCGTCCGGGGACGCGCGCGGTGGTCACGCCCAGGTCGGTGCAGACATGGATCAGCGCCTCCTCGAGGCGACGGACGTAGTCGACGACCTTGACGTGCTCGGGCAGCCGGACGATCGGGTAGCCGACGAGCTGGCCGGGGCCGTGGAAGGTGATCTTCCCGCCGCGGTCGACGTCGACGACCGGTGCCGAGCCGTCGAGGGGGCGCTCGTGCGGCTCGGTGCGCTTGCCGGCGGTGAACACCGGGGGGTGCTCCAGCAGAAGCACGGTGTCAGGCTCGCCTGCGACGACGCCCGCGTGGACCTCGCGCTGCAGGTCCCACGCGGCGACGTACTCGAGCGCATCCTCGGCGAAGCCGGCCGTCCGGAATCTCAGCTCGTTCACGTGCCCGAGCCTAACCCGGACCCGTCCGGCGGCGTGACCGCGGCGAACCCGCCACAGCGGGCTCGGAGGTGCCCGGACCGGGAGGAGGCCGGTGTGGCAGTTGGGTGTTGTCGGCATGGTGCATGATCATTGGGACTGGCGGTGTCGCAATTCGCGGGCCGGATGCGCCGTCGCCCACGCACCCGCTGATGCTGACGTGAAAGGCACCCGCTGATGGTGAGCAGCTCCGCCCCCGAGAAGTCCCGCTCCCGGCGCTGGATCCTGCCGGCTGTCGTCCTGCTGCTGTGGCTGTTCGTGGGAGCCCCGCTGGGGTCGTTCGCGGGCAAGCTCGCAAGCGTCCAGGAGAACGACAACGCCGCGTTCCTTCCCGAGACCGCGGAGTCGACCGTGGCTCAGGAGGAGTACACCAAGTTCATCGGCAGCGAGAGCGTTCCCGCCATCGCTGTGTTCGAGCGTGACGGCGGCCTGACGCAGGCGGACCAGGCGGAGATCGCCGGCCTCATCGAGGAGGTCAAGCAGGTCGAGAACGTCGACGCCCAGGGAGTCGTGGGCCCGATCCCGTCCGAGGACGGTACGGCGGCGCAGGTGATCGTGCCGATCGCCACCTCCGACGGAGATGCGCTGGAGAAGGCCGTGGACGACATCCGCGGGGTGATCGACGCGGCACCCGAGGGGCTGACCGCACTCGTCGGCGGGCCCGGGGGAGTGCTGGGAGACTTCATCGCCGCGTTCGGGGCCATCGACGGCATCCTGCTGCTGGTGGCGCTGGCGGTGGTGCTGCTCATCCTGCTCCTGGTGTACCGCTCACCGGTGCTGCCGTTCGTGGTGCTCTTCTCGGCCGTGCTCGCACTGGGTGTGGCCTCGGCGGCGATCTACTTCCTCGCCGACAACAACATCCTCGACCTCAACGGCCAGAGCCAGGGCATCCTGTTCATCCTCGCCGTGGGTGCCGCGACCGACTACTCCCTGCTGCTGGTGGCTCGCTTCCGGGAAGAGCTGCGCGACACCGAGTCGAAGTACGACGCGATGAGGAAGGCGTGGAGGGCCGTCCTCGAGCCCATCGGGGCCTCCGGCCTGACGGTGATCCTCGGCCTGCTGTGCCTGCTGCTGTCCGACCTCTCCAGCCTTCAGGGCCTCGGCCCGGTCGGTGCCATCGGCGTCGCCGGCGCCATGCTGGCGGTCCTCACGCTTCTGCCCTCCATCCTCGTCCTGCTCGGTCGCAAGGCCTACTGGCCGGTGCACCCCGACTACGGGACACCGCACGGCGACGCCACGGGGATCTGGGGTCGCGTCTCCCGGCTCGTGGGGCGTCGCGCCCGCCCGGTCTGGATCACCACCGCGGTCGTTCTCGCGGCCGCCGCCGCGTTCGTGCCTACGCTGAACGAGGACCCGATCCCGCAGACCGACCTGTTCCTCACCGAGGTCGACTCGGTCACCGCGCAGGACATCCTCGACCAGCACTTCGCGGCAGACCAGAGCAGCCCGGCGATCATGATCGTCCCCCAGGACAAGGTCCAGGATGCCGTGGCGGTGGCCTCGGAGCAGCAGGGCGTGGCCCAGAACGGTGTCTCGGTGCTCCCCGAGGGCGGTCAGCAAGGTCCGCCGGCACCCGGCCAGCAGCCCGAGCCCAAGATCGTCGACGGCGAGGCGGTCGTCCTCGTCACGCTCGCCGACAACGCCGACTCCGCGGCCGCGACCTCCACCGTCCAAGACCTGCGCAGCGAGATGGACCAGGTCAGCGCCGACATCATCGTCGGCGGTCAGACGGCGACGCAGCTCGACACCCGCGAGACGACCGACCGCGACCGTTCGGTCGTGATCCCGTCGATCCTCGTGGTGATCTTCGTCGTGCTTGCGCTCCTGCTGCGCTCGCTGCTCGCGCCGTTCCTGCTGATCGTGGCCAACGTGCTCTCCTTCGGCGCGACTCTCGGCATCAGTGCGCTGCTGTTCAACCACGTCTTCGACTTCCCGGCGAGCGATCCGTCCACGTCCCTCATCGGGTTCGTCTTCCTCGTGGCGCTCGGTATCGACTACTCCATCTTCCTGATGACCCGGGTACGTGAGGAGTCGATCCGCCAGGGCACGCACCCGGGCATCCTCAAGGGCCTGTCCGTCACCGGCGGCGTCATCACGTCCGCGGGCATCGTGCTCGCCGCCACGTTCGCGGCGCTGGGGGTCATCCCGATCCTCTTCCTCGCGCAGATCGCCTTCATCGTGGCCTTCGGAGTCCTGCTCGACACGATCGTCGTCCGGTCGCTGCTCGTGCCGGCCCTGTCCTACGACATCGGCCCGGCCGTGTGGTGGCCCAGCAGGCTCTGGCACACCCCGGACCACGCCGACCACGCCACAGCGAAGATGCTGCACCTCGGCGAGGACGACGGTGTCGGGGGCTTCGCGGAGGACGCTGAGGCAGCCGCCGGAGCAGGAGCCTCCGACGGACAGGCGGCAGGGGGCGACGGGCCGACCGGACCTGTGGACAGCGGAAGCGGCCGGCACCGCGGCTAGGCCAGAGTGGGGGCGTGCTGACGCATCCTCGGTCTCGTCCGGCCGGCCCTCACTTCACCCCGCGTCCCTCGGCCTCGCTGCCGGGTGGGCGTCACCGAGACACCCGTCGTGCCCGGAGAGTCCGGAGCGCAGTGCTCGGGACTCTCTCGACACGACCGAGGAGCATGACTCTCGTGGCCTTGGTGGCCTGCGTCTCCGTGCTGGGGTGCAGCGTCGCGGCCGGGGGCGCTAGGTCCGGTCGCGTGGGTGGCGCCTATGGCGGCGGTGCGGTGACGTCTTCCGGGACGGGGCAGGACGCGGCAGGCTCGAACCGCCGCGGCGCCGGCGGCAGGACGCCCGCCTCCGACGTGCTCCGCGCGTGGGACCGGGCCCGGAGCCGCGCCTTCGCTGACGGGGACCTGGCCGCGCTGAGGAGGCTGTACGTCCCCGGCTCCACCGCCGGTACGTCGGACGTGCGGCTGCTGCGCGCCTACCTCGACCGCGGCCTGCACGTCGAGGGCATGCAGATGCAGCTCCTGGCGCTCGAGGTGCTGGCCAGGACGCCCGCGCGGCTGCGGCTGCTCGTCACCGACCGGCTCGCCGAGGCCGTTGCCGTGGGGGAGGGGGTGCGGAGAGCGCTGCCGAGTGATCGCGCCTCGACGCGGGTCGTGGTGCTCCGGCGTACCGAGGACGGCGGGGAGTGGCGGGTCGCCTCCGTCAGTGACTCAGTGCCGACGCAAGGCGGTCGTTGACCGTCGGCTGCTCGAACTCGAAGCCGTCCCGGGAGGCGCCGGGGCTCGAGCGCGGACCGAGCCGAGGAGCTCCGGTGGCCAGCTCGCGGAGAGCTTCTCGCATCGGCGCAGGAGGGGACGCGCACGAGATGTCGGTCGGTTGAGCATGCTGACCGAGCTGCTGGGCGAACTCGCTTGTTCGTGGTGGTGTTCGGGCCCGCGAGGTCGTAGGTGCCCCGTGCACACGCCTCGTTCGTCGGCCAGGAACGTCGCGGCTCGGAGCCAGTCGTTGAGCGAGATCGTGGAGAAGTACTGCGGTCCCGTCGCCGAGCGGGCCGCCGAGGCCCGCGCGGAACATGCACGAACAACGGCTCGGAGCGGAAGCCCCGCTGCGGTCCATTACGAAGGCGGTGCGCAGGACACAGACCCGCGCTCCGGCGTCCGCTGCGGGGTCGTGTCGCCTCCTGCCACTCCTTGGCTGATCTTGCGGAGGAACGTGTCGTCGTGGCCTTCCGAGGACTCCTCAGTCAGCACCTCGTCGCCGCGGTCGCCGTAGACGCCGCGACGCCGTTCTGGGCCAGGAAGGCGGGCTTGTTGTCCGAGCTGGGCGATGGCCTCGGCGAGGACCCGCGTCGACTCAGCACCCGGCTGGCGACGCAGCTGTCCTCTTGTACGACTCGGTGCAGGGCCAGTGGACGATAGGTGCACCGGCGAGGTTGACGACCACGTCCGCGCTGTCGATCACCGACTGATCGAGAACTCCCCCGGTGCGGGTCCCAGTCGCGACTCGTGCGACGAGACGCGCCTGCCGCGGATGAGCCGCACCGACGTCGTGCCCCTGCGCGCGAGGTGCTCGCGCCAGGCCTGCCCCAAGAAGCCGGTCGCGCCGGCGATGACGATGCGCATGCGCAAACTCTGACACGCCACTCAAGTCCCTGCCGGGTACTTCCCCGCCGAGTCGGCAGAAGTGCGGCGGAGAGATGGGTCGAGTCGGCAGAAGTGCGGCGGAGAGATGGGTCGAGTCGGCACAAGTGCCGCGACGTTTCTGCCGACTCGGCGGGTCTGGGGACGGCGTTTCTGCCGACTCGGCGGGGAGACGCGACGGCGCCCGCTGCCGTGGGCAGCGGGCGCCGTCGTCGTCTCGTGCGGGTGTCAGACCTCGAACTTGCCGTTCTCGAGGCGCTCCTTCACGTCGCTCAGGAAGCGAGCGGCATCGGCACCGTCGACCAGGCGGTGGTCGTAGGTGAGCGCCAGGTACATCATGTGGCGCACCGCGATCGTTTCCCCGAGGTTCGGGTCGTCGATCACGACCGGGCGCTTCACGATCGAGCCCGTGCCCAGGATCGCGACCTGGGGCTGGTTGATGATCGGCGTGTCGAACAGCGCGCCCCGGCTCCCGGTGTTGGTGAGCGTGAACGTGCCCCCGGCGAGCTCGTCGGGCCCGATCTTGTTCGAACGGGTCCGCTCGGCGATGTCGACGATCTTGCGGGCGAGCCCTGCGACCGAGAGGTCACCGGCGTCCTTGATGACCGGCGTGAGCAGGCCCTTCTCCGTGTCGACCGCGACGGCGAGGTTCTCGTGGTCGTAGTAGGTGACCTCGCCCTTCTCGGTGTCGATCGCCGCGTTGAGCGATGGGTGCGCCTTGAGCGCGTCGATCGCCGCCTTGGCCAGGAACGGCATGAACGAGAGCTTGACGCCCTCGCGGTCGGCGAAGTCCGCCTTGACCGAGTCGCGCAGCCGCGCGATGGGGGTCATGTCGACCTCGACCACGGTCGTCAGCTGCGCCGAGACCTGGAGCGACTCGACCATGCGCTTGGCGATGACCTTGCGGAGGCGGCTCAGCGGCTCGGTCCGTCCGCGGAGCGGGCTCGGCGCGACCGGAGCGGGCGCACCACCCGAGGAAGCGGGGGCCGCGGCGGGCTCGGGCTTCTTCTCGGCGGACTCCTTCTGGGCCTTCGCAGCCTCGAGGACGTCCTGCTTGCGGATCCGTCCGCCGACACCGCTGCCCGTGACCGTGGACAGGTCGACGCCCTGGTCGGCGGCCATCTTGCGCACCAGCGGCGTGACGTAGGCGCCGTCGCCGCTCTCCTTGGCAGCCGGTGCGGGCTTCTTCTCCTCAGCAGGCGGTGCCGGCTGCTCGGCCGGCTGCTCCTCGGCCTTGGCGGGCTCCTTGTCCTGGGACTCCGCCTGGGTCTTCGCCTCGGTCTGGGCGGCGGTCTCGGCTGCCTCGGTCGCCTCGGCGCGCGGCTGCGGCGTCGCCGGGACGTCCTCCGCGGGAGCGGCCTGGCCGGAGCCCACCATCGCCAGCTCGGCGCCGACCTCGACGGTCTCGTCCTCCTGGACCTTGATCTCGAGCAGCGTGCCGGCGATCGGCGAGGGGATCTCGGTGTCGACCTTGTCGGTGGAGACCTCGAGCAGCGGCTCGTCGACAGCGACCTCGTCGCCCACGGACTTCAGCCAGCGCGTGACGGTGCCCTCGGTCACCGACTCGCCGAGAGCGGGGAGGGTCACCGGGGTGCCCCCGCCGTTGGCCTTGGTGCCCTCGCGGGACGCCTCGGCCTCGGGCTTGGTGTCGGCAGGGCCGGGGGCGGTCTCCTGGGCGGTGCCGGTCGGCTCGGTGGTCGCCGCGGGCACGTCGCCCTGGGGCTCAGGCTGGCGCTCCGGCTCGGGCTCCGGCTCGGGCTCCGGCTCGGGCTCCGGCTCGGGCTCCGGCTCCGCCTGCTGCTCGGCCTCACCCTCGTCAGCCGCGGAAGAGGTGTCCTCCTGCGACCCACCGCTGTCACCGCCGGCCGACTCACCCTCGTCGCCGATGGTGGCCAGCTCGGCGCCGACCTCGATGGTCTCGTCCTCCTGGACCTTGACCTCGAGCAGGGTGCCGGCGACGGGGGAGGGGATCTCGGTGTCGACCTTGTCGGTGGAGACCTCGAGCAGCGGCTCGTCGACCTCGACGCGGTCGCCTGGCTGCTTCAGCCAGCGGGTGACGGTGCCTTCGGTGACGGACTCACCGAGGGCTGGGAGAGTGACTGAGGTCGCCATGCGTTCCTTCGCTCCTTTTGCGGGCTGTGACTGCTGTGCTGCTCGGGTGTGGGGCTCGTGGTTGCTGAGCCTACGAGAATGCGGTCAGGAGTGCGCGTGGAGTGGCTTTCCGGCGAGTGCCAGATGTGCCTCTCCGAGCGCCTCGTTCTGGGTCGGGTGGGCGTGCACGAGAGGTGCGACGTCCTCCGGGTACCCCTCCCAGTTGTAGACAAGCTGTGCCTCGCCGATGAGCTCGCCGACGCGCGCGCCCACCATGTGTACGCCGACCACGGGGCCGTCCTTGCGGCGCACCAGCTTGATGAAGCCCTGGGTCTTGAGGATCTGGCTCTTGCCGTTGCCGCCGAGGTCGTAGGTCAGCGACTCCACCTGGTCCTCGCCGAAGCGCTCCTTCGCGACCGCCTCGTCGAGACCGACCGAGGCGACCTCGGGGTCGCTGTAGGTCACCCGGGGGATGCCTGCCTCGTCGATGGGGGTCGGGTCGAGGCCGGCGATGTGCTCGGCGACGAACACGCCCTGCTGGAAGCCGCGGTGCGCGAGCTGCAGGCCGGGGACGATGTCGCCGACGGCGTAGACGTTCTCGACGTTGGTCCGGCAGTGCTCGTCCGCCAGGACGAACCCGCGCTCCATGGCGACGCCCTGCTCGTCGTACCCGAGGCCCTCGGTGCGAGGCCCGCGCCCGACCGCGACCAGGAGGATCTCGGCCTCGAGGGTCTCGCCGCCCTGCACGGTGACCCGGACGCCGTTGTCGGTGTGCTCGACCTTCTCGAAGGGGGTGCCGACCTTGAAGTCGATCTTGCGCTTGCGGAAGGCCCGCTCGAGGGCCTTGGAGGCGGCCTCGTCCTCGGCCGGGACGAGGTGCGGCAGCGCCTCGACGATGGTGACGTCGGCGCCGAACGAGCGCCACACGGACGCGAACTCGCAGCCGATGACACCGCCGCCGAGGACGATGGCCGAGGCGGGGACCCGGTCGAGGCCCAGCGCGTGCTCGGAGGTGAGCACCCGGTCGCCGTCGAGCTCGAGGCCCGGGAGGGACTTGGAGTACGAGCCGGAGGCAAGGACGACCTTGCGCCCGACGATCCGGCGGCCCGCGACCTCGACGGTGTTCGGGGCGACGAGCTTGCCTTCGCCCTCGACGACCGTGATGCCGCGGCCCTTCACAAGGCCGGTCAGGCCCTTGTAGAGGCGGGAAACGACGCCGTCCTTGTACTTGTTGACGCCGGCCATGTCGATGCCCTCGAGCGTGGCGTTGACGCCGAACTGCTCGGACTCGCGGGTGTTGTCCGCGACCTCGGCGGCATGGAGCAGCGCCTTGGTCGGGATGCAGCCCACGTGGAGGCACGTCCCGCCGACCTTGTCCTTCTCCACGAGGGCCACGGTGAGCCCGAGCTGGGCGGCGCGGAGAGCGCAGGCGTACCCGCCGCTTCCGGCACCCAGGATCACTACGTCGAAGTTGTTCTCGGCGTTGTCCGCCACCTGCTCCTCCGTCTGTTCAGCTGTGAGGGGTCGCCTGCTGCGCCCATCTTTCCACCAATGTTCGCCATGTCCACATCGGCCCCGGGAGTCCCCTCCGCGACGGCGACGCGGGGGAGCGGCCGTGCCTTTCGGGTAAATCTCAGGACGGTAGGCCACACTGGAGAAATGGGTTTGATGGACCGCTTCAGGCGGAGCGGAGGAGCAGGCAGGATTCGCCGACCCCGAGGCAAGGGGCCGACGACGGTCCGGGCCTCCGACAACGCCGACGAGAAGCGACTCGAGGAGTTCGCGCGGACGCGCCGGGGCGTCGAGGGGTTCGTCGAGCCACGCACCGCCGTCTCCGACGTCACCCTGCTGCTGGTCGCCCACGACGGGGAGTGGACCCGCCGGAGGGTGCCGTCGGTCGACTGGGCGCACCGGTTCGCGAACAAGCACGGCGTGCCGTCGTACGACGCGGCCGTCGTCGGCTACCCCGCCCGGATGCGGGAGTACAACCGGCGGAAGAAGGAGTCCGGCGCCTGAGCGGCGCCACTCGGTGAGCGGCGCCGCCCGGGCGACCAGTGTCAGCGCGCGGAGAGGTCTCCGGCGAGCTGGACGAGCGTCGCGACGGACATGCCCGTGCCACCCGAGGGGACGTACCCGTAGGGCCCCTTCTCGTTGTACGCCGGACCGGCGATGTCGAGGTGTGCCCAGGTGTTCCCGGCCACGAACTCGCGGAGGAACGCCGCGGCGTACAGCGCGCCGCCCCAGCGCTCGGTGTTGTGCTGGGCCAGGTCGGCGATCTTGGTGTTGCTACGCACCTTCTCGCCCATCTCCTCCGGGATGGGCAGGGGCCAGTGCACCTCGCCGATGTTCTTGCCGGCTTCCTGCACCGAGGCGATGAGCTCCTCGTCGTTGCCCATCACGCCGGCGACCCGGTCACCGAGGGCGACCTGGCAGGCGCCGGTCAGTGTGGCGACGTCGACGATCACGTCCGGCTTGTCCTCGGTGGCCTTCACCAGCGCGTCGGCGAGCACGAGGCGGCCCTCCGCGTCGGTGTTGAGCACCTCGACGGTCTTGCCGCCGTAGATGGTGAGCACGTCGCCGGGCCGGGTGGAGCTGCCCGAGACCATGTTCTCGGCCATCGGCGCGTAGGTCGTCACCGCGATCGGCAGGCCGAGCTCGGCGATGGCGAACGTGGCGGCCACGACCGAGGCCGCTCCGGCCATGTCGCACTTCATGGTCATCATCGACGCCGCCGGCTTGAGGCTCAGGCCGCCCGAGTCGTAGGTGATGCCCTTGCCGACGAGCGCGAGGTGGGTCTTGGCGCCGCGGGGCTTGTAGGTCAGCTGCACGAGCCGGGGCGGGTTGTCCGAGCCGCGACCGACGCCGATGAGGCCGCCGCAGCCGTCGGCCTCGAGGGCCTTCTCGTCCATCACCTTGACGGTGACCTTGGCGGCCTTGCGCTCCTTGTTGGTCTCGTTGATGGCGTCGGCGAACTTCTCGGGCGTGAAGTCGCCCGGAGGGGTGTTCACCCAGTCACGGGCGAGCATGGTGGCCGCAGTCACCACCTGCGAGGTCTCCAGCGCCGTGGCCGCGTCCTTGTGGCGGGCGGCGTCGCTGAGGATGACCACCTCGCCGGCCACGTCGGGCGCGGGGGCGCTCTTGAAAGCAGTGAAGGAGTACGCGCCGAGCTGGTAGCCGTCGGCCACGGCACGGACGTGCTCGGCGTCGTGGGCCGGCAGCGCGAGAGCGACGGTGGCCGCGTTGGAGACCGCGCGGGCCGCGACGCCGGCGGCACGGCGTACCGCCTCCGGGGTGAGCTTGGCGGCGTCCCCGAGGCCGACCAGGATGAGCAGCGGCGACTTCAGGGTGCCGCCGGTCGGGACCTTCACGACCTCGCCGGGCTTGCCCTCGAAGCCGAGGGTCGACAGCAGCGGCTGGAGCTTGCGGCCGTACGCCGAGGCGACGCCCTCACCGCCGGCAGCGATCTCCATTCCCTTGTCGGTCCTGACCACTCCGGCCACGACCACGTCGGTCTTGGTCTTGTCGGCTGCGCCCTTGCGGAGGCTGTAGGTCGTCACAGTGTGGGGCTCCTCGTCGATGTGTCGTCGCTGACCCCGGCATGCTAGCCGGAGGTCCGCCCGGCGTCCGGGAGGTCCCCGCTGCGATAGGTTCCCGGCCATGGATCACCACGACGCCTCGACCGACAGCCAGCTCCGTCGACCCGCCCTCCACGAGCGGCACAAGGCACTCGGCGCGAAGTTCGCCGAGTTCGGCGGCTGGGAGATGCCCCTGGAGTACGTCGGGGTGGTGAAGGAGCACACCGCGGTCCGGGAGGCCGTGGGGGTCTTCGACGTCAGCCACCTCGGCAAGGTGGTGCTGCGCGGTCCCGGGGCGGCGGAGTTCGTGAACGCGACCCTGACCAACGACCTGGCGAAGATCGAGCCGGGCAAGGCGCAGTACACCCTGTGCTGCGACCCCGCGACCGGTGGCATCGTCGACGACCTCATCGTCTACCTGCACAGCGGCGAGCACCTGCTGCTGATGCCCAACGCCGCCAACACTGCCGCCGTGGTGGGGATGCTCGAGGCGGAGGTGCCCGAGGGCGTGGTGATCGAGGACCAGCACGAGTCGCGTGCGGTGCTCGCCGTCCAGGGACCGCGGTCGGAACAGGTGGTCGACGCCGTCGGCCTGCCGACGGGCCACGACTACATGTCGTTCGTGGAAGCCGACTTCCAGGGCGCGACCGTCACCGTGTGCCGCACGGGCTACACCGGTGAGCACGGCTACGAGCTGGTGGTGCCGAACGAGGTGGCGGGCGCGCTGTGGGACGCACTGTTCGCCGCCGGCGAGGAGCACGGCATCACGGCCTGCGGCCTGGGCGCACGGGACACCCTGCGCACGGAGATGGGCTACCCGCTGCACGGCCAGGACATCACGCGCGAGGTCACCCCGAACGAGGCGCGCCTCGGCTGGGCCGTGGGGTGGAAGAAGCCCGAGTTCTGGGGGAGGCCGGTCCTCGTCGCCGAGCGCGAGGCAGGCCCCAAGCGCCGGCTGCGCGGGATCGTCGCCAACGGCCGGGGGATCCCGCGACCGGGCATGCGGGTGCTGCTCGCCGCGGACGTCCCGGTGGGGGAGGTCACCTCGGGCACGTTCTCGCCGACCCTGAAGAAGGGAGTCGGCATGGCGCTGCTCGCCTCCCAGGTGACCGACGGCGCGGAGGTCTCGGTCGACGTGCGGGGCCGCAGCGAGGTCTTCACTGTCACGAAGCCGCCGTTCGTCACGCCGGGTGTGCGCGAGGGCTGACCGCACCTCGGTCGCACCGCCGCCGGCTCTTCGTGGTACTCCGTGAGCAAGATGTCGCCAGAGACCCCCGGGAGCCACCGTTTGCTCACGGAGTATCAGGGCCCTGGGGGAAACTTCGCAGTCAGACGGCGACCGCGAGGACCACGAGGGTGACCGTGAAGGTGCTCTCGACGCCGGCACCGAGCACGTCGCCGGTGATCCCCCCGAGGCGACGCACGGCATGATGGCCGAGCGCCGCCGCGGTGGCGAGTCCTGCCGCGCTCGCCACCCCGGCCGGGACCGCGAGGCCGGTGCCGCCGGGGTGATTGCCGGCGGCACCGAGCGCGGCCACCCCGAGCGCGGCTACCACGAGGAGGATCGCCAGGGCTGCGGCGAGCGTGAGCTGGAGGCGGCTCACCGACCCTGCGACGAGGTGTCCGAGACCGTCGCCGCGAGCGGCGGGCACACCGCGCGAGCAGAGCAACGGCAGCGACGCCCTGCTCGCCACGAGCGCGAGCAGGAGGCCGGCCGCGCCCACTCCGGCGGCGACCAGGTCGGCCAGCGCGAGAACCTGCACCAGCAGCACGAGCACGAGCGTGACGACCCCGAACGGGCCCACGTCGCCTTGCCGCATCACCTGCAGCGCCTGGTCGGCCGGCTTGCCGGACCCGAGCCCGTCAGCGGTGTCGGCAAGACCGTCGAGGTGCATCGCGCGGGTGAGCAGGGCGAGGAGGCCGATCGTGAGCGCGGCCGCGAGGGCCGGTCCGGCAGCCCGCGTATCGCCGGACCCGCTCCCGAACAGCGAAGAGGCCCGGGCAGGCCCGATCCGGCACTGCCCAGGAGCCAGAGCATGCCTCCGGCGAGGACACCGAGGACGGCGGACACCAGCGGCGCGAGCACCATCGCCCTCGAAGCGATGCGGCGGTCCACCGCGGCAGGCGGTCGCGTGGGCAGGACCGTGAGCGTGCCGAGCGCGAGGCGGGCGGCGTCCCGCGTGGTCTGCCCGCGGCTCACAGCGCCGTGACCCGGCCGGCCACGCACCAGCGCAGGTCCTCGGTCTCCGCCGCCACGCCGGAGTTGAGACGGCCCATCAGGTCGCGGAAGCGCCGTCCCGCCGAGGTCTCGGGGACGACCCCCTGGCCCACCTCGTTGGTCACCGCGACGACGCGCCGCCGCGTGCGACGCCAGGCCCCGACGAGCTCCTCGATGTCGTCGAGCACCGCCTTCTCCCCCCGCGCGGCCCAGACCGCGTCGTCCCAGGCGTCGTGGCGGTCGAGGACCCGGGTGAGCCAGAGCGTGAGGCAGTCGACGAGCAGCGGTGGACCGTCCTCGGCGAGCAGGCCGGTCAGGTCGAGCGACTCGAGGGTCGCCCAGTGCCCGGGACGGTCGGCCTGGTGGCGGCGTACCCGCTCGTCCCACTCGTCGTCCGTGCCCTGCGGGTAGGAGGTCGCCACGTAGGTGACCTCGGGCTCGGCGGCGAGGATGCGCTCGGCCTCGCGGGACTTGCCCGAGCGGGCGCCGCCGATCACCAGGGTCCGGGCGGGGCCGACGGGGGGCACGTGCTCACCCGGCGACTCCACGCCGGCCACGAGACGCGTCCCGTCGTCGATGACCCGCGCGCCCCAGTCCGCGAGCCGGCGTCCCAGCTCGACGGTCGGCGGGTTGTGGTGGGAGAGGTGGATCGCCACCAGGTCCGTCGCCTCGGTCACCGCCCCGGCCTCGCGCAGCAGACGCACCTGGTCGGCGAACGACCGGAGGTCGAGGTGGTCGGTGCCGTGGTCGAGCTTGTCGCCGAAGGTCTCCTCCAGCAGGACCAGGTCGAAGGCGGCGCCCCGGACTGCGTCGACGGTCTCCGCGGGCAGGGCGGCGGTGTCGGTGGCGTAGAGCAGCCGGCCTTGCCGGGTGGCGACGTCGTACAGCACGGCCTCGCCGGGGGCGCCGTGGCGCGCGGCCAGCACCCGTACGTCGTACTCGCCGAGCCGCACGCGGTCACCGGGCGAGACCTCGACGAAGCGGACTGCCGTGTCGGGGGCGACCCACATCCGGCAGGCCGCGACGACCTCGGGCGGTGCGACGACGTCGAGCGGCCCGTCGCCGACCCAGGAGCGGTAGAGCAGGAACGCCGGCGACCAGTGGTCGGGGTGCTGGTGGGTGACGAGGACGTGGCGCAGCCCTGCCAGGTCGGCGCCGTGACGTTCGGCGGCCCGGGGAGTCTCGGGACCGGCGTCGAGGAGCAGGCGGCCGTCGACGAGCACCGACGTCTGTCCGCGGACCCGACCGGCCGCCCGTTCCGACGCACAGGAGGCGCAGCCGCAGAACGGGTTCGGCCAGCCGTCGGCCGACCCGGTGCCCAGCGCCAGGACGTCCATCAGCGCTCGAAGACGACGGGTACGCCGAAGGAGGCTCGCCGGCCGGCCCGCCGCAGAGCCCGCAGCAGCGAGGACCCGGCCAGGAGCACGACGAGCAGCGACACGAGGCTGCGTCCGAGGTCCCACAGCAGCGAGGTCGTGAGGTAGAAGATCCCGTAGCGCTGGAGGTTGTCCGGCAGGGGGTCCCCGGCGACGTAGCTGACCTCCGGGCCGTAGGCGGCGAAAGGCCAGAACCACAGGTTCATCACGAGGCCGAAGGCCAGCCCGGCGGCGGCTGCGTAGGCGGCGACCAGCGCCACCTCGGCGCGCCCGGTGGCCCGGGGCAGGCAGCCCGCCAGGAAGCCCACCCAGCCCGCCGCCATCATCTGGAAGGGCAGCCACGGCCCGACGCCGCCGGTGATCAGGGCGCCGGTGAACAAGGTCGTGGCTCCCAGCACGAAGCCGAAGCCGCGTCCGAAGACCCGCCCGCCCAGGATGATCACCGCGAAGCTCGGCTCGAGGCCGGCGGTGCCGGGCCCGAGGGCGCGCAGCGCACCGCCCACCGCGGCGAGCATGCCGAGCATCGCGACCGACTTGGCATCCATCCCGCCCGATGTCAGCTCGGCGAGGACGATGGCGGCGAGCAGGGGCAGGATCGCCACGAAGACGAAGGGGGCGTCGCCCGTGTGCGAGGTCGAGCCCGGGGGTCCGGGCTCGATGACGAACGGCCAGAAGAAGGCGGCGAGCCCTACCGCCGACGCGAGGGTCAGCGCCAGGGCCGAGCGGACCCGCAGCGGGACGAGGTCGGCGGCGTTCACGGCCGCGACACCGTCGTGACGCCGGCGAGCGCCACGGCCACGTCGGTCGGGGTCAGCCAGCCCTGCGGCGACAGGATCTTCGCGACCTGCGGCGCGAACGCGGGGGAGGAGACGACCACTTGGGGGACGGAGCCGTCGGCCACGACCTCGCCGTCGGCGAGCACGACGACCCGCGTGGCCGCCTCCGCGACCAGCTCCACGTCGTGGGTGGCGAGCATGACGGCGTGCCCGTCGGCCGCGAGGTCGCGGAGGATCTCGACGAGCCGGTGCTTGGCCGTGTAGTCCAGGCCCCGGGTCGGCTCGTCGAGCAGCAGGAGCGGCGGCCTGGCGGCGAGCACGATGGCGAGCGCGAGCGTCAACCGCTGCCCCTCGGACAGGTCGCGCGGGTGGTGGTCGGGGGCGACGCCGGGGGAGAGCCGCTCGAACAGCTCCGCCGTCGTGCCTGACGGGACCCCGGCGTCCTTGTCGGCCTGGGCGCACTCGCGTGCGACCGTCGACTCGTAGAGCAGGTCGCCGGGCACCTGAGGCACCAGGCCGACGTGGCGGAGCAGCCGGGCAGGCTTCAGGTCGGCGGGGACGTGACCGTCCACGTCGAGGGAGCCGCTGGTGGGCCGCCGGATGCCGACCAGCGTCTTCAGGAGGGTGGACTTCCCGGCGCCGTTGCGCCCCATGAGCGCGACCACCTCGCCGCGGCACAGCTGTGCGGTCACGCCCTGGAGCACGGGCAGCCGGGTGTACCCGGCGACCAGGTCGGAGGTGCGGGCGACCGTGTCACCGGGGGTCGGGCAGGTGTGGTCCGGGGCCTCGAGGTCGTCGAGCTCGCTGCGCAGCGGGGCAGCGCGGCGTCGTGCGTCGCGCACCGACAGGGGCAGCGGCCGCCACCCGGCGACCCGGCCGAGCTCGACCACCGGTGGGGCGATGGAGGAGGAGGCCAGGACCTCCGCGGGTGTGCCGTCGACCAGCGGGTCGCCGTCGCCCGGCACGAGCACGACGCGGTCGGCGTACTGCACGACGCGCTCGAGGCGGTGCTCGGCGAGGACCACGGTCAGCCCGAGGTCGTGGACCAGGCGCTGGAGCGTGGCGAGGACCTCCTCGGCGGCCAGGGGGTCGAGCGCGGAGGTCGGCTCGTCGAGGACCAGGACCTTGGGGTGGGTGGCGAGCACCGACCCGATCGCCACCCGCTGCTGCTGCCCGCCCGAGAGGTCGGTGAGGGCGCGCCGACGCAGGTCCGCGAGACCGAGCAGGTCGAGGGTCTCCTCCACGCGCTTGCGCATCACCTCCGGCGGCAGCCCCAGCGACTCCATGCCGTAGGCGAGCTCGTCCTCGACGGTGTCGGTGACGAAGCCCGACAGCGGGTCCTGGCCCACGAACCCGACCACCTCGGCGAGGTCGCGGGGCCGGTGGTCGCGGGTGTCGCGGCCGTCGACGACGACCCGGCCCGCGAGGGTGCCTCCGGAGAAGTGGGGAACCAGTCCGTTGAGCGCCCGTAGCAGGGTGGTCTTGCCCGACCCCGTGCGGCCGATCACCAGGCACAGCTCGCCCTCGGGGATCGACAGGCTCACCCGGCTGAGGACCGGTGCCGACGCGCCGGCGAAGGTGATCGTGACGTCGTCGAGCTCGATCATGCCGCCACCTCCATCTCCTCGCCGGTTCGGGTCGTCGTCTCCTGCTCCGCCCGGGGGAGCGGTGGAGCCAGGATCGCGGGAAGCAGGGCCACCAGGATGCCTGCTGTCGCCAGGACGGGCACGGGAGGCACCGCGGTGGGTCCGGCGAGCACCAGCGCGCCGGGGTCGACCGCGACGTTGACGAACATCGCCGTCGCCGCGACCAGGCCCGAGCCCGCCACCAGCCACTCGGGGAGCGCCCACGGGTCCGGCCGGTACGTCGTCCGCCCGGTCCGGCGGCCTCCGGCGTACATCCCCGCCGCCGCCAGGAGGCAGCCGGTGACCAGCGCGGGGAGCCCCAGCCAGGTGTTGCTGGTGCCCGAGAGCAGGCCGTACACGCCCACGCACAGGCCCAGGAGCCCGGTGAGCACGAGCAGGCCCGTGACCCGGCGGGCCCGCGGGGACGTCTGGGCGGTGCGGCCGTAGCCGCGGGAGTCCATCGCGGCGGCGAGCTCCACGGAGCGGTCGAGCGCGCCCTCGAGCACCGGCATCGCCAGCCGCCGCATCGCCCGCAGGCCGCCGCTCTGGCCACGCAGCCGGTGCGCCTCCCTGACCCGGGCGGCGTCGGTCACCAGCTGGGGCGCGAAGGTCAGCGCGATCACCATCGCCACCCCGACCTCGTACAGCGCGCCCGGCACCGAGCGCAGCAGGCGGCGGGCGCTGCCGAGCGCGTTCGCCGCGCCCACGCAGATCAGGATCGTGGCCAGCTGGAGGCCCTCGTAGAACGCCCGGAGGACCGCCTCGAGGGAGATCTCGCCGCCGAGCTTGATCCCGGTGCTGCCCGGCAGGGGCAGCTCGGGGAGCGTGACGAGCACGGTGGGCCCCTGGGAGCCGCTGGAGAGCAGGGCCTGGAAGACGATCCGGATCGCGATGACGAGCAGCGCAAGCTTGATGAAGGCGCCGTAGGAGCGTGCCCACGGGGCGTCGCTGCGCCGTGCGGCGACGACGAAGCCCGTGACCGCCAGGATCAGGAGGAGGGGGACCGGGTTGAGCGTCCGGCTCGCGGCCGCCGCCAGGCCGAGCGCCCACAGCCACCAGGCCCCCGGATGGAGCATCCGGGGGAAGCCGGGGAGGTTCTGGGGGCGCATCGGCCTGCGGTGGGTTGCTCAGGCGGCCTTGTTGCGCCGCGACAGCACGAAGCCGCCGCCGGCGAGGACCACGACGGCCGCGCCCACGCCGACCAGGCCCCACGGCACGTCGGAGCCCTCGTCCTCGGTCGCCGCCTCCGACGTACCCGAGTCGTCGGCGCTCGCGGGCATCGTGAACGCCACGGTCTCCTCCTGGGCGGGGACCTCGGCGTTCTTCACCGGCTCGCCACAGCCGTCGGCCGGGTAGCCGTCGATGCCGCAGACCAGGCCCGAGTCGGCACGCAGGTCGGCGAAGTCGTCGAGGACCTGCTGCGTGCTGGCGTCCTGGGCGACCACGGCGCACTCGGCGCGCGGCTCAGGCGGAGTGCCGTTGCCGGTGTCGGTGCCGAAGTCGAGCACCACGGCGACCCGCTTCTCGTCGGAGCCGGCCTCCTCGTTCGCGCAGACGGTGTCGAAGCTGACCTCGTCGAGGTCCGCGCGGGGCTCGATGCCCTCGGTGCCGACGGAGGTGCCGTAGCGAAGGCCCTCGACCTCGCCGTCCTTCGGCGTGTAGTCGGCGGCGCCGACCTCGGAGAAGGTCCAGGAGCCGTCCTGGAGGTGGAAGTAGTTCCAGTACTGGTAGCCGTCCTCGGCGTGGGCAGGCGCGGCGAAGCCGGAGACGGCCACGAAGGCGAGGAGGAGGCTGGAGAGGATCCCGGCCGTACGGCGGGGAAGGTGACTGGCCACGAGAGGCCCTTTCTGTTGCGGCGGTACACATGACGTCACCGGATCGGTGGTCACGCCGCGTAACAGGCGGGCCCTGATCCGGCTCCGTCCCGTAGACCTCGACGGATACATGGAGCCGCTGCTCCGGGTCGGTGTTCCGGCTCACCGTGCTCTGGGCGTCTCTCACGACGCGGGGCACGGACTACGGTTGCGGGTCAGCGCCGGCGTTCGACCGGCTTTCCCGACACAGAGCAGTTGTTCAGTCCGAACATTCCCACGTGCCCGGGACACCGTCAAAGGCGTCTCAGGATTTCCCGGCGTTAGGCTCGCCACATGACGAACTCCCTCGAGCCCTCCAACCACTTCAGCACCGAGTCCTCGTCGAGTCCGTCCTGGCGCTGGCGGCTCGAGGACTCCGCCGGCGCCGAGGTGGCCGCGCCAGGGGTGGAGAACCCGGACTTCCCCTCGCAGAGCGACGCCGAGTCGTGGGTGGGCGAGGCATGGCGCGAGCTGGCCGAGGCCGGGGTCGACGCGGTCACGCTGCTCGAGGGGGACCGCGAGGTCTACGGCCCGATGAGCCTGCACGCCTCCTGAGTCGATACGCGACGTATAGCAACACGCATGCGTAATGCATGGCGAAGCCCATACGGGTCGTCTAGCCTCGAGCCATGGCACCCGTCCTGCGGCCCTTTCCGTTCGAGCGGCCGATCGCGCCCGACGCGCTGATCGACCGCCGCGAGGAGCTGGCGCGGCTCGGCCAAGCGGCCGCTGAGCGCGTCCACGTCCGCATGGCCGGACCGCGCAGGTTCGGTAAGACCTCGCTCCTCCTCGCGCACGCGGAGGGCCTCTCCGGCGCCGGGTGGCGCACCGTCCACGTCGACATGTACGGCGTCACCTCCCTCGCCGAGCTGTGCGTCCGCATCGCGGGGTCCTACGCCCGCCTGCGTGACAACCGGCTCCGCGCCCACCTCGACGCCCTGGGCAGCAGGCTCGGGATGTCGCTGACCCCGGCGGGGCCTGGGATCACCCTCGGTCCCCGCCAGCGCGCCGCGCCCCCGGAGGCCACCCAGGCAGCAGCCGCCGAGCTCCTCGACCTGCCCCTGACCCTCTTCGAGCGGGACGAGCGGCCCACCCTCGTGGTCTTCGACGAGTTCCAGGACCTCCTCAGCGCAGGCCCTTCGCTCGACGGGTTGCTGCGCTCGCACGTCCAGTACCACGGGGACGCCGCGGTCTACGTGTACGCCGGCTCCCAGCCCTCGATGATGCGGAAGCTCTTCAGCGACCGGGAGCGGCCGCTCTACGGCCAGGCGGAGCCGCTCGAGCTCGGCCCCCTGCCTGTCGACGAGGTCATGGTCGAGCTCGCCGAGCGGTTCGAGGAGCTCGACGAGGACCCCGACGGCTCCCTCTCCTCGCTGGTCACCACGGCCGCCGGGCATCCCCAGCGCACGATGCTGCTCGCGCACCTGCTCCATCGCGAGCTCGCGGCGCGGGCGCAAGGCACCACGACGCTGCCTGAGGGGGCGGAGGTGGGGGGCATGGGTCTGGCCGACGCCGTCGTACGCCGGGCGCTCGCCATGACGAACGAGGCCCACCAGGCCGTGTGGGACGGGCTGTCGGGCGGGAAGAAGGCCGTGCTCGCGGCGCTGGCCGACGGCGACTCGCCGACCGGGACCACGACGGCCCGCCGGCTCGAGACCTCCCGGGCCACCCTCCAGAGCGCCCTGCGTGACCTCGCCCGCGACGGCCAGCACGTCACCCGCGACGGCGACGCCGGTGCCGGGTACGGCCACTGGCGCTTCGTGGACCCCTTGCTCCAGCTGTGGGTGCGTGCCCGAGGGCGGCTCTACTAGGTCACATCCACGGGCCCGCTCAGTGAGGGGCGCACGGAACACGACGACGGGGCCGGCCCTCCCTCGGAGGACCGACCCCGGTCGTCAACTGCTCGTCGCCTGGTCAGCCGAAGTCGCGCTTCGGGGGCGAGACCGTCTGGGACGGGTCCCGCTCGATGACGCCGTCGAGGATCTCGTCGATGCGCTTCATCGCCTCGTCCTCGAGCTTCACGCCGCTGGCCTTGACGTTCTCGGTGACCTGCTCGGGCCGGGAGGCGCCGATGATCGCGGCCGAGACGTTCGGGTTCTGCAGCACCCAGGCGACCGAGAGCTGGGCGAGGGAGAGGCCCGCCTCGTCCGCGATCGGGCGGAGCTGCTGCACCCGCTCGAGCACGTCGTCGCGCATCCAGCGGGAGATCATGTTGGCGCCGCCGCTCTGGTCGGTGGCGCGGGAGCCCTCGGGGTGCGGCTCACCGGGCTTGTACTTCCCGGTGAGCACGCCCTGGGCGATCGGGGACCAGACGATCTGGCCGATGCCGAGCTCCTCGGAGGCCGGGACCACCTCGGGCTCGATGACCCGCCAGATCATGTTGTACTGCGGCTGGTTCGACACGAAGGGGATCCGCAGCTCGCGGGCGAGAGCGTGCCCACGCCGGATCTCGTCGGCGGTCCACTCCGAGACGCCGATGTAGTGGGCCTTGCCCGAGTGCACGACGTCGGCGAAGGCCTCCATCGTCTCCTCGAGCGGCGTCTCGTAGTCGAACCGGTGTGCCTGGTAGAGGTCGACGTAGTCGGTGCCGAGCCGCTTCAGGGAGCCGTTGATGGACTCCATGATGTGCTTGCGCGAGAGTCCGTGGTCGTTGTGCTTGCGGGGGCCGGTGGGCCAGTAGACCTTCGTGAAGATCTCGAGACCCTCACGCCGCTCGTCCTTCAACGCCTTGCCGAGGACCGTCTCGGCGGCGGTGTTCGCGTAGACGTCGGCGGTGTCGAAGGTGGTGATGCCCTCCTCGAGCGCCTGCCGGACACAGGCGAGAGCGGCGTCCTCCTCGACCTGCGAGCCGTGGGTCAGCCAGTTCCCGTAGGCGATCTCCGAGATCTTCAGGCCGCTGGAACCAAGGTTGCGAATCTCCATGCCCCTCAACGTATCCACGTAGCCCCAACTCATGCGCCTCGGCCATGGTGGCTAGGTTGGCGCCATGATCGTGGCCTTCAGCATCAGCCCGACCGCGGGCGACGAGACCGGCGGTGTCAGCGAGGCGGTGGCCGAGGCGGTACGCGTGGTGCGTGCCTCCGGCCTGCCCTGCGAGACGAACGCGATGTTCACCAACATCGAGGGGGAGTGGGACGAGGTGATGGCCGTGGTCAAGCAGGCCGTCGACGTCGTCGCCGCCGCCTCGCCCCGCGTCGGCCTCGTGCTCAAGGCAGACATCCGCCCCGGGCACACCGGTCAGCTCACCGCCAAGGTCGAGCGGGTCGAGGAGCGCCTGGCCGGCTCCTGACCCGGCCGGTCAGTAGCGGTCCGAGAGCTTCTGGCCGAGCTTGACCTGGGGCTTGGGAAGCCGCAGGAAGCGCAGCTGCATGGCCCGCAGGATCGCGTAGAACGTCGCACCCTTGTGGGACTCGTCGGGGAAGCGCTGGCGCAGCTCACGCCGTACCTTGAGGACGAGCAGGAGAGTGTCCACGGTGACGAGCAGGATCGTCACCAGCCACAGCGACTGGCCGTAGCGCATCAGCGTGGGGTTGCTGGAGTAGCTGAGCGCCATGATCGCGATCAGCAGCGGGAGCAGGAACTCCGCCGCGGACAGGCGGGAGTCCACCCGGTCGCGGATGAACCGGCGGACCTTGCCGCGGTCGCGGGCGGGCAGGTAGCGCTCGTCGCCGGTCTTCATGCCCTGGCGCATCTTGGCGGTGTTCTCGGCGCGGCGCTGACGCTCCAGGCGGGCGGCCGACTTCTTGTCCGCCGCACCCTTGGCCCTCGCACGTGCGGCGGCCTCGGCCTCGCGGCGGCTGGGAGTGGGACGGCCCTTGCCCTCCGGCTTCGCGTCGGCGGGGGCGGGCGTGGACTCTTCGGACTTGGTACGTCGGAACAAGGCGGCCTTCTGCGTGATCGGGCGGGCCTGTGCGGCCCAGGTTCGCCCCCAGCCTACCTGCGGGAACCTGCTGCCTCCCCCGACCGTTGCACCGTAGGGTGGATGGAGAGAAACCAGCCCACGAACAAGAAGGGGGCCCGCACGTCATGAGCCTCATGAAGCGGATCAGCCTGATCTTCCGATCCAAGGCGAACAAGGCGCTCGATCGTGCCGAGGACCCGCGAGAGACGCTGGACTACAGCTACCAGCGCCAGATCGAGATGCTCACCAAGGTCCGCCGTGGTGTCGCGGACGTGGCGACCAGCCGCAAGCGCGTGGAGCTGCAGGTGGCGCAGCTGGAGCAGCAGTCGCAGAAGCTGCACGACCAGGCGCAGAAGGCCCTCTCGATGGGGCGCGAGGACCTCGCCCGTGAGGCGCTCACCCGCAAGTCCGGCCTCACCGGGCAGATCAGCGACCTCAAGGCTCAGCAGGCCCAGCTCCAGGGTGAGGAGGAGAAGCTCACCCTCGCCTCCCAGCGCCTCCAGGCGAAGGTCGAGGCGTTCCGCACCAAGAAGGAGACGATCAAGGCCACCTACACCGCGGCAGAGGCCCAGACCCGGATCAACGAGGCCTTCTCCGGGATCTCCGAGGAGATGGGCGACGTCGGCATGGCCGTCCAGCGCGCCGAGGACAAGACCGCCCAGATGCAGGCGCGCGCCGGTGCCATCGACGAGCTGATCTCCTCCGGCGCCCTCGAAGACGCCAGCTCCCTCGGTCAGGGTGACGACATCGCCCGCGAGCTCGAGGCCATGTCGAAGGACTCCGACGTCGAGGCCGAGCTCGCGGCGCTCAAGGCCGGTTCGTCGGAGCCCCAGAACTCCCTCGAGGCCGGCGACACCACGCCCGCGGCAACGCTTCAGGAGGAGTCCCGGAAGGAGGGGGAGCAGGCATGATCGTGCGCATCCTCGGTGAGGGGCAGTGGGAGGTCTCCGAGGAGCACCTCACCGAGCTGAACCGTCTCGACTCCGAGGTCGAGGCAGCAGTGGAGTCGGGTGCCGAGGTCGCCTTCTCCCAGAGCCTCGCGGCGCTTCTCGACAGCGTGCGCAAGCTCGGGTCGCGGCTGCCCGACGACACGCTGCACGACTCCGACCTGATCCTTCCCCCCGCCGACGCCTCGATCGACGAGGTGCGGCACATGCTCGACGACGAAGGACTGATACCGGGCTGATGGCACGAACCCGCTTCATCAAGGACACCGGGCTCACCGCCCGGATGAGCCTCGTGATGTTCCTCCTCGGGGCGCTGTTCGTGGCGCTCGTGGTGGGGCTGATGTACGCACTCCCGAGCTACGCCCTCATCATCGGGGTGATCGGCCTCGGCGTGGTCTGGTTCCAGTGGTACAACTCCGACACCCTGGCCCTGAAGGCGATGCGGGCCCGGGTGGTGACTCCTGAGGAGGCTCCGGAGCTGCACGGCATGATCGACCGGCTCTGCGCCATGGCCGACATGCCCAAGCCCAGAGTCGGGATCTCCTACACCGACCTCCCGAACGCGTTCGCGACCGGGCGCTCGCCGCAGCGCGCCGCAGTCTGCGTCACGACCGGCATCCTCGACCGGCTCACCCCCGAAGAGCTCGAGGGTGTGCTCGCGCACGAGCTCTCCCACGTGGCTCACCGCGACGTCCTGGTCATGACGCTGGCCTCGTCGGCTGGCATCGTGGCCGGGATGGCCACGCGGGGTGCGCAGTTCGGCGCCCTCTTCGGGCGGCGCGGCAACGACAACGGCGCCGGCGCGATCGGCTTCCTCCTGGCGCTGGTGATCAGTCTCGTCGTCTACGCGATCAGCTTCCTTCTCACCCGGCTGCTGTCGCGCTACCGCGAGCTCTCCGCCGACCGGGCCGGCGCCTTCTTGACCCAGAAGCCCAGTGCGCTGGCGTCGGCGCTCACCAAGATCACCGGCGAGATCGCCGCGATCCCGAACAAGGACCTGCGGTCGAGCCAGAGCATGAACGCCTTCTTCATCGCGCCGGCGATCAGCGGCGCGACGATGCGGACGCTCAGCTCGACCCACCCCTCCCTGGAGCAGCGGGTCGAGCAGCTCGCCCAGGTGGCGAGCGAGCTCGGCCGGCCCTTCGACGGCGGGTTCCCCTCAACGGGCTTCGACCGGTGAGCTTCTGGCAGTCGATCCTGGGTCGCCGCAAGCCGGTCCAGGCCAAGCTCGACGCGCTCTTCGCCCTGCCCGGGGCGGCCATCACGCTCCAGACCGCGGCGGGGTTCAACCCGACCGGGATCGGCTCGGTCTGCTACCGGGAGGCAGAGGGCGCGGCGTTCGCGCAGACCCAGGCCGACGTCGTCGCCCTGCTCGACGCCGACGAGGGACCGAAGGTCGAGCGCACTGTGGACGAGTTCGGCTTCACGTGGCTCGTGACGCGCCAGGACGACGTCTCGGAGCTCGTGACGGATCTCCACGCCGTGAACACCACGCTGGAGGCGCAAGGCTTCGGTCCGGGGCTGCTCTGCTCCCTGGTCGTGTTCGCCGACGCCTCGGGACGCAAGCTCGGGCTGGTCTACCTCTACAAGCAGGGCACGTTCTACCCGTTCGCCCCGGCCGGGGAGCAGCGGCGCGACAACGTGCTCGAGATCCAGATGCGCGACCTGCTCTCCAACGAGCTGCCGGTCGAGCCGCAGCTGCAGCGGTGGATGCCGGTGTGGGGAGCGCCCGGTCTCTGATCCGAGTCCTTGACCCTTCCCGTCTGGCCGGAGACGAGAAGGACCGGCGGCGGGGTACTGCTCCCGCTAGGACACGTCCCCGCTGAACGTGTCGAGAATGCACCCGCCGGCACCTGGCCGCGGCGTACAGGCGGTGGAGTCGCCGCGGACAGTGCCGCCGCCTTGCGTCGCGCCCGCGAGCGTCGACTCCACGACCCATCGGTTCCGTCGGCGCCAGGCGAGCGAGGCCCAGGGAGGCAGGGCCGTGGTCAGTCCTTGGCGGCCTTGGTCGCCCCCAGACCGGGCAGATCGAGCATCCGCTGGAGCGCCACGAGCGCCCACTTCTCCGTCTCCGCGTCCACCTCGATCACGTTGACCACGTTGCCCGCGACGAGGTTCTCCATCGCCCAGACGAAGTGCGGCAGGTCGATCCGGTTCATCGTGGCGCAGTAGCAGACGGTCTTCTCGAGGAAGACGATGCTCTTGTCGGGGTGGTCGTCGGCCAGCCGCTGGACGAGGTTGAGCTCGGTGCCGATCGCCCAGGACGAGCCGGCCGGCGCGGCCTCGATCGTCTTGATGATGAACTCGGTGGAGCCGACCAGGTCGGCCCGGGTCACCACGTCGTAGTTGCACTCGGGGTGCACCAGGATGTTGATGTCGGGCTGCTTGGCCCGCAGCTCGTCGACCACCGCCGCGGAGAACCGCCCGTGGACCGAGCAGTGCCCCTTCCAGAGGATCATCTTCGCCGCGCGGATCTCCTCGTCGGTGAGCCCGCCGTTGGGGCGGTGCGGGTCCCAGACCACGCAGTCGTCCAGGCCGAGACCCAGGGCGAGCACCGCTGTGTTGCGGCCGAGGTGCTGGTCGGGCAGGAACAGCACCTTGGTGTCCGGGCCGTGCTGGTCGTAGGCCCAGCGGAGGGCGACCTCGGCGTTGCTCGAGGTGCAGACCGCGCCGCCGTTGCGGCCACAGAAGGCCTTGATGTCGGCGGAGGAGTTCATGTACGTGATCGGGACCACCGAGTCGGCGACGCCGGCGTCGGCCAGCGCGTCCCAGGCGTCCTCGACCTGTCCGAGCGCGGCCATGTCGGCCATCGAGCAGCCCGCGGCGAGGTCGGGGAGCACGACCTTCTGGTGCTCCGAGGTCAAGATGTCGGCCGACTCGGCCATGAAGTGCACGCCGCAGAACACGACGTACTCCGCCTCCGGACGGGCAGCGGCCTCGCGCGCGAGCTTGAAGGAGTCGCCGGTCACGTCGGCGAACTGGATGACCTCGTCGCGCTGGTAGTGGTGGCCGAGCACGAACACCCGCTCACCCAGGGCCGCCTTCGCGGCACGGGCCCGCTCGACGAGGTCGGGGTCGGAGGCAGGCGGCAGCGAGCCGGGGCAGTCGACGCCGCGCTCGGAGTCCGGGTCCTTGTCGTGACCGAGGAAGAGCAGGGGCAGATGTGTTGTCGTCACCTTGACAGTATTTCAGATCGCGGCGGCCATCCCCAGGACCGTCCGTGATGAGCTGGATGAGCGGTGGACCACTGGTCCAGTCGGGTCCGTGTCCGCGGGTGCGTCGACGGGTGCGTCGACCGGTTTCGTCGACGGGCTGATCGACAGGGGACCGGCGGTCAGAGGAAGTGGCCGCTGTGCAGGTACGGCGCGGGCGGCTTCATGCTGCGCAGCGCCAGGTAGCCGATGCTGTGCAGGTCCATCCGGGCGGCCATCCCCACGTCCATCGCCCACGCGTTGGCGGCCGTCAGGTGGTTGACCAGGCAGGGTTCACCCGGGGAGGAGGCGGCCAGCGACTCCCAGAGCAGGTCCGTGGCAGTACGCCGGTTGGTGGCCGCCAGCAGGTAGGGCCCACCGGTCGGGTTCACGTACGCGTAGCCGGAGCCGGTGGACCGGTCGATGACGACGAGGCGGTAGGTCTTGGTGAGGTACTCGTGGTCCACGCCGTGGGCGGCGTCGCGCACCTGCCGGTCGACGGAGTTCATCAGGTCGACGTCACCGGCGGTTCCCTCGCGCACACGGTCCACCACGGGGAGCACGTCGCGGGACACGGTGCCGGTCATGAACATCGACGGGTGGAGGTCGAAGCCGGCGAGTCGGTAGCGCCGCGCGGCCTTGGGGTCCGACGAGGCGGCGAGCATGCCGCGCAGACAGCCGTCACCGTAGGAGAGCGCCGCGTCGAGGAGCTGCTTCCCGAGGCCCCTGCCCTGGATCCCGGGGTGCACGACGAACGTCGACAGGATCCAGGTCAGGTCACGCTTCAGGGCCGCGGCGACCCCCACCAGGCCGCTGTCCTCCTCGGCGACCCAGCACCCGCGGGGGTCGTGCTCCAGCGTGTGCAGCATGCGGCGAGCCCAGAAGACCGACTTCGGACTCGACCGCAGAGCAGGGTCCGGCCAGCCGCGGGGGTGCGTGCGCTGGTCGAGCTCGAAGAAGCCCTCGGCGGTGAGCCGCTCGACGCCGGGGACGTCGTCGGGGCGCATGGGCCGGATCACGTGGTCGTGGGGCACGGCTCCGAACCTACCCAGCCTTGGCCGGGAAGGGGCACGGCAGGATGTGCGACATGCGTGTCATCGTCGCCCCCGACAAGTTCGCCGGAACCCTGACCGCCGTCGAGGCCGCCGAGGCCATCGCGGAGGGGTGGCGCCGGAGAGCACCCCACGACGAGCTGGTGACCGTCCCGATGGCCGACGGAGGTCCCGGCTTCGTCGACGTCCTGCACGCCTCGCTCGGTGGCGACCTCCTCGCCCTCACCGTGACGGGGCCGTACGGCGAGCAGGTGCCGGCGAGTGTCCTGGTCACCGGTGAGACGGCGTACGTCGAGAGCGCCCAGGCCTGTGGTCTCCACCTGACGCCCGCCGAGGAGCGCGATCCGGAGCACGCGACCACCCGCGGCGTCGGCGAGATGGTCGCGGCAGCCGTCGAGGCGGGCGCCCGCCGGGTGGTGGTCGGCCTGGGGGGCTCGGCCACCAACGACGGGGGAGCCGGGCTGCTGGCGGCTCTGGGGGCCGTCTGCGAGCCCGCCGGTGCCCTGGAGGCGGGTCCGAGCCGCCTGGGCGAGCTCGACAGCGTCGACCTCGCACCCGCACGCCGCCGCCTCGAGGGCGTCACCTTGGTCGCGGCCACCGACGTCGACAACCCGCTCCTCGGCCTGATCGGCGCCACCAACGTCTACGGCCCGCAGAAGGGCGTCGCCGAGGACCGGCTCCACGCGGTGGACGCGATGCTCGAGTCGCTGGCCACCCACACGGACAAGAGGACCGCACTCGCCAAGGGGGCCGGGGCAGCCGGCGGCCTGGGTTTCGCACTGCTGCTTCTCGGTGCCACACGCGAGCCCGGGGTGGAGCTCGTCGCCGCGGCGGTGGGGCTGGAGGCCGCGGTCGCGGGTTCGGACCTGGTCGTGACCGGGGAGGGAGCCTTCGACTTCTCCTCGCGCTCCGGGAAGGTGCCTTACGGAGTGGCCGAGGTCGCCGCCCGGGCGCTGGTGCCCTGCATCGCGCTGTCCGGCAAGGTGCTCGTGGGTTCCCGGGAGATGCGCGCCCTCGGGATCGAGTCGGCGTACTCCGTGGTCGACCTGGTGGGGGAGGAGCGATCCTTCGCCGACCCGGCCGGCACTCTCGGCGCCCTGGCGGAGCGCACCGCGCGCACCTGGTCGCACTGACTTCGACCGGATCGGCGGAGCCGTCACGGCCTGCCGGCGATCTCCTGCGGGCTGAGGGGTTGGGAATAACGCTGGATGTGCGACCATTGAACCTGCACAGAACGTGTCTGAGCCCATGGGAGTCACAACGATGACCGAGCAGGTCGAAACCACCGAGTCGAAGGTCCGCACCGACGGCATCAACATCAGCGACGCTGCCGCGGCCAAGGTCAAGAGCCTTCTCGAGCAGGAGGGTCGTGACGACCTCCAGCTGCGCATCGCCGTCCAGCCGGGTGGCTGCTCCGGGCTGCGCTACCAGCTCTTCTTCGACGAGCGCAACCTCGACGGTGACGTCGTCACCGACTTCAACGGCGTGGCGGTCGTGGTCGACAGGATGAGCTCGCCGTACCTCAACAGCGCCGTGATCGACTTCGTCGACACGATCGAGAAGCAGGGCTTCACGATCGACAACCCGAACGCGACCGGCTCCTGCGCCTGCGGGGACTCCTTCCACTGAGTCCGGGCGGCGCCCCGACCGCGGCAGTCACCACGGTCGGTGCCTGACGTGACGACAGCCCTCACCGGTCTTCCGGTGAGGGCTGTCGTGTGCCCGGGCTCGTGAGCCGCGTCGCGTGCTGTGCACGTCGCAGGTCCCCCGCTCCCGGGACGGAGCGAGGGACCTGTCGTCGAGGGGTCAGTCGAGGTGCAGGTGGAGCGCGGCGCCCAGGCGAGCGGCTGCGTCGCTCACGTCGAGCGTCGGCTTCTTGACCTCACGCGGGTAGTCCTCGAAGAGGATGCTCGGTGCCGGCCGGGTGACGGCCCGGGCTGCTCGCTCGGCGGCGGTCCGGCGCTCGGGCAGGTGCAGCGCGGCCTCCACCGCGCGGCAGTCGGCGCTCATCTCGCTGGACGTGGAGGCGTCGTCGTACGCCAGTCGCTGGTAGGTCATACCATCAACGCTAGGTGTTACTCGCGGGTCGACCTAGCGATACCGGCGGGTAGTGTCCCAAGGTCCGCAACCCGTCCAAACCACCTCGAGGTACACGTGTCGCTCCTCGTCACCGGCTCCATCGCCACCGACCACCTGATGTCGTTCGGGGGCAAGTTCTCCGACTCGCTGGTGGTCGACCAGCTCGACAAGCTCTCGGTCTCCTTCCTCGTCGACGACCTGGAGGTACGCCGGGGAGGCTGCGCGGCGAACATCTGCTTCGGCCTCGGCTCTCTCGGGCTCCGGCCCGTCCTCGTGGGCGCGGTGGGGGAGGACTTCGCCGACTACCGCTCGTGGCTGGAGCGGCACAACGTGGACTGCGACTCGGTGCACGTCTCCGAGACCAAGCACACCGCCCGCTTCGTGTGCACCAACGACGCGATGATGGCGCAGTTCGCCTCGTTCTACCCCGGCGCGATGAGTGAGGCCCGCGAGATCGAGCTGAAGCCGGTGGAGGAGCGCGTCGGGGGTGTCGACTACGTGCTCGTCGCGCCGAACGACCCCGAGGCGATGCTGCGGCACACCCAGGAGTGCCGGGAGAGGGGCTACCCCTTCATCGCCGACCCCTCGCAGCAGCTGGCCTTCGGCGACGGCGACCTCATCCGCGAGCTGGTCGACGGTGCCGCCATCTTGTTCTCCAACGAGTACGAGTCCGCGCTCATCGAGAAGAAGACCGGCTGGTCGGCCGAGGAGATCCGCTCCCGGGTCGGCACATGGGTCGTCACGCTCGGCGCCGAGGGTGTCCGCGTCGAGCGGGAGGGCGAGGAGGCCATCCACGTGGCGGCCGTCCCGGAGATCGAGAAGGTCGAGCCCACCGGCGTGGGCGACGCGTTCCGCGCCGGGTTCCTGGCTGCTCTCGCCTGGGACCTCCCGCTGGAGCGGGCAGCCCAGCTCGGGTGCCTGCTGGCGGTCTACGTGGTCGAGCGGGTCGGCACACAGGAGTACACCCTGCACCAGACCGCGTTCGTCCAGCGCTTCGCGGACGCCTACGGCGAGGCGGCCGCCGCGGACATCGCGGAGCGCGTCCGCACCGCGCGGCAGTGAACCGGGGCCAGTCGAGCCACGCCTGCCGGTGACGGGTCAGCGCAGGCGGCGGACGAGGTAGCGAGGGGTGCCGTCCGGCGCCTCCTCCTCGCCGACGTACTCCTGGCCGCGCATCCGGCACCACGCCGGTACGTCGGAGCGAGCGGCGACGTCCTCCGCGGCGACGGCGACCACCTGCCCGACCGTCACGTCCCCGATGGCGTTGGCCAGCCGGATGACCGGCAGTGGGCAGCGCATCCCCCGGCAGTCGAGCTCGAGGTCGGCGGTCGTGCTCTCGCTCACCGCACGCCCGCCCGCTCGCGCAGCCGCTCGACGACGCGCGGCAGCGCATCGAGGAACCGGTCGACCTCCGCCTCCGTGGTGCTCCGGGTGAGGGACACCCGCACGTTGCCGTGGGTCAGGACGCCCATGGCGGCCAGGACGTGCGAGGGCGTGAGCGTGGAGGCGGTGCACGCCGAGCCCGAGGCGACGCCGAACCCCTCACGGTCGAGCTCGGTCACCAGCGCCTCGCCGTCGAGGTACAGGCACGAGAAGGTCACCAGGTGGGGGAGCCGGTCGACGGGGTCCCCGACCACCTCCACGTCGGGGACCGTCGCGGCCACACGCTCGCGGACACGGTCGACGAGCGCCCGCTGCCGGGCGTCGACCTGCTCGCGCTCGGCGACGCGTGCCTGCAGCGCGGCGGCGGCTGCCAGCACGGCGGGGACGTTCTCGAAACCGCTCACCCGCCGGTCGGCCCTGTCGTCGACGGGGAAGGGCGCGCGCCACCGCGCTCCCTTGCGCACGATCAGCACGCCGACCCCGGCCGGGCCGCCCCATTTGTGCGCCGAGCACGCGGCGGCCGACCACCCCGGTGGGAGATCGGTCCGCCCGGCCGAGGCGGCGAAGTCCACGAACACGGGTACGTCGTGCGCGGCGGCCACCGCGTAGACGTCGTCCAAGGGCTGGACGGTCGCGACCTCGTGGTTGGCCGACTGAACGGCCGCCGCGGCGGCGCCCTCACCGAGGAGGTCCGCCAGCTCGACCGGGGAGACCCGCCCGAGACGGTCCACGCCGGCCACGGCCGTCTGCCCACCGGTCTGCCGGGACCACCAGGCTCCCGCCTGCATGACCGCGGAGTGCTCGACGGCGGAGTGGACCAGACGTGTGCTCACCCGGGACCTGCCCTGGAGCAGGCCCAGGACACCCAGGTGGACCGCCTGCGTGCCCGAGGCGGTGAAGGTCACCTCGTCCTCACGCACCCGCAGGCACGAGGCGACCACCGCCCGCGCGTTGTCCAGGAGCAGGCGGGCGTCACGGCCCCGGTGGTGCAGGCGCAACGGGTCGGCGTACCCGGTCTCCAGCGCCTGCTGGAGCACGTCGCGGGCGGCCGGGTGCAGAGGCTCGGAGGACGCCGCGTCCAGGTAGACCCCCGCTGGACGGGCGCCTGGCTCGGTTGGGTTGGTCACAACGCGAACCTACCTGCCCACCTCGGGGTCCAACCGGGGTTGCCTCAGTAGTAGGGTTCCGTCTCGACCGTCGTATTTGAGAGAGAGGCTCGTTCGTGGGTCTGCAACTCCCCAAGCGTGGCCACACGTTGCGCGCGCGTGTCGGCACCATGGCACTGGTGTCCGCCGGATTGTTGTTGCTGGGTGCCTGTTCCACCGAGGACAAGGACCAGATCCGCCGCTTGGCGATGCCGGAGCCCGCGACCGATCGGGCGCCGTACATCGACGAACTGTGGCACTGGGGATGGGTCGCGGCGATCCTGGTCGGCATCCTCGTGTGGGGCCTGATCCTCTACGCCGTGTTCAAGTTCCGTCGGCGCAGCGACGACGAGATCCCGGTCCAGACGCGGTACAACCTCCCGATCGAGATCCTCTACACGATCGCCCCGGTCGTGATGGTGGTCGTCTTCTTCTTCTTCACCGTCCAGACGCAGAACGACGTGCTCGCGCAGGCGTCCGAGAACGGCGAGGCGGACCACACCATCGGTGTCGTCGGCCAGAAGTGGTCGTGGAGCTTCAACTACCTCGGCGAGGAGGCGGTCGACGGACAGGACGTCTTCACCGCCGGCACGCCCGCCGAGCTGCCCACTCTCTGGCTCCCCGTGGACGAGAGCGTCAAGGTCGAGCTCTCCTCGCCGGACGTCATCCACTCCTTCTGGGTCCCGGCGTTCCTGTTCAAGATGGACGTCGTTCCCGGGCGCAACAACAGCTTCTCCTTCACGCCGACCCGTGAGGGGACCTTCGCCGGCAAGTGCGCCGAGCTCTGCGGCACGTACCACTCCCGCATGCTCTTCAACGTGAACGTGGTCAGCCGCGCCAAGTACGACGAGCACCTGCGCGAGCTCGAGGCCGAGGGCAACGTCGGGATCCTCGAGGGCGCTCAGGACGCCTTCACCCAGCAGGGCCTGGAGAACGCGGAAGAGTCCACGCAGTCAGGAGACGAGCAGTGAGCGGCGCAGCATTCGAGGCACGAGGCGCCTACGCGGAGCGCAAGCCCCTCGGCCAGCAGATCGTCCGGGTCCTGACCACCACGGACCACAAGCTGATCGGCAAGCTGTACCTCGGCACGTCGTTCGTGTGGTTCATCCTCGGCGGCATCATGGCGCTGATCATGCGCTCCGAGCTGGCCTTCCCCGGCCAGCAGGTCGTCAACGACGAGACCTACAACCAGCTGTTCACGATGCACGGCACGATCATGCTGCTGCTGTTCGCGACCCCGCTCTTCTTCGGGTTCGCCAACGTGATCATGCCGCTGCAGATCGGCTCGCCCGACGTCGCGTTCCCGCGGCTGAACATGTTCAGCTACTGGCTGTTCCTCTTCGGCGGCCTGATCGCGGCGTCCGGCTTCCTGACCCCCAGCGGTGCGGCCTCCTTCGGCTGGTTCGCCTACACGCCGCTCTCGAACGAGGTGAACACCCCCGGCGTCGGTGGTGACCTGTGGATCCTGGGCCTCTGGCTGGCCGGTCTGGGCACCATCCTCGGTGCGGTCAACTTCATCACCACGATCATCACGATGCGCGCGCCCGGCCTGACGATGTTCCGGATGTCGATCTTCACCTGGAACGCCCTGGTAACGAGCCTGCTGGTCCTGATCGCGTTCCCGATCCTCGCCGGCGCGCTGCTGATGCTCGCCTCGGACCGCCTCTTGGGCAGCCACGTCTACGACCCGTCGAGCGGCGGGCCCATCCTGTGGCAGCACCTGTTCTGGTTCTTCGGGCACCCCGAGGTGTACATCATCGCGCTGCCGTTCTTCGGCATCATCACCGAAGTCCTGCCCGTGTTCAGCCGCAAGCCGATCTTCGGCTATGTCGGCCTGGTGGCCGCGACCATCTCGATCGCCGCCCTGTCGGTGGCTGTGTGGGCGCACCACATGTTCGTGACCGGCGCCGTCGACCTGCCGTTCTTCTCCGGCATGACGTTCCTGATCGCGGTGCCTACGGGAGTGAAGTTCTTCAACTGGATCGGCACGATGTGGGGGGGATCTCTGTCCTTCGACACCCCGATGCTGTGGTCGATCGGCTTCCTCACGACGTTCCTGTTCGGTGGTCTCACCGGTGTCATCCTGGCCTCGCCGCCCTTGGACTTCCACGTCTCCGACTCCTACTTCGTGGTGGCGCACTTCCACTACGTGGTGTTCGGCACCGTGGTCTTCGCGATGTTCGCCGGCTTCTACTTCTGGTGGCCGAAGATGACCGGCCGGATGCTCGACGAGCAGCTCGGCAAGGTGCACTTCTGGCTGCTGTTCGTAGGCTTCCACACGACCTTCCTGGTGCAGCACTGGCTGGGCGTCGAGGGCATGCCCCGCCGCTACGCGGACTACCTGCCCAGCGACGGCTTCACGACACTGAACCAGGTGTCGACGGTCGGTTCGTTCCTCCTGGCCGCCTCGATGCTGCCGTTCGCGTGGAACCTCTACATCACCGCCAAGAAGCCGAAGGTCGACGTCGGTGACGACCCGTGGGGCTGGGGCCGCTCGCTGGAGTGGGCCACCTCCTCCCCGCCGCCACGTCACAACTTCGTGCGTCTTCCGCGGATCCGTTCCGAGTCCCCGGCGTTCGACCTCCACCACCCGGAGATCGCCGCCATGGAGGCCGAGGTGCACACCAACGAGCAGCTTGAGGAAATCCGCTGATGAAGATCGAGACCTACATCTTCGGGATCAACGCGGTCTTCTTCGCGCTGGTCGCCCCTGCCTACTGGTTCTTCGCGGGAGACCCGACCGGCACGGCCGCGCTGACCATGACGGCGCTGCTGACCCTCCTGGTGACCTTCTACCTCGGCTTCCACGCCTCCAAGATGGAGCCGCGGCCGGAGGACCGGCACGAGGGAGAGGTCGCCGAGGGAGCCGGCGAGCTCGGCTTCTTCCCGCCGTACAGCTGGTGGCCGCTGTGGGCGGCCGCGACGGCCGCGGTGTCGGTCTACGCACTCGCTTTCGCGGCGTGGTGGCTGCTGGCGATCGGTCTGGGGCTCGGGTCGCTCGCGTTGAGCGGCTGGATCTTCGAGTACTACCGCGGGGAGCACGCTCACTGAGCGCTCCCGCTCGACGGTGACGTCTCCCACGTGGGCGGCGTCACCGTCAAACATTTTCTGATCTGGTGGGTCTCGTTGTTACGGTTGGGAACGGTGACCGTCTTTCCAACCGGGGGTTCTCAAGCAATGAACAGGGTCGTCTCGCTGGCTGGTGTCCGGCGCGCGTCAGTCGCGCTCCTGGCCGTGGCCAGCCTTGCCCTCGCGGGTTGCCAGTCGGGCGACGACGAGGTGTCCGCTTCCGGGAGCGACGGCCCCTCAGCGAGTGCGGAGCCCACGCCCGAGCAGTCGGCCGCCGAGGTCACGACCAACGTCGACGACGTGAACGGTCCCGTCACCGTCGACACGATGCTCGAAGTGAGCGTCCAGGACGGCTCCTTCGACCGGGTCACCGTCCGTGCCGGATCGGAGCGCCTGCACGGCGCGCTGAGCGACGACGACGCCTCCTGGACGGCGAAGGACAGGCTCGAGCCCGGCGTGCGCTACCGGGTCACGGCAGTAGCCGTCGACGACGACGGGCTGCGCACCACCGAGAAGCGGGCCTTCCGGACCGAGGACCTGCCGCTGGAGCGCCAGACCTATCCGTCGATCGCCCCCTTGCAGGGTGAGACGGTCGGGGTCGGCATGCCGGTGATCGTGAAGTTCGACGTACCGGTCACCGACCGCGCCAGCATCGAGCGTCACCTCGACGTCCACAGCACCCCGAGCCAGGCCGGGACCTGGCACTGGGTCAACGACCGGGAAGTCCACTGGCGCCCCCGGAAGTACTGGAAGGCGGGTACCCACGTCGTGGTGGACGCCGACGTGAACTCCATCCCCGCCGGCAACGGAATCTACGGACAGGTCAGCCGCGAGGTCTCCTTCGAGGTCGGCGACTCGATCGTGGGCAAGGTCGACATCGCCCAGCACCGCATGCGCGTCTTCGTGAACGGCTCCCTGTCCCGGGCTATGGCGATCAGTGCCGGCAAGCCCGGGTTCATCACCCGCTCGGGCACCAAGGTCATCATCGAGAAGACCCGCGACAAGGTCATGGACGCCGCGACGATCGGCATCCCGAAGAGCAGCCCGGAGTACTACAAGCTCGACGTGGAGTACGCGATGCGGGTCACCTACTCGGGCGAGTTCCTGCACGCGGCGCCCTGGTCGGAGGGGTCGCAAGGCGTGGCGAACGTCAGCCACGGGTGCGTGGGCATGACCACGGACAACGCGTCCTGGCTCTTCAACCTCACCCACGAGCGGGGAGACGTCGTCGAGGTCACGGGCAGTGAGCGCCAGATGACCCTCGACAACGGGTACGGCGACTGGAACGCCAGCTTCCAGGAGTACGCCGAGGGCTCGGCGCTGAACTGACCGCCGTCCCTCCCGGGGACGACTCTCGCGAGCTCCGTGATGCCTCTAGGGCGTCACGCGACCGCGCTGGCGGGGCAGTGTCATCCGCACCGCGGTGCCAGGCCCGGGGCCGCTGGTGATCTCGAGCCGACCGTCACACGCCCGCACGGCGGAGGTGATGACCGAGAGCCCTTGGCCCGAGCCGTGCTCGATCCGCCCGAAGCCGGGGCCGTCGTCGGCGACCTCGATCCAGGCTGTGTCCCCGGCCGCGCCGACCCGCACGATGACGTCGCCCGACTCGCCTGCCGCCCTGCCCGCGTTGTCGATCATGTTGTCGACGGCGCGGTGCAGCAGGATCGGGTCGCCCGAGACGAGTGCCGGCTCGGTCACGTCGGTCTCGACGCGCAGCTTGTGGCTGAACTCCGCCACACGGGCGCACTCCTCGACGAGCTCTGCCAGGTCCAGAAGCCACTGCTGGGGCTGTGCCGGAACGGTCGCCTGGTCGAGCAGCTGACCCGCATGAGCGAGGGTCTGGCGGATGAGCTCGAATCGACGCTGGGTCTCGGCATCGAGGATGTTGTCCTTCGGCAGCTGGCTCAGCAGCATCCCTGCGGTCACGCATTGACGCAGGTCGTGACAGAGCGTTGCCATCTCGTCTGAGCGGTCCTCGCTCGACTGTCGCTGCTCAGGAACCGGAACGTGTGCCATGTTCACCCCTCGGAAGTCCTGCATGTCCGCTGGCGAAAGTGTCGATGGCTCGCTGTCTGAACCCGTGGTGCCATGGTCGTCGAGACCGCACCGCGACAATCCCCCTGGATACCCCCATCCGTCGACGAAGGTACCGCGACTTTCGAGGCCGATTGATCGAATTGAGCTTGTGTAAGCACATCTGGTCATGCCTACCCTGGTCCTGTCCTCCCCACAGCACCTCCACGTTAGGTCTGCTGAGGTATTGACGGATCGACCATCTTGGGTATCCGGCCGGCTTGTCCGGTGCGGTGGGGTTGGGACACCCATATCGCCAACATGGGTGAAGACCTCAACAGCACATCACGATGAGCATGGGGACCGGGCCGCTGGGCGGTCCGCGCAACGGCTCGCCAGTCGCTTGATGTGGGGGGAGACCCCCGCGTCACCCATCTGGTTTCCTGCGTCCGTAGCCCCCCACTTCCGGGCGTGGGCCCAGAAACGGGGCGGCTGGCGAGTCATGCGAAGAGCCCTCGGGGCCGGCCGTCCGTGGGCCCGCGGACGGCCTCCGCACTGGGCTTGGTGCCATCGCGCCGCCCGCGTGCCCTTCACGCGGTTCTCCGCCCGGGCGAGCCGCTTCGTGCCAGAGCCTCCGGCGACGCAGCGTGGAGTGGTGAGGGTGCAGGGTGCCGACCGACGCCGTACGTCCCGCACGTCTCGCGAAGCACCGGGAGACCCGTCGGCCCCGGGGCCCCTGCGAGACCCTGGCTGCATTCTGCCCTCGGCGGGACGCCTCAGCGGCCGGAGGCGACCTGTGCGTCCCAGCCGGCGTCGCGCGCGAGGGCGACCGCAGCGAGCTGGGAGCTGACACCGAGCTTGGCCAGAATCGACTTCACGTGCGTGCGCACCGTCGCCTCCGAGACGAAGGCCTCCTGCGCCACCTCGCGGACCCGCTTCCCGCGGATCAGCTCGCCGAGCACGTGCGCCTCGCGAGGAGTGAGCCGTTCCAGCCGGACACGGCGGTCGTTGTCATCGGTCCGGGCCTCGCGCCAGAGGGCGACCAGGTGGTCGCGCCGGTCACGAGACATCACCGGCAGTCCTTGGGCGACGCGCTGGATCACCTCGACGATGACCTGCAGCGGCGTGGACTTGTTCAGAACCGTGAGGGCGCCCGCGGCGACGCAGCCGCCCCATCGCGCCGGGTCGGCCCAGGCAGTGAGCACGACCACGCGGCAGCCTGCCCGGCTCAGCGGCTGGATCAGGCCGCCCCCGTCCCCGGCTGCCCCGAGGTCGAGGTCGAGCAGGACGACCTGCGGGTCGATCCGCAGGATGGAGCTGAGCAGCGCGTCCGGCCCCTCGCTCCGGGTCGGCAGGCGCACGCTGGTGACCTCGAAGCCTTCCGGCGACAAGGAGACCAGCAAGGCCTCCGCCAACAAGGCATGGTCCTCAACCAGGGCTACCCGGGTTGCACCGATCATTGCTCAACGCCCCCTCGCTCTTCGCATGCTGTGCGGCAGATGAGGGTCGCGCAGGGTCGGCTCGATCCCCCGACGAGCCGACCCGACGCAGGGCTGTCGACGGCGATCGCCGTGGCGTACGCCGTGTCACACACGGATGCTCCCGGCCCCCGCCAGGAGTCCCTCCCCGGAAAACCCCCACATGTGGTGACCGTACGACGCGCCGCGGCAGGCGTGCATGACTAATGCAGACCCGTACCGCGAATTGGGGAGGCCATTGACCCGTCCTGGTGAGCGGGGGTCCCCCAGAGGAGTGACTGCGCCATGGCCTGTTCTGGTCGTTGTGCGGTCCGGGCATCTAGACAGCCACCTGAATCGCTCCCTGCTGTCCAGGCTGACCTGTGCTGTCCGGGCTGGGTTCGATGAACGGACTTGTGACCCCAAAACAGGTGACGCCAGACGGTCTCGGCGTCCTTATGTTGGTGGCACTCAGAGCTTCATCGTGGAGCCGTCCTTGAGATTCTGTGGGGAGAACCAAATGGACGACATCGACATTGCTGTGGTCGGCGCAGGCCCGCACGGGCTCGCGGCCGCGGCACAACTTCGCTCAGCCGGCGCCGAGGTGCGCGTGATCGGGGACCCGATGTCCTTCTGGCACGCGATGCCGGAGGGCATGTGGATGCGCTCCCGGCGCAGCGGCAGCTCCATCCTGGCGCCCGAGGGGCGCATGTCGATGGATGGCTACGCCGCTGCCACGGGGACACAGGTACCACGCCACCCCACGCTGGCCGAGTTCATCGAGTACGGCATGTGGTTCCAGCGCGTGGTCGCGCCGGACGTGGACCGCAGGCGCGTCGTACACCTGGAGCGGGAGGGGTCCCGGTTCCTGCTCACCTTCGACGAGGGGGCGCAGCTGCGCGCCAACCGCGTCCTGGTGGCCGCCGGCATCGAGCACTTCACGAACCGGCCGGCCTTGCTGAAGCAGCTGCCCGAGGGGACGGCGTCGCACGTCGCCGACCACCGCAAGCTCGACGTGTTCAAGGGCCAGAACGTCCTCGTGGTCGGCGGCGGCCAGAGCGCTCTGGAGTCGGCCACGATCATGCACGAGCAAGGTGCCGACGTGGAGGTGCTGGCTCGCGGTGAGGTGGTCCACTGGCTGCACGGGGACGGGCTGATGGACTCGCTCGGGCCCTTCGCGCCGATGTTCTACGCGCCGACCGACGTGGGGCCGATCGGGATCTCCCGGCTGGTGGCCACCCCGGACGTGTTCCGTAGGTTCCCGCGCAAGCTCCAGGACCCGATCGCGGCACGGGCGATCCGCCCGGCAGGGGCATCGTGGCTGAAGCCGCGGATGACCGAGATCCCGATCACCTCGGGCACGAGTGTCGTGTCGGCGGAGGCGAACGGCGAGGGCCTGCGGGTGGAGCTGTCGGACGGCTCGCGCCGCAAGGCCGACCACCTGCTGTTCGCCACCGGCTACAAGATCGACATCCGGCGCTACCCGTTCCTGGAGAGCGGTCTCGCACAGAGCGTGCGGTGCGTGGACGGGTACCCGGTCCTGCGCAGGGGCATGGAGTCCTCGGTGCCGCGGCTGCACTTCCTCGGGGCGCCGGCGGCCCGTAGCTTCGGCCCCGTGATGCGCTTCGTCGCGGGGAGCTGGTACACCTCGCAGGCGATCACGCGGACCGTCGTCAAGTCCCCGCGACGCCGGAGGGCGGCAGCGGAAGCGGCACCCGTCACGGTCAGCGGGTCCTGATGCCGCTGATGGGCAGCCGGCGGCGAGAGCCGATCCGGCAAGGTGGGGGAGGCGCGCCGAAGGTCGGCGCGGTGGTCGTCGGCGGCGACTACCAGGGGCTGGGTATCGCTCGAAGCCTGGGCAGGTACGGCGTCCCGGTGGTCGTCCTCGACGACGAGCCGTCGATCGCCCGGGTGTCACGCTACGTCAGCCACTTCGAGCGGGTCCCGTCACTGCGTGGTCCGGATGAGACCGTCGACGCGGTGATGGGGCTCGCCGAGCGGCTCGACCTCGAGGGATGGGTGCTCTTCCCGACCCGCGAGGAGACGGTGGCGGCGTTCTCGACGAACCGCGATCGGCTCGCGGAGCGCTACCGGGTCCCCACCCCGCCGTGGGAGACGATCCGGCGGGCCTGGGACAAGCGCGAGACCTACGCCCTGGCACAGGAGCTCGGGGTCGACGTGCCCCGCTGCTGGTTCCCGCGGTCGGAGGAGGACCTGGACGACGAGGAGATCCGTTCGGCCTTCCCGGTGGTGATCAAGCCGGCCATCAAGGAGAACTTCATCTACGCCACCAAGGCGAAGGCGTGGCGGGCGAACACCCCCGAGGAGCTGGCGGACGCCTACCGACGTGCGTGTCAGATCGTCGACCCGGCCGAGATCATCGTCCAGGAGATGATCCCCGGCTCCGGGGCCGAGCAGCTCGCCTACTGCGCGTTCTTCCGCGCGGGCGGCCCCGTCGCGTCGATGACGGTGCGGCGGCGCCGGCAGCACCCCTCGGACTTCGGCCGTGCGAGCACGTACGTCGAGACCGTCGAGCTGCCCGAGATCGAGGAGCCCTCCGAGCGTTTCTTGAAGGAGGTCGACTACTACGGGCTCGTGGAGCTGGAGTACAAGCGGGACCCCCGTGACGGCCTTCCCAAGCTCCTCGACGTGAACGCCCGCACGTGGGGCTACCACTCGCTCGGCGCCGCGGCAGGCGTGGACTTCCCGTACCTGCTCTATCTCGACCAGCTCGGGCGCGAGGTCGAGGACGGCGTCCAGGCCCGCACAGGCGTGCGCTGGATCCGTTGGGCGACGGACATTCCCAACGCTGTCAAGGACCTCACCCACGGGGACCTGCGCCTCTCGGCGTACCTGCGCACGCTCCGCGGGGTCGACGTCGAGGCGGTGTGGTCGTCGCGCGACCCGCTGCCGACGCTGCTGGAGCTGGGGCTGATGCCCTACCTGGCGCTCCGGCGCGGGCTCTGAGGGAGGGTCGATGTTCACCTCGACCGAGCGCTTCGGCTTCTTCGACTACTTCCGCGTTCCCTACGAGATCGCGACGGACCCGGATGCGTCGCTGCCTGCCGACATCGGCGGGCTGCGACCCACCGACCGCGAGAGCGGCCCCTTGCCGTGGCTGTACTGGTGGCGGAAGGGGGCCGCCTCGCACCACACCGCCGAGGCCGGCCGCTTCACACTCGCGGGCTTCACCCTCGTGGCACCGGTGCTGCGCGACTTCGCGCCCGAGCTCGCCGGGACCCTCGGGACGGGCTGGCGAGCGCTGCAGCCGATCCTGGACGAGGAGGGGAACGCCGTCGCCTCCGTCTGGGTGGATGAGGACGGCAGCGTCTTCCTGCCGTTCGACCCGGCCGACGCGATGATGTCGCTGTGGTCCGAGGCCTACACCCGGCTGGGGCCCGGCCGCTGGTCAGGCGCCGTGCGCGGTGGTCTGGTGAAGGCCTACTACACGCTGCGGCCGCTGCTGCCGCGGGCCGTGCAGATCCGGCTCCGGCAGGGGTACGCCGCCCACAACGATCTGCCGGACTTCCCGTCCTGGCCGCTCGAGAGCAGCCTCCACGACCTCTACGACTGGCTCCTCGGCCTCATCTCGTCGCTGGCCGGCGAGCCGGTGCCGTACCTGGGCCCGTGGCCGGCCGGCAAGGAGAGCGCCTTCGTGCTGACCCACGACGTGGAGACCGCCGTCGGCCGCGACAACATCGAGCAGCTGCGTGCGCCCGAGCGCGAGCACGGGTACCGCTCTTCGTGGAACTTCGTCCCGCTCCGCTACGACGTGGCCGACACGGTCCTCGAGGGTCTCCGCGAGGAGGGCTGCGAGATCGGTGTGCACGGCCTCCGCCACGACGGCAAGGACCTCGCCTCGCGCCGGATGCTGCGCAAGCGGCTGCCCGTGATGCGGGAGTACGCCGAGAAGTGGGGCGCCGTGGGCTTCCGCTCGCCGGCGACCCAGCGGAGCTGGCAGCTGATGCCGACGATGGGCTTCGACTACGACTCCTCCTACCACGACACAGCGCCGCACGAGCCGCAGCCGGGGGGCTCCTGCACGTACTTCCCGTTCTTCAACGAGCAGCAGGTCGAGCTCCCGATGACCCTGCCGATGGACCACACGCTCTTCGAGATCCTCGGGCACACCGACGGGACGGCGTGGCGGGAGAAGGCCGAGGAGCTGCGCCGGCGCGGGGGCATGGTCCTCGTGCTGGTGCACCCCGACTACGTGACCTGCCCCGGGCTGCTCGAGGCCTGGGAGGACCTGCTGGCGCAGTTCGCGGGCGACGAGTCCGTCTGGCAGGCCCTGCCGAAGGAGGTCTCGGCCTGGTGGCGACGCCGGGCGGAGTCCTCGCTCAGGTGGGACGGAGCGGCCTGGGTGGTCGAGGGCCCGGCGGCGAGCGAGGCGGAGATCAGGTTCGGCGCGACCCCGCAGGGGCGCCCGGGCGACAGCGTGGAGGGGGAAGGGGAACCGCATGTGGATCACCGTGTCGCAGGGTGAGGGTCTCGAGGTGCCGGCTCCGGCCGGATCGGCACCCCACGTGGCCGTGCTGGTCCAGAACGTCTCGCTCGCCGACGACAACCGTCTGCGCAAGCAGGTTCCGGCGCTGCTCTCCGCGGGCTACCGCGTGTCGGTGATCACCAAGCGGGCGGCGGCGAACGAGCCGCTGCGGCGTACCCCTGGCCTGAGGGTCGTGGAGTACCCGGCACCGCCCGAGGGTGCGTCCACGGTCGGCCACCTCACCGAGTACGCCGTGTCGCTGGTCTGGCAGCTGCCCGCGCTCCTGCGCCTGCACCGGATGGACCCGATCGACGTGCTCCAGATCTGCCAGCCTCCGGACATGTACTTCGCGCTCGGCAACCTCCTGCGCCGCCGGGGCATCCGGGTCCTCGTCGACCAGCGCGACCTCATGCCGGAGACGTTGCTGCAGCGCTACGACAGCCCGCCGGCCGCGCCCTTGAAGGTGCTCAACTGGTTCGAGCGGCAGACGCAGCGCAACATCGACCACGCCATCACGGTCAACGGGTACCTCCGCGACCGCCTCGTGCGGGCCGGAGGCGCACCTGACCGCGTCTCCGTCGTCTTCAACGGACCTGCGCTCGAGCGCATCGACCAGGCGCTGGCATCGCCGCTCCCCGAGCGCCGGCACCGGCACATGGTCTGCTGGGCCGGGAAGATGGGGAAGCAGGACCGTGTCGACCAGGTGCTCCAGGTCGCCCGCCAGGTCGTCCACGACATGGGTCGCGACGACATCGGCTTCATGCTCCTCGGCAACGGGGAGTGCCTCGAGGAGCTCCGCGAGCTGACCGTGGAGCTCGGCCTCGAGGAGTGGGTGGAGTTCCCCGGCTGGCTCTCCGAGGTCGACCTGTACCGGCACATGGCCTCCTGCGACATCGGCCTCGACACCTCGCTGCAGCCGGAGGTGACGCCGGTGAAGGCGATGGAGTACATGGCCGTCGGGCTACCCGTCCTCAGCTTCGACGTCGAGCAGACGCGTCTCCTCACCGACGGGGCAGGCGTGCTCGTCGCGCCGGGCGACACTGCGGTGATGGCCAAGGAGCTGGTGAGCCTGCTGGAGAGCCGCGAGGAGTGCCGGCGGCTGGGTGGGGCGGGCAGCGCACGGGTGCGCGAGCGCCTGGCCTGGGAGCGCCAGGCCGACGTGTACCTGTCGGTGGTCGCCCGTCTCGCCGGTGCCGGCCGGGCGCCCCGTCGTCCCTGATCGCCGAGTCGGCAGAAGTGTCGGCCTGACGGGCGTCGAGTCGGCAGAAGTGCCGCCCTGACGGGCGTCGAGTCGGCAGTTGTGCCGGCCTGACGAGGGTCGAGTCGGCAGTTGTGCCGGCCTGATGAGGGTCGAGTCGGCAGAAGTGCGGCTGGCCTAGGACCCGACGAGGCCACGCAACGCGGCGTTTCTGCCGACTCGGCAGGGTGTCGCGCCGCGCTTCTGCCGACTCGGCAGGGTGGGGCGCAGCGTTTCTGCCGACTCGGCGGGGTGGCGCGCGGCGTTTCTGCCGACTCGGCGGGGTGGGGCGCAGCGTTTCTGCCGACTCGGCGGGGTGGGGCGCCGGCGCTTCTGCCGACTCGGCGGTCAGGAGAGCCGGTGGTACTCCTCGCCCCACTGCGGGTCGAGCCAGATGCGCTTGTCGAGCAGCTCCCGGACCCGGGTCATGTACTCCTGGGCGTCCGGGGTCTTCCACGCTCCGGCGTACCAGGTCCCGACGCAGCCCCACAGGTCACCCTTGCGGTAGTCCCGGGTCCCGGTGTTGCTCAGCCAGTTCAGCCAGCCCTCCTGGCATCCGCGGAGGAACCCGCCGAGGTAGTCGAGGGCGAACGCCGTGGAGTCCCGGCTGAAGGGGAAGGTCCCGTTCTGGTTCGCCCGCATCTTGCCCCACTGCGGGTCCTGCCAGGACATCACGCCGACGATGGAGAACGTCTTGGGACACGTGCCGGCCTCGTAGTCGGCCGTGTAGTCGTGGCCGAACCTGCTGATCTCCTCGCAGAAGGTCCTGCTCCCGGGAGCGGGTGCGGTGAAGTAGTCCCCGCAGCCGCGGGTCTCGATGCACAGCCCGGTGGAGGAGTCGACGCCGTACTGGAACCAGGTCGACTCGGTCGCGGCCATGGCACGCAGCAGGTTGTCCGAGAGTCCCCACTTGCAGGCGGCCCACTGGATGTTCTCGTCCGTGGTGCCGGTGTGCTGCCCGTCGACGCGCTGGAGCATCCAGGTGTTCCAGCGCTCGTCGTAGCTCCCGTTCGCCCCGCGGGGCCGGGCGGCGAGCGACGCGCTCACCGCTGCCCGGTCCGGCATGGTGTTGTTGGGGCGGCGGTTGCTCGGTCGGGGCTCCCAGTCCGATCGGCGAACCCGTTCGGCGCAGTCCTCGTCACCGGGAAGGTCGCGCCAGGAGCCGGCGGGGAGGGTCGCGAAGTAGCCGTCCCAGGCGGGTGTCTGGGGCGAGGCCTCGACCTCCTCGCGGGGCAGGTCGAGCGCCGTCCGGCCGGCGCCGAGGGCCAGCACGACGCCGACGACGGCCACGATGACGAGCCACAGCAGCCCCACCCTGCGTCCCGTGTCGTCGGTCTGCGGTCGCTTGTGGATACCCGAGTTGGTCTTCATCGCGCCGATGCCACCGCCTCAGTTGCTGGGGTTGCCCTGGCCGGGCGGACGACGGGGCGCTTCACCGATGCCCGCGCCGGCTGGTTGGTGACGCAGCCGGCCACCTTGTCCGCGACGTGTGCCAGGCACTCGGAGGCCTCGTGCGCCGATGCGCGGGAGCCGTGGGCGAGGTCGACGACGAGCAGGATCCGGTCCGCGACGTAGCCGAGCAGGGACGCGCTCGCCGACCGCAGGACGGCCGGGGCGTCGATGACGACGATGGCGTCGGACGCAAGGGTCCAGATGAGCAGCTGCAGGTCGTCCAGGCTCTGCGGGGTGGCGCTGCCCTTCATCGAGCCGGCGGTACCGCGCGGGAGCACCCGAAGTCCCGGCACGGCCGTGTCGTGCAGCGCCTGGTCCGGGGTGGCGGTGCCGGCGATCAGGTCGCTCAGCCCGGGCCCGCGGCGTACGTCGAGGCTCTTCTCGATGCCCCAGCTCTCCGGGTCGCCGCACACGAGGACCACCCGCTTGCCCATGCGCGCCAGCGCCAGTGCTGTCTGCCGGGCGATCGTCGAGGACCCCGCGTGCGGTGTCGCACCGGTGACGAGGAGCGTGAACTCCTTGCGGCTCTCCACGAGGCCGGGCACGCGGCTGGCCAGCTGCGAGAAGGCCCGCGACATGCCCGGGTCAGGGGTGATCCCGCCACGGGCCCGCTGGCGCGACAGGTGGGGCAGTGACGCGAGAACGGGGAGGCCGGTGCGGGCCCCCACGTCCTCGGTGCTCCGCAGCCGTCCCGACAGGCGGTCCCAGGCGTACGCGGCGGCGAAGCCGATGCCGAGGCCGCCGATCAGCGCGACCCCGATGATGAGCGCGTAGTCGGGCGTGACGGGCTCGTCCGGCAGGGGCGCCGGCGTGATGAGCTCGACCTGCGGCGTGGAGGAGGTGTAGTTGCGCTCGTGGACGTAGCTCATGCTCACCTCGCGCGCGCCGTCCACCGCCTCGGCGGCCGTGCCTGCGGTGTAGGTGAAGTCCAGGACGTTCGCGTCCACCGGGACGGTCACCTCGACGTCCTCTCCCAGGCCGGTGACGTCGACTCCGAGCCTGGCGGCCGCACGGGTCAGCACCGCACCCGACCGGGCGAACTCCTGCTCGGTGGGCATGCTGGGCGACAGGATCGAGCCGCTCTGGGTCACCGTGGGCTTGACCCACACCTGGGCGGTCGACTCGTAGCTGGTCTTCGACGACGTCAGCAGGATCGCGGGTGTCACGGCGAGAGCCGTGCAGACGATCATCAGCCACACGTACGTGCGCACCAGCCCGTGCGAGCGCTGGGCTCTTGTACGACGGATCCTCATCTTCGTGCCTCCTGCTCGAGCGCGTTGCTCGTCGACGTGGGTGGTCTGTTGTCGTTCCGGACGCCGGCGACGAGAGCCAGCGCGAGGGTTGCGTAGAGGGCGTCTGCGAAGCCCCGGTACGTGATGTGCGGGTCGAAGACCATCAGCACGACGACCACGACCACCGCGGCGTACGCGGCGAGGGCGGCGACCGAGCTGTACGACGTGAGCCCGCGGCTGATGTCGCGCATGCTCCTGAGGGCGACCCACACGAAGTAGAAGAACGCCCCGGCGAGGAAGATCCCCCCGCCCCAGAGCAGCCAGGTGTAGCCGCTCTCGATCCATACGAACCCGAACGCCTCGTCGGCGGGGACGCGTGCGGACGGGCGGACACCGAAGATCGGGTTGGTGCCGTGGAAGAGCTGGGGCCAGAAGTAGGTCTCGAGGTTGTACCAGCGCACGAGCCAGCTCTGCGGGATGCCGTGCATGGACTGGAACTCGACGAGCCGGTGCTCGATGGTGGGCCACAGCGCCGCCACGACGACCGGGAGGGCGAGCACGGAGTAGCGGAGCAGGTCGAGCCGGCCCAGGAGAGCCGCGAGCGTCACCACGGCCACCATCAGGCCGAGGGCGCTGGAGAACTCGGCCGCGGAGAAGGTGGCCATCGCGAACACCAGCGCGGCGGGGACGAGCAGCAGGGCGCCGCGGCGGTCCTTCCACCACATGCCGATGGCGATGGCCAGGTTGAGGATCATGAAGTCGGCCGTCGCCGCCGGCAGCCCGATGGTGGAGCCCGCACGGGGGTCCTCCACGTTGCCGGTGTAGCCGAAGCTGGCGTACCACGGCACCAGCAGGTCGCGTACGCCGAAGAGGCCCAGCGACTGCGCGATCCCCAGCAGGCCCACGACGACGGCGACCGACATCGAGATCCACAGGCACACCCGCACCTGGGCCTGGGTCCGCACGGTGTACCTGACGAGGGCGAAGACCGCGAGGGTCTTCCACATCACCACGGCGTGGGTCAGGTCGTCGGCCTCGACCGTGCGGCCGCGCACGACCAGGAAGATGATCGGCAGGATCGAGCTGGCCACCGCCATCGCGACGAGCGACAGCGCGACCGGCCCGATGGAGATCTGCGGTCGCGTGTTCACGCGCATCAGCAGGACCGCCCGCGTCACCAGGATCGCGATGAGGAGGCCGAGCAGTGCCTCGTTGGGGCGCAGCATCGGGACGATCCGGTCACGGTCGATCCCGACGACGAGCGGCGTCGCCGCGATGAGCGCGTAGGCGGCGAACTCGGGCCGCCAGGCCACGACCACCACCAGGGCGATGCCCACGACCGCGGCGAGCGCCAGGACGGGGGAGAGCGCTGCCGCGACCCCCACGCCGAGGGCGGTCGCCACCAGCGCCGACGTGACAGCGGCCGCTCCGACAGACGCCAGAACGCCGCGGACCCGCAGCCGCCACGGCTGCGGGGGTGCTAGGTCGAGGGTGCTGAGGACGGTCATGGCCCCTCGCCCTCGGCAGCAGCGACCGCCCCAGCACGTCGCCGCGGACGGACTCCCTCGACCAGCCACGCCAGCTCCGGAGAACGCATCGCCAGGTGCACCAGCCCGTAGGAGACGGCGCCGGCGAGGCTCCCGGCCAGGACGGCCAGCACCCAGCCGAGGCGGCCGTCGACCGTCCCGGCCACCAGCCGGGAGGTGGCCAGGACGACCGGGACCATCACCGCGACGGCGCCGGCGACCCGCGCCATCGAGGGCCACAGCCGCTCCTGGGACGGACCGGAGCTGCGCCGTACCCGTGCGAACAGGTGGAGGCCGCCCACGAGGGACGCCACGGCGTACGCACCTCCGAGCAGGATGACCACCCGCTCGCCGTTCGTGAGCAGCGCGGGCACGGCCAGCAGGAGGCAGACGACCGTCTGGACGCCCATCGAGACCAGGGGAGTGCCCGCGTCGCCCCGGGAGTAGGCGGCCTGCGTCGCCACGACGAAGAAGGTCTCGCCGATCAGCCCCAGCGAGATGGCGGCCAGGGAGCCGGACACGAGGGCGACGCCGGCCTCGCTGCCCATCTGGCCGGCTGCGATGGTGCGCGCGAGCGCGTCGGAGAGGACGACGAAGCCGAAGGCGGCCGGCGTCACGAGGAAGATCGCCAAGGAGGTGGCGCGCACGAAGGCGTCCGCGAAGTCGCCGCGCTCCTGACGGTCCTCCAGGCGGGCGAGCCGGGGGAGCAGGGCGAGGGCCACCGGAGCGGCGGCCAGTGCCAGCGGCAGGTGGTAGAAGTTGAACGAGATCTGCATCGCGACGGTCCCGCCGGCCACCCGGGTGGCGACCACCAGCACGAGAAGGACCTGGGCGGCCAGGAGTCCCGACTGGACGAGCGAGCGGCCCGCTCGGTTGATCACCGTGCGGACCTCGGGGTCGCGCCACCCCCTTCGGGGGCGCAGGGCCACCCCGAACCGGTGGGCACCCCACCACTGCACCGCGGCGTGGACCGCGACCGCCGCCGTCGAGCCGATGCCCAGCAGGAGCAGCTCGCCGGTGGGTACGCCGCCGGCGTCCGCGTGGTCCACGCCGTACACCGCGGCGACCAGGCCGAGCACGGCGATGACCCCGATGTTCTCCACCGCCGGCGCCGCCGCGGCCAGCGTGTAGCGGCGGTGGGCGTAGCTGACAGCGGTCGCCGAGGCGATGACCGCGTAGAGGAAGACCTGCGGCACCGCCAGGATCAGCAGCAGCCGGGTCTGGCCCATCTGATCCGCCACTCCCGCGCCCGCGTCGCCCAGCGCCCCGAGCCTGATCAGGAAGGGGAGGACGAGCACCGCCAGTGGAGCCGCGCCGAGCAGGGCCACCATCGCCACGCCCAGGAAGCCGCCGCTGACGCGTGCCGTCTCCTCGGGCCGCCCGGTGTCGATGTAGCGCACGAGCGCCGGGACCAGGAGCGAGGACAGCAGCGAACCGGCGAGGAAGCCGTAGAAGATCAGGTTCGGCAGCGTGTTGGTCAGCTGGTAGACGTTGCCGAAGAACGTCGGGCCGAGCACCGCGCCGATCACGATCACGCGCACGACCCCGGTGGCGCGGCCGATGGAGGTCCACAGGCCGACCGTCATCGAGTCGCGGGCAGTCCCCGAGGCGCTCGTGAGCTCCTCGTCGGACCCGGCCGCGTCCACCGGGAGTGGCCGTGAGGTCACCGGGCACCTCCGCGGACCACGGCCGGGATGGTCCGGAGCAGGATGCGCAGGTCGAGCAGGAACGACGCGTGCTCGACGTACTCGACGTCGAGCCGCAACCCGTCGGACATCGTCAGCCGGTTCCGCCCGCTGACCTGCCACAGGCCGGTCAGACCGGGGGTCACGGAGTGCCGGCAGAGTGCCCAGGCCGGGAACATCTCCACCTCCCACGGCAGTGCCGGCCTCGGACCGATCAGCGACATCTCGCCACGCAGCACGTTCACCAGCTGAGGCAGCTCGTCGAGGCTGGTACGCCGGAGGAACGCGCCGACCCGGGTGATCCGGTCGTCGCGGCCGAGCTTGTAGAGCCCCTCTTGCGCCTCGACCTCACCGTTGAGCATCCGGGAGACGTACTCGCGGTGCACGTCCTCGGGGCACCGGTGACGCATCGTGCGGAACTTGAAGATCTCGAACGTCGTGCCCCCGACGCCGACGCGCGTCTGCCGGTAGATGCCGCCCCCGCTGCTCGTCAGCCGCACCGCCAGGTACAGCGTCACCATGAGCGGCAGCAGGAGCGTGAGCAGGACCGAGGCCGTCGCCACGTCGAGCGTGCGCTTCGAGAGCGGGTACAGGCGCAGGGTCCAGGAGAGGTCCAGCTCCTCCTGGTGGCGTCCTGCGCTCGTCTCGCTCATGACACCGGCTGCGATCGGGGTGGCGGCACCTCGATCGCAGGGTCGCGGAGCCGGAAGCGGTTTCCGACGTCGGTGTCGTTCCCGGCCACCCGGGTGGCGATGTCAGCCAGGTCCTCGACCCGGCGATGCACCACGGCGGGGTTCCCGTAGGCCACGACGTTGTCGGGCAGGTCGCGGGTCACGACCGACCCGGAGCCGACGATGGTCCCGGCGCCGATGCGGACGTAGGGGAGCACGGTCACGTTCACGCCGAGCTGGGCGCCGGGACCGATCCACGGCCCCGACATCACCTCGGCGGACTCCTCCTGCCCCGGGTACAGGTCGTTGGCGATGGTGACTCCGGGCGCGAGGAAGGCGCCGTCGCAGATCTCCGTGTACTGGGCGACGTAGCAGTTGCTGTGGATCTTCACGCCGTTGCCGATGACGCAGCCGTAGTCGACGACGGTGTTGCTCCACACGGAGACGTCGTCACCGATCACGCACTCCTCGCGGACCACCACGTTGTGGCCGGTCTGGAAGCGGTCGCCGATGCGGCTTCCGGCGTACACCACCGTGCCGCTGCGCAGCCGCGCCTCGGCGCCCAGGCTGGAGGCTCCCTCGACACTGCGGTCCGTCGGGTAGCCCAGCCGGACGCCGCGGTCGCGCATGATGCCCTCGCCGACGGGCATGCGCCGGGTCATGACGGGTCCCGGAGGGGTGCCACGTCGTTCAGCGCCTCCGCCACGCGGGCGACGTCCCGCCGTGCCAGGTGCGGGAACATCGGCAGCGAGACGAGCTCCGCGGCAGTCGCCTCGACGACGGGCAGCGGCCCGTCGGCGAACCGGCTGTACGCCGGGGTCTGGTGGCACGGAGTGGGGTAGTGGATGCCGGTCCCGATCCCCATCGCCGCCAGCTCCTCCCTGACCCGGTCCCGCTCGCGGACGCGGGCGACGGCCAGGTGGACCACGCCCGTCGCTTCCGGAACCTGGTCGACCAGGCGCGCCACCGACGGGTCGACGAGCTCGCCGTAGCGGGCGTACAACCCACGCCGTGCGGCGTTCCACGCCTCGAGCCGGCGCAGCTTCGCGGACAGGACGACCGCCTGGACCGCGTCGAGGCGGCTGTTCAGCCCGAAGGTCTCGTGCTGGTAGTGCCCCGACCCGGACCGCCCGTGGTCGCGCAGGCTCCGGAGCCGAGCGTCCACCTCCGGGTCGGAGGTCACGACCGCGCCGGCGTCCCCGAACGCCCCGAGGTTCTTGCCGGGGTAGAAGCTGAAGCAGCCGACGGCCCCGAACGAGCCGGCCCGGCGCCCGAGCCAGGCGGCGCCCTGCGCCTGCGCTGCGTCCTCGACGACCCGGATCCCGAGGCGGGCCGCGCTCTCGGAGATCGCGACCATGTCGGGCATCTGCCCGTACAGGTGCACCACGATCACCGCACGCGTCGCCGGCGTGACCGCCGCCTCGAGCGTCGCGGGGGTGATCAGCAGGGTGGCGTCGTCGACGTCCGCGAAGCGCGGCTGGGCGCCGGCCAGGAGGATCGCCTCGACCGTGGCCACGAACGTGTTCGCCGGGACGACGACCTCGTCGCCGGGCCCGATGCCGATCGCCCGGAGCGCCAGGTGGAGGGCATCCGTGCCGTTCGCCACGCCCACGGCGTACCGCGTGCCGCAGTAGGCGGCCCACTCCGACTCGAACCTCGCGACCGACTCACCGCCGACGAAGGCGCCGGTCCGGACCAGGTCCGCCCAGCCGTCGAGCACCTCGTCGCGGACCTCCCGCGACATCGGGGACAGATCCAGAAAAGGGAGCGGCTCGAGCGTCGTGCGGGTCGCCGAGCCCAAGGTACGGCGTGCGAGGGTGCTCATCGCCGCCTCCGCGCAGCCGCCGTCGCCTGGCGCGGGATCACCATCGCGCGCGGTGGGTCTGGTCGGACCCCCCGCAGCTCCTCGAGCTTCACCGCTCGTCCTTCGCGCATCGACACCTGGGCGGCCTCGAGGACCTCCACGACGGCCAGACCGTTGTCTCCGTTGGTCACCGGCTCCAGGCCGGTGAGCGCGCAGTCGACGAAGTGCTCGTCCTCGAGCCGGAGCGGCTCGTTGACCACGAGGTACGGCGAGACGATGTCGCCGTACCGGTAGGACATGGGCGGGGCGGTGAGGTCCTCCCCGGACCCGTTCGCCAGTGCCTGGACGCCCTTGTCGTGGATCTTGATCCGCTGCTCGGTGTCGAGGTCGTCGAAGACCACCATCTTGTTGCTGCCCACCAGCGTCACGCGACGCACCTTGTGCGGGTCCAGCCAGCTGACGTTCACGTTGGCGAAGACCCCAGGCTCGCTGTAGAACAGCCGCAGGTGCGCGATGTCCTCCAGACGGGGGTGCGCGTGGCGGGAGCCCCAGCACTCCACCGAGGTCGGCTGGGCGCCGAGCACGTAGTTGAGGATCGAGATGTCGTGCGGTGCGAGGTCGAAGACCACGTTGACGTCGTGCTGGTACAGCCCGAGGTTCAGCCGGGCGGTGTCGAGGTAGTACAGGTCACCGAGGTCCCCGTTCTGCACCAGGTCGCGCAGCGCCCACACGGCGGAGTGGTACTCGAAGGTGTGGCCGACCATGAGCGTGACGCCGGCGGCACGCGCTGCGTCCACCATGGCCCGGCCTTCGGTCGTGTTCAGCGCGAGTGGCTTCTCGACCATGACGTGCTTGCCGTGCGCGATGGCCTGGAGCGCGAGAGGCGCGTGTGTGCTGGGCGGCGTGGCGATGACGACGGCGTCGATGTGCGTCATCGCCGCGTCCAACGTGCGGTAGGTCTCGATGCCCGGGAACGTCCGGGTGATCGCCTCGCTTCGTTCGTCGTTGGGCTCGATGACGGCGACCTTGGCCACCGACTCCAGTGAGAGCAGCGCTCTCACGTGCTTCGAACCCCAGTATCCGCACCCGATGACTCCTACGCGAAGCCTGGACTGTTGTGACATGCCGACTCTCCCCACTGTGACGGCGCTGGACGCGGTGACGGCAGTAGTCGGACGTTTCCGTCCATCTCTGCAATCACCCCGGGTGCAGCCGTCTGGCCCACCCACATCCGCAAGTTAAGTCGGGATCAGGGACAGCCACATCGCCCAAACTGGGCACTTGTCCGACATCGTGGGGGACGCGAAGGCCCCCGACCAGAAAACTGGTCGGGGGCCTTTGTCGTGTTTCGTGCCTCTCGGCACGGTTCAGTGGTCGCGCAGCTCCTCGCCGTGTACGTCGTGCCGGCCGTCGAACTGGTGGCCGTCCGCCGAGTGGGCCTCGCCCGCGTGGAGGGCGAGCTCGTGCTCAGCGTGGTGCTGGGCCTCCTCGTACTCCTCACGGGTCGGCTTCTGCACGTTGTCGGCGTACCAGAACTTCGAGAGCCTCGAGCGCAGACGGCCCACACGCGCGTGGGGCGCGCGAACACCGTTCGAGTCCTCACCGGCCGGCAGCTCGAAGACCTGGTCACGGTCACGCGCGGTGAGCGTGTAGGCCTCGTCGTGAGCGATCGGAAGGTGGCGCTCGGTGTACTCGCCCTCGGGGGAGCGCATGATCACACCGGTCTCGTAGCCGTGGAGCAGCCTCGCCTCGTCCGCACGCTGGAGCGAGATCGCCCAGCGTCGCGCGATGATGAACGCGATCGGAGGCAGGACGAAGATCGCCCCACGCATGAAGTAGGTGATCATGTTCAGGTTGAGGTCGAACGTGGTCGCCAGGATGTCGTTGCCGCCCGCGGCCCAGAGGAGGCCGTAGAGCGTCATCATCGCGACCAGGAACGCCGTGCGGTTCGGTGCGTTGCGGGGCCGCTGGAGCAGGTGGTGCTCCCGCTTGTCCCCGGAGATCCACGCCTCGATGAACGGGTAGAGCAGCACCCCGGTGAAGATGATGCCGGGCGCCACGACGCCGGGGATCAGGACGTTCCAGCTGATCGTGTAGCCGAACGCGTGGGTCTCCCAGCCGGGCATGATGCGGAGCAGACCCTCGGCGATACCCATGTACCAGTCGGGCTGCGACCCCGCGGTGACCTCGGCCGGGTTGTAGGGGCCGAACTTCCACACCGGGTTGATCTGCATCAGCGCGCTCATGAGAGCGGTGGTGCCGAACACGATGAAGAAGAAGCCACCCGCCTTGGCGGCGTACACCGGCATCATCGGGAAGCCGACGACGTTCTTCTCGGTGCGGCCGGGGCCAGGGTACTGCGTGTGCTTGTGGTAGACGAGCAGCAGCATGTGAGCGCCGATCAGCGCCAGCAGCAGGCCGGGGATCAGCAGCACGTGCACGGTGTACAGGCGCGGGATGAAGTCGTCGCCGGGGAACTCGCCGCCGAAGACGAAGAACGACACGTAGCTGCCGATCACCGGGATCGACTTCATCAGGCCGTCCGCGATGCGCAGGCCGGTGCCGGAGAGCAGGTCGTCCGGCAGCGAGTAGCCGGCGAAGCCCTCGAGGATGCCGAGCATCAGCAGCAGGCCGCCGATGACCCAGTTGAGCTCACGCGGCTTGCGGAACGCGCCGGTGAAGAAGACGCGCATCATGTGCACGAGCATCGCCGCGATGAACAGCAGGGCCGCCCAGTGGTGGATCTGCCGCATGAGCAGACCGCCGCGGATGTCGAAGGAGATGTCGAGCGTGGAGGCGTAGGCCTCCGACATCTCCAGCCCGCGCAGCTGGTCGTAGGAGCCCATGTAGGTGACCTCACCCATGCTGGGCTTGAACCAGAGCGTCAGGAACACGCCGGTCAGCAGCAGGATCACGAAGCTCCACAGCGCGATCTCGCCGAGCATGAACGACCAGTGGTCGGGGAAGACCTTCCTGATCTGCTTCTTGGTCGCGGTCGCCAGGCCCAGCCGGTCATCCAGCCAGGTGACTGCGCCACCGGCCTTCGAAGGCTTGTCGGTCTGTGCCGCGGTCTTGCCGTTGGTCTTGATCGCCATCTCACTCACCACGTTCCCAGAAGCTCGGGCCCACGGGCTCGGTGAAGTCGCTCAGGGCCACGAGGTACCCCTCGCTGTCGAGGCCGATCGGCAGCTGGGGGAGCGACCGGGCGGCGGGGCCGAAGATGACCTTGCCGTTGTCGGCGAGGTCGAAGGTGGACTGGTGGCAGGGGCAGAGCAGGTGGTGGCTCTGCTGCTCCCACAGGGAGATCGGACACCCGACGTGGGTGCAGATCTTGGAGTAGCACAGGATTCCCTCGACGCCCCAGTTCTCGCGGTCGGGGAGCGGGGTGATGTCCTTGGGCTGCATCCGGACCACGATCACCGCGGCCTTGGCCTTGGCGTTCTGGAGCTTCGCTCCGTGGTAGAGGTGCTCGCCCTCCTCGTCGGTCTCGAAGAAGACCGAGGGCTCGGCGTTGATCAGCTGCCCGATCTCGATCTCGTCCGGCTTGAGCGGGGCGCCCGAGACGTCGTTGACGACGCGCATGCCCTTCCGCCAGACGGTCTTCGAGAGGCTGTCGCCCGGCAGCGGACCGAGGTCGCGCAGGGCGACGATGGCGGGGAGCCCGAGCAGGGCGACGGCGCCGATCAGCGAGTTGCGGACCAGCGGCCGGCGGCCGATCCCGGAGTCGTCGAGCCCCTGGCGGAGCGCCGCGAGGGTGTCCGCGCGGTCCTCGTCGGAGGAGGCGACCGGGTGGCGCATCTCGACGATCTCGACGTCGCTCATGAGCTTGCGGGCCCACTGGATCGCGCCGATACCGATCAGCAGCAGCGCGAAGCCCAGTGCCAGGCCGAGCGACAGGTTCTGCGCCCCCAGCCACATGAACGTGGCGTCCGACGGGACCGCGAAGTAGGCGACGACGAAGAGGACGGTGCAGATCGCCGACAGCCCGAAGAACGTGGCGACCTGACGCTCGGCGCGACGCTCGGCATCCTTGTCGACGTCCGTGGGTCGCGGCTGGTGCGCCGGGAGGCCGGGGTCGGCGATCGGGTCCCCGACCGCGGGCGTGCCCGGGGTGCCGTGGCCGTCGCCACTCGGCACGGGCATGGAGTCGTTGTCGTGGCTCACGCCTTGCTGCCCTTCTTGGATCGAGTCGTGTGAGCGGCGATCCACACCGCGAATCCGACCAGCCCGCCGATGCCGACGACCCAGACGGCCAGGCCCTCGTTGACCGGCCCGATCGCACCGAGACCGAAGCCGCCGGGCTCAGGAGTGCTCTCGAGGCTCTTGAGGTAGGCGATGATGTCGCGCTTCTCGTCGGGCTTGATGACGTCGTCGGAGAAGACCGGCATCTGCTGGGGGCCGGTGAGCATGGCCTCGTAGATGTGCTTCTCGGTCACTCCGCGCAGCTTCGGGGCGTACTTGCCGCCCGGGAGAGCGCCGCCGGAGCCGGCGAAGTTGTGGCACGCGGTGCAGTTGGTGCGGAAGAACTCACCGCCGCGGACGACGGCCTCGTTCTCCACGTCCGCCGTGGAGTACTTCTCCTCCTCGGGGATGGCCGGGCCGGGGCCGAGCGAGGCGACGAACGCGGCGAGCTGCCGGGTCTCCTCCTCGGTGTAGACGGGGGCCTTCGCGGGAGCCTGGGCACCGGGACGGGCCATGGGCATGCGGCCGGTGCCGACCTGGAAGTCGACGGCCGCGGCGCCCACGCCGACGAGCGAGGGACCGTACTGGTTGCCGTCCGCGGTCACCACGCCCTCGCCGTTGCGGCCGTGGCAGGACGCGCAGCCGACGAGGAACAGCTTGCGCCCCTGGTCCACGAGGGCCTGGTCGGAGGCCTGGTCGGAGGCGGAGGCGGGCGACAGCACGGCGTACGCGCCACCGGTGAACAACAGACCCAACAGCAGCACCACGACCCCGGCTAGGGGGCTCCGACGCTTGGCTGAGAGTCGAGCGCTAAGGAATCGCACGAAGAGTCCTCGTCTACTGGATCAGGTAGATGGTCGCGAACAGGCCGATCCACACGACATCGACGAAGTGCCAGTAGTAGGACACGACGATGGCGCTGACGGCCTGCTCGTGGGTGAACTTGCGGGCCACGAACGTGCGGCCCAGGACGAACAGGAAGGCGATCAGACCGCCGGTCACGTGGAGACCGTGGAAGCCCGTGGTCAGGTAGAACATCGAGCCGTAGGCGGAGGAGGGGAGAGTCACGCCCTCGTGGACGAGCTCGGTGTACTCCAGCGCCTGCCCGCCGATGAAGATCGCGCCCATGATGTAGGTGAGCACGAACCACTCGCGCAGGCCCCAGCCCTTCATGTTCAACACGCCGCCGGAGCGTCCGACCTGGCCCCGCTCGGCGGCGAACACGCCGAGCTGGCACGTCACCGAGGACAGCACCAGGATCGTGGTGTTGACCGTGGAGAACGGCACGTTCAGCTTCTCGGTGCTCATCGCCCACAGGTCCGGCGAGACCGCACGGATCGTGAAGTACGCCGCGAAGAGCGCCGCGAAGAACATCAGCTCGCTGGAGAGCCAGACGATCGTTCCGACGCTGACCATGCTGGGACGGTCCGAGTGCCCGTGCAGACGGGATGCAGGAATCACAGTTGCTGTCGCCACGCGGACATTATGTCGGTAAGCCGCCGCCAAAGACATCCGACCCCCTCCCTTTCGGGCGTCGCCTGTTTCACATTCGCCGCCGGGCGCCGCGGGGATTGCCGGGTGCGCGACCTAATCTGGGCTCGTGCCTGTGCTCAGCGGTGTGGAGAACCTCTCAGATCTGCCCCCCTTCACCTTTACCTCCGTGTTCACGGAGTGGGGGATCGACCCGTTCCTGTTCGTGGTCACGGTCTGGGTCTCCGGTCTGTACCTCTTCGGCGTGTGGGCGCTGCGCTCGCGCGGGGACTCGTGGCCGATCGGCCGCACCCTCAGCTTCGTGCTGCTCGGCATGGGCACCTTCTACTTCGCCACCTCGTCGGGCCTCGCGGCGTACGACACGGTGCTGCTGAGCGTGCACATGGCCCAGCACATGATCCTGACGATGATGGTGCCGCTGTTCCTGGCGCTCGGGGCGCCGGTGACGCTGGCGCTGCGCACCCTGCCCGCGCGGCCGCGGAGCTGGCTGCTGACCGCGCTGCACTCACGGGTGGTCAAGGTGCTCTCGTTCCCGCCCCTCACGTTCGCGCTCTTCGTGGTCAGCCCGTGGGCGCTGTACTTCACGGGCTGGTACGACGCCTCGCTCCGCTCCGACTTCATCCACGAGATGATGCACCTGCACCTCGTCCTGGTCGGCTCCCTCTTCTTCTGGGCCCTCGTCGGCCTGGACCCCGTCCCGGGACGCGTGGCCTACCCGTTCCGGCTGCTGCTGGTCCTCATGACGCTGCCGTTCCACGCCTTCCTGGGCATCACGATCATGGGTCAGCAGGAGCTGATCGGCGGGGAGTGGTACCGAGCGCTCCCGGCCGCCGGGCTGACCTGGCTGCCGGACCCGGCGGCGGACCAGCACCTCGCCGGCGGGCTCCTCTGGGGCTCCGGGGACATCATCGGGCTCACCTTCTTCGGGGTCCTGTTCGTCCAGTGGGTCCGCGACTCCATGAAGGAGGCGCGGCGGGAGGACCGCAGGCTCGACCGGCTGGAGGCGCAGGCCGCGGCGGCTGCCCGGCGTACCGACTCCGGCGCGCCGGCCCCGGACGCGCGCGAGTCGACCGGTGGTTGAGCCGCCGGGAGGGGCGCCCGGTAGCATCGGCGGCGTGACCGATGCCACCTCCGCACCCCAGAACGCCCGTCCGCTGAAGGTCCTGGTCTACAGCGACGACAAGAACGTCCGCGAGCAGGTGATCATGGCGCTCGGCAAGCGCCCGCACCCCGACCTGCCCGAGCTCGAGTACGTCGAGGTCGCCACCGAGCCCGTCGTCGTGCAGCAGTTCGACACCGGGCAGCTCGACCTCGCGATCCTCGACGGGGAGGCCGTGCCGGCCGGAGGCATGGGCATCGCCAAGCAGATGAAGGACGAGATCTTCCGCTGCCCGCCGATCCTGGTGCTCACCGGACGCCCGCACGACGCGTGGCTGGCCACCTGGTCGCGCGCCGACGGTGCCGTCCCGCACCCCCTCGACCCGATCCAGCTGGCCGAGGCCGTGACGCGTCTGATCCAGTCGCGCGTCCCGGCCGCCACCTGAGCGCGCGGCCCGGGCGATGACGGTCCCGGCGACCGACGCGCACACCTGGCCCGAGGTGCTCTCCGCGCTCATCGCAGGCTCCGACCTGGCCGGCGACCAGACCGCGTGGGCGATGGGGCAGATCCTGTCCGCCGAGGCGACGCCCTCGCAGATCGCGGCCTTCGCCGTCGCCCTGCGGGCCAAGGGCGAGACCGTCGACGAGGTCGAGGGGCTCGTCGACGCGATGTACGCCCACGCCGCCCCGTTGACGGTCACCGGCCGTGTCCTCGACGTGGTGGGCACGGGCGGCGACCGGTCGATGTCGGTCAACATCTCCACGATGGCCGCGATCGTCGCCGCCGCGGCAGGGGCGCCGGTGGTCAAGCACGGCAACCGCTCCGCCTCGTCGAAGTCGGGCAGCGCCGACGTGCTCGAGGCGCTCGGGGTGCGGCTCGACCTGCCGGTCTCGGCCGTCGCCCGCGTCGGCGAGCAGGCCGGCATCACGTTCTGCTTCGCCGCGGCCTTCCACCCCGCGCTGCGCCACGCCGCCGTGCCGCGCCGCGAGCTCGGGGTCGCGACCACGTTCAACTTCCTCGGCCCGCTGGCGCACCCGGCCAAGCCCGAAGCGCAGGCGATCGGCTGCGCGGACGCCTCGATGGCGCCGGTGATGGCCGGCGTGTACGCCAGGCGCGGGGTCGACGCGTGGGTCTTCCGCGGCGACGACGGGCTCGACGAGCTCACCACCACGACCACCTCGCACGTGTGGGCGGTCAGCGGCGGCACGGTCACCGAGCACGTGGTCGACCCGCTGGCGCTCGGCATCCCGCGGGGTACGGCGGAGGGTCTGCGGGGTCAGGACGCCGCCTACAACGCCGACGTCGTACGCCGGGTGGTGGCCGGCGAACCGGGGCAGGTCCGCGACGCCGTGGTGCTCAACGCCGGAGCCGCCCTGGCCATCCACGCCGCCGAGCCGGGCACGATCGAGGAGCGGCTGGCCGCCGGGATCGCCCGGGCCACGGAGGCGATCGACTCGGGGAACGCCAAGGCAGTGCTCGAGCGGTGGGTCGAGGTCAGCGCGCAAGCGTGATCTGCCCGTGGCCTGATCCCGCGGAGCGGCCTCTCCCGGCCGGACCGCCGATTGCTCGTCCGCCCCTCGCGTAGGTAAGGATGGAGCCCGTGACTGGACTCAGCAACGAGGTGCTCGCGCTTGCGCAGGCCCACGGCGTGGCGACGGACTACTGGGACTGGCGTGGCAACCACGTCCAGGTGCCGGAGGAGACCATCGAGGCTGTCCTCGCCGCGATGGACGTCGACGCCTCCACGCCGGAGGCCGCCTCGGCGGCGCTGGAGGCCCGGACGGCCTCGCTCTGGCGCCGGATGCTCCCGCCGTGCGTCGTGACCACGCAGGCCGAGGGGGCGTCGTTCTGGGTGCACGTGGCGCACGGCAGCCCGGTCGAGATCTGGATCGAGCTGGAGGCCGGTGGCACCCGCGGCGGCCTCGAGCAGGTGGAGAACCACGAGCAGCCGCGTGAGGTCGAAGGACGACTCGTGGGCGAGGCGTCGTTCCGGGTTCCCACGGACCTGCCGCTCGGCTACCACACGCTGCACGCCCGGTCGGCGGACGCCGAGGCGTCGTGCACGCTGATCGTCACCCCGGACTGGCTGGGACTGCCCGAGGCGCTGGGGGAGCGGCGGGGGTGGGGTCTGGCGGCCCAGCTCTACAGCGTCCGCTCCACCGAGTCGTGGGGCGTGGGCGACCTGGTGGACATGACGGACCTGGCGGTGTGGTCGGGGTCCGAGCTCGGTGCCGACTACCTGCTGGTGAACCCGCTCCACGCCGGCGAGCCGGTCGCGCCCATGGAGCCCTCGCCGTACCTCCCGAAGTCGAGGCGCTTCTTCAACCCGCTCTACGTCCGCGTCGAGCGCATCCCCGAGTACGCCGCGCTGCCCGCCCGCGCACGCGGCCAGGTCGACAAGCTCGGCGAGCGGCTGCGCAAGAACCTCGCCGACGTCGACGCCATCGACCGCAACGCCTCCTGGACGGCCAAGCGCACCGCGCTGGCCGTCGTGCACGCCGCGCCGCGCAGCGCCGGACGTCAGCTGGACTTCGAGGCGTTCTGCCGTCGTGAGGGCGAGAGCCTGACCGGCTTCGCCCGCTGGTGCGCCATCGCCGAGACCCACGGCAACGACTTCCGGCTGTGGCCCGAGGAGCTGCGTGACCCGCTCTCTCCGGCCGTCGCAGGCCTTCGCCGAGGAGCACGCCGACCTCGTGGACTTCCACCGGTGGCTGCAGTGGGTCGTCGACGAGCAGCTCCAGGTCGCGCAGGCCAAGGCGGTCGGCGCCGGGATGCGGCTCGGCGTCATGCACGACCTCGCCGTGGGCGTCTACCCGGGAGGTGCCGACGCGTGGCGGCTCCAGGACGCCTACGCCACCGGGATGCAGGTCGGCGCTCCGCCGGACCCGTTCAACCAGCTCGGGCAGGACTGGGGGCAGCCCCCGTGGCGGCCCGACCGGCTCGCCGAGCTCGCCTACGCGCCGTTCCGCGACCTCATCGCGGGCGTCCTGCGCCACGCCGGAGGAGTCCGGATCGACCACATCCTCGGGCTGTTCCGCCTCTGGTGGGTGCCGGTCGGGAACTCTCCGGCGGAGGGCACCTACGTCTACTACGACCACCGCGCGATGGTCGGCGTGCTCGCCCTCGAGGCGCACCGCGCCGGCGCGGTCGTCGTGGGGGAGGACCTCGGCGTCGTCGAGCCGTCGGCGCGGGACTACCTGCGTGAGCGCGGCATCCTCGGCACCTCGATCCTGTGGTTCGAGAACGGCTCCGACGGCAAGCCCCTCCCCGCCGAGCAGTGGCGGGAGTACTGCCTGGCCTCGGTGACCACGCACGACCTCCCGCCGACGGCCGGGTACCTGGCCGGTGAGCACGTGAAGCTGCGTGACGAGCTCGGGCTGCTGACCCGTCCGGTCGCCGAGGAGATGGCCGCCGACGAGGAGGAGCGTGGCGCCTGGCTGTCCGAGCTCCGGGCTCGCGGCCTGCTCGACGGCGACGCCTCGGTCGAGGAGACCGTCCGGGCGCTGCACGAGTACCTCATGCTCACCCCGGCGCGGCTGGTGAACGTGGCGCTGCCCGACGCGGTCGGCGACCGCCGGACCCAGAACCAGCCGGGGACGACGGACGAGTACCCCAACTGGCGGGTGCCCCTCGCCGGACCTGCCGGGGAGCCGATGCTTCTCGAGGACGTCCTCCGGTCGGCCCGGGCACGCGCGCTCGCCGCCGTCGTACGGGAGTAGGACCTCAGACGAAGAGCAGCCGCCCGGAACGTGTGGTTCCGGGCGGCTGCTCCGTGTCGTCGCGGTCGGTCAGCAGCCGGAGGGCCTCGCGAACGACTCGTTGATCGTCACGCGGGACCCGCGCACGGTCGCCTTGGCCCCCACGCCGACCCCGAAGTCGGCGAACGCGTCCCACACCATGCAGGAGCGGGAGTCGTTGCCCGAGGCCGCGAGACCGGCCAGGATGCCGTCGCGCATGTCCTCGTACTTCGGCTTGGCCGGCGTGTAGTTCATCCCGTCGACCAGGTCGGCGAGCAGGACGCTCTTGTCGATGCCGGCCGCCTGGTAGCCCTGCAGCAGCTTCCAGCCGATCGCGCCGTACACCTCGCCGTCGGCGTGCACCTCGCCCTGGTTCATGCCCGCGTAGGTGAGCGGGTAGCCCTCGTACGGGTAGCGGCGAATGCCGAGCGAGTCGTGCGTGGAGTACTCACCCACGCGGTCGTCCTCGTTCGCGATCAGCGCGAGGACGTCGCTCATGCCCTCGCCGATCGCGCCGGCGATGGGGCCGTCCATGCGACCGATCATCCGCCAGGTGAGGCCGTGGCCGTACTCGTGCCAGACGATGTCGGAGTCGACGTCGCCGTCGCGCATCAGCGGCTTGGGCGTGACCAGGCGGATCGTCGCCGACGAACCTGCCTGCCCCTTCAGCGTCGCACCGTCTGCCTTGGCCACCATCACACCGGGGATCGTGACGGTGCTGTCCTCGCCGCCCATCGTGATGGGCGCGGTGTCGGCGTTGTTGGCCACGACGAGGCCGGCCGCACCGGCGTCCTGGGCGTTCTTGGCCTTGACGGTGAACGCACAGGTGCCGCGGTCCGCGATGACGAGCTTGCCGGTGTAGGTGCCGGTGAGGGGCTCGCAGGCGTCCTCGAAGGAGCCGGTCTGGTCGTCGGCCACGGCGAGGGTTCCGGTCAGGCCCGTGGAGTCGAGCTGGGCGCCCCAGCCGGCCCCGGTCGCGGCGTACGTCGAGGAGCCGACGACGACCTCGTGGGTGATCGGCGCGTTCCACAGGTACATCTGCATCCGCGGGTCGCGGCCGTCACGGGGCGTCGAGAAGTTGGCGTTGTCGGTCCCGCCGCCGTCCTGAGCCTCGGCTGCCACCGGGTCGCCGCCGCGGCCGCCCTTCTTGAAGTTGTCCTCCTGGAAGTTGCCCGCGGCCTCGTCGAACCCCGCCTTGTAGAGCGTGTCGTGGATGGCGTTGTTCAGGTAGAAGAGGTTCTGCACGGCGACGTCGGGGTTCTGCCCCGAGTCCGGCTGAGCCGCGAGGTCCGCGACCGCGGAGAACAGCCCGTTCGTCACGGGTGAGCCCGAGGCGTCCGGCGCGTTGTCGGCCACGCTGTCGAGGTAGGCGTGCGCGTTGTTGCCCGAGATGTTGCGCGTGAACTGCGCGCCGACGAGCCACCCGAGAGGTGACTGGGCGTTCCCGGAGCCCGGCCCCTGCACGGTGGTCTGCGGGGTGTGGTCGGGGTCCTCGGGGAAGACGTTGTAGCCGTCCTCCGCCGTACGCCGGATCGTGTCGACGACCTTGCCCTTGCCGTCGACGACCGTCTCGACGAGCTCGTTGTCGCTCTCGGTCCAGGTGGTCACGACGTACCCGACGGCGAGCGCGCCCTCGGCGGTCGGCAGCGCCACACGCTCGACCGTGGGGCCGACGTGCCAGCCGTCGCGGGTGAACGTCGTGGTGTTGCCCGAGGTGTCGGTGCTGCGGGCGTCGACCGGGCGACCTGGGTAGAGGTCGGCCACGGCGGCGCGGAGGGCATCGCCGGCGTTCAGCGATGCCGCGCGGGGCGCAGCCTTGGGAACGGACGCGACGGCTTCGACGACGTCGATGAGGCGGCCCTTGCTGTCGAAGGCCGCGCGCGCGTAGGCGTCGGGAATGCGAAGCCCGGCGACGTGCTGCTCCATGCGCAGGTGCGTGACACCGCGGTTCTTCCAGGTGCCGCCGTCGGCAGTCAGCGAGCTCACCGTGTCGTCGCTGAGGCCACGACCCTTGAGGTAGGCCCGGACGCGACCGGCGGGCGTCCCGTCGGACTTCGACGACAAGGGGGAGCCTGCGTCACGGAAGACACGGGCGTTGGACTGTGCGGCGGGCTCAGGAGTGTCCTGGCCCTGCGCCGCGGGCGCGAGGGACACCAGGCCCACGGCGACGGCAGCCGCGGTCGCGGCTCCAGTCATCCGGCGGACAGAGTGAGACCCGCGCGAGGTTGCTCCGAGCATTGTTCCTCCACGCGAATAAGGGAGGAATCAACCTATGCGTGCGATGTGACGTCTGTCCGGATTTTCACCGTTTCGCGAAGTCTTCCGAAGGCGTGCTCTTCGTCCGCGGCAGATGCCTCGCGCGGCGATGGCGAGGGCACGTAGCGCAATGAGACGAAGGCCCCCAGGAGCACAGCGAAGGCCAGCCAGGCGCCGACGGCCCCCGGGTTGTAGCGGAGGGCAAGCCAGAAGCTGTTGTCGTGCCAGACGTCTTCGAGGGGGACGAAGAGACCCTCGACAGTGGCGCCCAGGGTGAAGGCCGCGATCTGAACCGCAGCGATGACAGGGACGAGACGGCGGGCGATGCTTCCCAGTTTGGGTGCCGCGAAGATGAGCATGGGCGCGAGGCAGGTGAGCAGCTCCAGGCCGTGGCGATACCCGTAGAAGCCGGCGCCACCGGCAAAGTAGTTCAAGCGAATCTGTACGAAGCTGTACAGGAAGCCGCCTCCCACGAGCCAGAGGCTCCAGGGGGGAAGCGCACGCCAGCCCCGGACGACGGCTGGGACGAAGAGGACGACCAGGGGCGTCCACACCAGGAAGCCACGGTCGGGAGAGATGAGGAAGCCCAAGTAGTTGGCCGACAGGTTGAAGCCGAGCATCTCGTCGGCGCCCTGGACTGCGCGGTCGACGGCGCCCTGGTATGCGCCGCCGATGGACCAGTAACCGTGGACGAGGTGGCTCCACACGGCAAGCGCTCCGAGGGCGCCGAGAGCGGGAACGCCTATCGCTAACGCCGGTCGGACGCTCCGCCGAGACCACGCCACACCAAGCCCCAGGACTGCGGCGATGAGAGCAACGTGGGGACGCCCGAGCATCCCGATCGCCAGGAAAGCCCCGGCCAGCCACCACCTGCTTCGGCTCGATGCGTACGCCGCACCGGCAATCCCCAGCTGCGTGATCGGATGGGTCCACAGTCCGTTGGCAGAAACCGCCCACGTCGGCGTTCCCAGCGCAAACACGAGGGCACCGGCAAGAGCGAGTGGCGTGCCTGCCCGGGGACGCACCGCAAGGAAGAGGAGCGTGACCACCAGAGCGCTGAGCATCGCCGCTGTCAGTGCTCCGGGCGCGAGGCTGAAGTCCTGCTCGCTTGTCCCGGTCGGAAGAATCCAGTAGGCGGGCACCCCAGCGAGGATGGCTCCCATCGTGCGCTGCGCTGTCACGTGCCCGTTGGGCGACTCAGACAGCCATTGTCCGTCCAGATTGCCGCCGTCGGTGGTGCCGTGGGTGCCATGGATGTCCGTGACGTCCATCCCGTCGAACCATGGTGTTCCCGCGGTGGCGATGCGCCAGGCCCCGGCGCTTGCCGCGTAGGCGTCGGTGTTGATCGCGCTGCGCTCGGCAGTTGGCGCGTACACCGCGAAGCACTCCGAGGAACAGCAACAGTGGTGCCAGCGCAGCCGCCAGCTCAGTACGCCCCCGCACGTCAGTGGCCTCAGTCGAGACCGAGGGAGAAGGCCGACTCGAGGTCGTGCTGCGAGTAGGTGCGGAAGGCGATGTGCGTCTCGGTGCTCGTGACTCCGGGGACCTTGTTCAGCCGGTCGGCGACGACGGCGGCGACGTCCTCGTGCTGGCGCACGCGCACCAGCGCGATCAGGTCGATCTGCCCGGTGACGCTGTAGACCTCGCTGACGCCGTCGATGGCAGCGATCTGCTCGGCTACCTCGGGGATGCGGGCGACGTCGGCCTTGATGAACACGATGGCGGTGATCATGGCCACACGGTATCCGAGACGAGGGGCATTCGCCCGGATTCGCCCGGCCTCAGAGGTCGAGGACGAAGACGTCGCCGTCGCGCCGGAAGCCGACCTCGTCGTAGTAGGGCGCCACCATGTGGCGGGGGCTGACCACGCGGCGGTAGCCGTCCTCCTTGAGCAGTCCGCTGCGCCGCCACACGAACTCGCCGGGGGAGAAGTCCCGGAACCGGGGGGTGACGTAGTCGAGCTCGATCTGCGCCGTGCCGTCGCCGGTGTCGCGGAGCAGCACGACGCCCACCGTCTCGGTGTCGCGCTCGACGAGGTACGCCGAGCGTCCCGGCTCGGCGCCGTCCCAGACGAGGTCGGGCTGGAACTTCAGGATGTCGGCGCCGTGGACGCGGAGCACGTGGCGGAGGTACTCGTCGGTGGGACCGACCTCGAGGACCGTGAACACGTCGGGGTCGTGACGTCCGGAGACGAGCTTGCGGATGAAGAAGATGTTGATCCCGGAGAGCACGACGTTCATGGCGACCATCGGCCAGATGCCCAGGATCCCGTTGAACACCACCAGGATCAGGCAGGCGCCGAGGTTGAGCACGCGGAAGCGCAGAACACGCGCCTGCGCCAGCGAGTACACCAGCAGTGCGGATCCGAGCCATCCGAGGGCATCCAGCCAGGTCATCGGGCAAGGCTACAAAGCGGACAGGTGCCTGCCCTTCACCGGACCGGTTGGTGCACCGGTCGCAGGGGGCGCCGCTCGTCGAAGGGCACGAGGTTCGCGCGCGACTCGTTCACCGCATCGTGCACCTTCGCGTGCTTGCGCGCGCCACCGAGGGGGCTGCTCCACTCGCCGTCCACGTGGACCAGCCGCACCCCGTCGGACTCGAGCCAGCGAAGGATCTTCTCGGACTCCTCGGCCGAGGCGGCAGGGGTCGGTCCGGGGCCGGGCGTGACGGTCTCAGCCGTTGCCCGAAGCTGCCGGACCCACTCGCCGGCGTGGGCGCCCGGTGGGATGACTCCCGCGGCGGCGAGCCGACCGTGACGAACGACGTGCACACGCCAGCGACCGTCGTCGTCCCGGCGGGCGGCGACGAGCTCGGGGCACCGCGTCAGCGCGCTGAGTCGTTGGGTCCGCGACGCCGACCTGACGAAGGCAGCGAGTCGGTCCCGGACGGTGCCCGCCTCCTCGAAGCGCTCCGCCTCGGCAAGGCCGCTCATCTTGGCGGTCAGAGCGTTCACGACCGGGTCGGGCGCCCCGGTCAGCGCTCCGCGCATGTCGGTCACCACGTCGTCGTACGCGTCCAGGCTCACGCTGCCGTCGCACGGCGAGAGGCACTTGCCCATCTCGCCGAGCGCGCAGGGGCTCTGGGACGGCTCCTTCGCCATCCGGCCACCGCACTGCCGGACCGGAAACGTCTCGTGCAGCGCCGCGACCGCGCGCTCGGCGACCTTCTTGGACCCGAAGGGACCGAGGTACTCGGCGCCGTCGTCGAGCACCTGACGCACGAGAGAGAGCCGTGGCCAGGGCTCGACCGTGACCTTGACCCAGTGCACTCGCTCCGGAAACCGGGACCGGCGGTTGTACTTGGGCTTGTGCTCGGCGATCAGCCGCAGCTCGCGGACCTCTGCCTCGAGCGGGGTCGCGCACTCGATGCCGGTGACCGAGGTGGCCAGGCCGACCATCTCACCCATGCGGGAGCGGGTCTCCGAGGCGGTGAAGTAGGTCCGCACACGCGTCCGCAGGTCCTTCGACGTGCCGACGTAGAGAACCCGGTCCTGGTCGTCCTTGAAGAGGTAGACGCCCGGTGCGTGGGGGAGCGCCTCCGCGAGGTGACGCTTCTTGCGCTGCGCCTGGCTGACTCGCGAGGAGAAGGTCTGCAGCTCCTCGAGGGTGTGGACCCCCAGGCCGCCGAGCCGGGCGATGAGCCCGTGCAGCACGTCGACGGTGGCACGGGCGTCGGAGAGGGCGCGGTGGTTCGGGGTGGTCGAGGCGCCGAAGAGAGTGGCGAGCGACCCCAGCTTGCAGTTGGGCGCCTCGTCGCGGGTGATCACTCGCCGGGCGAGGCGAGCCGTGTCGAGCACCTCGAACGTCGGCCACGGTCGCCCCTGCTCGGCGGCGAAGTGCTTGAGGAAGCCCACGTCGAACGGGGCGTTGTGCGCCACCAGGACGCACCCCTGCGCGAACTCCAGGAACTGGGGGAGCACCTGCTCGATCCCGGGCGCGGTCGCCACCATGGAGTCGGTGATGCCGGTCAGCACGGCGATGAACGCGGGGATGGACTGGTAGGGGTTCACCAGGGTCTGGAACTCCCCGAGGACCTCACCCTCACGGACCTTCACGGCGCCGATCTCGGTGATCATCGAGCCGCCCGCCGCCGACCCGCCGGTCGTCTCGAGGTCGACGACACAGAAGGTGACGTCGCGCAGAGGACGCCCGAGCTCGTCGAAGCTGCGCTGGGACTCCCATCGTCGGGCGGCCTCCGCAGCCGCCGACGTACCGGTGCCGAGAGGGAGCGCCGTGCTGTTGCTCATGGTGGTGACGCTAAATGCGCCCACCGACCAAATCGGACAGCCACGCGCAAGTACGATGGCCGACGAGACCCGCGAGCGAGCCGAGGAGACCTGGAGTGGCTGCTTCCCTGCCCGATGCCAACACCCGCTGGCGGTGCGGTGGATGCGGCAACCTCACGCGCTTCGACGTGACCCGGACACGCCGTACGACGGAGTTCTGGCACTTCGACCTGGCCGGTGAGCACGTGGTCGAGGAGAGCGCGACGCAGCACGAGGACATCGAGTCGGTGACCTGCCGCTGGTGCGGTCGCTCGGACGCCATCGAGCTGGTCGACCGCACGGAAGCCGGCGCGCCCTCCCCGTGACCGCGTCCGAGGCCAACGGCTCGAGCGAGGAGCGCGGCGAGGCCGTCACGGAGGAGACCCGGGACAAGGGGTACGTCGACCCGCTGCCGGACGTGGTGCGCACGCGCGTCATCGCCTTGGCCGCCGACGCCCTCGGGAACATGCCGGTCGACCAGCTTCCGGCGTCCCTCAAGCGCGTCGCGAGCTTCGCCCCGGGTCGGCGGGCCAAGCTCGCCGGCACCCAGATCGCCGGCGTCCTGGAGACCGACGACGCCTTCCGGGGGCGAGTCGCCGTCCAGGTGCGGGCCCGCGTCCCGGAGCTGGCCCAGGCGCTGGACGACGGCGCAGCGCCGCCGGCCGCCGACCCCGTCGAGCTCGCTGCGGTCGCGTACCTGCTCCAGCCCGAGGGCTGGGAGAAGGTCGTCGGTCGTGCCGCGGACGTGGCGGACGCCGAACGTCACGTCGCTGCGAACCGTGAGGTCACCCAGCAGGTGGAGCGCCTGCGCAAGCAGCTCGACGACGCCGTGGGTGAGCTCCGTGAGACCCGCGAGCGCAACCGGCAGCACATCGCCGACCTCAAGGCCGAGAACACCGAGCTGCGGCACAAGCTCGGCGACACGCGCAACCGTCTGAAGGCTGCCGAGGAGACGGCCCGAACCTCCCGGGCCAGCGCCGAGGAAGCCACCGCCCAGGCGACGTCCACCGCCGCGTCGAGCGAGGCCGAGCTCCGGCGGCTGCGCGGTCGGGTGGAGGAGCTGGAGAAGGAGCTCGCGGCCGCCAGGCGAGCAGGTCGGGCGGAGAAGGACGAGGGCACGCTGCGCGCGCGGCTGCTCCTCGACACCCTGCTCGACACCGCCCAGGGGCTGCGCAGAGAGCTCGCTCTGCCGCCCGTCGAGGGTGCGCCCGCCGACGCCGTGGAGGCCGACGTGGCCGAGCAGGGCGCGCGGACGCCGACCAGCCACGGCTCGTTGGCCGTCGACGATCCTGCCTTGCTCGACCAGCTTCTGGCGCTGCCACGGGTGCACCTGGTCGTCGACGGCTACAACGTGACCAAGAACGCCTGGCCCGCCTCGTCGCTGGAGATCCAGCGCGATCGGCTTCTTGCCGGTCTGGCACCGATCGCCGCGCGCACCCAGGCGGAGGTCACGGTCGTCTTCGATGCCGCCGACAAGGCCGAGCGCCCACTGGTGAAGCGACCCCGCGGCGTACGCGTCCTCTACAGCCCGTACGGCGTGATCGCCGACGACGTGATCCGCCAGCTCGTGGCAGCCGAGCCGAAGGGGCGCCCTGTCGTGGTCGTGACGAGCGACCAGGCGGTCGCCGAGGACGTGCGCCGCGGAGGAGCGCGGGTCGTGGCCTCCGCGGCGCTCAGCCGGCTAGTCGGGCGGTCCTGAGGCCTCCAGGGTCCCGGCGGGCGACGGGTAGAGCATCTCCTCGGAGTAGCGCTTGCCGACCGCGAGGTCGTACTGGACGAGCCGGTAGTCCCGGAGCACCTGGCGAGCCTCCCCGGAGAGCGTCTTGGGGTCGATGGGCTCCCCGTCAGGGCCGAGCATCCAGCCGTGCTCCATGGCCGGGACGTGCCTCTCGAGCTCCTCGAGCATCGCGTAGTACGGCGAGAGGGGCGCCCCGGCGAGGTCGAACAAGCGCGGGAGGAAGAACACCGGGCTCGTCGTGGGCAGGCTCTCGGGCTTGACCTTGGCGAAGTTGGAGTAGAGGAAGAACGGCGTCTGGTGCAGGGCGAGGCGCGGGTTGTCCTCGAAGAGCTCGTCGGGGATTCCCGCGGGCTCGTGGTCCCCGTAGAAGACCACCAGCGTCTTCTCGTCGGAGCGGCTGAGCTCACGGATGAACCCCGGGATCGCCCGGTCGCTGTACGACAGGCCCCGGGAGTACTGGCCGACCATGTCCGCGCCCTCGGGCGAGAGCCCGTCCACGCCGATGGGCTCGGCGTACTTCCCGTCGTACGGCGTGTGGTTCTGCATCGTCACGAGGTTCACGAAGAGCGGCTCGTCGTGGTCGCCGATCTCGTCGAGAACCTGGCGGAACGCCGCTCCGTCGGAGATGAACGGGTTGTTCTCGTACTTCAGGTGGCGGTCCATCCTGCTCCGGTCGATGAAGTCCGCGAACCCCAGGATCGGGTACACCTTGTCGCGCTCGTAGAGACCGGAGAAGTACGGGTGGACCGCGATCGGGGTGTGGCCCATCTGCCGGAACATCTCGACCGCCGACGGGAAGCTCGAGTAGTCGGGCACGAGCATCTGGTACGGCGTGTCCATGGTCGGGTTGAACTGGGACAGCGACATCCCGGTCAACGTCTCGAACTCCATGCTGGAGGTGCCGCCACCCGTCTTGGGGCTGAGCATCAGGCCGTGGGGAAGCGTCTCCATCAGCGCACGGGTCCGCGGAATCGGGTCCTCGTCCAGCTGCATCCCGCGCAGGCGCATCGGATCGGTGAACGACTCCGAGAGGACGCTGATCACGTTCACGTCGTCGAGCGCGTGGGGAGAGCGGTGCTTGTTCACCTTCTCCGCATCTGCTGTGTACTCGCGGACGATCCGCTCCATCGCTGCGTGGGAGTACCCGGCAGGGCGCGCCATCGCAGGTGTGTTCAGGTTGTAGAGGAACGCGGCGACGAAGCCGTTGACCGCGTAGTTGTGCAGCTGGCTGGCCTTGCCCCAGTCAGCGCCTGAGGCCTCGAACGTCTCTCGCCACGGGTTGCCCACCTGGTTGAAGTGGAGGAGCGAGGAGAGCAGGCCGAGGCTGAGCGCCGCCGCGCCGAGGCGTGAGGCGATGATCGTGGAGCGCAGGGTGCGGGTGCGCGGAGGCGCGGGTCTGCGGCGCAACCAGCGGGTGAAGAGCCGGTCCAGGCCCCAGCTGAGCAGCGCGAGCGGGACCAGGCCGAGCAAGGTCAGCCAGATCAGGCGGGGCTGGACCATGTCGAGCAGGAACCTGGGCTGGAGGAGGAAGACGAGGTCCTGCGGGTAGATCGGCTCGCGGCGCTCGACGTACTTCAGGTGGCTTGCCGCCCCCAGCAGGGTCGCGACGCTGAGCAGGACGCCGGCGGTGAGCCACATCCTTCCCGACACGGCCAGAAGCACGACGGCGAACAAGAGGGTGACCAGGACGGTGGCCGCGACGACGCCCGCCCGCTGACTCAGCAGCTCCCCGATGTAGCCCCAGTCCCAGCCGGTGCGAGCCGCTTCCAGGGTCACCTCCGCCAAGAGCGACACGAGGATGCCGAACGTCAGGTAGATGCCCGCCCCGCGGGCGAGGCGGCCGAAGGGAGTCCGGCGCGGTCGATCGGGCGAGTCGGCTTGCTGGTTCGCCGAGTCGCCTGGGACGTCGTGAGTGCCGGTCGGACGAGAGTCGCCGTCGCCGGAGTCGTGGGTGCTGGTCATGCGCGTCATCGGTCTCCGCCTGCGGGCGACCGAGTCTCCTCCCCGTGGCTTCAGATTTTACGTGCGCCGGACACTTCCCGGAGCCGGCTCGGGCCAATCGTGACCTGTGCGACACCCAGGCGCCGCTCCAAACTGTCGGTGCAGCCTGTCACGGTCCAGGTCAGCGAAAGGTACTGAGTTCCACCTGGAGGGGACATGAGCGTGGAGATCGACTGCGACACCTGCGCGGTGCGCGGCCTGGCATGCGGCGACTGCGTCGTGACGGTGCTGCTCGGGCCTCCGCCGGAGCTGGGCTTCGACGACGACGAACGCCGTGCCCTCGACGTCCTGGCCGGGTCCGGACTCGTGCCTCCGCTGCGCATGGTGAGCCCCTCGACGGGGCCGGACGCGGGCGCGGAGTCGGCGTGAGGTCTCTCACGCCGACAGCGTGAGTCGTTTTCCTGGCTCAGGCGGCGGGTAGATGCTGGTGGGCGAGGTTGGCCGCACGTCGTGGAAAAACACGGCTTCGTAACGTTTGCGGCATAGACCCCTTACGCCTAATCTTGCATCGGCGCCTGCACCAGACGGCCAGACCGGGTCGGCTCAGGCGCCACGCCGAGTCCGGACCTCGCATCGGGGGTGGTCGAGGTTCGGAGCCGGGGAACCAAGTTCTTCGGGGTGAATCGTGCGTCGCGCGGGCCCATCACCTGGACCGTCGGCAAACGTAGGGCTTCTTTGCCGCCCGAACCCGTCAGCTCACCTGGTAGGCGTCCGACAAAGAGGAGAGCGTCCGATCGTGCTTAACGGCCGGAAGCGCATCACCAGCGTCATCGCAGCCTGCGGTGCAGCCACCCTGAGTGGCTCACTGCTCGTCAGCAGCCCCGTCTTCGCCGAGCCCGACATGGACGACGTCCAGGCGCGGGTCGACCGCCTCTACCACGAGGCCGAGATCGCCTCGGAGAACTACAACGACGCTCGCGAGAAGCTCCAGCGCACCCAGATGCGCCTGAAGTCGCTGCGTGCGGACCTCGACCGTCAGGAGCAGAAGGTCGAGAGCGTCCGCCAGCAGGTGGCCTCCACCGTCGTGGCGCAGTACCAGGGCCAGAGCCTGTCCACGACCGGCCAGGTCTTCCTCTCCAAGGACCCCGACAAGTTCCTCGACCAGCTCGCCACGGTGTCGGCGTACAACGACCAGCAGGCGCAGCTGATGTCGGAGTTCGCGACCCAGGCCAAGCAGCTCGAGCTCCGCGAGGCTGCGGCCAAGCGCCAGCTGGCGGACATCGCCGCCACCAAGGAGAAGCTGGCCAAGGAGAAGGCCGAGATCGACGAGAAGGCCGGCGAGGCCAAGGCGCTCCTCGACAAGATGGAGTCCCGCGCCGCCGCTCGCGCCAGCCGCAGCGACTCCCGCCCGGCGCTGTCGAACGTGCCGGTCTCCGGTCGTGCGGGCGCCGCCGTCAACTACGCGCTCGCCCAGGTCGGCGACGCCTACGTCTACGGCGCCTCCGGCCCGGACGCCTTCGACTGCTCCGGCCTGACCATGATGGCCTGGGCCCAGGCCGGCGTGAGCCTCCCGCACTCGTCCAGCGGTCAGATGAGCTCGGGCCCCTCTGTCTCGCAGTCGGACCTGCAGCCGGGCGACCTGGTCTTCTACTACCAGCCGGTCAGCCACGTGGGCATCTACATCGGCAATGGCAAGATTGTCCATGCCGCGAACCCCGACTCCGGAGTCGAAGTCTCAGATGTCTTCTCCATGCCGTACTCCGGTGCTGTCCGACCGGGCTGACATTGCCTCACGAACCGGCCGCCCACTGCTGTGGGTGGCCGGTTTTGTGCTGTTTGCGGTGGCCGCCGCGGTCATCGCCTTCAACGCCTCCGACCGGCAGGTCATCACGCCCGCGGCGCCCGCTAGCTCGGCACCGTCCCAACCGGTCACGCGCGCGGACTCGGCCAGCCGACTGCTCGTGTCACTGGGCAAGGCCCTCACACAAGGTTCTCGAAGCGACGCGCTTGCCCTCGCCGCTCCGGAAGAGGACGGCGGCGCGCGAGCGCCTCGGGTTCATCTACGACAACGTCCACGACCTCGGGGTGAGTGACCTGTCGCTGCGCTTCGTCGACGAGGACGGGGGGACGATCAGCGCTGAGGAACGACGAGAGCTCGGGCCGCGCGCCTGGGTCGGTGACGTCTCCGTCTCGTGGCGGATCGACGAGTTCGACCGTGGCCTGAGCAGCATGGAGGTCTCGTTCACGTTCGTCGACACCCCCAAGGGCGCGGCCTTCGGCTCCGTCGGCGGGGAGTACGGCAACCAGGTGCCGCTGTGGCTCCTCGAGGACCTCGCGGTGCAGGAGAGCCGCCGTGCTCTCGTTGTTGCCACTGACCCCGAGGAGGCCAAGCGCTTCGCCGGGCTCGCCGACCGGGCGGTGCGCGACGTGCGGGAGGTGCTCCCGCGGTGGCGTGGAAAGCTCGTGGTCGAGGTCCCCGCGACGCGTGGCGACCTGGACCAGCTGCTGGATGCCCGGCCACACGCGTACGACTCGATCGCTGCCGTGACTGCCACGGTGGACGGCTCGGTGGACCCGGCGTCGCCTGTGCACATCATGGTGAATCCCGAGGTCTTCGCGAAGCTCGGCGACGAGGGCTCCCAGATCGTGATGAGCCACGAGGCCACGCACGTGGCGGTGGACGCCGCCACGTCGAACATGCCGCTGTGGCTCCTCGAGGGGTTCGCCGACTACGTGGCGCTCGCGCGTAGCGACCTGCCCGTGTCGGTCACCGCCAGCCAGATCCTCGCCGAGGTCCGCAAGAGCGGCCCGCCGAAGCAGCTGCCCGGGGCGGACGAGTTCGACCCCTCCAACAAGCTCCTCGGTACGTCGTACGAGGCGGCGTGGCTGGCCTGCCGCCTGCTCGCCGAGGAGCACGGCGAGAAGCGGCTCATCACCTTCTACGACCGCGTCGAGGCCGGGATGCCCGCTCCGGAGGCGTTCCGTCGGCTCGGGACGACGCAGCGCGCTTTCACGCAGGACTGGCGCGCCGACCTGCAGGAGCTCGCCGGATGAGCCTGAACCGTCGAGCTGCGTGGATCACGGCCGGGGTCGCCCTGGCTGTTCTCGTCGTGCTCGGGGCGCTGCTGGTGCCCTGGGACTGGGTGCCCGGTGGGCGCCTTCAGCCGGCGGCGCCACTCGACGTGTTCACGCGCGAGGAGATCCGGCGGGCGGAGGAGTACGCGACCACGCGTCGCTACCTCGGGTGGGCGTCCTACCTCGTCTCGCTCGTCGTCGCGGGAGTCCTGGGATTCACCCCGCGCGGCGCCCGGTTGGTCAGGCGTGCCTTCGGCCGCCGGCGGTGGTGGCTCGCCGTGTCCGGGGGAGTGCTGCTCGTCCTGCTCATCGGGCGCGTGGTCACGCTGCCTTTCTCGATCCTCATCCACCGACGGAACCTGGACTACGGGCTCACCGAGCAGGCTTGGGGGCCGTGGGCGGTCGACTCCGTGAAGTCGCTGGCGGTGTCGTGGGTGCTGACCTCACTGGTCCTGCTCGTGCTCGTCCTCGCTGCGCGCAGGTCGCCGCGCATGTGGTTCGCCTGGGCCGGGGGAGCGGCGGCTGCGCTGACGCTGGCCGGGTCGTTCGTCTACCCGCTGGTCATCGAGCCGGTGTTCAACAACTTCACGCCGATGGCCGACGGCCCGCTGCGAAGCTCGGTGATGCGGCTCGCGCAGCAAGAGGGGGTGGCGGTCGACGACGTCCTGGTCGCCGACGCGTCCCGGCGTACGACGACGCTGAACGCCTACGTGAGCGGGTTCGGCGGAACCCGGCGCGTCGTGGTCTACGACAACCTGGTCAACGACCTGCCGCTCGCCGAGGCCCGTGTCGTCATCGCCCATGAGCTAGCCCATGCCAAGCATGACGACGTGGTCACCGGAACCGTGCTCGGCGCGGTGGGATCGGTGCTCGGGGTCTCCCTGCTCGCCCTGGCCCTCGACTCGAGGTGGCTTCGTCGCCGGGCGGGCGTCGCGGGACCGGCGGACCCGGCCGCCGTACCCCTGATCCTGGCGCTGACCGCCGTGGCGATGCTCCTGGTCAGCCCGGTGGAGAACTCGGTCAGCCGGGCGATCGAGACGCGCGCGGACCGGGACGCGCTCGTGGCGACAGGTGATTCGGCTACGTTCGTCCGTATGCAACGTGAGCTCGCCCTGACATCGCTCAGCGACCCGACCCCGCCTGCCCTGAGCCAGTTCTGGTTCGGCAGCCACCCGACGGTGCTGCAGCGCGCCGGCCTGCCCGCCTCGATGCACGCGGCAGGGGACCAGTGATGGGGCGCGTCCTCTTCGTCACCAACGACTTCCCGACGCGCCAGGGCGGCATCGAGACCTTCGTGAGCTCGCTCTGCGAGCAGATGAACCCCGACGAGGTGGTCGTGTACACGGCCTCCATGCCGGGGGACAAGGAGTACGACGCGAGCCTGCCGTTCCCCGTCTACCGCGACCCGTCGTCGATGCTGCTGCCGACCCCCGCCGTGGGGCGGCGCGTGGTCGAGGTGATGCGTCGCCACGACTGCGACCGGGTGGTCTTCGGCGCGAGCGCACCGCTGGGGCTGCTGGGCCGGCGGCTCCGGCGAGCCGGAGCCCAGCGGATCGTCGCACTGACCCACGGGCACGAGGTGTGGTGGGCCCGGGTGCCCGTCATGCGGCAGATGCTGCGCCGGATCGGCGACTCGGTGGACGTGATGACCTACGTCAGCGAGTGGTGCCGCGAGCGCATCGCGCCGGCGTTGTCGGATGAAGCCGCGGGGCGGATGGAGCAGCTCTCGCCGGGGGTGGACACGTCGCGGTTCTACCCGGACTGCGGGGGAGCGGAGATCCGGAAGCGGTACGGCCTCACCGAGGACACTCCGGTGGTCGTCTGCGTCGGGCGCATGGTCAAGCGCAAGGGACAGGACACGCTGGTGAAGGCCTGGCCGGAGGTGCTCCGGCAGGTGCCCGACGCTCGGCTGCTGCTCGTGGGGGAGGGCCCCTACCGCGCGCGCGTCGAGAAGCTGGCGCGGCAGCTGGGCGTCGAGGACTCGGTGATCTTCACCGGCAGCGTGTCGTGGGAGGAGATGCCCGCCCACTTCGACGCGGGCGACGTCTTCGCGATGCCGTGCCGGACGCGGCTGTTCGGGCTGGAGGTGGAGGCGTTCGGGATCGTCTACCTCGAGGCGGCGGCGTGTGGGCTGCCCGTCGTCGTCGGGGACTCGGGCGGGGCGCCGGAGGTTGCGGAGCTCGTCGACGCATCGTGGTGCGCGGCTCGGATGTCGGGGCTGCAGCCAAGGTGTTAACGGAGTGCCTTACATCGCTCGGAGTGAGCGACGAGACGGTCGGGCTGCGGACGTCGGCGGACAGGACTGGCAGGCTGTGACCGCGCGGCTCGAGAAGATGCTCGGGGGCCGCTGAGGGTCAGCAGGCAGTGCCGCTGGCTGCGACGGCCACCTCGTCACACGTGTCGGCGTAGAGACCCTTGACGCTGATGCCCAGGGCGTAGACGCTCGTGACGATCACAGCCGCGATGAGAGAGATCAGGAGCGCGTACTCAGCCGAGGTGGCACCGCGCTCGTCGTGCTGGAGGCTCGATGTCGCTGTGTTCATCGTGCATCCCCACCTAAGGTCGTGGCTCCACGAAGCCACGTGTCGTCGGTTCCGCTTGACTTCTTCAGTATGGGACCTGTGACGCCCCGTGCGCCTCGGAAGTTCAGACATGTCCGAATAGTCCGAATGGACCCCGTGCGGCCTTCCGAAGGACTCCGCACGCGCCATCCCCGAGCACAGGAAGAGGCCCCGAGTCCGTCGACTCGGGGCCTCCGACGTTCCAGCGCAGGTCAGGGGAGTTGGCTGCTGACGCTGGTGAAGGCCGCCGAGATCTGCCGCCCGAGCGTGGCGACGATGCCCACGATGACGGCGGCGATGAGTGCGACCAGCAGGCCGTACTCCACGGCCGAGGCGCCGCGCTCGGACTGGCGGACGACGATCATCGCGCGGATGTAATCGATCATGAGTAAGAGCTCCCAGGTGTGATGCCGATGTTGGACTCCCTCCCCCCTGTCCAACGCATCCAGTATGACCCGAGTTGACCATGGACTTGATCCTCAGAATGGGCCAGGAGAATCGTCCGAACGGGGGATATAGACCAGGGTTTCAGTCGCCGGAGATGAGGCCGGCTCGAACGGCGGCCATGATCGCTTGCGCGCGGTTCCCGGCGCCCAGCTTCTCGTAGATCTTCGAGATGTGGGTCTTGGCGGTGGACTCGCTGACGTACATCTTGCGCGCGATGGCCGACACCCCCAGCCCTTCGGACAGGAGGACGAGGACCTCCTGCTCGCGCGGGGACAGCTTGGGACCGGAGGGCTCCATCTTGCGGCGCATCGCGTCGGCGAGGTTGGCGGCGGTGAAGGAGCGCGGCGCGACCATGGCGTGGCGAGCGGCCGCGACGACGTCGTCCGCGGGAGCGTCCTTGGCGACGAAGGCCGAGGCCCCGGCCTCGAGGGCGGCGAACAGCTGCTCGTCCCCGGCGTACATGGTCAGGACCACGAGCCCGAGCTCGGGGTTGGACTTCCGGAGCTCGCGCACCAGGTCCAGGCCGGTGCCGTCGGGGAGCCGTACGTCGGTCACCACGACGTCCGGGGCCAGGGACCGGGAGAGGGTCTTCGCCTCCGCCACGGACGCTGCTTCGCCGGCCACGGTGAAGTCCGTCTGCCGTTCGAAGGCGCGCGAGAGTCCCTGCCTGATCAGGTCGTGGTCGTCGACGACCAGGACGCGAGCGATTCCGGTCATGACGCCACCTCGACCTGTCTCAGCACGGGGTCCGTCTTGCCCAAGGGAGATCGTCACACACGTTCCCGAGCCCTGTCGGCCTCGCCGGCAGGCTCGAGGCTGACCTTCGCGCCGATCCGCTCCGCCCGCTCCTGCATGATCCGCAGCCCGTAGGAGTCGGCGCGGCCGGCGCCGACCCCGCAGCCGTCGTCGCGCACCGTGATGGACGCGGACGGCGGCTGCACCCGGCAGTCGACCCAGAGGTTCTCCGCCTCGGAGTGCTTGCGCGCGTTGGTGACGGCCTCCTGGGTGATCCGGAAGAGCTCGGTCTCGACGCTGGGACTGAGTCGGGTCGGCGCCTCGTTCGAGCGTGAGGTGGACGGTCATCGAGGACCGGGCGCCCACCTTGCGGACGTAGTCCGAGATCGCCGAGCCGAGGCCCGGGCCGTCGCGCACGTCGGTGCGGAGGTCGAAGATGGAGAGCCGCAGGTCGCCCACGACGCGGCTCAGCTCGCTGTCGGAGGTCTTTGAGGCCGGCCGAGACGTCGGGCTCCGAGGTCCGCTCGGACAGCTCGTCCACGACGTAGCCCAGCGAGGCGACCTCCTGAGCGATGCCGTCGTGGATCTCGCGTGCCAGCCGCTGGCGTTCGTCGCCCGTGACGAGGTCCGGACCTCGTCGAAGGCCAGCGCGGTCGCCAGCCGCAGCGACATCTCGTCGAGCTCCCGCTGCAGTTGCTGGAGCGACTCGGGCGGGGTCATGTGCTGGCTGTGGTAGACGAGGACGCCCAGCATCTCCGAGCCCAACCGCAGGGGGACCGCGACCACGTGCTCGCTTCGCTCGCCAGCCTCGTCGATGCGCGCTCTCACCGAAGCCTTGGTCCAGCAGTCGCGGATGACGGTGTCGCGATGGTCGACTGCGTCCCTGGCGTCCGTGCCGCGAGTATGCGAGAGGCGCGAAGAGCCCGCCGTCGGTCCGGGTGAACACCGCCGCGAGGCTCTCCCGACCCGCGGCTCTCTCGACGGCGGTCGAGCATCTGGTCGGCGATCGTCACCGGATCCAGGCCCGCAGGGAGTCGACTTGCCAGCGTCCGCAGCTGGCTCAGAAGTCGTCGCGCCGAGTCGTACTTCTCGGCGGTTCTCGTGCCCGCGGGAGACTTGCCGAGCTTCTTGCCCCAGGCGCCGAGAAGCCCCGCTCCGACGATGGTGAGGGCCCAGGGTGCGAGCAGCTCGGCCTGGCCGTCGAGCCCGCCCGAGACACGAGCGACCCGCCGACGATCACGGTGAGCTGCGCGACGATGACGAGCGAGGCGCCGAAGACCCCGCGCGCCAGTCCCGCCAGCAGCGGCAGCACGACCAGGTAGGGCAGCAGCACGACGGACTCCGGCAAAGCCGAGACCACGACGAGACCTGCGACCGCCGCCTCGACGCTCATCACCCAGTGGGTCGGCTCGGCGGACGTGTACGCGAGGTAGGAGGCGATGGCCGCCGTCGTGACCACGACCATGGTCGGCCCGAGCGCGGCGGTCCTGCCGAAGGCGATGGCGAGGCCGACGATCGCGGCCAGGGAGAAGGCCCGGCTCGCCACGGCGACGCGCGTGAACTCGTTCATGTCAGAGGTTGCCGAAGACTCCCATGAGGGAGATCACGGCCGGGCCGATGACGACGATGAACAGGCAGGGGAGGATGCAGCTCATCAGCGGAAGCAGGATCTTCACCGGCACCTTCTGCGCCTGCTCCTCTGCCCGCTGGCGCCGCTTGACCCGGATCTCGTCGGACTGCACGCGGAGGACCTGGCCGACCGGGATGCCGAACGCGTCCGCCTGCACCATGGCGGAGGCGAAGGAGCGCAGGTCGGCAGCGTGCTGCGGTCGCCCAGCGCGCGGAGCGCTGCGGACCGGCCCAGGCCGATCTGCATCTCCTGGAGGACCCGCGCGAACTCGTTGGCCAGCGGCCCTTCGGTGTTGCGCGCCACCTGGGCCAGGGCGGAGTCGAACCCGAGCCCGGCCTCGACCGAGATGACCAGGAGGTCGATGGCGTCGGGCAGAGCCCTCTGCATCTGCGCGGTGCGGTCGTAGCCCTTCTGGTAGAGGTACAGGTTCGGCCCGAAGTAGCCGACGACGGTTCCCAGCGACCGTGACCGCCAGCAGCGGGGCCAGCCCGAGCCCCAGCGCGAGGCACGCAGAGACAGCGAGAGCGCGGCCCCGCCGACCAGCCCGACGAACTTCAGGGAAGTGACGCGGTCGACGGTCCAGCCGGGTGGGTTGCCCGCGACGTCGAGCTTCTTGCGGATCCTGTCGGCGTAGTCCGCCGGCGTGATGCGCCTGCCCGAGCCCGACGAACCGGTCGAGCAGTGGGGTGAGCACCCGGTCCTGGAAGGAGGGCTCGAGCTCCTGCTTCATCGCGTCGGGAGCGGCGGAGAACGCCTCGACCACGGCCAGCGACTTCGAGACGCCGCGGGCCTCGTTGGTGAAGGCGCCGACCGCCACGAGCCCCAGGAGCAGCGCGGCGAAGATCGCCAGGATCCCGACGGTGAGGAGCATGGTCGTCGTCATCACACGTCCACCTTCACGACTCGACTCATCCAGAAGGCTCCGAAGCCCATCAGCACGGCGGCGCCCGCGAGCATCATCCAGCCGAGCGGCGTGCTGATCAGCGGGTGCAGGTAGGTGGGGTTCACCATCATCATGTAGCCGAACATCCCGGGCGGCAGCGCTCCCAGGATGTAGGCCGACATCTTGCCCTCGGCGGACAGCGACTTCACCTGCCGCCGCAGGTAGTCGCGCTCGCGCATGGTGCGCGGCGACCTTGGTCAGCAGCTCCGAGAGGTTGCCGCCGACCTCGCGCTGGATCCGGATCGCCATGACGACCCACTCGAAGTCCTCGCTCTCCATGCGCTTGGCGACCGAGTCGAGCGTGTCCTCCACCGGCACGCCGAGCCGGGCCTCGACCAGCGCTCGACGGAACTCCGCGGCCATCGGGTCGGTGCCCTCTCGGACGACGGTGTCCATCGACTGAGCGAGGGACAGACCGGCCGAGAGGCTGCCGGCGATCAGCTGGAGCGTCTCTGCGAGCTGGCCGTTGAAGGCCTTGAGGCGGCGCGACTTCTTGATGCCGAGGACCAGCCACGGGAGAACGGCCCCAAGGAGCAGGAACAGCGCCATCACGAGCACGTTGCCGGAGCTCAGCAGCAGACCCAACGCCGCGGCGGCGACGGCGATGCCGGCGTGGAGGAGCACCCACTCGGCAGGCTTGAGCGAGACGTCGGCCGCCTCCAGCTTCCCGGCGAGCTTCGCCTCGGCCCCGGCATTGCCCTGCAGCGCCTTCTGCGCGATGCCCACGGCGGACTCTGTGACGCTCTTCGGGACGCCGCAGGCGTGTCCGCGTTTCCGGCGAAAGCAGCCGCGGACTTCGACTTCAGCGGAGCCGACTCGCGTGTACGCCGAGATCTTGTCCTCGAGGGTCTGCTTGTCCCTCTTGCCGAACACGCCGAAGGCACCCAGAAGGACGACGAGCAGCCCGATGCCGAGGGCCGCCAGGCCGCCCAGCATCGCGTCGCGGCTCACCAGCGCCGACGGGCCTCGACCGGGAGTGGGCGCCGCCTCGGGACCTGTGCCGCCTCTTGCGGCGCTCCGCCGAAGGAGACGAAGGCGGTGTCCGAGTAGGTCTCGCCGTTCGCGTCGAGGGAGACCGCCACGGACCCCTCGTGTCGCGTCGAAGCCGTCGGGCAGTGCTGCGGTCACGAGGACCTGGCGCGCCAGCGCGGCGGCCTCGTCGTTGAAGAGCGAGGTCAGGGCGTCCGGGTCCTGAGCGGCCACCACCGAGCCTTCGCCGGCGGCGGCCATCTCCTCGAGGGGCGCGTTCGCCGTGGCAGCCTCGCCCGAGTGCGACCGACGTGGACCCGCACCTTGGAGTCGGCGATGGCGCCGACGCGTCCTGCAGCTTCGTGTTCGAGGTGTCGCGGCCGTCGGAGAGGATCAGCAGGCTGCGCTGCCCCTCGGTGCCGGCTGCCTCGACGGCCGCCATGACCCCGTCGTAGAGACGGGTCTTCAGCGAGAGGCTCAGGCCGTCGATGACGCTCGCGGCCTCCGCTGCGGTCGAGGGTGGGCTGCTGCACCACGTCGACGCTCCCGGCGAACGCCACGATCCCGACGTAGACGTCGTCGGGTGCTGCCGTCGAGGAACGCCTTGGCGGCTGCCTTCGCCTGGTCGAAGCGCTCGCCGCGCATGCTGTTGCTCGTGTCGATGGCCAGGATGGACGTACGGCGCACCTGGTCCTGGGCGTCGGCCGTGGCCGCGAGCGTCGCCTCGGCGTCGAGAGCGGTGCCGTTGACGGTCACCTTCAGGCTGTCCAGGTCCGGCTCGGCCCCGTCCGGAAGCTCGGGGACCGAGTACAGGATCTTGAGAGTTCCGTCCGTCGCCTCGGCGTGGTCGATGTTGCCCTCGCCGGCCGCCCAGCCCGGCAACACCGGTCGCCACGGTCATGCCCGCCGGCCACGACGAGCGTGGCGAGCGTGCGCAGCAGCATTGCGTGAGACGTCATGGTCAGAAGCCGCCGTCCATCGCGAACAGCATGGGGTCGACCTGGACGTTGTTGTGCGCCAGCTTCTCCAGGAACTTCGGCCGGAGACCGGTGGATCGCAGGACACCGAGGCTGCGGCCGTCCTCGTCGAAGCCCATCGAGTGGTCGAAGAGGAAGATGTCCTGGAGGGTGATCACGTCGCCCTCCATGCGCTCGACCTCGGTGACGTGCGTGATGCGACGGGAACCGTCCTTGAGGCGGCTCTGGTGCACGATGAGGTCGATGGCCGAGGCGACCTGCTCCCGGATGGCGCGCATGGGGAGGTCCATGCCGGCCATGAGCACCATGGTCTCGATACGAGAGAGGGTGTCTCGCGGCCCGTTGGAGTGGATGGTGCAGATGGAGCCGTCGTGGCCGGTGTTCATCGCCTGGAGCATGTCCAGGGCCGAGGCGTCGCGAACCTCACCGACGATGACGCGATCGGGGCGCATGCGCAGCGAGTTCTTGACCAGGTCGCGGATGTCGACCTCGCCCTTGCCCTCGATGTTGGCCGGTCGGGACTCGAGTCGGAGCACGTGATCCTGGTGGAGCTGGAGCTCGGCGGCGTCCTCGATGGTGACGATCCGCTCGTCGGACGGGACGAACGACGACAGCACGTTGAGCGTGGTGGTCTTGCCGGCGCCGGTGCTTCCGGAGACCACGATGTTGAGCTTGCCCCGGACGCAGGCGGACAGGAAGTCCGACGTGCGCTGGGACATCGAGCCGAAGGCGACCAGGTCGGCAGCGGTGTAGGGGTCCGCGGAGAACTTGCGGATGGTGAGCAGTGAGCCGTCGACCGCGAGCGGCGGGATGACCGCGTTCACACGGCTGCCGTCGGGCAGTCGAGCGTCCACCATGGGGCTCGACTCGTCGACACGACGCCCGATCCGGGAGACGATCTTGTCGATCGTGCGCCGCAGGTGCGCCTCGTCGTTGAAGTGGCCGTCGACCTTGACCAGCTTGCCGCCGCGCTCGATCCAGATGTCGTTGGGGCCGTTGACCATGACCTCGCTCAGGTCCGGGTCGCGCAGGAACGGCTCGATCGGCCCGTAGCCGAGGATGTCGTCCGAGATCTCCTGGATGATCCGGCTGCGGTCAGAAGACGTCAGCGGCGTCTCCTCCTCCGCGACGACCTCCTGCAGCGCTGCGCGCACCATCTGCTCGAGCTCGGACTGCGGCATCTCCGCGTCGTAGAGCTTCGGGCCGAGCTCCTGGAGCAGCTTGTTGTGGACGTTGCTCTTGAGCTTGCTGAAGCGGTCTTCGCCCTCGGAGACCTTGGCGGCCGCCTTGTGGCTGTCGGACGTCGACTTCGTCTGGCTCGGCGAGGGGTTCACGCGGTCGCGCGAGGCGGCCGCGAGCCTGTCGGTCAAGCTGCTCATGGTTACCTACCGTTCCGCCGGAGGAGGCCGCGCTTGGGTGCGGCGCGGTTGGGTCGCTCGGAGGGCTCCTCGGTGCCGGTCCCGGCCGGTTCCACCGACGGCCCGAGCTGGGCAGCCAGGTCCGAGATCGCCTTGCTGACCGCGTGGCGGGGCAAGGACACGAGGATCGGCTCGCCGGAGTTCGTGGAGCTCGCGACCTGCGGTGAGGTCGGGATGGACGCGGCGATCGACATGCCGAGCGTGCTCTCGACCTTCTCGGCGCTGAGCCCGACCTTGTCGTCGGCGCGGTTGAGGATCAGCCGCCGCTGGTTCCTGGGGAAGTTGAGCAGGTCCAGGGTCTCCACCGCGATCTTCACGTTCTTCAGCGTGGGGACGTCGAGGGTGGTGACCAGGAGCAGCTCGTCGGTCTCGTCGATCGCCTGGAGCACGTGCTCGTCGAAGCTCGGCGCGGTGTCGATGACGACGTAGTCGTACTTGGACTTGAGCAGTCGCAGGACCTTGCCGACGAGTGAGGCGTGGATGGAGTCCTTGGCGTCGGGCTGCACCGGGGCCACCAGGGTGTGGATGCCGTCCCGGTGCGGCGTCAGCAGCGACTCGAGGGAGTCCGCGTCGAGCCCGGACTCCAGGGGGATGGCGTCGGCGAGGGTCCGCGCGGGGAAGAGCTGGAGCGTGATCGCCACGTCGCCGAAGCCGAGGTCGAGGTCGACGAGGCAGACGTTCTTCTCCTCGCGGCTGAGAGCCAAGGCGAGGTTGACCGCAAGCGTCGTCTTGCCGACGCCGCCCTTGGGGGAGAAGACCGTGATCTGGCGCCCTCGATGCGCCGCCCAGCGCACCGCTGACCGGGCCGTGGACCGCCTCCCACACCTGGCCGGCCCGCATCACCGCCTGGCCGAGACCGGCGAGGTCGCGCTCCTCGATCACCTCGCGCATGCCGGAGCGCAGAGCCTCGGCGAGCACGCTGGTGTCGACACGACGGCGGATCAGGATGACGCTCGTCGCCGGCCGGGTCACCCGCAGCGTGTCGGCGAGCGCAGCCGCCGCCTCGAGGTCGACCGAGGGGCCGAGGACGATGGCGTACTCGTCGGGTCGTCGCGAGGTCCCGCTTCAGCTCGTCCAGGCTGGCGACGACGTTGGAGTGCGCGCCGATGCGCAGCCGAGAACATCTCGGCGTACGACGCCTGGGGCTCGACGATGGTGGGCATCGGCGCCTCACTCGGAACACGTTCGTTGGAGGTGACGCCCGGACCGGGCTTGACGTTCGGACTTGTCCGTCAGCAGCGCGAAGGCCAGACCTCGCTGTTCGTGGCCGCGAAGATGATGCTTCTCGGCCTCCTTCTGGTCGACGGCGAGAGTCAGGAGCGTGCGTGGAGATCTGCTCGGTCGGTCTGCGTGCCCTCGCTCGCTGGTCGTGGTCGTGGTGGACGACGGTGGTGTCGCCGACGCCGATGACCTGGACGCGGGGCAGGAGCAGCCGCGTGAAGTCGGGCAGCTTCCGTGTTGCCCGCGGAGTCGACGCCTCCGGCTCGGCGGAGACGAAGATCGGCGACCTCGGCGCCGGGGTTGACGAAGCCGGCGACGCGCGCCGGGTCGGTCAGGTTGACGGAGATCGCCATCTTGCCGTCGGGGATGGTCAGCACCTGCTGCTCGCCGGCGGCACCGAACTTCGCGGGGATGATCTGCTCGCCCGGGTACACCGTGGTCAGCGCGACCTTGCTCGCCCATGTCGCCGATGCTGGTCGTCGCGCCGGGAGGACCTCCGCCCTTCGCCGACCGTGCCCATCTGGATCTTGCCCGCAGCCTGGGCGTCCGCAGTGTCTCGCCGGGGTTGATGACCTCGACTGCCTTGAGCACCTGCACGGCGTCGTACTGCTCGCGCCGCACGGGCGTCGACGCCACGGACGTAGACGTACACCAAGCGAAGTGCCGAGTGCCGCGATCAGTGCGGCAACGATGAGTAGAACCGTTCGACGTCCCATGTTCCATCCACATCTGTGTCGTCACGAGGAGAACGGCGGCCCCGAGTGGAGCGGTCGCCCTTCCGGGGCCCCCCTGACCCCAATGCATAGGTTTCTACACCGAAGGCACCGACGTCTCGAAAACCTGTCTATTCATATGTTTCGGACATGGGAAAACGTGCACCAGCACGGTGCAGAAGAGCCTCAGAACGCCGTCAGGAACGGTCAAAAAGAGCGTCGATCTCGCCGTGAAAATCCCGCATGACCAGACTGCGCCGGAGCTTCAGGCTCGGGGTGAGATGACCGGACTCCTCGGTCCAGTCGAAAGGAACAATTCGGAACTTTCGGACAGACTCCGCGCGCGATACCGACGTATTCGCGTCGTCGACCGCGGCCTGGATCTCGCCCCGAAGATCCGCGTCTTCGAGCAGTCCCGACATGCTCGGTGCCCTTGCCGTCGCTGCTCCGCCCAGGGGATGAGCGCCTCCGCGTCGAGCGTGACGAGGGCGGCGATGAACGGCTCGCCGTCGCCCACGACCATGCACTGGCTGACGAGGGGGTGGGCCCGGATGCGGTCCTCGAGCTGCGCGGGAGCGACGTTCTTGCCGCCCGCGGTCACGATGATCTCCTTCTTGCGGCCCGTGAGGCGGACGAAGCCTTCGTCGTCGATCTCTCCGAGGTCGCCGGTGTGCAGCCAGCCGTCGTCCGTGAGCACCTCGGCCGTCGCGTCCGGCGCGTTCCAGTAGCCCGCGAAGACCTGCCCGCCGCGCACCAGCAGCTCGCCGTCGTCGGCGACCCGGATCGTCGTCCCGGGCAGGGGGCGACCCACCGTGCCCACCTTCGTGAGCGACGGAAGGTTGACGGTGACGGCCGCGGTCGTCTCGGTCAGGCCGTAGCCCTCGAGGACGGCCAGCCCGACGCCGCGGAAGAAGTGGCCGAGCCGCTCACCGAGAGGCGCGCCGCCGGACACGGCGTACCGGCAGCGACCGCCGAGGGCCTCGCGCAGCCTCGAGTAGACGAGCCGGTCGAAGAGCGAGTGGCGCGCGCGCAGCATCAGCCCGGGCCGGCCCGTGTCCAGCGCCTTGCTGTAGGCGATGGCGGTGTCGGCGGCCAGGTCGAAGATCCGCCCCCGCCCGTCGGCGGCGGCGTTCTGGGAGGCGGTGTTGAAGACCTTCTCGAACACGCGGGGTACGGCGAGGATGAACGTCGGCTGGAACGAGGACAGGTCGTCGAGGAGGTTCTTGATGTCGGCGGCGTGCCCGAGCCGGACCCGCTTCTTCACCGCGCCGACCTGGATGATCCGCGCGAAGACGTGCGCGAGCGGGAGGAAGAGAAGGGTCGAGGCGGCCTCGTCCTCGAAGAGCTCGTGGAGCTCCTCGGTCGCCACGCCGAGCTCGAACATGAAGTTGCCGTGCGTGAGCACGCAGCCCTTCGGGCGGCCCGTCGTACCCGAGGTGTAGATGATGGTCGCCGGGGTCTCCGGCGTCGCCGTCGTACGACGTTCCTCGAGCCGCTTGTCGGAGACCGTCGCGCCGAGCCGAACCAGCTCCGCGACCGCACCTCCGTCGATGACCAGCACCTGGTCGACGTCCGGGGTGTGCTCGCGGATCTCCGCAACCCGCTTCTCGTGGGCCGCTGTCTCGACCACGACGAGGCGCGCGCCCGAGTCGGAGAGGATCCAGGCGACCTGCTCGGAGGACGACGTCTCGTAGACGGGCACGCTCACGCCGCCCGCGAACCAGATCGCGTAGTCGAGCAGCGTCCACTCATAGCGGGTCTTGGACAGCAGGGCTACCCGGTCCCCGCTCTGCAGACCGCCGGCGATGAGGCCCTTGGCGACCCGGCGTACCTCCTCGAGGAAGGCGGCTGCCGTCACGTCTGCCCAGCCCTCGGAGGTCCGCTTGCTGAAGCAGACGCTGTCGGGGTGGTGGCTGCCGTTCGCGACGACGTCGTCGGTCAGGTTGCCGGTGGGGGGCAGGGTGACGGTCAGGGGCGAGGAGTACTCACGCACGCTGTCACCCTTCCGTGGTCGGCGGAGGCAGGATTCTGCACAGGCGCACGTTACCGCGAGCCCGCTCGGTGAGCCAGGGACACTCGGACGGCGTCGCGCTGGTCACACTGGCGGTCCCGACACGGTGACCATCGGGTACGCTCGCGCCAACACGCGACCGTTCACTGGAGGGCACCAGATCACCCATGGCCGAGCAGACGACGTCCAGCATCGTGGTGAACGCCGAGCCCGACGAGGTGATGGCGGTCATCGCCGACTTCGACTCCTACCCCGAGTGGGCCCAGGGTGTGAAGAAGGCGGACGTGGTCGAGGGCGGGTCCGAAGGTCGTCCCAAGCAGGTGTACTTCGAGCTCGACGCGAGCCCCATCAAGGACCAGTACACGCTCGAGTACGACTGGGACGGCGACCGCTCCGTCCGCTGGTGGCTGGTCGAGGGCAAGATGCTCAAGGGCATGGACGGCTCCTACGAGCTGGCGCCTCAGGGCAGCGGCGCCACCGAGGTCACCTACCGCCTCGCCGTCGAGATCTCCATCCCGATGATCGGCATGCTCAAGCGCAAGGCCGAGAAGGTCATCATCGACACCGCGCTCAAGGGGCTGAAGAAGCGCGTCGAGTCCTTGAGCTGATGCCGTGAGGATCCTGCTCTTCACCGGCAAGGGAGGTGTCGGCAAGACGACGGCGGCCGCCGGTACGGCGACGCTGGCGGCCTCCCGTGGGCACCGCACCCTGGTGCTCTCGACCGACGCCGCCCACTCGCTGGCGGACGCGTTCGGCGTCCCCATCGGGAGCGAGCCGACACCGGTCACCGAGCGCCTGTTCGTGCAGCAGGTGGACGCGCAGCGCCGCTTCGAGCGCTCGTGGGCGGAGATCCAGCGGTACCTGCTGTCGGTCCTCGACGCCGTCGGTGTCGACCCGATCACGGCGGAGGAGCTGACCGTCATCCCGGGCGCGGAGGAGGTCCTGGCGCTTCTCGAGCTCCGATCCCATGCGGTGTCGGGGGAGTGGGACGTGATCGTCGTCGACTGCGCCCCGACCGCCGAGACGCTCCGGTTGCTCGCCCTCCCCGAGGCGCTCGGGTGGTACATGGACCGGGTCTTCCCGGCCGAGCGACGGGTCATCAAGGCGCTGAAGCCGGTCCTGACGAGGGCGACGGGCGTGCCCATGCCCCACGACTCGGTCTTCGACGCGATCGAGCGCCTGCACCGCGACCTGGAGGAGGTCCAGGCGATCCTGTCCGGTCCGACCGCCAGCGTCCGCCTGGTGCTCACCCCGGAGAACGTCGTCGTCGCCGAGGCGCGTCGCTCGCTCACCACACTGTCCCTCTACGGCTACCGGGTGGACGGTGTGGTGGCGAACCGTGTCTTCCCGGACGCCGGCGCCGACGCCTGGCGGGAGCAGTGGGTGGAGGCCCAGACGCGCGTGCTCGTCGAGGTGGAGCAGTCCTTCGCCGGGCTCCCGGTCTGGCGATCGGCCTACCGGCCGTCAGAGCCGGTCGGGGCCGCACCAGCTCTGCGAGTTCGCAGCGGACGTGTACGGCGACGACGACCCACTCGCGCTTCCCGTCGGGGAAGGCCCGATGACCGTACGGCGGACGGCGGAGGGTGCGACTCTGAGCATCGCCCTGCCGTTCGTCGCGAAGGCCGACGTGGATCTGGCGCGGCACGGCGACGAGCTGGTGGTGACCGTCGGCTCCTACCGACGGGTGCTGGCGCTCCCGACGTCGTTGAGCGGGAGCGAGGTCGCAGGAGCTCGCGTTGACGACGAGGCGCTGCAGATCCGCTTCAGAACGCCTGCCGAGGAGCTGGTGTGAGCGAGGACGAGGACCAGGTCGGGAGCGTGGCCGAGGAGGCCGCGAAGCTGCTCGGCGCTCTTCAGGACTGGGCCCGGGAGAGCGGACACGACTCGGCGACTGCGGGCGCCGCCGGTGCGGCCTCGATGTTCCACAACCTGAACGAGCACGTCGCCACCGGCGGAGAGGACTGCCGCTACTGCCCGCTCTGCCAGGCCATCTCGCTCGTGCGGCAAACCAGCCCGGAGGTCAAGCAGCACCTGACCTCCGCGGCCACCTCGCTGCTGCAGGCAGCCGTCGCCGCCATGCCCGCGCAGCCACCCGGGCGACGGCGCACGGCAGGACTCACGATCCGGTCGAGAAGATCGACCTCTCCGACGAGCCCTGGAGCGACTGACGCCATTCCCGGGACGATCAGTCGATGAGTCGCAGGATCCTCGGACCGACACCTAGGTAGGGCGTCACCACGACGCCGCTGTCATCAGGGGAGAGCGCGTCGACGTTGAAGAAGATGACCTTCACCTGCTTCACCTGGTTGGACACCATCATGATGCCGTTGTCGGCCGACGCGGTGTTGGTTCCTCGGATCGTCGAGGGCGCCACCACCTCGTCGGTGATGAAGGCGGCGCGGAAGTCCACGATCGAGTACCTCTTGGACCCACCGGTGGTCGGCTCGACCCTCAAGACCGGTTGCCAGTAGAAGCGCGGGGACTTGTAGATGTCGGTGGAGAGCACCGGCCCGCCGCTGTAGCTCGGTTTGGTGATGTCGGCGAGCGACGTCGTGTTGTTGGTCAGGAAGCAGGTCAGCGTGTCGTTGTTGATGGACTTGGAGCCCGGGGTGGAGACGGTGCGGGCACTGGTACCTCCGCCGGGTGCGCAGCCCGTGCCCTGACTGGTGCTGCTGCTCGTCGCCTCCAGCCTGCCCTTGTAGCTCCCATAGCCCTTGATGAGTCCGTCCGTAGCCGAGTTCGCAGTGAGCCCCGTGTCGGTGTCCACGCAGTTTGTGCTGGGCTTCAGATTCCCCATTGTCGACTCGATCGCGCCGTTCATTCCGTTGACGCATAGGCCGGTGGCATCGGCACCTGCATGAATGGCGAGCGTCAGCGGCGCCTCGAGGCCTTCGGCGAAGTTCACCGGGGTCCACGAGGCCGGGGGGGTTGTTCCGGGGCAGCTTCAGGGTGCCGAAGTTTCCGTCGCTGGACGCGGAGTCGCACTCCAGGACCGCCTCGCCGATCCGAAGAGGCTGGGCCTCGCTTCGCTGCCGACCACTTGTTACGCTGCCAGCGTTGTAGACGCGGACGTACCAGGCGGTCTCCACCTAGGTTACCGTCGGTGGGCACGGTGAAGGTGATGGACCCTGCAGCTCTTGGTCGTAAGAGGGCGCGGTCGGACGGAACGTCGGCTGCGGACCACCGCTGACGGCGTCGTGTCGTCGGCCCGGAAGAAGCCCACCTTGGTGGTGTTGTTGAACTTCTTGCCGGAGAGTGTGACCGAGATGCCGGAGGCGTTGAGCGCGATCTCATTGGGCGTGAGCGACTCCAGCGTCGTGGCGTTGGTGTCGCCGTCGTATGCAAGTGGAGGAATAGACGCAGCCGCACCGCTCGCGGGGTCGGTGATGGCCTGGTTCCCCCAGTCGCAGCCGCTCACCGCGTAAACCGGCATGACGCCGAACCCGGGGGAGAAGACCCCCACCGTGGCGTCGGCGGTCACGTCAACGTCGTTGAAGCTCGAGTTGATGACGCCGGCGAATCCGTAGTCCACCTGGACCTGCGGTGCGATGACCTGGAGCCCCTCGATGGTGGGGTCGGGGTTGAAGCGAACCTCGCCGTCCTTCAGGTCACCGTTGGTGAGCTCGGCTGACGTGACGGCCGTGACGCCCCGCATCGTCCTGCGGCAGGTTGAGGTCGCCTGGGCCGTTGAGCGCGTCGACCACAGCGTCGACAACGTCTAGTGGGGACGGTCCCCGACTTCTCCGCGCCGAGCTCCGCGCCGCCGGCGAGCGCGCGAAGTCGGCCTGGCGCTGGACGTCCCGCTTGCGCACGAAGGCGTTGCTGAGGTCGACGGTGAAGGCGGCCACCGTGAACAGCAGCACCGTCATGATCGCCACCAAGACGGCGACCGCGCCCCTTCTCGTCGGTCCGCTGCCCATCACAGGCACGCTCCCGCTACGTCTCGTCCCTTCTCGAGGCGTGCGGTGAACTCGCGCTCGATCCATGCCCTTCACCCAAGGGTGCGGTCCATCGTTGGGCATGGGCAGGAAGCCGATGATGTTGCCGTCGGCGACGACCGTGACGGTGATGTTGTCGCCGATGTCAGCGGTGGACGGGATCAGGGGTGTACTGCGCTTGGGTGATGTCTATACCGACTGCGTTGTTCTCAACGAACGTGAGGAAGTCCCCGCCCCAGCAGTCGCCCACGACCACATGCCGGGCGGCCTCGCGGGCGGCGGCGCTGGTGTTGTTCGCGACATAGAAGTACCAGCCGTACTGGATGATGCCCAGGACCAACGTCGCGAGGAGCGGTACCACCAACGCGAACTCGACAGCGGCGGCGCCGCCCTCCTTACGACGGCGCACGCGAGAACAAATCGACATGCTTCCCCCTCATCACCTTTTGCGGCGAACATACGAGTCCTGAGGGGCTTTTGGGGCAGGAATGCGGCAACCTAGTCACTTTGGGCCGTACCGGCTCCGCGATCGGCATTCCCTGCGGTCCACCGAACGGCGCCTCACCGGGCGAGGCAGTGCTGCGGCGCCCGATGCCACGCAGCCGTGACGCCGCGTCTGGCCTAGTCCCGGCGGCTGCGGTAGTCGGGGACGAGCTCGACCGGCGAGCTGCTCGAGGAACAGGCCGACGTCGGTGACGATGCCGCGCGCCTGCGAGGAGCCGCGGTCGGCCAGCTTGGTCACCGTCGCCGGGTTGATGTCCACGCAGACGAGCGGGATCGACGCGGGCAGGATGTTGCCGGTCGCGACCGAGTGCAGCATGGTCGCGACCATGATGCAGAAGCCGACGTCCTTGAGCTGCGCCCGCATGGCGCGCTGGCCCTCGATGACGTCGGTGTAGACGTCGGGCAGCGGGCCGTCGTCGCGGACCGAGCCGACGAGCACGAACTCCTTGCCCTCGGTGACGAGCGCGTGCATCACGCCGCCGGTCAGGACGCCCTGGTCGACGGCGTCCTTGATCGACCCCGCCTTGCGGATGGTGTTGAGCGCGCGGATGTGGTGCTCGTGGCCGTGCTCGACGCCGCGACCCATGGCGAGGTCGATGCCGAGCGAGGTGCCGTAGAGCGAGGCCTCGATGTCGTGGGTCGCCAGCGCGTTGCCGGCGAAGAGGACGTCGACGTACCCGGCCTTGGCCAGCGCCACCATCGCCGGCGCCGCGCCGGTGTGCACGACGCCCGGGGCCGCCGACCCAGAGGACCTTCTTGCCCTCGGCCTTGGCCTCACGCATGCCCTCGGCGACCTGGCGCACCAGCACGGCCTGGGGCTTCTCGCTGGAGACCTCGGACTCCATGAAGCCGAACCCGCTCGCGCCCTCGGGGGGCTCCGGGATGGCGACCTTGATGCCGCCGGCGCCGCAGACGACCTTCATGCCGGCCTTCACGTCGGCCATCGGCAGGGTGTAGATGCGCGTGTCAGGGCCCTCGCCCTCGACGATCAGGCCGCAGTCCATCTCGGGGTTCTCGACCTTGACCCACCGGCCGCCGATGCGCACGCGGGTCTCGAGGTTGGTCGTGGAGTAGAAGTGCTCGGGGAAGACGCCGTCCATCTCGGCCTCGCCGGTCGACGCCTCGCCGGGGTCGACCTGGTTGACGCCGCGGGTCTGGATCCGCATGAGCAGCCGCTCGAGCGACTCGTCGTCCTCGGCGGAGACGGTGAGCACGGCGTGCGAGGTGTCGCCGGCGTCGTGGCCCGACGTTGAACCGGTCGATGGTGTAGTCGCCGCCGTACTCACGGATGTCGTCGAGCACCCGCGACAGGATGCCCGTGTCCATCAGGTGGCCGGTGATCTCGACGGTCTCGCTCTGCACGCGGATCTCCTTCGGTTGGGTGCCGAAGCGATCCTTACACAACAGCCCCGTCGTCGCCGTACCCGTCCCCGCCGCGCCGCTTGGGCATGGTGGCGACCAGGTAGATGAACCCGCCCGCGAAGCCCATGGCGAGGCCGAACATGAGCCAGTCGGGGAGTCGCCACCCGAGTACGACGGAGACCAGCATGAAGAGGGGGGACCCGAACAGACCGGCCCAGGCCAGACGCCGACGTGGGTCCTGTACGACGACCGGGGGAGGGGTGGGCGGCACGAAGTGGCCCTCGTCCTCCCAGGTTGCGCCCGACTCGAGGGGGTCGTCCCAGCGGGGCTGGAAGAGCCCGCGGAGTCGCTCGTCCCGGTCCTCCGTCGGCTCCGGAGCAGGAGTCTCCGGCTTGCCTCGCTCTACCTCTACCTCGACCTCAGGTTCATCACCGTAGTTCGCGATGATCTCGCGCCAGGCGGCGTCTTCGTCGATCTCGCGGCCGGCCCCCGACTCGGGCTTGCCTGCCCCGCCGTCGCCGGGGTCGTTGGGGTCGTCGGGGGTGTGCGTCATGGCCTCGTCAATCGCCGGATGTCACTCGTCGGATGAACTCCACGGACTCCTCGAAGATCGCGGGAGCGTCGTTGTCGAGCGTAGCCACGTGGTAGCTGTTTTCCAGAATGCGCTCCGTCACGTCCCGTGACGAGACCTTGCTGGCGATGATCTGCGAGGAGGACGGGTCGACCACGTGGTCCTCGGCGGATCGGAAGTGGACGATCGGCTGGGTCACCTTGGGGAGGTCGCCGCGGACCTCCTTCCAGAGCGCCATCATCGAGCCGAGCGCCTTGAGCGGGACCCGGTCGTAGCCGTACTCGTCCTGGCCGGGCTTCTTGATGTCGTTGCCGATGCCGGGCATCGAGGGGATGACCCGCTTCAGCACCGGTACGGCGAGGAGCTGCTTGTTGTTCGAGGCGACCGCAGCGTTCACGAGCATCACCCCGGAGACGTCGCGTCCGCGGTCCGCGGCGAGCTTCAGCACGAGGCCCCCGCCCATGGACAGGCCGCCGACGACCACCTCGTCGCTCTCCGCGCTGAGCTTCTCGAAGGCGCGCTCGAGCTCGCCGTACCAGTCCTGCCAGCCGGTCCCGTTCATCTCCTGCCAGGTCGTGCCGTGGCCGGGCAGGCGCGGAACAGCGACGCCGAAGCCGTGGGCGGCGAGGTGCTTCCCCCACGGGACCATCGACGCGGGGCAACCGGTGAAGCCGTGGCTGAGCAGGACGCCGATCCTGCGACCGCTGGCCTCGTCCGGCTCGGCGGCGGCGAAGAAGGGCTCGGCGTGGGGGGCGATGGACACGGACGCTCCAGGATGTGCGGTGGGATGAGCACGCGGTGAGACGCGTCTCATACAACTCGAGGGCATCGTCGCATGCGGGCCGATTCGGGGCTAGGGTTTGCCACGACAAGAAGGAAGGTTCGCGGGTGTTCTACTGGCTGCTCAAATGGGTCTTCATCGGACCCCTGCTGCGCCTCGTCTTCCGGCCCCAGGCCGAAGGCGTCGAGAACGTCCCCCTCGAGGGGCCGGCCATCCTGGCGAGCAACCACCTCTCCTACGCGGACTGGCTCTTCATGCCGCTCACGCTCTCCCGCCGGGTCACCTTCGTGGCGAAGGCGGAGTACTTCAACGGCCGCGGCCTCAAGGGCTGGCTCCAGAAGTCGTTCTTCTCCGGCTCCGGCCAGGTGCCGATCGACCGGTCGAGCGGCAGCGCCGCCGAGGGGGCCCTTCTGTCGGCCAAGCGGGTGCTGGGTGCGGGCGAGCTGTTCGGGATCTACCCCGAGGGGACCCGCTCTCACGACGGGAAGCTCTACCGCGGCAAGACCGGGCGTGGCGCGCCTTGCCCTCGAGACGAGGGTTCCGGTGATCCCGGTGGCCGTGGTCGGCACCGATGTGGTCGCGCCTCCCGGCAAGAAGTTCGGCTCGTTCACCCGGCCGCGCGTCCGGTTCGGCAAGCCGCTCGACTTCTCCCGCTACGAGGGCCTGGAGAACGACCGCTACGTCCTGCGGTCGATCACCGACGAGATCATGTACGAGATCATGCAGCTCTCGGGCCAGGAGTACGTCGACATGTACGCCACCAAGGCCAAAGCCCTCGACAAGGAGGCAGCCCGCAAGGGTGCCGCCGAGGCCAAGGCGGCCGACGACTCGGGGAACACCGAGCTCAAAGCCTCCTGACGATGCTGGGGCCACGGGGGGTCACCGCGCGCACCGATCCGGCCACCGAGGCCGTCGAGACCACCATGTTCCGCGCGCTGGCCGCGCTGCGCGTCGTCGTGCTGGTCAACGCCGTCGCGCTCGCGATCTACCAGTGGGACACGTTCGCGCGCCCCGGCCTCGGCGCGGCCGTCCTCGCCGTGATGGCTCTCTGGACCGGCGTTGCGATCTGGGCCTACGACAAGCCGTCGTTGCGAGGCTGGCCGCTGATGGTGGCCGACCTCGCCGTCACGGTCGCGACCGTCCTGGCCACGCCCCTCGTGAAGGGTGCGGGGGCTGAGTCGACCGTCCCGGGGTTCTGGGTGATGGGTGTGGTGCTCGCCTGGGGGATCAGGGCGCACTGGGTCGGCGGCCTCATCGCCTCGACCGCGGTCTCCCTGTCCGACATCGCCGTGCGGGCGGACCTGTCCCAGACCAACTACGGCAACATCTTCCTGCTCATGATCGGCGGGCCCGTTCTCGGCTACACCTCCGGTCTTGCTCAAGGAGATGGCCGCTGCTCGGGATCGCGCCGAGCGGGAGGCGGCGGCAGCCGCGGAGCGTGCCCGGCTGGCGCGGGCAGTCCACGACGGCGTACTCCAGGTGCTGGCGCTCGTGCAGCGGCGTGGGCGGGAGATGGGGGGAGAGGTCGGCGAGCTCGGTCGACTCGCGGGTGAGCAGGAGGTGGCGCTGCGAGCCCTCGTGCAGGGCGGTTCGGCGAGTCCTGGCCACGGTGCCATGCGCGAGTTGGACCGCCAGTCGGGTACAGCCGACCTGGCTCAGGCTCTCCGGGCGCTGGGCAGCGCCCACGTGAACGTCTCGGTTCCCGGGACGCTGGTGGAGATGCCCGCCCTCGTCGTCGACGAGATCGTGGCGGCGGTGCAGGCGTGCCTCGACAATGTTGCCCGGCACGTCGGGGAGGACGCTCCGGCGTGGGTGCTGCTGGAGGACCTCGGTGAGCAGATTGTCGTCACGGTCCGGGACGAGGGGCCAGGCATCCCCGAGGGGCGCCTTGCTGAGGCCGAGTCCCAAGGTCGCCTCGGCGTGACCCAGTCGATCCGGGGTCGCATCGCCGATCACGGGGGCGTGGCGACGTTGGTGACCGCGCCCGGCCAAGGCACCGAGTGGGAGCTCACGATCCCGCACAGGTGAGAGCGACACCGTCCGGTATGACCCGGCTGGACGACTGCACCTGCTGACGATGGCGAGCATGCGAAGCGAGACGACGGTGGACATCGACGCGCCGGTCGAGACGGTGTGGAGAGTCCTGATGGATGTCGAGTCGTGGCCTCAGCTCACCGAGTCGATGACGTCCGTGGAGCGGCTCGATGCGGGACCGCTGCGCGTGGGCATGCGGGTGCTCACAGCCGACTGCCGCCGCGACGTGGAAGGTGACCGAGCTGGTCGAGAACGAACGGTTCGCCTGGCGGGCGAGGCTCGGGCTCGACGGTCGCAGCACGAGGTGGTCGCGCCGGCACGCGCCGGCTCCGGCTCGCGGTGGATCAGTTCGGCTGATGGGCATCGTTGCCGCGAGGCTCGAGCGGCCCCGCGCACGTCGCATCGACTGAGCGGCGGCTCAGAGCCGTCGCGGCTCTGCCGAGCCTGCTGACGCAGCCGAGATCGCCGGCGGTGTCGGCGACGTCGATCGCGCGTGCACGTGTCGCTCGAGAGTCGGTGTGGGCGCGACGCTCACCGAGTGCCGATGACAGCGACGCACGATGACGGCGGCGATCAGCGCGACGAGGAGGCCGTACTCCACGGCCGAAGCGCCGCTTCTCGGACTTGGTGCGGGTCGACGATCATGGCCCGGATGTAGTTCAGCATTTGTACCCCCGACTGGGTTGGTGTAGGTCTGACATTCGGAAGTCAAGCAGCCGGTTCCGAGCGGCATGTTCACGAATCGGACAAACTCGACCGTTCGCCTCTTGCGGGTAGTCCGGATGAACTAGGCGATGAGTGACGTAATCGTGTGAACCGCACGCGTACGTCGCGATATGCGCACGAGCGTGCCTCAGGAGAGCCGATGACGATCCACTCCGACCATCCCTTCGCCGAGCCGGAGCACCAGCGCGACCCCGTACGCCGGATGCGCGGCCGCCTCGGGGGCACAGTCAGCCTCTGGACGTCGGGGGAGGGCCGGGACCGGGCGGGTCTGACCGTCTCGAGCCTGATGATCGCCGCGGGGGACCCGGGGCATGCGCTGGCGCTCGTCGACCCGGAGTCGGAGCTCGCGGAAGCCATCCAGGACACGGAAACAGCCGTCGTACAGCTCCTGGAGTGGCCGCACCGGGACCTGGCCGACGCGTTCGCCGGGCAGGCGCCGGCGCCGGGCGGGCCGTTCACCCTGGCGACGTGGGTCGACACCGAGTGGGGCCCTCGCCTGGAGGGCGCGAGCGCCTGGGCAGGCGTCCGACTCACGGAGACGCCCCGCGAGGTCGGCTGGTCGCTCCTCCTCGACGCCACCATCGAGCATGTCGAGATCGGCGACGAGGTCGCGCCGCTGGTGCACCGGCGTGGACGCTACGTCCGACCGGCGACGTCTGGGTAGCCTGCGGCCACGGACCCTGAGGAGGCGGCGTGGAGCAGAAGGCGATCCGGGTGATGGTCGTCGACGACCACCCGATGTGGCGCGACGCCGTCGAGCGCGACCTGGCGAGCGCCGGGTTCGAGGTCGTGGCCACGGCCGCCAACGGCACCGAGGCCCTCAACCGTGCGCCGGCCGCGCGTCCCGATGTCGTCGTGCTGGACCTCCAGATCCCCGCGCCCAACGGCGTCGAGGTGACCGCAGCGCTGGTCAAGGCGGACCCGACCCGGCGGGTGCTGATCCTCTCGGCCTCCGGGGAGCAGGACGACGTGCTCGACGCAGTGAAGGCCGGCGCGACGGGCTACCTGGTCAAGTCCGCCAGCCGTGAGGAGCTGCTCGAGGCGGTCACGCGGGTGGCCCAGGGTGACACGGTGTTCACGCCTGGCCTGGCCGGCCTCGTGCTGGGGGAGTACCGCCGCCTCTCCGACGCGCCGGCCCCCGCAGCAGACACCCCCCGCCTGACCGAGCGGGAGACAGAGGTGCTCCGTCTCGTCGCCAAGGGGCTGTCCTACAAGCAGATCGCCGAGCGGCTCTTCCTCTCGCACCGGACCGTGCGAACCTCGAACCACGTGCAGAACACCCTGCGCAAGCTCCAGATGCACAACCGGGTGGAGCTGGTCCGCTACGCGATCGAGCAGGGGCTCGACAGCGAGTGACCGCGGGAGGGTAGTCCCGGTTCGCGCGTTCTGCCGCGAACGTCCGGAATGTTCCCTACCTTTACCTTCATGACTCGGAGGGCTTCCTCGCGCATCCAGGCGGGGGTCTGGGCAGCGCTTCTCGCGATCCTGCTCACCGCGACGCCCCTGACCGCCCACGCGAGTCCCGGAAGCAGCAGGGGGCGCGGCGACGAGCACCGCAGCGAGCGAGCCGCCGAGGCCCTCGAGGCGGCGAAGAGCCTCTTCCGGCCCAAGCCGGCCCCAACGCCGCGCGGCCGACGCAGCCTCCGCGGCAGCGGGCACCGCGACCACGCCGACGGGCACGAGCCGACCCGTCGAAGCGACCCAGACCCTGCGCGAGCTCGTGCTCAGCGTCGACGACCTCGACCCCGCCGACCAGCAGGTCGCCCGGCGCATCCTCGCCCGCCCGACCGACGGAGCCGGCGACTACTGGGAGAACGGCTACGCGCCGGATGCCCCGACGGCCTCCCTCTGCTCCGACGTAGCAGCGATCTGTCTGCACTGGGTCACCGACGCGGCCGACGAGGACGCTCCCGACCTGACCGACAGCGACGAGAACGGCGTCCCCGACTGGGTCGAGGAGAACATGCGGCGTGCTCGAGGAGGTGTGGCAGCGCATCATCGTCGACCTCGGCTACCGCGCGCCGGGCAGCGACGAGGCTGCGGTGAACCACGGGCCCGACGGGCGTACGGACATCTACCTCGCCGACCTCAGGCCGACCGGGATCTACGGCTACTGCACGATGGACAGCTACCAGGACCGGGCCGCCTACTGCGTCCTCGACAACGACTTCGTCGACTACCCGGCTCCTCCCGGGCCGAGCCTGCGCGTGACGGCCGCCCACGAGTTCTTCCACGCGGTCCAGTTCGGCTACAGCCTCCGCGCGGACACCTGGCTGCAGGAGGGGACCGCCGCCTGGATCGAGGACGAGGTCTACGACGACATCGACGACAACCTCCAGTACCTCCCCGGCAGCGCCCTCCAGCACCCCGGCGTACCCCTGGACTACATCGCCGGCGGCTACACCCAGCTGTACGGCTCCTGGATCTGGTGGCGCTTCCTCAGCGAGTACTTCGGCGTCTGGCCCGTCCGAGGACCCCTCGGTCGTGCGCCAGGTCTGGCAGCACGTCGGCAACGGCGAACGGTCGCTGGTGGCGCAGCGCCGTGTCCTGCATCAGCGCGGCACCTCGTTCGCGGACATGTTCGCCGAGTTCAGTGCAGCCAACCGGATCGCCGGACGGTGGTACGACGAGGGGCGGAAGTACACCAAGTTCGTCGCCCCGGTCGCGGGCCGGTTCGTCCTGACCGACAAACGGCGGCAGACACCCTGGCTCATCACCCGGCTCACCCACCTGAGCAGCCGTCACGTCGTGGTCGTCCCGGGCCGGAGCCTCAAGGGGCGGTGGGGCCTGCGGATGGTCCTCGACCTCCCGCCCCGGTTCCGCGGCTCGAAGGCGACGGTGATGGTGCATCGCCGGGACGGCCGGATCGGATGGCGCCGAGTCGTGCTGAACCGTGACGGCGACGGCCACCTCAGGGTGCCGTTCACGAGGCGGCACATCGCTCGCGTCGCCCTGTCGCTGACGAACGCCAGCACCAGGATGAGTCGGTGCGGGTCCGACACCATCTGGTCCTGCGGCGGAACCCCGCTGGACGACGGGCACAACGGGCTGCCGTTCACGTTCAAGGTGCGCGCCGTCCGTTGACCAGGGCGTCGAGCGTCATGGCAGGCAGGCGATGATCCGGCGAGTCGACCCGGTGCCGTCCGCCCGGTCGCACGAGCTGTTGCGCGAGGCGGTCGCACCGCTCGTCGCGGACATGCAGCACGTGCGAGGCCTGACCTGGGCCAAGGCGCTCGGTGAGGAGATCCAGGCGGTCATCGGCCTGCGCAGCCTCAAAGGCGAGCAGCTCGGGCTGGTCTACGGGATCTGCTGCGCATGGGTGCCCGTCGCGTGGGCGCGTCCCTCGACGTACGAGTGGCCCCACAGTCTGGCGCAGACGACGCTGCACCTGTGGGTCGACCACTGGACCGTCGACGCGCCGGACCGCAGCTGGATCTCGACCCAGCACGGGGAGCGGGCGCTGAGACTCCAGGCCGGACGGGCGGCGCAGCGGGTAACCCAGCAGGCCCCGGACTGGTGGGCAAGGGTGTCCGAGGCGCCCGGGGTGCTCGCGGAGGCGCAGCGCCAGGCGGTTCCCTCCGACGTGCACGCGCCCCCCGCCCGTCTCGTCGCCGCTTTCACGCTGGCCCGCCTCGGGGACCTTGCGGCGGCGGAGAGCCAGCTGGTCGAGGCGGCCCGGCCCGACGACCTCCCGCAGCTCCGCGAGATGCTGAGGTCCGTGGCTCAGCAGGTGTGACCTGGCTCCACTCCCAGGAAGGTGGCCAGAACCGCCGGAAGAACCGGCTTGTCTCCGTATGCTCGGGCCGTGGATCTCACGGGGATGGCAGACGAGCTGTACGCAGCACGTCCTGACGAGTTCGTGGCCCGCCGCAACGAGCTCGCGGCCGAGGCCAAGAGCGAGGACAAGGCGCTCGCCGCCGAGATCAAGAAGCTCCCCAAGCCGACCACGGCGGCCTGGGTCGTGAACATGCTCGTGCGCCACGAGGCCGACCAGGTCGAGCAGATCCTCTCCCTCGGCGCCGCGCTGCGCGAAGCACAGGAGTCGATGGCAGGGGGAGGAGCTCCGGCAGCTCGGTCGTCAGCGGCGCCAGCTGACAGCGGCGGTGACCCGCCAGGCGCGGGCGCTGGCCGCGGAGCTCGGGCAGAAGATCGGGGAGCCGGTCGCGAACCAGGTCGAGGAGACCCTCCACGCGGCCATGGTCGATGAGGACGCGGCCAAGGCGGTGCGCCTCGGCATGCTGGTCAAGCCGCTCGAGGTCACGGGGACACAGGTCGAGGACGTGGTCGAGTCTGTCGCCCTCCCGAGCGCGCTGGGCGAGACCGCCGTACGCCGGGCGCGCCCCGTCGAGCGCCGCGAGCCCGCGGCTGAACCGTCGGAGGCCAAGAAGCCGCAGCTCAGCGTGGTCGCGGACGACTCCGCCGCCATCGAGGGGGCGGAGACCGCGCTCAAGGAAGCCGAGGCCGAGCTGGCTGCTGCGGAGCGGAAGCTCGACAAGGCCCGCCGCCGGGTGGAGAAGCGCGAGGCGAAGGGACTGCAGCTCCAGTCCGAGCTCGACGAGCTCCGTCGACGGATCGCGGAGCTCGAGCAGCGGGTAGAGGCGAACGAGGACGAGCTGACCGCCGCGGAGGAGGCCCGCGACGAGTGCGAGGACTCGGTCGAGGAAGCCAGGGGGGTCGTCGAGCGCGCCCGGAAGGCCCTGGAGAAGCTGCGCTGACCCCGCCCACGTCCGGGGCGACGCTTAGGCCCAGTTCTTCGACCGCTCCACGGCATCGCGCCACCGGGCGTGAGCCGCGTCCGCGTCGGCCCGGTCGCCGCGAGGCTCGAACTTCCGGTCGAGGTTCCAGGTCTCCCGGAGCTCGTCGGTCGAGCTCCACACCCCTGTGCCGAGCCCGGCGAGGAACGCCGCCCCCAGAGCGGTCGTCTCCACGATCTTGGGGCGCTCCACCGGGACACCGAGCTGGTCGGCCTGGATCTGGCAGAGCAGGTTGTTCGCCGAGGCCCCACCGTCGACCATCAGCGCCTGCATGGAGGTGCGCTCGGGAAGGGTCTCGATCACGTCGCGGACCTCGAAGGCGATCGCCTCCAGGGTCGCCCGGACGATGTGCGCCCGCGTCGTACCTCGGGTGAGCCCGATGATCAGGCCGCGTGCGTGGGGATCCCAGTCGGGGGCGCCGAGACCGGTCAGGGCGGGCACGAACACCACGCCCTGGGAGTCCTCGACGGTGGCCGCGATGGCCTCGGTCTCGGGTGCGGCGCCGACGATCTGCAGGCCGTCGCGGAGCCACTGCACGGCCGCGCCGGTCACGAAGATGGCGCCCTCCAGCGCGTACGTCGTCTCGCCCTCGGGGGAGCGCCACGCTGCCGTGGAGAGCAGCCCCGCGTCGGAGCGCACCACGGACGACCCGGTGTTGGTGAGGATGAACGAACCGGTGCCGTAGGTGCACTTGCTGTCGCCGACGTCGAAGCAGGTCTGCCCGAACAGCGCCGACTGCTGGTCGCCGGCGATGCCCGCGATCGGCAGCTCGAGGCCGGCGAACGACTTGGGGTCGGAGGTCGCGATCGGCCCCCACGACGGAACGACCTCCGGCAGCGCCTCCCGCGGGACGCCGAAGAGCTCGCACAGCTCGTCGGACCAGTCGCCGCGCTCGAGGTCGAACAGCAGCGTCCGCGAGGCGTTCGAGACGTCGGTGACGTGCCAGGTGCCGCGGGTCATCCGGGCGATCAGGTAGGAGTCGACCGTGCCGATCGCGTAGCGCCCCTCGTGGACCAGCGCCCAGGTGTTCGCCTCGTTCTCCGCGAGCCAGGCCAGCTTGGTGCCGGAGAAGTACGGGTCGAGGCGCAGGCCGGTCAGCTCGGTGATCCGGTCCTCGGTGCCCTCGGCGCGCATGCGCTTGCAGATGTCGGCGGTACGACGGTCCTGCCACACGATCGCGCGGCGGGGGGAGCCCAGGGTCTCGCGGTCCCACAGCAGGACGGTCTCGCGCTGGTTGGTGATGCCGATCGCCTGGAGGGCGGGGCCGCCGACCGCGTCGTACTCCTTGATGGCCGAGCGCGTGGCCTCGATGGTCGCCTGCCAGATCTCCTCGGGGGCGTGCTCGACCCAGCCGGGACGGGGGAAGTGCTGGCCGAACTCCTGGTACCCCTTCGCGGCGATCGTCCCCTCCGGGGTCACCACGAGGGCGGTCACGCCCGTCGTTCCTGCATCGATGGCCAGCACGCTCATGGACCGCAGCTCCTGGTGTCTCGGGTCAGTAGTCAGGTGCATCCTTGCACCCGGGAGCTGCCCGCGGGACCGCCTCTCACGGCGTGGCGGCGGCGTCGTCGCGGCTACCCGGCTGTCTCCATCAGCTCGCGCAGCTTCTCGAACGAGTCGGTCCAGCCGCCCCGGTGCAGGTCGAGCCGCGGCTCGGTGGCGAACGTTCCCTGCCACAGCGAGAGTCGGGTCGTGTCACCGACGGCTTCGGCCGAGAGCCGGACGACGGTCTCGCGGTCGTCGGGGTCGGGATCCTCCCAGCGGAAGGTGTAGACGAGCCGGTGCGGCGGGTCGATCTCCAGGAACTCGCCGGTCAGGTAGAACAGGTCGCCCTCGGGTGGCTGCATGGCGAAGCGGTAGCGGCCGGTGACGTTCAGGTCGATCTCGACCCCGGGGATGGTGAACCCGTGCGGACCCCACCACCGCGCGAGGTCGTCCGGCTCGGTCAGTGCCCGGAAGACGCGGGGAGCGGTGCCCGCAGCGGGCACTGGAGCTCCAGGACCAGGTCGCTCTCGCCACCCATGCAGTCGACTCTCCCACCACGACGGCCAGGTGGCGAGGGTCTGTTCGGGCGTAGGGTCAACGACCGTTCTTCTTCGCCGTCCCGACCAGCTGTCCCGCCAGGACGACACCCCAGTAGGAGTAGAAGACGAAGATCGGGTTGCGCACCATCAGCGCCATCGCGAACAGCGTCGAGGCGAACACCAGGAGCACGTTCGCGAGAGGCAATGGTGTCAACACAACCTGAACGTAGGGCAGGCGCGAGCACGGCCACGAGCCCTGTTTGGGGGAAGTCGTCTGCAGGGGCGCGAGCACATCCGCCCAGGTCAGGCGGTCGAGGAGTCCTCGCTCTGCTCGCGCAGGATCGCCAGCACCTTCCGGTCCACCCAGGGGCCGTCGTCCCCCGGACGGCTGACGCGCATCTCGTAGTTCTCGCTGCCCACCCAGGCGTGGAAGTCGGCCTGCCCGAGCCGACGCGCCATGTCGTCGAGCTCCACCTGGAGCGTGGCATCGACCGGCACCTTCTCCTCGTCCGTCGAGGCGGTGAGGTAGAGGTCGTTGAGGTCGAGCAGGCGCACGAGCTCGGGGATCGGCGTGGCGTGGTCGTCGACGCGGAGGTCCACCGCGACGTCGTCGTTTCCGCCGTACCCCGCACCTTCGCGTACGACGAGCAGCGCGGCCGACTGGCGTCCCCGCCGGTCGCCGCCGGCCTCGTCCCCCGCGACCAGGGCGGCGAGCAGCCGTCGTGCGAGGTCAGGCTCCGCCGCGCTCGCGTCCCAGGCCGCCTTCATCGCCTCGACGACCTCGGGGCCGGTGAGGATGTTGCCCTGGATCGCGACACCCTGCTCCGAGACACCGCCGGCCCAGTCGAAGCACTCGTGGCCGGTGTGCGTCGCCGCGTTGCCGTCGACGTCGACGATGCCGACCTGGCGGTGCTCGCGGGCGTCGTCCTCCTCGATCAGCCGCTGCAGCGCGACCGACGCGGTGGCGCCCTCGTCGAGGTGGGCGAGCGCGAGGCCCTTGTACGCGACGTTCGCCTCGGCCTGCGTGGCGATGGCACCCACCCCCGCCACGGCGGCAGGTACGGCGGAGCCGACGGCGAGGAACTTGGAGGCCACTGCGACGCCCCACGACTGGCCGTCGGCGGAGCGGGCGACGATCGAGAAGGTCATGCGGGGACACTACCGGTGGGAGCGGACAGGTCATGCCGCCCACGACGAGGACGGGAACGAGGTGCCATGAGGCTCTTGGTGACGGGTGGTGCCGGGTTCATCGGCAGCCACTACGTGCGCAGCGTGCTCGGTGAGGCGTGGGGGATGGAGGCGCCGGCGTCGGTGACCGTCCTGGACAGGCTCACCTACGCGGGGAACCTCGCGAACCTCGCACCGGTGCTCGAGGACCCGCGGCTGAGTGTCGTGGAGGGCGACATCCTCGACCCGGTCGTGGTCGGACGCCTCATGGACGAGGCCGACGCCGTCGTGCACTTCGCCGCCGAGTCGCACGTGGACCGCTCGATCCTCGGAGCGGCCGACTTCGTGATGACGAACGTCGTCGGGACCCAGACGCTGCTGGAGGCGGCCCGGGTGCACGGGCTCTCGAAGTTCGTGCACGTCTCCACCGACGAGGTCTACGGCTCGATCCCTTCGGGCAGCTGGACCGAGGACGAGCCGCTGCAGCCGAGCTCGCCGTACTCCGCGTCGAAGGCGAGCAGCGACCTGATCGCCCTGGCCTACCACCGCACGCACGGCGTACCGGTGTGCGTCACGCGCTGCTCCAACAACTACGGGCCCTACCAGTTCCCGGAGAAGGTCATCCCGCTGTTCGTCACGAACCTGCTCGACGGCGACCCGGTCCCGCTGTACGGCGAGGGGGCGAACGTGCGCGACTGGCTGCACGTCGACGACCACTGCCGCGCGCTCCACCTGGTCCTGCACGGCGGGCGCCCGGGGGAGGTGTACAACATCGGCGGGGGCACGGAGCTGTCCAACCGTGAGCTGACCGGGCGGCTGCTGGAGGCGACCGGGAGGTCGTGGGACCGCGTCGAGCAACGTCCCCGACCGGCCCGGCCACGACCTGCGCTACTCGGTGGACTGCTCCAAGATCGAGCGCGAGCTCGGCTACCAGCCCGAGATCCCCTTCGACCGCGGCCTCGCCGAGACGGTCGCGTGGTACCAGGCACGGCGCGACTGGTGGGAGCCGTTGAAGCGGGGGATGGAACGATCCAATTCGTATCGCTAGGCTCGGGTTGACCAACCTCGAAGGAGCGATTCCATGCGCGTGGGTGTGCTGACCGGCGGCGGCGACTGCCCCGGACTGAACGCTGTGATCCGGGCCGTCGTGCGGCGCGGAGTCCAGGAGTACGGCTACGAGTTCGTGGGCTTCCGCGGCGGCTGGCGCGGCCCCCTCGAGGGCGACACCGTCCCGCTGACCCGCGAGGACGTGCGCGGGATCCTGCCCCGCGGCGGCACCATCTTGAAGTCCTCGCGCACCAACCCGTTCAAGATCGAGCACGGTGTCGAGCGCATCAAGGAGAACCTCGCGGCGACGAACGTCGAGGCCCTGATCGCCATCGGCGGCGAGGACACCCTCGGCGTCGCGACCAAGCTCGCCGACCTCGGGGTCAACGTCGTCGGCGTCCCGAAGACCATCGACAACGACCTCTCCGGCACCGACTTCACGTTCGGCTTCGACACGGCCGTGAACATCGCGGTCGAGGCGATCGACCGCCTGCACACGACCGCCGAGTCCCACGAGCGAGTCATCGTGGTCGAGGTCATGGGCCGCCACGCCGGCTGGATCGCGCTCCACTCGGGGATGGCCGGTGGCGCCGCCGCTGTCCTGATCCCCGAGATGCCCTTCGACATCGACAAGGTGGGCCACTACGTCGAGTCCCGCTTCGCCGACGGGTTCGCCCCGATCATCGTGGTGTCCGAGGGCGCCACGCCTGCCGAGGGCGGTGGGATGACCCTGCAGACCGAGGAGAAGGACGCCTTCGGCCACGTCCGCCTCGGGGGCATCGGCGACCGGCTCGCCAAGGAGATCGAGGAGCGCACCGGCAAGGAGGCCCGCGCGGTCGTGCTCGGCCACGTCCAGCGCGGCGGCACGCCCACGGCGTACGACCGGTGGCTGGCCACGAGGTTCGGGCTCTCCGCGATCGCGGCCGTGCACGACGGGGACTACGGCACCATGGTCGCCCTGCGCGGCACCGACATCATCCGGGTGCCGCTGAAGGAGGGCACCGGCGAGCTGAAGCTCGTGACCCCGGAGCTGTACGCCGAGGCAGAGGTGTTCTTCGGCTGACCTACCGGTAGCGCCGCTCGCGTGTGATCGTGGAGTCATACGCGAGAGGTGCGCCGATGAGTGTCGCGCTGGACGGGCTGGTCGACCGGGTCGAGCCTGAGCCGCCGGTCGAGCGCGGCTCCAACCGGAGAGCTGTCGTGGCGGCGCCTGTCCTCGCGACGCTCGCGGTCATCCTGGGACCGCTCGCCGGGGCGGGGCTGGGGTCGTTGAGTGGCCAGGGGGAGGACCAGGGCGCCCTGACCCCGGTGGCACGTCGGGTCCTCGATCAGGCCCCGGGCGCCTACGTGACCGGAGGAATGGTCGTCGTACCTGCCGGCGTCGGCACCGTCTGGACGAACAACGTACCGGCTGATCGCGTCGACGGCGCGGTCGTCCAGCTCGGCGTCCACGGGCTCGCGCGGCCCGGGTACCTCTCGTACGACGGTCGCGCCCCGAGCTGGCTGTCGACGGTGCAGGACGGCGACCCGGTCTTCGTCGACGTCGGTGACCTGACCTTCGCCTGCACGCGATGGCCGGGAGCGCCCGGCTGCACCGGCTCGCTGCTGATGGCGCACGACGAGGAGCAGTTCATCTTCCGCTCCGGGCTGGGCCTGCACACGCCGGAGAGGGTGCAGACCTTCTCGGCGCTCGAGACCGGCCTGCCGACCAACCTGGCGCTCGGGACGATGCCGGAGGGAGCCGTGTCGGCCACCGTGAGCCTCGAGGGGCGCGGGTGGAGCGACCGCTTCCTGGCCAGCGTCAGCGAGCCCGGCGCCGTCGGCGGCGCAACGCTGTGGTGGGTGTCGGCTCCGGCGGACGTCCGGCTGGTCACCTTCCTCGACGGCCACAACCAGGTGATCGGCACCGCGCGCTGACGGCCGACCCCCTGTGGACGCCGGCAGGCGGCTGGGGGAGGGGATGCGTAGGGTCGCCGGCATGAGCTCCCCAGACACCGACTCCGGTACGACGACCATGCACCTGCCGCAGGAGCGGGCCGCCGTCGCCGACCGGGTCATCGCCGCGATGGCCGGCCCCGATGCTCGACTCCGCGACGACCAGTCCACCGCGGTGGCGGCGCTGAGCGAGGCGGCCGCGCGGGTGCTCGTCGTGCAGGCCACCGGCTGGGGCAAGTCGGCGGTCTACTGGGCGGCGACCGCGATCCGCCGCAGCGAGGGGTACGGGCCCACGCTCGTGGTCTCGCCGCTGCTCTCCCTCATGCGCGACCAGGTCGCAGCGGCCGCGCGGGCGGGACTCACCGCGGCGACCTTGAACTCCTCCAACATCGACGCGTGGTCGGAGGTGGAGGCGTCCCTGCGCGCCGGGGAGGTCGACGTCCTCCTGGTCTCGCCGGAGCGGCTGGCCAACCCCGGCTTCGGGCGGCGGGTCCTCGACGGCCTCGCGGGCAGCCTCGGCCTGCTCGTGATCGACGAGGCGCACGCGGTCTCCGACTGGGGACACGACTTCCGTCCCGACTACCGCCGCGTGTCCGACGTCCTCACCCAGCTCAACCCCGACACCCCCGTGCTGGCGACGACGGCAACCGCCAACGCGCGAGTGACCGACGACGTCGCGGCCCAGCTCGGCGACTCCACCCTGGTGCTGCGAGGTGCGCTCGCCCGCTCGAGCCTGGAGCTGTCGGTGGTCGACCGGCTGAGCCCGCTGGAGCGCTACGCCTGGGTGGTCGACCACCTGCCGCGCCTTCCGGGTTCCGGCATCGTCTACGCGCTCACCGTCGCCGACGCCGAACGTCTGACCGCTGCCATCCACGAGGTGCACGGCGACTCCGTCCCGGTCGCCGCCTACACCGGCAAGCTGGAGGCGACCGCGCGGCACGAGCTCGAGGACGCGCTCCGCGAGAACCGCCTCAAGGCGCTCGTCGCGACGTCCGCCCTCGGGATGGGCTACGACAAGCCCGACCTCGGCTTCGTGGTCCACGTGGGCGCCCCGCCGTCGCCGGTGTCCTACTACCAGCAGGTCGGCCGTGCCGGGCGCGCGATCGAGCACGCCCACGCGGTGCTGCTCCCGTCGGAGGCCGACACGGGCGTGTGGGACTACTTCGCCACGGCAACGATCCCGCGGCCCGAGCAGGTCGAGCGGGTGCTCGCGGTCCTCCCGGAGAGCGAGGCCGTCAGCGTCGCCGCTGTCGAGGCACAGTCAGGGGTGCGCCGCGGACGCGTGGAGCTCCTGCTCAAGCAGCTCGCCGTGGACGGCATCGTCGACCGGGTCGAGGGCGGCTGGACCGCGACCGGAAAGCCGTGGACGTACGACGCCGAGCACTACGACGGGATCGTCGCCGTCCGCCGCCGCGAGGCCGACATCATGCGCGCCTACACGCGCGGCGAGCGCTGTCTCATGCAGCTGCTCCAGGAGTCCCTCGACGACCCCACGGCGGAGCCCTGCGGCCGCTGCTCGGTCTGTCGCGGCACGCTGCCCGAGGCCTTCGCCGGAGAGCCCTCGGCGGAGACCGTGTCCACGGTGACCGGGCTGCTGCGCGGCCAGGTGCACGTCGTCGAGCCGCGGAAGATGTGGCCCGGCGGCGCCTTCGGGTCACGAGGCCGCATCCCCGCCGAGGAGATGCACGCCCCCGGGCGCGCCCTCGTGTTCGCCGACGCACCCGAGTGGCGCGAGACCCTGGCGACGGTGTTCGCGCGGGACGCCGGCGCCCCCGACGAGGTGAAGGACGCCTGCGTGCGCCTGCTGTCCGGCTGGCGCGAGCACTGGCCGGCTCGACCGGAGGTCGTGGTGGACCTCCCGGCTGCCGGGTACCCGATGCTCACCCGGGACGTCGCCGACCATCTCGCCTCGGTCGGGCGCCTGGCCCGCTCGACGCTCCAGGTCGCACCCGGTCCCGACGGCGAGGCCGTGCGTGAGATGGGGTCCGCCGAGGAGGCCGCCATGTGGCGCGACCGTCTCGCCGTCGAGGACGCCGATGCCGTGGCGGGACGGTGCGTGCTGCTCGTCGTCGACGCCACCTCGTCGCTGTGGCCGGTGACGGTCGCCTCCGCGTTGCTCCGGCGTTCCGGAGCGGCCGTCGTACTCCCGATGGTGGTGCACCGGCGGCCCTGACCCGCGGACCTGTCCTCGCGGACTGCCGGCCGCCGCCCGGAACGTCGAGCCGTACCGTCCCCCGTCGGCGCTGCACGCGCTGGACGAGCGGTGCAGACCGGCGCCCCGGGCAGGACGACGCGGCCACGGGGCCACGGTCGCCGCCGCATACTCGAGGGGGAGGCGAACGACGTTGGCGGTGACGATCAGGCTGATCGGCCCGTTCCGGGTGCTGGTCGAGGGAAGGCCCGTGCCCGACGAGGCGTGGGCCCGCCGCGACGCCGCGAACCTGGTCAAGCTGCTGGCGCTCCGCCACGGCCGCCGCCTGCACCGGGAGCAGGTGATGGACCTGCTGTGGCCGGACTACGCCGTCGCCGAGGCGACTCCGAAGCTGCACAAGGCAGCCCACTACGCGCGCAAGGCCCTGGGACGCGCGGACGCTGTCGTGCTCCGCGGGGAGATGGTGTCGCTGCTGCCCGACGCCGACGTGGAGGTCGACGTCGACTCCTTCGAGGCCGAGGCGGACGCCGCGATCGACCTCGGCTCCCCGAGCGCGGCGGGTGAGGTCACTCGACCGCCATCCGGGTGAGCCGCTGCTCCGCCGACCTGTACGAGCCGTGGGCCGAGGAACCCCGGGAGCGCCTCACCGGGCTGCGCCACGTGCTGCTGCGGCAGGCGCACCGCTGGCGGGCCATGATCGAGGCCGACCCCCTCGACGAGGACGCCCACGTGGGTCTGATGCGCGAGCTGGTGGACAGCGGCGACGTCCGCGGGGCCCTGCGACAGTTCGAGACGCTCGACCGCGCATTGCGACGCGAGCTCGGCACCGGTCCCGGGCCCGACGCGATCGCGATGCGGGACGAGCTCACTACCTCCCTGGAGCGTGGCGGTGCCTTCACGCCGGCCGACCAGGGGCGGCTCGAGCAGGAGATCAGGTTCTGCCGGACCAGCGACGGCGTGACCCTGGCCTACGCCTCGCTCCGGCGACGGGCCGCCCCTGGTGAAGTCGGCCAACTGGCTCACCCACGTCGACCACGACTGGAACAGCCTGGTCTGGCGGCACTGGATGCTCGAGCTCTCCCGCCGGCACCGCCTGATCCGGTACGACGAGCGCGGTTGCGGGTTGTCCGACTGGGACATCAAGCCGCCCACGTTCGACAGCTGGGTCCAGGACCTGGAGACCGTCGTCGACGCGGCCGGCCTCGACACGTTCCCTTTGCTCGGGGTCTCCCAAGGCGGCGCCGTCGCCGTCGCCTACGCCGCCCGGCACCCGGAGCGGGTGACCAAGCTGGTTCTCTACGGCACCTACGTCCGGGGCCGGATCGCTCGCGCCACGTCCGAAGAGCAGCAGCGGTCGCACCATCTCCAGGTCGAGCTGGCGCGCCTCGGCTGGGGGAGTGACGACCCGGCTTTCCGCCAGGTGTTCACCGCGCAGTTCATGCCGGAGGGCTCCCGCGAGCTCTGGGACGACTTCAACGAGCTGCAGCGCAAGACCACCTCTCCCGAGAACGCCGCCCAGGTGCTCGACCTGACCGGGCCCCTCGACGTCAGCGGCCTCGCGGCGCAGGTGAAGGCACCGACGCTGGTGCTGCACGCCAGGAACGACCACCGGCCCCCGTTCGAGCAAGGCCGGCTGATGGCCTCGCTCATTCCCGGGAGCCGCTTCGTCGCCCTGGAGAGCGTGAACCACATCCTCCTCGCGGAGGAGCCGGCCTGGCCGGTCTTCCTCCGCGAGGTCGAGGCGTTCCTGAGGTCCTGAGCCGACTTCGGGAGGTCAGCGCTTGCGCGGACCCTTGCCCTTGCCGCCCTTGGTGGTGACCGTCGCGGCCGCACCCTCGTAGGCGACGGCGGCCTCCGCGTCGACGATCCCGTGCCCGTACGACGTGGTGTACAGGCCGGTGCCGGCTCCGGGGGTCCGGGCGGTGTCGACGAGAGCGGACTTCACGTTGTCGAGGGTCCGGCCCTGGGCGAACAGCAGCGCGGCCACGCCCGCGACGTGCGGGGTCGCCATCGACGTACCGGCGTAGTAGTCGTAGTCGCTCTGCCCGCAGGCGTCCGACCCGGTGCCCTGCGGGACCGAGGAGACGATGTCGTCCTCGCAGAAGACCAGCCCTGCTCCGCCCGGCGCGGCGACCGCGAACATGTCGGGCTTGATCGCACCGTTGCTGAAGTAGCTCGGCAGCTCGTTGCGGTCGGTGGAGGTCACGCAGAGCGCACCGTCGTTGAACGACGGGCTGGCGCAGACCGGGAAGCTCTCGTTGCCGGCGGCCACGACCACGAGCACGCCGTTGTCGTTGGCGTAGGTCGATGGCGTCGGTGACCGTGGTCTCCACACCGGTGAGCTCCAGCGCCTGCACTCCGGGGAGCGCGCCGATGCTCATGTTGATCACGTCGGCACCGTGGTCGACGGCGTACCGGATGCCGGTGGCGATGTCCTCGAAGGCGCCGCTGCCGTCCTCGAGGGACTTGATCGGCATGATCTTCGCGTCCGGAGCGGTGCCCGCCACGCCGATGCCGTTGTCGGTGACCGCGGCGATGATGCCGCTCACGTGCGTCCCGTGGGCGTCGAGGTCCTGACCGACCCCGTCCATGCCTTTCCAGTCGCCGTTGCCGCAGGTGTCCTGGCCGTTCGCACAGCCGACGGTGGTCACACCCTGGACGAGGTTCGCCTTGAGGTCGGGGTGGCTCAGGTCGACGCCGGAGTCGACGACCGCGACGACCGTGCCGGCGCCGGTGCTGGTCGTCCACGCCTGCTCGGCGTGCACCTGGTCGAGACCCCACTGCTGGTCGCGGAGGGGGTCGCTGGTGGCGGCCGAGGCGGGAGCGGCCGCGGCCGCCGCGAGGAGGGTGAACCCACCGGCGAGAGCGCCGAGGCGGGTACGTCGGGAGGTGGGGGAGAGACCAAGAGACATGCTCGAACCCTTCTGGGACATGGCCGTGACAGCATTCACAACGACGTCCGCGCCCGGAGGTCACGCCGCCACCGGCGTTGCGGAGCCCGGGTGGGTGACCCAGAGTGGTGACCCGAAGTGGTGACCCGGTGTGCAGGTCGCGAGCAGGGGACAGGGGGTCGTCGATGCGTCCGGAGGTGCGCGCAGCCGAGCCGGCAGGACAGCCTCCGCTCCGGCGTGCTCTCGGCCCCGGTCTTCTGCTGCTGTTCGTCGTCGGCGACATCCTCGGCACAGGCGTGTACGCCCTCACCGGCGACGTCGCGGGGGAGGTCGGCGGCGCCGCCTGGGTGCCCTTCCTGGTGGCGTTCGCGGTGGCGACGCTGACCGCCTTCTCCTACCTCGAGCTGGTTACGAAGTACCCCCAGGCGGCGGGCGCTGCGCTGTACGTCCACAAGGCGTTCGGCGTGCACTTCCTGACCTTCCTCGTCACCTTCGCGGTGATGAGCTCGGGCATCACCAGTGCCTCGACCGCGTCGAAGTTCTTCGCCGAGAACCTCGCGGTCGTGGTCGGCGTCGCGCCTGCCACGACGGCGGTGATGCTCATCGCGCTCGCCTTCATGACGGTGCTGGCGCTGGTGAACCTCCGCGGGGTCACCGAGAGCGTGCGGCTCAACGTCGTGCTCACGCTCGTGGAGCTCACAGGTCTGCTGATCGTGGTGGGCATCGGCTTCTACGCCATGACGCAAGGCCAGGTGGACCTCGGCCGGGTGGTGGTCTTCGACACCACTGAGGACCGGAGCGCCTTCGTCGCCGTCACCGCCGCCACGTCGCTGGCGTTCTTCGCGATGGTCGGCTTCGAGGACTCGGTGAACATGGCTGAGGAGACGCGTGACCCGAGCCGCAGCTTTCCCAAGGTGATGCTCGGCGGGCTCGGCATCACTGCCGCGGTCTACGTGCTGGTCTCGGTGGCGGCGGTCGCCGTCGTGCCGGTGGGCGTGCTCGCCGAGAGCGAGACCCCGCTCCTCGAGGTCGTCCGTGCCGGGGCGCCCGGTCTGCCGATGGACAGGATCTACCCCGTGATCTCGATGTTCGCCGTCGCCAACACGGCCCTGATCAACATGCTCATGGCGAGCCGGCTCATCTACGGGATGGCGAACCAGGGCGTCCTGCCTCGCTCGCTCGGCGCGGTCCTTCCGGTCCGACGTACGCCGTGGGCGGCGATCGTCTTCGTCACCCTCATCGCGCTCGGCCTGATCGTCGTGGTCACCCAGGTGATGGGGGAGAGCACCATCGCGGCCCTCGGCGGGACGACCGCACTGCTGCTGCTCGGGGTGTTCACCGTCGTCAACGTCGCCTGCCTCGTGCTCAAGCGCACCCAGCCGGTCGCCCACGAGCACTTCCGGGCACCTGTCGTGGTCTCCGCCCTCGGCGCACTGACCTGTGGCTTCCTCGTCGGTCCCTGGACCGGCCGGGACCCGGTGCAGTACCAGGTGGGCGGGTTCCTCCTCGGCCTCGGCGTCGTTCTGTGGGCCCTCAACTGGCTGTGGAACCGCCGGAGGACCGGGGAGCGTGGAGAGGTGGCCGGGCCCGGCTAGGTCGACACGGCGCGCCCGTCTGGCCGGTCACCCGTCCGTCCGACGCGGTCGGCGACGCGAGGCAAAGATTTTCCGGGCCTTTCGGGGCAGGCGGGGAGGGACCTCGCCAATCGCAGCCGGGCATTTCGGACCGGGCCATTGTCGGCCGGCGCCGGCCCGGGCTAGACCGGGATATGGCCAGCCAGGGGATGCGACGTCTCGGCAGGTCGTTGCGCTCCCTGATCCTCCCGCTGCTCGTGTTCCTCGTGTTCATGCAGGTCTTCGAGATCGCGCTCATGCGCTACTTCTGACCACCCCATCCGGTGCTGCTCCCGGTCCTGGTCCGGCAGCCCTTCGGACGCCGGGTTCGGCATGGCGGACATCACCTCCGGCGGCCGACGAGTGCGCCCGGCGCCCGACGTACCCTGGACCGGTGACTGCCGTCCCAGATCTTCAGACCCTCCGTGAGCTCGGTGCAGCGCAGCAGCCCTCGTGGCCCGACCGGGAGTCGCTCGACGCCGTCGTGGCCAAGCTGCGGGGCGTTCCGCCGCTGGTGTTCGCGGGCGAGTGCGACGACCTGACGGCCAAGCTGGCCGCGGTGACCCGCGGCGAGGCGTTCCTGCTCCAGGGCGGCGACTGCGCCGAGACCTTCGCGGGCGTGACCGCCGACAACGTGCGCAACAAGCTGCGCGTGCTCCTGCAGATGGCAGTCGTGCTCACCTACGCGGCCTCCGTTCCCGTGGTGAAGGTGGGCCGCCTCGCGGGGCAGTACGCCAAGCCGCGGTCCTCGGACAACGAGACCCGTGAGGGCGTCACGCTCCCGGCGTACCGAGGCGACGCGGTGAACGGCTTCGACTTCACCCCCGAGTCGCGCATCCCGGACCCGCAGCGCCTGGTCGACATGTACAACGCCTCCGCCTCCACGCTGAACCTGGTCCGCGCCTTCGTCACCGGCGGCTACGCCGACCTGCGCCAGGTGCACACCTGGAACACCGACTTCGTGCGGTCCTCGCCCGCCGGACGCCGCTACGAGCAGCTGGCCAACGAGATCGACCGGGCGCTGACGTTCATGCAGGCCATCGGCGCCGAGCCCGAGGAGTTCCACCGGGTCGACTTCTACTCCAGCCACGAGGCGCTCGTCCTCGAGTACGAGCACGCGCTCACCCGGATCGACTCGCGGACCGAGCGCCCGTACGACGTCTCCGGGCACTTCGTCTGGATCGGCGAGCGGACCCGTCAGCTCGACGGCGCCCACGTGGAGCTGCTCTCGCGCATCCGCAACCCCATCGGTGTGAAGCTCGGCCCCACGACGTCGGCGGACGACGCCCTCGCGCTGGCCGCCAAGCTCAACCCGGACAACGAGGCCGGACGGCTGACCTTCGTCACGCGCATGGGGGCCGGCAAGATCCGCGACGTGCTCCCCGAGCTGGTGGAGAAGGTGACCGCCGCGGGCGTCCAGGTCGCCTGGGTCTGCGACCCGATGCACGGCAACACCTGGGAGTCCTCCTCGGGCTACAAGACCCGTGCCTTCGAGGACGTCATCCACGAGGCGCAGGGCTTCTTCGACGTGCACCGGGCGCTGGGCACCTGGCCCGGCGGCATGCACATCGAGCTCACCGGCGACGACGTCACCGAGTGCGTCGGCGGGGGAGAGGCCCTCGCCGAGGTCGACCTCGCCCACCGGTACGAGTCGGTGTGCGACCCGCGGCTGAACCGGGTGCAGTCGCTCGAGCTCGCCTTCCTGGTCGCGGAGATGCTGCGCAACCGCACGACCGAGCAGGGCTGAGCAGCGCCGGTGTCGGTGGGTTTCCCCGGGTGAGGCCGGGGAGCATCACCGCGTCTACGATCGCCGGATGACGCACCAGCTGATCGACCTGCGCAGCGACACGGTCACGAAGCCGACCCCGGACATGCGCGCCGCCATGGCGTCCGCGGAGGTCGGCGACGACGTGTACGCCGAGGACCCGACCGTCCGCGCCCTCGAGGAGCGCGTGGCCGCCCTCTTCGGCAAGGAGGCGGCGCTCTTCACGCCCACCGGCTCGCTTGGCGAACGTGCTCGCCGTCCGGTCGCTCGTGGGAGTCGGCCAGGAGGTGCTCTGCGAGTCCTCGGCGCACATCGCCCGCGCGGAGCTCGGTGCCCATGGCGCCTTCACCGGCCTGACCATGCGCACCTGGACCCACGCGCGCGGAGGGGTCGACCTCCCCGCCGTGGAGTCGCTGTTCGCCCCGGACCTCGGCCCCTTCTTCGTGCCCACCAGGGCGATCTCGATCGAGAACACCCACAACTTCGCCGGTGGCATGGTCATGCCGCTGGAGGACATGCGGGCCCTGCGCGACTTCGCCACAGCGGCCGGAGCGGCCGTCCACCTCGACGGAGCGCGGATCTGGAACGCCCACGTGGCCTCCGGCGTACCGTTCGCGGAGTACGGCGCCCAGGTCGACGTGCTCGCCGTCTGCCTCAGCAAGGGGCTCGGCGCCCCGGTGGGCTCGCTCATGGTCGGATCCTCCGACGCGATCGCCGAGGCGCGGGTGTGGCGCAAGCGGCTCGGTGGCGGGATGCGGCAGGTGGGCATCCTGGCCGCCGCCGGGCTGCACGCGCTCGACCACCACGTCGAGCGGCTCGCCGACGACCACGCACACGCCCGCCTGCTGGCCGAGGCCTGCGACGTCGACCCCGCCGGCGTCGACACGAACATCGTGGTGGTCGGCGTACCTGATGCTGCCGCGGTGGTGGCCGCCGCCCGTCAGGCAGGGGTGCTGATCGGTGCGGTCGGGCCGCGCACCGTGCGGATGGTGACCCACCTCGACGTGTCCGCAGCCCAGGCCAAGGAGGCCGCCCACGTGATGGCCGGCGTGATCGCCGAGCGGTGCTGAGCGCTCGAGGAGCAGACGGGGGAGCGGTCGTCAGACCCGGCTGAGCTCCCCGGCGTCCACCCGACCGACCGCGGCCGGTAGCTGCCGCATCGCCTGGGCGAGTGCGCGCAGGTCGTTGCCGAGCACCGCCTGCGGACCGTCACACAGCGCGTTCTCCGGGTCCGGGTGGACGTCGACGATCACTCCGTCCGCCCCCACGGCCACCGCCGCGCGCGACAGCGGTACGACGAGGTCGCGCCGCCCGCCCGCGTGGGAGGGGTCCACGATGATCGGGAGGTGGCTGGTGGCCTGGATGACGGGCACCGCGGAGATGTCGAGCGTGTTGCGGGTGGCCGTCTCGAAGGTGCGGATACCCCGCTCGCAGAGAACGACGTCGAGGTTGCCGCGCTGGGCGATGTACTCGGCGGCCATCAGCCACTCCTCGATGGTCGCGGTCATGCCGCGCTTGAGGAGCACCGGCTTCCCGGCCTCGCCGACTGCCTGCAGGAGCCCGAAGTTGGCCATGTTGCGCGTGCCGATCTGGAGCATGTCCGCGTGCTCGGCGACCACCGCCACGTCGCGTGCGTCGACGATCTCCGTCACCACCGGCATCCCCGTGCGCTCGCGGACGCTGGCGAGGATCTTGAGGCCCTCGACGCCGAGGCCCTGGAACGCGTACGGCGAGGTGCGCGGCTTGAACGCTCCTCCGCGCAGGATCGTCGCACCCGCCGCCTGTGCCATCTCCGCGGCCTCCAGGGTCTGCTGGGCGCTCTCCACCGCGCAGGGACCGGCGATGAAGGTGCAGGTGTCGGGGCCGATCGGCACCTGCTTGTCCCTGCCGACCCAGACCGTCGAGCGATCAGGATGGTGCTGCCTGCTGACCAGCTTGTACGGGTCCGAGATCCGGTGGACGTCCGCGACGCCGGGGAGGCTGCGGAGGTTCAGGCCGTGGAAGGAGTCGATGTCTCCGACGAGGCCGATGATGGTCCGGACGAGGCCTTTGCTGACGAATGCCTCCCCGCCCACGCTCTCCACGCGCTCGACGACGTGGGCGACGTCCGAGTCGGTTGCGTCCGGTGTCATCACGACGACCATGGGGGTACCTCTGTTCTCTGGGTCGTGCCCCGGACCACCCTGTGCGGGGCCAGACATGGAAAACGCCCCTGCGGATGGCCAGGGGCGTCTTGTGGTCTGAGTGCGGGCGGGACCTAGCGGACCGCCTGCTCGGAAGCCCCGGGCAGGTAGCCGAAGAAATAGGTCCAGCTCTGATGCATGCGGCGAGCCTAGCCCGTCCGTCCACATGGCGGAGGCCGCGCCCGGGATGTGGACGGCTCGCGGCGTTCGAGCAGCGGACGCCCAGGGGCGAACCGGGGCTCATTCGGTGGGGTCGGGGCGTGCCCGCGCCAAGCGTCGCTCCTCGGCGTACCGCAGGGACTCGAAGGAGACCGTGGCCACCAGGACGGCCGCGACCATACCGAGCGCCACGATCGCCGGTAGCCGCGAGGCCACCGGGACCAGCGCGAGGAGGAGTGCAGCAGCCAGCATCCGGTCCGCGACCACCTTGTGCTCGATTCGCCACTTGAAGCCGACATGGCCCAGCAGGTAGAGCACCACGCCGCCGAAGAGGGCGTAGAGGGGGATGCCGGTGAGCGGCTCGTTGATGTCGTGATGCTCCGCGTCACCGACGTAGGTGAGCACCTTCTTCAGGCCGAGCGCGACGAGGACGACCCCCGCGATCAGCGGGAGATGCAGGTAGGAGTACGCGTCGCGGGCGAGGCGCGGCCGCGTCGCCTCCGGCTCCGCCGCAAGCGCGTGCTCCCCTCGCGCGGCGGTCACGTCGAAGTAGACCCACCACAGTGCCGCGGCGACGGCCAGACCAAGGCAGGAGGCGACCACGATCGGCCACGAGATCGGCAACGAACCCACGCCCACCCCGATGGCCACCACCGACTCGCCGAGGGCGACGATGAGGATGAGACCGTGGCGCTCGGCGAAGTGGCGCGCGGACGCGAGCCGCCAGCCCGCCGACCCTGCCAGGAGCGTCCCGAGGTAGTCGGCGAGAAGCGCTGCCGCCCAGGCGAGGGTCTGGGCGGTCCCGTCGAGCGTCGCCGCTACGAGCAGCAACGTCGTACCCCCGACCATCGACGGCGTGAACCTCAACAGCTGTGAGCGCAGCCCCGGGTCGTCCTGGGCGATCAGCCAGAACATGACCAGATGCATGAGGCGGAAGAGGAAGTAGCAGACCGCGAGCACCACCGGGCCGGGGAGACCGCCGGGCAGGTCGTCGAACGCCTCCGGGATGGAGAGGGCCAGGACGAACATCGCGGCCATCGCCACCAGCAGCACCAGGCGCACGGCGCCCTCGTCGGCCTTCACCACGTTGGAGAGCCACGCGTAACCGGTCCAGCTCCACCACAGCAGAGCCAGCACGAGCATGCCCCGGAGGACCCCGTGACCGGTCAGGTCCTCGGCCATCATCGCCGTGACCTGGGTGAGCGCGAAGACGAAGACCAGGTCGAAGAAGAGCTCCAGCGGCGTGACGGTCGCGTCGAACGAGGTCGGGGTCAGACTCGGCCGGAGGGCACGCAGGCTCATAGGGCCATGGTGGGCGGCTCGGGCGCGGAAGGTGGTGCGACTCCCGTCGGCGCGAGGTTGCGGTTCAGACCACTTCGCCGGGCCATCGAGGGCCTCGCGCGGCAGTTGTGCCGACTCGCCGGGGATTCGACCGGCGGTTCTGCCGACTCGGCGGGTCTTGGGCCGGCACTTCTGCCGACTCGGCGTCAGACGGCGATGTGCTGGACCTCGGCCTCGATCCTGCGTCGCGGCACCAGCTCGACCAGCAGCATCGCTGCCAGCACCATCAGGCCGCCGACCACCATGCGGAACGTCATCGCCTCCCCACCGAGCAGGACGGCGAAGAACGCCGCGAAGACCGGCTCCATCGTCATGATGATCGCGGTCCGGGTCGGGGGCAGGTGCGCCTGGGCCCAGGTCTGACCTGCCAGGGCGAGGGCACCGGCGAACACGGCCATGTAGACGATCGACAGCCAGTCGCCGGTCGTGGCGGGAAGCACGATCCCGTCCGGCACGCTCGCCACGAAGCACACGACCGTGATCACGATCAGCTGCACGATCGTCATCCCCATCGCCTCGCGCGCGCCCGCCCATGCCCCGAGCCCGACGATGTGCAGGGCGTAGAGCAGCGCCGAGGCCAGCGTGATCGCCTCGCCGTACCCGAGGCTGAACCCCTCGAGGGTGAGCACCCCCAGCCCGGCGGTGGACAGGGCGACGGCTGCCCAGGTCATGGGCGGCACCCGGGTGAACAGGAACGCAGCCGCCAGCAGGGGGGTGAGCACGACGTACATGCCCGTGATGAAGCCCGACACGCTCGCCGGTGTGTGCTCGAGCCCGGCGGTCTGCAGGATCTGGGCGAGGCCGTAGAGCAGCCCGAGGACGACCGCGTTCCTCCGGGCGCGTGGCGACAGCTTCCGCAGCGCGCGGGGCGCGAGGAGGTACAGAGCGACCGAGGCGATCGCGAACCGCACGGCCAGGAAGTCCAGGACCGGCACCCGGACCAGCAGGTCCTTGATGAGGAAGAACGTCGAGCCCCAGCAGGCGGTCATCGCGAGCAGGGCCGCGGCGGCGAGCAGGCTCTGCCGCCGGGTGGCGGTCATGCAGCGCCCGTCGCGTCAGGAGGTACGGCGGAGGCGCGGATCTTCTTCAGCAGCGGCAGGTCGGGATCGTCGAGGTCCCGCGAACCAGGAGTCTCGAGGACGAACGGGACGTCGGCGGTCTCGGGGTGGGCGAAGAGCTCCTCGAAGGCGCCGAGCCCGATGTGGCCCTGGCCGATCTTCTGGTGGCGGTCCTTGTACGCCCCGCGCACGTCCATCGAGTCGTTGGCGTGGATGAGCCGGAGCCGCCCCGGGCCGCCGATCTCCACGATCCGGTCGACGGCCGCGGTCGCTCCGCCGGGCTCGTCGAGGGGCGCCCCGGCGGCGAAGACGTGGCAGGTGTCGAGGCAGATGCCCGCCTTGGGGTGGTGGTCGAGGGCGTCCAGGTAGGCCGACAGGTCGTCGACGCCGGCGCAGAGGGACCTTCCCTGGCCGGCGGTCGGCTCGAGGAGAAGCCACGGAGCGTCGTCGTCGAGGGTCTCCAGGACGGGCAGGAGTCCCTCGCGCACCTGGCGCATGGCCGTCTCGGTGCCGCCCTCGGCGACGCACGACCCCGTGTGCACGACGACGCCCTCGGCGCCGATCTCCGCCGCCCGCACGAGGTTGTGGGCCACCGAGGCCACGGACTTCTCGTAGGTCGCGGGCGTCGGGCTGCCGAGGTTGACCAGGTAGGGGGAGTGGATGAACGCGCGCATGCCCGCCTCGGCGCAGGCCTCGCGGAACGCGGCGTCGACGGCGGGCTTGCCGGCGGAGCTCGCCCAGCCACGGGGGTTGCCCACGAACACCTGGAGGGTCTCGGCGCCGATCCGCTGTGCCTCGGTGAACGCACCGGCGACGAGGCCCTTGCCTACCTTCAGGTGGGTCCCGACGGGGTTCCTGAGGGCAGGGCTGTCGTAGGTCAGAGCGGTGGGCATGCGAGAAATCGTAGGACGCCGTGCCGGGCCCACCAAGCCGCGCCGAGCCCGAGCGGCGGAGGTCACACGAGGACGGGTTCGGCAGCGAGCGTTCTCACCGACGACAGCCCTCCCGGCGCCCACCCCGATCATCGGGAGTGGCCACGCCTGGAGGGCTGTCGGAGCAGGTGGATCCCGGGCATAGGTTCCCCGGCGACCCACCAACCAGGTGAGTCAGAACGGCAGCGCGTCGACTTTCACACACGAAACCAACGCTTGCTGCCGAACCTACACGAGGAAGAGCGTGACCACGCTGCCCTGCGGAGCCATCGTGCCCTGCTGCGGGTCGGACTGCACCACGAACTCGAGGCCGACGTAGACGTCGCTGCGCTCGGTGCGGACCTGGAACCCGGCAGCCTCGAGGCGCTGGGTGGCCTCCTCGAGACCGACGCCGCGGACCTGGGGGACCTCCACCATGACGGGGCCCTTGGAGGCGACGAGCTCGACCGTGTCGCCGCGGAAGAGCGTCCCCGAGCGGGGGGTCTGGGAGATGACGTCACCCTCCGGGACCGAGTCGCTGTTCTCCCGGCTCACCGAGACCTCGAACCCCTTGTCGGAGAGCACCTTCTCCGCGCGCTCGACGGACTTGCCGGTGAAGTCGGGGACCTCGATCGGGCGGGGCCCCTTGCTCACGACCAGGTCGACCGCGGCGTCCGCCTTCACCTCGGTGCCGGGCTTGGGGGCGGAGGTGATCACCACGCCCTCCTCGACGGACTCGTTGTAGCGCTCCTTGACGTCGCCGACCACCAGGTTCGTCTTCTCCAGCGCTGCGCGAGCCTCCTCGAGCGTCTTGCCGCGCAGCGCGGGCACGTCGTAGCGCTCGGGGCCGCGCGAGACGGTGGCGCTGACCGTGCCGTCCTTGAGGATGTTCGTGCCGGGACTGGGGTCGGTGCTGATCACCGAGCCGGCGGTGACGGTCTCGGAGTACGCCCGGGAGCCGACCTCGAAGCCGAGCCCGGCCGCCTGCACCTTGTCGCGCGCCTGCGAGACGCTGAGGTTGATCACGCCCGGAGTCGTCGTGTAGCGGCCCATGCCGTAGTACCAACCCGCGATGCCCGCGACGGTGGCGAGGAGCAGGACCAGCGCCAGCAGCAGGGGCCCCCGCCGAGACCTCCGGGGAGCCGAACGCGCGTCGTCCTCGTCGTCGGACCCTCCCGGCCGGGACGGGCGTGAGGCGGGAAGCAGCGCACCGTCGGAGATGACAGTGGTGCCCTCGTGGTCGTCGTCATCGTGGCTGGTCCGGCCGGCGACCAGGGCGGCGGCGCCCGCCGTGGGGATGATGCGGGGGACGTCGTCGGTGACGTAGTCGATGCTGTCGGTGTCGGTCACGTGCTGGGTCGGCGCCAGGTCGGCCGTGAGCTCGGGGTCGTCGAGCACGCCCTGGTCGAGTGCACCGCGCACGCGGCGTACCTGGTGCAGCAGGACCCGCGCGTCGGCGGGGCGCAGCTCGCGGTCCCGGGCCGTGGCGCGCGCGACCAGCGCGTCGACGTACGCCGGAATGCCCGGGATCAGCGCGCTGGGCGCCGGGACGTCCTCGTGCACGTGCTTGTAGGCGACCTGGATCGGGGACTCGCCCTCGTGGGGCTTCTTGCCCGTGAGCAGCTCGTACATGATGACGCCCGCGGCGTACACGTCGGAGCGGGCGTCGGCCCTGCCGTCGACCACGAGCTCGGGGGAGAGGTAGGAGACCGTGCCGATCAGGACGCCGCCCGTCGCGGTGTGCTGGGTCTCGCTGCTGACCGCGCGGGCCAGGCCGAAGTCGGCGACCTTGATCCGGCCGTCGTCGGCGAGCAGGACGTTCTCGGGCTTCACGTCGCGGTGGATCATCCCGGCCTGGTGGGCGGCGGCGAGCGCGGAGAGCACGGGCTCCATGAGCGCCAGCGCCTTCCGCGGGGCCATCGGGGCCTCCTTGCGGATCATGTCGCGCAAGGTGTGACCGGGGATGTACTCCATGGCCAGGAAGAGGGTGCCGTGGTCGTCGCCCTGGTCGAAGACCCCGACGACGTTGGGGTGCGAGAGCCGCGCGGCGTGGTGGGCCTCCCGCACGAACCGGGCCGCGAACTCGTCGTCGTCCCCCAGGCCGGTGTGCATCACCTTCAGGGCGCAGACGCGGTCCAGGCGCAGGTCGGTGGCCTCGTAGACGGTGGCCATGCCGCCGCGCGCGACGCGTGGGCCGACGCGGTACCGGCCGTCGAGCACACGCCCGATCAGCGGGTCCGGCCCGTTCCTGTCCACCACGATTCCTTCCAGCGTCGGCCGGCAGGGGAGACGGGGCCGGCTCAACGTGCGATTTTACGGACCTTGCCCAGGCTTGCCGGTCACCTGCCTAGGCCGGGCGTGGCGCGTGTCACGCTCAGCGGACCCCTCAGGCGGGGTAGCGGCCGTGCCTGAACTTCTTGCGGAGAGCGAGGACGTTCGCGACGTAGCGCCGGGTGTCTCGGTACATGCCGTGACGTCGTACTCCCGCTAGCCCTTGGTAGTACCCAGCCACGGCACGGCGTACGCGTGCCTGGCCGAGAAGCGTGTCGAGGAGCAGCACGCCTGCGGTGGCGTTGTCCTGCAGGTCGTGCAGGTGCAGGCGCCGACCGGCGCGCTGGGACATCCAGCGGCCCGTGGCAGGCAGGACCTGCATGGCGCCGATCGCGCCGGCGTGGGACACGTGGTGCATCTGCCAGCCCGACTCCTGCCACGACACCGCGAGGGCGAGGTCGGGGTCCACGCCGTGCCGGCGAGCGGTCCGGGCGACGACGCGACGGACGGTCGTGCGGCTGGGTGTCTTCGCGGCGCGTCGCCGGTGGGACCGGGACTTGTGCCCGGTCTTGGGACGGGTCTTCTGCCGGGTCTTCTTCCCGGTCTTGTGGCTGGTCCTCTGCCGCTTCTCCTTGGCGAGCCGGGCCTTCCGGGCCGCCGCCACCACGACCGGGATCGTGATGCGCTCACCGACGTGGAGGACAGAGCCGTTGCGGGCCACCACCTCGTCGGTCCAGGCGTGGAAGCGGACGGCGAGCCCGCTCGGGGTGTCCCCGGGCTTGACGGTGTAGCGGACGAGGCGCCGGGCGTCGGGACCCACCCGGTGGCGGGCGCGCCGAGCCTTCCGGCCCTTGCCGGAGCGCCCGGGGAGGTGCAACGTCTGCCCGGCGAAGATCATGTCGCCCGACCGGCGGAGGTGGTTGCGCGAGACGATCCGCTGGACCGAGGTCCCGTTGCGCTCGGCGATCTCGGACAGGGTGTCGCCCGGCCGGACGACGTAGTCCAGGGCCAGCGGGAGGCCCGCGAGCATCACGCCGCTCGCGGTGACCGATCCGGTGAACCGCCGCCACCTGCCCGGCCGCGGGGTGAGTGCGATGAGGACGCTGCGGTGCCGCTCTGAGGAGCCCATGGGACAGCAGTGAAACCCGTGACCGATGTGATCTCGGGCAGACTCGCCGATCAGGGGGCCTGCTGCAGCTCCGGGGGAAGGGGCGCCGCGCAGGAGCTTCCGCTGCAGGTGCGCATCCGCTCGAGCACCCGTGCGAGCTCGGCCACGACCCGCTCGTAGCGCGCGCTGGTGACGACGTTCTCGAGCTCGTCGGGATCGCGGCGGAGGTCGTAGAGCTCCTTCTCGCGGGTGGCGTGCTCGACGTAGAGGTACCGCGGGACGCGCACGCCCTGGGTGAAGCGCAGCCGGGAGGGCCCCTCGGGCAGGTCCAGGAGGGCGCGCGCGGTGGCCGGGACAGGGTGGGGGCGGGACTCGGTGAAGACAGGTCGGGTCCAGCCCTGGTCGCCGTTGCGCGCCATGTCGAGCAGGCTCACCCCGTCCATGGTCCGCGTGCTGCGGGCCCCCGCGATGTCGAGGAAGGTCGGCGCAAGGTCGAGGATCATGGCTGGGTCTCGGCGGGTCACCCCGTGGGGGATGCCGGGCCCGGCCATCAGGATCGGCACCCGCAGGGAGGGCTCGTAGGGCAGGAGCTTGCCCTGCAGCACCCCGTGCTCACCGAGCAGGTACCCGTTGTCGGAGAGGAAGACGACGAGCGTGTTGTCGAGCTCGCCGGCTGCCCGCAGTGCGGCGATCGTGTCGCCGACCTCCTGGTCGAGCACCTTCAGCGCTTCAGCTCGCTGCTCGATGAGCATGCGGAGGGCGTCGAGGTCCTGCGTGTCGAGGCTGGGCCGGTCCCGCACGAACCCTGGCTTGTCGGTCCGGTCCGGCTCCAGCCGGATGCGCGGCAGGTCGCCGCGCATGCCGTCGAAGCCTCCGGCGACGTCCGGCGGGCGCGCCGGGGTCGAGACCCTGACCTCACGGCCGTGGATCTCCTGGACGTCCTCGGGGTCGTCCGGCTCGCCGGGCAGGCCGATGTGCGGTGCGACGTAGGAGGCCCACAGGAAGAACGGCCGCGGAGAACGGGCCAGGTCGGCCACTTCGTCCGCGGTCTGCCGTCCGAGGAACCGGGTCTGGTAGAAGCCCCCGCTGCGGCGGAGCGACCCGTTCACGTTCAGTGCCGTGTGCCGGTAGTTGTAGGTCCCCCGCACCGCGCCGCGCCAGTCCTGCCAACCGGGCGGCACGTAGCGGAGCAGGTCCGCCGCAGGGTTCCCGGGGACCGGCTCGTCGCCGTAGCCGTTGAGGTACTTGCCGAGCATCGCGGTGCGGTAGCCGGCTGCCGACAGGTCCGTGGCGAGGGTGGAGGAGTCGTCGAAGGCCAGGAAGCCGTAGGGCGGCTTGTTCGACCACACGCCGTGGTTGTGGGTGTACTGCCCGGTGAGGAAGGACGAGCGGGCAGGGCAGCACAGGGGGTACGGCGAGAACGCATTCGCGAAGTGGACGCCCCGGTCCGCGATCCAGCGCTGCACGTTGGGCATCAGGTCCAGCTCGTCCTCGCGCATGTCGTCGGCCATGACCACCACGATGTTGGGGCGTTCCCCGGGCAGGCCCGGGGGCAGCAGCGCCGGGGAGCCGGGGCCGGTGGTCGGGTCTGCCCAGATCGGTGACTGGCCGGGGGAGGGCTCCGCCGTACCGACCGGGGCTGTGCCGGCTTGCCCGTCGGCGGCGGCGTGAGCGGTGCCGGTGGCCACCGTGAGCAGGACCGCGAGCACGGCGACGAGGAACCGACCCGGGACGGTCAGCACTGGCACTCCCAACGGGTCGGGGTCGGCTGGTCACCGTCATCCTACGAAGCGCCGGGCCTGGTTGGCTGACCCCACCTTCGCGGTGGCAGAGTGGAGCCGTGGACTTATCATCGACCTCCTCCGACACCAGCCTGGACGAGCTCATCGGCGACTGGATCGACTGGAGCCGGGCCAGCGACCTGCTCGGCGTCAGTGTGAGCAAGGTCCGCCAGCTCATCCGGGAGCACCAGCTCGCCGCGGTCGTCCCGTCGCCGGGCACCGGCCAGCAGGTTCCTTCCGCGCTCATCATGGACGGCCAGATCGTCAAGGGCGTGCCCGGTGTCCTCACCGTTCTCCACGACGGCGGGTACGACGACCGGGAGGCGCTCACCTGGCTGTTCACCGAGGACGAGACGCTGCCCGGCCGCCCGATCGACGCCCTGCGGGAGAACCGCGGCTCCGAGGTCAAGCGGCGCGCCCAGGCGATGGCCCTCTGAGGCGTCCCCGGGGCGTTCTGGAGAGCGTCCTGGAGAGCGTCCGATCTGGGGCTTTCGACCCCTGCCACTCGGGCCGTCTCGTGGTTAGAGTCGGTGGCGTGCAGGACCGGCGGGCAAACCTCGGTCGCCGGTGACCCACGTCCGAGAGGAACAACAGATGAGCGGTCTCGCAGCACTCCTGGCCGGCCACACCGACCCCGACGTCTACCTCTGGCACAACGCCGCGCGGGTGCAGGACGTCGCCCATGCGGCCGAGAAGGCCGACTGGCGGTTCGTGTACCTCGACGGCTGGACGATCGAGGACAAGGAGAGCTTCCTCAAGGCCGTGGGCAGCGCCCTCGAGGTGCCGGACTACGACGGCCAGGACTTCGACGTGCTGCGCGAGCGCCTGCACGACGTGGACGCCCAGGGACACCGGGGCATGGTGGTGCTGTGGGACGGCTGGAGCCCCCTGGCCCGGAAGGACGAAGGGTCGTTCCGATCCGCGATCGACGCACTGGGAGGCCGTTCGCACGACAGCAGCTGCGACAAGTGCGCGGTGCTCCTGCGGGGGGAGGGCCCCGCCATCGACGTCCGGGACCTCCCGGACGGGCCGCACTGACCGAGGTCGGTGCGGCTTTTTCGTGCCCGACCCGGGGCTCCCCCCGGGTGGGGCAGAAGAGTCAGACCGTCCGCTGCGTGGCCGCGTCGGCGAGCTGGCGCAGCACGCCACGCGCCGACTCGGTGACCGGTGCGGCGCCGAGGACCTCCAGGCAGCGTGAGGTCAGGTCGTCGATCATCTTCTCCACGCGACGGTGCGCTCCGGAGGACTCGATGATCTCCCGGAGGACGTCCACCTCGTCCGCGTCCAAGGCGGTGCCCAGGCGGCGGTCGAGGTGGCGAGCGTCCTCGGTCGACGCGTGCTCGAGCGCGAGGGCGACCAGGACGGTGCGCTTGCCCTCCACGAGGTCGTCGCCCGCGGGCTTGCCCGTCACGGCCGGGTCGCCGAAGACGCCGAGCAGGTCGTCGCGCAGCTGGAAGGCCTCACCGAGCGGCAGGCCGAACCCGCTGAGCGCCTCGAACATCTCCGGGCGTGCGCCCGCGAGCGCGGCGCCGATGTGCAGGGGTCGCTCGACGGAGTACTTCGCCGACTTGTAGCGCAGCACCGTCATCGCCGCCGCCACGTCCGAGGCACGCCGGGCCTGCACCGAGACGTCGAGGAACTGGCCGGTGATCACCTCGCCGCGCGTGGTGTCGAGGTAGCCGAGCGCATCGAAGATCCGGTCGGGGGCGAAGCCGCTGGTGCGCAGCAGCTCGTCCGACCACGACAGCAGCAGGTCTCCCAGCAGGATGGCTCCCGCTGCGCCGTACTGCTCCGGGTCGCCGCCCCAGCCCGCCTCGCGGTGCTGCCGCTCGAACGCCCGGTGGGTCGCGGGGCGGCCACGGCGGGTGTCGGAGGCGTCCATGTAGTCGTCGTGGACGAGTGCGCTGGCGTGCAGCAGCTCGAGCGCCGAGGCTGCCCGCACGAGCTGCTGCTCGTCGTACCCCTCGTCCCGGACGGCGCGGAAGCCCCAGTAGCAGAACGCGGCGCGGAAGCGCTTGCCCCCGGAGACGGCCTCCCGAGCCGCTGCGACCAGCCGGCCGGCGTCGCCGCCGAGGTCGGCGAGACGTTGCGCCTGGGCGTCGACGAAGTCGTCGAGCGTCGTCTGGACCGCGGCCCGCAAGGGGGTCGCGTCCCACGGTGCGAAGGGAGAGCGATCAGCTGAGGTCACGGTCGGTGAGCCTACTTTGGACAGTCCCGGTGCGAACCCCTCCACCCACCTATCCTGGGCCCATGGCTCTTGGACTTCCCTCGCGCATGCCCGGCGGTGCCCGCACCGTCCGGGACCTCATCGACGCCGGCGAGAAGTCCTTCTCCTTCGAGTTCTTCCCTCCCAAGGACGAGGCGGGCGAGCGGCAGCTGTGGAAGGCGCTGCGCGAGCTCGAGGCGCTGCACCCGACGTTCGTGTCGGTGACGTACGGCGCGGGCGGCTCGACGCGTGACCGCACCGTGCGGGTGACCCACCAGATCGCCGCCGACACCTCGATGACGCCACTGGCCCACTTGACCTGTGTCGGCCATTCGCGTGACGAGCTGCGCACGGTCATCGGCTCCTACGCCGACGCCGGCGTCCGCAACGTGCTCGCGCTGCGGGGCGACCCGGCCGAGGGGCCGACCGCGCCGTACGTCCAGCACCCGGAGGGGATGCGCTACGCGGTCGAGCTGGTCGAGATGGTCCGAGAGCTCGGTGACTTCTGCGTCGGGGTGGCAGCGTTCCCCGAGGGGCATCCTTCGGCCCGGTCCCTCGACACCGACGCCCAGGTGCTGGCCGCCAAGGCGAGGGCAGGCGCCGAGTTCGCGATCACGCAGCTGTTCTTCCGTGCCGACGACTACTTCCGTCTCATCGACCGCGTCCACGCGCTCGGCGTCGACATCCCGGTGATCCCCGGCATCATGCCGATCACGAACCTCGCCCAGATCCGCCGGATGACCGAGCTCTCCGGAGCCGAGCTGCCCCAGGAGGTCGTCGAGCGCGTCGCGCGTCACGGTGACGACACCGCCGCTGTGCGCAGCGAGGGGATCCAGATCGCCACAGAGCTCTGCGACACCCTGCTCGCAGGAGGTGCGCCCGGGCTGCACTTCTACACGCTCAACAGGTCCAAGGCGACCCGCGAGATCTACGCCAACCTCCGCACGGCCGTCCCGGGCTGACCGGCCGGGTCAGGCCTTCCCGACGGCCTGCGCCACGAGAGCCGCCCCCAGGCCCACGAACGGCACTCCGGCACCGGGGGTGGCGTACGCGCCCGCGCAGAAGACGTTCGGCCACGGCGTGGTCGTGCCCGGCCGGCGCTCGACGGTAGCCCGGCCCTGCCACAGCACGCCGTACGGCGAACCGCCCCAGTGCGTGACCATCTCCTTGGGCGACCGGTCGACCCGGACCTCGATCGCGTCGCGGACGTCGATGCCCTTGCGGGCGAGCGCGGTGACCATGTCCTCGGCGAGCCGCCCGCGCCCGAGCAGGGTCCACGCGGCGCCACCCTCCGGCGCCTGCCCGCCTGTGCGTACGACGAGGAGCGGATCGCCGTGGAGCACCACCTCGTGCGGCAGGTCGGGCACATCCCCGTGCAGGCCCAGGTGGGTCACCACAGGAGGGATCGCGGGCATCGTGCGCCGGACCATCGGCTCGAGCAGGGGGAGCCGGCGCGGGTCGATCGCGGACACGACCACGTCGGCCTCGACGGGCCCGTCGTCGGTCTCCACGGCGACGGCGCGGCCGTCCCTCACGACGACGTCGCGGGCCGTCGTGCCGAGGCGGACGTCGACGCGGCGCTCACCGAGCCGCTTGGTCAGCGCCGCAGCCAGCGCACCCATGCCTCCCGGCACCGTCCAGACGCCGAAGTTCTGCTCGACGTAGGAGGTCATGCCCATCCAGGCCGGAACGTCCCGTGGGGCGTGCCCGTCCATGACGGCCGGGTGCCAGGCGAGCTCGCGCAGCCGCTTGTCCTCGAGCGCCTTGGTGACCGCCTTGTGCAGGGTCGTCCGCGCGGAGAGCACGGCTCTCGCCTCCGGGCTGGCGTGGTCGGGGGACCAGAGGCGCTCGAGGTACTCCCGCCGGAGCAGGTCCCATATGTCGGCGAACCCGTGGGTGTAGTCGAGCCAGGCGTCACCGACGCCGTCGCCGAGGGCGCTTTCGATCGCGTCGTGCTGGGCGGCGCGGCTGCCGGACGGGAGGTCGAGCACGGACCCGTCCTCGAACCGGTGCTCGCGCACGGGGTCGAGCGGCACCAGCTCGAGCTCACGCTCGAGCGGGCGGCCGGACTTGCGGAACAGGTCGCGCAGGACGGCCGGGAGGGCGGTGCTCGTGGGTCCGGCGTCCCAGCGGTAGCCGTCCTGCTCGACGTACCCGACGGCGCCGCCGACGTGGTCGAGGCGTTCGAGGAGCGTGACGTCGTGGCCGAGCTTGGCCAGCCGTGCGGCGCTCGCGCACCCGCCGAGTCCGCCGCCGACCACCACCACACGCGCCATGGGGCGAGAGCCTACGGCCCGAGCAGGGGAGTGGCTGACCAGGCTTCCGCACGTGCTGCCGGCTACCGCGTCGTCAGGTCGGCCTCGGCGAGGTCGTCGCCGACGTCGCGGTCGTCGTGCCCGTCCTGCTCGGGCTGTGGCGTGCGTACGTCGGGCGACGGCGTCACCCGGCCGAAGCCGGCGCCGAGCTCCTCGTCGAGGAAGGTCACCAGCGCGGCGTTGAGCGGGCCGATCCGCTCGCCCGGCCGGAGGGCGTCGGTCGCCCGGATCCCGACGAAGGTGCCGGACGCTGTCGGCCCCGCGATCAGGGTCATCGTGCCCTGCTCGTCGCGGTGCAGCCGTCGCCCGTCCCACGAGACCGCCAGCTCCAGCGGCTCCTCGACGAGTCGACGCTCCGACACGGCCTTCGCCAGGGCGACTCGTGCGGCGTCCATCGCAGGGAGTGCCCACGCCTCGAGCTCGTCGGCTGCCACGCCTGGGTCGCGGCCGGCGACGAGGTTCAGCTGGAGCAGCTGGAAGAGGTGGACGTCGACGCCCTTGGCCAGCGTGGTCAGCCCGCCGGAGAACCGAGGGTTCAGCTCGGTCGGGCGGAAGCCCCTGGCTGTGAGCACGCCGTCGATGCCGAATCCGCCGCGGTAGCCGACCCGCTCGTCGAGCAGCGCGCCGGTACGTCGGACCAGCTCCCGCATCCAGGCCCGGTCCTCCTCGGGCGGGTCCCAGGTCGTCCCCTGTCCGCCGTACACGAAGCGGCGGCCCTGGCCACGCAGGATCGCCAGCTCGACGGGGCGGAAGGCCGCGGTGCCGTCAGGCATGACGATGCCGTGGATGCTGCAGGGCACCCCGTCCAGGAACGGCATGACCCGGATCCGGTCGCAGCGGGTCCTGAAGAAGCGCAGTGCCTCCGCCCTGTCCTCGGGGGTGACGACCCACCGCGTGAACTCGCCGCCGCCGTTGAACCCGTCACGCGCGTCGCCGACCCACACCACCCCGGCGCCGAGGTCGAGGTCGCGGGAGGCGCGCTCGATGTCCTCGGGGGCGGACACCTCGACGAGACAGCGGTCGCTGCGCGGGAACCCCACGGCGTCCCAGATCTCGTCGACGACCATCTTGTCCTCCAGCGAGGACCAGGCGGCGGGTCGCCCGCCGACGACGGCTCGCTCCTCGATCGGTTCCGCGGACACGAACGGCCCGACCGCCCACACGGCCTCGCGCTCCGGGTCGTAGCCGTCGAGCGCCTCGCGAACCGGGGCGGAGAGGTCGCGGAGCTGCCCGTCGTGGTCGCGCAGCTCCTCGGTCATCGTGGGGTAGCTCGGGATCGCGACCCGCACGAGGTTCGCCTGTTCGTCGCCGGGGACCGGTCCGGCGCCGCGCTCCGTGTAGAGCAGCAGCGGCTTCTGTGCGCCGCACCGGGCCAGCAGGGCGACGAGGTCGTTCATCGCGGCCAGCGGCCCGAGTCCGCACACCACCTTGCGGCCGGCGAACAGCCCGGCGAGGTGGGTGCGCCGGCGCTCGCGCTCGGCCGGGTCGCTGAGGTCCATGGCGAAAGGCTAGGAGTCGCCGGTCGGGACCCGCGAGCGCTTTTTCACGTCCGTCGTGGCGTGTCCTCAGGCGAGAGCGTGCGTGGCGACGGAGATGCCGACGAAGTGCGTCGCGAACGCCAGGACGGTGAAGGCGTGGAACACCTCGTGGAAGCCGAACCAGCGTGGGAAGGGGTTGGGGCGCTGCACGCCGTACACGAGCGCCCCGAAGAGGTAGAGCGCGCCGCCCACGAGCATCAGGGTGAGCGCGGGGCGGCCGGCCTGCTCGGCGAAGTCGGAGTAGAACAGGACCGCCGCGCAGGCGACGACCGCGTAGGCGGGTGTGTGCAGCCACCTCGGCGCGTCGATCCACACGACCCGGAACGCGACGCCGAGTGCGGCGGCCAGCCACACGAGTGCCAGCAGGGCCTCGGCGCGCTCGCGCTGGAGGAGAAGCACCGAGAAGGCGGTGTAGGTGCCCGCGATGTGCACGAAGATGTTCGCGTGGTCGAACCGGCGCAGCCGATCCTTGGTCCGGGCCGACCACCTGCGGCTGTGGTAGAGCCCGGAGACCGTGAAGAGCACCACGGCGGACGCCACGAAGCATGCCAGCGCCCACCGGACCGGGGAGCTCGGCGAGTGGAGGAGCAGGACCGTCCCGGCGATGAGAGTCAGCGGTGCCCCGGCGACGTGGAGCATGCCGCGCATCCTGGGCTTGACCTCGTGAAGGATCTCCCGCGTGTGCCCGGTCAGGCGTTCGGTGACTTCGCCGACGGTCGACCCGACGGGGCTGCTGACGGGCCTGCCGGCGGGCGGGGCAGGCGTCCGCGAGACGCTGGGGCTCTGAGGACGCATGAGCACACGTCTACCCACCGGCCGCGAGGGGCAAGGGTCCGGGCGAAACAGGTACAGACCGATGTTTGACGACGCGGGACACGCCCGGATCGGGTCGCGGTCTACTCCCGGGTTGCGATTCGGTCGTCTCCTGTTGCCGGGCGACCGCCCACGTCCTGGGTGTCGACCACGCTCCGCAGGGAGTCGCGGTCACGGCCCACGACGGCGGTCCCGTCGTCCGCGGTGATGATCGGCCGCTGGATCAGGACGGGGTGCGTCACGAGCGCGCGGAGCCACCGGTCGCGATGGTCGGGCGAGCGCGGCAGGTCTCCCAGTCCGATCTCCGCGGCGACGGCCTCGCCCGTCCGCGCGACGTCCCACGGCTCGAGCCCGAGCCGGTCGAGCACCTCGGCCAGCTCCTCGAGGGTCGGCGGTTCGTCGAGATACCGGCGGACCGTGTAGTCGACCCCAGCGTCGTCGAGGTACGCCGTCGCCGCCTGGCACTTCGAGCAGGCAGGGTTGACCCAGATCTCCATCAGCCGACCTCCAACGGCGTCGCCCCCGTGAGGGCGATCAGCTCGGGGTAGGAGGTGCTGAACACCGCCGACGGGTGTCCCGCGGCGGCCCACACCACGTCGTACTTCTCCAGCCAGGGGTCGATGTAGGTCGGGATCGGTGCGGGGTGGTCGACAGGGGAGACACCTCCGATCACCTGGCCCGTGTGCTCGCGCACGAAGCCGGGAGCGGCCCGACCCAGCTTCGGGAGGCCCAGCTCCGCGGCGACCTTCTTGGTGTCCACGCGGTGCGCTCCCGAGGTGAGGATGAGCACTGGGGAGCCGTCGGCGTCGAAGAGAAGGCTGTTGGCGATGGCGCCGACCTCGCAGCCGAGCGCCTCGGCAGCCAGAGGGGCGGTGTGCACGGAGTCGGGGAGCACGACGATGCGGCCGCTGCCGCCGCGGCGCGCGAGCTCCTCGCGGAACCTGCTGATCGACTGGTGCTCGGGGGGTGGGGAGGTCATGCCCGCTGACTGTAGCCAGGTCACTCGGGACGTGGCACGACCAGCACCGGGTCATCGGCGAACTCCAGGACGTGCCGGGTGACGGTTCCGACGTACGGCCGCCCGGTTGCGCGTACGTCGGAGCGACCGATGACGAGGAGGTCAGCCGGCCAGGCCGCGGCGTGAGCCAGGATCTGCTGGGCGGGCTCCCCCTCGAGGCTGACCCCGTCGGCCTCGACCCCCTCCCCGCGGGCGAGGCGGACGACGTGCTCCAGCAGCGAGCTCGAGGCGCGGCTGCGGCGCTCGCGCAGCGGCGCCTCGGGACGGCCACCGGTGAGCGCGCGGACCAGCTCGCCGTCGGCGAGGACGTGCACGAAGCGGACGCGGGCGCCGGTGCGGCCGGCGATGGCGAGCGCCGTCCGTACGGCGGCCATGGCGGCGGGGGAGTCGTCGACGGCGACGACGATCCGGTGCACGGTCCAGGGGGTCATCGCGTCCTCCCTTCGGTGTCGTTCGCTGGGTGCAGCGGGCTCCAGCCGGTGGCCCAGCGCAGTCGGACGCCCTCGGCGTGCGCGCTCTCCTCCATGGCCAGCTCGGTCCGGGCGAGGGCCTCCTCGAGCCGCGGCAGCCAGCGGTTGCGGATCGCGCGCAGCCGGCGCCGGGTCGCGGCCTCCTCGGTCTCCATGACCCGGACCGCGGCCTCGGCGACGGCGTGCTGCACCGCGGCCGCCAACGCCTCGCGGTAGGCGTCGGCTGCCCGCACCAGGGCGGCGTTGCCCATTGCCGCCGCGGACGGGTCGCGCTCGGGTACGACGCAGGTGGAGTCGGAGGGGTAGCGCACACCCATCGACTGTGCCCAGACGACCTCGACCTGGGCCGCCTCCCCGTCGTGGGCGAGACGGACGGCACGCTCCCCGCCGGCGAGCACGGCTCGCAGGTGCCAGGTCTCGGCCTTGCGGCTGGCTGCCCGCCACCCACGCCCGGTGCGCTCGACCCGGAGGGCGAGACGCTGGTGCTCGGCATTGAGGATGCGCAGCTTCTGGTCGAGGAGCTCGGCGCCACGGTGCGCCACGGCGAGCCGGTGCCTCAGCCAGAGGCGGCCTGCCCGCCCGGGCGGGATGCGCCGCAGACCCGCAACCTGCCTCATCGGCGCTCCTCCTTCGTGGGCCGGTAGCGGGCCGCGACGAGTGCGGCGGGCATCATCGTCAGCTCGCGACGGGGGAGGACGCCGAGGGCCTCCCAGGCACGGTCCAGTGTCTCCTCGAGGGTGCGCCCCTGGTCGCCGCGCTGGTCGAGCAGGCGGTGCTCGACGGCCCGGGCGAAGTCGAGGTAGGAAAGATCTGTCGCGCTCAGCGCCTCCTCCCCGACGAGGTCGGCCAGCTCCCGGGCGTGCCGGGCACGCGAGAGCGAGGCGAGGACCTGGGCCGCCAGGTCCAGGTGGTCCTCACGGGTGCGTCCGGGTCCGGCGCCTTTGCGCATGAGCCGCGAGAGCGAACCGAGGGCGTCCACGGGCGGGTAGACCCCGTCCGCGTGCAGGTCCGGGGAGAGCACGATCTGCCCCTCGGTGATGTAGCCCGTCAGGTCGGGCACCGGGTGCGTGATGTCCCCGGCGGGCATGGTCAGCACGGGGACGATGGTCACCGAGCCCGGCAGGCCCCGGACCCGTCCGCAACGCTCGTACAGCGACGCCAGGTCGCTGTAGAGATAGCCGGGGTAGGCACCACGGGAGGGCATCTCGCCGCGTGCGGCCGAGACCTCTCGCAGCGCCTCGGCGTACGCGGTCATGTCGGCCATCACGACCAGGACGTGCCGGCCCTGGTCGAAGGCCAGGTGCTCGGCGACGGTGAGGGCGAGCCGGGGTGTCAGGACGCGCTCGACGACCGGGTCGTCGGCGGTGTTCACGAACAGGGCAAGCTCGCCCGCGGCCGCCCGCTCGTCCAGGACGTCGCGGACCATCGCCGCATCCGGGTGGGTCAGTCCCATGCCCGCGAACACGACGCTGAAGGGCGCGTCCCCGACGGTGGCCTGGGCGGCGATCTGCGTGGCCAGCTCGAGGTGCGGCAGGCCCGCCACGGAGAACACGGGCAGCTTCTGCCCCCGCACGAGCGTGGTCAGTGCGTCGATCGCGGAGACGCCGGTGAGGACGGGCTCCGCGGGAGGCTCCCGCCGCGTCGGGTTGAGCGGTGCGCCGGAGACGGCGGCGCGCCGTCTGCCGAGCACCGGCGGTCCACCGTCGACGGGCTCACCGCGGCCGTTGCAGACCCTGCCCAGCCATCCGGGCCCCACCGGGATGTGCAGGGTCTCCCCGGCGAAGGTGAGGCGGGTGCCGGCGGGGCTCATCCGGTCGGTGCCCTCGAGCACCTCCACGACGGCCAGGTCGTGGTCGACCTCGAGGACGAGCCCGTGGCGGGTCTCGCCGTCGTCGAGCCGGACGACCGCCGACTCGTCCCACCCGACCCCGGCGACCCCGCGTACGACGAGGAGCGGCCCGCGCATCCGGCTCACGTCGGAGTACTCCACCGAGCCGGCGGAGGAGAGCCTGCTCGTGAGGTCGACGGGGACGGTCATGTCAGCGCCTCGAGGCGGGCCAGCATCTCGTCCCCGGCGGCGCGCACTTGCTCGGCGTCGTCGGGTCCGGCCTCGTCGCGGGCCCGCAGGACGGGGCCGAAGTCGAGCTCCTCGATGCTCGCCGCCGGGATGCCCGCGTCGACCAGGGTCCGGCAGCGGTCGACGACGGTGAGGACGGCGTCGACGAGGGCCGCGGCCTTGGAGGCCGAGCAGAAGGCGTCGTTCGCGCTCAAGGCGCTCTGCTGCAGCACCCCCTCGCGCAGCAGCCGTCCGGCGAGCATGGTCACGCGCTCCGATCCTGGCATCGCCCCGGCGCCCACGAGCTCGGCGAGGGCGAGGAGACGGTCGGCGTCGGCGAGCAGCGCGATCACCCGGCTGCGGCGTCGTGCCCAGGCAGGGTCGCCCTCCCGGGCATGCCAGACGCCGAGCGCCCCGGCGTCCCGCGAGAAGGATCCCGACCACGCCACCGCGGGGTAGTGGCGGGCGTAGGCGAGGTCGCGGTCCAGCATCCACATGCACCGCACGAACCGCTCGGTGTGCGCGGTGACCGGCTCGGTCATGTCCCCGCCGGCGGGGGAGACCGCGCCGACGAGGGTCACCGACCCCTGCCTGCCGCCGAGCGTCTCGACGGCACCCGCGCGCTCGTAGAAGGCCGCGAGCGCGGAGGCGAGACCCGCCGGATAGCCCTCCTCGGCCGGGAGCTCACCCGTCCGGGACGCGAACTCGCGGAGCGCCTCTGCCCAGCGCGAGGTCGAGTCCGCGATCACCACGACGTGGTAGCCCATGTCCCGGAAGAGCTCCGCCACCGTCACGCCGGTGTAGATGCTCGCCTCGCGCGCCATCATCGGCATGTTCGAGGTGTTGGCGATGGTGACCGTGCGCCGGGAGAGCCGGTCGCCCGTCCGGGGGTCCTCCAGCTCCTGCAGGTCGGCGACGACGTCGGCCATCTCGTTGCCGCGCTCGCCGCAGCCCACGAAGACGATCACGTCGGCGTCGCACCACTTCGCGACCTGCTGGAGCAGCACCGTCTTGCCCGTGCCGAACCCACCGGGGACGGCGGCGCTGCTCCCACGTGCGACCGGGTAGAGCAGGTCCAGGACCCGCTGGCCCGTGTGCAGCGCTTCGGCGTCGGTGAGCCGGTCGCGGTAGGGCCGGCCGTGGCGGACCGGCCACGTGCTCGCCAGGCGTATGTCGTGCCCCGCGACGGTGGCGAGGACCGCCTCGGCGTCGTACTCCCCGGCCTCCGCGACGTGCTCGACGCTTCCGGAGACCCCGGGCGGCACGAGGACGCGGAACGGAAGGGGACCGGGAACCACCCCGACCTCGTCCCCCTCGGAGAGCACGGTGCCGGTGGTGGTCGACGGGCTGAACTGCCAGTGCTGCGACGTGTCGTCGGTCGCCGAGCTCCCGGGCTCGAGCCAGGTCCCGGCGTCGCCGAGCGGGCGCAGGAGACCGTCGAAGACCCCTCCGAGCAGCCAGGGGCCCAGACGGGCCGACAGCGGGATCCCCTGGGGCGCCACCTCGGCTCCCGGAGCCAGCCCGCCGGTGTACTCGTAGGCCTGCACGGTCGCGTGCCGCCCCGTGAGGGCGACGATCTCCCCGGACAGCCGGTGCTCGCCGAGCTCCACGACCTCGGACATGGCGACCTCCGGCAGCTGGTCCACCTCGACCAGCGAACCCGAGACCCGAACGACCCTGGCGCTCACGACGACCAGAGCCCCTCGACGTCGACGGCGGCCAGGGCAGCGTCCGCGAGGTCGGCAAGCGTGCACACGAAGCGACGCCCGCCCGCCTGCGCGACGACCCCGCCGTCGGCAGGCTCGGACACCTCCGCCTCGGGTCCCAGGACCTCGCGTGCACGCTGCTCCAGGCGGTCTCTCAGCGTGTCGTAGCCGGGGTCGTGCCTCAGGTCGCTCGCGGCCCGGTGGACCCCCCGCCGGAGGGCGTCGTACAGGTCGCGCTGCGCGGCGAGCACTGCGGACCGGGCCTGGCGGCGGGCCCGGGTGCGCGCCGAGACCAGGACCGCCTCCGCGTCGGCCTCGCCCTGGGCGCGGGCCTGTGCCCGCAGGTCGTCGGCCTCCTGCCGGGCTTTGGTGAGGGTCGCGTCCGCGTCTGCCTCGGCGCTGCCCACGAGGGCGGCCACCTCGTCGCGCGCACGCTGCAGCAGCGCGTCGCGGACCGGGGCGAGGGGATCGGCGGTCGGCAGGGTGGCGGTCACGGCGGGATCACCACCGTCAGCGGGTACGACGTTGCCGCGACCGTCTCGCCCAGGCACCGGGCGGCGGCGGCGGTCAGGACGACCACCCCCACGTCCTCGGGGAGGCTCTCCCAGGCAGCCCGCACCTCGGGGTCGCTCTCGGCGGGGAGCACGACCGCCCCGGCCAGCGCGTAGCCGGCCACGACGACCCGCTCACCCAGCGCAACGACCCGGGCCATGACCGGTCACGCCCGTCCGATGAGGATGATCGCCACGATCAGCCCGTAGATCGCGATGCCCTCGGCCAGCCCCACGATCACCATCGCGCGGCCGAACAGCTCCGGGCGCTCGCTCATCGCGGCCAGTGCAGCGGCGCCGGTGTAGGCGACCGCGATGGCGGCGCCGATGGACGAACCCGCGACCGCGATCGCGGCACCGAGAAGCGCCGCCCAGGACGAGGACGACGTCGCCGCCTCCTGCGCAACGGGAGCCGCCGTGGCCACCCCCGCCTGCGCGGACCCGCCGGCCAGCGCCAGGACGAGCACGACCAGGGCAGCGCCCAGCAGGACCACGTCGAGACCCACCAGCACGGCGAGTGCGCCCTTGCCTCTGCGGCGCAGCAGCAGGAGGGTCGCCGCAACGGCCACCAGCACTACGGGCAGAGCGACCAGCCAGATGTTCATGACAACCTCCCGCGGTCAGGGGAGCCGGCCGCCACCGGTGCCCTCGGGTCGTACGTCGGGTCGAGGGGCACGTGCCAAGGGCGGAACGGACGGCCCTCGGAGGCGAACACCCGGGAGAAGAGCTCGTAGTACTCCAGCCGGAGCGCCTGCACGCCCGCGACCAAGGCCTCCAAGCCGAAGGCCAGCACGTTGCCGACGACGAAGACCGCGGCGGCGGCCACGAACCAGAGCCCGCCGCGCTCCCACAGCGCGATGGTCCCCTCCCACACGACGAGCCCCAGGGCCGCGTGGGTCAGGCCGAAGGCGGCCAGCCGGGCGAACGACGCCAGGTTGGTGCCGAGGCGGATCACCGAGTCGAAGACCTCGACCGACGCCTGTGCGATGCGACCGCCCAGACCACCCACCGCCTCGCCGGGGGCAGCGGCCAGGAACCCGAGGAAGGCGAGGGCCAGCCCGGCGCTCGCGACGAGCACCCCGACCGTCACGACCCACGCCAGGCCGCTCACGGCCCCGAGCACCACGAGGCCGAGACCCGCGAAGAGGGCCGCCCCCGCGATGCCCGACGGTGCGCTGAGGGCCAGCGGCCACCCGCCCTCGCGCCAGCGGTTCACGGTGCCCAGGACGTAGGCCCCGGCCAGCAGCACCGCCCCCACGCCGAGCGCGGCCCCGAGCAGGGTCACCGGCTCCTCGAGCGGGGCCAGCCAGAGCACTGGGACGACACCGGTCGGGCCGAAGAACTCCCCGTACAGCAGGCCGAAGACCATCGCGGAGACACCAGACCCCACGACGAAGGGCCACACCTTCCGGAACCTCGCAAGGACAGCCGGCCGCCCTGCGCGCATCAACAGGCCCAGCAGGACGACGAGGGCGCCGTGCCCCACGTCGCCGAACATCATGCCGAACATGACGACGTAGGCGAGCCCGGCCAGCAGCGTGGGGTCGACGTCGGCGTAGGGCACGGTCGCGTAGGTCTCGACGAGGGGGGAGAGCGACCGACGTACGCCCGTCCCGGCGCGCAGCAGCGTGGGCGGGTCGAGGCCGCGGGGCGGTGCCAGCGGGACGACCGCACCACCGACGGTGGACAGCTGTTCGGCGAGGTCGCCCACGGAGGTGGCGGGGGTCCAGCCCGCGACCGCCGTGACCTCCTCGCGCGCCACCGAAGCAGCCAGGGCCGCCTCGAGCTCGGCCTCACCGGCGATCAGGTCCACGCGGCCCACCCTCTCGAGAAGGTCGAGGTCCGGTGTCCTCCCGGACAGGCGGGGGTCGGGTGCCTCCGTCTGGATCCGCCGGAGGCGGGCCGCTGCGGTGCCTGGTGCCGCCACGGGTGCCGCGGGACCACCCAGGTCGACCTCGACAGTCCCTCGGTCGGCGACCCGCACCAGCATGTCGCGCATCGCGGCGGTGGGGGCGACCAGCGCCACCCGCTGCATGCGGACCGGCTCGACCGCCTCACGCCACGGCATCGAAGGCCTCCAGGGCAGCTCCCGCCCCGCCGCGGGCAGCCGTCTCGAGCGCCGCCCGCACCCGCCAGGCGTCGACGGCCAGGACCGCGGCCGCTCCGACAACGGGCGCCCGGCCGAAGCCGGACCGGTGCAGGAGTGCGAAGCCGTCGCGCTCGACGCGCCCGTGCCACGCGGCCTCGGCGTGCCACAGGTCCTCCGGTGCTCGCACCCCGGCGAGTGCCCACCGGGTGTCCGAGGGGAGCGAGGCGGTGAGACGGCCCGGGTCGGATCCTCCCGACAGTGCAGCGACGAAGCCCGCGCCGAGGACCGACGAGGCGCGCAGCCTGAGGGTCTCGTCGAGGGCCGGCCCTTCGGTCCTGGCCTCGCGGAGCAGGAGGAGGGCGGCGTCGGCCCGCGCCCAGGCCGCAGCCTCGGGGACTCCCGCGGCGACGCGGTCGGCCCAGGCCAGCCGGGTCGCCACCGTGATCGCCCGCGGGGTCGCGCTTCCCGGGTCACCCCACGTCGAGGAGCCCAGCACCTGACGTACCTCGTCGAGCGAGGACGCGTCCTGGAGCCGGGCCCAGGCGGTCTCCAGGGAACCGAGCCGGTACGCCGGTTCCACGACCTCGCCGCGGAGCCGCGCCAGCTGCTCGTCCAGGTTGGCCACCTCGAAGCCCGCGACCAGCAGCCGCAGCACGTCCGCACCTTCGTGGGGCAGCCAACCGGCCAGGACTCGGAGGTGCCAGAGCAGCGTCGCCCCCACGGCGTGCTGGAGCGCCGCCAGGTCGGCGCCGGGGGCGGCGTCGTGGCCGTAGGGGGTGGTGGAGAGCGTCGCGGCCGCCTCGGCGATGTCGCTGCTGGTGGCGAGAGCCCGCGCGCCTGCTGCGCCCACCCGGCGCCGGGTGAGTGCCTTGGCGCGCACGGTTCCCGCCACCCAGGAGGCGCTCACGTCGACGCACCCTCGGGGCGACCGGGGATGAGCTCCTCTCGCAGGGCGTCGAGGACCCGGTCGACGTAGCCGGGCATCAGCTCGGCACCCCGTCGGCGTACCTCCTCGGCCTGCTGCTGCGCCGCCGCGAGCTCGGCCGCGGCTTCGGCCTCGGCCTGCTCGGTCACTCGGACGGCGGCAGCGGAGCGCTCGGCCTCGGCGTCGCGGCGTGCCTGGGCGAGAAGGGCGTGGGCCCGCTCCTCGGCCCGCCTGCGTACCAGCTCGGCGCGTCGGCGTCCCTCGGCGCGGACCCCGCGAGCCTCCTGCACGGCGTCGTCGAGGAGCGCGAGGACCGGCTCGAGCTCGGCGGACAGCTCCGCCACACGGTCGGCGGGCACACCCGGCTTCGCGGCAGCGCCGGGGGTCCCGGCGGGCCGGAAGCGTTCGAGGATGTTGCGGGAACGCGCCATGCGCCCCTCCCGGGTTGGCCTGTCCGTCGTGCCGAGCGTACGGAGATGCGCCGGCGCCCCTCCAGAGGAGAACGACGGCAGCGCCGGAGGACCTTGGTCCCGCTCAGCCGCGGCGGCGGAGGCCCACGATCATCAGTGCCACACCGAACCCGGCCACCGCGGGCCCGACGATCGCCCAGAAGGCGACGCCCGTCATGGGGCTTCCCGAGACGTAGCCGAGGCCCTGCAGGGTCCACACCACGCCGGCCAGGCACATGAGGGCTCCGAGGACGAGGGGGAGGGCCTTCTTCATGGCATCGAGTATGCCGTCCCCAGGTTTTGCCGAAGTAGTTGACGCCCTGTCGGAAGCGCGGTGTACCGTGAGTCTTGTTCGAACACATGTTCGAACAAGACGCCGGCGGGGGTGACCTCGACCCCCACCTCCGCCGGCGCCACCTCTCGAGGTGGCAGGCAGAACCGGGGGTCGAACAGGGGTCGAGTCAGCAGCAGTCGGTGACTTTGGTCGGAGGGTGAGGAAGATGCGGCGGTACGACGACCCCGTGGAAGTGCGCCGGGGGATGGTGGACGGGTCCGAGGGGCCCGAGCAGTTCTTGTGGCGCGGCAGGTTGTGGAAGGTCAACGCCGTGGTCGCCCACTGGGTGGAGACCGGGGCGTGGTGGGACTCCCCGGGAGCGCGCGCGGTCCTCGGCACGGACTCTTCTCCCCAGGTGCAGTCCACCGGTTCCGCGCTGGCCGTGCTGACCGACCTGAACACCGAGCGCGAGGTGTGGCGGGTCGAGGCGTCCCGGGGCCGCCTCAGCGCCGAGAACGGTGGCGGAGGTGTCTTCGACCTGCTCTTCGACTGGGCTCACGGCGGCTGGCGCCTGACCCGCTGCGCGGACTGAAGGAGACACGATGAGCAGCACTTTCTCCGTTCCTCACCCCTTCGCCCTTCCAGCGGCGACGCATGCCTACCTCGAACGGGCGGCGCTCTCGCTGCGGGAGGCGATCACCTCCACCGAGGTCTCGCAGCGCTACGCCCATGCCCACGTCGCCGCGCTGAGGACGACGGCGGCGCTGCTGGCGGCTCGGGCCACCCCGGCCGGTCCCCGCCGCGGCCGTGGCCAGAAGAACGCCTGGGTCCTGCTCGCGGAGGTCGCGCCAGAGTTCAGCGAGTGGGCAGCCTTCTTCGCCGCAGGTGCCGCCAAGCGCTCGGCCGCTGAGGCAGGCTCGTCGCGGGCGGTCTGCGAGCGAGAGGCCGACGACCTCGTCCGCGACGCCGACCGGTTCCTCGGGCTCGTGGAGCAGTCTCTCGGCCTCGACCGGCACGTCCCCTTCCAGGAGAACCTCCCCACCACGGGGCCCAGCTGTGTCGCCTGACCCGTTCGTCCACCTGCACGTCGCCTCCGGATACTCCCTCCAGTACGGCGCCTCGCACCCCCACGCGCTCGTCGAGCGCGCGGTCGAGCACGAGATGGACACGCTCGCGCTGACCGATCGGGACGGCGTCTACGGCGCCGTGCGCTTCGCCAAGGCGTGCATGCAGGCCGGGGTGCGACCGATCCTCGGGGTCGACCTCGCCGTGGCGCCCTCGGGCGCGCTGCCCCCGGTCGCCACCGGAGACCCGTTCGGTCGAGGCCCCGGGCGGGCTCTGCGCACCCCGGTGCGGGGAGGCAGCTTCCGCGACCCTCGGCTGCCCCGGGCTACCTTCCTGGCCGCGAGCAAGCAGGGGTGGGCCTCCTTGTGCCGGTTGGTCTCGGCCACCCACCTCGCCGGGGAGCGCGGCAGCCCCGTCACCACGCTGGAGCTCGTCGGCGAGCATCTCGGCGACTGCTCCGACGTGCTGGTCCTGCTCGGCCCCGACTCCGAGGTCGGCCGAGCCGCCTCCCTGCGGCGCGACGACCATGCCCGGGCGGCCCTGCGTCCCTGGCGCGAGGTGGTCGACGGGTCCTCGCTCCTGGTGGAGGTGGTCTCGCACCGGCTGCCCGGTCACGGTCCAGGCTCTGCGCCCCACGCTGCCCGGATGCTCGGGTTCTCCCGTGCCGAGCGGCTCGGCGCCGTCCTCAGCAACGCCGTCCGGTACGCCGACCGCTCGGACGCCCCCGCCGTCGACGTGCTCGACGCCGCCCGGCGGCTCGTCCCCCTCGACGTGCGCCACGTCGACCGGGCCAACGCCGAAGGCTTCTTGAAGTCCGGCAAGGAGATGGCGGAGGTGGCGGAGGAGATCTGCCGCTTCGCCGGGCTCGGCGACAGCGGCCGTGCGGCCCGTGAGCTCCTCGCGCGCACCCGGACGGTGGCGGACCGGTGCGCGGTCGACCCACGCTCCGACCTCGGGCTCGGCGAGGTGCACTTCCCGGAGTTCGGCTCCTCCGGCGAGGAGGCCGAGTCGATGCTGCGGGCCCGGTGCGAGGGCGGCATCGCCGACCGCTACGGCAACGCACCCCGCCAGCGGATCTGGAAGCGCCTCGATGACGAGCTGCAGATCATCGAGCAGCTCGGCTACGCCTCCTACTTCCTCACCGTCGCCGACGTCACCGACCTCATCAAGGAGATGGGAGTGCGGTCTGCGGCGCGCGGCTCCGGCGCCGGCAGCCTGGTCAACTACCTCCTCGGCATCTCCGGGGTCGACCCGATCCGCCACGGCCTGCTGATGGAGCGCTTCCTCTCCCCGCTGCGCCAGGCGCTGCCCGACATCGACATCGACGTCGAGTCGGCCCGGCGCCTCGAGGTGTACGAGAAGATCCTCGACCGCTACGGCGGCGAGCGGTGCGTGGCGGTGTCGATGATGGACACCTATCGCGTCCGGCACGCCGTCCGTGACGTGGGCGCGGCGCTGGGCATGCCGGGCGGAGAAGTCGACGCGATCGCCAAGGCGTTCCCGCACATCCGCGCCCGCGACGCGCGGGTGGCGCTCCGCGAGCTGCCCGAGCTGCGTGCCTCCGGCCTGGCCGAGGAGAGGCTCGACCTGCTGTTCCGCCTCGTGGAGAAGCTCGACGGCCTGCCGCGGCACATCGCGGTCCACCCCTGCGGCGTGCTGCTCTCCGACGCGACCCTGCTCGACCGGACCCCCGTGGAGGCCAGCTACGCGGGCTTCCCGATGAGCCAGTTCGACAAGGACGACGTCGAGGACCTCGGCCTGCTCAAGCTCGACGTGCTCGGCATCCGGATGCAGTCGGCGATGGCCCACGCCCTCGGCGAGATCGCGCGCGTCGACGCGGTGGAGATCGATGTCGACGACGAGGCACAGGTGCCCCTCGACGACCCGGAGACCTTCGCGATGATCGGCCAGGCCAAGACGCTGGGGTGCTTCCAGATCGAGTCGCCCGGGCAGCGCGAGCTCGTCGGCCGGTCGGGGCTCAGCACCTTCGAGGAGATCATCACCGACATCTCGCTGTTCCGGCCCGGGCCGGTCAAGAGCGACATGATCACGCCCTACCTCAACGCCCGGCAGGGCTGGTCGATGCCGAACTACCTCCACGACGACCTGCGCCCCATCCTCGAGCAGACCTCGGGCGTGGTCGTCTTCCACGAGCAGGTCATCGAGATGATTGCGCAGTTCACCGGCTGCACCCTCGCCGAGGCCGACGAGGCGCGGCGGGCCCTCGGCGACCCGGAGGGGATGGCCCAGACGAAGCTGTGGTTCTACCCCCGTGCTCTCGGACGCGGCTACGCCCAGCGGCTGGTCGAGGAGATCTGGAGGGTGCTCGAGGCGTTCGCCTCGTTCGGGTTCTGCAAGGCCCATGCGGCCGCGTTCGCGCTTCCGACGTACCAGTCCGCCTGGCTCAAGGCGCACTACCCGGCGCACTTCCTCGCCGGCGTGCTGACCCACGACCCCGGCATGTACCCCAAGCGGCTGATCCTCGACGACGCCCGACAGTTCGGCGTCGCCGTCCTCGGCCTCGACGTCAACAGCTCCGAGTCCCAGTACGTCGTGGAGAGGATCGACCTGCCCGAGGGGCCTGCCTACGGCATCCGGCTCGCGCTCTCGGAGGTCAAGGGAATCAGCGACGCCGAGGTGGGGCGGATCGTCGCCGCCCGGCCGTACCAGTCGCTCACCGACTTCTGGCACCGTGCCCGCGTCTCCCGACCCGTCGCGGAGCGGCTCGTGCTCGCCGGCGGGTTCGACACGGTCTACGGGATCGGCGGGTCGCCCGGGGTGCGCCGGCGCGCCAAGGTGACTCGGCGCGACCTGCTGCTGCAGGTGGCCGACCTCGACCGGCTGACCCGGGTGAGCGAGCGGGCGAGCAGGGGACGGGGCCTGGGGAGCAGAGGCCTGGGGAGCAGCAGAGCGCGTGCCGCACGCCTCCCCGTCCCCGACATCGCTCGTCCTGCCGGCTCACCGCCACCGGCCACGGGGGTGTGGGAGCTGGCCTCACGCCAGTCGCAGGCCACGAGGGTCCCGCCCCCGGTGACCTCGGTGCAGCTCGCCCTCGACCTGGGGGACTCCGCCGAGGGTGAGGCAAGCGGTCTGCCGGAGATGAACGACTCCGAGAGGGTGCGCGCCGAGCTGGAGATCCTCGGGCTCGACGTGAGTCGCCACGTCGTCGACTTCTACGTCCCCCTGCTCGACGGGCTCGACGTGACCCGGTCCCGCGACCTGCTGCAGCGCCGCAGCCGCTCGGAGCTCCTGGTCGCCGGGGTCAAGGTGGCCACCCAGACCCCACCGATCCGGTCCGGTCGCCGGGTCATCTTCGTGACCCTCGACGATGGCACCGGACCCGTGGACGCCACCTTCTTCGAAGACGCCCAGGGGCCCTACGCCGCGACGGTCTTCCACTCCTGGCTGCTGCTGATCCGCGGGGTCCTCCGCCGCACCGGGCCGCGCGGGGTCTCCCTGCGGGCCACCGGCTGCTGGGAGCTGCCCGCCCTGCACGAGATCTGGAAGGAGGAGGGCATCGCGGGCGTCCGCGCGTTCATGGACCAGGTCCCGGAGGGCTTCGGCGTCTCCGGTCCGGCCGAGGAAGCGGCGGTGACCGGAGCCGCCGAGAGCCGGTCGACCCGGCCGGTCATGAGCAACCCACCGGCCGCGCGTCAGCAGGGCACGGGCACTGCCGGGGGGATGGGGCGACGTCGGGTGCTGGTGCACTCGAGCGGGTTCAAGCTCTCGCCCTATGCCGACATCAAGCCGGCAGGGGAGGACGCCAAGGGTGCTCCGCGCAAGCTGTGGCACCGCAGTCCCGGGAGTGCCGGATGACCAGCGCCCCCGTCTTCTCACTAGGGTGGGCGCCATGCCAGCACAGCACCCGCCACAGCGCCCGCACGGACGCGGAGCAGCACGCACTGCCGTCGTCTGGGAAGCCCTGCAGGAGGTGCTGGCGTCGGTTCCGACTCACGACCGTGTCGGTGAGGGCGTTGCCTCCGTCATCGACATCGGTGGAGGCACCGGTGGTTTCGCTGTCCGGGTCGCCGAGCTCGGTCACCAGGTCACTGTCATCGACCCCAGCCCGGACGCACTGGCGATCGTGGGACGACGTGCGGAGGAGAGCGGCGTCAGAGGCATGGTCGAGGCCCGGCAGGGAGACATCGCCTCCTTGCCTGATCTCGCCCCCGCGGGTGGAGCGGATGTCGTGCTCTGTCACGGCGTCCTGGAGTTCGTCGACGACCCGGCCGAGGCCCTGTCCGTCCTCGCCGGGGTGCTCCGCCCTGGCGGCGTGCTCAGCCTTCTCGTCAACCAGCGGAACGCCGCGGTGGTGGCGCGTGCGATGGCGGGTCACTTCCAGCAGGCCCGGGACATCCTCGACGACCCTCTGGCAGCCGGACCGACCCGTCGTTTCACCTCCGACGAGGTGGAGGGACTCCTCGCCGACGCCGGCTTCGACGCCTCTGCCATGCACGCGGTGCGGGTCTTCGTCGACCTCGTGCCGAGCTCGCTGGTCGACCTGGAGCCCGGTGCGGCCGCGGCCCTGGTGGAGCTCGAGAAGGCCGTCGCGGCCCGGCCGGAGTACCTCGCCCTCGGCACCCAGCTGCACGTGCTCGCCACTCGACGCTGACCTCCCGGGGGCGCCCCGATGAGCGCCCCGATGGGCACCCTGCCCCGCGACCGCGGCGCGGCGTCCTGGGACTGCCCGATCCTGCACGTCGACATGGACGCCTTCTACGCCTCGGTCGCAACCCGTGACCGGCCCGACCTGCAGGACGTGCCGGTGATCGTGGGTGGAGGCCACCGTGGCGTGGTCCTCTCGGCGAACTACCTGGCCCGGGAGTACGGCGTGCGTTCGGCGATGCCCGGCACGCGCGCTCGGCGACTGTGCCCTCAAGCAGTGGTGATCTCCCCGGACTTCGAGATCGTCTCCGCCGTCTCCTCCTCGGTGATGGAGACCTTCCGCCAGGTCACGCCCCTGGTCGAGGCGATGTCGCTGGACGAGGCGTTCCTCGATGTCTCCGGGGCAGCGCGCCGGCTGGGCAGCCCCTACGACATCGCCGAGCATCTGCGAGCCCGGATCTACGACGAGCAGGGGATCACCTGCTCGGTCGGGGTGGCGAGCACGGTCGCGGTGGCGAAGATGGCGAGCAGGCGGGCCAAGCCCGACGGGGTGTGCGTGGTTCCTCCGGGGGAGGTGACCACATTCCTGCACCCTCTCGACGTCGGCGAGCTGTGGGGGGTGGGGGAGAAGACCGCGGCGATGCTGCACCGGCTGGGTCTGATGACGATCGGGGACGTGGCGCACACCCCGTTGCCGACCCTCCAGCGGGCTCTCGGGACCTCGCTGGGGAGCCAGCTCCACCAGCTGGCCTGGGGACGGGACCGCCGGACGATCACAGCCCGTCGAGGTCACGACGAGCCGGACAAGAGCATGGGGGCGGACGAGACGTTCGGCCGGGACACCGACGACCACGCGGTGATCCTGCGCGAGCTGCTCCGTCTCTCGGCGAAGGTGACCTCCCGGATGCGCACTGCCCAGGTGGCCGGGCGCACCGTGACGTTGCGGGTCCGGTTCGCCGACTTCACCACGATCACCCGGTCCAGGACGCTGTCCGAGGCCACCGACGTGACCCAGGTGGTCTACCGCACCGCGGGCGACCTCTTCGCGGCCCTGGGGCTGCAGCGGGCCCGCATCCGGCTGGTCGGCGTACGCGTGGAGGGGCTCGTGCCTCGAGCGCGGGTGCACCACCAGCTCATGCTCGGCGAGCGGGAGCGCGGCTGGTCCGACGCCGACCGGGCAGTGGACCGGGCTACCTCGCGTTTCGGCAAGGCAGCGGTACGACCGGCTACCCTGCTGCGAGGGGGAGGGTCATGACACACCCTCGGGAAGGGAACACCCGATGGAGGCACGCCGGGACGGGGCAGGCATCGATCCGTCCTGGGAGCCTCCCACGGCCGACGCGTCGACGAGCGTGGAGCGGGAGCTGACCGAGGCCCTGGCCCGGTCCCGGGCACGCTTCGACCAGTCGCCCCTTCCCCAGGCCCTGCTCGATGTCGAGGGGCGTTTCAAGGAGGTCAACGACGCGGCCTGCGAGCTGCTCGGCTGGTCACGGGCCGAGCTCCTCGGGCGGGAGGCGACCGAGCTCGTCCACCCCGCCGACCCGGCACAGGCGCGCCACGAGCTCCAACGACTGCGCGAGGGCGCACGCTCGGCGAGCTGGGAGACGACCGCGCTACGACGAGACACCAGCGAGTTCCCCCTGCACCTCACGGTCACGGCTGTCCGCGACCGGCACGGTCAGGTCTGCGAGTTCGCGGCGCTCGCACGCGACCTGCGCGACCTGCACGAGGCAGAGAGGCGCCTGCTGAGCCAGGAGGTGTTCTTCCGCGGGCTGGCAGGCGATACCGGCGACACCGCCGACACAGCGGGCGCCTACCCCGGCGACACCGCCGGAAGCCTGCTCTACGCGGCCATCGCCGAGACCGCGCAAGAGGGGATCCTCGCGGTCTCGCCTTCGGGCGACATCCTGTTCGTCAACCGCAAGCTCACCGAGATCGTCGGGCTGTCGATGCGCGAGGTCTATGCGCTCGGTGGGCAGGGGATGTTCGCCCCGGCCGAGGCGGCCGAGGCAGCTCGTCGACTGGCCACCAGACGACGTCGGGAGGCAGGCCCCGAGCGCTCGGACCTGCGCTACCGCCACCCCGACGGCTCCGACCGGGTCCTGCACGTCTCCGCGAGCGCGCTCACCGCGGCAGACGGGTCCGTGCTCGGCTCCCTCGCGATGGTGGCCGACGTGACCGAGCAGCGGGCGGCCGAGGAGTCGCTGCGTCGGCAGGCGCTGCACGACCCGCTGACCGGCCTGCCGAACAGGCTCCTGTTCGTGGACCGCCTCGGCACGGCCGTGGCCCGGCAGGACCGAGCGCCGGGGGACGGCATCGCGGTGCTCTTCCTGGACGTCGACCACTTCAAGGCCGTCAACGACACCTACGGCCACCAAGCCGGCGACCTGCTGCTGGTCGAGGTCGCTGCAAGGCTCGCTGGTGCGGTCCGGGCTGCCGACACGGTCGCGCGTCTCGGCGGGGACGAGTTTGCGGTCATCTGCGAGGCGGCTGACGGGAGGACGGCGGACCTGGTGGCCTCCCGGGTCCAGGAGGCGCTGAAGGAGCCGGTGGTCGTCGAGGGCCAGGAGCGGCAGGTCAGCATGAGCATCGGCGTGGCCCTCTCGCCGCCGCATGCCCCCCAGGATCTGCTGCGCTTCGCCGACATGGCGATGTACCAGGCGAAGGCCACCTCGGACGGTGGCGTCGTGACCTACGACGGCCCCTCGCAGGAGCCGGCGGGCTCGGGTGCGCGACGCACGACCGAGGGGGACCGGACCCGATGAGGTGCACACCACCGGGCGACACCGGTCCAGGTCGTTGCAAGCCCCCGGCCGTGGGCTGGACCGGGGGCTTGCGGGGGACCGACACGGGCGGGATGTGCCGGGTTCCCAGCAGCCGGGGGGTACGGCTGCTGCGGAGCGGTGTTGATGCCGACTGCGGCTCCGCTCTCATCCCTCCCCGTGACGAGAGCGGCTCCTGTGGTGCAGTCATGGAGAGGATCGGCGGGCGAGAGGGGCGACTTGAGGGCTCAGCCGAAATTCTTTCACCCGCTGTGACGGCGGGATGCGGGGCGCTCCCGAGCGCCACACCAAGCGGGAGCCGGCCGCGGGTCGGCCGCGCAGGCCCGCGAGGGGAGGTACGGCGATGAGCAGCGGAAGCGAGCCGTCGGAGGCCCCGCCGCGCCTGACCGACCTGTCCTTGGCGGCGCTGCGTGCCTACCGGCGCAAGCTGGGTGACGAGGAGGACCGCGTCTCGTACTGGCGGCGCCTCGTCCACGCCCGCATCGACCTGCTGGAGGCGGAGGCGTCGACGGAGGGGCATCTCTCCCAGGAGACGCTCGCCCGCGTCCTCGGCGACACGGGAGCGGGTCGTACCCGCACCGCCCTGGTGCGAGTCCGGACCGCGGAGCCACTTCCCGACCTCCCGGTGCTCGAAGAGATGTGGGTCGCCGAGGTCGACGCGGACGACCCCCAAGCGGTTGCCGCTGCGGTGGAGCGGCTGCGTGTCGCGGAAGGCCAGCTCACGTCGTACCGCAACGCGCTGCACCAGCGCATCGACGAGGCGACCGAGGAGCTGATCGCCCGCTACCGGGAGGACCCCGCGCGTGCCATCGGTGCGCTCCGGCGCGACAGCGCCCCGCCCCCGAGGACGCGGCGATGAGCGACGGGGTGACCGAGCTGTGGGCCTCCTACCGGACCGAGCCCACCGTCGAGCTGCGGAACAGACTGGTCCTGCAGTACTCGCCCCTGGTGAAGTACGTCGCCGGGCGCCTGCGTGCTCGCCTGCCCGAGAGCGTCGAGTACGCCGACCTCGTCTCCGACGGGATCATCGGCCTGATGGAGGCCATCGACCGCTTCGAGCCGGAGCGGGGTCTGACCTTCCAGACCTTTGCGGTGCCGAGGATCCGCGGCGCGATGGTCGATGCGCTGCGCGGGCTCGACTGGGTCCCTCGCTCGGTGCGCGACAAGGTGCGCGACATCGAGACCGCCCAACGTGTCCTCGAAGCCAGGCTGGGCAGGGTCCCCGAGGACCCCGAGATCGCCGCCGAGCTGGGCATCTCGGTGCGGGCGCTGCGTGAGCTCTACGCCAAGGTCGCGTTCACCAGCGTCGCGACCATGGAGGACCTCGAGCTCGCGGACGACCTGTCCGCGGCCGCCACCCAGGAGATCGAGGACGACCAGGCCAAGGACGTGCTGCTGCGGGTCGTGGGGGAGCTGCCGGAGCGGGACCAGGTGATCATCGCGCTGTACTACTTCGAGGGGTTGACGCTCTCCGAGATCGGGCGGGTCCTCGGGGTCACCGAGTCACGGGTGTCACAGCTGCACAGCCGGGCCACGATGGTTCTGCGGACGCGCCTGGCCGACTCCGAGATCGGCTGACCCTGGCGCAGCTGCGGCCCTGGCGGCGATGCACGATCCACGCCGCGCCTGCGGCCGGCACACCCCGGGCGCCCCGCGGGGCAAGCTCCCGAGTCAGTCCCAGGCGCCGAAGACGTGGACCCGCAGGACCTTGTCGTGGGTGAGGTTCCACAGCTGGCGGGCGTCCTCCACCCAGAAGTTCACGCAGCCGTGGCTGTGACCCTCGTACGGGTTCATCATGTAGCGCGAACCGTGGAGTGCCTGGCCGCCGGAGAAGAACTGGGAGTACGGCATGGGTGCGCCACCGAACTGCCGGCTCTTGTGGTCGATGGATCGCCACTGGACCGTGAAGTCGCCGGTACGGGTCTGCATGTAGGAGTCGCCGCCCCGGACGAGCCACGAGTTGTAGAGCTTCCCTCGGTGGTACAGGCTCGCCTGGTGCCGCTTCCGGTCGTAGCAGAGGTGCCAGCCCGCGGTGGTGCAGCGCGCGGGAAGGAACTTCTTGCCGAACGTGCTGCGCAGGATCAGGGGCGTCCAGGTCTTCTGCCTCACCCTGCCGGTCACCGGGAGGCCGCGGTCACGCTGGAAGCGCTTCACCGCCCGCTCCGTCTGTGGCCCGAAGACCCCGTTGGGGGTGGCGGCGAGGTAGCCGAGTCTGCGGAGCCGGATCTGGACCTCGTACACGTGCTCGATGTGGTACTGGTCGGCATCCACAGCACCGCGCCGTACCGGCTCCCGTGTCATCGGCTGGCTCAGGTCGATCGCCTGCGCGGGGGCCGCGATCAAGGCGGAGAGGCCCAGCGCGATCGACAGGGCGAATGCGGCAGGTCTGAACCGTGGTTTCCTGCGGTCGTGGAGCATCGTTTCCTCCGGTGCGGTCTCCGGTGACGCCCGGAGGTTCGCCCAGCATAGGGGTGGCCGCGGGGCGTGTGACCCCGATCGTCGGGGAAGTCCTCATTCCTGGGGTCTCCTCCGCGGCGGACGAAATTTCGGTGCTCGCCTACCGTCGGATCCGATGGCTGCCTAGACTTGAATCAGGTCACCGTCAGCGGGAGGAAGTCGTGCCGCTCTCCGAAGAAGAAATGCGTCTGCTCGAGCAGATGGAGCGTGCCCTCGTCGCCGAGGACCCGAAGTTCGTCTCAGCCCTCCGAGGCACCGCCCGGCGTCGTGATGCGCGCCGCCGTTCCCTCGCCGCAGCAGGCGGCTTCGTCGTCGGGGTCGTCGTACTCATGACCGGTGCGGTGATGGCCAACACGGTGGTGGGAATCATCGGCTTCGTGGTGATGCTGGTCTCCGCGGTGCTGGCGCTGACCTACTGGCGCAGCCAGGGCACTCCCGCCAAGCAGTCGGGCGAGGGATCGGCCGAGCCGCAGAGCGGTGTCGGCCTGAGCGTCGTCGACGGCGGCAAGAAGTCCAAGAAGCGCCAGGTCCGCCAGCGGCAGGGCCAGCAGCAGTCCATGATGGCTCGTTTCGAGGAGCGATGGCGTCGCAGGCGCGGCTCCAACGGCTTCTGACCTGAGCGGGCACCCCGCGATGGGGGACCGTCTCCCGGGACCGAACGGCCTACGGACGCGTCGCCTCGCCGTTTACCGCTGAACGGCTCTGGACGATCCCCGGTCGCTGCCGCCGCGTGACCGCATGCGGCCCGGCGTCGTCAGGTCGCCCGGTCGACCGGTCCGTCGGCGAGCGTCGGCTCTGCAGCCGGACGTCCCCGGAGGGTCGGCCGCCAGGAGGCGTTGCGCACCAGTGAGGCGGGTGCCCAGGCCGCCAGCCGCCTCTGCTTCTTCGTCGCCCCGGCGTGGAGCGCGTCCACGCACGCCTCGACGTCGGCGGCGACGACCTCCGGCTGCCTGACGCCCGCGGAGGCCGTTCGGGCGTAGCGCACCACCTCGAGGTCACGGACCAGTCGGGAGAGTGCCTCCGCCGCAGCCGGGTTCGCCGAGGCGCCGCGCTGCTGTCCGCGGGCCAGGGGAGGACTCGCCTGGTCCTCGCTCGTGGTGGGGCCGAAGGCCGTGGCCAGGCTCCGGGCGGCGCTCCTCAACGTGACGGTGTCGCTCCACGACAGGCGCAGGTCCAGTGCGACGTCGCGAATCTCGCGCCATCCTGCCTCCGCGGCCTCGGCCGGGCTCAGCGCGCTTGCCCGGCGGCGTCGGCGTACGAGGATCCGCGTCAGCCGCGGCGCCAGGAGCAGGACCACGACGAGCAGCCCCGCAGCGACCCAGGGGCCGCTCCCGCCGGAGCCTCCGGCGCCACCGCCGGCCCCTCCGGCCACCGCATCTCCCCGCAGCCTGTCCTGGGGCAGGGTGTCGGGACGGGCCGTGGGCGTGGCCGCCGACGGGCCGTCGGTCGGCTCCGGCGTGTTCAGAGACCCGGTGGTGTAGCCGGGGACACCACGTGCCCGGTCGCTGGGCGTCGGTTCGAAGCGCACCCACCCGACACCGTCGAAGTACATCTCGGGCCAGGCGTGCAGGTCGTGCGAGCTGTAGACGTACTCGTCGTCGCCCACCCTCGACGGGCGGAGGAAGCCGACTGCGACGCGGGAGGGGATGCCTAGGGACCTCCCCATGACCGCCATCGCGGCCGCGAACTGCTCGCAGTAACCCGTGCGGCCGTCGGGACCGGCCGAGAGGAAGCTGACCAGGTCGTCCGAGCCGTTGCCCGGTGCCCGTTGCAGGGAGTACTCGAAGCCGCCGTCCTCGCGGAACCACTGCTGCAGTCGCACGGCCTTCTCGAACCGGGTCCCGAGCCCGGCGGCCACCTGGCGGGAGAGGGTGCCGACGCGATCGGGCATGGAGTCCGGCAGGTCTGTGTACGGCGTGAAGATGTCCTCGGGCGGGGAGCCCGCATCGAGCAGCTGCTGCTGAGAGGGCGAGATCTTCAGGGCCCTCAGGGAGTAGTCGAGGCCGGCCGTTGTCTGGCCGTCGACGGCGCTGATGAAGTCGCGGGTGTCGGCGTCGTACCTCCAGTCGCCGGGCACGTCGACCTGCGTCGCCGGGTAGGGCGACGGCAGCCACGTGGAGGCGAACGTGCCCGTGATGTCCACCTCGTAGCTCACCGAGGTGCGCGGAACGCCCGGCTGGAGTCCCGGCGGCCGGGGGAGCGGACCGTCCGCCCGCTGCTCCGGGGGGATCTGGCGCTCGGAGGGCTTCCAGCTGTTCCCGTCGAAGACGTCGAGGACCGAGATCCGCAGGTACGTCGGGTCCGGGTCGTCGGTGACCACCCGGACGAGGTCGATGTCCTGGCCGCGGACGAGGTCACGGCGCAGGTTCACGATCGGGTTCGAGATGTTCACCGAGTTCCCGTTGCCGTTGCCGCCGGGTCCGTTCCCGCCGAAGATGCTCAGCGAGAAGGTCGGGATGACCAGAGGTGCCGCGACGGCGAGACCTGTCGCGGTGAGGCCGATCCGCCGGGCCGAGGACCGCAACGACTCGGTGCTGACGGCGCCGCCGCCGCCGGTGTCGAAGATCGTTCCGCTGTGCGGGACGCGGCGTCCCCAGCTGGTCAGGCGACGACCCTCGTCGGCGCCCAGAAGCGCGAGGAAGGAGATGGCACCCGCGGCGAAGACCCACCAGGGCACACCTCCGGCGAGGATCGACACCGGAGCCGTGTAGACCGCCAGCAGGGGAAGGCCGGCCACGGGGACCCGCCTCAGGCCGCAGGCGAGGAAGTCGACGAGGACCACGACGAGCGAGGCCGTCGCGACGAGGATCGGGAAGATCTCGGGAACCGTGTCCCCTACGGGGGCGCCGTAGCTCTGTGCGGCGCGCATGCTCTCGCCGAGGACAGAGGGAACCTCGCCGAGGGAGGTCGACGTGGGCAGCCAGCCCCCGAGCGCGGCCTCGGGTGTCCACCGGTGGGTGAGCCAGATGGCGAGCAGGACGAGCTGGACGGCGAGCACGAGGAGCACGGGAACCCGCGAGGCGCGCAGGAGCGCCCCGGTCGCAGCCACCAGGACCGCCGCCCCAAGAGTGGGGACGAGGTACCCGCTCGGACTCTGCACGAACCCGGCCCAGGACCAGAGCGCGATCCAGGTGGTCAGGGCGGCCAGCCCGGAGGTCAGTGACGTCGCCGGGAGGTCGAGCTGGGGACGCCTCACAGGAACTCCCTCACGGAGAGGTTCGTCTGGCCGTGCCGAGCAGCCCTGCCGGAGGTCAGCCCGAGCTCCTGCCAGACGGCGCTCAGGGTCTTGTGCGGGGTCGCCCCGACGGCCTGCCAGCCCTGGCTGCGCAGTCGGGCCGCGCCGGGCGCCTCGCGCACCTCGCCGTCCGCGCCCTGCCCGCGGGAGCCCCAGGACTCCACATCGAGCGCGACGGCCATGGCGGTGGCGGCGGTGTGCCTCATGCGGGAGAAGGCGGCCTGGTCGTGGTTGCGGACGGCGCCCACGACGCCGACGAGGAGGCCGGAGTGCCCGGGGTCGAGCAGCCACCGGGTGTCGAGGTCCGGACGCTCGACCTGGGTGACCACGGCCAGAGACTCGAGGAGCGGTGCGGTCGCGCCGCCGATGCCGCGCTCGTGCCAGGAGCCCTCGGGCTCCTCGCCCGAGGCCGTGACAAGACGCACGGTGAAGCCGCGCTGGACGAGGTGGACCGCGATCGAGGCGGCGACAGTCACCGCGTGCTCGAAGGAGGAGGCCGCGCCCCTTCCGTGGTGGGCGAGCTGGCGGTTGTCCAGGAACAGGGTCGCGCGCGACTGCCAAGGCTGCTCCTCGCGGCGCACCATGAGCTCGCCGACCCGCGCGCTGCTCCGCCAGTGCACCCGGCGCAGGTCGTCGCCCTGGTGGTACTCCCGGACCGTGACGTCCTCGGCGCTGCCGCTGGCGAAGGCGCGCGGACGGTTGTCACCTGACCCCGTCCACGCGCCGGATAGCGGGATCACGGGGAGGGGAATCACCCGGGGCACGACCACGACGGGTGTGGTGGAGGAGAAGGTCCGTCGGAGCTCGACCATCCCGAACGGGTCGCTGACGCGCACCGACAGCGGCCCGATGAGGTACTTCCCCCTGACGTCGGAGCGGATCCGGTAGCCGACGCTGCGCTTGCGCCCGGTGGCCATCCGGTCCACGACGAAGCGTGGCCGGGTCCCCAGGATGTAAGGGACCTGGTCCTCGAGGAGCAGCAGCCCGGTCGGCAGCCGCCCGTCGTTGGTGAGGTCGAGCTGCACCCGGGCCTCGTTGCCGGCGGTGACCTGGCTCGGCGATACCGAGCGGACCAGCCCCAGGCGGTACCTGCTGCGGCCGACGAAGAAGGCCGTCACCACCGGCAGGACCGCCAGGAGCGCCCCGATGCGCAGCAGATCGTCCTGGCCGAGCACGATGGCGCACACCAGGGCGGTGACCCCGGCGGCGACGAAGGCGCGACCTCGGGTGGTCATGGCCGCGAGGGCCTCGCGCATGGCTGTTCCTATCCCCGTCGGTGGCTCTCGGGCATGGCCACGCCGGCCAGGATGTGGTTCAGCGCCGCCTCGGTGGTGCGGCCGCTCATCGAGGCCTCCACCGTCGGAAGCAGGCGGTGCGCGAGCACCTGGGTGGCCAGGCCCTGGACGTCGTCGGGGACGACGTAGTCACGGCCGTCCATGGCTGCTGCCGCCTTGGCCGCGCGCACCAGGTGCAGGGTGGCGCGGGGCGAGGCGCCCAGCACGAGCTCGGGGGAGTGCCGGGTCGCGGTCGTGATCGCCACGGCGTACCGCTGCACGGACTCGGCCACGTAGACCTGGGTGACGATCTCGATCAGCTTGCGGATCTCGGCGGCGTCGGTGACCGGCTCGAGGTCGTCGAGCGGGTTGCTGCGGGCGTGGGAGTCGAGCATCGCGATCTCCGCGGCCTCGACCGGGTAGCCCATGGAGACACGCGCCATGAAGCGGTCGCGCTGTGCCTCGGGCAGGGCGTAGGTGCCCTCCATCTCGATGGGGTTCTGGGTCGCGATGACCATGAACGGCTGGTCGAGGTGGTACGTCGAGCCGTCGACCGTGACCTGGCGCTCCTCCATGCACTCCAGCAGGGCGGACTGGGTCTTGGGGGAGGCGCGGTTGATCTCGTCGCCGACCACGATGTTCGCGAAGATGCCACCCGGCCGGAACTCGAAGGCGCGGGTGTCCTGGTTGAACACCGAGACGCCGGTGACGTCCGAGGGAAGCAGGTCCGGGGTGAACTGGATCCGCCGCACGGTGCAGTCGATGGAACGAGCCAGGGCCTTGCTCAACATCGTCTTGCCGACACCCGGGACGTCCTCGATCAGGAGGTGGCCCTCGGCGAGGAGCACGATGATCGCTGCCCGGGCGACCTCGGGCTTCCCCTCGATGACCTTCTCGATGCTGGCGCGCACCCGGCCGGTGACTCGTGCCAGGGTGTCGAGATCCGCGGCCTCCGTACCGTCGACGACACCCTCGGTCCTGGGCGCTGTGCTCACGCTGTCTCCCTCCGTCGGCCGTGGTCTGGGCCCTGTTCGAGCACCCTCGGCGGTGCGACCGTCCGGACCTGCGTGCGGCCGAACACCATCCATCCAACCTCATGCTGTGAGGGCTGTCACCGAGTTGGGAGCCCTTGTCGGGTTCGTCGCCGCATTCTGACGGGACTGGTGCGGGCGAGGGGGGCGCGCGGCCGGCGGCGTCTCCGTTCCTCGGGCGCCCTGGCGGCCTCGCGCTGGTGCCTCCGCGGGGTCTCCGGCTGGACCCACCCCGCACCTGGCCCGAAACCGTCCGCTGAACCCCCACTGAGCCCCACCACACGCCCCACTTCCCTCCACCGGCCCTCACGACGGCCTTTCGCGCGGCGTGGAGTCCGGGGTCGAGCGGAACGGTTCAGCTGCCGACAGAGGCCTCTGACCTGCGGGTTTGCCGATTCTGAGTCGTCCGGGGAGTCCGTCGGGGGTGTCCTGAACGTCCCGTCTTCTCCCGGAAGGCAAAACTCCGCGCAACTTCTGCGTTTCTCGTTGGAGGTGGGGGGTAGTGGAGTATCGTGGAGCGCAGTGGAGGAGAGTGAAGCCTCAGGGGATCGCCGGCCAGCCGGGTCGACCGGGGCCGGAGAACCGGGGAGGTGCCGACGATGTTCTTCGGCACCTACACGCCCCGGCTCGACGACAAGGGGCGACTCTTCCTCCCGGCTAAGTTCAGGGACGAGCTGTCGGAGGGTCTAGTGGTCACACGGGGACAGGAGCGCTGCCTCTATGTGTGGTCCATGGAGGAGTTCGGCAAGCTCACCGAGCGGCTCAAGGAAGCGCCGGTCACCAACAAGGCCGCCCGTGACTACGTCCGCATGTTCTTCGCCGGCGCCTCGGACGAGAAGCCGGACAAGCAGGGTCGGGTCACCATCCCGCCGATGCTGCGCGACTACGCCTCCCTGTCCAAGGACTGCATCGTCATCGGCGCGATGAACCGGATCGAGATCTGGGACGCCGCGGCCTGGCAGGCCTACTCCGACGAGCAGGAGCAGGCCTTCGCCGACCTCTCGGAGGAGGTGTTCCCCGGCGTGATGTGACCAGTCACCGCGCGCCCCGGCGCGCCAAGTCCACCACCCGCGCCGCGAGGCGCCGGTCAGCCAAGTCGCCGGGCCCGGCCCACGCCCGCTCGCCCTGTCTTCTGGCACACCTTCCCCGGTGCCAGACGACAACTTCCCAGGGACGAGCGGACGGGGACCAGGCCATGCGAATCCGATGAGCACCACGCCGGCGTGTCGCCGGTGCCACCAGCAGGGTTCACCCAGGGGGTCCACGCATGAGTCTCACTTTCTCCGGACAGCTGTCCGGGCAGCCGGTCAGAAGAGTCCGCCACGAGGTCCGGGACGGCATGGCCGTCATCGCCTTCTCGGCGCTCGCGTCGAGCGGGCTGGCGGCGGCGCTGATGCTCTTCTTGTCGATGGTCGGCTAGGCGACGACCGATGACGACACCCCGTCACGTTCCGGTCCTTCTCGACCGGACCGTCGCTCTTCTGGCCCCTTCCCTGGAGCGCTCCGACCGTGAGCGCACGATCTTCGTGGACGCCACCCTCGGTCTGGGGGGCCACAGCGAGGCTGTGCTCGAGGCCTTCCCCCAAGCCCACCTCGTCGGCGTCGACCGCGACACCCACGCCCTGGAGCGGGCCGCCGAACGCCTGGCGCCGTACGCCGGCCGCACCGACTTCGCCCACGCCGTTTACGACGAGATCCCCGAGGTCCTCTCGGGGCTGGGCCTCGACCACGCCGACGCCATCCTGTTCGACCTCGGCGTCTCCTCCATGCAGCTCGACGTCCGTGAGCGCGGGTTCGCCTACGCCGAGGACGCGCCGCTCGACATGCGCATGAACGACACCGCCGGCCAGACGGCCGCCGACGTCCTCAACACCTACTCCGCGCAGGAGCTCGCCCGGATCCTGAGGACCTACGGCGAGGAGAAGTTCGCCCGGCGCATCGCGGAGGCGGTCGTGCGGGAGCGGGAGCGGGAGCCCTTCACCAACTCGGCCCGGCTCGTGGAGCTCATCCGCGAGTCGATCCCGGCGCCTGCCCGGCGTACCGGCGGCCACCCCGCCAAGCGGACGTTCCAGGCCTTGCGCATCGAGGTCAACGACGAGCTGTCGGTCCTGCGCCGTGCCATCCCGGCGGCGATCGAGTCGGTGGACGTCGGCGGCCGGATCGCGGCCATGTCCTACCACTCCCTGGAGGACCGCATCGTCAAGCAGGCCTTCACCGCGCACACCCGCAGTGACGTGCCGCCGGACATGCCGTTCGTCCCCGAGGGCCACGAGCCCGACCTGCGACTGCTGACCCGCGGGGCCGAGAAGGCCGCCGAGGCAGAGATCGCCGAGAACCCCCGAGCCGCGTCGGTGCGACTTCGCGCCGTCGAACGAGTCCGTCCCAGCACTGGAGCCGCAGCATGAGTACTCCTTTGTCGCAGGCCCGCGTCCGCGCCACGCGCCCCGCATGGGACGTGGTCGAGCAAGCCCGCCTCACCGTCGTACCCCGTCGGGCCCGGAAGGCGCCGCGCGTCCCCTTCGTCAGCCTGGTCACGCTGCTCCTCGTGAGCGGCGTGGTGGGCCTGCTCCTGTTCAACACCAACATGCAGCAGTCCTCGTTCCTCGCCACCTCGATGGAGGAGCAGGCGTCGGTTCTCGCCGGCAAGGAGGAGTCGTTGAAGATGCAGCTCGACCGGCTGCGCGACCCGCAGCACGTCGCGGCACGGGCGAAGCAGCTCGGCATGGTGCCGGCGAGCAGCCCGGCGTTCGTGCGGCTCTCCGACGGCAAGGTGCTCGGCAGGCCGACGCCGGCCGCCGAGACGGACGCGGTGCGGATCGCCCCCCTGCCGCCGGTGAAGCCGGAGTCGCTGCGCCCGCGGACCGTCATCGCCCCGGCCCCGGTGCTCCCGGAGCCGGCGCAGGTCGGCATCGAGGCAGCCGCGCGCGACACGGCACAGAGCAACGGTCGAGCCTCACGTGATGAGGCGTCCGGATCGCGTACAAAGAACCAGAACGCGGCGAACGGCGCGCGCGAGTCGGGGAGGACGCCTTGAGCCAGCGCGGACGAGGACGCCGGGGCGTGTCGCTCCTGCGGCTCCGCGTGGGCTTCATCCTCATCGCGATGGTCGTCTCGGTCTTCGCGGCCCGGCTGTTCCAGCTCCAGGGCATCGACGCGAAGGCGTACGCCGCGCGAGCCGAGGCAGCCGGTCTGGAGACGGTCTCGCTCCCTGCTACTCGTGGGTCGATCCTCGACCGCAACGGTGAGCCGCTCGCCGAGTCCGCCGACGGGCTCATGCTGATCGCGGACCCGTCGATGACCGCGGACCACGCGCAGGAGATCGCGAAGGTCGTCGCCGAGCGGCTCGACGTCGACTACTTCGACGTCCTCGAGCGACTGCGGAAGCCGGACACCCAGTTCCAGTACCTCGCGCGACGGGTCCCGGCCGCGGACGCGCGTGCGGTGGTCGCAGCGGTCGAGAAGCGCGGCTACCAGGGGCTCGACACGCGTCGCGATCCCGTGCGCAGCTACCCCGCCAAGGACGTGGGGGCGAACATGCTCGGGTTCATGGGCGCCGACGGGAAGCCGCTCCAGGGCTTCGAGCTGCTCTTCGACGACATGCTGTCGGGCAAGGACGGGTCGGAGACCTACGAGTCCGGGGGCGGCCAGCGCCTGCCCCTCGGCGAGAACAGCGTGGTCGAGCCGGAGGACGGCTCCGACCTGACGCTGACCATCGACCGTGACGTGCAGTGGTACACCCAGCGCGTGCTTCGCGAGGCGGTGCAGGGCGCCCGTGGTGAGTCCGGCTCCGCCGTGGTCCTCGACAGCAGGACCGGCGAGGTGCTGGCCCTGGCCGACGACCCCACCTTCGACGCCAACCAGCCGGGACTCTCGTCCTCGAGCGACCTGGGCATGCGCTCGCTGTTCGACGTGTACGAGCCCGGCTCCGTGGAGAAGGTGCTGACCGCCGCGTCGCTCATCGACGCCGGGAAGGTCACCCCGGACACCCGGATCACCGTGCCGTCCGAGCTGCACCGCCAGGACCGCGTGATCCACGACTACTGGCCGCACGGCAAGCTTCGGCTGACGCTGACCGGCGTGATCGCGAAGTCCTCCAACATCGGCACGGTGCTCGCGGCCGACCAGTTCACCGGCAAGGAGCTCTACTCCTACCTCGCCAAGTTCGGCCTGGGCCAGCGGAGCGGGGTGGGCATCCCGGGGGAGTCGCGGGGACTGTTGCCGTCGTGGAAGAACTGGTCCCAGATCAACCAGGACACCATCTCGTTCGGCCAAGGCCTGTCGGTCAACGCGCTGCAGATGGCGGCGGCCGTGAACACGGTGGCCAACGACGGCGTGTACGTCGAGCCCAGCCTGGTCTCGGGGAAGGCCGACACCGACCGCGGCGCCTCCGTCGGGAGCGCCACGAGCACCTCTCGCCGGGTGATCAGCGAGCGTGCCGCGAAGCTGACCGCGGAGATGATGGAAGCGGTGACCGACCCGGAGGAGGGGACCGCTCCCGCTGCGGGCATCGAGGGCTACCGGGTCGCGGGCAAGACCGGGACGGCGCAGCGTGTCGGTGAGGGCTGCGGCTGCTACGACGGGACGTTCACCGTGTCGTTCGCCGGGTTCGCGCCCGCGGACAACCCGCGCTTCCTCGTCTACGTGGTCGTCCAGGACCCCAAGAACGGCGGGGGTGGTGGCTCGGTCGGCGGGCCGGCGTTCCACAAGATCATGAGCTACCTGCTCCGCAAGTACGCCGTGCCCCCGACTGGAGCACCGGCACCCGACAACCCGGCGGAATGGTGAGCGCGGGTAACCTGCCGACGTGCCAGACCTGCCCGACGTGTCGGCTGTGAACGCCACACGCCCCCGTGACCCGCGACGCACGCCCCTCTCCACCCTCGCCGGCTGGCTCGGCGACCACGTGGTCGAGACCCGAGGGGTGGTCGCGCCCGACCAGCCCTCTTCCGTCGTCGTGACCGGCCTGTCGCTCAGCTCTGCCCGGGTGGAGCCGGGGGACGTGTACGCCGCCCTCGCCGGCGCCCGCGCGCACGGCGCCTCCTTCGCCGGGAAGGCCGTGGAGGCGGGCGCTGTCGCGGTCCTCACCGACCCGGCGGGCGCGGACCTGTGCTCCGACCTCGACGTCCCCCTCGTCGTGGTCGACGAGCCCCGGCGGCTGCTGGGCAGCCTGGCAGCGCAGGTGTACGGCGAGCCCGCCCGGGACCTGCGCCTGGTCGCGGTCACCGGCACCCAGGGCAAGACCACGACGACACGGCTGGCCGAGGCGGGTCTGCAGGCGTCCGGGACCGCGGCCGCCGTCGTGGGCACGGTCGGCACCCGGATCGACGGTGTGGACGTCAAGACGACGCTGACCACCCCGGAGGCCCCCGACCTGCACGCCCTCTTCGCCGTCATGCGCGAGAAGGGCGTCGAAGCCTGTGCCATGGAGGTCTCGAGCCACGCCCTGGTGATGGGCCGCGTCGACGGCGTCGTCTTCGACGTCGCGGTGTTCACCAACCTGGGGCGTGACCACCTCGACTTCCACGCCGACGTCGAGGACTACTTCTCGGCGAAGGCAGGCCTGTTCACCCCCGAGCGTGCCCGCCTCGGGCTGGTCAACGTCGACGACGAGCACGGCCGCCGCCTGCTGACGGAGTCGCGCATCCCGCTGCGGACGTTCTCCGTGGAAGGACGGGACGCCGACTGGACGGTCGAGGACGTCGCGATGACCCCGACCGGGTCCCGTTTCACCGTCCGCACTCCGGAGGGCGAAGCCGTGCCGGCCGAGGTCCCGCTCGCCGGGGACTTCAACATCGCCAACGCCCTGGCCGCCATCGCCTCCCTGGCGGAGGCCGGGTTCGATCCGGCCGCCGTCGCCCGCGGGATCGCCGAGGGCGGCGGGGTCCCTGGGCGCCTCGAGCGTGTCGACGCGGGCCAGGACTTCGTGACGGTCGTGGACTACGCGCACAAGCCCGACGCGGTCGCCGCCGCGCTGCGGACGCTCCGTCCGCTGACCAGCGGCCGCCTCGTCGTCGTCCTGGGGGCCGGTGGGGACCGGGACCAGGGCAAGCGCCCGGTGATGGGCGAGATCGCTGCGCGGCTGGCCGACGTGCTCGTCGTCACCGACGACAACCCTCGCACCGAGGACCCGGCGGCGATCCGCTCCGCGATGCTCGCCGGAGCCGAGTCGGTTCCGGAGGGCGAGCGCGCCGTGGTCCACGAGTGCGGTGACCGCCGCGCGGCCATCCGGCTCGCCCTGTCCGACGCTGGGGCCGGCGACACCATCGTGGTCGCCGGCAAGGGCCACGAGACCGGCCAGGAGGTCGACGGGACCGTGTATCCCTTCGACGACCGTGACGTCCTGCTCGAGGAGCTGACCCGTCGATGATCCCCATGACCCTGCAGGAGATCGCCGCCGTCGTCGGCGGCGAGGTGCACGGCGACCCCGGTGGTGAGCAGCCCGTGACCGTCACGGCTCCCGCCTTCATCGACAGCCGCTCACCGGCTGTCGGCGGACTGTTCGTCGCCTTCGTCGGCGAGCGCGTGGACGGACACGACTTCGCCGCCGCCGCCCTCGACGGGGGCGCCGCCGCGGTCCTCGGCACGCGTCCGGTCGGCGGGCCCTGCGTCGTCGTCGCCGACCCGATGGAGGCGCTCTCGACGCTCGCGCAGCACGTGCTCGCGCAGCTGCCCGACGTCCGGGTGGTCGCGCTGACCGGTTCCCAGGGCAAGACCAGCACCAAGGACCTGCTCGCCCAGGTGCTCGCCTCCGCCGGCACGACGGTCGCGACCGCCGGGTCGTTCAACAACGAGATCGGCCTGCCGCTGACCGTGCTGCGCGCCGACGCCGACACCGAGTTCCTCGTCCTCGAGATGGGGGCGCGAGGGATCGGCCATCTCGCGCCGCTGTGCGAGATCGCGCCCCCGGACGTCTCCCTCGTCCTCAACGTGGGCAAGGCCCACATCGGCGAGTTCGGGACCCAGGAGGACATCGCCCAGGCGAAGGGGGAGATCGTCGAGGCGCTGACCGGACGAGGGCACAGCGGTCCTCAACGCCGACGACACCCTGGTGCGGGGGATGGCCCCTCGCTCGCGTGGACGCGTCCTGACCTTCGGCGAGTCGGCAGGGGCCGACGTACGCCTCGAGGGACTGCATCTCGACGAGCTCGGCCGCCCTCGCTTCGAGCTGGTGACCGCGGACGCGTCGGCCTCGGTCGCGCTCACCCTGGTCGGTGAGCACCAGGCCCACAACGCCGCCGCCGCTGCCGCCGTCGCGGTAGCGCTGGGGCTACCGCTGGAGCAGGTGGCCACCGCGCTCGCGACGGCCGCGCCGGCCTCCCGCTGGCGCATGGAGGTCCACGAGCGGTCCGACGGGGTCACCGTCATCAACGACGCCTACAACGCCAACCCCGGCTCCATGCGCGCGGCACTCAAGGCGCTGGCCGCCGTGGGCCGGGGCAAGGGCCCGGAGGCCCGGACGGTCGCCGTCCTGGGGGAGATGCGCGAGCTGGGGGAGTCCAGCCGTGACGAGCACGACTCCGTCGGCAGGCTGGTCGTGCGCCTGGACATCAGCCAGCTGCTCGTGGTCGGCGAAGAAGCCCGGCCGATGCACCTGGGAGCCTGTCTGGAAGGCTCCTGGGGCGAGGAGTCGGTGTTCGTCCCGGACAACGACCAGGCGCTTGCGTGGCTGCGCGAGCACCTCCGGCCCGGTGACGTCGTGCTCCTCAAGGCCTCCCGCGCCGCCGCGCTGGAGACCGTTGCCGAAGCACTGCTCGCGGACGACAACGAGAAGGAGCACCTCGGATGAGGGCGATCCTGCTGGCCGGAGGTCTCTCCCTCATCTTCACCCTCCTCGGGACGCGCCTGGCGATCCGGGCGCTGGTGGCCAAGGGCTACGGTCAGCTGATCCGCGACGACGGCCCGACGACGCACCACACCAAGCGCGGCACGCCGACCATGGGCGGCCTGGTGATGATCCTCTCCACGGTCTTCGCCTACTTCCTCGCCAAGCTGATCACCCAGGACTGGCCGTCGTCGTCGGCGCTGCTGCTGCTCTTCCTGTTCGTCGGCCTCGGCACGGTGGGCTTCCTCGACGACTACATCAAGATCGCCAAGCAGCGCTCGCTCGGACTGCGCAGCAAGGCCAAGATGACGGGGCAGATCCTGGTCGCCGTCGTGTTCGGCTGGTTCGCGCTGTGGGACGGGTTCGCCGACTCCCGTGGGGAGACTCCGGCGTCCCACGCCATCTCCTTCATCCGTGAGTTCCCCACGCTGACGCTGCCGACGGTGGTCGTGATCGTCTTCATCATGTTGATGATCGCCGGCGCCAGCAACGGCGTGAACCTCACCGACGGCCTCGACGGGCTCGCCACCGGGGCGTCGACGATGGTCTTCGGTGCCTACACGCTGATCAACATCTGGCAGAACAACCAGAGCTGCTCCGTCGTGCCGGGTCCGGCCTGCTACGAGGTGCGCGACCCCCTCGACCTCGCCGTGGTGGCCGCTGCGCTCACCGGCGCCTGCTTCGGGTTCCTCTGGTGGAACGCCGCTCCCGCCAAGATCTTCATGGGCGACACAGGCTCGCTCTCCCTCGGCGGCGCGCTCGCGGGTCTGGCGATCCTCACCCGCACCGAGCTGCTGCTGCTGATCGTGGGTGGTCTGTTCGTCCTGATCACCCTGTCGGTGATCCTCCAGGTCGGCTACTTCAAGGCCACCAAGGGCAAGCGGCTGTTCCGGATGGCACCCCTGCAGCACCACTTCGAGCTGAAGGGCTGGGCAGAGGTCACCATCGTGATCCGGTTCTGGATCATCGCCGGGCTGTGCGTGATGGCCGGGCTGGGGGTCTTCTACGCCGAGTGGGTGGCCGGAGCGTGACCGCGGGGAACGACACGGTCCGGCGGGCTGTCCGCCCGACAGTCCGCACCGAGCACGAAAGGCAGCACGCATGAGCCCCGACCTCGACTCACTGGGACGCCTCGACTCGTGGCAGGGGATCCGCGCCGTCGTCGCCGGGATGGGGGTCTCCGGCTTCGCGGCCGCGGACAACCTCACCCACCAGGGCGCCCACGTCACCGCCCTCGACGAGTCCGACGAGGGCGAGCGCGGCGAGAAGGGGACTCTGCTGGAGATCCTGGGCGCGCACGTGCGGCTGGGGCCCGGCTCGACCGCCGAGCTGCCCGAGGACGTCGACCTCGTCGTGACCTCCCCGGGTTGGCGTCCCTCGGCGCCCCTCCTCGCCCAGGCCCGCGAGCGCGGCGTACCCGTGTGGGGCGAGGTCGAGCTCGCGTGGCGCCTGCGCGACCCCGAGCACGCCGCCCCGTGGCTCGCCGTGACCGGGACGAACGGCAAGACGACGACCGTGCAGATGCTCGACTCCATCCTGCGCGCGGCGGGGCTGCGCAGCGTCCCCGCCGGCAACGTGGGGCTCCCGCTCGTCGAGGCGGTCATGGACCCCACGCCGTACGACGTCCTCGCCGTCGAGCTCTCCAGCTTCCAGCTGCACTACACGCACACCGTCGCCGCCGAGTCGGCCGCGGTGCTCAACGTCGCGGAGGACCACCTCGACTGGTACTCCTCGATGGCCGACTACGCCGCTGACAAGGGGCGGATCTACGAGCGCGTCGAGCGTGCCTGCGTGTACAACGTCGCCGACCCCGTGACCGAGCAGCTCGTGCGCGACGCGGACGTCCAGGAGGGCGCTCGCGCCACCGGTTTCACCCTCGGCACCCCGAACGTCGGCATGGTCGGCGTCGTGGACGGCATCCTCGCCGACCGTGCCTTCATCGAGGATCGGCACAGCAGCGCCGCCGAGCTGGGCAACGTGGCCGACCTGGCCTCCGACGCCCCCCACTTCGTCGCCAACGCGCTGGCCGCGGCGGCCCTCGCGCGCGCCCACGGCGTGGCCCCGGCGGCCGTGCGGGACGGGCTGCGGGCGTTCTCGCCGGACGGCCATCGGATCGCCGAGGTCGCGGTCGTGGACGAGGTGCGCTACGTCGACGACTCCAAGGCCACCAACCCGCACGCCGCCCAGTCCTCCCTGGCCGCCTATGACCCGGTCGTCTGGGTCGCCGGGGGGCTTGCCAAGGGTGCCCGCTTCGACGACCTCGCCGCGGCCGTCCGCGAACGGCTCCGGGGCGTGGTGCTTCTCGGCCAGGACCGCGATGCGATCGCCGACGCGCTCGCGCGACACGCCCCGGATGTCCCGGTCATCGTCATCGAGGGCGGGGACACTTCTGTCATGGACCGTGTGGTCGGTGCGGCGGCGGACCTGGCTCGGCCGGGCGACACCGTGCTGCTGGCTCCGGGATGCGCGTCCATGGACATGTTCGCCAACTACGGGGCACGCGGCGACGCCTTCGCCGAGGCCGTGCACCGACTGCGCGAGCGCTAGGGAGGACGGTCCTCCCCGGTCCCGCGACGCGGGGCGACTTGAACGGGCAGAAGGGCTGGATGTGACCACCGCGGCAGGGCAGCGACCCCGCAGGCCGAGCGCCGTGGCGGCCGTCGTGATCACCGCGCGCCACACGGTGCGCCACGCGCTCGAACGGCCGCTGACGTCGTACTACCTCTTGCTGGGCGCCTCGACGCTGCTGCTGACCATCGGGCTGATGATGGTGCTCAGCGCCTCGAGCGTCTACTCGTACAAGATCTTCGACAGCAGCTACCACATCTTCTTCAAGCAGCTGACCTGGATGCTCCTGGCGCTCCCCGCCGCGCTGGTCGCCTCACGACTGCCGCACCGGCTGATCCGCATGCTGGCCTGGCCGGCCCTGCTGTTCTCCACCGTCCTGATCGCGCTGACGCAGACCGGGCTCGGCGTCGAGGTCAACGGCAACACCAACTGGCTGGCGCTGGGGCCGCTGATGCTCCAGCCCTCGGAGTTCGCGAAGCTCTCGATCATCCTCTGGTGCTCCGACCTCTACGCCCGCAAGGAGAAGCTCCTCGGCGACTGGAAGCACACCCTGGTCCCGGTCGTCCCCGTGACGGGAATCATCACGCTGCTGGTGATCAAGGGCGGCGACCTGGGCACGGCCCTGGTCCTGTTCGCGATCGTCCTCGGCATGCTCTGGGTGGTGGGAGCGCCCGGCAAGCTGTTCGCGGGGGCGCTGGCCGTCGTGGCGGTGTTCGCGCTCTACCTGGCCGGCACCAGCGCCGAGCGGCTGGACCGCCTGACGAACTTCGTCGACCCGTTCAAGAACTACGAGGGCGCCGGTTGGCAGGCCGCCCACGGGCTGTTCGCGATGTCGAGCGGCAAGTGGTTCGGCAAGGGGATCGCCGCCAGCCAGCAGAAGTGGGGCAGCCTGCCCGAGGCGCACACCGACTTCATCTTCGCCGTCCTGGGGGAGGAGCTCGGCCTGGCGGGGACCCTGCTGGTGCTCGTGCTCTTCCTCACCATCGCCTACGCCGGCATCCGGGTCGCGCTGCGGACCACCGACCCGTTCGTCCGCTACATGGCGGCCGGAATCACCGTCTGGCTCACCGCGCAGATGATGATCAACATCGGCATGGTGCTCGCCCTGCTGCCGGTCATCGGTCTGCCGCTTCCGCTCGTGTCCTACGGTGGTTCCGCACTGCTTCCGTCGCTGGTCGCGCTGGGCCTGCTGCTCTCGTTCGCGAGGTCCGAGCCCGGCGCCTCCGAGGCCCTGCGCGCGCGTCGTCGCCGCAGGCCGGTGGGAGCGGCCGCAGGGGGACGACAGCATGGACGAGGAAAGTAGAGAGACAAGAGCATGCGGATTCTCCTGGCGGGCGGTGGTACGGCGGGACACACCTCGCCCCTGCTGGCGACGGCGGACGCGCTGAGGCGCATCGATCCCTCGGTGGAGGTGACTGCGCTGGGCACTCCGCGGGGCCTCGAGGTCCGGGTGGTGCCGGAGGCGGGCTACCCCTTGGAGCTGATCCCGCCCGTCCCGCTGCCGAGGAAGCCCTCGGGTGACCTGCTCCGGGTCCCAGGGCGGCTCAAGGGCGCGGTGTCAGGCGCCCTCGAGGTCATCGACCGGGTCCGGCCGGACGTGGTCGTGGGCTTCGGTGGCTACGTGTCGGTCCCGGCGTACATCGCCGCTCGACGCCGCCACGTCCCCATCGTGGTCCACGAGGGCAACGCCCTGCCCGGCATCGCGAACAAGGTCGGCGCCCGGCTGACCAAGCACGTGGCGACGAGCTTCCCCGACACACCGCTGCGCAACGCCGAGTACACCGGCCTGCCCATCCGCCGGATGATCTCCACCCTCGACCGACCGGCCAACCGGGCGGACGCTCGCAAGACGTTCGGGCTCGATCCCGACCGGCCGACCCTGCTGGTGACCGGAGGGTCCCAGGGCGCGCGGCGGCTCAACCAGTCCGTCACGGCGGCCCACCGCTCCCTGGCCGACGCCGGGGTGCAGGTGCTGCACGTCGCGGGCCCGGCCGGCGAGGCCGTGGTGGAGCGGCGCGACGGCGACCCGGCGTACGTCGTGGTGCCGTACCTCGACCGCATGGACCTCGCCTACGCGGCGGCCGACCTCGTCGTCTGCCGGGCCGGGGCCAACACCGTCACCGAGACCGCGGCCGTCGGCCTCCCCGCAGTCTTCGTGCCGCTGCCGATCGGCAACGGCGAGCAGGACCTCAACGCCCGCCCGGTCGTCGACGCCGGGGGAGGGCTGCTGGTCCAGGACGGGGCGTTCACGCCCGACTGGGCGGCGGCCACCCTTCCGGCGCTGCTCACCGACCGGCAGCGGCTGGACGCGATGTCGGCCGCCGCCGCCGACCTGATCCCGCGCGACGCCGACGAGAAGCTCGCCCGGATCGTCCTGGCGGCGGCGCGATGAGGGTCGCGGTTCCCGACCTGCTGCTCCCCGCTGACCAGCTCGGTCGGGTGCACTTCGTCGGCATCGGCGGCGCCGGGCTCTCCGGCATCGCCCGCATCATGCTCGCTCGGGGCATCACGGTGACCGGCAGCGACGCCAAGGACTCCCGCGCGCTCGAGGGCCTGCGCGCCCTGGGAGCCCGGTGCCACGTGGGGCACGACGCCGCCAACGTCCACGACGTCGACACCGTGGTGGTCTCCACGGCGGTGCGCGAGGACAACCCCGAAGTGGTCGAGGCGCAACGTCAGGGCCTGCGGCTGCTGCCGCGCTCGGCCGCACTGGAGTCGGTCATGCAGGGGCGCCGGGTCGTGGCGGTGGCCGGCACGCACGGCAAGACCACCACGACGTCGCTGCTGACCGTCGCGCTCCAGCACTGCGCCGCCGACCCGTCCTTCGCGATCGGCGGCGAGCTGAACGAGTCGGGAGCCAACGCCCACGACGGCAGCGGGGACCTGTTCGTGGCCGAGGCGGACGAGAGCGACGGGGCCTTCCTGGTCTACTCGCCGTACGGCGCGCTGGTCACCAACGTCGAGGCCGACCACCTGGACAACTACGGCACGGAGGAGGCCTACCACGCCGCCTTCGAGGAGTTCCTCGACCGGATAGAGCCCGGCGGGTTCCTGGTCGCCTGCGTGGACGACGACGGTGCCGCCGAGCTCGCCGCGAAGGCCCGCGCGCGCGGCATCGATGTCGTGGGCGTGGGGGAGTCGGCCGAGGCAGACCTCCGGGCGGAGTCACCGCAGTTCGTGGGGTCCACCTCCACCTTCACGGTCATCGACCGAGGCCGCCGGCTCGGCGAGGTCAGCCTGCAGATCCCGGGACGCCACTACGTCCTCGACGCCCTGGCTGCCCTGGCGGCGGGCCTGCGCCTCGGGTTCGGCTTCGCGGACCTCAAGCGGGGCCTGGAGTCGTTCAGCGGCACCCGCCGCCGCATGGAGCTCAAGGGGGAGGTCGGGGGCGTCCGCGTCTACGACAGCTACGCCCACCACCCGAACGAGATCGTCGGGGACCTGCAGGCGGCGCGCTCGCTGGCGGGGGAGGGGCGCGTCGTGGTGGCCTTCCAGCCGCACCTGGTCTCCCGGACGCGCATCTTCGGCACCCAGATGGGCGAGGCGCTCGGCGCCGCGGACGAGGTCGTGGTGATGGACGTGTACGTCGCCCGCGAGGACCCGGAGCCAGGCGTGAACGGCCAGCTCGTCGCCTCGCACGTCCCGCTGCCGGAGGAGCAGGTGCTCTTCGAGCCCTCGTGGCAGGCAACGCCCCAGCGACTGGTCGACCGGGCGCGGCCCGGCGACGTCGTCATCACGCTCGGGGCGGGGGACGTCACCCTCGTCGGCCCCGAGGTCCTCACGCTCCTCGCGGAGAGGGCGCGTGGTGCCGAGGAGTAGCACGCCTCCGGAGTCGGAGACCGACGAGCGGACGGTCCAGATCGCGCGGAAGAGGTTCGCGCGCCGTCAGTGGGCGCGACGCTGGCTCGCCCTTCGTGGCGTGCTCGTCGGGCTGCTGGCGCTCGCGCTGGTCGCCGGTGCGCTCTGGCTGGTGTTCTTCTCCTCCGCCCTTGGCGTGCGCGGTGTGGAGGTCGAGGGGGTCGACGTGCTCGACCGCGCCGAGGTGCGTCGCGTGGCGGAGGTGCCGCTCGGACGCCCTCTGGCCCGGGTCTCCCTCGAGGCGATCGAGGCGCGGGTCGAGAGCCTGGCCCCGGTGAAGTCCGTCGACGTGTCCCGGTCGTGGCCCGACCACGTGCGCATCGCCGTGGTGGAGCGCGAGGCAGTGGCCGTCGTGGAGCGGGACGGCAGGATCCGAGGCGTGGACGAGGAAGGCGTGATGTTCCGCACCTACGCCTCGGCGCCCGCGGGACTCCCGGTCGTGCAGATCTCGGCCAGGACCCGGGCGGAGGCACTGGAGGAGGCGGCCCTGGTCGTGGACGCGCTTCCCGACGACCTCGCCGGCAAGGTCGACCACGTCGCGGTGGAGACGGTCGACTCGATCTCGCTCGAGCTGCACAACGGGCGAACGGTGTTCTGGGGGAGTGCGGCGGACTCCACGGACAAGGCGCAGGTGCTCACGGTCCTGCTGCGTCAGAAGGCGTCGGTGTACGACGTCAGCGTGCCCGGACAGCCCACGATCCGACGCTGATCCGCGTCGCCGCGAATCCCCTGCAGGACAACGGTTTTCGAAAAGTCGAGCGCAGGTCCGCGTGTCGGTTGAACGCCGGAGATTCGCTCACCTAGTTTGTTCCGTAAGCACGAGGTTGACATAACTATAACCCTCTACTTCAGGGTGAGGGTTGAGGAAGTCGAACTCGTGACCTTCCCCCACCGACGTACACCCCGTCTGCCTGAAGGTCCAGGCAGCAGAGCAGCGAGAGGCACCCGCCGTGGCAGCACCGCAGAACTACCTGGCCGTCATCAAGGTCGTGGGTATCGGTGGAGGTGGCGTCAACGCCGTCAACCGGATGATCGAAGTCGGTCTCAAGGGCGTCGAGTTCATCGCCATCAACACCGACGCCCAGGCCCTGCTCATGAGCGACGCCGATGTCAAGCTCGACATCGGCCGAGAGCTCACCCGTGGTCTCGGAGCCGGGGCTAACCCGGAGGTCGGCGGCAAGGCCGCCGAGGACCACGCCGAGGAGATCGAGGAGGTGCTCAAGGGCGCCGACATGGTCTTCGTCACCGCGGGTGAGGGCGGTGGCACCGGCACAGGTGGCGCCCCCGTCGTCGCGCGCATCGCCCGCTCGCTGGGCGCCCTGACCATAGGTGTCGTCACCCGGCCCTTCGCCTTCGAGGGTCGTCGCCGCGCGAACTCCGCCGAGGAGGGCATCGCGGCGCTCCGCGAAGAGGTCGACACCCTCATCGTCATCCCCAACGACCGGCTGCTCTCGATCAGCGACCGCAACGTCAGCGTCCTCGACGCCTTCAAGCAGGCCGACCAGGTGCTCCTCCAGGGTGTCTCGGGCATCACCGACCTGATCACCACCCCCGGCCTGATCAACCTCGACTTCGCCGACGTGAAGTCCGTGATGGCCAACGCCGGCTCCGCGCTCATGGGCATCGGCTCCGCCCGCGGCGAGGACCGTTCGGTCGCCGCGGCCGAGATGGCCGTCTCCAGCCCGCTGCTGGAGGCCTCGATCGACGGGGCGCACGGGGTGCTCCTCTCGATCGCCGGCGGCTCCGACCTCGGCCTCTTCGAGATCAACGAGGCCGCGGCACTGGTCGCGGAGTCCGCACACGCTGAGGCCAACATCATCTTCGGTGCGACCATCGACGACGCGCTCGGCGACGAGGTGCGCGTCACCGTGATCGCCGCGGGCTTCGACGGCGGGATGCCCAAGCGTCGCGACAACGGCACGATCCTGCGGCGTGAGACGACCCCGCAGCAGACCCAGGCGGAGACCCGCGCGGCAGCACAGTCGGCCGCCCAGCGCAGCAGTGCTGGTCAGGGACAGGAGCAGCGCTCCGGCGGTCAGCAGCAGCGTCCGGCCTCGCAGGTCGGTGGCCAGCAGCAGACCGGACAGCAGACCGGACAGCAGACCGGTCAGCAGGGCCACGCTCAGCCCGGCCAGCAGCGGCCCACGGGCTCCGGTCAGCAGGGCCAGTCCGGGGCGCAGTCGCACCAGCAGACCCAGCAGGGTGGGCAGCGCGCGCCCCAGCAGCCCACCCAGCCGCAGCGGCCGCAGCGGCCGGTCCAGTTCGACGACGACGACCTGGACATCCCCGAGTTCCTCAAGTAGTCCGGCTGCAGCGCGTTGTTCTCGTTCCAGGACAGGCGCGGACCGGTCGAGGTCGCGTTCACGGACCGTCACGGTGGAGTCAGTGACGGTCCGTACGCGTCGTTGAACCTCTCCGTGCCGAAGGGCGACGACGTCTCGGACCCGATCGGCGCACGCGATGCCGTGCTCGAGAACATCGACATCGTTTCCTACGCGCTGGCTCGCGGCGGTCAGCCTGCCGGCGGCAGCCCGTTCGAGCTCCCCGCCGGCGTCGGGGCTCCCGTGGTGGTGGCGATGCACCAGGTCCACGGGGGCGAGGTGCACACCGCGGACCGGAGCTGGATCGCGAGCCGTCCGGCGGAACTGCCCGTCGCAGACGGGCTCGTCACCGATGTCTCGGGGGTGGTGCTGCTGGTGCGCGTCGCCGACTGCGTGCCCGTGGTCCTCGCAGACCCGGACCGCGGCGTCGTCGGATGCGCCCACGCCGGACGTCCCGGTCTGGTAGCCCGCGTCGTCCCGCACACCGTCGCCCGCATGCGGGACCTCGGCGCCGAGCGGATCGTCGCCTGGGTCGGTCCACACGTGTGTGGACGCTGCTACGAGGTTCCCGACGAGATGCGCGCCGAGGTCTCGAACCAGGTGCCCGAGTCGTACGCCGAGACCTCGTGGGGCACGGCCGCGCTCGACATCGGCGCCGGCGTGCGCGCCCAGCTCGTCGCAGAGGGCGTCGAGGTCGTCGACGCCTCCCGCTGCACGATGGAGCACGACGACCTCTACTCCTACCGCCGCCAGGGGACCGCCTCAGGTCGCTTGGGCGGCCTGGTCTGGGTTCGGCCATGAGCGACTTGTCACAGCGCCGCGACCAGATCGCCCACAACCTCGAGGTGGTCCGCGAACGCATCGCGGCCGCCTGCGCGACCTCGGGGCGTGACGCCTCGGAGGTCACGCTCACCGTCGTGACCAAGTTCTTCCCGGCCTCCGACGTACGCCTGCTGGCCGAGCTCGGGGTGATCGACGTGGGTGAGAACCGCCACCAGGAAGCCGCCGCGAAGGCGGCCGAGTGTGCGGACCTCGGGCTCCGCTGGCACTTCATCGGCGGTCTGCAGAGCAACAAGGCGGCGGCCGTGGCCGAGTACGCCGACGTCATCGAGTCGGTCGACCGGGCCAAGCTGCTGAAGGGGCTGTCGAAGGGGGCGCACGCGCGCGGGAAGGTCCTCGACTGCCTGGTGCAGGTCAGCCTGGACCCTCCGGCCTCGGGCGGCGGCCGTTCCGGCGCGACTCCCGAGGAGGTTCCCGCGCTCGCCGAGCAGGTCATGGCGGCCGAGGGGCTGCGGCTGCGCGGTGTGATGGCCGTGGCTCCCCTGGGTGAGGACCCCGCCGAAGCCTTCTCGAGGTTGGCGAAGGTCGCCGCGGACGTGTGCCTCGTCGACCCCGACGCGACCTGGGTCTCGGCGGGCATGAGCGGGGACCTCGAGGAGGCGATCGCCGCCGGCGCGACACACGTGCGCGTCGGCAGCGCGGTGCTCGGTAGCCGGCCCGCGATCAAGTAGTGTCGAACAAGCAGCAGCGCCCTGACCGAGGGGCGCGGACGTACCCGGAGGACAGAGTTCATGAGCGGCGCGATGCGCAAGATGGGTGTCTACCTGGGCCTGCTCGAGGACACCGACCGTTTCGAGGACGAGTACGGCCAGGGTGAGTACGACGAGCGCACCGCCACGCGTGCACCCGAGTACGACCACCACGAGGCCGCGCGCCCGACGCCGGTCGCCAACCTGGCCGAGCGGCGACGCCCCACCGCGGTCGTGGCCGAGCTCTCCCGTATCACGACCCTGCACCCACGCACCTACAACGAGGCGCGCACCATCGGGGAGAACTTCCGTGAGGGTGTGCCGGTCATCATGAACCTCTCCGAGATGGACGACGCCGACGCCAAGCGCCTCGTCGACTTCGCCGCCGGCCTCGTGTTCGCCGTCCGGGGGACGATCGAGCGCGTCACGGCCAAGGTGTTCCTGCTCTCTCCGCCCAACGTCTCGGTGGCCGCTGAGGACAAGCAGCGCATCGCCGAGGGCGGCTTCTTCAACCAGAGCTAGACTCCACCGCTGTGGTAAGTGCTGTCGCCTCGATCGTCTATCTGGTCCTGTGGCTGTTCCTCGCGCTGATGTTCGTCCGGTTCATCGTGGACTGGGTGCAGGTCTTCGCGCGGTCGTGGTCGCCGACCGGCCCGCTGCTCGTGGTCCTGGAGATCGTGTACACGATCACGGACCCGCCGATCATGTTCTTCCGGCGATTCATCCCCCCGCTCAGGCTGGGGAGCGTAGCGTTGGACCTCAGCTTCATGATCGTTCTGGTCATCTGCTACCTCTTGCTGATGGTCGCGCGGGGCTTCATGTGATGAACCTCGCGGACACACGCACCGCTCCGGCACCCGATGCCGGGTTACGGTGCCGAAAGCTTTCGGTCACTCCGTTACACCCCTGCTCCACATTCGGAGTACGGTGGGCCTACGAGAGAGCTGGAAATAGAACGACAACGACGACGACTACGAAATTAAGGGTGAGGTCATGCCGCTGACGCCTGAGGACGTGAGCAACAAGCGCTTTACTCCGGTACGCCTCCGTGAGGGCTACGACATGGGGGAGGTCGACCAGTTCCTCGACGAGGTCGAGGCCGAGCTTGCTCGTCTCACGCGTGAGAACGACGACCTTCGCTCCAAGCTGGCTGCCGCACAGGCTGCCGGCGGCGCTGCCCCGGCCCCGGTGAAGGCACCGGAGCCCGAGCGCATCGTGGAGAAGCCGGCCCCGGCTCCGACGCCGGCGCCGACCCCGGTCGCTTCGCCGGTCGAGGAGATCAAGGTCACGACGGTCGCCGACGCCTCGAGCGCGGCCGCCCGCCTGCTCGAGATCGCGACCCGGAACGCCGACGAGCTCGTCTCGGACGCGAAGGACCAGGCCGACCGCATCGTCGGCGAGGCCCGCACCAAGGCCGAGCGTCTCGAGTCCGAGTCGAAGGCCAAGGCCGACCGCCTCGAGTCCGACGCACGGACCCGTTCGCAGATGCTCGACTCCGAGACCCAGGAGCGGCGTCGCCAGCTCTTCGGTGACCTGGAGAAGGAGAAGGACAAGCTCAACGCCGAGGTCGAGAACCTCCGGTCCTTCGAGCGGGAGTACCGCAGCCGCCTCCGCAGCTACTTCGAGCAGCAGCTCTCCGCGCTCGACGGCAACGGCGAGGCCGGCACGCTGAGCTCCAGCGACCACGCCCCGAAGCGGCTCAAGTCGCTCCTCGGCGAGGAGGAGTCCCGGAGCCAGCACGGCTGATCCGGGCCCCACAGAAGCAACGAGGCCGGTCCCCCCTGGTGGGGGGACCGGCCTCGTCGTGTGTGCGGTCGGGCTTCAGAGCCGGGCGACCGAGAAGGTCAGCCCCAGGTCCTGGTCGTGGACGACCGTGCGCGTGGGTACGCCGTCCGCGCCGAGCCGGGTGACCTCGTCGGCGGCCTCCTCGGGAGTGGGCAGCTCGCCCTCGCGCATCTCGACCGCCAGCACCTCGTCGGCGACCAGGGCGCCGTTCTCCCGCAGAGCCTCGGCGGTCTCGCCGGTGGCCCGCCAGGTGAGAGCGATCCGGTCGCTCACGTCGAAGCCGCTGTTCTTGCGGGCCTCCTGCACCAGCCGGACCACCTCGCGGGCGAGGCCGGCCCGGACCAGATCGGGGCTGAGCTCGAGGTCCAGCGCCACGGTCTCGCCCTGCTCGTTGACCACCGACCAGCCCTCGCGCGGGCGCTCGGAGACGATGACCTCGTCGGCGAGCACCTCGACCTCCTCGCCGTCGACGACGAGCCGAGCCTTGCCGTCGGCGTCGAGCGTGGCCGCCAGCTGAGCGGCGTCGGCGTCGGCGATCGCCTGGGCGACCCGCGGGGTCTGCTTCGCGAACCGCTTGCCCAGTGCGCGGAAGTTGCCCTTGGCGGAGTGGTCGACGAGGTCGGCGCCCGCTGAGGACAGGGGCTCGACGGTGCCCACGTTGAGCTCCTCGGCCACCTCGGCACGCAGGTCCTCGGTCAGGGCTGACCAGGCGGCCGTCCCGACCAGGGCCCGGCGCAGCGGCTGGCGCGTGCGTACCTTCGCGTCGGCGCGAGCGGCGCGTCCGAGCTCCACGAGTCGACGCGCGAGCGCGACGGCGGCGGAGAGCTGCTCGTCGACGTCCGCCTCGTCGTAGGTGGGCCACGTCGCGAGGTGCACCGACTCGGCCGCTCCGTCGTCGACCGGGCGCACGACGTCCTGCCACACGCGCTCGGTGATGAACGGGGTCATCGGCGCCATCAGGCGGGTCAGCGTCTCCAGCGTGTCGTGCAGCGTCGCGAGCGCGGCCGGCGTCGCCGTCCCAGAAGCGGCGGCGGGAGCGCCGGACGTACCAGTTGGACAGGTCGTCGACGAACTGCGCGATCAGGTTTCCGGCGCGCTGGGTGTCGAAGTCCTCCAGCGCCCCGGTGACGCCGCGCACCAGGCGGGCGGTCTCGGCGTGCAGCCAGCGGTCGAGGACGGATCGCTCGGCGACCGGAGGCACGTCCGCCGAGCCCGGCGACCACGAGGCGGCGCGGGCGTAGAGCACGTGGAAGGCGACGGTGTTCCAGTAGGTCAGCAGGACCTTGCGGACGGTCTCCTGGATGGTGGCGTGGCCGACGCGGCGGGCCGCCCACGGCGAGCCGGAAGCGGCCATGAACCAGCGGACCGCGTCGGCGCCGTGCTCCTCCATCAGGGGCATGGGCTCGAGGATGTTGCCGAGGTGCTTGGACATCTTCCGGCCGTCCTCGGCCAGGATGTGGCCCAGGCACAGCACGTTCCGGTAGGACGACTCGTCGAAGACCAGGGTGCCGATCGCCATCAGCGTGTAGAACCAGCCGCGGGTCTGGTCGATGGCCTCGCAGATGAAGTCGGCGGGGTAGGCCTCCTCGAACCGCTCCGCGGATCCGGGCACGTGGGGGTAGCCCCACTGCGCGAAGGGCATGGACCCGGAGTCGAACCAGGCGTCGATCACCTCGGGCACTCGGCGTGCCTCCGCGCCGCAGTCGGGGCAGTCGAAGGCGACCTCGTCGACGAAGGGCCGGTGCGGGTCCAGCTCGGACTGGTCGCTGCCGGTGAGGTCGGAGAGCTCGCGCGAGCGACTCGACGCACGTCTGGTGGCCCTCGGCGCAGCGCCAGATCGGCAGGGGGTGCCCCAGTAGCGGCTGCGCGAGAGCGCCCAGTCGATGTTGTTGTTCAGCCAGTCGCCGTACCGGCCCCACTTGATCGTGTCGGGGTACCAGTTGGTCCGCTCGTTCTCACGCAGCAGGGCGTCCTTGACCGCGGTGGTCCGGACGTACCAGGACGGCTGGGCGTAGTACATGAGCGCGGTGTGGCAGCGCCAGCAGTGCGGGTAGGTGTGCTCGTAGGCCACGTGGCGGAAGAGCAGCCCGCGGGCGTCGAGGTCCTTGACCAGGTCGGTGTCGGCGTGCTTGAAGAACTGCCCGCCGACCAGGGGGACCGAGCCCTCGAAGTGCCCGTCGGGGCGCACCGGGGTGACCACGGGCAGCCCGTAGGCCTTGCAGACCTTCATGTCGTCCTCGCCGAAGGCGGGGGACTGGTGCACCAGGCCGGTGCCGTCCTCGGTGGTGACGTAGTCGCCGAGAACGACGTAGTGCGCCTCGGACGGGAAGTCGACGAGCTCGAGCGGGCGCTGGTAGCTCCAGCGCTCGAGGTCGGTCCCGCGCAGGGTCGCCTGGACGGTCCAGCCCTCGCCGAGGACCTGCTCGAACAGCGGCTCGGCGACGACCAGGGCCTCCTGCCCGTCGGTGGCGACCACGTAGTCGACGCCGGGGTGCACCGCGACGGCGGTGTTCGACACCAGCGTCCAGGGCGTCGTCGTCCACACCAGCAGGCTCGCCTTGCCGGCGTACTCGCCCGAGGTCAGCGGGAACCGCACGTAGACCGACGGGTCGGTCACCGTCTCGTAGCCCTGCGCCAGCTCGTGGTCGGAGAGCCCGGTCCCGCAGCGCGGGCAGTACGGCGCGACCCGGTAGTCCTCGACCAGCAGGCCCTTGTCGTGGATCTGCTTCAGCGCCCACCAGACGGACTCGACGTACGCGGAGTCCATCGTCCGGTAGGGGTCGTCGGTGTCGACCCAGTAGCCCATCCGCTCGGTCATCTGCTCGAAGGCGCCGACGTGGCGGAGCACCGACTCGCGGCACCGGGCGTTGAACTCGGCGATCCCGTAGGCCTCGATGTCGCCCTTGCCGGAGAACCCGAGCTCCTTCTCGACGGCGAGCTCGACGGGCAGCCCGTGGCAGTCCCAGCCGGCCTTCCGCTCGACGCGGTAGCCCTGCATGGTCTTGAAGCGGGGGAAGACGTCCTTGAAGACCCGAGCCTCGACGTGGTGGGTGCCCGGCAGGCCGTTCGCCGTCGGGGGACCCTCGTAGAAGGTCCAGGCGGGGCGCCCTCCTGCGGCGTCGAGCGACTTGTCGAAGACCTTGTGGTCGCTCCAGAAGTCGAGCACGTCGTGCTCGAGCGCCGGCAGGTCCACCTGCGGCGGGACCGGGTTGTACTCACTCATCGGCTGCGTCCCTCTCACCATCTTCACTGGCGAAGGGACGATCCCGGCCGCCTCGGCCGGTACCGCGGTACCACCCTCCTTGGCCATTCCGGGACCGTTCCGTCCGGGTATGACCCTCTCTTCAGTCATCGCTGCCGGTTCTACCCGTCCCGTGGGGGACGCTCTTCCGGCGGCTCCGGGGTGATCTTCACCGTCTGCCGACACCCCCGGGCTCCCACCGTCCCCGGGTCGCTCTGGGCCGTACAGGGGCTACTCGTCCCATCCACGCCGTGCGATGTGTCAAGTCTGCCAGACCCCACGGGCGCGACACACACCGGTTTTCCTTCCGCATTTGTTTGAAGGCGCGGCAGGGAAGGCATATCCTCGCGGCACCGTGTGTGGCGGATGCCACACAAAACGCCGAATGGGGGGACTACGGCCATGGCACGAACCGCTGCGAGAAAGCTCGCAGGAAAGACGGCAGCCGCCGCCAAGCGGGTCACCTCCACGGTGTCCCGCCGGTCCGCCAAGCCCAGCGACTCCTCGACGACCAGCACGAAGGCCCCGGCAACGAAGAAGGCGACGGCAAAGAAGGCGTCGGCCCCGGACAAGGCAGCGGGGAGCAAGACCGCCCCCAAGAAGGCCGCCCCCAAGAAGGCCGCCCCCAAGAACGTCGCTGCCAAGAAGGCGGCCAAGAAAGCGCCGGCCGCAACCTCGGCAGGTGTGAAGAAGCCGTCGGCGCGGGCAGCGGCGAAGAAGACCACGAAGACCGCGAGCAAGAAAGCCGCTGCCAAGGCGCCGACGAAGAAGACGGCGACCAAGTCGGCAGCGAAGGGTCCCACGAAGAAGTCACCGGCCAAGACTCCGCCGGCCAAGGCTTCGGCGCGCAAGGCCACGTCGAAGTCAACGAGCAACACAGCCGGTGAGACCGGCGTGAAGAAGACGGCCGTGAAGAAGACCGCGGCGACCAGCAAGCGCACGGCAGCTTCGACGAAGAAGTCTGCCGAGAGCTCCGCGACCAGCGTGGCCGCGAAGGCCGCTGCGTCCACCAAGAAGGCCCCGGTGAAGAAGATGGCGCCCACGAAGAAGACCGCCGAGAAGACTGCCGACCAGCTGGCCGTGAAGGCCGACGAGAAGCCATGGACGACCAAGGAGCTCGGCGAGGTCCGCGACGAGCTCAACGCCGAGCGTGAGCGACTGCGCTCCGAGCTCAACCTCGCCGAGGTCGAGCTCGCCGACCTGATGCGCGACGCCGGGGACGGCGCGGGCAACGACCAGGCCGACGTCGGCTCCACCACGTTCGAGCGTGACCACGAGATGAGCCTGGCCAACAACGCCCGCGCTCTGCTGGCGCAGACCGAGCACGCCCTCGAGCGCATCGAGGACGGGAGCTACGGCGCGTGCGAGCGTTGTGGGCAGCCGATCGGCAAGATGCGGCTGATGGCGTTCCCGCGTGCGACACTGTGCCTGTCATGCAAGCAGCGCGAGGAGCGTCGCTGAACCACGGCGACAGCACGAGAACCGAGACCACCCACCGCACCGGCCGCCGCCGCCATCTCTGGCTCTTCGCGGCCATTGCGGCGAGCGCCTACGCCGTCGACACCGTCAGCAAGATGCTGGCGGTCGATCACCTGCGCGGGCAGGCGCCGATCCCGGTCGTCGGTGACTTCCTCTCGCTCTACCTGACCTACAACTCGGGCGCCGCCTTCAGCTTCCTGACCGGACACACTCCGGTCCTGGCCGTGTTGGCGACGGTGGCCGCCGTGGCCGTGCTCTGGGTCTCACGTCGCCTGGGCAGCACCGGCTGGGCCATCGCGCTCGGGTTCCTGCTCGGCGGTGTCCTGGGCAACCTCACCGACCGTCTGGTCCGCGAGCCCGGGTTCCTGTACGGGCACGTCGTCGACTTCTTCATGCTGCCGAACTTCCCGGTCTTCAACGTCGCCGACATCTGCATCAACATCGCGGCGGCGACGATCGTCCTCCAGTCCATCCGCGGCGTGCGGGTCGACGGCAGCCGACACGAGACCACGCCCGCGGCGGAGACGATCGACCAGCCGTCCGAGCGTCAGGCCGGGGGACCTGCCGAGGTGGCGGACGAGGACGTGCGCGGGTCTTCCCGCCCGCATTCTCCCGGGGATGACGACGACGAGCGGCCCTCGGCATGAGCTCCTTCCTCGAGACCGGTGGCGGGCCGGACTACCGCACGCTGGCCGTGCCCGACGGCCTGGCCGGCGAGCGGCTCGACGCGGCGATGGCGCGGCTCTTCGGATTCTCCCGCAGCCGTGCCGCGGAGCTGATCGAGGCCGGCAACGTGAGTCTCGACGGCGCCACCCCTGCCAAGTCCGAGCGGGTCCACCCGGGCGCGCTGCTGGAGGTGGAGATCCCAGCCGTCGTCGATCCTGTGGCGGTCGTGCCCGAGACGGTCGAGGGCATCTCGATCATCCACGACGACGAGTCGATCGTCGTGATCGACAAGCCGGTCGGCGTCGCGGTGCACCCCAGCCCCGGCTGGACCGGTCCCACGGTGGTGGGCCACCTCGTCGGCGCGGGGTTCCGCATCGCCACCAGTGGCGCCGCCGAGCGGCAGGGGATCGTGCAGCGCCTCGACGTCGGTACGTCGGGGGTCATGGTGATCGCGAAGAGCGAGCACAGCTACTCCGTGCTGAAGAACGCCTTCCGGCAGCGCACGGTGGACAAGACCTACCACGCGCTCGTCCAGGGGCACCCGGATCCGCTGCGCGGCACCGTGGACGCGCCGATCGGCCGGCACCCGAAGTACGACTACAAGTTCGCGGTCATGGCCGGCGGGCGCGACAGCATCACCCACTACGAGACCCTCGAGGCACACCGGTTCGCGAGCCTGCTCGAGATCCATCTCGAGACCGGCCGCACCCACCAGATCCGAGTGCACATGGCCGCCCTGAAGCATCCCTGCGTGGGGGACCTGACCTACGGCGCCGACCCCGTCCTGGCCAAGCGCGTGGGCCTGGAGCGACAGTGGCTGCACGCCGTACGCCTGGGATTCGAGCACCCGGAGACCGGTGAGCATGTCGAGTACGAGTCGCCGTACCCCGCGGACCTCGACCGTGCCCTCGACATCATCCGGGACGAGGCCTGAGCCGTGTCCGACCCGGGCAGTGGCGTCGACGACGACCTGCTCCTCCGTCCGGCGGTCGCGGAGGAGGCCGAGCTCCTGGCCGAGCTGTTCATGGCCGCGCGAGAGGCGGCGTTCCCGTCGATGCCCCGGACGGTGCACGGACCCGACGAGGTGCGCCGCTGGTTCGCCGAGCTCCTGAGCGGGCAGCGCGAGACCTGGGTCGCCGAGCGCGCCGGCGAGGTCGTCGGCTACCTGGTGCTCGACCCGGAGTGGCTTGACTCGCTCTACGTCCGCAGTGACCTCACCGGCCGCGGGATAGGCGGGGTGCTGCTCGACCTGGCCAAGTCGCTGCGCCCCGAGGGCTTCGGCCTGTGGGTCTTCGAGTCCAACGAGGGCGCCCGGCGCTTCTACCGACGGCACGGCCTGGTCGAGCTCCGGCGTACCGACGGCTCCGACAACGAGGAGCATGCCCCAGACATCGAGCTGGCCTGGCTCGGGCGTGACCCGCTCGCTGCCTTGCGCCGGCGGGTGGACACGCTCGACGACCGGCTGGCGGCTCTGCTCGAGGAGCGGGCGATCCTGAGCGCCCGGATCCAGGAGGTCAAGGCCGTCCCCGGTCATGCCGGACGCGACCCGGCGCGTGAAGCGGAGATCGCGGCCCGGATGGCCCGGGTGGCGCCGCGCCTGGGACCTGAGCGCGTGCAGCGGATCATGCACGAGGTGATCACGTCGAGTCTCGACGCGGCGCGCGAGGGCGAGCAGGAGTCGTCCGGCTGAGCGGCCCTGCAGGTCCGAGCGACCGCGCCGGCCACGACTGTCGGTGGGCGGTGCCACCCTTGGGGCGGGTCGATGAGCGGGTCTGCGGCGATCGGGTACGCCGGTGACGTAGGCTGACACCTCTTCCCCAGGAGCCCGGCCGTGGTCATCCCCGGTCGGCCGCTGCGTGTCCATGTCGGGTTGGAAGGGACGAGTAGCCACCACATGTCTGTCGGGTCCGGATCCAACGACTCGTTCGTGCACCTCCACGTGCACACCGAGTACTCCATGCTCGACGGGGCGGCCAGGCTCGGCGCGCTGACCGAGCGCGCCGCGGAGCTGGGCATGCCCGCGGTGGCGATGACCGACCACGGCAACGTGTTCGGCGCCTACGAGTTCTACAAGCTGGCCAAGTCGGCCGGCGTGAAGCCGATCATCGGCATCGAGGCCTACTTCGCGCCCAACATCTCGCGCTTCGACAAGCGCGGCGTCAACTTCTACGACGGCGGCCCCGACGACGTCTCCAACCGCGGCGCCTACACCCACATGACGCTGCTCTCGGAGAGCACCGAGGGGATGCACAACCTCTTCCGGCTCTCCACCGGCTCCTGGCGGGACGGGTTCTTCAAGCACCCCCGGATGGACCGCGAGCTGCTCGCCCAGCACAGCAAGGGCATCATCGGCACCACCGGCTGCCCGTCGGGCGAGGTGCAGGTGCACCTTCGCTACGGCAACTACGAGGCGGCCCGCCAGACCGCCGGAGACTTCCAGGACATCCTCGGCAAGGAGAACTACTTCCTGGAGCTGATGGACCACGGCCTCGACATCGAGAACCGGGTCCGCGACGGGCTGCTGCGCCTGGCCAAGGACCTCGACATCCCGCTGCTCGCCACGAACGACTCCCACTACGTGAACCGGGAGGACGCCAAGGCGCAGGAACACCTGCTCTGCATCAACTCCGGCAGCACCATGGACATCCCGGCCGGGGACGGCCCGGGCCAGCGGTTCGCCTTCAGCGGCGATGGCTACTACCTCAAGTCCGCCCAGGAGATGCGCGCACTGTGGGCCGACAAGTACGACCTGCGCGAGGCCTGCGACAACACCCTGCTGATCGCGGAGCGGTGCGACGTCTCGTTCACGGAGAAGGCCGGCGCCTACATGCCGCGCTTCCCGTGCCCGCGCGGTGAGAACGAGGACTCCTGGCTGGTCAAGGAGGTCGAGAAGGGCCTCGACTTCCGCTACCCGGGCGGGGTCCCGGACGAGGTGCGCAAGCAGGCGGAGTACGAGCTCGGCGTGATCACCCAGATGGGGTTCCCCGGCTACTTCCTCGTCGTCGCCGACTTCATCAACTGGGCCAAGGACAACGGCATCCGGGTCGGCCCCGGTCGTGGCTCCGGTGCCGGGTCGATGGTGGCCTATGCGATGCGGATCACCGACCTCGACCCGCTCCGGCACGGCCTGATCTTCGAGCGGTTCCTCAACCCCGACCGTGTCTCGATGCCCGACTTCGACATCGACTTCGACGAGCGCCGGCGCGGCGAGGTCATCAAGTACGTCACCGAGAAGTACGGCGACGAGCGGGTCTCCTACATCGTCACCTACGGCACCATCAAGGCCAAGCAGGCCGTCAAGGACTCCTCGCGGATCCTGGCCTACCCGTTCGCGATGGGCGACCGGATCACCAAGGCGATGCCCGCCGCGGTGATGGGCAAGGACGTCCCGCTCAAGGACATCTTCGACCCCGGGCACAAGCGCTTCTCCGAGGGCGGCGAGTTCCGGGCGCTCTACGAGGCCGACAACGACGTCAAGAGGGTCGTCGACACCGCGATCGGCATCGAGGGCCTCAAGCGCCAGTGGGGTGTCCACGCCGCGGGCGTGATCATGTCGAGCGAGCCGCTCCTCGACGTGATCCCGCTGCTCAAGCGGCCCTCCGACGGCGCCATGATCACGCAGTTCGACTACCCGACCTGCGAGAACCTCGGCCTGATCAAGATGGACTTCCTGGGGCTGCGCAACCTCACCGTCCTCGACGACGCGGTCAAGAACATCGAGGCCAACCGGGGCGAGAAGCTCCAGCTCGAGGACCTCGAGCTCGACGACGCGGAGTCCTACGCGCTGCTCGGCACCGGCAACACCCTCGGCGTGTTCCAGCTCGACGGCGGGCCGATGCGCGGTCTCCTGCGGCTGATGCGGCCGGACAACTTCGAGGACATCTCGGCGGTGCTCGCGCTCTACCGACCCGGCCCGATGGGTGTGGACTCCCACACCAACTACGCCCTGCGCAAGAACGGCAAGCAGGAGATCAAGCCGATCCACCCCGAGCTCGAGGAGCCGCTCGAGGAGATCCTCGGGACGACGTACGGCCTGATCGTCTACCAGGAGCAGGTCCAGAAGGTTGCCCAGAAGGTCGCCGGCTACAGCCTCGGCCAAGCCGACCTGCTCCGCCGCGCGATGGGCAAGAAGAAGAAGGAGGTGCTGGACGCCGAGTACGTCCCCTTCTCCGACGGCATGCGGGCCAACGGCTACTCCGACGAGGCCATCAAGGCGCTGTGGGACGTCCTGGTGCCGTTCTCCGACTACGCGTTCAACAAGGCGCACACCGCCGCCTACGGTCTTATCTCCTACTGGACCGCGTACCTCAAGCAGCACTACGCGCCGGAGTACATGGCCGCGCTCCTGACGTCCGTCAAGGACGACAAGGACAAGATGGCCATCTACCTCAACGAGTGCCGCCGGATGAAGATCCAGGTGCTGCCGCCGGACGTCAACGAGTCCGCGTCCAACTTCACGCCGGTGGGTCGAGACATCCGTTTCGGTCTCGGCGCGATCCGCAACGTCGGAGGGAACGTCGTCGAGGGCATCGTGTCGGGCCGGCAGGAGAAGGGGCGCTACGAGGACTTCAACGACTTCATGGACAAGGTCCCCGCACTCGTGTGCAACAAGCGGGTGATCGAGTCCCTGGTCAAGGCCGGCGCCTTCGACGACATGAAGCACAAGCGCCGGGCGCTGGTGACCGTCCACGAGGCGGCTGTCGACCAGTACGTCGACATCAAGAAGAACGAGGCGATCGGCCAGGACTCGCTGTTCGGCGGCATGGACGAGGACGCCGGGGGAGGGTTCGGGATCTCGGTGGCCATCCCCGAGATCGACGAGTGGGACAAGACCACCCTGCTCGGCCACGAGCGCGACATGCTCGGCCTCTACGTCTCCGACCACCCGCTGACGGGCCTGGAGCACATCCTGGCCAACGGCAGCGACACCACGATCGGCCAGCTTCTGGTGGACGAGGAGCGGCCCGACGGTTCCACGGTGACGGTCTGCGGTCTCGTCACCTCGCTCCAGCGCAAGATCACCAAGCGCGGCGACGCGTGGGCGATGCTCACGCTGGAGGACCTCGAGGGTGGCATCGACGTGCTGCTCTTCCCGAGCGCCTACCAGCTCGCCAGCACGCTGCTGAACGAGGACGCGATCGTCACGGTCAAGGGCCGGCTCAGCCGCAGCAAGGACCAGCCCGAGCTGCACGGCCAGGAGGTGAGCCTGCCGGACCTCTCTGACGGGCCCTCGGGCCCGGTGGTGATCACCCTCCCGTCCACTCGGTGCACGCCGCCGATCGTGGAGCAGCTGAAGGACGTCCTCGGGACCCACCCGGGCGTCACCGAGGTGCGGCTGCGGCTGATGACCAAGACGTCGACGACGGTGATGCGTCTCGACGACCGGCTCCGGGTCACGCCGAGCCAGTCGCTGTTCGCCGACCTGAAGGCCCTGCTCGGTCCCGGCTGCCTGGCGGGCTCGTGACGCGGCGGTCCAGCGGCGCCGCGCGCGACGTTCTCGCGGTGCTGGGAACGTTCTTGCTGATGGGGGTGGCCTGCGGCGTGCTGTGGTGGCTTGCCGTCACGCCGGCGACGTTCACGGCCATGCCCGACGGTGGCGGGTCGATGAGCGAGGTGCAGCTCGGTAAGAGGTTCGACGCGGACGGCTGGTACGCCGTCATCGGGCTGGTCGCGGGCTTCCTCAGCGGACTCGGGGTCACCTGGTGGCGGTCACGGGACTTCCGCCTCACGACGTTCCTCCTGGTGCCCGGGAGCGCGCTGGCGGCGGCGGCGATGGCAATGACCGGCGCCCTGCTCGGCCCCCCGGACCCGCACGTGGCGCTGGCCGCCGCCAGCCCCGGACAGCTGGTGCCCGTGCAGCTCGAGGTGACCGGCTTCGCGCCCTACCTGGTCTGGCCCGTCGCGGCCCTGCTCGGCTCGCTGATGGTGCTGTTCTCGACTCCCGCCCCGTCGACTCGCGAGGAGCACTTCGCCGCCGACGGCTCGACACTGACGACTCCGGGACCGGGCACACCGACGGCGCCCCCGGTCCCCGGCTCGCCGATGACCCCCTCCTCGCCCCGTCCGCCGAGTGATCCTTCCGGCCCCTAGGCTGATGCCTTCGTCACACCCACTCACCGAGCACAAGGAACTTCATGCAGTCTGAGCACAACGACGCCGCAGGACCCGAGTACCTTCCCGACGAGCAGGTCGGCACCAAGCCGCCCCGCAGCGGTCGACGCACCGCACTGCTGGGTGCTGCGGCGGTAGCCGTCGCCGGTGTCGTGGGGCTCGGGGGATGGGCCGCGGTCTCCTTGATGTCGACGGGCAGCCAGCCGGCCGCGGCGGTCCCCGCGAACGCGCTCGGTTACGTGAGCCTCGACCTCGACCCCTCGGCCTCGCAGAAGATCGAGGCCATCAAGATGCTGCGGAAGTTCCCGGCGCTGGAGAAGGAGATGGACATCTCCAGCCAGGACGACCTGCGCCGTTGGGCGTTCGAGAAGCTCCAGGACGACGGCACGTGCGCGGACCTCGACTACGACGAGGACGTCGCGCCGTGGCTCGGCGACCGGATCGCCATGGCCGGCGTACCCGCTGAGTCCAAGGGTGACTCCCCGGTGCCGCTCGTGGCGCTCCAGGTGAGTGACGAGGACGCCGCGTCGACGGGCATCGCCGCCCTGGCGGACTGCGGTGGCGCCGGGGACGACTTCGGGTACGCGTTCTCCGGCGACTACGCGCTCATCAGCGACAGCAAGGAGCACGCCGAGTCGCTCGCCGCGCAGGTCGAGGGCGGCACGCTCGCCGACGACGCCGACTTCCAGACCTGGATGGACCGCGTCGGCGACCCGGGCATCCTCAACATGTACGCCGCGCCTGGCTCCATGGAGACGCTCTTCGACATGCAGGGCGACCTCTCCGCGGAGCTCTCCTCCCTGGGGGGCGACCAGAAGGCGCTGTCCCGGGCGCAGGCCGAGGCCGAGCGCATGAACAATGCCTTCAAGGACCTGTACAAGGACTTCTCCGGCATGGCTGCCGTCGTCAGGTTCGACGACGGAGCGGTCGAGGCGGAGTTCGCCTCGGACAGCTCCGAGGACATGGGGCTCACGTTCTCGAAGGACGAGCACATCGACGTCACCAGCCTGCCCGCAGGCACAGCGGCCGCCTTCGGCCTGACGCTGCCCGACGACTGGGGGAAGGCCTACCTCGACCTCTTCGGGAAGCTGTCGGGCAACCCGCGCGAGATGGACCAGATGCTCGCCCTGGCCGAGGCGCAGACCGGGCTGGAGATCCCCGAGGACCTCGAGCGCCTGCTCGGCGACGGCGTAGCCGTCACGCTCGACGAGGACATGGACGTCACGGCGGCGTCGCAGAACCCCGCTGCCGTCCCGGCCGGTGTGAGGATCTCCGGTGACCCGCAGCAGATCCAGACGGTCGTCGACAAGCTGAAGACGTTCTTCGGACCCCAGGCCGACGCACTCGTCGTGGAGGAGGGCGACGGGGTCGTCGCCCTCGGCCTCGACGCCGACTACGTGAAGCGTCTCGCGCACGAGGGCGGTCTGGGGGAGGACGTCACCTTCCAGGATGTCGTCCCCGAGGCCGACCGCGCAGCCAGCATGATGTACCTGAACTTCGACACGGTCGAGCAGTGGATCGACCGGGCCGCCGAGGGCGGTGCGATGGGACCGGACGAGAAGCAGGTTCGGGACAACATCGAGCCGCTCCGCGCCGTCGGCTTCAGCGCATGGCTGGAGGACGAGGACGTGGCCAAGGGGCTGTTCCGGCTCTCCACGGACTGAGGTCCGCGCGCCGGGATCCTGGTCGAACCCCGCTCGAGCCCCGTCCGGTCTCCACGACCGGGCGGGGCTCGTCGCGTCGCCGGGTCGGTCAGCGGGCGATCGGGGCGGTGGTCGCGTCCGTGAGACGCACGAGGTCCGCGGGGGCCAGGCCGATGTCGAGCCCCCGCCTACCGCCTGAGACGTACACGGTGTCGTGGGACAGTGCTGTCTCGTCGACCACGGTCGGATGCGTCTTCTTCTGCCCGAGCGGGGAGATGCCGCCCACGACGTACCCGGTGGCACGCTCGGCCGAAGCAGGATCGGCCATGGTGGCCTTCTTGCCGCCCACGGCCGCGGCGACCGCCTTGAGGTCCAGCTGCGTCGAGACCGGTACGACACCCACGACCAGTCGCCCGTCGACGTCGACGAAGAGAGTCTTGAACACGCGATCGGGCTCGAGACCGAGCGCCTCCGCGGCCTCCAGCCCGTACGAAGCAGCCGCTGGGTCGTGCTCGTAGGGATGCGTGCTGAAGTCCACGCCCGCCCGAGTGAGAGCGACCGTGGCCGGTGTCCCCGCGGCACCGCGCTTGGACTTGGGCATCCGTCCTCCTCGAGGGTGTGGGCGGCCGTCTCGGCCGGTGGTGGGCAGGGTACCGACCAGGCGGACGGTGCCGGGCCGGGACAGTGCCCGACCGCCAAACCGCTCAGTTCGGCGACCAGCCGGTGCGCGACACCTCGGTCGCGGGAAGGGAGGGCAGCGCTCGCATGGCGCGCATCTCCTCGAGCATGCCGAGGCGCAGCATGGCCAGGCGCTCGTCGGCGCCACCGGTCTCCAGCAGGGCCTGCCGTTCTCGCACGGTGAGCAGGCAGGTCGCCGCCAGCGTGTAGGACAAGAACACGGGGTCGCGGGGGAGGTCCACGTCGAGCACGTCGACGCCGCGCAGCCGGGAGACCCGCTCCCGGTAGGACTCGAAGGTGCCGGTCGCCCGGACCGCCTCCTCCGACGTACCGGTGGGGCCCACCGAGGGGTCGCCCGCGTCCGGCATGGTCTCCACCTCGCCCACCAGGTAAGGCCCCGAGGCGTCCAACGACCGCAGCGCGAACCTGTCCCGGCCCACGATCTCGATGTCGAAGCGACCGTCCTCAGCCGGGACCACGGCGGTCATCTGGGCGACGCACCCGACCCGGTGCAGCGACTGCACGCCGTGGGAGCCGACCTCGTAGCCCTCTCGGATGGCGACGACACCGAAGAGCCTCTGGGACTTGTCCGGGATGGTGAGCAGGTGGTGGACGAGTGCGCGGTAGCGCTCCTCGAAGACGTGCAGCTCCATCGTCATGCCCGGGAACAGCACGGTGTTCAGCGGGAACATGGGCAGCTCGTCGGTCACGGGGAACAACCTACCCACGACACCGCCGCCCACGCGGTCCGTGCGGTGACACGCCGAGCGGGCGGCCAGGCTGCCTCTCCTACACTGGTGGCCATGATTCGCCGTATCGACCTGAGGGGTGGTGCGGACGCGGACGCGTCCGGCCCGGCCCCCGACTACCGCAGCGTCGTACCGCGCGCGGAGCTGGACGTCGAGGCCGCCCTCGACGTGGTCCGCCCCATCTGCGACGCGGTCCGCCATCGCGGGGTCGCGGCGATCACCGACTTCGCCGCCAGGTTCGACGGTGTGGAGCAGGACGGCATCGCCGTGCCGACGGAGGCTCTCGACCGGGCGCTTGCCGACCTCGACCCCGCGGTGCGAGCGGGCCTGGAGGAGTCGATCCGCCGGCTGCGGAAGACCTGTGCGGCCGAGCTCGAGCCCGACGTGGTGACCGAGGTCGTCCCCGGTGGCACCGTCACCCAGCGCATGGTGCCGGTGGAGCGGGTCGGCCTCTACGTCCCGGGTGGCCTCGCGCCCCTGGTCTCCAGCGTCGTGATGAACGTCGTGCCTGCGCAGGTCGCGGGTGTGCGCTCCATCGCGCTGACCTCGTCGCCCCAGAAGACCAACGGCGGTCTGCCGCACCCGACGATCCTCGCGGCCTGCGCGCTGCTCGGCATCGACGAAGTGTACGCCGTGGGCGGCGCCCAGGCGGTCGCGATGTTCGCCTACGGCGCCGGACCCTGCCGACCGGTCGACATGGTCACCGGACCCGGCAACATCTACACCGTCTCCGCCAAGCGCCTGCTCAAGGGCGTGGTGGGCATCGACTCCGAGGCCGGTCCGACCGAGATCGCGATCCTGGCAGACGACAGCGCGCACCCGGCCTACGTCGCCGCCGACCTGATCAGCCAGGCCGAGCACGACCCCCTCGCCGCGTCCGTGCTGGTCACCCCGTCCGAGCGGCTCGCCGCGGAGGTCGAGGCCGAGCTGGACAAGCAGGTCTCGGTCACCAAGCACGTCGAGCGCATCAGGACGGCGCTGTCGGGGCAGCAGTCGGCGATCGTGCTCGTCGAGGACCTCGAGCAGGGCCTGGCCGTGGTCAACGGCTATGCCGCCGAGCACCTCGAGATCCAGACCGAGGACGCCCCCCGCTGGGCTGCACGCGTCAACAACGCCGGCGCCGTGTTCGTCGGTGCCTTCGCGCCGGTGTCGCTGGGCGACTACGCGGCCGGCTCGAACCACGTCCTGCCGACGGGATGCGCCGCCTGCTACTCGTCGGGTCTGTCGGTGCGCTCCTTCCGCAAGTCCGTCCACGTCGTCGACTACGACGATGCCGCGCTGCGCGAGGTGGCCGACCACGTGGTGACCCTCGCCAACGCCGAGGACCTGCCCGGGCACGCCGCAGCCGTGCGTGTCCGCCTCGAGGACCGCTGAGCGACGACGTGACCACTCTTCCGCTCCGTGAGGAGCTGCGCGGCCTCGAGCCCTACGGCGCCCCGCAGATCGACGTGCCCGTCGCCCTGAACGTCAACGAGAACCCCTACCCGCCGAGCGAGGCGGTCGTGGCCGACGTCGCGGCCGCCGTCGCCGACGTGGCCCGCAGCCTCAACCGCTACCCGGACCGCGAGTTCGTCGAGCTCCGCAAGGACCTCGCCGGCTACCTCGGCCACGGCGTCACGCCAGCGCAGGTGTGGGCGGCCAACGGCTCCAACGAGGTGATGCTGCAGATCCTGCAGGCCTTCGGCGGGCCCGGCCGGGTCGCGGTCTCCTTCGCGCCGACCTACTCCATGTACCCCGAGTACGCCCGGGACGCGATGACCGGGTGGGTGGTGGGGCACCGCGAGGAGGACTTCGCCCTCGACCTCGACCACGCCGTCGAGGTCATCGAGGAGCACCGGCCCTCCGTCGTACTCCTGCCGTCGCCGAACAACCCGACCGGCACGGCGCTGCCGCTCGACACGGTCCGGGCGGTGTGCGACGCGGCGCCCGGCGTGGTGGTGATCGACGAGGCCTACGGGGAGTTCCGGCGCTCCGGCACTCCGAGCGCCCTCGAGCTGCTGCCGTCGACCCCGAACCTGATCGTCACGCGCACGATGAGCAAGGCGTTCGCGCTCGCAGGTGCCAGACTCGGCTACCTCGCCGCCTCGCCGGAGATCTGCGAGGCGCTCCGGGTGGTCCGGCTGCCGTACCACCTCTCCGCGGTGACCCAGGCGGTGGCGCGGGTGGCGCTTCGGCACGCCGACGAGCTGCTCGGCCGCGTCGACGAGCTGCGCTCCGAGCGAGACGACACCGTCGCCTGGCTGCGCGGCCTCGGCCTCGAGGTCGCCGAGAGCGACGCCAACTTCTGCCTCTTCGGCAGGTTCGAGGACCGGCATGCCGTGTGGCAGGGTCTTCTCGACCGCGGTGTCCTCATCCGTGAGACAGGTCCGGACGGCTGGCTGAGGGTCTCGGTCGGCACACCGGAGGAGATGGCGGCCTTCCGTTCCGCCCTGATGGAGGTACTCGACTCATGAGCCGCAGCGCACGCATCGAGCGGGAGACCAAGGAGTCGAAGGTGCTCGTCGAGCTCGACCTCGACGGGTCCGGTCGCGCCGAGGTCTCGACAGGGGTCGGCTTCTACGACCACATGCTCAGCTCGCTCGCCCGGCACGCCCTGATCGACCTCCGGGTCGAGACGGTCGGGGACACCCACATCGACGCTCACCACACGGTGGAAGACACCGCGATCGTCCTCGGCGACGCCCTGCGCGAGGCGCTGGGTGACAAGAAGGGCATCCGCCGGTTCGGTGACTCCCTGGTCCCGCTCGACGAGGCGCTGGTGCAGTGCGCGGTCGACGTCTCCGGCAGGCCCTACTGCGTCCACACCGGCGAGCCGGAGGCGCAGGTCTACGCCTTGATCGGCGGCACCGGCGCTGCGCCGTACGTCGGCTCCCTGACCCGCCACGTCTTCGAGACACTTGCGCACCACGCCCAGATCGCGCTCCACGTGCGTGTGATCTCCGGCCGCGACCCCCACCACCTCGTCGAGGCGCAGTTCAAGGCCGTGGCCCGTGCGCTGCGCGACGCCGTTGCCCTCGACCCGCGCGAGACCGGGGTGCCGAGCACCAAGGGCAGTCTGTGAGCCCGAAGGTCGTCCTGCTCGACTACGGCTCGGGGAACATCCGCTCGGCCGTCCGCGCGCTCGAGCGTGCCGGCGCCGAGGTGAACCTCACCGCTGACCGGAAGGCGGCGGCCGAGGCCGACGGCTTGGTCGTGCCTGGCGTCGGGGCGTTCCGTGCCTGTGTCGAGGGCATCCGGGGCGTGCGCGGACACGAGGTCATCGGGCGGCGCCTTGCCGGCGGACGACCCGTCCTCGGCATCTGCGTCGGGATGCAGGTGCTGTTCGAGCACGGCGTCGAGCACGGGGTCGACACGCCGGGCCTCGACGAGTGGCCGGGAGTCGTGGAGCGTCTCCAGGCCCCCGTCGTACCCCACATGGGCTGGAACACGGTCGAGGTTCCCGACGGCAGCGCGATCTTCCGCGGGATCGAGAACGAACGGTTCTACTTCGTGCACTCCTACGGTGTACGAGACTGGACGCTTCAGACGAACGGGCGCACCCGACCGCCCCTGGTCACTTGGGCAGAGCACGGCGGGGACCGCTTCGTCGCTGCGGTCGAGAACGGGCCGCTGTCGGCGACGCAGTTCCACCCGGAGAAGTCCGGAGACGCGGGGGCGGCGCTGCTGCGCAACTGGGTCGAGTCGCTCTGACCGAAGGGGGCGTGCGGTGGGTCAGGACAAGGTGCGCAGTCGCAGCGCTCGCGAACGGGAGGCCGGGATCAAGACGGCCGCCAAGGGAGCGCAGAAGGAGCGGCGGGAGCGCAGCCGGGCGAGCAAGCAGAGGCAGAAGCAGGCCGACCGCATCCCGTCCGGGAAGGTGGGCGGGCCAACGACCCGGCGCCGACCCGCGAGCAGGCGCGGCCGGGGACCGGTCGGGCGCCCTGATGGGCCGCTGGCTCGGCGCAGGCGGGCGCGGACCCGGCTCGTCCTGGTGCTGCTGGTGCTCCTGAACGTCGCTGCCTGGCTCCTGTGGCCCGACTGGGCGGCCAGGCTGGCTGTCCTCATCCTGAGTCTCGTCACCGCGCCGATGCTCATCGGCCTCGCCGTACGCCGGAGCTGACCCGCGACGCGTCCGAAGATTTCACCAAGGCTGAGAGCACCCGCCTGACGTTTCGTGCCACCGGTCCTGCCCTGTGAGCCACACTGGGCATGGCGGGCGCGAGGCGCAACGTTCTGCGCGCTGGCCGAGTTCGTCGTCACAAGGCCCGGGGGGGTTGCCTTATGTCCAGCTCGATCGCCATGCCGTCAACCGGCGAGGTCCGGAGTCCGTGGAGGGTCTGGTGCCTCTGCATGCTCACCGTGGGCGTCTACTACTTGGTCTGGTACGTCCGGCTCAACAAAGAGATCGCACGGGCGGCCGGTGTCGACGTCACGGTCGGCGCCACGGGCCTGTGGCTGTCTCAGTGCGTCGTGATCGCGAACTGGGTCAGCCTCGGGCGCACCGTCGGGCGACTGCGCATCGCCCTCCAGCGTGCCGGCGCAGGGATGTCCGTCTCCACTCCCAGGACGATCCTCGCCTCGCTGTGGTTCGGGTCCCACGTCCGCTACCTCCAGCGGCGCGCGAACGAGCTGTGGCGCACGCTGGAGTCGCTGGAGGACCAGGACGCCCTCGACCCTCAGCTCGACCTGATCTACGCCTACTCCCGCGCTCCACGCGCCCTCACGGCGGGCCCTCAGGCGCAACAGGGGAGGCACGCGCTCTGACCCGGTCGGGGACCTCCGGCACCGGTGCGGCCCGCGGGCACTTTGCTGGAGTGAGGCACTCGCCTGCCCGGTGGGGGTGAGGTCGTGCGGCGAGGGACCGTGGCCGTCTCAATGGTCCCGGGCCGCCGGCAGCGAGAGGAAGGTCGGCTACCGGGCGCCAAGCGCGCGGAGCCTCGCTGCCGCACCAGAGCGACGCCGCGCTCACCTCCATGGCGAAGGGCAGGCCCGAGAGCACCTGCCGCTCGACGTCCTGCAGCTCGGCGATGCTCCCGGTGTGCCCGACCGTCAGGTGGGGGACGACCTCGTCGAACTGCCCTCCGTACGGCGGGTGCTCGGGGAACGCCCGGGCTACGGCGTCGGTCAGAGCGCGGAACGGCTCCGCGGGCTTGGGGTCGAGCCAGAGGACGTCGTCGCCGAACCAGCCCGAGGCCTCCCAGGAGACGTGGAACCGCGGAATCGAGGCCACCGCCTCGCGGAGCCTCCCGACCGTGCTGTCGTCGATGTCCGCGGGAGCGACGAACGGGTACAGGACCGTGACGTGCGCGGGCACGCCCCAGCCTGCGGCGGTGTCGAAGCGGGCCCGATGCCGCGAGACCAGGCTCTCGGCGGCGGGCACGGTGACGATGACTGCGCTGTGCGTGGCCTGCTGCATGGCAGGACCGTAGCGCTGCCGGCACCCGGAGCAGCGGCACGTCGCCGTACGCCGGAGGGTGGGACGTGAGCTGTGCGTGCGGCGGGCTCTCCTAGGCTTGCCCCATGAGTTCCTACCTCGAGCTGCTTCCCGCCGTCGACGTGGCAGGCGGGCAGGCCGTCCAGCTGGTGCAGGGGGTCGCCGGCTCGGAGAAGCGCTTCGGCGACCCGGTCGACGCTGCCCTGAACTGGCAGAACCGCGGAGCCGAGTGGCTGCACCTCGTGGACCTCGACGCCGCCTTCGGCCGGGGTCACAACCGCGACCTGCTCGCCGAGATCGTCGGCCGCCTGGACATCAAGGTCGAGATGAGCGGCGGCATCCGTGACGACCAGTCCCTGGAGGCGGCCCTGGCCACGGGCTGCCGCCGGGTGAACATCGGCACGGCCGCCCTCGAGCATCCCGAGTGGTGCGCGAAAGCGATCGCCGAGCACGGTGACCGGATCGCCGTGGGGCTCGACGTCCGAGGGCGCACGCTCGCGGCGCGTGGCTGGACCAGCGAGGGCGGCGACCTGTACGACGTGCTCGCGCGCCTGGACTCCGAGGGGTGCGCCCGCTACGTCGTCACGGACGTGAACAAGGACGGGATGCTCCAGGGCCCCAACCTCGACCTCCTACGCAACGTGTGTGCGGTCACCGACCGGCCCGTCGTGGCCTCCGGGGGCATCACCGAGCTCGCCGACCTGGAGGCGCTCGCAGGTCTCGTCGGAGAGGGCGTCGAGGGCGCGATCGTCGGCACGGCCCTGTACGAGGGGCGCTTCACCCTCGAGGACGCCCTCGCGCTGACGCGTCCGGCGGAGCGCGCATGAGCCTCGCCGTCCGGGTGATCCCCTGCCTCGACGTCGACAACGGACGCGTCGTCAAGGGCATCAACTTCCGCGAGCTTCGCGACGCCGGGGACCCCGTCGAGCTGGCCAAGGTCTACGACGCCGAGGGCGCCGACGAGCTGACGTTCCTCGACATCTCGGCCTCCCACGAGGAGCGGGCGACCACGCTGGAGATCGTGTCGCGGACCGCCGAGCAGGTGTTCATCCCGCTGACCGTCGGCGGTGGCGTCGGCAGCGTCGAGGACGTGGACCGGCTCCTGCGGGCCGGCGCCGACAAGATCGCGGTCAACACGGCCGCGATCCGGCGCCCGGAGCTGATCGCGGAGATCGCCGACCGGTTCGGTAACCAGGTCCTGGTGCTCTCGGTGGACGCCCGTCGCGCCGAGGGCACCGACTCCGGCTTCGAGGTGACCACGCACGGCGGTCGCCGCAGCGCCGGACTCGACGCGGTCGAGTGGGCGCGGCGAGCCACCGAGCTGGGCGCGGGGGAGATCCTGCTCAACGCCATGGACGCCGACGGCACCGAGGACGGCTTCGACCTGGAGCTGATCCGGCTGGTGCGCGGCGACGTCACCATCCCGGTGATCGCGAGCGGGGGAGCGGGCAAGGTGGAGCACTTCCCGCCGGCTGTCGACGCGGGCGCAGATGCCGTGCTCGCCGCGACCGTCTTTCACTTCGGTACCCTCCGCGTGTCCGAGGTCAAGAAGGCGCTGGCCGAGGCCGGTCACCCGGTCCGGTAGCCGGCCGGCCCCCGCACGACCTTGCGGTCTGGTCGCCGTCAGGGTGACCTGCCTTGATCGACCTGTCCGGAAGCGTCCGGAATGCGAGAGTGGACCCATGGTGGTCGCAGTCCGGGTCACGTCAGCCACGGGGGGAGTCCTATGAGCCGTCCATGGCTTCGCCGGCGGTGGCTCCGACCGGTGCTGAGCCTGCTCGCCCTGCTGGTGGCGTACTACGCCTGGCCGGTGCGGGAGGAGGGCGGCGTTCTCGTGGTCGGCATCCTCACGACTCTCGTCGCGGTCGCCCTGCTGGGCTACGCGATCGCCGGGCAGCTGCGCCGCCACCTGGTGCACGGTGAAGACCTCGGGTTCCCCACCCTCGCCATCCTCGTGAGCACCGTCGTGGTGGTCTTCGCCTTCGCCTACTACAGGATCGAGCTCACCAGCCCGGGGCAGATGGAGGGACTGGAGACGAAGACCGACTCCCTCTACTTCACGATGTCGATGCTGACGACGGTCGGACTGGGCGACATCCATCCGGCAGGGCAGGTCGCCCGGACGCTCGCGCTGGTCCAGATGGCCTTCGACCTGGTGTTCATCGCCTCGGCCGGCAGCCTCCTCGCCGGAGCGGTCGGGGAGCGGATGGCCGCCGAGCACGAGGACGGCGCCGCCTAGGTCGGTCGGGCGGCCCCGTCGTACCGCTCAGACGCCGAGGTCGGCCTCGCCGAGGGTGGCGACGTCCTCCGCGGAACCGTCGAGCTCGACCCGGGACTGCGCGCGGCGCCCGTAGGCGAACATCACCAGCTCCGACGGCAGCCCTCGTACGACGACCGCCCCGGGTGCACGCCTGACGGCCGCCTGCCCGGACGTGTCGCTGCGCTCCAGGGTCACTCCGACCCGGCTGGAGCGGAGGAGGCCCTTGGCGGCGACCTGGATCATCTTCCACAGCACGTCCTGCGACCGCTCAGGCAGCTCGCGGGGGACCCAGCCGTCCTGGGCGCGGCGGACGTCCTCGTGGTGCACGAAGTACTCCAGCGTGTTGAGCGTCTTGTCCAGCGGAGCGATGGCGAAGGGGGAGTAGAAGGGCGGGCCCTGCCGGACCTTCTCGACCAGCTCCACGAAGTCCTCGCGGGCGAGCCGGGCCGAGGCCAGGTCCGTCAGCCGAGCGAGCGGCTGCGCGACGATACCGATGGCGGCGGGACTGCCCTCGCGCACCAGCAGGTGCACCACGAGGTCCTTGACCGTCCAGTCTCCGGACAGCGTGGGTGCGTCGGGACCGAGCTCGAGAGCGAGGTCGCACAGGGCGGATCGTTCGGACTGGGCGAGAGAGGTCATGTCCTCGATCGTAGGGTTGCAGGTCGAAGGAGGGACAACGTGACTGACAGCCGGACCGGAAGACGCCCGGTCGCCTCGGCGAGCACCATCCGTGACGGGTTCGCGGTGCTGGGTGTCGCGATTCGGCGCGAGCCGTGGATCTTCACCCTGTCCACGCTGGGCAGCCTGGTGTTCGGCGCGCTCACCGTCGCCGACGCGTGGGTGCTGGGATGGGCCACCGACAACGTCGTTCTGCCGGCGTTCGACACCGGGACCACGACGGCGAAGGCGCTGCTGACCGTGCTGGCGCTCTTCCTGGCCGTCGCGATCCTGCGCGCCGTGGGCATCGTGGCGCGCCGCCTGGGCGCCGGCGTGATGCAGTACCGGATGCAGGCCCACTCGCGCAGGGCGGTGACGCGCCAGTACCTCCGTCTCCCCATGTCGTGGCACCAGCAGCACCCGACGGGGCAGCTGCTCTCCAACGCCAACGCCGACGTGGAGGCCGCCTGGGGGCCGATCGCGCCGCTCCCGATGGCGGTGGGCACGGTGGCGATGATGGTGATCGCCATCGCCCAGATGTTCTTCGCCGACGTGGTCCTGGCGCTCGTCGGCCTGCTGGTCTTTCCTCTCGTCATCGTCGCGAACATCGTCTTCCAGCGGCTGCAGTCGCCCCTGATGACCCGGGCACAGGCGCTCCGCGCCGAGGTCAGCGAGGTTGCCCACGAGTCCTTCGACGGCGCCCTGGTCGTCAAGACCCTGGGTCGCGAGCAGCAGGAGACCGAGCGCTTTGCCGAGAAGGCCCACGCGCTGCGCGACGTCGCCGTGCGGGCCGGCCGCGTGCGCGCCGCGTTCGACCCGACCCTCGAGGCGCTGCCGAACCTCGGTGTCCTCGCCGTGCTGGGCGTGGGCGTGGTGCGGGTGCTCGGCGGCCAGACCGACCCTGGCGACGTCGTCACGATCGCCTACCTGCTCACCATCGTCGCCTTCCCGATCCGCTCCCTCGGCTGGCTCGTCGGCGAGTTCCCGCGCAGCGTCGTCGGGTTCGAGCGTGTGGGAGCGGTGCTGGCGGCGACCGGCGAGATGGAGTACGGCGAGAGCCGGATCGCCGTCGCGGAGTCGGGCGCCCGCCTCGAGGTGCGTGACCTCGCCTACAGCCACGACTCCGACCAGTCCCTGCTTGAGGCGCTGTCCTTCACCGTCGAGCCGGGACGGACCGTCGCGGTCGTGGGTGCCACCGCCGCGGGCAAGAGCACCCTCACGTCCCTCCTGACCCGCCTCGTAGACCCCGACGACGGGGCAGTCCTGGTCGACGGCCACGACCTGCGCGATCTCCGGGCAGGCGCGCTCGCCGAGCACGTCGCGCTGGTGCCCCAACACACCTTCCTCTTCGACGACACGGTGCGGGGCAACGTGACGCTCGGCGCCGACGTCCCCGACGACACCATGTGGGAGGCGCTGCGGACAGCCCAGGCCGACGGGTTCGTCGCCGCACTGTCCGACGGCGTCGAGACGCGCCTCGGCGAGCGCGGTACGTCGCTCTCCGGCGGTCAGCGCCAGCGGCTCTCCCTCGCCCGGGCGCTGGTACGCAGGCCGCGCCTGCTCGTGATGGACGACGCCACCTCTGCCGTCGACCCGGAGGTCGAGGCACGGATCCTCGCCGCGCTGCGCGACTTCGGGAGCACGATCCTGGTCGTGGCCTACCGCAAGGCCACGATCTCGCTGGCCGACGAGGTGATCCACCTGGCCGGCGGCCGGGTCGTCGACCACGGCACCCATGCGGAGCTGCTCGCACGCAGCCCGGGCTACGCCGACCTGGTGAACGCCTACGAGCAGGAGGCTGCCGAGCGGGCGGCCGAGCAGTCCGGCGAGAGCGACGAGGAGGCGGTGCGCCAGTGAGCGGCACGGCGGCACGACAGCGGCCGGACGCCGGCCTGTCCACGGGTCTCGACACCGGGGAGTCGATCCCGGCGCTCGAGACGCTTCGGAGGGGGATCGCCTACTCGCCGGAGCTGAAGCAGGGCTTCTGGGTCACCGTGTTCCTCGCGGCGCTCGCCACGGTGGGGCGCATCGTGGTCCCGGTGGCCGTGCAGCAGACGCTCGACCGCGGCATCGGCGGCCCCGTTGGCCCCGACACCAGGTTCATGACCACGATGCTGCTCGTGGCCGGCGTGGCGATCGTGGTGACCGGCATCTCGTCGTTCCTGATGACCTCGCGCCTGTTCGCGACGGCCGAGCGCGGCCTGGCCACCCTGCGGATCAAGGCCTTCCGGCACGTCCACGACCTGCCCCTGCTCACCCAGAACACCGAGCGGCGGGGGGCGCTCGTCGCCCGTGTGACCAGCGACGTCGACCAGGTCTCCCAGTTCCTGGTCTTCGGCGGCATCATCGCCATCGTCAGCATCGGACAGATCCTGGTCGCCACAGTGGTGATGGCCGTCTACAGCTGGCAGCTGACGATCGTGGTCTGGCTGTGCTTCGCCCCGCTGTTCCTGTCCCTGCGGTTCTTCCAGCGCAGGCTGTCAGAGGCCTACGGCGTGGTCCGGCGCCAGGTCGGCGCACTGCTCTCGGCCGTCTCCGAGCCGGTCGTGGGCGCAGCGGTGGTGCGTACCTACGCGATCGAGGCCCGCACGCAGGAGCGCATCGACGAGGCGATCGACCGCCACAAGACAGCCTCGACGAAGGCACAGGGACTCACCGCGTTCTCGTTCTCCCTCGGTGGTGTCTCCGCCGGGCTCGCGAACGCCGGTGTGCTGATCGTCGGTGTCCTGCTGGGGATCGACGGCGACATCACCGCCGGCAAGGTGCTCGCCTTCGCCTTCCTGGTCACCCTCTTCGTCGGCCCTGTCCAGATGGGCACGCAGGTACTGACCGACGCGCAGAACGCCATCGCGGGCTGGCGGCGGGTGATCGGGATCCTCGACACCCCGGCCGACGTGGTGGATCCCGGTCCGGGCGGGACACCGCTGCCCCGAGGACCGGTCTCGATCGAGTTCGACGACGTGGAGTTCGGCTACCCCGGCGGGCCGCCCGTGCTGAGGGACGTCTCGCTGCGCATCGAGCCAGGATCGCGGGTCGCCGTGGTGGGGGAGACGGGGTCGGGCAAGACCACGCTCGCCAAGCTCCTCACCCGCCTGATGGACCCCGGGAGGGGCGTCGTGCGCCTCGACGGGGTGGACCTGCGCACGGTGCCGTTCGAGTCGCTGCGCGAGCGCGTCGTGATGGTCCCGCAGGAGGGCTTCCTCTTCGACGCCGACCTGGCGGCCAACGCGCGCTACGGGCGGCTCGAGGCGACCGACGACGACATCCGCGAGGCCGCCCGCCAGCTCGGCCTGGCCGACTGGCTGGACTCGCTGCCCCGGGGCCTGGCCACGCGGGTCGGGCAGCGTGGGGAGTCCCTGTCGGCAGGGGAGCGGCAGCTCGTCGCGCTGGTCCGCGCCCACCTCGCCGATCCGGACCTTCTGGTGCTCGACGAGGCCACCAGCGCCGTGGACCCGCAGCTCGAGCTGCGCATCGGGCGGGCGTTGGAGCGTCTGATGAGCGGGCGAACGTCGGTGACGATCGCTCACCGACTCTCCACGGCGGAGAACGCCGACGAGGTCGTCGTGGTCGACCAGGGGCGGATCGTCCAGCGTGGAGCACACGCCGAGCTCGTCGAGGTCGACGGTGTCTACCGCCGCCTGCACGACTCCTGGGTGGCCCAGCACGAACACCGCTGAGCAATACTGGCGCGGTGACCACTCCTTCGACCTCGAACAGCCCCGCCTTGGATCCGGAGATCGCCGGTCGCCTCAAGAGGGACGGCCAGGGCCTCGTCGCCGCCGTGGTCCAGCAGCACGACACCGGCGAGGTGCTGATGCTCGGCTGGATGGACGACGAGGCGCTGCGGCGCACGCTTGTCAGCGGCCGCACGACGTTCTGGAGCCGCTCGCGCTCGGAGTACTGGGTCAAGGGAGAGAGCTCCGGACACCGGCAGTGGGTCACGGAGGTCCGCCTCGACTGTGACGGGGACGCCCTGCTGGTCAAGGTGGACCAGGAGGGACCTGCCTGCCACACGGGCTCGCGCACCTGCTTCGACGACGACCTGCTCCCGTTCACCGATGACTGACGACGCCACCACCTCACCCCGCCGAAGGGACCGGACCTTCGCGCCCACGGTGCTCGCCGGACTGGCCGGTGCGGGCGCGGTCGCGGTGGCGGGTGCCAAGGAGTGGGCGGTCACCCAGGGCGACGCCGCGGGCATGCAGGTGGAGGCCTCCGTCACCGGCTCCGAGTCCCAGCCGCTCGTCGCGGCGGCGGCCCTGGTCGCTCTGGCCGCCTGGGGCGTGGTGCTCGTCCTCCGGGGGCGCATGCGCCGGGTGGTCGCCGTGGTCGGCCTGCTGGCCGCGGTCGGCGCCCTCGTCGGCGTCGTGACCGGCTTCTCCGGCGTCCACGACGACGCGGTCGCGGCCGCTACGTCCCGCGGCGCGACCGGTGACACCTTCACCACGTCACTGACCGCCTGGTACTACCTGTCCGGCCTCGGAGCCCTGGTGGCTGCGGCGGCCTTCGCCGTCGCGGTGGTCCGTGCGCCGGCGTGGCCCGCCATGGGAAGCAGGTACGACGCACCCACAGCACCCACCAACGCCGAGGCGGACGGGGACATGTGGCGGGCGCTGGACGAGGGGCGGGACCCGACCGCCTAGAATGAGCACGGCGCACAGCACCACGGCGCCGGCCCGTTAATCCCCGTGTCACGAGGAGACCTGCCCACGATGGCTCACCACGGCAACACCCCCGCAGCCTGGACCGGCGTCACGATCATGCTGATCGGCTTCGTCGTCGGCGGCATCGGCCTCATGGTCGGCAGCATGACCATGTTCTGGGTCGGCGTGGCGTTGCAGCCGGTCGGCATCATCGCCGGCAAGGTCATGCAGACGATGGGCATGGGCGCCGAGACCGCTGGCAGCTGAGGCCGTGGCCGCGCTCGTCGAGGGGCCGGTCGGCCCGACCACCGGCAGGGGACGGCGGATCTCCGCTCCTGTGGTGCTGGCCGGCGCAGTCCTCGGCACGAGCGTGTTGCTCCACCTCCGGGACCCGCACGAGAGCGGCAGCTACCTTTTCTGCCCCTGGCTGCTGCTGACGGGCACCTACTGCCCCGGGTGCGGTGGCCTGCGGGCAGTGAACGACCTGACCCGCGGCGACCTCACGGCGGCGCTGTCGAGCAACCTGCTCTTCGTCGGCTCGATCCCGCTCCTGGTCGTGCTCTGGATCCGCTGGTTCAGTGATCGCTGGCGCGGGGTGCAGCGCGTGGCGGACTCTCGCCGCGGTGTGTTGTGGGCGTGTGTCTTCGCGGCCGTCGCCCTGGCCTTCTGGGTGAGTCGCAACCTGCCGGGCCTGGAGTGGCTCACACCCTGACGATCCGCCGAGTCGGCAGAACTGCTGCGGAATTCGGGTCGAGTCGGCAGAACCGCTGCGCTGAGCCGGGTCGAGTCGGCAGAACTGCCGCGCTGAGCAGGGTCGAGGCGGCAGAACCGCTGCGCTGAGCCGGGTCGAGTCGGCAGAACTGCCGCCGGTCTGGGGTCGAGTCGGTGCTCCGCCGCACGTGGCGGCGCGGCCGACGTTCACCGATGCACGTAGCCGAGCGCGACAGCCGTTCCCACGGGGATTGCGTACAGGATCAGGGGCAGCAGCACCCACGAGGTCAGCTCACGGAGGACCGCGTTGACGCGATCTCGTGGCTGGGGGCAGTCATGGCACATGGTCGACGGGGCAGGCGGCGCCTCCGGCGAGGCGCCGCCTGCGAAGCCCAGTCCTAGTTGCTGGTCGTGCTGATGGTGAAGGTGCCGACGGCGATCAGGAGCACCACGACGACCGTGATGGCCACAGAGATCCAGCCCATGATCACGCCGGCCTTGGCCATGCCGTCTCCGGTCTGGCCGCCTCCGGAGGCAGCGATCTCCTTGCGAGCCGAGCCCCCGACGATCAGCGCGGGGATGCCCGCCAGCAGGCCACAAGCAACGATCGAGAGGATGCCGAGGACGAGCGCCCAGACTGCCTTCTGGTTGGTCTGCGGCATCGAGTACCCGCCCCCCGGCGGCGGAGGCGGTGGCGGCGTGTAGCTCATGGCAGCTCCCTTGTCTTCTCACTCCGAGCGAAACCTTCGGGGACGCTATCGCCTGCTGCCCTGCTTTGCGAGCACCCCCGCCGCGTCAGAACTCCGTGCCGGTGGTGGTGCCCCGGGTGGAGAAGTCGGTGCCGCTGGCGATCGCGACCACGATGAGCACCAGGATCAGCAGGCCGAGCGCCACTGCGATCGCACCGGTGATGATGCCGCCGAGTGCGAGTCCGTCACCTTGCTGGGTGCCGCCGCTGGAACGGATCTCGTTGCGCGCACGGACCCCGAGGACGATGGCCACGATGCCTGCCACGCCCAGCCCGCAGCACCACGACAGCACCAGGGACGCGATCCCGGTCACCAGCGAGGCGGTCGCCTTGCCGTTCGTCGGCAACGGGTGGGGGCCGTGGGGCTGGCCGTAGCCGTATCCGTAGCCGTAGCCGTACCCCGGCGGTGGCGGCGGCTCGGGTGGGTTGCTCATCGCGCGGTGTCCTCGCTCTCGGGTGTGACCTCCCCGTCGTGGGGCGGTGCCTTCGTGAGAGTCTAGGACCGAGGAACGTCCCCGACCCGATGCGAGGTTCGTCATGTCCGTGCTCGATGAGATCGTCGACGGCGTTCGCGTCGACCTCGCCGAGCGTGAGGCAGTCGTACCCCTGGACGAGGTGAAGGAGGCGGCGCGGCGGGCCCGGGAGGCGCTCGACCCGATGCCGCGGTTCCGGGCGTCCGGGGTCAGTGTCATCGCCGAGGTCAAGCGGTCGAGCCCGAGCAAGGGTGCTCTGGCAGACATCGCGAACCCGTCGGCCCTCGCCTCCGACTACGAGGGCGGCGGCGCCTCGGCGATCAGCGTCCTGACCGAGCGGCGGCGCTTCGGTGGCAGTCTCGACGACCTGCGCGCGGTGCGTGCCACGGTCGAGATCCCCGTGCTCCGCAAGGACTTCATCGTCACCTCCTACCAGCTGTGGGAAGCACGCGCCGCCGGTGCCGATCTGGCGCTGCTGATCGTCGCCGCCCTCGAGCAGAACGCGCTCACGTGCCTGATCGACCGGGCGCAGTCGATCGGGCTGACCCCGCTGGTCGAGGTGCACGACGAGGATGAGGTCGAGCGTGCCTTGGACGCGGGGGCGACACTGATCGGTGTGAACGCCCGCAACCTGAAGACGCTCGAGGTGGACAGAGACACGTTCGCCAGGCTGGCGCCGCGCATTCCCGACGAAGTGGTGCGTGTGGCCGAGTCCGGCGTCCGCGGGCCCCATGACGTCTTCGAGTACGCCAAGCAGGGGGCCAACGTCGTCCTCGTGGGGGAGACCCTGGTGAAGGGGAAGGACCCCCGCACAGCGGTGGCCGACCTCGTCGCCGCGGGCGCGCACCCCGCTCTCAAGCAACGCGACTGAAAGCACACGCACCCTATGTCTGCACTCCCCGACGAGTCGGGTCACTTCGGCCGTTTCGGCGGCCGCTTCATGCCCGAGGCCCTCATCGCCGCGCACGACGAGCTCACGCAGGCCTGGCAGGACGCCATGGCCGACCCGGAGTTCACCGGCGAGTTCCAGCGCATGCTCCGGGAGTACGCCGGGACGCCGAGCCGGCTGTACGACGCGACGAAGCTCAGCGAGGTCGCCGGAGCCCGGATCCTGCTCAAGCGCGAGGACCTCAACCACACGGGCGCCCACAAGATCCGCAACGTGCTGGGCCAGGCGCTGCTGACCAAGCGCATGGGCAAGCGCCGGGTCATCGCCGAGACCGGGGCGGGGCAGCACGGCGTGGCGACGGCGACCGCCTGCGCCTACCTCGGCCTGGACTGTGTCATCTACATGGGCGAGGTCGACACCGAGCGACAGGCGCTCAACGTCGCGAGGATGCACCTCCTGGGCGCCGAGGTCGTCGCGGTCAAGTCGGGGTCGCGCACCCTCAAGGACGCGATCAACGAGGCGCTGCGCGACTGGGTGGCCAGCGTCGACACGACGCACTACATGCTCGGGACCGCGGCCGGGTCCCACCCCTTCCCGGCGATGGTGCGGGACTTCTGCCGCGGCATCGGTGACGAGACGAAGGCGCAGTGCGAGGAGCTCCTCGGCCGCCAGCCCGATGCGGTCACCGCCTGCGTGGGTGGCGGGTCGAACGCCATCGGCATGTTCGCCGCCTTCATCGACGACCCGGCGGTCCGGCTCTACGGGTTCGAGGCCGCGGGGGACGGCGTCGACACCCCCCGTCATGCCGCCACCATCCACGCGCACCAGGTGGGCGTGCTGCACGGCGCCCGCACCTACGTCCTGCAGGACGAGGACGGCCAGACGATCGAGTCCCACTCGATCTCCGCGGGCCTCGACTACCCGGGCGTCGGCCCCGAGCACGCGTGGCTGGCGGAGACCGGCCGTGCCGAGTACCGCCCCGTGACCGATGCGCAGGCGATGGACGCGATGGCGCTGCTGTCGCGGACCGAGGGGATCATCCCGGCGATCGAGTCCGCCCATGCTGTGGCGGGCGCCCTGGAGGTGGCGAAGGAGCTCGGCCCCGACGCTGTCGTCGTCGTGAACCTCTCCGGCCGGGGCGACAAGGACATGGGGACCGCGATCGAGTGGTTCGGCCTCGGGGAGGCACGTCCCGACGAGGCCGCCGGCAGCGGTCCGGTGGCGGCAGCAGGCGACGGGTCCGGGGAGGCGCAGCAGTGAGCGTGGCCAGTGTGTTCGAGACCGCACGCGCCGAGGGCCGGGCGGCCCTGGTCGGATACCTGCCCGCAGGCTTCCCCGACGTCGACGGCTCGGTCGAGGCGATGCGGACGATGGTCGAGGCCGGGTGTGACCTCATCGAGGTGGGCCTGCCCTACAGCGACCCGGTGATGGACGGCCCCACGATCCAGGAAGCCGCCCAGCGTGCCCTCGAGGGAGGGGTGCGCACCTCCGACGTGCTCCGGACCGTGGAGGCGGTGACCTCGGCCGGCGCCAAGGCGGTGGTGATGACCTACTGGAACCCTGTCGAGCGCTACGGCGTCGAGCGGTTCGCCGCCGACCTGGCCTCCGCCGGCGCATCGGGGCTGATCACGCCCGACCTCGTGCCCGACGAGGCCGAGGAGTGGGTGGCCGCTGCGGACGCCCACGACCTCGACAAGATCTTCCTGGTCGCTCCCTCCTCGACCGACGACCGGTTGAAGATGACCGTCGAGGCCTGCCGCGGGTTCGTCTACGCGACCGCGGTGATGGGCGTGACCGGCGCGCGGCAGAGCACGAGCTCACTGGCCGGGCCGCTCGTCCGCCGTACCCGCGAGGTGACAGACCTTCCGATCGGGGTGGGGCTCGGCGTCTCGACCGGCGACCAGGCCGCCGACGTGGCCGGCTTCGCCGACGGAGTCATCGTCGGCTCCGCTTTCGTGCGCCGACTCCTCGACGCGGGGACCGATCGTCGCGCCGGCCTGGACTCTCTCGCCGAGCTCACTCGCGAGCTCGCGGACGGGGTACGCCGTGCGCGTTGAGCCTCGCCGCCGGGCGGCCGGCGTCGTGCTTGCCGGCCTGCTGATGTCCCTGGCTGCTTGCGGGGGGCAGGGCTCGACCGGACCTGTCGCCGGTTTTACCGAGCACAACTCGGACGGGATGCACGGAGTGGTCCTGCCGCAGAAGTACGTCGTGCCCGACGTCACGCTGACGGCGACCGACGGGTCGGACTTCTCGCTGACCGAGGACACCGACGCGCCCGTCACCCTGTTCTTCTTCGGCTACACCCACTGCCCCGACATCTGCCAGATCGTGATGTCCGACATCGCCTCGGCGCTGACCCGACTGGACTCGGAGCAGAAGTCCGAGGTCGACGTCGTGTTCGTGACGACCGACCCGGCCCGGGACGACGCGGCGACGCTGCGCGACTACCTCGACCGCTTCAACCCCGAGTTCGAGGGGCTCACCGGAGACCTGCGGACCATCACCAAGGCCGGCGACGCGCTCGGCGTCGCAGTCGAGAAGGGCAAGAAGCTCCCGTCCGGCGGTTACGAGGTCACCCACGGCACGCAGGTCATCGCCGTCGACTCCTCCGACCGTGCCCCTATGGTGTGGACCGAAGGCACGCCCCCGGCCCAGATGGCGGAGGACCTCGCCAAGCTCCTCGCCCGGACAGAAAGCAGCTCGCCGTCGTGATCCTCGCCTCCATCCCCAGCCCCGACCAGGGTGTGTGGCACCTCGGACCTTTCCCGCTCCGCGCCTACGCTCTCGCGATCATCACCGGCGTCATCATCGCCGTGTGGCTGGGGGACCGTCGCTGGGTGGCGCGTGGTGGCAAGCCCGGCCAGGTCGGCGACATCGCGATCTGGGCGGTCCCGTTCGGTCTCGTCGGAGGCCGGCTCTACCACGTCATCACCGACTACAAGCTCTACTTCGGTGAGGGGCGTGACCCGGTCACGGCGCTCTACGTCTGGCACGGTGGCCTCGGCATCTGGGGTGCGATCGCGCTGGGGGCGGTCGGCGCCTGGATCGGTGCGCGCCGCGCAGGCGTCAAGTTCGCCCCGCTCGCCGACGCGCTGGCCCCGGGTATCGCGATCGCCCAGGCCGTCGGGCGCTGGGGCAACTGGTTCAACCAGGAGCTGTTCGGGCGCCCTACGACCTTGCCCTGGGGGCTGGAGATCGACTCGGAGCACCGGCCCGCCGGGTATGCCGACGTGGAGACCTTCCACCCGACCTTCCTCTACGAGTTCGGCTGGGACCTCGGGGTGGCCGGCCTCGTGCTCTGGGCGGACCGCCGGTTCCGGCTCGGCCACGGGCGGGCCTTCGCCCTCTACGTGATGGGCTACACCGCGGGCCGTGCCTGGATCGAGTACCTCCGCATCGACACGGTGCAGATGAACGACGTGTTCGGCCTGCGCCTGAACGTCTGGACCTCGATCCTGCTCTTCGTTCTCGCCGGGGCGTACTTCTGGTGGTCGGCGAAGCGGCACCCGGGTCGCGAGGAGACGGTGCTCCGTGAGCCCGCCGAGCAGACCCCGGCCGCGACGGACGAGACCCGCTGAGGCGCACCTGGAAGGTGAGCCTTGCCTTCGGTGATTTCTGGACCCGTTCCGGATAACTTTGTGGCATGAGCCCGAAGGACCAGCATCTCCCCACGGTCAACCACGAGCACCCCGACGTCACCGGCGGGTGGCTGCGTCCGGCGGTGTTCGGCGCCAGCGACGGGCTCGTCTCGAACGTCGCCCTGATCGCCGGTGTCGCCGGTGGGACCCAGGGGGCGGACAGCTCGACCGCCGTGGTGCTCGCGGGTCTCGCGGGGCTTGCGGCGGGGGCCTTCTCGATGGCCGTGGGGGAGTACACCTCGGTGGCCAGCCAGTCCGAGGCCGCCGCGCGCGAGGTGGAGAAGGAGCGCCGGGAGATCGTGGCCAACCCCGAAGGGGAGACCCTCGAGCTCGCGTCGATGTACGTCGGGAAGGGCCTCGACGAGGAGCTCGCGCACGAGGTGGCCCGGCAGATCCACAAGGACGTGGAGAACGCCGTGGCGGTCCACGCGCGGGAGGAGCTCGGTGTCGACCCCGACGACCTGGCCTCGCCGATGCTGGCGGCCGGTTCGTCCTTCATCGCCTTCGCGCTGGGCGCGCTGGTTCCACTGCTGCCGTACCTGTTCGGAGCGATGACCCTGCTCCCGGGTCTGCTGTTCACGCTTGTCGCGCTCTTCGGCTGCGGGGCTGTGGTCACCCAGGTCACCACCCGTTCCTGGGTGTACGGCGGGGTGCGGCAGGTCCTGCTGGGGGCCGCCGCCGCGGGCATCACCTACTGGATCGGATCGCTCGTCGGCGCCGGTCTGGGCTGAGCCAATCCGACCCTCCTTCCCCGGATCGTGGTGACTCAAACCACGTTCCCGCGATGTGAGTCTTGCCTCTTTCGGGGAGGGCTTTCGGCGTCACCGATGTTGTACGCTGACACCTCCGCCTGGGCCAATGTCGTCCCGCGCACTCATGCACAAGAAGCGCCGGTGCAGCTCCTTGCCTGCCGGTGTCACGACGACGGGAGAGTGCCTCATGCAAGCATTCCCGCCGCCCCAGGGGCTCTACGACGGACTGCACGAGCACGATGCGTGCGGTGTGGCGTTCGTCGCAACCCTGACCGGCGTCGCCAGCCACGACATCGTTGCCAAGGCCATCACGGCGTTGCGCAACCTCGAGCACCGCGGGGCCACCGGCGCCGAGCCCGACTCCGGCGACGGCGCCGGCATCCTGCTCCAGGTCCCGGACAAGTTCTTCCGGGCCGTGGTCGACTTCGACCTCCCGCCCGCGCGCAGCTACGCGGTCGGCACCGCCTTCCTTCCTGGTGACGACGAGCACGTCGCGAAGACCCGGGCCCACATCGAGCAGATCGCCGGCGAGGAGGGCCTGACCGTCCTCGGCTGGCGCGAGGTCCCGGTCGAGCCGGACATCCTCGGCGCCACCTCCCTGAGCGTGATGCCCACGTTCAGCCAGCTCTTCGTGTCTGCCTCCAGCGGCCGCCTGGTGGGCATGGCGCTGGAGCGCCTGGCGTTCGTGCTGCGCAAGCGCTCCGAGCGCGAGACCGACGCGTACTTCCCGTCGCTGTCCTCGCGGACCATCGCCTACAAGGGCATGCTCACCACCGACCAGCTCGACCGCTTCTACCCGGACCTGCGTGACGAGCGGGTGGAGTCGGCGGTCGGCGTGGTCCACTCGCGCTTCTCCACCAACACCTTCCCGAGCTGGCCGCTGTCGCACCCGTTCCGGTTCATCGCCCACAACGGTGAGATCAACACCGTGATGGGCAACCGCAACTGGATGCGCGCCCGCGAGGCGCTGCTCAGCAGCGACCTGATCCCGGGCGACCTCGAGCGCATCTTCCCGATCTGCACGCCCGGTGCCTCGGACTCCGCCTCGTTCGACGAGGTGCTCGAGCTGTTGCACATGGGTGGCCGCTCGCTTCCCGCACTCGGTGCTCATGATGATCCCCGAGGCGTGGGAGAACCACGACGAGATGGACCCCGGGCGCCGGGCGTTCTACGAGTTCCACGCCTCGCTCATGGAGCCGTGGGACGGGCCGGCCGCGGTGGTGTTCACCGACGGTACCCAGATCGGTGCGGTGCTCGACCGCAACGGCCTGCGGCCCAGCCGCTACTGGGTGACCGACGACGGCCTCGTCGTGATGGCCTCCGAGGTCGGTGTCCTCGACATCGACCCGAAGACCGTGGTGCGCAAGGGCCGGCTCCAGCCGGGCCGGATGTTCCTCGTGGACACCGCCGAGCACCGGATCATCGAGGACGACGAGATCAAGTCCGAGCTGGCCTCCGACCACCCGTACGACGAGTGGCTGCACGCCGGTCTGATCCACCTCGACGACCTCCCGGAGCGTGAGCACATCGTGCACACGCACGCCTCGGTGACCCGTCGCCAGCAGATCTTCGGCTACACCGAGGAGGAGAAGCGAGTCCTCCTCACGCCGATGGCGAAGATCGGCGCCGAGCCGATCGGGTCCATGGGCACCGACACCCCGATCGCCGCGCTCTCGGACCGGCCGCGGCTGCTGTTCGACTACTTCACGCAGCTGTTCGCCCAGGTCACCAACCCGCCCCTGGACGCGATCCGTGAGGAGCTGGTGACCTCGCTGCAGGGCACCATCGGTCCTGAGGCGAACGTGCTGGAACCCACGCCGGCCTCCTGCCGCCAGGTGGTGCTGCCCTTCCCGGTCATCGACAACGACGAGCTGGCCAAGATCCGGCACATCAACCGCGACGGCGACCTCCCCGGCTTCATCACCCACGTGGCCCGCGGCCTCTACGACGTCGAGGGCGGCGGAGAGGCCCTTGCCCGCCGGATCGACGAGGTCTGCGCGGAGGTGTCGGAGGCCATCGCCAACGGCGCCCGGATCATCGTGCTGTCCGACCGGCACTCGACCGCGGACCTCGCCCCGATCCCGTCGCTGCTCCTCACGGGCGCGGTGCACCACCACCTGGTTCGTGAGAAGACCCGCACCCAGGTCGGTCTCGTCGTCGAGGCCGGCGACGTCCGCGAGGTGCACCACGTCGCGCTGCTCATCGGGTACGGCGCAGCCGCGGTCAACCCGTACCTCGCGATGGAGACCGTCGAGGACCTCGCCCGCGACGGGTACTTCGTCGACGTCGAGCCGGAGAAGGCCGTCACCAACCTGGTGCGGTCGCTCGGCAAGGGCGTGCTGAAGGTGATGAGCAAGATGGGCGTCTCGACGGTCGCGTCGTACACCGGCGCGCAGATCTTCGAGGCCGTCGGGCTCTCCCAGGCGCTCGTCGACCGGTACTTCACCGGCACCGTCAGCAAGCTCGGTGGTATCGACATCGACGTGGTCGCCGAGGAGGTCGCGCGCCGGCACCGCAAGGCCTACCCGGTCGACGGCGTTCCCCCGGCGCACCGCAGCCTCGAGATCGGTGGCGAGTACCAGTGGCGCCGCGAGGGCGAGCCGCACCTGTTCGACCCGGAGACAGTCTTCCGTCTGCAGCACTCCACCAGCACGGGCCGTTACGACGTCTTCAAGCAGTACACCCAGCGCGTGGACGACCAGTCGAAGCGGCTGATGACCTTGCGCGGGCTGTTCTCGTTCAAGTCCGACCGGGAGCCGATCCCGGTCGAGGAGGTCGAGCCGGTCTCGGAGATCGTGAAGCGCTTCTCCACCGGCGCGATGTCCTACGGCTCCATCAGCAAGGAGGCGCACGAGACCCTCGCGATCGCCATGAACCGGCTGGGCGGCAAGTCCAACACCGGTGAGGGCGGCGAGGACGCCGACCGCCTCTACGACCCCGAGCGTCGCTCGTCGATCAAGCAGGTCGCCTCGGGACGCTTCGGCGTGACCTCGGAGTACCTCACCAACTCCGACGACATCCAGATCAAGATGGCGCAGGGCGCCAAGCCCGGCGAGGGCGGTCAGCTGCCCGGCCACAAGGTGTACCCGTGGGTGGCGAAGACCCGGCACAGCACGCCGGGCGTGGGGCTGATCTCCCCGCCGCCGCACCACGACATCTACTCCATCGAGGATCTTGCCCAGCTGATCCACGACCTCAAGAACTCCAACCCCTCGGCACGGGTGCACGTCAAGCTCGTCTCCGAGGTCGGGGTCGGGACGGTCGCGGCGGGCGTCTCCAAGGCGCACGCCGACGTGGTGCTCATCTCCGGCCACGACGGAGGGACCGGGGCCTCGCCGCTGACCTCGCTCAAGCACGCGGGGGGCCCTTGGGAGCTCGGGCTCGCCGAGACCCAGCAGACCCTGCTGCTCAACGGCCTGCGCGACCGGATCGTGGTGCAGACCGACGGCCAGCTCAAGACAGGACGCGACGTCGTCGTGGCCGCCCTGCTCGGGGCCGAGGAGTTCGGCTTCGCCACGGCGCCGCTGGTGGTCTCGGGCTGCATCATGATGCGCGTGTGCCACCTCGACACCTGTCCGGTGGGTGTGGCCACGCAGAACCCGGTCCTGCGTGAGCGCTACACCGGCAAGCCCGAGTTCGTGGTCAACTTCTTCGAGTACATCGCCGAGGAGGTGCGCGAGTACCTCGCCGAGCTCGGGTTCCGCTCCCTCGACGAGGCGATCGGCCACGCCGAGCTGCTCGACACGGGCGCGGCAGTCGACCACTGGAAGGCTGCCGGGCTCGACCTGGCGCCGATCCTGCACGTTCCCGCCCTCCCGGAGGGCACGGCGCTGCACAACACCACCGGTCAGGACCACGGCCTCGACAAGGCGCTGGACAACGAGCTGGTCGCCCTCGCCGCCGACGCGCTCGAGCGCGGTGAGCCGGTACGGGCGCAGGTCGAGATCCGCAACGTCAACCGCACAGTCGGGACGATCCTCGGCCACGAGGTCACCAAGCGCTACAAAGGCGAGGGCCTGCCCGACGGCACGATCGACATCACCTTCACCGGCTCCGCCGGTCAGTCCTTCGGAGCCTTCGTGCCCCGCGGGGTGGCGCTGCGCCTCGAAGGTGACGCCAACGACTACGTCGGCAAGGGCCTCTCGGGAGGCCGCATCGTGGTCCGGCCCGACAGGTCCGCCGGCTTCGAGGCGGAGAACGAGATCATCGCCGGCAACGTCATCGGCTACGGCGCGACCTCGGGCGAGATCTTCCTCCGGGGCCAGGTCGGCGAGCGGTTCTGCGTCCGCAACTCAGGCGCTCTCGCGGTCGTCGAGGGGGTCGGGGACCACGGGTGCGAGTACATGACGGGAGGCACCGTCGTCGTGCTCGGCCCGACGGGGCGCAACTTCGCTGCCGGCATGTCCGGGGGTGTCGCGTTCGTGCTCGACCTCGATCACGACCGCGTCAACCCCGAGCTCGTCGAGCTCCGGCCTGTGGAGAGCGGCGCCGCCGAAGACCTCGAGAACGCCGTACGACGGCACCTCGAGGAGACCGAGTCCGCCGTTGCGGCAGAGCTGCTCGAGGACTGGCCGGCGTCGCTGGCCCGCTTCACCGAGGTGATGCCCAGCGACTTCAAGCGGGTGCTGGAGGCACGGGCCGAGGCACTCGAGGAAGGCCTCACCGAGGACGAGGCCGCGACCAAGATGATGGAGGCCCTCCATGGCTGACCCCCGCGGATTCCTCAGGAACGGCCGTGAGGTCGCCTCGCGCCGTCCTGTCGACGAGCGTGTGCAGGACTGGAACGAGGTCTACCCCGGCGGGATGGGCCGCTCGCTGCTGCCCATCATCAACACGCAGGCGTCGCGCTGCATGGACTGCGGCATCCCGTTCTGCCACCAGGGCTGCCCGCTCGGGAACATCATCCCGGAGTGGAACGACCTGGTGTGGCGCGACGACTGGGAGGGCGCGATCGAGCGCCTGCATGCCACGAACAACTTCCCGGAGTTCACCGGTCGGCTGTGCCCCGCGCCGTGCGAGACGGCGTGCGTGCTGGGGATCAACCAGGACCCCGTGACCATCAAGAACATCGAGGTGACGATCGCCGACAGGGCATGGGAGTCCGGCTACGTCCGGCCCCAGCCGCCCGAGTGGCTCACCGGCAAGACGGTCGCGGTGATCGGCTCCGGCCCCGCGGGCCTCGCTGCGGCGCAGCAGCTCACGCGAGCCGGTCACACGGTCGCGGTGTACGAGCGTGCCGACCGCGTCGGCGGGCTGCTGCGCTACGGCATCCCCGAGTTCAAGATGGAGAAGAAGTACCTCGACCGGCGTCTCGACCAGATGAAGCGCGAAGGCACCGTCTTCCGCGCCGGCGTCGACGTGGGCGCGACGCTCACCGGCAAGCAGCTGCGTGAGCGCTACGACGCCGTGGTGCTCGCGGTCGGGTCGACCGTCGGGCGTGACCTCCCCGCACCGGGGCGCGAGCTGGCCGGCATCCACCAGGCGATGGAGTTCCTTCCGCAGGCCAACCGGGTCTCCCACGGCGACGAGGTGCCCGACCAGATCACCGCGAAGGACAAGCACGTCGTGATCATCGGCGGCGGTGACACCGGGGCGGACTGCCTCGGCACCTCCCACCGCCAGGGCGCCAAGTCGGTGACCCAGCTGGAGATCATGAGCAAGCCGGGGGAGGAGCGGCCGGCCAACCAGCCCTGGCCGACGTACCCGATGACGTTCCGGGTGTCCTCTGCGCACGAGGAGGGCGGCGAACGCGTGTACGCCGTCTCCACCAAGGAGTTCCTCGGTGACGAGGACGGGCACGTCCGCGCGCTGCGCCTCGTCGAGGTGGAGATGCGTGACGGCAAGTTCGAGGAGGTGCCCGACAGCGAGCGCGAGATCATGGCCGACTTGGTGCTGTTCGCCATGGGCTTCACCGGCCCGCAGCAGGAGGGCCTCGTCTCCCAGCTCGGTGTCGAGCTCGACCAGCGAGGCAACATCGTCCGCGACGACAGCTACATGTCCACCGAGGACGGGGTCTTCGTCGCCGGCGACGCCGGCCGCGGACAGTCGCTCATCGTGTGGGCGATCGCCGAGGGACGGGCCGCTGCAGCTGCGGTGGACAAGTACCTCACCGGCTCGACGACGCTGCCCTCGCCGATCCCACCGACCGAGCGCCCGCTCGTGGTCTGACCGGTTTTCCGGCAGCCCGTCCGGTCGGCGCCCAGGGGTCCGATCGCGCATGACGGCACTTCCCGTAGCACACGTGCTGCGGGAAGTGCCGTTCTCGTACGCGCATCCGGGAAACCTCCGGACCACCCGGACCCGGAGGTTGGAACGATCAAGTAGCGGCGCTAGGGTCGTCGGGTGCGTAGAGCGAAGATTGTCTGCACTCTCGGTCCCGCAACCTTGAGCCCCACCCGTATCAGGGAGCTCGTCGACGCCGGTATGGACGTCGCGCGGCTGAACATGAGCCACGGGTCGCACGCCGACCACGAACGCGCCTACCGACTGGTGCGGGCGGCCTCCGACGAGGCCGGCAGGGGCGTCGGCATCTTTGCCGACCTGCAAGGCCCCAAGATCCGTCTCGGGCGGTTCGCGGAAGGTCCCGTCGACCTCGACGAGGGGGCGACCTTCACCATCACCACGCGGGACGTCCCCGGGGACGTGAAGCTCTGCTCCACGACGTACGACGGACTGCCAGGCGACGTGAAGGTCGGGGACCCGCTTCTCGTCGACGACGGCAAGGTGCGCCTCGAGGTCACCGGGGTCGACGGCCCCGACGTGGAGACGCGCGTCATGGTGCCGGGGACGGTCAGTGACAACAAGGGCATCAACCTGCCCGGTGTCGCGGTGTCTGTCCCCGCACTGTCCGAGAAGGACAAGGAGGACCTGCGCTTCGCCCTGCACCTGAGCGTCGACTTCATCGCCCTCTCGTTCGTGCGCTCGGGCAAGGACGCCGACGACGTCCGCCGGATCATGCGCGAGGAAGGCGTCATGCTGCCGGTGATCGCGAAGATCGAGAAGCCTCAGGCGATCGACAACCTCCACGAGATCATCAAGGCGTTCGACGGCTTCATGGTAGCCCGGGGCGACCTGGGCGTGGAGTGCCCGCTCGAGGACGTCCCGATGATTCAGGCAGGCATCGTCGACCTCGCCCGCCGCAACGCCAAGCCGGTGATCGTCGCCACCCAGATGCTGGAGTCGATGATCACCGCGCCCCGCCCGACACGGGCTGAGGCCTCGGACGTGGCCAACGCGCTCCTCGACGGAGCGGACGCCGTCATGCTCTCTGGCGAGACGAGCGTCGGTGAGTACCCCATCGAGGCAGTCGAGACCATGTCGCGCATCCTCGAGTCCACCGAGGCCAAGGGCATGCACCGGATGGCCAAGATCGACTGGCAGCCCCGGACGAAGGGTGGGGTGATCGCCAAGGCCGCGGCAGAGGTGGCCGAGCGCGTCGGTGCGAAGTACCTCGTCGCCTTCACCCAGAGCGGTGACTCGGCTCGACGGCTCGCCCGCTACCGCGGCGACATCCCGATCCTGGCATTCACCCCGGTCGGTGCGGTTCGATCCCAGCTCTCGTTGTCGTGGGGCATCGAGACCTTCAAGGTCGACCCGGTCGAGCACACCGACGAGATGGTGCGCCAGGTCGACGAAGCGCTCCTCAAGATCGGCCGGGTCAAGGTCGGAGACCTGGTGGTCATCATCGCCGGCAGCCCGCCAGGCATCCCTGGGTCGACCAACGCGCTCCGGGTGCACCGGATGGGTGACGCGATCAACGAGATCACGCCGGCCTACCGCCGGCTGCGCTGAGCGTCTCCCTGGCCCTCTCCGGTCAGCGGCCCCGTCAGCCAGCGCTCCACCTCACGCCGCGAGCGGAGCCGCACGACCAGTAGCTCCGGGGCGGAGTCGAGCAGTGCCTGTGCGCGAGCAGCGGCGTCGTGGCGAGTCGCCCAGGCGTAGCGCACGACGTGCTCCGGGTCGGACCAGAAGGTGCGCAACGGGGCCTCGCGGTTGCCGTTCCACAGCTCCTGGCGCCGAATGCGTCGTTGCACCGTCCGCCGGGTGACCTGCCACATCACCACGGGAGTCGGGAGGTCGAGCCAGACCACGAGGTCGGCACGCTCTGCCAGCAGGGGGCGTGCCGCGTCGTACTGGTACTCGCACACCCACCCGGGCTGCGAGGTGATCGAGTCCACGACGTCGAGGAAGTCGGGGTTGGCTGACCAGCCAGGACCGTGGAAGAGCGCGTCCATCTCGGTGTAGGGCAGACCCAGGAGCTCTCCGATCCGGGCGGCCAGGGTGGACTTGCCTGCGCCCGAGGTGCCGTTGACCACGATGCGTGAAGGGCGGAAGGGGAGCGGATCGTCGTGTCGCAGCAAGGGCACCCGAGCGATTCTAGGAGGCGCGCCGCCGCGGACGCGGAGCGCGGGCGGCGATGGTGTCGGACCAGTCAATGCTTCAGGCCGACCACCTCGTCCAGTCGCGCGACACCGGCACGGGTGGAGACCGAGATCGTCTTCCAGTTGCTCTGCCGCCAGGGCACTCCCAACAGTTCGAGAGCCTCGGAGCACCAGGTGCGGATCTCCTCGGAGTTGTTGACGAACTGCCAGCGCGGGTAGTCGTAACGCTTCTTGACACCAGCCACGGTTCCTGTGGCCCAGTTGTTGGTGCGGCAGCCGTCTGAGTGGAGAAGGCCACGCAGGAACTCTCGGGGCTGGTCATCGACGACCTCGCGCTGCCAGGGCGCGAGCCGGAGCGTCCGTTCGTGCTTGCGTCCTGGCCCGTGCTGCGGAAGAACGCAGGGCCAGTGGTTCCAGCAGTTCTGCACGACCACGACCCCGGGTGCCGGCACGTGGCAGACCTTCCCGCCCTCGTGTACGGACACGATGGCATTGCCGACGTCGGCGACGATGCCCGGATAGCTTCTGTCGCACGAGACCCGGAGCGAGTAGGTCCGTCTCAGTCGGGAGATGCACCCGTCGCCCAGGTAGTAGCCCAGGAGCAGAGCGTAGGCGGACGGGTCCCCGCAGCGAACACCCGAGCAGACGAAGCACGGGGCTCCACGGCGCTTCGGGTCGACACCGTTGTCGCGCCAGTCACGCAGGGCAGCGCGACTGACGCCGAGCTCCTTGCTCACCGCGTTGAGAGACCAGTCCGCCGCAAGGAGATCCAGTGCCCGGACCCGGGTCCTCCGTGGATACATGGGCAGATCCTGCCGTTCGCCACCGACAGACGGGAGATCGAGGAGAAGGTACGGCTCGGCATCGGCGAAGGCGCTCGGGAGCTGCGGCGTCACGAAGCTCGTAGAGTGCCCCGGGTGGGACTCGAACCCACACTGTGCGGTGTTTGAGACCGCCTTCTCTACCGATTGGAATACCGGGGCCGGTGCGAGGAAACCGTACCCGATGCCAACGACGTCCGATGTGCGCGGCTCGCACCCACCCCACTAGCCTTGCGCGTGTGAGCCAGCAGCCGAGTAACGCCAGCACCCGCCGCGTCGTCATCGCCGAGGACGAGGCCCTGATCCGCCTCGACCTCGCAGAGATGCTGGGCGAGGAAGGGTACGACGTGGTCGGCCAGGCGGCCGACGGGCAGCGTGCGATCGAGCTGGCCGAGGAGCACCGGCCGGACCTCGTCGTCCTCGACGTCAAGATGCCGAAGCTGGACGGCATCAGTGCCGCCCAGCGGATCGCCGAGCAGCGCATCGCACCCGTCGTGATCCTCACGGCCTTCAGCCAGCGCGACCTCGTCGAGCGAGCCCGTGACGCCGGAGCGATGGCCTACCTCGTGAAGCCATTCGGCAAGAACGACCTGGTGCCGGCCATCGAGATGGCGGTCAGCCGCTTCGCCGAGCTGCAGATGCTGGAGACCGAGGTCGCCGACCTCACCGAGCGGCTCGAGACCCGCAAGCTGGTGGACCGCGCGAAGGGTGTCCTCCAGGCCCAGCTCGACCTCAGCGAGCCCGAGTCGTTCCGCTGGATCCAGAAGACCGCGATGGACCTCCGGCTGTCGATGCGCCAGGTCGCCGAGGGCGTGATCACCCACGGTCCCGGGATCGCGGGCGGCACCTCCGTCTGAGGCGGCTCGGGGACGCTCGGGAGGGCACCCGCTCCGCGCGATCCGGCACGCGTACCTACTCGGCCGAGGAGCGTTGGTTTGGGCATCAGGTCACGAAATGGCAACGACCGGGCGGCTTTTCCCTCCGAGACTCGCATCACACCGGGTGTTTGGCGCTAGGTTCACTTCAACACCCAGACGCGGTCACCCTTGCCCGGCTCAGGGTAGGCGGGGGCCGCGATCTTCCTTGCGACGGAGGTTCCATGATTCGCCCTAACCACGCCTGGCGTGCCGCCGCTCTCTTCGCGTCGGCGACGCTCGTGCTGACCGCCTGCGGTGGCGAGACCGAAAGTGGCAACGAACCCGCGGCTTCCGAGAGCCCTGAGAGCAGCGCCCCCGCAGCCAAGGGAGACGGCACGCTCAACATCGGCTCCCTGCTGCCGCAGACCGGCGACCTCGCGTACCTCGGCCCGCCCGAGTTCGCCGGCGTCGACCTTGCGGTGAAGGACATCAACGACGCTGGAGGTGTGCTCGGCAAGGACGTTGCCTCGTTCAAGGCCGACTCCGGTGACCTGACGCCCGACATCGCGGGCGCCTCGGTCGACAACCTGTTCAACAAGAACGTCGACGTCATCGTCGGTGCGGCGTCCTCGAGCGTCTCGCTGAGCGTCATCGACAAGATCACCGGTGCGGGCGTCGTGCAGTTCTCGCCCGCGAACACCTCGCCGGCGTTCGACACCTACGACGACAAGGGTCTGTACTTCCGTACCGCTCCTTCCGACGTGCTCCAGGGTGAGGTGCTCGCCAACCTCGCGGTGCAGGACGGCCACACGAACGTGGCGATCCTGGCCCGCCAGGACTCCTACGGCGAGGGCCTGGCAAAGCGCGCCAAGGAGGTGCTGGAGGAGAAGGGTGCGACCGTCGACCCGTACATCCTGTACTCCGCCGACGCGCAGAACTTCACCGCCGAGGTCAACAAGATCTCCTCGGTGAAGCCGGACGCACTGATCCTGATCGGCTTCAACGAGACCACGAAGATCGTTCCGCAGCTGATCTCGAAGGGCGTCGGCCCCCAAGACATCCAGCTGTACTTCGTGGACGGCAACATGTCCAACGACTACAAGGGCTTCAACCTCAAGGGCGTCAAGGGCACGTTCCCGGCTCCGGCTGACGTGGATGCATCCTTCAACGACCGTCTCCTGGAGATCGACCCGGGCCTGAAGGACTTCACCTACGGTCCGCAGTCCTACGACGCGGTCATGCTGTCGGCGCTGGCGGCCATCGCTGCCGGGGACGACTCCGGTGAGGCCATTGCGTCGGAGATCGTCAACGTCTCCAAGGACGGCACCGCCTGCTCCACCTTCGAGGAGTGCGCCAAGCTGCTCGAGGACGGCGAGGACATCAACTACGAGGGCGTCTCCGGTCCGGTGGACCTGAACGACAGCGGCAGCCCGAACAAGGCCACCATCGGCATCCAGCTGTACGGCGGCAACAACAAGTACAAGCAGGTCGACTCGGTCACCGGCGTGATCCAGTGATCTAGCGACGCACACGAGAAGGGCCCGGCCATCATGGCCGGGCCCTTCTTCGTTGGTCCGGCTCCGCCGGACGGCGTTGTCCTTCCGGCTCCGCCGGAGAGTGTTTTCAGCCCTTCTTCGCGAGGGTGCCGAGGTAGAGCTCGATGACCTTGGGGTCGTGCAGGAGCTGCTGTCCGGTGCCCGTGTAGGCGTTGCGGCCCTGGTCGAGCACGTAGGCGCGGTCGCAGATCTGCAGGCAGCGACTGGCGTTCTGCTCGACCATGATCACCGACACCCCGGTGCGGTTGATCCTGCGGGTCTGGACGAACACCTCGTCCTGCAGGACAGGGGAGAGACCCGCAGACGGCTCGTCGAGAAGCAGCACGGACGGCTCCATCATCAGAGCGCGACCCATCGCCACCATCTGCCGTTCTCCGCCCGAGAGGGAGCCCGCGCGCTGGGCGCGCCGGTCCTTGAGCTTGGGGAAGAGCTCGGTGACGAACTCGAACCGCTTCGGGAACTTCTTGGGGCTCTGGAACGTGCCCATCTCGAGGTTCTCCTGCACCGTCAGCGAGGGGAAGACGTTGTTGGTCTGCGGCACGAAGCCGATGCCCGCAGAGACCAGCGCGTCCGCGCGCTTGTTGGTGATGTCCTCACCCTTGAGCTTCACCGTTCCCGTGCTGACCTTCACCAGGCCGAACAGGGCCTTGAGCAGCGTCGACTTGCCGGCGCCGTTGGGCCCGATGATGCCGACCAGCTCACCCGGCTGGCAGTAGAGGTCGGCGCCGTTGAGGATGTTGACGCCCGGCAGGTAGCCCGCGATCAGGTCGTCGGCGCGCAGGACGGCGCCGTCGGCCGCGGCCAGGTGCTCCTTGCGGCCCGGGACCTCGGAGGTCGAGTCTTCTTGAGTCTCGGTCATCGCTGCTCCTCCTCGGTCGCCGCCGCCTCGTCGGCCGGCTCGGACACGGGTGCCTTCGGGTGTTCCGTGGGGTGTTGAACCCCGAGCTCGGCGTCCGCCTCGGCGAGGATCTCCTCCTCGGCCTCCGACAGGTCGGTGCCGTGGTGGGCTCCGAGGTAGGCGTCGATCACGCGCTGGTCGCCCATGACCGCGTCGGGCGGGCCTTCGGCGATGATCTTCCCCTGCGCCATGACGATCACCCAGTCGGAGATGTCGTGGACCATGTCCATGTCGTGCTCGACGAAGAGCACCGACCTGCCCTCGTCCCGCAGCGACTTCACGTGGCCCAGCAGTGACTGCTTCAGCGCCGGGTTGACCCCGGCCATCGGCTCGTCCAGCATCACGAGCTCGGGGTCGGCCATGAGGGCGCGCGCCATCTCCAGCAGCTTGCGCTGTCCGCCGGACAGCTCGCCGGCGAAGTCCTCGCGCTTCTTGTCGAGCTTGAAGCGCTCGAGCAACGCGTCGGCCCGCTTCGTGTTGGAGTCCTCCTGGCCCTGCCAGAGCGGCCGGAACATGGCGCTCAGCAGCCCCTCGCCACGCTGCCCGGTGGCGCCGACGCGCATGTTCTCGATCACGGTGAGCTTGGAGAGCACCTTGGTCAGCTGGAAGGTCCGGACCATGCCCATGCGGGAGACCCGGTAGGCCGCCATGCCTCGCAGGCTCTTGCCGTTGAAGGACCAGTCGCCGCTGTCGGGCCGGTCGAAGCCGGTCAGCAGGTTGAAGAACGTGGTCTTGCCGGCGCCGTTGGGACCGATGAGCGCGGTGATCACGCCGCGCTGGATCTCGACGTGCTGGACGTCGACGGCCGTGAGACCTCCGAAGGAGCGCGTGACGTGGTCGGCGACGACGATGGGGTCGGGCTTCTTCGCGCCCGGCTCGTGGGGAACGTTCGCGAGGGACTCGCGCGCCTTCCCCACGTCCGTGGTCCCGGACCCGGGAGAGGTTGTCTCAGCGGGCATCGAGGGCCAGCTCCTTTCGGTCGCCGAAGATTCCTTGTGGTCGGAAGATCATCAGGAGCATGAGCGCGAGGCCCATGAAGATGAACCGCATGAGGCTCGCCTGGTTCGGGTCCATGATGGAGGAGGGGATCACGCCGTTGGTGGCCGCCTGGTTGAAGAACAGGTCGAGGAAGCTCAGCAGGAACCAGAAGATGATGGCTCCGGCGACGGGTCCGAGGACACGCGCGGCGCCTCCGACGAGCAGGACCGTGTAGGCGAAGAAGGTCGTGTCGGTGGCGAAGAAGGCCGGGCTGATCGCGGCGCTTCGCAGGGCGATGATGAACCCGGCCATGCAGCCGAACATGCCGCCGATGATCAGCGACTGCATCTTGTAGGCGTAGACGTTCTTGCCCAGGCTTCGAACGGCGTCCTCGTCCTCACGGATCGACTTGAGGACGCGTCCCCAAGGGCTGCGCATGAGCGCCCACACCACGAGGCAGCTGAGCGCCACCAGCGCCCATCCCACGGTCATCACCCAGGCGTCGTAGGCCCTCCAGGTGACGATGCCGAGGTCCAGCGGACCGTTGTAGGGGTTCATGGACCGGAAGGTGCCGCTGAAGCCCTGGAGGCCGTCGAGGCCGCCGAAGTACTTCAGGAGCGTCACCGAGCCGACGGTCTGGCGGATGATCTCCGCCGCGGCGATGGTCACGATGGCGAGGTAGTCCGCCCTGAGTCGCAGGGTCGGGACGCCCAGGAGAATGGCCAGCACCACCGTGAGGAGGAGGCCGGTCAGGATGCCCAGCCAGAAGGGGAGACCCCAGGTGGAGACGATCGAAGCCATCGCGTAGCCGCCGACGGCCATGAAGCCCGCCTGGCCGAAGTTGAGCAGTCCGGTGTAGCCGAAGTGCACGTTCAGGCCGATGGCGGCCAGACAGTAGACGATCGCCGAGGGGCCCAGCGCCTGCTGCAGGGTGAGGCTGAAGATGTTCTGCCAGTCCATGGTTGTACCTCTCCTATCCGACCCGCTGGGCCTTGCCGAGCAACCCTTGCGGACGGATCAGCAGGGCGATGATCAGAATGACCAGGGCACCGACGAACTTGAGCTCGGCCGGGATGAACAGGGTGGACACCTCGATGAAGGTGCCGATGATGAAGGCGCCGAGCATGGCCCCCCAGATCGTGCCGAGGCCGCCCAGGACCACCGCGGCGAAGATCAGCAGCAGGATCTTGAACCCGAGCTGGTAGTCGAACCCCTGCGTCAGGCCGAGCAGTACGCCGGAGAGCCCGGCCAGCGCCGCGCCTCCTGTCCACACCACGGAGATGACGCGCTCCACGTTGATGCCGGACGACGACGCGAGAGCCGGGTTGTCGGCGACCGCGCGGGTGGCCTTGCCGATGCGGGTGTAGGCCAGGAGCAGGGAGACGGTGACCAGGACGACGATGCCGACCAGCGCGACGATCAGGTCGCGCGGCGTGAGGAGGATCGGGCCGATCTCCCACGGGGTGGCTGCGGCGTACTGCGAGTAGTTGTGGTTGGCGCCGCCGGCGAGGTACTGGAAGACGCTGCGCAGGAAGATCGACAGACCGATCGAGACGATCATCATGGCGATCAGGCCCGTGCCGCGGGAGCGGAGGGGCTTCCACAGCACCTGGTTGTTGAGCCAGCCGAGAAGCGCTCCGGCGACGAAGGCGACGAGCACGCCGACCACGACCGTCACGTCCGTGCCGCCTACCGTGATCGCTCCCGGGAGCTGGTCGATGCCGAAGGCGACCAGGGCTCCGAAGGTGACCAGCTCGCCGTGGGCGAAGTTGGTCAGGCCCGTGGTGCCGAAGATCATCGAGAGGCCGAGTGCCGCCATGGCGAGGAGCACCGAGAAGACGATGCCGCCGATGAACAGCTGGAGCGCCTGGGTGCCCTTCCCTTCGCCGGCGGCCGACTCGCCGACGGGGAAGGTGACCGAGACGTCGCTGTCGAGGTTGATGGTGACCGGCCGCGTGACGTCGTCGGGGTTGCGCAGCGCAGCGCCTTCAGGCATCGACCCCTCGTCGATCTTCACCGTGAAGGTCTTGCCCAGGTTGTCGATGGTCGAGCCGGGGAGGGGGATCGTGAAGGTCCCGTCCGGTCCGGTGGTGGCCTCGCCGACCACGCTGCCCGACTCGTCCTCGACGCTGAGGCTGACGCCCGGAACGGGGGTGAGCGGCTTGTTCCGGGTGTCGCAGATCCGGCCGATGATCGAGAGGGTGTCGTCGTCGGTGGCCTGGGGCAGGACGCACTCCGGGCCGTCCTGCTGGGTGGCCGCCCTGGGGACGGCCGCGTTGGCTGGGGTCGTCGTCGCGACGACGGTGAGTGCCGCCATCAGGACCGCGAGAAGCAGTCCAGCGACTCGTCTGAGGCCGGTGTGCATGGGACTCCTGTCGCCTTCATTTGCAGGACTCGCGGGACTATAGCGACATCTGTGACTCCGGCCACGCAGCGTTGCCGACCCCCATCGCTATGGGCCCGGACATAACCTTAGGGCCACGTGGCTTCCAGGGGGAGATCTCGGTCACAACGATGCGGAGTGTCGGCGAACCCGGCATTCGCGGAGAGCGCCACGAATCGGGCCCGGAGCGGTGGTTCCCGGCTATCGGGACGCGATGACGAGCTCGGTGAGCAGCGGCGCCACGAGCAGGGCGGGGAGCAGGTCGCCGACCGGGAGCGGCTTGAGCCGGAGGAGCCGCAGCGCGACGCCGACGAGCATCAGGCCCCCTGTGGTGGTGAGCGCGGCGAGGTGCGGGTCGGGAAGGAGGTCACCCAACGCCGCCCCGAGCAGCGTCAGGGAGCCCTGTACGGCGAGCACGGCGATCGCGCTGGCCGCTACGCCCCAGCCGAAGGAGGCCGCGAAGGCGATGGCCGCGAACCCGTCGAGGGCGGCCTTGAGGAAGAGCTGGTCCGGGCCGTTGCCGAGACCGTCGTTGAGGGAACCCAGGATCGTCAGCGGCCCCACGCAGAAGACCAGTGAGCTGGCGACGAAGCCCTCGATGAACCGCTGACGCTCCGCGCTCTCCTCACGTCCACCCGCACGGGCGCGCAGGGTGGTCTGGAGCCACGCTCCGAAGCCTTCGAGGCGGTTCTCGATCCCGAGCAGGGACCCGATGATCCCGCCCGTGAGGAGCGAGCCGAGCACGATCAGCATCGGTGCGCTGTCACCGACGGCGGCGGCCCATTCCGAGTCGGTGATGCTGGCCGCCGACAGAGCGGCGATCAGCAGGGTGACGAGCCCGAGGCCGTCGGTGACGACGTCACGGGTGCGCTGGGCGAGGCGGTGCCCCACGAGCACGCCGATGACTGTGCCGATCAGCACAGTCAGGATGTTGACAAGCGTGCCTAGCCCTGGGAACACCGGACCTCCACTACCGAATCGGACTTTCCAGGCGTAATCTCTCACTTTGCCTTCGTCGCACGGATTACGGGGACCGTTCGCGACGCCCCGGGTGGACCGCGTGGTCCGACGGAAGGCGTACTCGTTCGTTCGGGAGATGTTGAGAGGTCTGCTTTGTCCCGGTACCCGGTGCAGGTTCGCGATGCCGAGCCCGAAGACGCGGCCGCACTCGTCTCCGTCTGGGGGGACTACCGTCGAGGGGCCTCCGATCGAGCCGCCCTCGAACCGGCGGACATCGAGGCTGCTCACGCGGTCGCGCGTGTCGCGGCGGACCCCGACCAGCGGCTGGTCGTCGGCGTTCTCGACCACCGGATCGTCGGCGCGGCGCACCTGGTGCGGGCGAGCATCTCGCCGATCCACACCGACATGGCCATCCACATCACCCACCTGCACGTCCTCGGCGGCCACCGCCGGCGCGGCGTGGGGAAGGCGCTGATCGAGACAGCGGTCGCCTGGGCGGAGGAGAAGGACACCACTCACCTGCTGGCCGCCGCCAGGGTGCACTCGCGCGACGCGAACCGCTTCATGGCCCGGCTGGGGCTGAGCCAGATCGCCGTGGTCAGGGGTGCCACGATCCCCGCGGTGCGGGCGAAGCTCCCCGTGGAGCCGCCGCCCGGAGCCATGGTGTCGAGCCGCAACCAGCGCAGTGTCGGTCAGGTCCTGGCGCAGCGGCGGCTGCAGCGCCGCGCCCAGGCCAAGGCGGAGTGACCGCGCGGGACCTTCAGTCCTTCTTGGCGGGGACGAGCGCGCAGGTGATGCGCGACGTGCACAGGCGCCTGCCCTGCTCGTCGGTGATGACGACCTCGTAGCACGCCGACGTGCGACCCAGGTGCACCGCTGTCGCCGTACCGGTCACGACGCCGTCGCGCGCCGAACGGTGGTGAGTGGCGTTGATGTCGACGCCCACGGCCAGGCGGTCGGGGTAGGCATGCATCGCGGAGCCGACCGAGCCGAGGCTCTCGGCGAGGACGACCGACGCGCCGCCGTGCAGCAGGCCGTAGGGCTGCGTGTTGCCCTTCACCGGCATGGTGCCGACGACACGCTCCGGGGAGACCTCGAGGAGCTGGACGCCCATCTTGTCGTTGAGGTCACCCATGGGGAACTGGCGGAGGAACTCCGCGTGCTCGGGCGTGTCGGTGCGCGGAGGCGTGATCGGGTCCATGGCCACATTCTGGCCACCTGCCCGGACGTCACGGGCAGGGGGTGCGGCGGGCTAAGGTCGGACGCGTGTCGAACCAGCCTTCCGTGAACGGTCAGCGTCCCCGCCTGCTCCTCCTCGACGGCCACTCACTGGCCTACCGCGCCTTCTTCGCGCTCCCGGTCGAGAACTTCTCCACCACCACGGGTCAGCCGACCAACGCGGTCTACGGCTTCACCTCGATGCTGATCAACGTCCTGCGCGACGAGCAGCCCACGCACGTCGGTGTCGCTTTCGACGTCTCCCGGGACACCTTCCGCCAGGCGGAGTACTCCGAGTACAAGGCGAACCGCTCCAAGTCGCCCGACGAGTTCAAGGGCCAGGTGTCGCTGACCAAGGAGGTCCTCGCGGCGCTGCACGTCGCCACCATCGAGAAGGACGGCTTCGAGGCCGACGACGTCATCGCCACCCTGGCGACGCAGGCGGTCGACGAGGGCTTCGAGGTGCTGATCTGCACCGGCGACCGGGACACGCTCCAGCTGGTCGGCGACAGCTGCACGGTGCTCTACCCCCGCAAGGGCGTGTCCGACATGGTGCGCATGACCCCCGAGGCCGTCGAGGAGAAGTACGGCGTGACCCCGGCCCGCTACCCGGAGATCGCCGCACTCGTCGGGGAGACGTCGGACAACCTGCCGGGTGTTCCCGGCGTCGGGCCCAAGACGGCGGCGAAGTGGATCAACCAGTACGACGGCCTCGAGAACGTCATCGCCCAGGCCGACCAGATCAAGGGCAAGGCCGGGGACTCCTTCCGCGAGCACCTCGGCGACGTGATCCGCAACCGCCGCCTGAACGCGCTCGTGCGCGACCTCGACCTCTCGGTGACGCCCACCGACCTCGTGGTCCAGCCGTGGGACCGCCAGGAGGTGCACACGATCTTCGACGGGCTGGAGTTCCGGGTGCTGCGCGACCGGCTCTTCGCCACCTTGGAGTCGGAGGAGGAGGTCGACGAGGAGGGCTTCTCGGTCGACGGCGTCCGGCTCGGGCAGGGCGAGGTCGCCGGCTGGCTGTCCTCGCACGCCTCGAAGGAGGGGACGCGGGTCGGGCTGCAGGTCCAGGGCTCCTGGCGTGCGGGCACGGGGGACGTCTTCGCGCTCGCGCTCGCCGCGCCCGACGGCTCGGCGGCGTGGGTCGACGCCGAGCAGATCTCGCCGGAGGACGACAAGTCCCTGGCGGAGTGGCTGCGGGACCCGGCGTACCCGAAGGTCGTCCACGACGCCAAGGGACCGATGCTCGCGCTGCGGGCCCGGGGGTGGGAGCTCGGCGGCCTTGAGCGCGACACGGCGCTCTCGGCCTACCTCGCCCGCCCGGACCAGCGCTCCTACGACCTCGCCGACCTCACTCTCCGCTACCTGCGACGCGAGCTGCGGCAGGAGGCGGCCGACGACGGCCAGCTCAGCTTCGACTCACTCGGTGAGGACTCCTCCGGTGACTCGGCGATGCTCCAGGCGCGTGCGGTCCTCGACCTGGCCGCGGCACTGGACGACGAGCTCGAGGAGCGCGGCGGGACGCGCCTGCTCGCCGAGGTCGAGCTGCCCCTGGTGCACGTCCTCGCCGAGCTCGAGCGCACGGGCGTCGCGGTGGACGCCGAGCAGCTCGAGGGGCTGGAGAACCACTTCGCCTCCGAGGTGAAGAAGGCCGCCGACGAGGCGTTCGACGTGATCGGCAAGGAGATCAACCTCGGCTCTCCGAAGCAGCTGCAGGTGGTGCTCTTCGACGAGCTGAACATGCCGAAGACCAAGCGCACCAAGACCGGATACACCACCGACGCGGACGCGCTGCAGCAGCTCTACGTCAAGACCGAGCACCCGTTCCTGCTGGCCCTGCTGCGTCATCGTGACGTCGCGCGGCTGCGCCAGACCGTGGAGGGCCTGCTCAAGACGGTGCAGCCCGACGGCCGGATCCACACGACCTTCAACCAGATGATCGCCGCGACGGGTCGGCTCTCGAGCACCGACCCGAACCTGCAGAACATCCCGGTCCGCACCGAGGAGGGGCGCCGGATCCGCGAGGGCTTCGTCGTCGGTGAGGGCTACGAGTCGCTGATGACGGCCGACTACAGCCAGATCGAGATGCGGATCATGGCGCACCTGTCCGAGGACGACCTGCTCATCGAGGCGTTCCGGTCCGGTCGGGACTTCCACTCGGTCACCGCGGCCGGCGTCTTCGACGTGGAGGCCGCCGAGGTGACGCCGGAGATGCGCGCCAAGATCAAGGCGATGAACTACGGCCTGGCCTACGGCCTCTCGGCCTACGGGCTCTCCCAGCAGCTCGGCATCGACACCGGCGAGGCGCGCGGGCTCATGGACGAGTACTTCGAGACCTTCGGCGGGGTGCGTGACTACCTCGCGGGCATCGTCGACGAGGCCCGAAGGTGCGGTTTCACCGAGACCATCATGGGGCGCCGTCGCTACCTGCCCGACCTGACCAGCGACAACCGGCAGCGCCGGGAGATGGCCGAGCGGATGGCCCTCAACGCCCCGATCCAGGGGTCTGCCGCGGACATCATCAAGGTGGCGATGCTCAACGTCGACCGGGCGATGCGCGAGTCCTCGCTCCGTTCGCGGATGCTGCTCCAGGTCCACGACGAGCTCGTGCTCGAGGTGGCCCCGGGGGAGCGGGAGCAGCTCGAGGAGCTGGTCCGGACCCAGATGGGTGCGGCCGCCGAGCTCACGGTTCCGCTGGACGTCTCGGTGGGCACCGGTCGGTCCTGGCACGAGGCGGCTCACTGAGAGGCCACGCGCACCGGGGCCGCCGGCGCTGCTGCGCCCCGCGTCAGGCGGGTGTGAAGCCGGTCGGCACGCCCGTACGGCGGAGGCTGAGCGCAACCAGCGCGAGGAGGACGATCCCCTCCACCACGACGACCGTCGTGAGCAGGAACGTGATCGTGCCGACGGAGGGCGAGAGGGCGACCAGAGCCGCCACCCCCGCCCACAGGACCAGGACGTTGCGCTTGTTCTGGCGGGCCATGACGTTGTAGACGAGCAGCTGGATCATCGCCCAGATCGTCCCCACGGCGGCGAACGCCCAGACCAGGGGTGTGAGGTCGGCGTAGGCGGCCCCGCCGATGAACTCGACGGCCAGGCGGGGGAGCAGCCAGGCGCCCGCGGTGGCGATCAGGCCGAGCCCCAGCACCATGGCGAGAGCCTTCAGGGTCATGCTGGTCCGGGCCTCGGCGGACGACATCGACGGAAAGGCCACGACCACGACGAACTGCGGCAGGAAGAGCACGGCCTTCGCGAGGATCAGACCTCCGGCGTAGAGGCCGCCGCTGTGGTCGTCCAGCATGACGCGCGCGATCACGACGTCCACGTTGGAGAGCGCGAAGAACGCGAGCAGGGCGTGAGAGTTGTGCGCCAGCTCCTTGAGGACGCGTCGGCTTCGGCCGACCTGGGGTGCCGCGCCACCGGTTCGCTGCATCCGGGGGCCGACGCGGGAGCTGTGGCTGAGCGCGAAGGATCCGACGACCACGGGGGCTACCGCGCCGACCGCGACCCCGGTCATCGCGCCGAGGGTGTCGGGCTCGAGCAGCAGGCCCAGCGTCCCGAAGGCGATCCGCCCGAGACCGACAGCGAGGTAGATGCCTGCCAGCGGCAGCCAGCGCCGCTCGCCCTGGAGGATGCCTGCCTGCCCACCCATGACGGTCAGCGGGATGGCCGTGAGGGCGATCATGCCGGCGGTCAGCCAGCTGTCGAGCCGCAGCAAGGAGGAGACCAGGGGTGCCGCGGCCAGGCAGAGCACACCGACGGCGATCGCCGACTTGTAGCTGGCGGTGAGCACGTCGCCCTCGATGCGGTCGAGGTCCTCCGGCGCTGCTGAGACCCGGCGTGCCCCGGTCGCCTGGAGGCCGAGCGAGACCACGTTGACGACCAGCAGGAGTCCCATCACGGGGGCGAGCGCGCCGTACTCGCTGGGGCCGAGGAGCCGGGCGGCGATGACGGTGAACCCGTAGGTGCCGAGGTTCATCACCGCCATGGCGACGGCGATGACGCCACTGCCGACGAGCCACTGGGGCATCCGGCCCCCGGCGCGGTCGAGCATCGGCTGATCTCCGTCTGTGTCAGGTGCGGTCACGGTACGTTCCCGTGAGGAACCTTATGCCTCCGGCCGAACGGACGAACCCGTGACACGACGCATGCGCCTCGCGGTCCGGGTCTGGCCCTGGGTCCTGGCGCTGCTCGTGCTCGCGCCCACGCTGGCCCCGGGCTACGTCCTGAGCTACGACATGGTGTTCGTCCCCGACCTCGCGCTCCGCAGCGACTTCCTGGGGCTCGGGACGGGCCTGCCCCGCGCCGTGCCTTCCGATGCGGTGGTCGCCGTCCTGGACGAAGTGGTCCCGGGGATGCTCCTGCAGAAGGTGGTCCTGATCGCCGCCCTGGTGCTCGCGGGCGCAGGCGCGAGGCGGCTCGTTCCGCACGACCGTGGCTTCGCGCAGCTGGGCGCGACGTCGGTGTACGTGTGGAACCCCTACGTTGCCGAGCGCCTCGGGATCGGGCACTGGCCGCTGCTCCTCGCCTACGCCGCCTTGCCGTGGGTGATCGATGCGGCTCGCCGGGTGCGGGCCGGCGACGGCGGACTCCCCGGGCTGGTGCTGTGGCTGGCCCTGGCGGGGCTGAGCGCATCAGGCGGCGTGATGGCGGCAGTGGTCGCGATCGCGTTCGTGGCGGGGCTGTCCGGTCCGGCGCTGCGACGTACGGCGCTCGTGGTGCTCGCAGCTGTCGCGGTGAACCTGCCATGGATCGTGGCGGGCCTGCTCCACGGCAGCGCCGCGGTCACGGACCCTGCGGGGGCCGGCGCCTTCGCGTCGCGGGCAGAAGGCCCGTTGCCGATGCCGCTGGCCCTGCTCGGGCTCGGCGGCATCTGGAACGCGGAGGTGGTCCCGCTGTCGCACCAGGGCTGGGCGGCCGTCGCCTGGCTCCTGCTGCTCGGGATGGTCTGTCTGGTCGGCGCCCGCGCCTGGTGGGCCGCGACGCCGCCGCGTGACGTGGCGGCGTACCTCCTGTGCGGGGCGGTGGGCCTCTCGGTGGCCGTTCTCGGGGCACTGGCGCCGGAGTCGACGGCGAACTTCGTCTCGACGGTCCCGGGTGGAGGCATTGTCCGCGACGGCGCGCGGTTCGTGGCGCTGCTGGCCCCGCTGGAGGCGGCCCTGTTCGGCTTCGGGACGGGGTGGCTGGCCGGCGTCAGCCGGGAGCGGGTCGCGAACCTCGCACTGGCCGCGGGCGCGGTGCTCATGCCGCTCGCCCTGATGCCGGACCTGGCGTGGGGTCTGGCCGGGGCGCTGCGGCCCGTGCAGTACCCCGCGGAGTACGCCGTGGCGCGGGCGCAGCTCGAGCGGGCAGCAGAGAAGACCGATGCCGGGTCCGGAGCCGTGCTCATCCTGCCCTTCACCTCCTACCGTGCACCGGAGTGGAACCACGGCCGCCGCACACTCGACCCGCTCGGCCGCTACCTGCCCGAGGACTACGTGGCCAGCGACGATCTCTACGTCGACGGCGACCGCATCGCCGGAGAGGACCCTCGGGTCCGGCGTGTCATGGCGGCCCTTGCCGACCAGAGGGTCAGCGATCCGACACCGGCGTTGGCCCGCGAAGGCATCTCGTGGGTGGCGCTGGACCGGGACGCCGCGCGGGCGCTCGGACGTCCCGACCTCACCCTCCCGCCGGGAGTGGACGTCGTCCACGACGGCCCGTCGGTGCAGGTGTGGTCGCTCGACCGGGGGGCCTCATCGCGGGGATCTGGTCCGGTCAGGCTGCTCACGCTCGGAGCCGCGTGGGCTGTCTGGTGCGGCCTCGTCCTGTTTTGTCTGGGCGCGGTGCTCGTGCGCCGGCACGGGGTCGTGGGAAAGGTGATGGGTCCTCGGGGGCGTTGGTAACCTCGAAGACAGGGGAGCGTGGGAGGGAGACACCGTGAACTCGTTCGTCGCAGGAGCCGTCGCAGTGCTGGTCGGCGGTGCCGTCGCGTTCGCAACCGCGCTCGGGGTCGTCAGCATCGTCAGCGACAACAACCCGAGCCAGCCCGAGGTCTCCGTCGTCGACTACGGCACCACCGCGACGACGGACTAGACAGCTCGCCGGCCGCCACGCGCCCGCCGGTGTCGTCGCGCGGGACGGACGGTCTCCGTCTCCCTGCCCGACAGCTCCGCCGCGACGACCCTGGCGAAGGACTCCTCGGCCTGCGGCCAGCCGAACCTGAACGCCGTCTCGCGGGCCCCTGCTCCGAGCTCGGCGAGACGACCGGGATCGCGCAGGAGGCCCTGGATGGCCTCGATCAGCTCGCTCGTGTCGCCCACGAGAAGTCCCGAGCGACCGTCCGCGATCGACTCCCGGGTGCCGCCGGCAGCCGCGTAGGCGACCGTGGGTACGCCGTGCGTTCCGGCCTCGCCGACCACGAGCCCCCACCCCTCCTTGAGCGAGGGCAGCACCAACAGCCACGAGGACGCGAGGATCTCGTGCTTGCGTTCCTCGCTGACCCTGCCCTCGAACACGACCAGGTCGCCGACGCCCGCGGCGGCGGCGTACTTCCGGAGGTCCTCCTCCCACCAGCCGCTCCCGACCACGACCAGCCTCAGGTCGGGGAACTCGTCGCGCAGGGAGACCACGGCCTCGATCGCGTGCTCGACCCGCTTGTGCGGGACGAGGCGCCCGAGGACGCACAAGGTCGGCGACGGGGACCGGCCGGCGCCTACCTCGAGGGCGGGCTCGGTGCCGTTGCGCACGACGGTGACCCGGTCACCGGAGACCCCGAGCGCTGCGAGCTCGGCACGCGTCGCCTCGGAGACGGCGACGTAGCGGCACCGGCGGTACAGACGGGGCGCCAGGCGGCTCTCGACCCACCACCCGAGCCTGCCCATGAGGCCGGGGTAGACGATCGGCCACTGCTCGCGGTGCACGTGGTGGACGAGGACGACGACGGGTCTGCGGGTCGCCAGTCGGGTGAAGAACGGGATGCCGTTCTGGACGTCCACCACGGCGTCGACCCTGCCGAACCGCCTCGAGGCCAGGTAGAGGACCCCGCGGAGGTAGATGTCCATCTTGCCGCCGCGCCGGACGAAGCGGACGCCGCCGACGACCTGGTCATCGGGGGCATTCGGGTGGGATGCGCAGAAAACGGTCACCGAGGCCCCACGCTCCGCGAGGCCGCGGGCCATCCTCTCGACGTAGCGCTCCGACCCGCCGCCTTCAGGGTTGGCGGTGTCGCGCCAGTTGAGGAAGACGACGCTGCGACCGTGCAGCGGTGCGGGTCTTCCCCCCAGCATTTCCACAGGCTAGCGGTCGCGGGCTTTTCGTGCGGGTGAGATCGGCGCTCGGGTAGCGTCTTTGCGTGGCAAGCCTTGCCCCACCAGACGCCGGGTCGTGGGCGCCCACGCTGGGGCGTGCGGTGGCCCTGCTCAGGGCGTTCAGGTACGAGCAGCCGGACCCGCCGCGCTTCTACCGCGCGCTCGCCCGCGACTCCGCCTTGCACGTGGCGCGCTACGTCGACCTGCGGGGGAAGCTCGTGCTCGACGTCGGCGGGGGCCCCGGGTACTTCGCCGAGGCGTTCGAGTCCACCGGTGCGACGTACCTGCCTCTGGACTCCGACACCGGCGAGATGTCGGGGATGGGTGCGATCCGCCCCGGCAGCGTCGTGGGGAGCGGGATGCAGCTCCCTTTCGCCGACGGGGCGGTGGACGTCTGCTACTCCTCCAACGTCCTCGAGCACGTCCCGAGGCCGTGGCAGATGGCCGACGAGATGGTGCGGGTGACCCGCCCGGGGGGCGTCGTCTTCCTCTCCTACACCGTCTGGTTCGGGCCGTGGGGAGGGCATGAGACCGCTCCGTGGCACTACCTCGGCGGTGACCGGGCGCGGGAGCGTTACGTCCGCGAGCACGGGCACCAGCCGAAGAACAGGTTCGGGGAGTCGTTGTTCCCGGTCACGGTGAAGCAGGGGCTCGCCTGGGCGCGGGGACAGACGGACGCCGAGGTGGTCGAGGTGGCGCCTCGCTACCACCCCCGGTGGGCGTGGTGGACCGTCGCGGTGCCCGGGCTGCGCGAGGTGCTGACCTGGAACCTCGTGATCGTCATGAGGCGGCGATGAGGGTCGAGGCGACCTCGCGCCTGCGGATGTGGGGCTACTGCCTGGCGCTGGTCGCGCTCTCGTTCGTGCAGGTCCCCGGCCGCATCGTCGGGGACACCAAGCTCGACCTGGTCGTCGACCCGGCCGGCTTCTTGGCCCGCACCGGCCAGATGTGGGATCCCACGGCGGCCTTCGGTCAGCTCCAGAACCAGGCCTACGGCTACCTGTGGCCGATGGGGCCGTTCTTCGCGCTGGGGGACCTCCTCACGATCCCTCCGTGGGTCGTCCAGCGGCTCTGGTGGGCGACACTGCTGTGCCTGGCCTTCGTGGGGGTCGTGAAGCTCGCCCGGGCGCTCGAGATCGGCCGACCCTGGACGCACGTGGTCGGCGGCTTCGCCTTCGCACTGTCCGCACACGTCCTGACGCTGCTCGGCCCCACCTCGGTGGAGGCCTGGCCGACGGCGTGGGCGCCGTGGGTGCTGCTTCCGCTCGTGCACGCGTCCCGGGACTGGTCGCCCCGGCGCGGGGCCGCCCTGTCGGCTCTGGCGGTGGCCATGTGCGGGGGAGTGAACGCCGTCGCGGTCTCCGCGGTGCTCCCGTTGGGGGTGCTGTGGCTGGCCACCCGCGAACGAGGTCGTCGCAGGCTCCAGCTGTTCGGGTGGTGGGTGCTCTTCACGACACTGGCGACGCTGTGGTGGGTGGTTCCGCTGCTGCTGCTCGGCAGGTACGCGGTTCCGTTCCTGGACTACATCGAGAACGCCCCTATCACCACGCTGCCGACGAGCCTCCCCGACGCCCTGGGAGGCACCTCGGACTGGGTCGCCTACCTCGGCTCCCAGGACTGGGTGGCGGGACATCTGCTGGGCACGACGCCGTTCCTGCTGGTCAACGCCGCGGTGGTGGCCGGTGCCGGTCTCGCTGGTGCGGTGCACCGGGGCAACCCGCAGCGGCAGTTCCTCTTCCTGGGCGTTCTCGCGGGGGTCGTGCTCATCGGATTCGGCTACACCGGGCCGCTCAGCGGATGGTGGTCCGGTGAGCGTCTCGGCCTGCTCGACGCCGAGCTCTCACCGTTCCGCAACCTGCACAAGTACGACGTCGTGCTGCGGCTGAGCCTGGTGCTCGGGCTGTCCCACTTCCTGACGCTCGTCGCCGACTCGGCGCGGCGGGCGGCCGACGGCGCGCTCCTGCAGCGGATGACGGTGCTTGGCGACCGTGGTCTCCGTGGCGGGACTGGCGGCTCCGGCGTACACGGGGCTGCTCGCACCGCGCGACTCCTTCACGGGGGTACCCGGCTACTGGCGTCAGACGGCCGACCACCTCGCTGACGCCGGGGACGGGGTCTCGCTCGTCGTGCCGGCCAGCTCGTTCGGGGACTACCTGTGGGGGAGTCCCCATGACGACGTCCTCCAGCCCCTCGCGTCGTCGCCGTGGGCAGCGCGCAACGTGATCCCGCTGGCCCAGCCGGGGAACGTCCGCTTCCTCGACGCGGTGACCGCGGTCGTGGAGCGGGGACGTGCGAGCAGCACCCTGGCCACCTTCCTCGCCGCGAACGGTGTCGGGCGCCTCGTGGTGCGCAACGACGTGTCGGCAGCACGGGCCGGCACCCCGGACCCGGTGGTCCTGCACCAGGCGCTCGACCTCTCGCCCGGGCTGGTGAAGGTCGCCGAGTTCGGACCGCTCGTCGGCGCGGACGCGCTGGAGTACCAGGACGGTGTCCGGATCCTGGCGGCCCGCGGTCGGCAGGCGGCCTTCAGGGCGGTCGAGGTCTACGAGGTGGACGCGTCACGAGGGCAGGTGGGCGCCTGGCGGGCCGCCACTGTTCCGGTCGTCTCCGGCGACCCGGGTGCCGGGCTGGAGTACGACGCGCCGGTGCTCAGCGGACCCACCGTTCTCGCGGGGGACCGGTCGGCGGCGTTCCTGGCCAGCCCGAGGGTCCTCACCGACGGTCTCCGGCGGCGTGAGAAGGCCTTCACGTCCGTGCGCTACAACGAGTCGGCGACCCTGAGCCCGCTCGACGCTTGGAGCCTGCCGTCGGTGGAGCCCAACCACCGGCTCTACCCCGACCAGGACCGCTTCGAGACACGCGTGCGCTGGGTCGGGGTCCTCGAGGTGGATGCATCCTCCTCGCAGGCGCAGGCTGCGGTGCCGCCTCCGATCCGTGTCGACCGCTCGCCCGCCGCCGCGGTCGACACCTCGCCGGCCACCCAGTGGGTCTCCTCCTCACCCTCGGGCGCCGTGGGGCAGTGGTGGGCGATGCGGTTCGAACAGCCGACGCAGGTCGGCGAGGTGACGGTCACCGCCGGGCAGACGCCCGGGCCGCGGGTCGACCGGATCCGGATCAGCACCGACGCGGGCAGCCGGGTCGTCGACGCGCCTCTGCCCGGTGCGAGCCTGACCTACGTCATGCCTGAGGGCGCCACGCGCTCGCTGCGCATTCGTGCGGTCGGCGTCGAGGGGGGCGGCGCGGGCGGGCACTTCGCGCTCGCCGGGGTGGAGGTGCCGGGGGTCCGGGCGGTACCTCGCCTCGACACTCCGGACGTCTTCGCGAGAGCGCCTGACCAGGTGCTGCTCGCGCGCGAGCCGGAACGCCCCGCCTGCGCCGTGGTGGGCGACGCCACTGTCTGCGACGACTTCTGGCGCCTGTACGGCGAGGAGCCGTTCAACGTCCGCCGTACCGTGACGGTGCCGGCGACCGCCGCCTACGACGCCGTGCTCACTGCCGTCCCGCGGCGAGGCGGACGCGCCGCTGCTCAGGTCGCGGCGGCGCTGCCCGTACAGGTGGAGACCTCCCGGCCGCTGTCGAGGTCGTTCTCCGCGAGCGGCCTGGCCACGCTGGACGACGACCCCGGGACGGCGTGGGTCTCCGCGCCGGGCGGCGGTACGCCGTACCTACGGTTGCGCTGGGACCGCCCCCGGACCATCAGCGAGGTCGCGTTCGAGCTGGCGCCGGGCGTTCCCGGGGCACTCCCCGAGAGGGTGCAGGTCGTGGCCGGTGACGAGGAGCAGACTGTCACGCTCCGGGACGGCCGGGCGGAGCTCGAGCCGCTGCGCACCGACGAGGTCGAGCTCCGCTTCCTGTCCGTGCGGCGTGGGTACTCGGTCGAGAACGGCGAGGCGATCCGGCTGCCCGTAGCGGTCGGCGAGGTGCGCCTGCCGGGGGCGGGCCTGCCGCCCGTGGATCCAGGTCGCGGCCTCGACCTCGGCTGTGGCTCCGGGCCGGTGCTCAGTGTCAACGGGGTCCGGTCAAGGACCACGCTGGATGCCAGTCTCAGCATGCTCATGTCGGGTCGACCGCTGACCGCCGTCCCGTGCGAGGAGACCGGTGTCGTGCTGGGGCAGGGGACGAGCTTCGTGTCCGCGCTGCGCTCGCCGATCTCGCGTCCCGAGGAGATCAGACTGACGCGCACGGAGGCGTCCCCCGCCACCCCGGAACGAGTCGAGACCACCGTTCGCTCCTGGAGCCCGTCGAGCCGCAGCGTGGAGGTCGAGGCGCGTGAGGGGCCCGCGCTCCTGGTGGTGAACGAGAACATCAACGCCGGCTGGGAGGCAGAACTCGACGGCCAGGGGCTGCGTGCGCAGCGGGTCAACGGGTGGATGCAGGGATGGGTTCTCCCACCGGGTGCGCGAGGCGAGGTCGTGCTGACCTACGCGCCGCAGGCCACGTACCGCGCGGCGCTGCTGGGGGGCCTGGCCGGGCTCGTGCTGGTCGCCGCCGTGGCCGCGGTGCCCGTGCGCCGACACCGCAGGGAGGGCCCGGGTGCGACCGGCGACGCGTCCTGGCTCGTGGCGAGCAGCAGCCTGATCGCCGGCGGTCTGCTGGCCGGTTGGGTCGGGTTCGCCGGGATGGCCGTGGCGATCCTCCTGCGCCGGGTCACGCGGCTCCCGGACTGGGCAGCCTTCGCCGCGGGTGGTCTGGTGGCGTCGGCGGGTGTCGCCATGGCCGTGGCGCGGTCGGAGGAGTTCGCGATCCACTCGGAGCTGGCTCAGTCGCTGGCCCTGGCGGGGCTGACGGTCGCGGCCGCCGCCCTCGGCCTGAAGGGGCCGCGGTTCTTGAGCCGGAGGAAGGGCCGCTCGAGCAGGTAGTAGCTCAGGGCGGCGAGCACCAGGGTCCCGGCGACGGTGACGAGGAAGACCGTCTGGAAATCACCCTGGAAGTCGTCGAGACCGAACCCGGCCATCACGCCCTCCAGCACGATGAGGTGGAGGCAGAAGATGCCGTAGGACACCTCGCCGAGCCAGACGAGAGCAGGGGAGGCGGTGACGCGCCGGGCCAGACCCTCTCGCTCGGGTCCGAAGACGAGGGGGAGGACCAGGAACGCCGCGGTCACGGCGTACAGCAGGGTCTTCCAGCCGGCCTCGAAGGGCGTGGGGGTGAGCAGCAGCCGCGGTCCGGCGAGCGGGGTGCACGCGATGGCGAACACGGCCACCGCCACCAGCCAGCAGCCCAGGAGGTCAGCCCCCATCCGGTCGAGCGCCCGCCACCGTGAGCCGGTCGGCTCGGAGACCGCCTGGACGCCGACCAGTGCGAAAGCCATGCCCACGCAGAACCAGGGGAGGAAGCCCGGCAGCCACTGGTGGTAGTGCTGAGCCGCGGGGTCGCTGACCGAGGCCGCGACGACCTGCCACACCATCCCGAGCGCCGCCAGCATGCCGAGGCCCACCAGCACGCGGCCCGGGCGCCAGCGGCCGCGGCCCGCGAGCAGCACGAGGATGAGCGGCAGGAGCAGGTAGAAGAGCACCTCGGTGCACAGGCTCCACATCTGGGTGAGCCCGGTGGGCAGCAGGCCCTCGGTGTAGACCTGGGTGAGCGTGAGGCTCCTCAGCCAGGCGTGCGCTCCAGCGCCGGAGTTCTCCGGCAGCAGGAGCAGAGCCGCGACGACGGTGACCCAGTAGAGCGGCAGGATGCGCAGGCCGCGCTTCCAGAGGTAGTGCCGGACCGACGGTCCCTCGAGGCCACGGCTACGGGCCAGGAGGAAGGGGCGGGTCAGCAGGAACCCGGAGAGCACGAAGAACAACGCCACGCCGAAGTCGAGCCGGGACAGGAATGCGCCGCCCGCACCCTGCAGCACCGCTCCGGTGTCGAAGGCAGCGTGGGTCGCCACCACTCCGAGGGCCGCAACCGCCCGCACCGCGTTGAGGGAGGGGAACCGGCGGTCCTGCTCGGGAGCTGCTGCCGTCATCACTGCTCGAGAGGCTCGGGAACGCCGAGGGTCACGTCGTTCGTGCACAGGCTCGTGCCCTCGTCGAGCCCGGACAGCTTGATCTGTTCGAACTCGCCGTCCGCGCGGAAGAACATCGCGTGGAGCCCCTTCTCGACAGGGATCTCGTGCACCCGCTCCCCGGCCGTGACCGTCACCGTGCCGTCCCCGTCGGCGAGGTAGCCCAGCCGGACCCACCACCCGCCGCCGATGACCGGGCCGTCGAGGGGGATACGCAGGGTCTCCGGGCCGTCGACGCGGTAGCCGCACCTCCGGTCCGCGGCCGGGACGTTGCGGCGTACCGGCGAGACCGTCGCCGCGCGCAGCCGACCCGCGTTGTCGAAGACGAGCAGCTTGTCGGTGGCCGACGTCAGGTAGCGGGTCCGGTCGGCGTACGGCGCGAACACATGCCGGTAGCTGTTCTCGGGGAAGCGGAAGCCCCACATGATGAACTGCGGCACCTGGCCGTTCACGAGGGGCACGGGCCTGTCCGCCGACTCCAGGCCGGCCCGCGCGTTGTCGAAGTATGTCTGCGCCTTGTCGTTGCCGTGCCAGTGGGCGACGTACTGCACGTTCGAGATGCCTGCTGCGACGAGGAACGCGAGCGAGGTGAGCGCCGCGTGCCGCCCGCTGAACAGCGGCGGCTGCGTCTCGTCTCGGAGCGAGGAGGTCTCGACGGCACCGGGAAAGCGTAGGAACGCCAGTCCCACGCTGAGTGCGAAGATCGCCGACATCTCGGTCTGGTACCGGTACTCGAGCCCGATGTCGGGACCGGCGAGAAACGCCCGTGCTGCCGCGAGCAGCACCACGTTGAGGATCAGGAACGCTCCGGTCATCGACCAGGCGCGGACGGTGTTCACCCGCGAGCGGTACGCGAGATAGCCCAGGTACCCGAGGGCAGCCCAGGAGCAGAAGACCACGACCTCGCTGGGGTTCGCCACCGTCCCGACCGGGTCGATGTCCCGCCACTGCCAAGGTCCGCCCGCCACGCCGGTCGTGAACGCCACGAAGATGAACCGGTAGGCCACGGGGAACAACGGAGTCTGGTTGGCGTTGTTGGGGTCGAAGTTGAGCGACGTCGCCAGGTAGATGACCAGGTATCCGACCAACAGGAGCCCGTGCAGGAGGATCCCCGGGCGGTAGGTCGCCCACAGGTCGCTGAAGCGGTTCTCGCCTGCCCCCTTCGCGAAGTAGCACAGCGCCACGAGGCCGTAGGCGAGGAACACCAGCAGGGTCTTCTCGTAGAAGAGCAGGCCGAAGACCGTCCAGGCCAGGGTCGAAGCGACGTACCGGAGCTGTCTGGTGCGCAGGTAGGAGATGTGGCTGTGGAGACCGAAGAAGAGAGCTATCAGGAAGGGCAGCTGGTTGATCCCGGCCGCCCACCAGATGAAGGCAGGCAGGGAAATCACCGAGAAGAGGTAGATCGTCAGGAGCGGCAGCACTGCCAGGCGGCGTCCGAACATGTGCAGCAGCAGGCGGAAGAAGCCAACGCTGGCTACCACCTGCATTGCCAGCAAGGTGGTGGCGTACGGCCAGAACGTCATGGGCTCGTAGTCGGCGAACAACCAGGTGAGGAGGAAGCCCGCCGGCATCAGGTGGCCTGCGTAGGACTCGGTCAGATAGGCCCAGTCGAGGGGTTGGTTGTAGGCACGTGACAAGAAGGCGAAGTCGTCGAACTGGAACCACCCGCCGTACACCGCCCAGGCGCGGAAGCCGAGCTGCAGCAGGATGAGGCCCGCTCCCCACAGCAGAACGGACCGCTCTGTCCTGGTTCGTGGCACTGACGCCGCCGACCTCACCTCGCGGACTATGTCACAAGCCCCTCCGCAGTCTTGGGGAATTCTCGACTTCCGCCCCCGTCGCGGGTCACGCAGGTCTAGCGTCAGGAATCGAGGGTGTGAGGGGAGGGGTCGTCGTGGGTCGAAGAACTGGCCTGGTGCTCGTCGGCCTCGGGGTGTTTGTTCTGGCTCTCGCGCTTTTGTCGCGTTTCTACATGTACGACCGCATCGCCGTCGTTCCGCTCGACCAGGAGCGGGTGCTGGTCTCGGAGGGCAGCGACGCGACGATCTTCGACATCGGCTCCCAGTCCGAGGTGACCAGCGACCTGGTGTCGACACGCAACGTCGTCGGCGACGTCAAGGCGTCGGAGTCCGCACAGGACACGACCGGCGACGACCTCACCGTCTGGGAGACCCTCGTCTACACCCGCAAGGCCGGTGACCCGGTAGGCGAGGACAACCCGCCGTTGGCCGCGACCCATGACCGGGTGGCCTTCGACCGCCACACGGCCGAGGCCGTGGACTGCTGCGGGAACTACCTCTCGACCGAGGCCGACCTCGTCACGGGCGCCGAGGAGCGCGACACCTCCACCCCGATCGAGGGGCAGTACTACAAGCTGCCGTTCGACGCCCAGAAGAAGACGTACCAGTTCTGGGACGGCTCTTTGAAGAAGGCGACGGACATGGTGTACCAGGCCACCGAGTCGATCGAGGGGCTGACGGTCTACCGCTACGAGCAGGTCATCGAACCGACCAACGTCGGTCAGTTCAGCGCCCCGGCCTCGTTCTTCGGCATCGACCAGGACGGCGACGTCGAGCTGGACGAGATCTACGCCAACACCCGGACGCTGTGGATCGAGCCCGAGACCGGGGTCATCATCCGCGGCCAGGAGGACCAGAACGTCGTCGCCGAGTACCAGGGCCAGCAGGTCGGCACACTCACCTCGGTCCTCATCGGCTACAACGACGCGACGGTCAAGGCGAACGTCGACGACTACCAGCCCCTGGCCTCGCAGCTGAAGCTGATCCGTGTCTGGGTGCCGCTCATCGGCGGGATCCTGGGTGCACTGCTGATCGTGATCGGCGCGGCACTCGCGGCACGCAACCGTACCGCTGGGCGCCGCAGGTCGGCGTGACATGAGCCGGTGACCGCGACGGAGGTCGACCCCCACCCGGGTCCGGCTGCCGCCCTGGTCCGGGCGATGCGCCCTCGCCAGTGGGTCAAGAACCTGCTGGTCCTCGCCGCGCCACTCGCGGCCGGCGCGATCGGCGACCCCGGTGTCGCTGCGGCGACCGCCGTGGCCGTGCTGGCCTTCTGCCTCGCCTCGAGCGCGGTGTACCTGCTGAACGACGTCGTGGACGTGGAGGCGGACCGGCGCCACCCCGTGAAGAGGAACAGGCCCATCGCCTCAGGGCTGCTGTCGGCTCGCACCGCGGTGACCGCCTCCGTCGTCCTCGCCCTCGCGTCATTGGGGCTGGCGGCGGTCGCGGGCTGGCAGCTGGTGGTCCTGCTGCTCGTCTACCTCGGTCTGCAGGTGGCCTACACGGTCTGGCTCAAGCACATGACCGTCGTCGACATCGCGCTGGTTGCCAGCGGCTTCCTGCTGCGCGCCGTCGCGGGTGGTGTCGCGGCCGAGCTGCCGATCTCGCAGTGGTTCCTGCTGGTCGCCGGGTTCGGCTCGCTGTTCATCGTTGCGGGCAAGCGTTACTCCGAGCTACGGCTGCTGGGCAACGACGGTGCGACTCGGCGCTCCCTGGTCATGTACACCGAGAGCTACCTGCGCTTCGTGTGGGGCGTCGCCACCGGCCTGACGATCATGTCCTACAGCCTCTGGGCGTTCCGGGAACCCGAGATCGCCGGAGTGCCCTGGCACGCGTTGTCCATCGCCCCGTTCGTCCTCGCCATGCTGAGGTACGCCGTGGACGTCGACGCAGGGCGTGCCGGGGAACCCGAGGAGATCATCTGGAACGACCGGGTGCTCCAGGTGCTCGGTGTCGCGTGGCTCCTTCTCGTCGGCGTGGGGGTCATGAATGCCTGACGTCGAGCTGCTCACCGGCTGGGGGCGGACGTCGCCGACCGCCGCCAGGACCGTGCACCTGTCCTGCGACGCCTTCGAGGTGGCCCGCAGGGTGGCATCTGCCGGGAGCCGTGGCCTGCTCGCCCGAGGGCTCGGCCGCTCGTACGGTGATGCGGCACAGAACGCCGGGGGAGAGGTCCTGCTCCTCGACCGGGAGCCGCAGGTGACGCCGTACCCCGGCCTCGGGGTGGCCCGGGTGGACGCGGGCGTGAGCCTGGACCGGTTGATCCGTGAGCTGTTGCCCCTGGGTCTGTTCGTGCCGGTGACGCCGGGTACCCGGTTCGTCACGGTCGGCGGGGCCATCGCGGCGGACATCCACGGCAAGAACCACCACGTCGAAGGGTCCTTCGGACAGCACGTCCTCGAGATGACCCTGGTCGACGGCGAGGGCCGGACGAGAGTACTGACGCCGGAGGCGGAGCCCCAGATGTTCTGGGCGACGGTCGGCGGGATGGGGCTGACCGGAGTGATCGTCTCGGCGGTGCTGCGTCTCAAGCCGGTCGAGAGCGCGTTCATCCGCGTCGACACCGACCGCACCGCCAACCTCGGCGAGCTGGTCGAGCTCATGCGGGCCACCGATGCGGAGCACACGTACTCCGTGGCGTGGATCGACCTGCTGGCGCGCGGCTCGTCACTGGGCCGTTCGGTCCTGACCCGGGGCGAGCACGCGGAGGCCCGCGAGCTGCCGCACCGACTGCAGCCTGATCCGCTCTCCTTCACCTCGTCTCCGGTGATGCGTGCGCCGTCCTGGGCGCCGAACCGCCTGATGAACCCCTGGACCGTCCGGGCGTTCAACGAAGCCTGGTTCCGGAAGGCCCCGCTTCGCCGGCGGGGGGAGATCCAGTCCCTCGCTGCGTTCTTCCACCCCCTCGACGGGGTGCTCGACTGGAACCGGCTCTACGGCAGGCGCGGTCTGGTTCAGTACCAGTTCGTGGTTCCCGACGACGCGGATGCTGCTCTGACCGAGGCGGTCGGCAGCATCGCCGAGTCGGGGCACGCCTCCTTCCTCGCTGTTCTCAAGCGCTTCGGTCCCGGCAGTCCGGGACTCCTCTCCTTCCCTCAGGAGGGGTGGACCCTGGCGCTCGACCTGCCGGCGGACCCGGGCCTGGCGGCGCTGCTCGACCGGCTCGACAGGCTCGTCGTCGAGGCCGGCGGGCGGATCTACCTCGCCAAGGACGCACGCTGCCGCGCCGAGACGATCGGCAGGATGTACCCCCGGCTCGAGGAGTTCAGGAAGGTCCGGGCTCATCTGGACCCCCAGGGCGTGTTCACCTCCGACCTCGCCCGTCGCCTGGCACTGTGAGGCAGGCCCCGCACCGGCACCCTCGAAAGGCAGCCCATGCTCGACGCGTTCGGCACCCCGCAGAAGCTGCTCCTGCTCGGCGGCACCAGCGACATCGCGCGGGCTCTCGCCCGGGGCTACCTCCGGCGCGGTGCGCTGCAGGTGGTGCTGGCGGCCCGGCCCTCACCCGCTCGCGACGCCGCGGTCGTCGAGCTCGAGGACGCCGGGGCCCAGGTGGCGACGGTCGACTTCGACGCGCGGGACACCGCGTCCCACCCCCGGATCCTCGACGAGGCGTTCACCGGCTCCGACGTGGACGTCGCCCTTGTGGCGTTCGGTGTGCTCGGCGACGAGGAGCGGGCGTGGCAGGACCACGACGCTGCCGTCGAGCTGGCCGAGGTCAACTACGTCGGCGCGGTGAGCGTCGGCGTCCTCCTCGGTGAGCGCATGCGACGGCAGGGACACGGCGTGATCGTGGCGCTCTCCTCGGTGGCGGGTGAACGCGTTCGACGCTCGAACTTCGCGTACGGGTCCACGAAGGCGGGGATGGACGGCTTCTACCTCGGGCTCGGCGAAGCGCTCACGGCGTACGGCGTGCGGGTGCTCGTCGTGCGACCGGGGTTCGTCCGGACCAAGATGACCGAGGGGCGTGAGGACGTGCCGCTCAGCGTCACACCGGAGGAGGTCGCGGTGGCGATCATCGCCGGGATCGAGAAGGGGCGCGCACTGGTCTGGGTGCCGGCATCACTGCGGGCGGTCATGAGCGGGCTGCGGCACCTCCCGCGGCCGGTGTTCCGCCGCCTGCCACTCTGAGCGAGCCGCTGCCGCCTTCCCGGGCACATGCACCTGAAACGGACTTTTACCACTTTGTGTCCTTTTCGTTGCATGACTACGGATATCGTTCTCGGGTTGCCCCAGGGAGGGAGCAAAGACGCCGGTGCCATGCCCAGGTCCGGCGGACTGTTTTGGAGGGAGCGCGCTCACCATGCGCAAAACAATGTTGGTCGGGCTTGTACTCACCGCGGCGGCCGTCCTGGTCGTCCTGGTGAGTGCAGCACTCGACCTCGAGCTCGAGTCAGTGGCACTTCTCGGCGTGGCGGTGGGGGCCGTCGTCGCCCTGGTGCCCGACCGGACCCCGCTCATGCGGCTCGCCGGCTTCGCCGGCGGTCTCGTGGCTGCCTGGATCGGATACCTGCTGCGTGCGGGGCTGCTGCCCGACAGCGCCGGCGGTCGCGCTGTCGCCGTGGCTGTCGTGGTCCTCCTGTGCCTGGGAGTCGTCGCCGCCGGTCTCGGCCGGATCCCGCTGTGGTCCACCCTCCTGGGCGCGGCCGCGCTCTTCGGGGCCTTCGAGTACACCTACGTGGCCGCTCCGCCGGAGGTGACCTCCACCTCGATCACCGCAGTGACGAGCCTGCTCCTCGCGTCGGCGGTCGGCTTCCTCTGCAGCGCCCTCATGGCGCCCGAGGGCGAGACGTTCGCTCGTTCGACCCCTCGGCACTCGTTCCGTGACGACGAGGACCCCGCCACCCACAGCCTCGACGAGATGATGGAGACCACCAAGTGAACGGCCGTATCAAGATGCCGCTGCGCCTCGCGGCCGTGACCGCGACCGCCGCGGTCGTGTGTGGCATGAGCGCCTTCCCCGCGGCAGCGGCGGACGACGACGTCCAGGTCGTCAACACCGAGACCGTCCAGGTCTACACCGACGCCAGCGGCAAGATCGCCACCAAGCGCCTCTACGAGCAGGTCGCTCTCACCGGCAACGGCACGGTCGACCTGCGCAACCCGGTCGGCACCAACGGTCTGCGCAACCTCGACGGCTTCGGCGGCTTCGACGTCGAGGACGGGATCCAGACGGCCAACCTGACCGTCGACGGCGAGAAGAAGCTCCGCACCGTCAGCGACTACGACGGCGACCTCCCCCTCGAGGTGAAGGTCAGCTACACCCTCGACGGCGAGCCCGTCGAGCCCGGCGACGTGGTGGGCAAGAGCGGCAAGCTCGAGGTCCACTACACCGTCAAGAACGTCACCTCCGTCCAGCAGGAGGTCACCTTCGACGACGGCAAGGGCGGCACGGTCTCCCGCAACGTCGAGGTCCCGATCCCGATGGTGGGGTCACTGACCACGGTCGCGCCTTCCAGCTTCACCAACGTCGCCTCCTCCGAGGCGAACATGGCCGGTGACGGCAAGGGCGGCACCAAGCTCACGTTCACGATGACGCTGTTCCCGCCGCTGGGATCCGACACGGTCGAGTTCGGCTACAGCGCCGACATCACCGACGGTGTCATCCCTCGCGCCTCGATCAGCGCGCTCCCGGTCAACCCGCTGGAGAGCCCGAGCTTCAAGGCGGCCGGTGAGAGCTACGAGGGCGGGGCAACCACCGGCATCGAGCTCACCGACGGTGCCTCGCAGATCGACGAGAACCTGCTCAAGCTCCGTGACGGTGCGGCCGACCTGCTCGCCGGGCTGATCCAGCTCCGCGACGGCGCCCGCCAGCTCAACGACGGCCTCGCCGGTGAGGCAGCCCCCGGGGCGGACAAGCTCGCCGCCGGCTCGGCTGAGCTGGCCGGTGGTATCGGCCAGATCGACGACGGTGCGGGCAAGCTGGCCGCGGGTGCCACGGAGCTCAATGCGGGAGCTGGTCGTCTAGCGTCCGGTTCCGGTCGCCTCGCGGCTGGCACCGGTGAGGCAGCCACGGGCAGCAAGAAGCTGTCCAAGGGTTTGCGCCTGATCAGCGGAGGTCTCACCAAGCTGGCGGACGCCAACGAGGGGTTGCCCGCCGCCAAGGACGGTGCGACAAAGCTCAAGGCAGGTGTGGACCTCCTCATCTCCAAGCTTGGGACGACTGACGACCCCGCGACGATCATCGGTGGCCTGGCAGCTCTGGAGGTCGGTCTGGGTGATGCGGTCGCCGGCGCCGGCCAGATCTCGGGCGGACTCAGCGTCCTCGTTGGAAACGTTCCTTCAGAGAGCCCAGGACTCGAGGGCGCCAAGGTCGGAGTCGACCAGGTGCAGACCGGTCTTGCCGATGCGGTCAAGAGCGGCGGAAGCCTGGACCAGATGGTCGGTGGCCTGACCGCGCTGAAGACGACCTTCTGCCCTCTGGTGACGAATCCGGCTGACCCGGCCGATACATCCCTGGCGCTTCAGTGCGCAGGTCTGGCCGGCCAGTTGCTTGCGGGAGCAACCGACAGCAAGAGCAAGTTGAGCGTCGCGAACCAGGGCCTTATTGCTGTCTCGTCCGGTCTGAACAAGGCGATCTTGGCTCTTGAAGGCCAGCTGATCCCCGGAGCCACCGAACTCGCCACGAAGCTGGGTGGAGCACAGGCAGGGGCAGGAAAGCTCAAGGGCGGTGCGATCGAGTTCAAGGGCGGCATGCAGCAGCTCGGTGAGGGTGTGACTCAGCTGTCTGACGGGATCACGTCCGCTGTCGCCGGTGTCATGCAGCTCTCTGCAGGGTCGCAGGACGCCTACTCCGGTAGCCAGGACCTCTCCGGTGGTCTGCGCACATCTCGATGCGGGCGCCAAGGAGCTCAGCAGCGGAGCCGTGCAGCTCGCTGACGGCACGGGCCAGCTTGCTTCTGGCGCCGGTGAGCTGGCGGACGGCACGGGCAAGGCTGCCGGCGGTGCCAACCAGCTCTCCGACGGTGCCAACCAGCTCGCCACAGGTCTCGGCGAGGCGGCGAGCGGCTCCGGCCGCCTGGCCGACGGTCTCGACGAGGCCGCAGCGGGTGCGCCGCAGCTGCGCGACGGCGCTCAGCAGCTCTCCGACGAGGGCACCAGCAAGCTGGTCGACGCCGGGCAGGCGACCGCTCAGAACTACGGCGAGATGTACGCCGTGATCGAGGCGGGCGCCGAGCGGGCCGACGCCGAGAAGATGGTCTACGGCGCGCCCGAGGGTGCGATCGGCCTGGCCGCGTACAGCTACGAGATCAAGGGCGAGGACGGCGAGGGTGGCCGCAACGCCGCCCGTGGCCTCGGTGGTCTCGCGGTGCTCGCCGCGGGTGTCGGAGCGTTCGCGCTCCGTCGCCGGGTGATCTGACCGAGTAGCCGAACGAGGGGGCGTCGTCGCTGACGGCGCCCCCTCGTCATGTCCGGATACGGGGCGAGGCCCGCGTGACAGACCCGGCTAGCTGAGCCGTGCCGAGAAGATCGCGGTGCCGGGGATGAGTGCGCCGCGCACCGGTCCCCACCCGCCCCACACCCGGTCGTGCCCCTTGGGCCACTCCGGCTCGACGAGGTCCTCCAGCGCGAAGCCGTGATCGGCGAGGATCCGCACCCAGTCGCCGATGGTGCGGTGGTGCTCGGCGTAGGTCACCTGCCCCGAGGCGTCCTGCTCGACGTACGGCGTGCGGTCCCAGTACGAGCTGGTCACCACCAGCCCCTCGGACGTCGGGTCGTCCGGCATGCTCCATCGGATCGGATGGGTCACCGAGAACGCGAAGCGCCCTCCCGGCCTCAGGACCCGGGCCACCTCGCCGACGGCCGCGCCCGCGTCGTACACGAACTGCAGAGCCCCGAAGGCCGAGAAGGCCACGTCGAAGCTGCTGTCGGCGAAGGGGAGCGAGGTGGCGGTCCCGCACACGGCAGGAACGGCGGCCCCGGTGTCGAGGTCGATGCGTCGGCCGTGCTGGAGCTGTCGGTGCGAGAGGTCGAGCCCGACAGCCCGGGCCCCCTGCGTGGTCAGCCACCTCGCGCACTGCGCCGCGCCGCAGCCGATCTCGAGGACGCTGAGGTCCGCCACGTCGCCGAGCACCCGGACGTCGGCCTCGTCGACTCCCTCGGGTGACCAGATGAAGCGCACGTCGCCGAGGAAGGTGCCGTGGGTGGCCTGGTACTCGTCGGCGTACGCGTCCCAGTCGCGACGGTTCGCCCGGAGCGTCTCCGCCTCGCTGACGGTACGGCGGACGGGCTCGATCCCCTCGGGGGAGGACACGCCTACTCCTCGATCGCGGCGCGACGGCGCCCGCGTGGCAAGCGGCCGGCGAGGTCCCCCAAGGGGCCTACCGCGTCGCTGAGCGTGTTGACCGAGGTGTGCAGCTCGGGGATCACCTCACCGAGCTCGGCCAGCCGGGGAGCGATCGCCTCGAGCGTCGCGCCGAGGGCGACCAGCTGGTCGAGGGTGCCGCCGTCGGCGGTGAGCTTCTCGACCGCTCCGTCCGGAGCGAAAAGCTTGTCGACCAGGCCGGCATCGGCGAGGAGCCGGTCGAGGACCCCGCCTTCCTGGGTGATCCGGTCGAGCGCACCCCCTGCGGCCAGGAGCCTCTCGAGGGGGCCGTCGGGTGCGACGAGCCGGTCGAGGGGGCCGCCGGGGGCCAGCAGCCGGTCCACGGCGCCCTCTTCCTCCAGGAGCCGGAAGAGCGGCCCGTCCTGAGCGAGCATCCGGTCGAGCACCCCGTCGCGCGCGAGCGCCTGGCCGAGCGGCCGGTCAGGGGCGACGGCCGATGCGAGCGCGTTGAGCAGCCTCATCGGCCCGGCCGGGTCGGTCGCGGTGCGGGACAGGCGTTCGATGTGGCCGCCCTCTCCGATCACCGCCATGAGGCGCTCCGCATAACCCCCCTCGCGTCGGATCGGCCCGTCGGGTTCGACCAGCTCGCCCAGGGAGAGCGTCACCTTGGTGGCCGCCACGCTCACTCGTAGTGGGAGGGTGACGAGCTCGATCAGCGCCATGTCGGTGACTCTAGCGAGCGGGCCGCTGTGGCAGCATCGAGGCGTGGATCTCTTCGGCGGCGCTGACGCTGGTCTCCTGCCCGAGATGGCCCCGCTCCCGGGAGGTCACAGCGGCGAGACCTTCCTCGCCCAGATGGCCGGCGAGCGGTCCGTCGTACGTATCTATGGAGCCCGCGGTGCGACGCGCGGACCTGAGGCCGCCGAGGTGGACGCCGCCGTGCTGCGGCTGGTCCGTGGGCTGCTGCCCGTGCCCGAGGTTCTCGAGGTACGCCGTGCCGACCCTTCGGCCGGCACGCCCGCCTTGCTGATCACCTCGTACCTGCCCGGGACGCGACTCGACGACGTACTCCCCGCCGCGGACGAAGCCACGGCCACCACGATCGGACGCAACCTCGGTCGGATCCTCGCCCGGCTCGCCCAGATGCCGATGCTGAGTCCAGGGCTGTTCGCCGACCCTGAGCTCCACATCGGTCCGATGCCTACAGAGGCCGAGTCTCTGCGCTCCTGGGTGGAGAGGTGCAGCGAGTCGTCCTCCCTGGCCATGTGGAACCCCACGGACGTCGAGCGTCTGGGCGAGGTCGCGGACCGCGCACAGGCGCTCATCGACCTGACTGATCGCGCCTGCCTGGTGCACAGCGACTTCAACCCCAAGAACGTCCTCGTCGACCCCGCGACGGGCGAGGTGACCGGCCTGGTCGACTGGGAGTTCGCCCACAGCGGGAGCCCCTTCTCCGACCTGGGCAACCTGCTGCGCTTCGATCGGCGCGGGGCGTTCGCGAAGGCGGTGCTCTCGACGTACGGCGAGCAGGTTGCCGACGCGCCCGACGACCTGCTGGACCGGGCCCGCGCGGCCGACCTGTACGCCCTCGTCGAGCTCGCCTCACGACGGGGCCAGAACCCCGTGGCCGACCGTGCGCACGAACAGCTCCTGGCGATCGCGACGACCGGTGACCTGAACGCTCGGGCGTAGTCGGGACGCCAGCGCGGGGGAGAGACGCTGTAGTCGAGGAAGGTTGCGTCGCCGGCGAGGTCTCCGCCGCCCACCGTCCCTCCCACTCCTCGGCTCAGCGCCCCGGTTCTCGGAGGTCCTGAGCGCACCCCACGAGCACTGCCCGGAGTGGACCGGTTCCGGGCTGAATGGTCCGGAATGAGCCGATCCTGTCAGCCTGGGTAGAAGGGGAGAAGCCGACGCCTGCTCAACCGGAGCAGGTCCGAGCGGGAGGAGACGACGTGGACGGGCGGGACGGCACCGAGCCGGCACCAGGTCACGACGACGGGAACGCCGGCATCAAGCCGACGCCCCGGCGCCGGTGGGAGGACCGCGCCGAGTGGCCCCTGACCGTGGCCGCGGTCCTGTTCCTCGCCGCCTACGCCTGGCCGATCCTCGACCCCGATCTGGCTCGGCCGTGGCTTGCCCTCTGTCGCTTCCTGACCTGGGCGACCTGGGCCGTGTTCGCCCTCGACTACGCCATGCGGCTGGCGCTGAGTCAGGACAAGCGGGACTTCTTCACCTCGCACCTGCTCGACCTCGCCGTCGTCGTGCTTCCGATCCTCAGGCCGCTGCGGCTCCTGAGGCTGGTCACGCTGCTGAACGTCCTCAACCGCTACGCGGGCGACTCGCTGCGCGGCAGGGTCGGGATCTACGTGGGCGGCTCGACGATGCTGGTCCTGCTCGTGGCCGCGCTGGCGGTGCTCGATACCGAGCGGGGTGCACGAGGTGGCAACATCGAGACGTTCGGGGACGCCCTGTGGTGGGCGATGACCACCGTCACCACCGTCGGCTATGGCGACCACTACCCGGTCACCGTGGCCGGTCGCTTCATCGCGGGCGGTCTGATGACCGCGGGCATCGCGCTCCTCGGTGTGGTCACGGCCTCCCTGGCCTCCTGGCTCATCGACCGGGTGGCCGAGGTCGAGGAGGAGTCCCAGGTGGCCACCCGCCGCGACGTCGCCGACCTCCAGGAGGAGATCAGGGCGCTTCGCGAGGAGGTGGCTCGGACCAGGAGCCATCGCTCGGAGCGGGTCGACTCGTGACCGCCCAGGCATGGGCGAGCCGCTCGGCTCTCCGGTCGCTCAGCTCGGCGAGGAAGCGATCGGCGTCCTCGCGCTCGCGCCGGTACCTCGCGGACTCGAGCGTGCCCCGCAGGGCGTTTCCACAGGCTCGGTGGTGGGAGAGTTCGGGCCACTTCAGCCAGTCCGTCAGCCGCATGAGGCCCGACGCTAGTTCGATGCCCGCTGCCGGTGCCATCCTCAGTTCTGACTAGGGAAACCCCAGCCTCGTCCGGTCCGTCAGGGCCATGGTCGAGCCCCGGCCGGGCACGCCTGGCTCGAGTCGGGACGCGGTTGGACTCCTGCGGCGTGAGCCGCGTATCCTGACAGGTGCGCATGGAGTCTGCCTGAGTCTCGGACGGAGCAGATTCTCGCTCGCTTTTCGTCACGCACGGTCGGCCACCGTCGGCAGTCACCATACGAAGTAGTGAAAAAAGGCTCCTGTGGCGCGCCCGCACGACAACATCCATCCAAGGAATTCATTCCCTTATGACGAGCAGCACTCCCACCCTCTCGGACGCCCCGCAGGTAGCGGTCAACGACATCGGCTCCGAAGAGGACTTCCTCGCGGCGATCGACGCGACCATCAAGTACTTCAACGACGGTGACATCGTCGATGGCACCATCGTCAAGGTTGATCGGGACGAGGTCCTGCTCGACATCGGCTACAAGACCGAGGGCGTCATCCCCTCGCGTGAGCTCTCGATCAAGCACGACGTCGACCCCGCTGAGGTCGTTGCCGTCGGCGACAAGGTCGAGGCACTGGTCCTCCAGAAGGAGGACAAGGAAGGCCGTCTGATCCTGTCCAAGAAGCGCGCCCAGTACGAGCGCGCCTGGGGCACGATCGAGCAGGTCAAGGAGGAGGACGGCGTCGTCACCGGCACCGTCATCGAGGTCGTCAAGGGTGGCCTCATCCTCGACATCGGTCTCCGCGGCTTCCTTCCCGCCTCGCTCGTCGAGATGCGCCGCGTGCGTGACCTCCAGCCGTACGTCGGCCAGGAGCTCGAGGCGAAGATCATCGAGCTCGACAAGAACCGCAACAACGTCGTGCTCTCGCGTCGTGCGTGGCTCGAGCAGACCCAGTCCGAGGTCCGCCAGGGCTTCCTGACCCAGCTCCAGAAGGGTCAGATCCGCAAGGGCGTCGTCTCCTCGATCGTCAACTTCGGTGCGTTCGTGGACCTCGGCGGCGTCGACGGCCTCGTCCACGTCTCCGAGCTGTCCTGGAAGCACATCGACCACCCGTCCGAGGTCGTCGCGGTCGGCGACGAGGTCACCGTCGAGGTGCTCGACGTCGACATGGACCGCGAGCGCGTCTCGCTGTCGCTCAAGGCGACGCAGGAAGACCCGTGGCAGCACTTCGCCCGGACCCACCAGATCGGTCAGATCGTCCCGGGCAAGGTCACCAAGCTGGTGCCGTTCGGTTCGTTCGTCCGCGTCGAGGAGGGCATCGAGGGTCTGGTGCACATCTCCGAGCTCGCCGAGCGTCACGTCGAGATCCCGGAGCAGGTCGTCCAGGTCAACGACGACGTCATGGTCAAGATCATCGACATCGACCTCGAGCGTCGCCGGATCTCGCTGTCGCTGAAGCAGGCCAACGAGCAGGCCGCGGCGGTCGAGGTCGAGGAGTTCGACCCGACGCTCTACGGCATGCCGGCCTCGTACGACGAGCAGGGCAACTACATCTACCCCGACGGCTTCGACCCGGAGACGGGCGAGTGGCTCGAGGGCTACGACGAGCAGCGCGCGGCCTGGGAGGAGCAGTACGCCAAGGCGCACGCTCGCTGGGAGGCCCACGTCAAGCAGCAGCAGGAGGCCAAGGTTGCTGCCGCGGAGGCCGGCGAGGCCACGTCGTACTCCTCCGACCAGGGTGCCCCCGAGCAGGGCGTCGGCGGCTCGCTGGCCTCGGACGAGGCTCTGCAGGCGCTGCGGGAGAAGCTGACCGGCGGTCAGTGACCCGGTCGGTGACCCCGGTGCCGTGAGGCACTGATGCGCCAAGAAGGGGCGCCCATCCACAAGGATGGGCGCCCCTTCTCATGTCCGGATGTCCTGATGTGGCTGCTGCGGAGGAGCCTGTCTCGGACTCATCGGGTCCGCGGCCGCAGCGGCGGTTCGAACGTGTCGGGGTAGTGGCTGGGTGGTGGTTGGCGCCGGCCGTAGCCGTCGTCGTACATGTCTCGCAGCGTGCTGAAGGCGACTGCGACGAGGGCGATGAGGAACAGGAAGATGAGAAGTTCAGTCATGGCAGTAATCCTGCGCCCATCTTCTTCCTGCCACGAGTGGCAGGAATGACATTCACCATCGATTTACTGCCAGATTCGTGGCATAGTGGTGAGCGTGATCGAGAACGTGGCCGTCGTCGCGTACGACGGTGTGACGCCCTTCGAGCTGGGCGTGCTGTGCGAGGCGTGGGGGACCGACCGCTCCGACCAGGGCCTGCCGGTCTTCGACTTCGCTGTGTGTGCGCCGCAGCGGGGCACGGTCCGGACGTCCGCGGGCTTCTCGCTGTCGGTCGACGAGGACCTGTCGCGGGTCGCTGAGGCCGACCTGGTCGCAGTGCCCGCGGTGTCGAGGCTGAAGCGGATACCGGACGCCGTCCTGGAGACGCTCCAGCAGGCCCACAGCCGGGGAGCGCGCTTGCTCTCGGTCTGTACCGGCGCCTTCGCCCTCGGAGCTGCCGGTCTCCTCGACGGCCGGGAGTGCACGACCCACTGGATGTACACGACCGAGCTCGCCTCGCGGTTCCCTCGCGCCCGCGTGGTGCCCGAGGTGCTCTACGTGGACGCGGACCCGGTGATCACCAGTGCCGGTTCGGCGGCCGGCATCGACGCCTGCCTGCACCTGTACCGCAAGGAGTTCGGGGCGTCGGTGGCGAGCATGGTGGCCCGCCGGATGGTCGTCCCGCCCCAGCGGGAGGGCGGCCAGGCCCAGTTCATCCGCAGCGCCGTGCCCGACTGCGACGCGGACACCTTGGGCGGCCTGCTGACATGGATCGTGGAGCACCTGTCGGAGCCGATGACCGTCGAGTCGCTGGCACGCCGCAGCACGATGTCCCCGCGGACCTTCGCCCGGCGGTTCCGGGAGGAGACCGGCACCACGCCGCACGCGTGGATCACCAGCCAACGGGTGCTCCGCACCGAGGAGCTGCTCGAGAGCACCAGCCGCTCGGTGGACCAGATCGCCGACGACGTGGGCTTCGCGAACGCAGCGACTCTGCGCCACCACTTCAGCCGGGCCCGGGGTGTGAGTCCCCAGCGCTACCGGCGGACGTTCGGAGCCTCAGCCGAGTCCGAGCAGGCCGGGTAGCTCCAGGCGCTTGATCTTCCCGGTGGGGGTGTGGGGGAGGGCCTCGAGGCGGAAGTAGTCCTTGGGGCGCTTGGGAGGGGCGAGCCGTCTGGCGGCGAACTCCGCGAGGTCCTCGGCTGTCGCGCTCCCGACCACGGCCGCGCACACGCGTTGGCCCCACTGCGCGTCGTCGACCCCGAAGACCGCCACCTCGACCACGCCGGGGTGCTCGGCGAGTGCGTGCTCGACCTCGACCGGGTAGACGTTCACCCCGCCGGAGATCACCAGGTCCTCGCGGCGGCCTTCGAGGTAGAGGTATCCGTCCGAGTCCAGCCGGCCAAGGTCTCCGACCGTGAAGGCCGGGCCTGCCGAGAGCTCGCGCCACGCCGCTGCAGTCTTCTCGGGGGCGTTCCAGTAGACGAACCTGGCGTGGTCGGGAACGGTGCTCCAGATGGTGCCGTCCGCGTCGACGGCGAGCGTGCGTCCCGGGCGTGCCCGACCGACGCTGCCCGGGTGCGCGAGCCACTCCTCGCTGCGGCAGGCGGTGAACTGCCCCTCCGTCGAGCCGTAGAACTCCCAGGTGGTGTCGGCGGGGAAGAGCTCGATCAGCCGTTGCTTGACAGGCGGCGGGCAGGCCGCGCCGGCGTGGGCCACCAGGCGGAAGCACGAGAGGTCGGGCACGCCGACCTCGTCCCAGTGCGCGAAGAGTCGCTGCAGATGGGCCGGGACGCAGAACATGGTGGTGGGCCTGTCCGCGGCGATCGCCCGCGTCACCGCCTCCGGGTCGAAGGGGCCGGGTACGACGATGCGCCCGCCGGCCAGCAGGGTGTTGACCGCGAAGCGAAGCGGCGCCGAGTGGTACAGCGGGCTCAGCACGAGGTGTACGTCGGAGCCGGTGAACCCCCACAGGTCGCGCTCCTCCTCCACCAGGGCCAGCGCCGCCTCGTCGTCGAGGAGCCCGGACCACACGCCCTTGGGCGCTCCCGTCGTACCGCTGGTCATGTGCATGGGGCGCACCAGCGGGACGTGGCTCGGGGGGTCCGGATCGAGCGCCTCGTGGACCTCCTCGATCCCGGCGCTGTCGCGCACCACCACCACAGGATCGACGTCGCGCAGGATGGCCTCGAGCTCACGTTGCGTCAGCCGAGGGTCGAGGGGGACCGGCACCACGCCCTGGCGCGCTGCGAGGAGCACGAGGTCGACGTAGGTCTCTGAGCCGGAGGTGATGAGGGCGACCCGGTCGCCCTCGCGGAGTGTCGCAAGCACGCGTTCATCCTGCCAGGGCGCGGATGGGGCATAATTCGCGGTGTTGAACTGCCTGGGGAGTGGGATCCCGACAGGCTTGGGGGCTGATCTTGGGGGGGTTTTGCATGAGTCTGCGATCTTCACGTCCCGGCACTGCCCAGCGGCAGGAGTCCGCCGCTGTGTGGCCTCGTCGGCTCGCCGGCGGTGTCCTCGCGCTCGGTCTTGTCGCGTGCGCGGGCTGTGGCACGGCGCAGCCGCCTCAGCGGGCCACCCTCACAGGCGCGGACACAGTGACCTCCGGCTCCGGTCAGACCGCTGAGGAGCCGCAGATCGCACCCGAGCCGACCGGGGGACCCACTCCCGTCGCCGGACGCCCGTGGGATGCCGCTGCTTCGCGCACCTGTCAGGACGCGGTCGGAGCAGGGTTCAGTCAGGAGGCGCAGAGCTCGGACGTCGGGGGAGTGACCACCTTCTGGGTCCGTGAACGGGACTGGCGGGTCTGCGACCTGGCCGCCGCAGCGACGTCCGAGCCGACGGTGTTCGGCCCAGACGACCACGGCGGGCGCGGTCTCGACGTCCGCGATCTCGCGATCAGCACCTCCCCAGTCGCGGCGGAGGGCGGAGCTGACAGGACGCGGCTGGTGGCGGGCGGCCTGCTGCCGTGGAGCGTCGACGAGATCCGCTACGAGCTGCCGGATGGCGAGAGTGCGACCGCGCGCTTCGTGGTCGGCGCAGACGACCCGGGGCGGACGTGGTGGGTGATGACCCACGCCGCACCTCGGCCCGACCTCGCCGACGACAGCGCGCCCGTCACCGTGTCTGTGACGGGTGGAGCCGCGGAGGCTTTCCGGGCGCCCTGGAAACGGCTCCAGCGCCGCGAGTAGTGACCCGGCCATGGCGCTGAGGGCGCTGACGAGCCCGGTCCTGCACGAGCTCAAGGAGACGGTCTACCAGCTCGAGCGGCGCTACGTGCTGGACTCCTCGGCGATCAGCCGTGATCGGGGCCTCGACCCCACCCCTGGGAGGAGATCGGCCGCTGGGCCGCGGGGCTGGAGTCGGGCTGGAATACTGCCCCGCGTGAACAGAGTGCGTGTGGGTCTGACAGGAGGCGTCGCGTCGGGCAAGAGCACCGTGGCGGCGATGCTTCAGGAGCTCGGGGCGGTCGTGATCGACGCCGACCGTCTTGCCCGGGAGGTCGTCGCGCCCGGCACGGAAGGGCTCGCGGACGTGGTGGCGACCTTCGGCGAGGAAGTACTCACCGCCCAGGGGGAGCTGGACCGGCCGGCGATGGGGCAGATCGTCTTCGCCGACGAGGCTGCCCGCCGCAAGCTCGAGGCGATCATCCACCCGTTGGTCCGAGACCGGGGCAGGAAGCTCGAGGCGGAGGCCGGACCTGACGCGGTCGTCGTCCACGACATCCCGTTGCTCGCCGAGACCGGGCAGGCGTCCGGCTTCGACGCGGTGGTCGTGGTCGACGTACCGGTCGAGACGCAGGTCGGGCGCATGGTCGCGCTGCGCGGGATGAGCCACGAGGAGGCAGAGGGGCGTATCGCTGCACAGGCCTCGCGTGAGGAGCGACGCGCGCTGGCGACGCACGTCATCGAGAACACCGGAACGATCGAAGACCTCCGTGAACGGGTCACGGAGGTCTTCGAGTCGCTGGTGTCGAACGGCTGAGCTGAGCGGATCAGGCCGCCAGGTCCGGGTCGGCGAGCTGGCGCAGCTTGGCGATCGCCTCGCGCTCCAGCTGCCGGACCCGCTCGGCAGAGATCCCGTGCTTGCTGCCGATGTCCGCCAGCTTGTGCTGGCGGCCGTCGACCAGGCCGTACCGCGAGCGGATGATGTCCGCGGCACGGTCGTCGAGCAGCTCGACGAGCCGCGACAGCCGGTCGCGGGACTCGGTGTCGAGGACCGTCGCGTCCGGGCCCGGAGCCGTCTCCTGCGCGATGAGGTCGCCCAGCGAGGTGTCCCCGTTGTCGTCCACCGGCGTGTCCAGGCTGACGTGCTCGCGGCCCCAGGTGACCAGGTCGAGGACCCGGTCGAGGTCCATTCCGAGCTCGTCGGCGATCTCCTCCGCCTCCGGCTCCCTGCCGAGCTGCCGCTCCAGGCTGCGGCGCGCAGCGCCTACCTGGTTCAGCTCTTCCACGACGTGGACCGGCAGGCGTACGACCCGGGCCTGCTGGGCGATGCCACGGGTGATGGCCTGGCGGACCCACCACGTGGCGTAGGTGGAGAACTTGTAGCCCTTGGCGTAGTCGAACTTCTCGACCGCGCGGATGAGCCCGGTGTTCCCCTCCTGCACGAGGTCGAGCATGGGCATCTGGCTCCGGCCGTACTTGCGTGCGATGGACACCACGAGCCGGAGGTTCGCGGTGATGAACTTCTGGATGGCGCGCTGCCCCTCGGCAGCGAGCCACTCGAGCTCCTCCTGTGTGGCGCTCTTGGGGGCGCCTCCCTTCCGGCGGCCCACCCGACCGGTGTCGAGCAGGTGCTGTGCCATGAGGCCGGCCTCGATGGTCTTGCTCAGCTCTACCTCGGTGATAGCGTCGAGCAGCGGAGTACGCGCGATCTCGTCGAGGTAGAGACCAACGCTGTCCCGACCCTCGATCTCACGCGTGTGCGGATGACTCGTAGCCACGTGCGCTCCCTTCCTGTCCCCAGGCGCTTACCCGCAGGTAGCACCTGTATTCATCCCAACGACGTCGGGTTCCCCGGGATTCCCGAACCTGCCGTTGCGATGCAGGTTCGCGTCCTGTGTGAGGTAGGACGGGTGAGGTCACCCAGAAGTTGCCGGGCATGTGGGAAGACGCCGACTTCTCAGGGAACTTTCAGGACTCCGTGCCCCCAACCGGTACAAACCGGGCGCGCCCGGCGTCGAGGTCGCGGGGGACCGGGCCAGACAGCCTCAGGCGAGACCGAGCTTGTCGAGCACCCAGGCGTAGCTGAAAGCACGGTCCTTCCACGCGTTGTAGCGCCCGCTGACCCCGCCGTGTCCCGCGGACATCTCGGTCTTCAGCAGGAAGTCCTGGGGCTCGGCCGCCGTGGCGCGCAGCTTGGCCACCCACTTGGCCGGCTCGACGTAGAGGACCCGGGTGTCGTTCAGCGAGGTCTCGGCGAGGATCGAGGGGTAGCGCTTGTGCTCGACGTTCTCGTAAGGCGAGTAGGACTTCATGTAGGCGTAGACCTCGGGGTCCTCGAGGGGGTTGCCCCACTCCTCCCACTCCACGACTGTCAGGGGCAGGGACGGGTCGAGGATCGTGGTGAGGGCGTCGACGAACGCAACGTCGGCCACGATCGCGCGGAAGGCGTCGGGCGCGATGTTCGCGACCGCCCCCATGAGCAGACCCCCTGCGCTGCCACCCTCGGCGACGAGTCGGTCCGGGCTCGTCCACCCGGTGGACGCGAGGTGCTGGGCGCAGGCCACGAAGTCGGTGAAGGTGTTCTTCTTCGCCAGCATCTTGCCCTGGTCGTACCACCGTCGGCCCATCTCACCGCCACCACGGACGTGCGCGATCGCGAAGCCGACGCCACGGTCGAGCAGCGAGAGCCGCGAGATGGTGAAGAACGGGTCGGTGGAGGCCTCGTAGGACCCGTAGCCGTACATCAGCATCGGCATGGCGCCGTCGCGCGCCGCGCCCTTGGGGCACACGATCGAGATCGGCACCTGCGTGCCGTCCTCCGCCGTCGCCCACTCGCGGTGCTGCTCGTAGCGGTCCGGGTCGAAGTCGCCCAGCACCGGCATCTGCTTGAGCATGGTCAGCTCTCGCTTGGCCACGTCGTAGTCGTAGATCGCCGGTGGCGTGGCCAGCGTGGTGTAGCCGAGTCGGACGGTCGGCTGGTGGAACTCCGGGTTGGAGCCCGCACCGACGGTGAAGAGCACGTGCCCGAACTCGACGAGGAAGTCCTCGCCCAGCCCCTCGTCGGTGAGCGTGATGATGCGCAGCTGGGTGAGCCCCTCCCGGCGCTCGTGGACGACGAGGTGCCCGGCGAAGGCCTCCACGTCCTCGAGGCGGACCTCGGGGTCGTACTCGAACATCGGCGCCCAGTCCTCGTGACTGGTCGCGTCGACCGGGGCCTGGGCGAGGGTGAAGTTCTCGGCTCCGTCGTTGTGGAGCACCAGGAACCGCTCGTCGCCGGCGATGACAGCGTGCTCGAGCGTGTACTCGACGCCGAGCCTCCTCGGTGCCACCACCCGGAACTCCCCGGTGGGGTCGGCCGCGTCCAGAACGCGGTACTCCGTGGTGGTCTTGGACCCCACTCCGATCACCAGGAAGCGGTCGCTGCGGGTGCGACCGACCGACGTCCAGAACCGCTCGTCGGGCTCGTGGAAGACGACGACGTCCTCTGAGGGGTCGGTGCCGAGCTCGTGGCGCCAGACGCGGTCGGGACGCCAGGCCTCGTCGACGGTCGTGTAGAAGAGGTGGCGTCCGTCGAGAGCCCAGGTCGCGCCGTACGCCGTGTCGGGGACCTGGTCGGGCAGCAGGTCGCCGGTGCGCAGGTCCTTGACGCGCAGCAGGAACCGCTCGTGGCCCACGGTGTCGACGCTGAACGCGAGCAGGTTGCCGTCCGGGCTGATCGAGGAGGCCCCGAGGGCGAGGAAGTCGTGGCCCTCGGCGAGCTCGTTCAGGTCGAGCAGCACCTCCTCGCCGGGCACCTCGGCGCCGGCCTTCAGCGCCGGCGGGGTCCAGTCCTCGGGAGAGGCGGCCGGGCACCGGCAGCTCATGCCGTACTGCCTCCCCTCGAGGGAGCGGCTGTAGTACCAGTACGCGCCGATGCGCGAGGGGACCGAGAGGTCCGTCTCCTGGGTACGGCTGCGGATCTCCTCGAAGAGCCGCTCGCGGAGGTCGGCGAGGTGCGCCGTCGCCTGCTCGGTGTAGGCGTTCTCCGCCTCGAGGTAGGCGACAGTGTCCGGGGAGTCCTTGTCGCGCAGCCACTCGTACTCGTCGACCACCGAGTCACCGTGGAAGGTGCGGGTGGTAGGGATCTTCTTGGCGATCGGCGGTTCCATGGGGTGCGACACGTCGGCGAGCCTAACGCTCAGGAGCATCGCCTACCGTGGAAGGGTGCAGACGATCGACCTGAACGCCGACCTGGGCGAGGGGGTCACCGACGACCTCGGCCTGATCGCCGTCGTCACCAGCGCGAACGTCGCGTGCGGCTACCACGCGGGAGACGCCGTCGTCATGCGGACGGTGTGCACCGAGGCTGCCGAGCGCGGGGTGGTCGTGGGCGCGCAGGTGTCCTACGACGACCGGGACGGGTTCGGGCGCAGGCATCTCGACGTCCCCTACGGCACGCTGACCGCCCAGGTGGCCCACCAGGTGGGGCTGCTCGACGAGATCGCTCGGTCGTGCGGCACCCGGGTGGCCTACATCAAGCCGCACGGCGCCCTCTACAACCGCGTCGTCCACGACGAGGAGCAGGCGCGCGCGGTCCTGGCCGGGTCGGGCGACCTGCCGGTCCTCGGGCTTCCCGGCTCGGTGTTGCTTGCTTTCGCCGAGGAGCTCGGCCGCACCGCCCACCCGGAGGGGTTCCCCGACCGCGCCTACACATCCGAGGGGCGGCTCGTGCCGCGCGACCAGCCCGGGGCGGTGCACCACGAGCCCTCCGTCATCGCGGCCCGTGCGCTGGAGATGGCCAGGTCCGGCGAGGTGACGTCGGTGTGCGTGCACGGTGACTCGCCCGCCGCGGTCAGGAGCGCGACCGAGGTACGTCGCACCCTGGAGACGGCCGGCCTGGTCCTGCGGAGCTTCGCGTGAGGCTGATCCGGGTCGGTGCGGACTCCCTCCTCGTCGAGGTGGAGGACACCGCTGCGGCCGTCCGCGTGTACGACGAGGCGCTGCGTCGCGAGGTCGCGGCGGCCGACGTCGTGCCCGCTGCGCGCACGGTCCTCTTCTCCGGCGTACCCGACGTGGCCCGGCTCGAAGAGGAGCTCGCCGACTGGCAAACGGGTCACGCCGGGTCGTCGTCCGACCCTCGTGGGCCCCTCGTCGAGGTGCCCACCGTCTACGACGGGCCTGATCTCGAGACGGTGGCGCGGCACTGGGAGGTGTCCACGCGGGAGGTGGTCGACCTGCACACCTCCGGCGAGATGGTCGTCGCCTTCTGCGGGTTCGCGCCGGGCTTCGCGTACTGCACCGGGACATCAGCCCGTCGTCCGGTTCCGCGCCTCGGCGAACCGCGGACCCGCGTGCCCGCCGGGTCCGTGGGGCTCGCGGACGTGTTCACCGGCGTCTACCCCTCGGCATCCCCCGGGGGGTGGCAGCTGATCGGCCGCACCGAGCTCGTGCTCTGGGACGAGAGCCGCGAGCAGCCCGCGACGCTGGCACCGGGGACGCGGGTCCGCTTCGTGGAGGTCGCCGGGTGACCACCAAGCTGACGGTGCTGGACCCAGGTCCGCTGACGACGGTCCAGGATCTCGGCAGGCGAGGGTTCGCGCATCTCGGCGTTCCCAGGTCCGGGGCGGTGGACCAGGAGGCCGCGCGCTACGCCAACCGGCTCGTCGGCAACGCGGACACGGCTGCCGTCCTGGAGACCACGTTCGGTGGTGTGACCCTCCGCGTCACCGGCCCGACGACAGTGGCGGTGACCGGTGCGCCGGCCTCGGTGACCGTCGACGGTCACCCGCGTTCCTTCGCCGAGCCGGTTCCCCTGACCGCGGGCCAGACTCTGGTCGTGGGTGTCGCGCTCTCGGGCCTGCGCAGCTACCTGGCGTTCTCCGGAGGCGTGGATGCTCCTCGCGTGCTGGGGTCGCGGTCGACCGACACCCTCTCGGGGCTCGGGCCACCACGTCTGGCGACCGCGACACACCTCCCGCTGGGCAGGGCGACCGGCGTTGCGCACGGCGCGGACGTCCCTCTGGTCCTTCGGCACCCCGAAAGCGTGCGGTTGCGCGTCGTCCCGGGCCCCCGGCTCGACTGGTTCGAGGAGGACGCGCTCGACCGGCTGGTCTCGTCGGTGTACACCGTCTCGGCGGACTCGAACCGCGTGGGGGTGCGACTGCAGGGCCACGCTCTTCCACGGCGGGAAGCACGTGAGCTGCCGAGCGAGGGGCTCGTGCTGGGGGCCATCCAGGTCCCTGCCTCGGGGCGTCCCCTGGTCTTCCTGAACGACCACCCCACCACCGGCGGCTACCCGGTGGTCGGCGTCGTCGCCCCGGGGGACCTCGGGACTTGCGCCCAGCTCCGTCCGGGGACCGAGGTACGCTTCACGTCGGTGTGACCGCTCAGTCGGGCGGCGCGGTCACGGACTCCTCCTCGACGGGGTACCGCCCTGACGGGCGCGGGGTCAGGCCCGGGTCGTCGGCCTCGAACGTCTTCACCGGCCCCGGCGCCGTCTCGGCCGTCTCGAACCGCACGGTCACCTTCCCCCGACCGGAGCCCCACACCCACCCGGGGCCGTGCTCGGCGTGCACCACGTCCATGCCGGGAGCCCAGCGCGTGCCACGGGTCACCACCCGTTCGATCGCGTCGGCACCGAGGGGCTCCACCGTCTCGTCCTCGTCGTCCTCCTGGTCCCACTCGGCGAAGAGGTCCTCCTGGATCCAGTCCGCGAGCCCGGACACGCCGACGCCCAGCAGGCGCACCCCGCCGGAGGTGTCCAGCTCCGCGATCAGTGCGCGGGCCAGCCGACCCACCACGCGCGGGTCGTCCGTCGGAGCCGAGAGGGTCGTGGACCGGGTGTGGGTGGAGAAGTCGTGCAGGCGCACCTTGACCGTCACGGTGCGACCAGAGAGCTTCGCCTTCCGAAGTCGCTCGGTCACCTGCCGGGCCTGCCGCTCCAGCAGACCCACCAGCAGCCGCCGGTCGACGAGATCGGTGTCGTAGGTCCCTTCCACGCTGACCGACTTGGCCTCCCGCTCGGGCACCACGGGACGGTCGTCCTCCGCGCGCGCGAGATGGTAGAGGCCGGTGCCGTGGGCCTGGCCGAGCAGCCGCACCAGCTCCTCCTGCGAGAGCAGCTCGAGGTCGGCGACCGTGTGGACGCCGGCACGCCGGAGTCGTTCGGTCGTCGCCGGCCCGACGCCCGGGATGACGGTGACCTTCATCGGTCGGAGCAGGTCGCGCTCGGAGCCCGGAGGCACGACGACGAGACCGTCGGGCTTGTCGAGGTCGCTCGCGATCTTGGCCACGAGCTTCGAGGTGGACACGCCGACGGAGCCTTGGAGCCCGCCGGTGACCTCCTCGACCCCCACCTTGAGCCGTTGCGCCACCTCGGTGACGCCGTCCACCGAGAGGTCGTCGAGCCCGGCTGCAGCGAGGTCCACGAACGCCTCGTCCAGGGAGAGCGGCTCGACCAGAGGGGACAGCTCGCGCAGGAGACCCATCACGGCGGCGCTGGCCTCGCGGTACGCGCCGAAACGACCGGTCAGGAACGCTGCGTGCCGGCAACGAGAGCGAGCCTCGGCCGTCGACATCGCCGAGCGGACGCCGAACGCACGAGCCTCGTACGACGCGGTGGCCACCACCCCGCGCCCCCCGACGCCTCCCACCACGACCGGCTTGCCCCTGAGCGAGGGCTTGTCGCGCTGCTCCACGGCGGCGAAGAACGCGTCGAGGTCCACATGGAGGATCGTCGGTTCGGCGCGCACCCGCCCATCATGCCTGTCCGCGAGGACGGGCCGGTCCGCGTCCCCAGGCGCCAGGAGAGCCGACCGATGCACAGCCGGTGACGAAGGGGGCGCCCCAAGGTGGTGGCTCGGGGGAGCGTGTCGGTCATGAGCCCACGACCCCACCGGATCACGTCCCCCACCGACCTCCTCGCGCTCGTGCCGAGCACGCTCGGATTCCATCCGGAGGACTCCCTCGTCCTCATCGTCACCGCGGGGGAGGGCGGGGCGCTCCATGCCCGTGTCGACCTTCCCGATGACGCGGCGGAGACAGCGGCCGCGCTGCAGTCGTTGCTGGGGGCGGTGGTCCGGGCAGAGGCGCGGCAGGTCGTCCTGATCGCCTACAGCGAGGACGATCTCCGGGCGGAGGACGCCGTGGACGCGCTCGCGCTCGAGCTCGAGGTCCGCGACATCGAGGTGGTGTGCGCGATCCGGGCGGACGGAGACCGCTGGTACCCCCTCGACAACGTGCTGCCCTTCTCCGACGAGGGCGTGGCCTACGACGTCGCCTCCCACCCGATCACCGCGCAGTCCGTGCTCGACGGGCGGGTGACCTACGACAGCCGGCAGGGCCTCGCCGACTCACTGGTCGGCACCGACATCGAGGGGGTGGAGGCGGTTCAGGAGGCTGCCGACGACGCGCTGCGGCGGTGGGCAGGAGGGTCGAGGCACCCGCTCGGCATGCCGTCCCCCGAGGTCGTCCGCGCGCACCTCGCGGCCGAGGGGTACTGGATCCGTGACCGGGTCCGCCGCTTCGCCCGGACCGGGGAACCCCTCGACGACGGCGAGGTCGGGCGCCTGCTCGCGGCCATGACCCACGTCGAGGCACGGGACGTGGCATGGGCGGAGATGACCCGGGACAGCGCCGTCCGCCACGTGGAGCTGTGGCGATCCGTCGTACGCCGGAGCCCGGTGGACCTCCTCGCCGCGCCTGCGGCTCTCCTTGCGTTCGCGGCCTGGCTCGCGGGCGACGGGGCGCTGGCATGGTGTGCGGTCGAGCGCTGCCACGAGGCCGATCCGGAGTACAGCATGGCCGGGCTGGTCGCGCAGGCGCTGGTGAGCGCCATCCACCCGTCGACCTGGCGGCCGATCGCGCCCGAGGAGCTCCCGCTGTTCGCCGGGTGAGGACTTTCCTGGGCACGGCAGCCGCTTGGCTCTAGGCTTCGGGCATGGGCGAAGAGGTCGCACAACAGGAGTTCTCGCGGGAGGACCGGACCCGCTACCGCGAGAAGGTGCGGCGGTGTCTCGACGTGTTCGCCAGAATGCTGCGCGAGTCACGGTTCGACGCCGACGATCCGATGACCGGTCTGGAGATCGAGCTCAACCTGGTCGACGACGAAGGCAACCCGGCCTTGAAGAACGTCGCGGCGCTGGAAGCGATCGGCGACCCGTCCTTCGTCACCGAGCTCGGACAGTTCAACCTCGAGATCAACGTGGCGCCCAAGAGGCTCAGCGAGCACGGCTTCACCGCATTCGAGGACGGCATTCGCTCCTGCCTCAACGCAGCGGAGGAGCGCGCTGCGGCCACCGGTGCCCACCTGGTCATGATCGGCATCCTGCCCACGCTGGGTGCGGGCCACCTCAACCCGTCGTCGCTCAGCCCGAACCCCCGGTACCAGCTGTTGAGCGACCAGATCCTCGCCGCGAGAGGTGAGGACCTTGCCATCGACATCACCGGCGAGGAGAAGCTGCGGACGACGGCGGACTCGATCATGCCGGAGGCCGCCTGCACCAGTACCCAGTTCCACGTCCAGGTCAGCCCCGACGACTTCCCGGCATACTGGAACGCCTCCCAGGCGATCGCAGGGGTCCAGCTCGCCCTGGGAGCCAACTCGCCGTTCCTCCTCGGGAAGGAGCTGTGGCCCGAGACGCGGATCGCCCTGTTCGAGCAGGCCACCGACACGCGCAGCGAGGAGCTGAAGGCCCAGGGCGTGCGTCCGCGCGTCTGGTTCGGGGAGCGCTGGATCACCTCGATCTTCGACCTCTTCGAGGAGAACGTCCGCTACTTCCCCGCGCTGCTTCCGATCATCGAGGACGAGGACCCTGTCGAGACGCTCGAGCGCGGGGAGACCCCCCACCTCAGCGAGCTGCGTCTGCACAACGGAACGATCTACCGCTGGAACCGCCCGGTGTACGACGTGGTGGAGGGGATGCCACACCTGCGCGTGGAGAACCGCGTCCTCCCCGCCGGCCCGACCGTGGCGGACACCATGGCCAACGCCGCCTTCTACTTCGGCCTCGTCCGCACCCTGGCCGAGCACGAGCGTCCGCTGTGGTCGCAGATGTCGTTCAGCGCCGCCGAGGAGAACTTCCACACCGCTGCACGCCACGGGATCGAGTCGAGCCTCTACTGGCCCGGCCTCGGACAGGTGCCCGCCTCGGAGCTGGTGCTGCGTCGGCTGCTGCCGATGGCCCGTGCGGGGCTGGACGCGTGGGGTGTCTCGGAGGAGGAGCGTGACCGGCTCCTCGGCATCATCGAGCAACGCTGCCTCACCGGGCGCAACGGTGCCCAGTGGTTCTCCCAGCGGTTCCACGAGCGATGCCGCGACTGCGCCGACCGTGGCGAGGCGCTCCGCGCGACGCTGAACGACTACCGCGCCAACATGCACACGAACCAGCCGGTGCACACCTGGTCCTGATCCGCGGAGCTGGGGCTCAGGGGCCGCCCTGCGCCTGGGACAGCCGTGGTTCGCGGATCGTTCGTGCCGTCAGACCCGCAGCCGCTTCCACGTTCGTCGTTCGCCGGTCCGGACGTCGAGCCAGCCGGTGCGCGTGATCGTCCAGAAGCCGGACAGCCGGCAGCCGTGCACGTCGAAGGCGCGACACACCGCGGAGTGCCACGCCAGGTCCTCGTCCTGGAGCAGCGGCTCACCGGCGCGAGAGAACCAGGCAGCCACCGGCTCGTCGCGCTCGGACAGGCGCTCCAGGAGCGTCTCCACCACCTCGGCTCGGGTCCCCGCGTCGAGCACCGGCTGGTCCTTGGAGGTGACGGTGCAGGTCAGGAACGAGCCGCCGATCTGCCCGAGATGGAGCACGCTGTCGAAGCGCTGCCGCGAGTGCTGGGAGCGCAGGCGCGCCACTTCGAGTCGAAGCTGGGGGAGTGCGGTGGACGAGGTCACGGCTCCAGCCTGCCTCGTAGCGCGACGCGGCGCGTCGCTCTGTCCACAGGTTTGGGCGTCGCGACCTGCGGTACGGTGCGCGAAGACCCTCGGTAGACCAGAGGGACAGCGGTTCCGAGAGAGAGGACGTCGATGGGGACCATCGTGGTGGGATACGTGCCGAAGCCCGAGGGCAAGGCTGCGCTGCGCCGAGCGGCGGAGGAAGCGAAGCTCCGAGACTCACGTCTCGTCGTGGTGAACTCTCACCGAGGCGGCCGCGAGTTCGACCGCGACGACGCCCTCGAGTCCGAGGCCCAGCTGTCCGAGGTCAAGTCCGAGCTGACCTCGCACGGAGTCGAGCACGACATCCGCCAGCTCGTGCGGGGCATGGACCCGGCCGAGGACCTCGTCAACGTCGCGGAGGAGCTGGACGCCGAGCTGATCGTCATCGGCCTCCGCCGGCGCTCGCCGGTCGGCAAGCTGATCCTCGGGAGCAACGCCCAGCGGGTCCTCCTCGACGCGCCGTGCCCCGTGCTCGCGGTCAAGGCGTCGGAGTAGTCGCGCGGCGCCCGCCGTGCGGTCCGGCGACTCCTCGTCGCCGGCACTCAGGAACGTCCAGCTGCGGGGCGCCGCCGGTCGAGGCGTCTACCGCGCGTAGTAGCGGTCGCAGGACGACACGGCGAACTTGACGCCGGCCGGGTCGCGGAAGATCCCGAGATAGTCGCCCGGGGCAGCCTGGGTCTTCTCCAGCAGCACCTCGCCGCCGTGCTCCACGGCCGCGGCGAGCGTCCCCTCGAGGTCTTCCACCTCGACGTAGCAGAGGACGTCGCCCTCCTCCAGGACCTGCCGCACCGGCTCGAACCCGTTCTGGAGATCAGGGAAGCCGCCTCGGATGCTGCCGTCGGTGAACCCGGTGTAGCCGAGCTCGTCGTTCCGCTCGATCTCCCACCCGAAGATCCGCTGGTAGAAGTCCGCAGATGCTCCCGGGTCCTTGCTGACGATGTCGATGTGTCCGATCCGCAGTGCCATGCGGGCACGTTAACGAAGGTCACGGACACGATGTCTGCTTTGGCAGGATCGAGCGGCCGGCCTCCGCCGGTCGGTGTTTCTGACAGGAGCGCCAGGCTGTGAGGTACGGCATCCTGGTGGCATGGCTCTGCAGATCGCACAGGACACCGACGCCGACCGGGTGCTCTCCGAGTACCCCTTCGCTCTCCTCACCGGCATGATGCTGGACCAGCAGTTCCCCATGGAGCGGGCCTTCGCGGGACCGGCGAAGATCCTGGAGCGGTTCGGCACGCTCGACCCGGCCGCGATCGCCGCTGCAGACCCGGAGCACTTCGCCGACCTGTGCAGCCAGACCCCGGCGATCCACCGGTTCCCCGGGGCGATGGCCGCCCGGGTCCAGGCGCTGGCTGCCCACGTGGTGGACCAGTACAACGGCCGCCCCGAGCGCCTGTGGGAGAAAAGCGACACCGGGAAGGAGCTGATGAAGCGGCTCCTGGCCCTTCCGGGCTTCGGGAAGCAGAAGGCCCAGATCTTCGTGGCGCTCCTCGGCAAGCAGCTCGGCGTACGGCCCGACGGGTGGGAGACGGTCGCCGGTTCATATGCCGAGACAGGATCGTTCCGCTCTGTGGCGGACGTGGTGGACCCAGGCTCGCTGGAGCGCGTGCGCAGCTTCAAGAAAGAGATGAAGGCGGCGGCTCGAGCGAAGGGTTGACGGGGTCTCGGCTTGGTTGTGGGCGTGTCCGTGTCACAATGGATCAGCGGCTCTTGACGTGTACGGGCTCTGCCGCGCCCCTGAACCGTTTACGAGAGGTAGTTCGTGTCGACGAGCACGTCCCGCAAGCTTCCCGCAGACATTCTTGCTCACCCCGAGGTCGTAGCCCTGCTGGAGCGTGGCAAGGCAGAGGGGCAGGTCAGTTCCGACGCGGTTCGTGACACGAGTGAGGCCGCCGAGATCTCCGGCAAGCACCTCAAGGCTCTGCTCCGCTTCCTCAGCGACGAGGGTGTGACCGTGGTCCTCTCCGCCGCCGAGTCGACCTCGCGCCGGGTCGCTGCCGCGTCCAGCGGCCGCTCCACGGTCAAGGCGAGCACCGCCAAGAAGGCGGCGGCGAAGAAGACCACCGCCAAGAAGGCGGCTGCTGCGAGCGAGCCTGCCAAGCCGGCTGCGAAGAAGGCGGCGAAGGCCCCGGCGAAGAAGGCAGCCACGAAGTCCTCGGCGAAGAAGACCGACGAGGTCGAGGTCGAGGTGCCGGCAGCGGCGCCCGTCGTCGGGCCCGACGGCAAGAAGGTCCTTCCGGACGTGCCCGACGAGGTCTTCGAGAAGGACCTCGCCGAGGACCCCACGCTCAAGGAGGACGAGAAGCAGGGCTTCGTCATCTCCGCCGCGGACGACACCGACGAGCCCGAGCAGCAGGTCATGGTCGCCGGCGCGACCGCCGACCCCGTCAAGGACTACCTCAAGCAGATCGGCAAGGTGCCCCTCCTCAACGCCGAGATGGAGGTCGAGCTCGCCAAGCGGATCGAGGCCGGCCTCTTCTCCGAGGAGAAGCTCGCCTCCAGCCCGAAGCTCTCCGAGAAGGACCGGGAAGAGCTCGAGTGGATCGCTGACGACGGTCGCCGCGCGAAGAACCACCTCCTCGAGGCGAACCTTCGGCTCGTGGTCTCGCTGGCCAAGCGCTACACCGGCCGCGGCATGCTCTTCCTCGACCTGATCCAGGAGGGCAACCTCGGTCTGATCCGTGCGGTCGAGAAGTTCGACTACACGAAGGGCTACAAGTTCTCGACGTACGCCACCTGGTGGATCCGCCAGGCGATCACCCGGGCGATGGCGGACCAGGCCCGGACCATCCGCATCCCGGTGCACATGGTCGAGGTCATCAACAAGCTCGCCCGTGTGCAGCGCCAGATGCTCCAGGACCTGGGGCGCGAGCCCACGCCGGAGGAGCTGGCCAAGGAGCTCGACATGACCCCGGAGAAGGTCATCGAGGTCCAGAAGTACGGCCGTGAGCCGATCTCGCTGCACACCCCGCTGGGTGAAGACGGTGACTCGGAGTTCGGTGACCTCATCGAGGACTCCGAGGCCATCGTGCCGGCCGACGCGGTCTCCTTCACGCTGCTCCAGGAGCAGCTGCACGCGGTCCTCGACACCCTGTCCGAGCGCGAGGCGGGTGTGGTCTCGATGAGGTTCGGCCTGACCGACGGCCAGCCCAAGACCCTGGACGAGATCGGCAAGGTGTACGGCGTGACCCGCGAGCGGATCCGTCAGATCGAGTCCAAGACGATGTCGAAGTTGCGTCACCCCTCGCGCTCGCAGGTGCTGCGCGACTACCTCGACTGAGCAGCTGCTCCACGAAGCGCCCACGGCCCTCGGCCGTGGGCGCTCGTCGTTTCCCGGGAGATGTGCGTGCCCGGCCCCTGGGGGCCGTGACCGGCGTCACTCGGAGGTCCGGCACCGCAAATGCAACCCGGAGAGCGGCAATGACGTCTTGGTTGCCGGAGCCTCACGGCGAGGCTCCCGATGGCTCCGGGGGACGGGGGCGTCGCGGTATCTGTCGAGGAGTCACCATGACTGCACGCACGAACATCACGGCCCGCGCACTCGTCGCCGGAGCCGCATTCTCGGCCCTCGGGGTGGCCGCCTTCGCCGGGCCTGCGTCGGCCGCCACAACCGCTTTCACCGACGCGCACGGCGATGTCGCCCACGGAGCGGACATCTACCGCGTCCGCGTCGTGAACGGCAAGACCGTCCGGGTCAAGGTCGTCCAGGACAACCTCGTCCGCTCCTACCTGAGCGACACCAGCATGTCCGTCTTCCTCGACACCGATCGCTCGCGCAAGGGCCCGGAGTACGTCTTCACCGGCGGCACCTTCGAGGGCTCCGACTATGCGCTCCTCAAGGCCAAGGGCTGGAAGGCCGCCAGCCGGCAGGCCGAGCCGCTGCGCTGCGGCTACCGCATGGACGTGGACTACCAGAAGGACTTCGCCCTGGTCCGGATCAACCGCGCCTGCCTCGGGAACCCGGGCGCGATCCGGGTCGGGGTGAAGACCGGCGGCACGCAGGTGTCGACGGGGGAGGGCTCGGAGCTGCCGGCAGTGGACTGGCTGGGCAAGCCCCGCTCGTTCAGCCCCTGGGTCAAGCGCGGCTGAGCCTCACCCGCCCGCCACGAGGGCGATCGCCACAGCACAGAGCCCGAGGCCGACGCCTTGGGCTCTGTGCACTCTCTCGTGCAGGATCAGCGCGGCCAGCAGGACCGTGCTGGCAGGGTAGAGCGAGGCGAGGATGCCGGCCACGGTCAGGTAGCCGCTCTGGGTCGCCAGCAGGAACGCTCCGGTGGCGATGGCGCCGAGCGGCCCCGCCAGCAAGGCCCACCAGGCGCCACGCTCGCGCGGTCGCCACGACGCTCCGAGGCCGACGGCGAGGAGCACGACGGCCGGGATCGAGACTGCCTGGGTCAGGGTGAGGGGCCACAGCCCGGCCTCCTCGGGGATCTGCCCCAGCGCCGCGAACAGCAGGCCGAAACCCAGACCGGCGAGCACCCCGTCCAGCACGCCCTCGGCGAAGCTCGCTCGCTTCTGGGACGGGTCACCGTCCGGGAGCTCCTCGGTGGAGCTGGAGACCAGCCAGATCCCGGGAAGGGCCAGCAGGATGCCCAGCCAGACCAGGAGCGACAGACGTTCGCCGCCCAGTGCCCCGGCGACGACGGGTACGACGGCGGCGCCGACGGCCGAGACCGGCGCCACGACCCCCATGCGTCCGGTGGCGAAGCCCCGGTACAGGAACCCGGTCCCCATCCCGCTCCCCAGACCGCCGAGGAGCGCCCAGGCGAAGTCGCTCGGTTGCGGGGAGGCGACGACGAACGTGGCAACGACGGCCGTGCAGACCGTGGAGGAGAGCTGGGCGACGACGGCCACGGGCCAGGCCGAGACACGACGGGAGAGCAGCCCGCCGACGAAGTCGGAGAGCCCGTAGGCGAGCGCGGACACGAGGGCGAGGACGACTGCCACAGGTCACACCGCGAAGGCGCCGGCGAGCCAGGTGCCGGCTGCGAGCAGACCGGCGACGAGCTCGACGAAGATCGACAGTCCGACCGCCTTCATGGCAGCCACCGTGGAGGGCCAGGCGGACTCCCGCCCGACGCGACCCAGCTCGGAGAGGTAGACGCCGAGCAGGAAGCCCACGACCAGGCCGACGACCGGCAGCACGAAGAATCCGATGATCCCGAGCAGCCCGCCCAGCACGATCGTGCGCTGCGGCACACCCGAGGAGCGCAGACCGCGACCCGGGACGACGTACTTCACCACCGACCCGGTCACCAGGAGTGTGGTGACGATCGCGAAGACCAGCCAGGCGGTGCCCGTGGTCTGGCTGATGGTCCAGACGAGGACGGCGCCGAGGATCAGCAGCGATCCCGGTAGCACGGGGACGACGATGCCGACCAGGCCGACGAGGATCGCCAGCCCGGTGAGGAGGTCAAGGGTGTGCACGAACCGCACCCTGCCACAAGACGCCAGGAGCCCCGCACCAGCTGGTGCGGGGCTCCCGAAAGTCTGGGGGTTCGGGCGCGGTCAGCGCTCGTCCTCCGTTGCGACGGTTGGTGTGTCGTGGAGACGGTCGGTCTCGTCGTGGACGTGGACAGCGATCTCGCGAAGCTTGTCACCGTGCTCGCGGGCGTGGTGCGCGCAGAAGAGAAGCTCGCCGCCACCGGAGAGCTCGACGCGCAGGTAGGCCTGAGCACCGCAACGGTCGCAGCGGTCCACAGCTGTCAGTGTGTTACTCGGGGCAACTGCAGTGGTCACTTGTGGCCTCTTTTCCTTCCAGGGTGTCCTGCTCAACGTAGCGACTGACCCCAACATTCCCGCATTCCCCGGGGTCAATCCTCTGCGTCTCACCTGACTGAACATCCAATCACGCCGGGCTGTTCCGCGTTCACGGGCCTCCAGACTCTGGACCCGCGTGAGTCTCGACACGTCAACCTCCGCTCCCAGTCTGGCCCAGCCAGGTCCTCGGGGTTGCCTGTTCCGCGGAACCTGAAACCATGTCGTGACGTGCTCCACATGGTGGGCCCTGGGCAGCACGATCCGCGGTAGGCGTGGCATTCGGGGGGTTGGGCGTGTCGCGGGTAGATTTGCCCCAGACGAGACGAGCTCGTCGGATCCGTACCCGCGTTGAGGAGTGACGTGCCAGCCCGCACTGCCGGAGGAACGAAGATCGACAACTCGTACAACGCCCACCACCTCCTGGTCCTCGAGGGCCTCGAGGCTGTGCGCAAGCGCCCGGGCATGTACATCGGGTCCACCGACACGCGCGGTCTGATGCACTGCGCGTGGGAGATCATCGACAACGCCGTCGACGAGGCGCTCGGCGGGTTCTGCACCCGCATCGACGTGACGCTGCACCCGGACGGCTCGGCGGAGGTCCACGACAACGGTCGAGGCATCCCCGTCGACAAGGAGCCGAAGACGGGCCTGTCCGGCGTCGAGGTGGTCTTCACCAAGCTCCACGCCGGCGGCAAGTTCGGCGGAGGCTCGTACGTCGCCACCGGCGGTCTGCACGGCGTGGGCTCCTCGGTCGTGAACGCGCTCTCCGCGCGGCTCGACGTCGAGGTCGACCGTTCGCCCGCGACCCAGAAGATGTCCTTCCGCCGTGGCGCCCCCGGCGTGTTCGACGGCGAGGGGCCTGACGCGGACTTCACGGTCCAGTCCGGTCTCCACAAGGGTGGCCGCGTGAAGAAGGGCGTCACCGGCACGCGTATCCGCTTCTGGCCGGACCGGCAGATCTTCACCAAGGACGCGACCTTCACTTTCGACGAGCTGGTCACCCGGGCGCGGCAGACCTCGTTCATCGTCCCTGGCCTCGAGCTGGTCATCCGGGACCTGCGCGGCGACGAGCCGCTCGAGGAGAGCTTCCGCCACGACGGGGGAATCACCGAGTTCTGCGACTTCCTGGCCGCCGACGAGGCCGTCAGCGAGGTCCTGCGTCTCGAGGGGCACCAGAATTTCACCGAGACGGTGCCGCTGCTCGACGAGAACGGTCACATGACCCCGCAGGACATCGAGCGTGACCTGATGGTCGACGTGGCGCTGCGCTGGGGAACCGGCTACGACACCGAGCTGCGGTCGTTCGTCAACGTGATCGCCACGCCCAAGGGCGGCACCCACGTGTCCGGGTTCGAGCAGGCCATCACCAAGACCTTCAACGAGGTGCTGCGCGCCAGCAAGCAGCTGCGGGTCAACGACCCCGACGTGATCAAGGACGACGTCCTCGAGGGGCTCACCACGGTCGTGACCGTCCGCCTCGCCGAGCCGCAGTTCGAGGGCCAGACCAAGGAGGTGCTCGGCACCCCCGCCGCCCGGACGATCGTCCGCAAAGTGGTCTCAGCCGAGCTGAAGAAGTTCCTGACCTCCACCAAGCGCGCCGAGAAGGCCCAGGCGAAGCTGGTCATGGAGAAGGTCGTCAACGCCTCCCGGACCCGCATCGCCGCGCGCCAGCACAAGGAGACCCAGCGCCGCAAGAACGCCCTGGAGTCCAGCGCGCTGCCGGCCAAGCTCGCCGACTGCCGCTCCAACGACATGGAGAAGAGCGAGCTGTTCATCGTCGAGGGAGACTCGGCGCTCGGCACGGCGAAGCTGGCACGCAACTCCGAGTTCCAGGCGCTCCTGCCGATCCGGGGAAAGATCCTCAACGTGCAGAAGGCCTCGATCGGCGACATGCTCAAGAACGCCGAGTGTGCCTCGATCATCCAGGTGGTGGGCGCCGGGTCGGGACGGACCTTCGACATCGACGCGCGACGTTACGGCCGGATCATCTTCATGGCCGACGCCGACTCCGACGGTGCGCACATCCGGTGCCTGCTCGCGACCCTGTTCTTCAAGTACATGCCCGATCTCATCGCCGAGGGCCGGGTCTACTCCGCGGTGCCCCCGCTGCACCGGATCGAGCTGTCCAACCCCAAGAAGGGCATGGACAAGTACGTCTACACCTACTCGGACGCGGAGCTGCAGCGAAAGCTCGCCGAGCTCTCCAAGAAGGGGGTGCGCTGGAAGGAGCCCATCCAGCGCTACAAGGGTCTGGGTGAGATGGACGCCGACCAGCTCGCGGAGACCACCATGGACCCCCGCCGACGCACCCTTCGCCGGATCACCTTCGACGACGCGGACGCGGCGTCCCAGGTCTTCGAGCTGCTGATGGGTTCGGAGGTCGCTCCTCGCAAGGAGTTCATCGTCCAGGGTGCCTACGAGGTGGACGCCGACACCATCGACGCCTGACCGCCGACCGCTCCGTAGCGGTCGGCGGACCCCGCCTTGGTCAGGCGAGTGGCTCGAGCAGGCCGGTGTCGACGTCGTAGATGAACCCGCCCACCTTGACGGTGTCGGGGATCAGCGGGTGGGACTCGACCTTGGCGATGTCCTCGCGAAGGGCCGCCTTCTGGTCCTCGACCACGCCGAAGCTCTGCCAGGTGGCGTCCTGACCCATCGCCGCCCCGATCCGCTCCTGGATCTGCTGCTCGGTGGAGGAGGCCATGGCGCAGCGGGTGTGTGGAACGATCAGGATGCGGTTGACGTTCAGCAGGTGGGACCCGAGGATCAGCGCCTCCAGGGCAGCGGTCGTGACGCGGCCGCCGGGGTTGCGGAAGATCTTCGCGTCGCCGGGCTCGAGCCCGAGCATGCGCAACGGGTCGATCCGCGAGTCCATACAGGTGATCAGCGCGACTCCGGCACGCGCAACACCGTCGAATCCGGCCAGGTCGAAGGACTCGGCGAACCGACGGTTCGCCTCGAGGAGGTCATCGAAGTCGTTGGTCACGGAAGCAGGTTATCGACCCTGCGGCGCGGAAGCCGCCGCAGGGTTGGAGAAGTCACGTACCCGCTTCTCGATGTCGAGAGAGTCGAACGCGCGTGACATGCCGACGCCGATGGCCGTGCCGAGAGCGATGCCGAGGACGAGCAGCGCGATGACTGCGGTGGTCAGGGCCCGCCTGGACTGGTGTTGCCGGTCGATCAGGTGCCCGTTTCGCATGTATCCAGGATGCGTCGCGGAGCCGGTGCGATGCTCTCCCCAAAATGGGCTATCCGCGCTCCAGGGCTGGTGGTTCTCCTGGTCAGGTGGGCAGGCTGGTTCCCAACGCCTGCCGGGCCAGGGCCCCGGGCAGACACCCACTGCCCGCGAGGCAGGGGAGGGAGCAGTGCCGTGTGCGGCACCACGGACGTGATCGAGGTCGATCTGCCGCGCTCGCTCGAGGCGCCCGCGCAGGCACGCCGCATGATCGAGCAGCACCTCTGTCACGAGCACGGCCGGGCAGCCTTGGCTGCCGCCCAGCTCCTGGCCACCGAGCTCGCCACCTGTGCGGTGCTCTACGGGGACCCGCCCATCACGCTGCGCCTCGAGTGCGAGGTGACGCGCCTGTGGATCTCGGTGTCCCATGAGGTGGAGGGCTCCGCGCCGGCCGACATCCCGATCGACGAGGACGGGGGCCTGCGCTCCGCGCTGCTCGCAAAGCTGTCCCGATCCTGGGGCGTCGACCATGTAGAGCGAGGCAGGGTGCTGTGGAGCTGCGTTCCGACCGGCGCGCTCCCGGCACCGGCGGCCTCGGCGATGACGACACGGCCGGCCTCGGTCGGCTCCCTGGCGGCGCCGGGCGAGGAGCTGCTGTCGCGGCGGACCGAGCAGGACTGGTGACTGCCGTTCGGTCCGGGCGCCCTGGGGCGTGAGTCGGGCCGATCAGGTCAGGGAAGGTCTGCAGCTGGGAGGGCGGAGCCGGTCTCCACGGTCGTGTGCGTGAACCACGCCAGCGGCTTGAGCGCCTTGCCGCAGGACTCCGCCCGGAGCACGTCCGACTCGCGCGCCTCGACGCGTACGTGCCAGGTACGCCCGTCTCGATGGCGAACGTGCGTGGCCCAGGACCGCTCGGCTGTCTGCTCGTGTTCCTCGACCTCGAGGGCATCGAGGTCGACGATGTCGTGCTCCTCGCGTACGGCGAGCTCGGCTGCCTGAGCAGGCGCCGGCCAGGTGGAGCGACCACGACTGCCCCTCAGGACGGTGGCACCCTGGTCAGCGGCGTCCACCAGAGCCAGCGCTGACTCGACGTCGAGGTGGCCATGAAGCGTGCCGGCCGGCAGAAGGACCGCGGTGGGCGCGAAACGGTGCCCGGACGTGTGAGTCGTCTCCCACACCCGGTCAGGCAGGAGCGCGGCCGTCCCGAGCGCCAACGGGCGTCCCTTCACCGCGCAGCACACGTCACGGCGGCCGTTTGTGCACACGAGGAGGTGTGGGCCCGAGGCTGGACGCAGGGAGGGCACCGACCGCCGTACCCGCTCCACGTGGCCGTCGCGCAACGCTTCCCAGTCAAGGTCCAGGATCGCCTCCGGGGAGTCCAGCGTCCCTTCGAGGAGCCAGGAGGCTCCCGGTCGCGTGTGGGCCACCAGCACCCGCCGAACCCGATCGTCCTGGGCCTGGTCGTCGGCGTGACGACCCGGCGCCCGGATGAGCAGCGGGCGGGCGGCCGCCCCGGCGGCGAGGTCCTCGAAGGCCCGCCCGAGCTCGGGGTCGAGGTGGCTCTCGGTGAGGGCGCGGTTGCCCCACGGGCCGTTCTGCTCCAGAGCGACCCAGGACACGGCGTGCGGCGACGTGCCGGCCAGCGGTTCCCGGACGGAGAGCGAGGTGTCGCTGCAGCTGGTGCGGGTCATGTCGAGACTCTCCGGAACGTCAGCAGCGCCACCACGCCTGCTGCGACGGCGCACACCGCCGCCCCGAGGAAGACCGTGTGCAGCTGCGCCAGGCCCGCCTCCTTGAGCAGGGTGGTGTACTCCGGGCACCGGCTGGCGCCCGCACAGACGTCCGCAGGCCCGGGCAGGTCGACCTGGACGGCGTAGTAGCGCCGAAGGCCGATCGTGGTCAGCGCGGAGATCCCGACGAGCATGCCGACCATCCTCGCAACCACGAGCAAGGCGCTGGCCACCCCGTGCACGGCGTCGGACGTCGCGGCCAGAAGGCTGGCGTTGACCGGTGCCACAGCCAGGCCGAAGCCCAGCCCGGCAAGGACGAGAGGCACGGTGGCGACGGGCGAGTGCAGACTCGTGAGGCCCCAGCCGCTCATCCACACGAAACCGGCCGCCGCGATGAGCATCCCCGCGAAGGTGGTCAGCCCGGCCGGGAGCACGCGCAGCAGGTAGCCGCCGAGCAGTGCGCCGACGGGAAGGGCGACCAGCAGGCGCACCAGCACCAGCGCCGCCATCAGCTGGGAGTCCGGGTAGACGGTGACCCGCGCGAAGATCGGAACGTCGACGAGGGCAGCGATGAGGGAGGCCCCGACGAAGAAGCTGGTGACCAGTGCGCCCCGGGCCGGCAGGGCGGCCACCGCGCGGCGAGGCACGAGCGGGTCGCGCGCCGAGCGCAGCCGCCACCAGAAGAGTGCCGCGGCGACCGCGGACGTCAACAGGTACCAGGGCCCAGCGGGGGAGAAGACCTGGATCTCGGGGTCGGCCGTCGCGAAGGCCAGGATGACCCCGCCGAGGGAGACGGCGAGGAGCGAGGCGCCCACCAGGTCCGCTCGCCTCGCGACGGCTGCCCACCCGCGGAGGTCGAGGACCGGCCGCGCGGCGGTCAGGCTGCGCCGGACGAGCGCCGCGAGAACCACGTAGAGGGCGAGAGCGACGGGGCTGAGCCAGCGGGACTCCCCCGCGACGGGCAGGAAGGCAAGGCCGACCGTCACGCCGGTTACGAGTCGTTCCGGCTCGAGGAGCACGACGGTGAGGAGGGCCACCGCGAGCACGGAGAGGATGGACGCGGCGGCGTCCGGCCACCGGGTGCCGCGGGCGGGCAGCGTGCCGGCCGACGAGAGGTCCGGGTCGGTGCGCGTGGCGAGGACGATCGCGGCAGCGAGCACGAGGCCGACGGCGAGGTTAACCCAGAAGATGCCCCGCCAGTCGGCGAGCGCCAGGACCAGGGCGCCGTACAGCGGGCCGAGCACGCTGCCGAGCTCCTGCACAGCGCCGACCACACCCAGCGGCAGGCCGCGCCGTGCCGGTGGGTACATGTCTGCCACCAGCGCCAGGGTGGCCGGGACCAGGCCGCCGCCGCCGACGCCTTGCAGGAACCTGCCGACGACCATGCTGGTGAGGTCGTAGGAGGCGGCCGTGACCAGGGATCCCAGGGCGAACACGACCAGCGAGCCGACCAGGACCGGCATGCGTCCGCGCAGGTCGGCGATCCTGCCGATGAGGGGCAGCATCGCGACGTAGCCGAGCAGGAACCCGGAGACGATCGGCGCCGCCCGCTGCAGCTCGTCGACAGCCAGTCCCGCTCCGGACATCATGTCGGGCAGGGCAAGGACCACCACGTAGGTGTCGGCGGCGGCGAAGGCGACCGCCACCGCCGCGAGGCCCAGCAGCAGCCGTGGGCTGGCCGTCACGGCAGCGTGATGTCCTCGGTGATGTCGTACTCGTCGAACATGATCGTGTAGGTGACGTCGTCCGACTCGGGGTAGAACGCGCCGGTCAGCACGGCCTTGCGCAGGTGGTCGTCGGCATCCACCGTGAACCGGGCGTCGAAGGCGGTGTCGGCCGAGGCGCTGGGGATGATGGACCCCACGACGTCGCCGGGGACCGAGCCGGAGTAGCTGGTGAGCACGTCCTCTCCGTCACGGACCTTGTTGCCCTCCTCGACGTCCTCGGCCGCGGTGAGCAAGGACGACAGCCCGCCGTCTGCCTCCATCAGCCCGGCCGGGTTGGGGGCGGCGTACGCCGCCGGGTCAACCTCCACGAACTTCGTGGTGAAAGGCAGCTTGGCGAAGACCTTGCCCTGGGCCGCGACGACCGGTACGTCGGCGGTGATGCCGCCGCTCGCGACCTTCAGGTCACCCTTGAACGCGGGGTCGTGGGTGCCGACGCCCTCGGCCTTCATGATCCCGTCGACTGTCGGTGGCAGCTCCTCGGTGGAGAGGGTGATCCGAACCCCGGAGGTGGAGTCGAGTGCGGTCTTCGCGTCGGCGAGCACCTGCTCGGGGGACTTGCCGCTCTCGCTGGCGTCGCTGGTGCACCCGGTGGTCACCAGCGCAGTCACGAGGGCGCAGCCGATCAGGATTCGGCGGGTGAAGGTCATGAGGCCCAGCCTTTCACGCGGTGGCCGACGCCTGACCGGCGGTCGCCGGGTGCAAGGCCGTGGTGGGCGAGGAGCAGGCGGCGATCGGCTGCGACGCGGGAACCCCGGAGCCGTCCCGCCGGCCATCGGCCTCGGGCAGGTCGACGGCGGCACCACTCGCCGCAGCGGCCTGGGCCGGACCGGGCCCTGCCCAGGCCAGCACCAACGCGTCCTCGCCCTTGAGGAAGCGGTGGCAGCGGACGCCGCCTGTCGCACGTCCCTTGACGGGGTACTCGGCGAAGGGGGCGACCTTCACCGAGCCGGACTCGGTGCCCGGAAGAGCCGTCCCGGAACCGGACACGGTGACGACCACCGCGGTCTCGTCAGGGGTGAACGCCGTGAACGACACGACCCGCTCGCCGGCGCCGAGCTTGATGCCGGCGACGCCGCCGCCGCCCCGCCCCTGGGGACGGACCCCCGTGGCCGAGAAGTGCAGGAGCTGGGCGTTGGAGCTGATGAAGCACAGCTCCTCCTCGCCCGTGCGCAGCTCGACGGCGCCGACCACCTCGTCGCCGTCGGCGAGCCGGATGACCTCCCAGTCGTCCCGGTTGCTCAGGAACTCGGGGTTCACCCGCTTCACCACGCCCTGGGCCGTGCCGAGCGCGAGACCGGTGGAGTCGGGGTCGAACCTGCTGAGCGTCAGCACGCGCTCGTCGACCTCGAGGGAGAGGAACTCGCTGATCGGGGCACCGCCCTGCAGGTGCGGGGCGTTGGCAGTCGCGGGGAGGGTGGGGAGGTCGAGCACGTCGAGCTTGACCACGCCGACCCCGGCTGGTCACCGCGCCGACCTGGCCGCGCGCCGTCGCCTGGACGGCCGCCACGATCACGTCGTGCTTGCTGCGGCCACCACCGCTGCCGGGCGCCTCCACGTCGGTGGTGCGGGCGAGCAGCCCGGTCGAGGAGAGGTAGACGACGCACGGGTCGTCGGCGACCTCGAGCGGCACCGACGAGGTGACGGCCTGCCCGGCGGACTCCAGCAGGACCGTGCGCCGTGGGGTGCCGTAGGTCTTGGCGACCTCGGCCAGCTCGTCGGAGACCACCTGCCGGAGCAGGCGCTCGTCGGCCAGGATCGCGTCGAGCTGCTCGATGGTCTGCACGAGCTCGTCCTTGCGCTTCTCCAGCTCCAGGCGTGAGTACTTCGTCAGCCGGCGCAGCGCCATGTCCAGGATGTAGGTGGCCTGCACGTCACTGAGGTCGAAGACCTGCATCAGCCGGTCCTTCGCCTCGCCGGCGTTCTCGCTGGTCCGGATCAGCTGGATGACCTCGTCGATGTCCAGGATCGCGATGAGCAGACCCTCGACGAGGTGCAGCTCGTCGGCGGCCTTGCCGCGGCGGTACGTCGTACGCCGGCGCACCACGTCGTACCGGTGGCCGAGGTAGACCTCCAGCATCTCCTTGAGGCCGAGCGTCCGGGGCTGCCCGTCGACGAGCGCCACCGCGTTGATGCCGAAGCTGTCCTCCATCGGGGTGAGCTTGTAGAGCTGCTCGAGGAGCGCCTCGGGGTGGAAGCCGTTCTTGACCTCGATGACGAGGCGCAGGCCGTTGTTGTGGTCGGTGAGGTCCTTGACGTCGGAGATGCCCTGGAGCTTCTTGGCCTGGACCAGCGACTTGATCCGCTCGATGACCTTCTCGGGGCCCACGCCGTACGGCAGCTCGGTGACCACGAGACCCTTGCGGCGCGGCGTGACGTTCTCGACGCGGGCGGTCGCGCGCATCTTGAACGATCCCTTGCCGCTCTCGTAGGCGTCGCGGATGCCGTCCAGACCGACGATCTTGCCGCCGGTGGGCAGGTCCGGCCCCGGCACGAACCGCATGAGGGCGTCGAGGTCGGCCTCGGGGTGGGAGATGAGGTGGCGCAGCGCCTGCACGACCTCGACGAGGTTGTGCGGGGCCATGTTGGTGGCCATGCCCACGGCGATGCCCGACGCCCCGTTGACCACGAGGTTCGGGATGGCGGCGGGCAGGACCGACGGCTCCAGCTCGCGGCTGTCGTAGTTCGGCTTGAAGTCGACGGTCTCCTCGTCGATGGACTGCGTCATCGGCATGGCGGGCGGAGCCATGCGGCACTCGGTGTAGCGCATGGCGGCGGGGCCGTTGTCCGGTGAGCCGAAGTTGCCGTGGCCGTCGACGAGCGGAACGCGCAGCGACCAGGGCTGGACCATCCGGACGAGCGCGTCGTAGATCGCGCTGTCGCCGTGGGGGTGAAGGCGACCCATCACCTCACCGACGACGCGGGCGCTCTTGACGTGACCTCGGTCGGGGCGGAGGTTCATCTCGCCCATGGTGTACAGGATCCGCCGCTGGACCGGCTTCAGACCGTCCCGGGCGTCGGGGAGCGCCCGGCTGTAGATCACCGAGTAGGCGTACTCGAGGAAGCTGCCCCGCATCTCCTCGCCGACGTCGATATCGACGATGTGCTCCTCGAAGTCGTCGGAGGGCGGTGCGGGCTTTGTGCGCTTTGCCATGCGGTCATTGTCTCGTGGGCCCCGCCGAGGTCGTGCAGGGGCACGCCGCTGTTGGTGACGACCCGCTAGATTGCCATGCGTGAGCTCTCCCGAAACGGCTCCTGCAGCAGGCCCGGCCTACCCCCGTCACTGGGAGGCGGACGTCCTCCTCCGCGACGGGCACACCGCCCATCTGCGGCCGATCTCCGGCGACGACGCGCGAGGACTGGTCGAGTTCTACTCCCAGGTCTCGGCCGAGTCGAAGTACATGCGGTTCTTCGCGCCGATGCCGACCCTGTCCGAGCGCGACGTGCGGCGTTTCACCCAGGTCGACCACCACGACCGTGTGGCGTTCGTGCTGACCGTCGCCGAGAAGATCATCGCGGTCGGTCGGTTCGACCGCATCACGGACGCGGACGGACACGGCGACGAGGCCGAGGTCGCGTTCCTCGTCCAGGACGCCCACCAGGGGCGGGGCATCGCCCAGCTCCTGCTCGAGCACCTTGCCCAGGCCGGCCGCGAGCGCGGGGTGCGGAAGTTCGTTGCCGAGGTGCTGCCCGAGAACCAGCGGATGATCCAGATCTTCCGGGAGGCGGGCTACCAGGTGGCCGGCGGTTTCGAGGAGGGCGTCATGCGCCTGGAGTTCCCGATCGACTCCACCGACACCTCGATCGGGGTGATGCTCTCCCGCGAGCACCGGGCCGAGGCCGCGTCCATCCAGCGCTTCTTCGAGGCGAAGAGCGTGGCCATCATCGGCGCGTCGCGCCGCCAGGACACCGTCGGCCAGACACTGGTCCACAACCTCGTGCTCGGGGACTACACCGGCCGCGTGTACGTCGTGAACCCTGCCGCGGAGGCGGTCTCGGGGATGCCGGCGTACAACAGCGTCGCGGACATCCCCGACCAGGTGGACATCGCGATCGTCGCGGTTCCCGCCGACGCCGTCCAGGACGTGGTGCTCGACTGCGCCGCGAAGGGCGTGCACGGCCTCATCGTGATCTCGGCAGGCTTCGCCGAGACCGGCGAGGAGGGGCGCGTCCGGCAGCGACGGCTTGTCGGCCTCGCCCGCAGCTACGGTCTGCGCCTGATCGGCCCCAACGCGCTCGGGATCATCAACACCTCCAGCGACGTCTCCCTCAACGCCTCGCTCTCGACGGTGATGCCGCCGCGCGGGAGGGCCGGGTTCTTCTGCCAGTCCGGCGCGCTCGGCGTGGCCATCCTGGAGAAGGTGGCGCGGCGCGGGCTCGGGCTGTCCACGTTCGTCAGTGCGGGCAACCGCGCGGACGTCTCCGGCAACGACCTCCTCCAGTACTGGGAGGAGGACGCCGGCACCGAGGTCGTGCTCCTCTACCTCGAGTCGATCGGCAACCCGCGCAAGTTCAGCCGGGTCGCGCGCCGGGTCTCGCGTCGCAAGCCGGTGGTGGCGGTCCGCTCCGGGCGCACCACCCAGGGCGTGCCGATGGGACATGCCGTGCGCAGCATCGTCGCGCCCCCTGCCGCCGTGGACGCGATGTTCCGGCAGGCCGGGGTGATCCAGGTCGACAACCTCGACGAGATGTTCGACGTCGCCCAGCTGGTGGCACACCAGCCGCTGCCGAAGGGGCGCAAGGTCGCGATCGTCGGCAACTCGGACGCGCTGGGTCTGCTCGCTGCGGATGCCGCCGCTGCCGTGGGGCTGGAGGTGCGCAAGTCCGTGGCGCTGGGTCCCGAGGCCACGGCGGAGGACTTCGAGGAGGCGCTCGACGGCGCCATCGACGACCCCGACGTCGACTCCGTGGTGGCGGTGTTCATCCCGCCCCTGAACACCACAGGCGTCGATGTGGCCAACGTCCTGGCAGCGGTGGGGGAGCAGTCCGACAAGCCGCTGGTCTCGACCTTCCTCGCGACCGAGGGCGTGCCCGAGCTGCTGCGCGTGCCCGACGTGGCGGGAAGCACCGCGGGGCGGGGGTCCGTGCCGTCGTACTCCGCCGTGGAGGCCGCTGTGCGGGCGCTCGCGCGAGTGGTGGAGTACGCCGCGTGGCTGGCGAGGCCCGAGGGCGCGCTCGTCGCGCCGGAGGAGGTCGACATCAGCGGCGCCCGCAAGCTGGTCAACCAGATCCTCATCGACGCCCCCGAGGGCCGGGACCTGCGCTTCGGCGAGGTGCGCGACCTTCTCGCCGCCTACGGGGTGGACCTGTGGCAGCGGGTCGAGGCGGGCACGGAGGAAGAGGCGGTCGCGGCGGGTGAGCAGCTCGGCTGGGACGTCGTGCTCAAGGCGACGGCGGACCACCTGCGGCAGCGGCCCGACCTGGCGCACGTGTGGCGCAACATCGACACGGCCGAGGAGATGCGCGACGCCTGGCGGACGATGCGCTCCATCATCGACGAGCCCGACAAGGCCGGGTTCATCGTGCAGCGGGTGGCGGCCCCGGGCATCCCGGTCTCGATCGGTGGCATGGAGGACCCGCTGTTCGGGCCGGTGGTGTCCTTCGGCATCTCGGGCGTGGTCACCGAGCTGCTCGGCGACCGCGCCTACCGGATCCCGCCGATGCACAGCGGCGAGGCCGCGGACATGGTGCGCGAGATCAAGGCGGCGCCGATGCTGTTCGGCTACCGGGGCGGTGAACAGGTGGACGCCGAGGCCGTGGAGCACCTGCTGCTCCGGGTGGCCCAGCTGAAGAACGACCTGCCCCAGATCCGTGGTCTGGACCTGAACCTCGTGCTGGTCGGGGCCGGGGGAGCGACGGTCCTCGACGCCCGAGGTCGCGTGGAGCCGGCAGCGGACGCCCGGTCCGACTGGTTCGTGCGGCGGCTCAGCGCCCAGGCGGGGGACACGCTGCACGGTTGAGGGTCGTCCGGGCCGGTGCCGGACGGTGTCCGGCGTCACGCATCGAGATGCGTAATTCGTTGGCGGGTGACTGCCTCTTACCGGACAATCTGCTCCCGTGACCATCGATCCCGACCCGCTGCTCCCGCCCGAGGAGGTCCTTCCGACCGGGCTCGACCCGCTCGTGAAGCGACTCTTCGTCGGCATCGGGTTCTCCGCGCTCGGCAGCGGCCTCACGATGCCGTTCCTGTACGTCTACCTCGCCGAGGTGCGCGGCATCTCGACCGCGACGGTGGGACTGCTGTTCGCGTGGATGGGGCTGGTCGGGTTCGTCGCTGCTCCGGTCGGTGGCACGCTGATCGACCGCTTCGGGCCGCGTCCTGTCATGATCGTCGGGCTCACGGCCGAGGCCTTGGGTGTGGGGTCGCTGGCGTTCGTCCACACCACGCTGCACGCGTTCCTGGTCGCCTCGTTCATCACCGTGGGCACGGTCGGCCTGTATCCGGCCGCGACGGCCATGCTCACCAGGCTGGTTCCCGAGCCCAAGCGGGAGCGTGTCTACGGCTTCCAGTTCATGCTGCTCAACGCCGGGCTCGGCCTGGGCGGTGTCATCAGCGCGCTGCTCATCCACGTCGCCGACCCGAGCTCGTTCGAGAGGCTGTACTTCCTCGACGCCGTGACCTACCTCGCCTACGTGGCGGTCGTGCTCAGCCTTCCGCGAGGCACGGGTGCGATCCGCCGGGAGACGAAGGAGGACGCCGGCCCGCTGCCGGGCTGGAGCGTCGTGCTGCGCGACCGCACCCTGCTGCGCGTGACCGCCATCTCGGTGCTCGTGATCACGTTCGGGTACGCGCAGTTCGAGGCGGGCCTCGCCGCCTACACGGTGGGCGTGGCCGGCATCCCCGCGAGGGCGCTGGGCTGGGCCTTCGGCGCCAACACGGCGGCCATCGTTGTCGGACAGCTCGTCACCCTGCGGCTGATCAAGGGCCGCCGCCGTACCTCCCTGCTCGCGCTGTGTGCCGCCGTGTGGTCCGTGTCATGGGCGGTGATCGCGAGCTCCGACGCCGTGGACGGCTGGCTCGCCGTGCTGCTGGTGATCCTCGGCATGGGCATGTTCGGCGCCGGCGAGACCCTGTGGGCGCCGATCGCGCCCGCCATCGTCAACGACCTGGCCGCCGAGGAGCTCCGGGGGCGCTACAACGCGCTGCAGGGCATGACCTGGACGGTCGCGATGATCATCGGGCCGGCGCTCGCGGGCCTGCTGATCGGCAACGGTCTCGCCCACGTGTGGGTGGCCTGCACCGTCGGCGGTACGGCGGTGGCAGCGCTCCTCTTCTGGCGCCTGCGCAGCCACCTCACCCGCGCCCAGGACGGCCTGGGACCCGACGTCGTCCTCGCGGCGTGATTCTGCGCCACCGCATGAAAGACTGACGACATGCCTGACCGCTACGCAGACCTCCGCACCGCCATCGAGAAGTCGGGGTACTACCCGGACGTGGTGGCCGACGCGGTGAACGCCGCCGTCGCCGGTGAGGACGTGGTCTCCTACCTCGTGCACCACGAGCCCACCATCGACCGTGACGAGGTGCGGCGCCACATCACGGTCGTCGTGCTCACCCCGAGCCGTCTGGTCGTGGCCCACACCGACGAGCACGAGCCGGACGACCTGCTTCCGGCGCCGTACACCTCGACCTCCACCGAGGCGGTCAAGCTCGCGTCGGTCACGTCGGTCGTGGTCAACCGCATGGTCGCGAACCCGGCCAGCTACGCCGGCAAGCCGGTTCCCCCGCCGGGCGCCAACGAGGTCGTGCTGACGATCGGGTGGGGCGGTGTCGGTCGCCTGGACCTCGAGCCTGCCGGCTGCAGCGACCCGAACTGCGACGCGGACCACGGCTACACCGGCGTGGTCGCCTCGGACGACTTCTCCATCCGGGTCAGCGCCGCCGCGGACGGCACGGACGCCGTCGCCCACGTCCTGGACTTCGCCGAGGCGCTCTCGGCGGGTACCGCCGGCACCACCGAGCGCTGATGGCAGACGGCTTCGTCGAGCCCGCGTACCACGACCGGTCGCTGGGTGACGTCCTCCCAGCGGTCGCGTCCGCCCTCGGCGTGGACGCGAGGCTGGGTCCCACGTCCCTGCTGCTGCCCGACGCGCAGCGCTACGTGGTCTTCCTCGTCGACGGCCTCGGGTACGACCTGTTGCGGGCGCACCCCGACGAGGCGCCGTTCCTCCACTCGCTGCTCGACGACCGGCCACCGGCGACCGTGGGCGTCCCCTCGACCACGGCGACCAGCCTCACCTCGTTCGGCACCGCCCTCACCCCGGGCACGCACGGCATCGTCGGCTACACCTCGCGGATCCCCGGGAGCGACCGGCTCCTCAACGCGCTGCTCTGGGACGCCGACGTCGAGCCGCGCGAGTGGCAGCCACACCCCACCGCCTTCGCCCGGCTCGCAGCCGCCGGTGTGCACACGACCGTCGTGAACAAGCGGGACTTCGCGAGCTCGGGGCTCACCGTCGCCGGCAGCAGGGGAGCGGAGTTCGTCGGCGCGGACAAGGTCGGCGAGCGGCTGGCCGCCGTGGTCCAGGCGTCCTCCGGGTCCCCCTCGGTCACCTACATGTACGACGGTGACCTCGACTGGACGGGTCACGCCTACGGCGTCGGCTCGATGCAGTGGCAGCAGGAGCTGTCGATGATCGACGCCGCCGCCGAGCAGCTGCGCGAGTCGCTGCCCTCCGACGTACGCGTCGTCGTCGTCGCCGACCACGGCATGGTGGACTCGCCCCCGGACCGTCGACTGGACGTGGACGACCACTCCGAGCTGCGCGAGGGGGTCGCCCTGTTCGGCGGGGAGGCGCGCTTCCGTCAGCTGTACTGCCGTGGCGGTGCGGTCGACGACGTGACCGCGGCATGGCGTGCGGTCCTGGGTGAGCGGGCCGAGGTCCTCACCCGGGACGAGGCGCTGGCCCGGGGGTGGTTCGGCGAGCTCTCCTCCGACGTACGCCCGCGGATCGGCGACGTCCTCGTGGCCTGCCGGGACGACTACGCCGTCCTGAGCCGGTCGCGCTTCCCCGTGGAGACCAAGCTGGTGGGCCTGCACGGCTCGCTGACACCTGCGGAGATGCTGATCCCGATTCTGGTGGCCTGACGTGGCATGATGCTCGCCCGTGGCTGAACTCCAATTCTTCACCGGCACGATGGACTCGGGTAAGTCCACCCTGGCGCTCCAGACGAACCACAACCACGCCGTGCGTGGACGGGCCGGGAGGATCTTCACCACCAGGGACCGGGCCGGGGTGGCAACGCTCTCCAGTCGGCTCGGCCTCACCCAGGAGGCGCTGGAGGTCGAGCCGGGGTTCGACTTCTGGAACTACGTCGTGATGTCGCTGACCCACGGTGCCCGCATCGACTACCTGATCTGCGACGAGGCCCAGTTCTACACCCGCGAGCAGATCGAGCAGCTCGCCCGGGTCGTCGACGAGCTGCAGATCGACGTCTTCGCGTTCGGGATCCTCACGGACTTCCGGTCCGAGATGTTCCCCGGGTCGGCGCGCCTCGTCGAGCTCGCCGACCGGATGCAGGTGCTCCAGGTCGAGGCGCTGTGCTGGTGCGGCAAGCGAGCCACCCACAACGCACGCACCGAGGACGGCGTCATGGTCACCGAGGGCGACGTGATCATGGTGGGGGACATCAGTGGATCGGACGCCTCGGTCGAGGACGCGGAGGGCGCCGGGGGTCTGATGCTCAACGGGAGCTCGCGACCCGCGTCAGCGTCGCCCGGGGGCCCGACAGTCGGGTACGAGGTGCTGTGCCGTCAGCACCACCGCCGCAAGCTCACCGCCGCCCGGGCCAAGGCGGTCTCCATGGTTCCCGACCCGCTTCCGTTCGACTGAGGGGATGGTCGTGCCTCACTCACCGCTGATCACGCCCCGTCAACTGGCCGGACTCGACGAACCCGTCGTCCTCCTCGACGTCCGATGGCAGCTGGGCGGACCTCCCGGGCTCGCGCAGTTCCTGGAGGGTCACATCCCCGGGGCCGCCTACGTCGACCTCGAGACCGACCTCGCCGACCCGCCGGGTCCAGGGGGTCGGCACCCGCTGCCCGCCGTGGCACGCTTCGAGACGGCGATGCGTCGCTGCGGCGTCGGCTCCGACGTGACGGTCGTCGCCTACGACGCGGTGGGCGGCACCTCGGCCGCCCGATGCTGGTGGCTCCTGCGCTATCACGGCCACCGTCATGTGAAGGTCCTCGACGGAGGCTGGTCGGCGTGGCTGGCCGACGGCGGCGACGTGGAGGAGGGACCGACCGAGCCGGAGCCGGGCGACTTCGTCGCGAACCCGGGCGGCATGCCGGTTCTCGACGCCCGGAACGCGACCCGCGTGGCGCGCGAGGGCATCCTGGTCGACGCACGGGCACCCGAGCGTTTCCGGGGCGAGGTCGAGCCCGTCGACCCCGTGGCCGGGCACATCCCCGGAGCGGTGAACGTCCCGACGTCGTCCAACCTCGACCGCCCGGGAGGCAGGTTCAAGGACGCCCGCTCTCTCACCGTCGTCTACGAGCTGGCCGGGGTGCGACCCGGTCGCGAGGTCGGGGTCTACTGCGGCTCGGGCGTGACCGCCGCGCACGACGTCCTGGCGCTCGAGGCGCTGGGCGTCGAAGCAGCCCTCTATCCGGGCTCGTGGAGTGAGTGGGTCTACGGAGGCCAGCGACCCGTCGCGCGCGGCTGAGCGTCGGCCGCATCCCAACGCCGAAGCTCGACACACCGCCCCGCGTCGTCACAGTGAAGCGCGTGGCGCGTGACCTTCGACACCTCTTCGTCGTTGGTCCGCTCGAACCCGGTCGGGGGTCGGTGTGATCAGGGGTACCGATCCCCGACCGGGTTCGCCCGTCGGTGCTGGGTCTACCAGTGCACGCCCTTGAGGAGGCGGGCCAGGAAGACCTGCTCGCTGGTGGCTCCACCGTCTTCCTGCTCACCGCGTGCCGCGGCCGAGTCCGGGAAGACCTGGTAGGCCATGTGCAGCACCCGGAAGGCGGTCTTGGGGGCCAGTGTGTGCGCGACCGCGCCGAGGGTGCCCAGAGCGGTGTTGATCTCGTGGGGCCGCTCCGCCATCGCGGTCAGGACCATGTCGGCGGCCTGCGCAGGGCTGATGGTGGGGAAGGCGTCGTAGATCTTGGTCGGCGCGATCATCGGGGTCTTCACCAGCGGCATGTGGATCGTGGTGAACCCGACTCCGTCGCCGAAGACCTCCGAGCTGACCACGTTGCTCCACGCGTCCAGGGCTGCCTTCGACGCGACGTAGGCGCTGAAGCGCGGCGGGCTCGTCTGCACGCCGATGGAGCTGATGTTCACGATGTGGCCGCGGCCCTGCTCGCGCATCCGGTCCAGCAGGCCCATCACCAGCCGGATCGCGCCGAAGTAGTTGAGCGCCATGGTGCGCTCGAAGTCGTGGAACCGGTCGCCGCTGAGGGCGACCGAGCGGCGGATCGAGCGACCCGCGTTGTTGACGACGTAGTCGATGGAGTCGTGCTCGGTGCACAGCTGCTCGCACAGCGCGTCGATCGCCTCGAGGTCGGAGAGGTCGCACGGGTAGACGTACGCCGTCCCGCCCGCCCGCTCGATGTCGGCGCGGGTCTCCTCGAGCTTCTCCTTGCCCCGGGCCACGAGGAGCGGGATCCCGCCGGCCTGGGCGACCTTGAGCGCCGTCGAGCGCCCGATCCCGGAGGAGGCGCCGGTGATGACGACCGTGCGTCCGCCGAGCGTCTTGCGGTACGACGCGTCACGCGCCGTGTCCTGGTCGAGGTGGTCCTCCCAGTAGCCCCACAGCGTGGGTGCGTAGCTGTCGAGGTCGGGACAGGCGATGCCTGACCCGCGCAGCGCCTGGAGGGTACGACGTTCGGAGAACCGGCTCGGGAAGGAGACGTGGCCCAGCACCTCCGGGGGTACGCCGAGCCGCCCGATCGTCTCGCGCAGGGCCAGCTGGACCGGCCCCATCTGGAGGGCGCGGGGGAGGACCTGGGTCGGGAGCAGACCGGTGAGCGGAGCGGTGACCCGGCGACCGACGGGGACGGTGAAGCGGGGGGCCTTGGCGGCCGAGGCGAAGGTGTTGATCACCTCGACGGTGGGCTGGGGGTCGGGGTTCACCAGGTGGAAGGCCTGCCCGTCCAGACCCGGCTGGTGGGCGATGTGGTCCATGGCCGAGGCCACGTAGTCGACCGGCACGATGTTCGTGTCGCCCATGTCGACGCCGAGGACCGGAAGCCACTGCGGGAGGGTGTCGCGCAGACGCTTGAACAGCGGGAAGAAGTAGTAGGGGCCGTCGAGCTTGTCCATCTCGCCGGTCTCGGAGTGACCCACGACCACGGCGGGGCGGTAGACGCGCCAGGGCACCGCGGACTCCTCGCGGACGATGCGCTCGGACTCGAACTTGGTGCGATGGTACGACGACGGCAGTCCCTGGCCCGCGTCGAACATCTCCTCGTCGAAGTCGCCGTCGTAGTCACCCGCGACCGCGACGGACGAGACGTGGTGGAAACGGCCGGCGTCCAGGGCAGCGGCGAGCTCCAGCGCCGCCCGGGTCCCCCCGACGTTGAGCTGCTCGTTGCGCTCGTCCGACGCCGTCATGTCGTACAGGGCGGCGACGTGGAAGAAGTGGTCGACCTTGCCGCGGTGCTCGTCGATCCAGTCCTCGTCCACCCCGAGAAGGGGGCTTCCGAGGTCGCCGGGCACCACGGTGATCCGCTGGGCGGCGCCCCAGCTCTTGATGAGCGCCTCGATGCGTGCCCGTGAGCCGGGCCGCACCAGGAGGGCGATCTCACCCTCCCGGTTGGCGAGGAGTTCCTGGACGAGGTGGCGGCCGATGAAGCCGGTCGCACCCGTGACGAAGTAGGTCATGCTGCCGTCTCCGCGAGATCAGATGGTCGAGGTTGCCCGGCAGCCTAGCGGCTCGGCTACTCGGATCGTCCCCCGCCGAACATGATCTCATCCCAGCTGGGCACCGACGCGCGTCGTCCCTTGCGCGCGGCCTTCTTGGGAGCGGGCTGAGGAGCCTCCTTCGGCTCCTCCTTCTCCACGGTCGGCTCCTGGCTCGGCTCCTGGGCCGGCTCCGGGCTCTGCGCCGGGCGCTCCTCCGGCGGCGCCTCCTTGCCCGCGGGGGGCTCGGTCGCCTCCGGAGCGGGCGGGGCGCTCTCCTCCGTCGGCGCCGTCCGGAGGGTGCGGGGGCGGTCGGTGGCCTGGGTCGCCATCCAGTCGGCGTCGCCCGTGGAGCCCGGGACCTCCGATCGCGTCGGCGTACCTGCACGCAGGTCCCGCGCGGCCTGGGTGAGGTCGACGGTGCGGTCGTGCGGGTCGGCCGCGGGGGCCTCGGCGTCGGGCTCGTTCACGAGCTCGATCGCGTCGTCGCCCAGGGACAGGCTGGAGTCCCAGTCCACGGCGGAGAGGCGCCGTGGCCCCGTGGGGGCGACGGGCTGGGCCGCCGCACGGGCCGGCGTCTCGCCGAGCAAGGTCCGGGCCTCGTCGTCCTCCGCGACCACGTAGCGGCCCTGGACGTCGAAGACGAAGCACGCCGTCGTGCTCTCCTCCCCGCTGCGGTAGGAGGTCGTGACGGTCCAGCGGCCGTCCTCCCGCCGCCAGGAGTCCCAGTCCGCCGAGGACGGGTCGACCTTCATGGCGCGCAGCTGCTCTGCGACGGCCTCACCGAAGACGCGGGCCGGGCCCTCGCCGCCCTTGCGGCGGACCGACGCCCGCTGCGCACGGTCGGCGATGTGCGCACGCTCGGCGAGGACGGGGGTGGCGTAGCTCATGATCCGCTCGATCGACGTCTGGGCCGCGTCGGCCACGTTCTCGGGGCTCTCCCCAGCACGGATCCTGGCCTGGATGTCCCGGGGCCGCAGTGCGCTTTCCATTCGAATCTCCAACTGGCCGTGTCGTGCGAGGTCACCGCGGAGAGCGGCCCGGAGCTTCGCATCCGCAGGGAGGGTGTACTTCTCACCCGTGTCGCTGACGAGGACGAGTTTCGCCTTGTCCTCGGTCAGCCCCACGAGCGTGAGGTCCTGCATGGCGTGATGCTCCTGAAATCGATCGTGTTGTATGCCCGAGCCTACTTCAGCGGACGGACGCTGAGGCGCAGTCGGCGCGCGGGTCGTTAACCTCGCTCCGTGCATTCTTCGGCCGCCCCAGGGCTGCTCCTGGTCTTCCTCGACCTCAGCGGGATCTTCGTGTTCGCCATCTCCGGCGGGCTGGTCGGCGTCCGCAAGGGCCTCGACCTCTTCGGCGTCCTGGTCCTGGCGGGTGCCACCGGTCTCGGTGGGGGCTTCCTGCGCGACGTCCTGATCGGTGACATCCCGCCGGCGGCGCTGACCAACTGGATCTACCTCGTCGTTCCTGTGGTGGCGGGGATGGTGAGCTTCTGGTTCCACCCGGCGCTGGGTCGCATGGAGCGTCTCGTCACGGTCTTCGACGCCGCCGGTCTGGGCCTGTTCTGCGTCGCCGGCGCGCTCAAGGCGCTCGAGTACGGTCTGGGCCCGCTCCCGGCCGCGCTCCTGGGCACGCTCACGGCGGTCGGTGGTGGGGTGATCCGGGACGTGCTGGCAGGACGGGTACCGGTGATCCTGCGCAGCGAGCTGTACGCCACGCCGGCGCTGGTGGGGGCATCGCTGGCGGTGGCAGGCGACGCGACGACGCTGGCCACCTGGACGTTCGCCATCCCGGCTGCCGCGCTCTGCACCACCTGGAGGATCGTCGCGTGGTGGCGCGACTGGCACGCCCCGCGAGCCGTGGACTCCGCCAGCACCTGAGCTCGAGCTCGCTCGACGAGCGCCTCGCGTCGCGGACCGGCTACCGGTGGCCGGGCATACTCGACAACGTGACGACGCCCGTGCTCCACGACGTGCGCAGCCGCCTCGGCGAGCGGCTCTTCGCCCGTGTCGCCGGACCTGAGGGACCGGCCCGCCGAGCCCGCATCCACGGCACGCCCGGACCCCGCTGGTTCCCTGAGGGCGCCGCCATCCGCCGGGTCCACGGCGATGCCTCGATGTTCGTAGGCGGCGTGCGCGCGCTGCTGCTGCAGTCCCTGCACCCGCTGGCGATGGCCGGTGTGGCCGCACACTCCGGCTACAAGGGCGATCCGTGGGGCCGTCTCCAGCGGACGAGCCACTTCCTGGCCGTGACCACCTTCGGTCCGTCCGAGGACGCGGAGGCGATGGTCGCCCGAATCCGTGCCGTCCACGAGCGGGTGCGCGGCAGGGCGCCGGACGGTCGCCGCTACGCCGCCTCCGACCCGCACCTGCTCCGCTGGGTGCACATCGCCGAGATCGACAGCTTCCTGACCGCGCACCAGCACTTCGGTGCCGCGCCCCTCGACCAGGCCGGCCGCGACCACTACGTGGCCGAGACCGCTCAGGTCGCGGAGGCTCTCGGTGCGGTCGACCCGCCGCGCACCGAGGAGCAGCTGCGGACACAGCTGTCGGGGTACCAGGCGGAGCTCGCGGCCACAGCGGCAGCTCGCGAGGCCGCGCGGTTCATCTTGCTGACCCCACCTCTGCCGCCGCTCGCCCGAGTCCCGTACGCCGCCATCGCGGGCGCCGCGGTGGCGCTGCTGCCCGCCTGCGCTCGTGCCGAGCTGGCGCTGCCGCGGCTTCCCGGCCTGGACGCGGTGATGGCGCGCCCGGCCGGCGCAGCCGTCACCCGCGCCATCCGGTGGGCGATGGCTCCTCCGGAGTAACTCGCTCGCCCGGTTCCCGCCGCAGCACTACGGTTGCTCGGGTGCGCACCCTCGACGAGGAGCTGGACCGACGCGCCTGCGACCACGGGTTCTCGGGCGTCGTCAGGGTGGACCGGCACGCTGAGGCGTCCCTCGCCCGTGCCTACGGTCTCGCAGAGCGCGGGCTGGGCGTGCCCAACACGACGACCACGCGCTTCGGGCTCGCGAGCGCGACCAAGGGTGTCACTGCGCTCACGGTGGCGTCGCTGCTCGAGGAGGGGCGGCTCTCCCTCGACACACGCGTCCGCGACCTGCTGCGCGACGACCTGCCCGACGTCGACGACGAGGTCACCGTCGAGCAGCTGCTTGCCCACCGCTCAGGGATCGGTGACTACCTCGACGAGGACGAAGGGTTCGACCCCCGCGACTACGTCCTGGCCGTGCCGGTGCACGAGCTCAGCACGACTGAGGCGTACCTGCCTCTCCTTCGGGGGCGGCCGCACAAGTTCACGCCGGGGGAGCGCTTCGCCTACTGCAACAGCGGGTACGTCGTGCTCGCGCTGGTCGCGGAGCGAGCCACAGGGGAGCCGTTCCACGCTCTGGCGGAGGCGCGGGTGCTCGGTCCGGCCGGGATGACGGGCGCGGCGTTCCTGCGATCGGACGAGCTGCCGGGCGACGTCGCGCGTGGGTACCTCGATCGGGACGGGCTGCGCACGAACGTCCTGCACCTCCCGGTCCGTGGGAGCGGCGACGGCGGCCTCTACGCGTCGGTCGGGGACGTGCACCGGTTGTGGGAGGCCCTGTTCGCGGGGCGGATCGTCGCGGACCGTTGGGTCGAGGAGCTCCTGCGCCCCCGCAGCGACGTTCCCGAGGAGTCGCGACGCTACGCACTCGGGTTCTGGCTGCACGGCGAGCGCGACGCGGTCATCCTCGAGGGGTTCGACGCAGGCGTGTCGTTCGTCAGCGTCCACGACCGGGACGCCGAGGTCACCTGCACCGTGGTGGCCAACGACCCCACCGGGGCGTGGCCTCTGGTTCGCTACCTCGAGGAGTCGCTGCTGCGCTGAGGTGCCAGGGAGGGCACCAGCGCCGTGGCCAGTCCGGCCGACGCACCGACGACCGCGGCGCCCACAGGGACCCAGTAGCTCGCCGACGCCCCGTGCCGGTCGACGACGGCGCCGACCAGAGCCGCACCCGGCGCCAGCCCGACGTACAGACCGGTGGTGACCACCGAGATCCCCTCGGTGAGACGCCCGGGAGGGACGGCCTCCTCGATCCACGCAACGGCCGCGATGAGCGTCGGGGCCACCGCGAACCCGGCCAGGAACAGGAACAGCCCCATCAGCGCCAGGCCGTCGACGAAGGGCAGCGGCACGAGAAGGACGGCCAGGGTGGTCATGCCCGCCCTCACGCGCGCCGGGGTCGACCAACGCCACCGCACCAGCCCCGAGGCGAACCCCGCGAGCATGCTGCCGAGTGCCAGCAGTGCGAGCAGCGGCCCCGAGGCGACCTTCCTCCCGAGCTCGTCGGCGAATGCGACGGTCGCGACCTCCGAGCCCCCGAACACGACACCGAGCGCGACGGCCGTCACGAAGAGCGGGCCGAGCACACCCCACGGCATGCGGACCGCCGTGGTCCCTCGCGAGGCGAGCCGGGAAGCAGGCGGTTCGGTGGCGCGCTGCGCCGCGAGTGCCAGGCTTCCCGCCAGTCCGGCCGCGATCGCCGTCCCCAGACCGGCTGCCGGGTCGATGGCCGTGGCGAGGACGGTGACGAGGATCGGACCCACGACGAACACGACCTCGTCGAGGACCGCCTCGAGGGCGAAGGCCGTCTGCAGCTGGGCCTTGTCGGAGACGTTGTGGGACCACCTGCGCCCGGACGCAGGACCCGATCTGGGGGAACGACGCCCCGGCCACGCCTGCCAGCACGTGGGGCCAGGGCACGGGCCAGCCGGCCTCGACCGCCCACATGAGGGTGGCGAGCGCGAGGGTGAAGACCGTGACCGTCCAGGGCAGCACCCGGCTCTGCCCGTGACGGTCGGCCAGGCGACCCTGGAGGACCGCGAACAGCGCGCTCCCGACCAGGTACGCCGCAGCGACCGACCCCGCCAGCTGGTAGGAGCCGGTGCGCGCAGAGACGAGGACCACGATGCCCAGGCTCGCCATGGCGATGGGCAGGCGGGCGACGAGGCCGGCGGAGGTGAACGCCAGCGCCCCCGGGACGGCGAGCACGCGACGGTACGACGTGAGCATTGGACCGCAATCCTAAGATGACCGCATGCACCCTGACGTCGCGCCGTACGACGCCCTCCTGCTGGTCTCCTTCGGGGGACCGGAGAAGCCGGAGGACGTCGTTCCCTTCCTGGAGAACGTGACACGAGGACGGGGGATCCCCCGCGAACGGCTGGAGGAGGTGGGTGAGCACTACTTCCTCTTCGGCGGGCGCAGCCCGATCAACGACCAGAACCGCGAGTACCTCGCCGCGATGCGTGAGGACCTCTCGTCGGCGGGCATCGACATCCCCGTCTACTGGGGCAACCGCAACTGGGACCCCTACCTCATCGACACCCTCCGGCAGATGGCCGACGACGGGGTGAAGCGTGCAGCGTGCCTGGTGACGAGCGCCTACTCCTCGTACTCCGGGTGCCGGCAGTACCGCGAGAACCTGGCGGACGCCGTCGCCGAGGTCGGCGAGGGTGCGCCGAGGCTGGACCGGCTGCGGCACTACTTCAACCACCCCGGCTTCGTCGAGCCGATGGTCGACGCGACGCTGGCGGCGCTGGCCGAGCTGGACGAGACCGTCCGCCACGAGGCACGCATCCTGTTCGTGACCCACTCGATCCCGCTGTCCATGAACGACGCGAGCGGACCCGAGGGTGGCGCCTACGTCGCCCAGCACCTCAGCGTCGCCGAGGCGATCGGGGAGCGGGTGCGCCAGGAGACCGGCCACCGGTACGCCGGGGACCTCGTCTACTGCTCACGGTCCGGCTCCCCCCACGTCCCGTGGCTGGAGCCGGACGTCAACGACCATCTCGAGGAGCTCGCACGCCGGGGCGAGAGCGGCGTCGTCGTCGTGCCCATCGGGTTCGTCTCCGACCACATGGAGGTCGCCTACGACCTCGACACCGAGGCCCGGGCGACCGCCGAGAAGCTCGGTCTGGCCTACGTCCGTGCCGCCACCGCGGGGGTGGACCCGCGCTTCGTCGCCATGGCCCGGGACCTTCTCCTCGAGCGGGCGGCTGCCGAGCGGGGTGACGAGGTCACGCGAGCCACCGTCGGCAGCCTGGAGGCATCCTGGGACCGCTGCCCGATCGGCTGCTGTGCCAACGCCCGCGGTCCGCGGCCGGCGCTGTGCGGCGAGGACTGACCCGGTGAGCGCCGGCGAGGAGCGGCAGGCCGAGCCTGCGGTGACCGTGGACGCAACGGCGGAGGAGCTGCGCGACCTGGCCCGCGAGGTGGCGTTGGAGGCGGCGGCGCTGGTGCGCGAGCGACGTCGCGCCGGTGTCGAGGTGGCCGAGACCAAGTCGAGCCCGGTCGACGTCGTGACCGAGGCCGACCGCGCGGCCGAGCAGCTGATCTACACGCGCCTGACCGGTGCGAGGCCCGGGGACGGCTTCCTCGGGGAGGAGGGTGCGTCGGCGGAGTCGACGTCGGGGGTCACCTGGGTCGTCGACCCCATCGACGGCACCGTGAACTTCCTCTACGGACTCCCGCAGTACGCCGTGTCGATCGCGGCGAGCCGGGCGGGCGAGGTCGTGGCCGGTGTCGTGGTGAACGTCGCAAGCGGCGAGGTCTTCAGCGCGGTGCGCGGGGGAGGGGCCTTCCTCGACGGGACGCGCCTGGCTGTCCGGGACGTGGTTCCCCTGGGGCAGCGCCTCGTGGGCACCGGCTTCAACTACGTCGCCGAGGTCCGCACCCTGCAGGCAGCGGCGGTCGGACGGATGCTGGGGTCGGTCCGCGACGTACGCCGCCTCGGTTCCGCTGCGCTCGACCTCTGCGCCCTTGCGGCGGGCAGGCTCGACGCCTACGTCGAGGAGGGCCTCAACCCGTGGGACATGGCTGCCGGCGGGCTCGTGGCCACCGAGGCTGGCGCCCGGTTGGAGACTGCCCCAGGCGTCGGTGGCATGCCTTGTCTGGTGGCTGCCCCGGAGGCCGGGTTCGCGGATTTCTCCCGTCTCGTCCGGTCTTGCGGCTTCCTGGCCCGAGCGGATGCATGAAGGCCCGTGACCTGGGAATAGACAGCGCCGTCGCGTAGTTGTTTCGCTGCGCATCCACAAGCCGCATGTGAGACTCACGACACGATGCGGAATGGGCGTGCATGGTCACCGCGGTTTGGTGCACAATCCGCTCGACTTGATCGCCCGTAGACCTGAGCACGAGACCCCGCATCCCACAGGGGCAGGAGACGAGAATGGCCACCGATTACGACGCACCGCGCAAGACAGAAGAAGAGCAGGGTGAAGAGAGCCTCGAGGAGCTCAAGGCTCGCCGCCACGACAAGAACTCGGGCAAGGTCGACGAGGACGAGGCCGAGGCTGCCGAGTCGTTCGAGCTGCCCGGCGCGGACCTCTCCCACGAGGAGCTCGCCGTCGAGGTGAAGCCGCGCCAGGAGGACGAGTTCACCTGCATGAGCTGCTTCCTGGTCCACCACCGCAGCCAGCTCGCGGACCCCTCCGGCATGATCTGCCGCGACTGCGCCTGACCTGCGCACATCCGGACACGACGAAGGCCGGCTCCCGATCGGGAGCCGGCCTTCTCATGCCGCGGTCAGGAGGCTGACTCCTGGAGGTTCGACGGGAGATGGCCCGTCGACCTGCGGTAGTAGTTGGCGGCCTGCCGCGAGGCGAGCATGCGTGCCACGCCGATGGCGACGCCGCTGACCGTCGCCCAGGCGACCGCCTCGGCGAGCGAGACGTCCGGGTCGGCCGGGTTCTGCGGCGGCTCCTTGCCGGTGGCCACCTTCCAGGACGTGGTCAGCGCCTTGCGTGCGGCGATGCCGGCGCCGACGGTCGAGGCCAGCGCCATCATGCTCCAGACCTTCGAGCCCGAGGCCATAGGGGTTCCTCCTGTGTCAGGGATCGTGTGCCCGTCCCGGACAGTCTGCCACTCCGTCCCGGAGACATGTCGCTCCGTGACCCGCGCGGCGCCACGTCGCAGGATGGGGTCATGGCGATCGATCTTCCGTGTCCCGGCTGTGGTACCCAGATGTACGCCGAGCAGGCGCACAACCGGTGCCCGAGGTGCCTGTACTACGAACCGTGCTGCGACGGAGCGCCGCTGCCCTACTGCGCCCCGGCCTCCGAGAGTGCCCGGGCGAGCTCGTCGGGGCGCCGCGTCGACACCAGCCAGTAGGGGACCCGGTCCGAGGGGTCGGCCACGACGACGCGCACCGACCGCTTCAGGTAGGGACGGAGCAGGTGGTAGGCGAGTGCGTTGGCGTCCCGCCCGGCGACGAGCCGGGTCGTCTCGGCGTCGAGCGGCGTCGGGTCGGCCAGCAGGGACACGGAGATGTGGGCGTGGCCCGCGTGCAGCACGCCGTCCACGACCCGGACGCGTGCGGAGCCGTAGCCCAGGAGGAGCGCAGCCACAGCGGCGAGGAGGACAGCAGTGGCGGCCCAGGCGACCGGAAGTGGGAGCGCGACGACGAACGCGAGCCAGAGGGTCGCCAGGAACATGATGGCCTGGACCCACCACCGCAGAGGCACGTGCAGGCGCTCGTCGTACAGCACGCTCGTCTCTGAACTCACGCCGGTCACTCGCTCACTCGTTCACCTGCTCGGGGTGGGACTTTCGGGGACAAGCCTGCCACCGGCCCCGCCGGAGCGTGCAGATAGGGTCGGCGACCATGCAGGGCTACCAGGGCAGCGTGGAGATCTTGATCCGCCGACTCGACGAGGGGCTGCCGCTCCCGTCGTACGCCCACCCCGGTGACGCGGGGGCCGACCTGAGCACCGCTGTGGACGTCTCCCTCGCACCGGGGGAGCGGGCCATGGTGCCCACGGGGATGAGCATCGCGCTGCCCGACGGGTACGCGGCTTTCGTCCACCCGCGCTCCGGCCTCGCAGCGCGCTGCGGCGTGTCCATCGTGAACGCCCCCGGGACCGTCGACGCGGGCTACCGGGGCGAGGTGAAGGTCATGCTGATCAACCTCGACCCGGCCGAACCGGTGACGTTGCGCCGGGGTGACCGCATCGCGCAGCTGGTGGTGCAGCGGGTGGAGCGAGCGCGCTTCGTCGAGGTGGAGCGGCTGCCGGGCTCGGACCGTGGCGACGGGGGTTACGGTTCTACCGGAGGTTTCGACAGCAACGCGTCCCGGGCGCTCGAGGAGAAGCAGTGAAGTTCCGACGCAACAAGTCCGAGCAGGTCGACGCCGAGCCGACGACCGACGAGACCGCGGGGACACCGGACACGCCGGCCGCGGAGGACTCCGCGCCGCAGACGGGTCAGCGCGCCACCGGCCCGTGGGACTCCTCGGAGGTCGATCTCGAGCAGGAAGACCCCAATCGCGTCGACCTCGGCGGACTGGTCGTCCGCGGCCGCCCCGGCCTGGAGCTGAGGCTCCAGGTCGACGAGGCCAGCCAGCAGATCGCCGCCGTGCTTCTGGTCGGACCTGACGGCGCGGTCGAGATGCGCCCGTTCGCGGCCCCCCGCAACGGAGACATCTGGGCGGACGTCCGCAGGGAGATCGCCGCGGAGACCGCACGGCGTGGCGGCACCGCCAGCGAGGCCGAAGGTCCCCACGGCACCGAGCTCCAGGTGGCGATGCCGGCCACCACGCCCGAGGGGCAGTCGGCCACCCAGCCTTCCCGGGTCCTCGGGATCTCCGGCCCCCGATGGCTGCTGAGGGTCACCTTCCTGGGTCGCCCGGCCGTCGAGCCGAACCCTGAGGGAGACCTCGAGACCGCGCTCGCCGACGTGATCGTGGTGCGCGGCAGCGCCCCGATGCCGCCGGGCGAGCCACTGGCGCTGGTGATGCCGGCCAACGCGCGCCCTGCGCCGGGGCAGCAGGCCTGAGGTGCTGGCTACGCTGGAGAGCATGACGGAAGCCAAGGGTCGGCTCCGGCGCTCGCTGTCTCGTTGGGCCAGCAGCGCCGACCTCGAGGCCAGGGAGCTGCGGAACGTCGCCGAGCGGTCCGGCTGCTGCGCCATCGCAGACGCCACGGACCGGGCGTACGTCGAGCTCCAGGGCAGCCTGCGCACGGTGACGCTCCGGCCGCGAGGCGGGGTCCCCGCCCTCGAGGCGGAGCTGTACGACGGAAGCGGGGTCATCACGTTGGTCTGGCTGGGCCGACGCCGCATCGCCGGCGTCGAGGCCGGCCGGAACATGCGGGTCGAGGGACGCATCGGCGTCCACGACGGCCTGCGCATCATGTACAACCCGCGCTACGAGCTCCGGAGCCCACGCACGTGACCCCACCCACAGCACCCGACACCGTCGAGGCGGTGATCCGGGGCCAGCTGTCCACTGCGCTCGGTGGTCGGCGGGGCATGCTCGAGGCCGCCGTGCCGACGATCCTGTTCACGGTGACCTTCGTCTCCACCAAGCAGCTCGAGCTGTCCCTGGTGGTGAGCCTTACGGCCGCCCTCACCCTCCTCGCGATCCGGCTGCTCCAGCGCTCCAACGTGCAGTTCGTGCTCAACAGCATCTTCGGCATCGGTATCGGTGCCTTCTTCGCGTGGCGAAGTGCGCAGGCGGGAGGCGACGCGAACGACCAGGCGCTGGCCTACTTCCTGCCCGGGATCATCTACAACGCTGCCTACGCGCTGGTCATCTCCGCCTCGGTCCTGCTGCGCTGGCCGGTCGTCGGCTTCATGGTGGGCAGCGTGACGGGCGATGCGACCGCGTGGCGCAGGGACTCGCAGATGGTCCGGGTGTGCAGCCAGCTGAGCTGGTTGCTGGTCCTCCCGTGCCTGGCGCGGGTGGCCGTCCAGCTGCCGCTGTACGTCGCCGGCACGGGCGGCGGGATGACCCCGGAGACGGCAGTGGCCGCCCTGGGCTTCTCCAAGATCCTCATGGGATGGCCCCTACAGCTGTCCGCACTCGCCGCCATGGTCTGGCTGCTCGCCCGCGACCGCACCCCCGTTGCCCGCACGGAGGAGGCCTCCTAGCGGTGGTGCTCCACCGGAGCGAGCAGCGACTGCAGCTCGGCCTCGGAGTCCGCGGCCGCGACGAACAGCAGCTCGTCACCCGACTCGATCGGTTGCTCGGGTGTCGGTGTGTAGACCAGGCCGTCGCGCAGGATGGTCACCAGGGAGCAGTTCTCCGGCCACGGGATCAGGCCGGAGGGCTTCCCGACGTACGGGGAGTCGTCGGGGAGCGTCATCTCGACGAGGTTGGCGTTGCCCTTGCGGAAGGTGAACAGCCGCACCAGGTCGCCCACGGTGACGGCCTCCTCGACCAGCGCGGACATGATGCGCGGTGTGGAGACGTTGACGTCCACGCCCCAGGCCTCGGTGAAGAGCCACTCGTTGTTGGGGTGGTTGACCCGGCCCACCGTGCGGGGGACGCCGAACTCCGTCTTGGCGAGCAGCGACGTGACCAGGTTGGCCTTGTCGTCCCCGGTCGCGGCGATCACGACATCGCAGTGCTCCAGCCGCGCCTCCTCCAGCGAGGAGAGCTCGCAGGAGTCGGCGAGGAGCCACTCCGCCTTCGGGACCCGGTCGGGCTTGATGGAGGCCGGGTTCTTGTCGATGAGCAGGACCTTGTGGCCGTTCTGGATCAGCTCGCGGGCGATCGAGCGGCCGACCGCTCCCGCCCCGGCGATGGCGACGCGCATCAGTCGACCTCCGGTCCGCGCTCGAAGACCGTGTAGACACGGTCAGCGTTCTCCTCGCGCATGACCAGGTGGAGCACGTCGCCCTCCTGGATCATGCTCTCCCGCGTCGGGAGCATGCCTTCACCGAGCCTGTCGATCCAGGCGATGCGGCTGCCGGACTGGAGCTGGAAGTCGACGGTCCGCTGCCCGACCCAGGCCTCGACGGCGCGGAACTGGTCGAGGCGGATCGTCCCCGACGGGTCGCGGAAGTCCGGCTCGGCGCCGGCGGGAAGGATCCGGCGCAGGACCTGGTCGGCGGTCCACTTCACCGTGGCGACGGTGGTGATGCCCAGCCGTTGGTAGACCTCGGCCCGGCCCGGGTCGTAGATGCGGGCCACCACCTGCTGGATGCCGAACGTCTCGCGCGCCACCCGGGCGGCGATGATGTTGGAGTTGTCACCGCTGGAGACGGCCGCGAACGCGTCCGCCTTCTCGATGCCGGCCCGGTCCAGGACGTCCTGGTCGAAGCCGATCCCGGTCACCTTGGTCCCGTTGAAGGAGGGGCCGAGGCGGCGGAAGGCGTCCGGGTTGCTGTCGATGACCGCGACGGTGTGGTCGCGGTCCTCCAGACTCCGGGCAAGAGTGGAACCGACGCGGCCGCAGCCCATGATCACGACATGCACGGGTATGACGCTACACCGGGCCGACTGGGCGGTGCGTCAGGAAGCGGTGCGTCGTGGTTTAGCCTTCCAACGTGGGTGTTGCGGACGTATCCAAGCGGATCATCATCGGGCGCAAGCTGCGGAGCACGCAGCTGGGTGAGACGCTCCTGCCCAAGAGGATCGCGCTACCGGTCTTCGCCAGCGACGCCCTGTCGTCGGTCGCCTACGCTCCCGACGAGATCTTCATCATGCTCGCGGTCGCCGGGACCACCTACTACGCCTACTCGTGGAAGATCGCGATCCTGGTCGCGCTGGTCATGCTCGCCGTGGTGGCGTCCTACCGGCAGACGGTCCAGGCCTACCCCAGCGGCGGCGGCGACTACGAGGTGGCCAGCGTCAACCTGGGGGAGAACGCCGGCGTGACCGTGGCGAGCGCCCTGCTCGTCGACTACGTCCTCACCGTCGCGGTGTCGATCTCCTCAGGCGTGCAGAACGCCGCTGCGGCGATCCCGTTCATCTCCGGGCACGAGGTGATCGTCGCGAACCTCTGCATCATGGCGCTCGCCGCCCTCAACCTCCGCGGGGTCCGGGAGTCCGGCACGCTGTTCGCCATCCCGACGTACGGCTTCATGATCGCGATCTTCGGCATGGCCGTCTGGGGCCTGTTCCGACTGGTGGCGGGAGACCTCCCGCCCGCCGAGAGCGCCGACCTGACGATCATCCCGTCGGAGGACTACAGCGGTGCGATCTCGACGGCGGCGCTGGTCTTCCTGCTCGCGAGGGCTTTCTCGTCGGGAAGCGCGGCGCTGACCGGTGTGGAGGCGATCTCCAACGGCGTCCCGGCGTTCCGCAAGCCCAAGAGCCGCAACGCGGCGACGACGCTGCTGATGCTCGGTCTGATCGCGATCACGATGATGATGAGCGTCATCGTGCTGGCTCGCGAGATGCACCTGCGCTACGTCGATCCCCGCGACTTCGACCGGCTGATGCAGCCCGACGGCTCGCCGGTTCCCGCCGACTACGACCAGCACACCGTGGTGGCACAGATCGCGCGCGGTGTCTTCGACAACTTCCAGCCGGGCTTCTACTTCGTCATCGCGATGACCGGCATCATCCTCGTGCTCGCGGCGAACACCGCCTTCAACGGGTTCCCCGTGCTCGGCTCGATCCTGGCCCGGGACGGCTACATGCCGCGTCAGCTCAGCTCGCGCGGCGACCGGCTGGCCTACAGCAACGGCATCCTGATCCTGGCGCTCTTCGCGATCGCCCTGGTCACGGTGTTCGACGCCGAGGTCACGAAGCTGATCCAGCTCTACATCGTCGGCGTCTTCGTCTCGTTCAACCTCAGCCAGCTCGGCATGATCCGCCACTGGACGCGGCTGCTCAAGAGCGAGACGGACCCGGCGGTGCGACGCCGGATGATGCGCTCCCGTGCGATCAACACCTTCGGCCTGTGCATGACCGCGTTCGTGCTCGTGGTGGTCCTCGTGACGAAGTTCCTGGCAGGTGCCTGGATCACGATCCTCGCGATGGGGACCTTCTTCGTCATCATGAAGGCGATCCGACGCCACTACGACAACGTGGCGAGCGAGCTGGCCGTGGAGGAGACCGACAAGGTCCTGCCCACCCGTGTGCACGCGATCGTCGCGGTCTCCAAGCTGCACAAGCCGACGATGCGCGCCCTGGCGTACGCGAAGGCTGCGCGTCCCAACGTCCTCGAGGCGGTCTTCGTCGACACCGACGCCGCATCCACCGCGCGCCTGCTGGAGGAGTGGGACGACCGCAACATCGACGTCCCGCTGAAGGTCCTCTACTCGCCGTACCGCGAGATCATCAAGCCGATCGTTGACTACACCCGGAGCATCCGCGACGCGAACCCGCGTGGTGTGGTGGCGGTCTACATCCCGCAGTACGTCGTGGGCCGCTGGTGGGAGCAGGTCCTGCACAACCAGACCGCCCTGAGACTGAAGACCCGACTGCTGTTCACGTCTGGAGTGATGGTCATCTCGGTTCCCTACCAGCTGCGCTCGTCCGAGCTGGCCAAGCAGCGCGAGGAGCGCCAGCGCCACCAGGTGAAGGCCGGAGACGTGCGGCGCGGGCGGACGCGCTGGTGAGGCAGCAGCGTCGCCAGAAGGCATCCCGGGGCCGCTCGCTGGCGGGGGAGCGGTACGTCGTCGACGTGGGCCCGGTCGCGCACGGCGGGCACTGCGTGGCCCGGCACGAGGGGCGGGTCGTCTTCGTTAGGCACGCCCTCCCGGGCGAGCGCGTGGTCGCTGAGGTCACGGAGGGGGAGGAGCGCTCGAAGTTCCTCCGCGCGGACGCGGTCGAGGTTCTGTCGGCCTCCGCCGACCGGGTCACCCCGCCATGCCCCTGGTCCGGACCCGGGCGCTGTGGGGGCTGCGACTTCCAGCACGTCCGACCGTCGGCCCAGCGCGACCTGAAGGCGGCCGTCGTTCGCGAGCAGCTGCAGCGGCTGGCCGGGCTCGACGTCGACGTCACGGTCGAGGCGGTGCCCGGGGACGAGGAGGGCCTCGGCTGGCGCACGCGGGTCCAGCTCGCCGTCGACCAGCTCGGCAACCCCGGGCTGCGCAAGCACCGCTCCCACGAGGTCGTGGCGATGGACCACTGCCCGATCGGCCACCCCGGGCTGCCGTCGGTGCTCGACCGCACCTGGGAGGGCGCCGAGACGGTGGAGGCGATCCGCTCGAGCACGGGCGAGCAGCTGGTCATCGAGTCCCGACCACGCGACGTGTACGTCGAAGGCCCCGAGCTGCTCCACGAGGAGGCAGGCGGGCGGGTCTTCGAGGTCACTGGGTCGGGCTTCTGGCAGGTGCACCCGGGTGCGGCCGACGCGCTGGTGGGCGCCGTCGTCGACGGTCTGGCCCCCAAGCAGGGGGAGTCTGCGGTCGACCTGTACTCCGGCGTGGGGCTGTTCTCGGCGGCCCTGGCGGAGCGGGTGGGGCCGGCCGGACGGGTGGTCGCCGTCGAGTCGGACTCGATCGCCGTCGAGGATGCCTCGCGCAACCTCGCCGACCTGGTGAACGTGCAGACCGTCGACGACCGGGTGGAGCGGGCACTGCGCCAGGGGAGCGTGGGGGAGCACGCCGACCTCGTTGTCCTCGACCCGCCCCGCGTGGGCGCCAAGCGCGACGTGGTCGGCGCCGTGGCGAGGCTTCGACCCCGCGCGGTCGCCTACGTGGCGTGCGACCCGGGCGCGCTTGCGCGGGACGTGGCGATCTTCGCCGAGCACGGTTACCGGCTCGCGTCCGTGAAGGCGTTCGACATCTTCCCGATGACCCATCACGTCGAGTGTGTCGCCGTGCTCACGCCTGCGTGACCTGCTCGCCGGAAGGTGTGGGTGAACCTCGACTACAGCTTCACGCCTGCCCCCGGGAAACTGGTACGCCGGTGAGGTCGCCGTCACCGCGACCCGCCGGTCATCTGCATCGGGCGCGGCCCGAGTCGATGACGCGGTCGTCGACGGTGCGGTACTCCCAGGCGTAGCGCCCACGGCCGAGGCGGAGTGCCAGGACGCCGAAGGACTCGTTGTGGCGCACGACCGAGCCTGGCGCGAGCGGGCCCCACGGGTAGAGCGACTTGCCGCCCGTCCCGACGACGAAGGACCTGATCCCCCCACGCGCGGGGTTGCCGGAGGCGTCCATCGGCCGGAACCTCTCGTAGGTGTGGTCGTGACCTGCCAGGGCGAGGTCCGCATCGTGTGCCAGGGCGACCTTCCACAGCCGCTCGACGAACCCGTTCGAGCCGTGCTCGGCTGAGGAGTAGCGCGGGTGGTGCATGGTGATGGCGGTGCAGGGGCGGGGGCGCTGTCTCATGTCCGCGCTCAGCCACCGGCTCTCCTGCGCGCAGTCCACGTCGTCGCAGTTGCTGTTGAGGGCGTAGATCCGCCAGGAGCCGGTGTCGAAGGCGTACCAGCCTGGCGGTCCCGGTTGCCGTCCGCTGAAGTAGGAGTAGTAGCCCGAGGCGCCCGGAGTGCCGTACTCGTGGTTGCCCGGGACAGGGTGGGTGATCGAGCGCATGGCTCCCCAGCTGTGCGCGTAGCCGTCCTCGAAGGCGCCCAGGTCGCCGGTCTGGTACTGCTGGTCGCCGAGCGTGAGCACCACGTCCGGCGCATAGCCGAGACCGAGCTTCGCGGTAGCGGACTCCTGGCAGGTCGAGGAAGTGGTCTGGTCGGCAGGGTCGCAGGCGATGTCGCCGGCGGACACGGCGAGCGGGCCCTCGAAGCCGTCCAGCAGCGATGTGCGGACGGTGGGCGCCGTGTCGCGCACCGGCGTGGAGGTCGCGGCAGGGCCGCCGCAGGCGGCGGCGAGCAGCGCCAGCCCGGCGGCGGCGAGTGCCATGGCACGGACGGGAGGGGACATGCCGCCCTCCTCTCCGCGCCAGGGGCACGCGGGCCGGCGCCTTGCCCTTGTCCTGCCACTATGCCTCGCGGTCCGATGTCGCACCGGCGGCGACCGCGGAGAGACGTGGTCCACCGTCGATGCGTTGCCCGCCAGGCGCCGCGGGATTCGCTACTGGATTCGGGGCAGTCGTGGACAGGGCTGGCAGCATCACTTGATGTCATGTATCTTGACGTCAAGACATATGTGACCCGGTCGGACCGAGCCGTTGACGGCGTGGGCAAGATGGGTACCGACCGACAGCCAGAGGTGAGGAGACGGGCATGCCGAGCCCCAAGAGTGTGGACAGCTTTGGTGCCAAGGGCACGTTGGACGTGGACGGAAAGTCCTACGAGATCTACCGGCTGGCCTCGGTGGCGGGGGAGGGGCTCGACGTCGAGTCGCTGCCCTACTCGCTGAAGATCCTGCTGGAGAACCTCCTGCGGACCGAGGACGGCGCGAACATCACCGCCGACGACATCCGCGCGCTCGCCGGCTGGGACGCCGACGCCGAGCCGAGCAAGGAGATCCAGTTCACGCCGGCGCGCGTGATCATGCAGGACTTCACCGGCGTCCCGTGCGTCGTCGACCTCGCCACCATGCGTGAGGCGATGGCAGACCTGGGCGGCGACCCGGCGAAGATCAACCCGCTCGCGCCCGCAGAGATGGTCATCGACCACTCCGTCATCGCCGACGTCTTCGGCTCGCCCGAGGCTTTCGAGCGCAACGTCGAGATCGAGTACGAGCGCAACCGGGAGCGGTACCAGTTCCTGCGCTGGGGCCAGGGGGCGTTCGACGACTTCAAGGTCGTTCCCCCGGGCACCGGCATCGTGCACCAGGTGAACATCGAGCACCTCGCCCGCGTGGTCTTCGCCCGTGAGGACGAGAACGGCAACACCGTCGCGTTCCCCGACACCTGCGTGGGGACCGACTCCCACACCACCATGGTCAACGGCATCGGCGTCGTCGGCTGGGGCGTCGGCGGCATCGAGGCCGAGGCGGCCATGCTTGGCCAGCCCGTGTCCATGCTGATCCCGCGCGTCGTGGGCTTCAAGCTCTCCGGCGAGCTCCCCGAGGGCGCCACCGCCACCGACCTCGTGCTGACGATCACGGAGATGCTCCGCAAGCACGGTGTGGTCGGCAAGTTCGTGGAGTTCTACGGCTCCGGCGTCTCCGCGCTCCCGCTGGCGAACCGGGCCACCATCGGCAACATGTCGCCGGAGTTCGGCTCCACCATCGCGGTCTTCCCCCTCGACGAGGAGACCGTGAACTACCTGCGGCTCACCGGCCGCTCCGAGGAGCAGCTCGCGCTGGTCGAGGCCTACGCGAAGGAGCAGGGCCTCTGGCACGACCCCGACGCCGAGCCCCGCTACTCCGAGAAGCTCGAGCTGGACCTCTCGACGGTGGTTCCGTCGCTGGCCGGCCCGAAGCGGCCCCAGGACCGCGTCTCGCTCAGCGACGCCAAGGCCGCCTTCCGCGGCGCCCTGAACGACTACGTCCCACAGGACGCTCAGGGGTACGACGAGGCCATCGAGGAGTCCTTCCCGGCCTCCGACTCTCCCTCGCACGAGGGCGGCAACGGCGCACCGGCCCCCAGGGACTACGCCTCGGCGGCAGCCACGGGCGGCGGACGTCAGTCCAACCCGGCCCACGTGGAGCTCGCCGACGGCACCAAGTTCGAGCTCGACCACGGCGCGGTCACGATCGCCGCCATCACCTCCTGCACCAACACCTCGAACCCGTCGGTCATGATCGGCGCGGCCCTGCTGGCCAAGAAGGCCGTCGAGAAGGGCCTCCAGCGCAAGCCGTGGGTGAAGACCACCCTGGCGCCGGGCTCGAAGGTCGTCTCGGACTACTACGAGAACGCGGGCCTCACGCCGTACCTCGACAAGCTCGGGTTCAACCTGGTCGGCTACGGCTGCACCACGTGCATCGGCAACTCCGGCCCGCTCATCCCCGAGGTCAGCAAGGCGGTCAACGACAACGACCTCGCCGTCGTCTCGGTGCTCTCGGGCAACCGGAACTTCGAGGGTCGGATCAACCCCGACGTGAAGATGAACTACCTGGCCTCGCCGCCGCTGGTGGTCGCCTACGCGCTCGCCGGCTCCATGGACCTCGACCTGTTCGAGGACCCCCTGGGCAAGGACCTGGACGGCAACGACGTCTACCTCAAGGACATCTGGCCCTCGCCGGTCGAGGTCGAGGAGGTCATCGGCCAGGCGATCACGTCGGACATGTTCAGCAAGGACTACGCCGATGTCTTCGCCGGTGACGAGCGGTGGCGCTCGCTGCCCACGCCGGAGGGTGACATCTTCTCCTGGGACGCGGACTCCACCTACGTGCGCAAGGCGCCGTACTTCGACGGCATGCCCGACGAGCCGGCACCCGTCGAGGACATCGCGGGCGCCCGGGTGCTGCTGAAGCTCGGTGACTCGGTGACGACCGACCACATCTCCCCGGCAGGCGCGATCAAGAAGGACTCGCCGGCAGGGAAGTACCTCGCCGAGCACGGCGTCGAGCAGCGGGACTTCAACTCCTACGGCTCCCGGCGCGGCAACCACGAGGTGATGATCCGCGGGACGTTCGCGAACATCCGCCTGCGCAACCAGCTGGCGCCGGGCACGGAGGGCGGCTTCACCCGCGACTTCACCAAGGCCGACGGCGAGGACGCGCCCGTCACGACGGTGTTCGAGGCCTCCGAGAACTACATCGCCGCGGGCACCCCGCTGGTGGTCCTGGCGGGCAAGGAGTACGGCTCCGGGTCCTCGCGTGACTGGGCGGCCAAGGGCACCGCGCTCCTCGGTGTGAGGGCCGTGATCGCGGAGTCCTACGAGCGCATCCACCGCTCGAACCTCATCGGCATGGGCGTGCTACCCCTGCAGTTCCCGGAGGGTGAGAGCGCCGAGTCGCTGGGTCTGACCGGCGAGGAGACCTTCGCGATCAGCGGTGTGACGGCGCTCAACGACGGTGCGATCCCGAGCACCATCAAGGTCACGGCCGGTGAGACGGAGTTCGACGCCAAGGTCCGGATCGACACTCCCGGCGAGGCGAGCTACTACCGCAACGGCGGGATCATGCAGTACGTCCTCCGCGGACTGCTGAAGGCCTGACGATCCTCGGAGTGAGCGCAGGGGTGGCGGCCGTCCTGGCCGCCACCCTTGTCGTTGCCGCAGGCGTCCAGGGACTGGTGGGGCTCGGCCTCGGCCTCGTCTCCGCCCCGGTCGTGATCCTGGTGGCGCCCGGGCTGATGCCCGACCTGCTGCTCTGGCTGGCCCTCCTGATGCCGCTCGTCACCCTCATGCGTGAGCGCCATGACGTCGACTGGTCCGGGCTCGCGTGGTCGCTGCCGTGGCGGATCCCCGGCACGCTGCTCGGGGTCTGGCTGGTGACGTGGTTCTCGACCCCTTCGCTGGGCCTGATGGTCGGTGTGATGGTGCTCGCCAGCGTCCTGCTCACGCTGCGAGCCGTCGAGGTCCCCGTCAACATCGCGACCCTCGGCGCAGCCGGCTTCGTGTCGGGCATCACCGGAACCACGACGTCCATCGGTGGTCCACCCATGGCACTGCTGTACCAGCACCGACCTCCGACGCAGATCCGCTCGACACTGGCGCTGTACTTCATCGTCGGCGCGGGCCTGAGCCTGACCGGGCTCGGGATGGCCGGCTCCCTCGAGCTTCACGCGCTCCTGCTGGCCCTGGCACTCGTGCCCTCGCTCCTGGTCGGCTTCGGGATCTCGCGGCTTCTGGTCAGGCGGGTCCCGGCGCGTCACATCCGTTCGGGTGTGCTCCTGGTGTGCGGGGCCTCCGCGGTGGTGGTGCTGGTCAGGTCGCTGCTTCAGCTCTGACGAGCGGCGAGGCAGGCCGAAACGGCGTCAGAGCACGCAGTCCTCGCGGTCTGACGAGACTGCCGGTCAGGGGCGGAGTCGTCAGTGCGTCAGTCGTCAGGGAGCGGGGCTCGCGGACGGCGAGCACGTGGGCTCGCACAGGCTGGGATCCGCGGACGGGTCGCCTCCCTGCTTGTCGCACAGCGCCGCGCTCGGCACGTCGGACGGGGAGCCAGCCGGCGGGTCGACACCGGTCGGGTCCGCCGTCGGGGACGTGCACGCAGCGGCATCCGTCGGCGAGGACGACGTTCCGCTGGGCGAGTCGCCTCCCGGATCCGTGGAACCACTCGTGCCCGCTCCGGACGGGCCCGGGTCCGAAGCAGGCGCGCCCGACGTCGCGGTCGACGGAGCGTCCGTGGCGGTGCCCTGCGTCGATGTGGCGGCATCCGTGCTTGCGCCGGAGGAAGAAGTCGTCGAGCCCGGCTCGGACGCGGCGCCCGTGACAGCGCCACCGGGCTGGTCGGTGCTCGCGGCCCCGCTGCCCTTGGCCGGGGTCGACGGCGCGCTCGAGCGGGCCGAGACACCCGGGGTGGTGCCCCCGGTCTTCTCGGCGCTCGCCACCGCCTCGCGGACCTGGGCCTTCAGCTGCGCCTGCTGGCGCTTCTGGGCGGGAGTGTGCGCCTCGAGGGGGGTGCCGCTGAGCGGGCGGGCGGCGAGCACCGCCGATGCCTCCGCGACCCCGCCGTCGCCGGCGAGCACGTCGAACTCCCCGGTGCGGTAGCGCTTCTCGTAGGCCATGACGAGGGCGACGTAGGCGTCGGAGTCGTTGTAGCGGTGCAACGCGGAGTCCATGGACTTCGGTTCGCGCAGATCGCGTTCCGGGCCGGCGCAGAGGTAGATCCCGGCCGCCAGCGCGGCATCGTCGATGTCGTCGACGGACCGTACGCCGTCACCGTCGCCGTCCACGCCGACCATCTCCCACGTCGTGGGCAGGAACTGCATCGGGCCGACCGCGCGGTCCCAGGTGCGGTCGCCGTCGAGGCTGCCGTTGTCGGTGTCGTGGATCTTGGCGACCGGCCCGCCCCCGTCGAGGGCCACGCCCACCACCTGCGGCCTGGGGACGCCGTCGGCGCCGAGGGAGGCTCCGCCGTACCTGCCGTGGTCGGACTCCACGCGGCCGATCGCGGCCAGGAGCGTCCAGGAGACGCCGCAGGAGGGCTCGACGGCCGACAGGATGCCCGCGGCGCGCTGGTAGGCAAGGAGTGCGGTCAAGGGGATGTCGTCGTGGCCGAGCCGGACCGGCTTGATCACCCGCCTGCCCTTCGGGGTCGCCACCACGGTGCTGGACGGGAGGTCGACCTGCTCCGGCTGGTCCAGGATGCGCATCTCGCCCTCGTACGGGACGTAGGTGTCGGTCGGGGGTGTGGCCCAGCTGCCGAGGAAGAACACGGACAGGCCGAACATCAGCACGAACGCGGTGAACATCCGTCGCAGTTGCATACAGACCCCCGAGCTCGGCGTCGCGCCGCGCACCATGTCGCGCACGCAACCGGATTCCTCAGCCTCGACTACGACGCTAGGCGGTTCCGGCGGTGCCTCGAAGGTGGCGGGACCAAGATGACGCGATGGTGCCGGGCACGATGACCCGTGTGAGGGAGGTCGAAAGTGGATGCTCCTCGCGAAGCCACGCATAGGGCGCCGAGCCTGCTGGATGGTGCGGCGTGGGACAGGATGGACACATGCGATCCGAGACCTACTCCTACACGACGGGGAACCGTGACGTGGTCCTCGACATCACCCACGACTGCCGGCGGTTCGTCGCCGACGAGGACTCCGGGCTGCTGCACGTCTTCGTTCCTCACGCGACGGCGGGAATCGCCATCATCGAGACCGGGGCGGGCAGCGACGAGGACCTGCTCCGTGCCCTCGAGGACGTCCTGCCCGCGGACGAGCGGTGGCGACACCGGCACGGGACGCCGGGCCACGGGCGGTCGCACGTGATGCCGGCCCTGGTGCCGCCCTACGCGTCCGTGCCGGTCCTGCGTGGCCGCCTCCAGCTGGGTACCTGGCAGAGCATCTGCCTGGTCGACCTCAACGTCGACAACCTGGACCGGGAGGTCCGGCTCTCGTTCCTGGCCGGCTGACCGGGGGACGTCCGACGCGGCCCGACGGTCAAGAGACGGCGGGGTCCGTACGCAGAGCCGCGTAGAGCAAGGAGTCGCGCCGCGTGCCGTCCCGGAGCAGCAGGTGGCCGCGCATGAGGCACTCGCGGCTCAATCCGGCCTTCTCGAGGACCCGGGCCGACGCCAGGTTGTCGGGGTGGCAGGTCCCGATGATGCGCTGGAGGTCGAGCCGGTCGAACCCGAAGCGCATCAGCCGTCGAGTGGCCTCGGTGGCGTACCCGCGCCCCCAGGACGCCGAGGCGAACACGAACCCGAGCTCGCCCCTGAGGTGCTCGTGGCTCTCCACCTCGATCTGCACCGAGCCGACGAGCCGCTCCGTCTCGCGTTCCACGGCGGCGAGGCTGTAGCAGTCGCGCACCGGCCTGGTCGCCTCGGACAGGACGTGGGCCAGGAAGGCGTGGGTCTCCTCGGGCGTGTTGGGCCCCCAGGTGGTGTAGCGGGTCACCGTCGGGTCCGAGGCGAACGCATGGAGGGCAGGCTCGTCGGCCAGGACGAAGTCGCGGAGCACGAGCCGTTCGGAGTGCAGGAACACGTCGGCCATTCTGACGCAGGATGGGCCGGTCGGGGGCTTGCGTAGGGTTCGGTTCTCGACGTACCGAATATCCGGAAACTGGTCTATCCGGGGGCCCTGCCGATGTTTGGGAAGCATGTGCGTGGTTGAGTATCTGATGCAGGCGCCCGCACCAGCCGGCCAGAGGGGGTCGACTCGGGCGTCGCGTCGAGTCCGTGCGCCGGGGGAGGGGCACGGAGCCGGGGACCCACCGTTCCTGGGGTGAATCGCGGCGGCGGCACAGACGGCACAGGCCGTGTTCCGCCGGACCCGCGTAGGGAGACTTTGCCGCCCGAACCCGTCAGCTAACCCGGTAGGCGTCAGGACAAAGAGAGAGAGCGTCCGCTCGTGACCGACGGTCGGAAGCGCATCACACGCCTGCTCGCAGGCTTCGCCATCACGGCACTCGGCGGCTCCGTGCTCGTCGCGTCGCCCAGCTCCGCCGAGCCGGAGATCGACGACGTCCAGGCGCGCGTCGACCGGCTCTACCACGAGGCGGAGATCGCCTCCGAACGGCTCAACGAGGCCCGTGAGCGACTGGACAAGGCGCACACCCGCCTGGACGCCCTCCGTTCGGACCTGGACCGGAAGCAGACCCAGGTCGAGGACATCCGTCGCCAGGTCGTCTCCTCGGTCGTCGCCCAGTCGCAGGGGCAGGCATTCTCCTCCGCCTCCCAGGTCGCTCTCTCCCAGAACCCCGACGAGTTCCTCGAGCAGCTGGTCGTGGTCTCGCAGTACAACGACCAGCAGGACCAGGTGAAGTCGCAGTTCGCCCGTCAGGTCCGCCAGCTCGAGATGCGGAGCGAGGAGACGGAGCGCCAGCTGGCCGACATCGCCGAGACCAAGAAGCAGCTCGCCGCCGACAAGGCCACGATCGACGAGAAGGCCGACGAGGCCACGACGCTGCTGCACCGCGTGAAGGCGAAGGCCGCAGCGCGTGCTGCCGAGCAGGCCGCCGAGCGCGCTGCCGCGATCTCGCGGTCCGAGAGCCGGCCCAGCCCCACGCCGACGCCCACTCCGACGCCTGCCCCGGCGCCGTCCGCCTCCGGACGCGCCCAGGCCGCGGTGGACTACGCGCTCGCCCAGGTCGGCGACGCCTACGTGTGGGGCGCCTCCGGTCCCGACGCCTTCGACTGCTCCGGCCTGACCCTCATGGCCTGGGCCCAGGCGGGGGTCAGCCTGCCGCACTCCTCGAGCTCGCAGATGAGCTCGGGCGCGTCGGTCTCGTCGTCGAACCTCCAGCCCGGCGACCTGGTGTTCTACTACTCGCCCGTCAGCCACGTCGGGATCTACATCGGCAACGGCCAGATCGTGCATGCCGCCAACCCCAGCTCCGGGGTCGAGGTCTCGCCGGTCTTCTCCATGCCGTACTCCGGAGCCGTTCGCCCCGGCTGATCTCTCCGGCTGATCGTTCCGGCTGGGCGCACCGGTGGAGGTGCCGGACTGACGGAGTTTCGCGAGAGTCGAACAGGTGTTCGACTCTCGAGGTAGACTCGGGGCATGCCCCAGTACGTCGCCCCGCCGGGCTGGCCGCGCCAGGTGCGCCCGCCCCACGTCCCGGGGTGGGAGGAGACCGCGACCAGCTGGCTCCTGGACATCTGCCCTCCGGAGTACCGCTCGTACCCCGTGCTGCGCAGGCACGTGGTCGTGCTGGCCAGGTTCGCCCTGCTGCAGGTCGAGGCGTCCCAGGCTGCGGTCCGCCGCGGACTCAGCGAGGCGCGGGCCGTCCTGCGGGATGTCTCCGACCCGCGCACGGTCGAGGCGGCCGTGGAGACCTGGCACGCCGAGTCGGCACGCCTCGCGTCCGAGCGGCGCGCGGTGGGCCTGGTCGAGGAGGCCTTGAGGGGTCGGCACTTCGTCGCCCGGCTGTAACGTTCGGGGCATGACCACCGATGCAGCTCCTCGAGACCCTGCCGCGCAGCTGACGGTCGTTCCGGTGCCGGGCCCCGGCGCGGAGGACGTCCTGGTGGGCTCGGACGGCGCCGTCTACACCGGCACCGAGGACGGCGCGATCTGGAGGATCCTCGGCGACGGCTCCCGGTTCGAGCGCGTCGGCAACACCGGTGGTCGGCCGCTGGGCCTCGAGCTGCTTCCGGACGAGCGGATCCTGGTCTGTGACGCGCGTCGCGGCCTGCTCGCACTGGACCCGAGCACAGGTGAGATCGAGGCGCTGGTCACCCTGGTCCACGGCCAGCGCATGGCGTTCTGCAACAACGCCGCGGTCGCGGCCGACGGCACCATCTGGTTCAGCGACTCCTCGCGGTTGTACGGCGTCGACCGCTGGAAGGCGGACATGGTCGAGAACACTGCCTCCGGGCGGCTTCTGCGCCGCGATCCCGACGGGACGGTCACCGTCGTCCTCGAGGGGCTGCGCTTCGCCAACGGGGTGGCGCTCGCCGCCGACGAGTCCTACGTCGCCGTGGCCGAGACCGCCGGTCGCACCGTCGTACGCCGGTGGCTGACGAGTGATCGCGCCGGCAGCACCGACCTCCTGGCCGATGACCTCCCCGGCTACCCCGACAACATCGCGCGGGGCAGCGACGGGCTGGTCTGGGTCACCATCGCCTCACCGAGGGACCCGGTCGTCGAGCGCCTCATGCGCGGGCCGATGCCCCTGCGTCGAGCTGCGTGGAGACTCCCGGAGGCGATCCAGCCCAAGCCGAAGCGCACGGCGCGGGTGATGGCCTTCGACGACGCCGGCAACGTGGTGCACGACCGGTCGTTCGACGCCTCGGGCTTCCACATGGTGACGGGGGTTCGGGAGCACGACGGCCGGGTATGGCTGGGGAGCCTCGTGGAGCCGGCGGTCGCCGTCTTCGAGGTCTGAGGCTTCGTTTACTAGACTCGCAGGGTTGTTCGCCGAGCGTTGGGATTGAGAAGACAGATGGGTTACCTGGAGTCGATCACAGGGCCGCGCGACCTGCGCGACCTCGACGACCACCAGCTCGACGAGCTCGCGAGCGAGATTCGCGACTTCCTGGTCACGAAGGTCTCACGGACCGGTGGCCATCTCGGCCCGAACCTGGGTGTCGTGGAGCTGACCATTGCCCTGCACCGGGTCTTCGACTCGCCCACCGACCGCATCGTGTTCGACACCGGCCACCAGGCCTACGTCCACAAGGTGCTCACCGGTCGTGCCGGCGGTTTCGACACGCTGCGCCAGGAGGGCGGTCTCTCGGGCTACCCGAGCCAGGCCGAGTCCGAGCACGACGTGGTGGAGAACTCCCACGCCTCGACCTCGCTGTCGTACGCCGACGGGCTCGCCAAGGCCTACGCCATCCGCGGCGAGGACCGTCACGTCGTCGCCGTCATCGGGGACGGCGGTCTCACCGGCGGCATGGCCTGGGAGGCGCTCAACAACATCGCGGCCGCCCAGGACCGCAAGCTCGTCATGGTCGTCAACGACAACGGCCGCTCCTACACCCCGACCGTGGGCGGGCTGGCCAACCACCTGACCACGCTGCGCACCAACCCGCGCTACGAGGAGGTCCTCGAGCAGGTCAAGAAGCGCCTCAACGGCGTACGCGGCGTCGGACCCGCGGTCTACGACGCCCTGCACGCCGTCAAGAAGGGCATGAAGGACGCCCTCGCGCCGCAGGGGCTCTTCGAGGACCTCGGCCTCAAGTACGTCGGGCCGATCGACGGCCACGACCGGGCGGCCGTGGAGCAGGCGCTCGCGCAGGCGAAGCGCTTCAACGGCCCGGTCATCGTGCACGTGATGACCAAGAAGGGCTTCGGCTACGACGCCGCCGAGCGTCACGAGGCCGACAACTTCCACTCGCCCGGGCCCTTCGACGTCGAGACCGGCGTGGAGAACCCCAAGGGCCAGATCTGGACCGACATCTTCGCCGAGGAGATGGTCACCCTCGGTGGCGAGCGCAAGGACCTCGTGGGGATCACCGCGGCCATGCTGCACCCCGTGGGCCTCGACCAGTTCGCTGCCCGCTACCCCGAGCGCACGTTCGACGTCGGGATCGCCGAGCAGCACGCCGTGACCTCCGCGGCCGGGCTCGCGATGGGTGGGCTCCACCCCGTCGTGGCGGTGTACGCCACCTTCTTGAACCGCGCCTTCGACCAGGTGCTGATGGACGTCGCCCTGCACAGGTGCGGGGTGACCTTCGTGCTCGACCGTTCGGGGGTCACCGGCGACGACGGGGCCAGCCACAACGGCATGTGGGACATGTCGATCCTCCAGGTCGTGCCCGGCCTGCGCCTCGCAGCGCCCCGCGACGGCGCGCGCCTGCGAGAGCTGCTCCGCGAAGCCGTCCAGGTCGAGGACGCGCCCACCGTCGTACGTTTCCCGAAGGGGCCGCCGACGGCCGACATCGAGCCGGTCGACCGGGCCGGGTCGATGGACGTCCTGGTCCGCAGCGGCGCGAAGGACGTGCTGCTGGTCGGCATCGGCTCCATGGCCACGACGACCGTCGACGTCGCCGAGCGGCTCGTGGCCCAGGGCATCGGCGTGACCGTGGTCGACCCGCGCTGGGTCAAGCCGTTCGACCCGGCGATCCTCGACCTCGCGCGTCAGCACCGCCTCGTGGTGAACGTCGAGGACAACGGCCTGACCGGTGGCTGCGGGTCGGTGCTGCTGCAGATGATCAACGAGGCGCGCATCGACACCCCGGTGCGTCTGCACGGCGTACCCCAGCGGTTCCTCGACCACGCCAAGCGCGCCAAGATCCTCGACGAGATCGGACTCTCGCCGCAGGCGCTCGCCCGCAGCGTCGTCGAGGACGTCACCGCCCTCGACGCCGGCCAGCCCCTCGTCCACGTCGACGGGAGCTGAGCCGGCGCTCGACCTGACCGACGCTGCCGTCGGTCAGCTGTCCATCGGGTCGCCGACCGGCAGCGTGAACGAGCCGTTTCCCACCTCGGCCTCGGAGACCACCTCGCAGTCCCCCTGCGGCAGGTGGCAGGCCAGGAAGTCGGACGGGTAGCCGCCGCCGTCGAGGCTCTTGATCGCGAAGACCATGGCCGTGTCCTCGTCGACCCATCCGTAGATCACCTTGAACGGGTAACGGTCGAGAGCGGGCGTCACCTCCTCGCCGTTCGCGGTGTCGTAGACGGCCAGCTCGTCGGCCTCCTCGACTCCGAGGTACCGACCGTCGGGGGAGAGCACGCCGTTCCAGCCTGACGGCATCTGCTCGGCGTCGGGGCCGATGGCCGGGCCCACCATCATCCGGCTGCCCCGCTTGCCCTCCACGAGGTAGGCGAGGAGTCCACCGGACACGTCGACGATGTCGGTCACGCGGTCGTGCTTGTGTGCGGGGTCGGACACCGGCTGGTCCTGGGCGAGCATCTCCATGTCGCCGGAGGCCACGTCGTACCGCACCAGCCCGTCCGTTGTGCGCCAGTAGGCAGCGCCGTCGTCCACGGCGAAGACCTCGGCGCCTTCGTCGCCGGGGTCGCGTGAGGTTCCGGCGGCGTCGTCGTCTACCCGTGCCACCTCGGTGCGCGCGCCGGTGTCGTAGACGACGTACTGCGGCGCACCGTCCGCGGCGTGGTCCACCCATGCCACGAGCGAGCCGGTGTCGTCGGCACGGAGACGGTTGTTGTCGCTGTGTCCGACCTGGGAGGAGCCCTCCCCGTCGTACAGCCAGACGTCGCCGCCGCGGGCCGCGTAGACGAAACCGTCGTCGGTCTGCGCGAAGGAGAGAATGCGTCTGCCCACGTCGACCACCTCGGTGCCGTCGTGGATCTCCCGGCCGGCTGCGTAGCTCACGTGCCGCTCGGCGAACGCCCCCGGAGTGCCCCCGTCGTTGGCGACGAGACCTTCGGTGTGACTCGCGCCGTCCCCACCGAGCAGGCCGGGCGCGGTGACGGCACCGAGTGCGACGACCGCTACGGCGATCGAGGTCGTGCTCAGCCTCCGCCGACGGACGCGCCGGTCCCCGTCGGCGGCTATGGCCACCGCGTCGAACACCGGAGGCCGCCGCTCGTCGGCCTTCTCACACATCAGGTCCTTCAGGGTCTGTGTCATCACCGCACCGCCATCTCGTTCGCGGTGGGCAGCGCGGCCTCGGGGCCGAGCTGCTCCCGCAGCCTCTTGAGTCCATGAGCCACCTGGCTCTTGACCGTCCCCACCGCGCAGCCCATCGCCTCAGCGGTCTGGGCCTCGGTCAGGTCCTCGTAGTACCGGAGCACGATGGCCGCTCGCTGTCGCGGCGGCAGGCACTGGAGCTCACACCAGAGCCACTCGCGGTCCACGACTTCCGCGTGCTGGTCGACGCTGCCGTGCCCGGGCGGGGCGTCGGGTACGTCGTCCCGGGGCCGCTCGGCGTTCCAGGAGCGCCGCCGCCACCACGAGATGTACGTCGTCGTGATCGCCTTGCGCGTGTACGCCTCGGCGTTGGCGACCTCCCGCAGCCGCGGCCAGGCGACGTACGTCTTGGTCAGGGCCTCCTGCACGAGATCCTGGGCGAGGCCGTGGTCGCCCACCATCAGGTAGGCCGCGCGGAACAGCGCCGGTGATCGTGCGGCGACGAAGTCAGCGAAGTCAGCGGTGTCCCGCCGTGCCATGCGTCCCCCTTGGGTGCCGGGTCGGGTTCGACTCTCTCGGGAGCCCTAGACGCGGCGACCGGCGCAAAAGGTTCGGACCGGTCACGAACGGATCTCGTTCATGTGGTGGGGCTGCGCGATCACCGCGGTGTGCTTCGCAGTCTTCGCAGTCTTCGCCGTCGCGGTGGAGCGGGCGACTCGGAGCCGTTGACCCAGGCCCGCGGGAAGCCGATTCAGTGGCGGCTCCTCCGTCCCGACATGGGCCGGAGGAGCTGTCGCGCGCAAGCACCCTAAAGACGCCGTTGTCATGACATGTGCGTCGTTGTGGTCGCGAGTGACAAAAGGTAAAGAAAGGGTAACGCGAGGTTCGGGAGCCTAGACATTTTTGTGTGATGAATGTGACGGTTGCTCGGTTGTGACCGGACTATCGAGTCCGGTTGCGCAGGGCATGTCGAGACCATCTGCATGTCCGAGCGGACGAACCCCGGGGGAAGTCCCCGGGTCGAAAGGGGAGAGATGACTCACCGTCACCACGGTGTCTCTCGGTTCCGCGTCGCTGCTGTTGTTCCCGCCCTCGCACTCATCACCACCGGTCTTGCGACCAGTGCGACGACGGTGACCAGCGCAGCCGCCGAAACGAACGACACACCATCCGCCGCCACCAGCGGTTCGGGCTACTACATGAACTACGCCGCGCCACAGGTCGAGAACGCCTTCGGCTCCGACGTGAAGGCGTCCAAGGGGAAGAAGGCAGCCGACCAGCGCGGCGACGCCATCTCCGAGGCCATGAAGGTCGACGCGAAGTACGCCCAGGGCAACCCGGTCGCCGCCCGGGAGCTGGCCAAGCTGGAGTCCAAGGCGATCAAGTCGGGCAAGAGCCCGAAGGAGATCAAGACCCACTACAAGGGCGCCAAGTCGACGCAGAAGGCCAAGCTGCTCACCATCCTGGTGGAGTTCGACGAGAACGCGCAGGACGACTTCAGCGACACCTACGTGCCCACCGAGTTCGGGGCGAAGGACTGCAAGCTGGGCTCGGTCCAGAACGGTCCGCTCCACAACAACATCCCGAACCCGGCCGACGGTGAGAAGCTCGACAACAACTCGATGTGGGTGCCGGACTTCTCCTCCGAGCACTACAACAAGATGCTGTACACCTCCGACGGCATCACCGACCGGGTCCGCACGGACCTGACCGGGACCGACGGCGAGCCGGGCTTCGACATCTCCGGCTACACCATGAAGAACATGTACGAGGAGATGTCCCACGGCGCCTACACCGTCACCGGTGAGGCGACGCCGTGGGTGAAGGTCCCGCACTCCGAGGCGTACTACGGCGCCTCCGTCTGCCACAAGAACGCCGACGGCGTCTACGAGGCCGGCGCGATCCAGGACATGCAGGGACACCCGGACAACCCGCTCGGTCCGGGCCAGCTGCCCATCGACGCGGTCTCCGCTCTCGCCGACCAGGACCCGAGCTTCCCCTGGGCCGACTACGACATCGAGGACCAGGGCGACGTCGACGGTGACGGCAACTACAACGAGCCCGACGGCATCATCGACCACGTGGTCCTGGTGCACGCCGGCGCAGACAAGTCCGGTGGTGGCGGTGCCGAGGGCACCTACGCGATCTGGGCGCACTCCTCGGCCGTCGCCGGTGGCGCTCCCGTGCCGGGTACGAACCTGAAGCTGTCGAACTACATCGTGCAGCCCGAGGACTCGGGTGTCGGTGTGTTCGCCCACGAGTACGGCCACGACCTCGGCCTGCCCGACCTCTACGACACCTCCGGCGCCGGTGACTCCGACGTCGACTTCTGGGACCTGATGGCGTCCGGCTCGCACTCGGGCCCGATCTTCCAGTCGATGCCGACGCACATGGGCCTTTGGGACAAGTGGGTCCTCGGCTGGGCCGACCCCGTCCAGCTCAAGCCGGGCACCGACCCGCGGACGGTCAACGTCGGTCAGAGCTCGCGGCCGCTCAAGGGCACCGCGGACGGAATCAAGGTCAACCTCCCGAACAAGGTGGTGACCCTGGCGACGCCGCACAGCGGCTCGCAGATGTGGTGGAGCAACAACGACCAGAACTGGGCGAAGAACACGCTGTCCCGCTCGGTCGACGTGCCCGCCGCGGACGACGCGAAGTTCTGGATGTGGAACAACTTCGTCATCGAGCAGGACTGGGACTACGGCTTCGTGGAGGTGTCCACCGACGGTGGCAACACCTGGGCGCAGCAGCCGGTCTTCGACGAGGCCGGTGACCTGGTCTCCACGCCGGAGGACTACGCCGACCCGAACGGCCGCCTGGCCGACTTCGGCAACAAGACGTCGGGCCTCACCGGTGACAGCCACGGCTGGAGCCATGACTACGTCGACCTCTCGCAGTGGGCCGGCCAGAACGTCCAGGTCCGTCTGCAGTACGCCACCGACGCCGGATACCTCGACCGCGGCTGGTTCGCGGACGACTTCTCGGTCACGGGCGGCGGCGCGACGACGTGGTCCGACGACGTCGAGAACGGCCTGAGCGGCTGGACCCAGACCCGCGGCACCTACGTCGACGGGGAGGGCCTCGGTGCCGGATGGGTCATGGACACCGGCACCAGCTCGCGGGCTCAGTACTACCTCGTCGAGTGGCGCAACTTCGACGGCTTCGACAAGGGCCTGCAGTACGCCTACGACACCAGCTACATGACCGACGAGGGTCAGTGGAAGGTGGACAAGATCAAGTACAACGCGCCCGGTGCCCTGATCTGGTACCGCGACACGTCGTACGGCAACACCAACCACGTCGCCAACAACGCCTACGACCTGCCGAGTGCCGGGGCCAAGGGCGGTCTGCTGATCGTGGACAGCCACTTCGACCCGCTGCGTCGCAGCGGTGACGCGGCTGCACTCGACCCGACGACGCTGAAGAACCTGCCGTCGCGTCCGCAGTCGTCCAACGCGGCGTTCGGCCTCCAGCCGACGTACGAGTTCGAGGAGTGCCTGGCGGACGCGGAGTACAACGAGGCCTGCAACACCCACGCTCCGCAGGCGCCGGTGAGCACCTTCACCGACGACCAGGGCTGGGCACCGGGTCTCGAGTTCCGGAACGGTGGCTTCTACTTCCGTGACATCGACGCCTCCGTGGTCGTCCCCTCGCGGGACGTGGCGCCGTACACCACGCGGGTCGTCCACCCGGACGGCAGCCCGGCGACCGAGGTCTACGGCCTCGACTTCGGGTTCACCACCACCGGCACGGGCAACCCGTCCGACGCCGGGGTGAGCTACGGCACGAAGATCCAGGTCGTGAAGTCGAAGCACGAACAACCAGGTCGGTCAGATCCTGGTGACCCCGCCCACGCCGTGAGGCGCAGCTGAGTCACGACGAGCATGACGCGAGAGGCGTCGGCCCTTCGGGGTCGGCGCCTCTTGTGCGTTTCTCGGTAAGTGCGCGGGGTCTGCGCCCGGGACCGAGTCCTAGGTCTCTACGAGAGACCGGCGCGCACCTCCCACAGCAAAGCGGCACTTCCCGCAGGGTATTCCCGCGGGAAGTGCCGCTCTCACAAGGGACCTAGTGAAGACTCCGGCCCCGGACCCCGAGAGGTCAGTGGAACTTCTTGCCGTTGACCTTCTCGGAGACGCCGGTGCGGTCGAGCAGCATGGTGAGCCCGCCGTTCCAGAAGGAGAAGCCGGCGCCGGTGATCATGCCGAGGTCGATGTCCTCGGGGCCGACCACGACACCGTCGTCGAGCATGAGACGGGCCTCCTCGGCGAGGACCGAGAGGACGCGCTCGCGCACCTGCTCGGCGGTCAGGGCGTCGTCGCCGGTCTCGAACAGCTCGGCGACCTCGGGGTCGACCTTGCCGTCCGGACCGTAGAGCGCCGGCTTGCCCGCTGCCACGAGCTTCTCGAGGTTCGGCGAGACGTAGAACCGGTCTGGGAAGGCCCGGTGCAGCGTCTCGTTGTTGTGCAGCGCGATGGCCGGACCCACCAGCGAGAGCAGCACGAACGGCGGCATCGGGGCGAAGCCCGCGAACGCGCCGTCGGCCACCTCGATCGGTGTGCCCTCGTCCACGACCTTGCTGACCTCGCCCATGAAGCGGCCCAGCAGGCGGTTGACGATGAACGAGGGGCTGTCCTTGACCAGGATCGTGGTCTTCTTCAGCGACTTGCCGGTCGCGAAGGCCGTGGCCAGGGTCGCGTCGTCGGTCTGCTCGCCCTTGACGATCTCCAGCAGCGGCATCACGGCGACCGGGTTGAAGAAGTGGAAGCCCACGACCCGCTCGGGGTTCTTCAGGTCGGCGGCCATCTCCGTGATGGACAGCGAGGAGGTGTTGGTGGCGAGGACGCACTCGGGGGAGACGATCCCCTCGACCTCGGCGAAGACCTTCTTCTTGATGCCCATCTCCTCGAAGACGGCCTCGATCACGAAGTCGACGTCGGCGAAGGCGTCCTGCTTCTCGACCGAGCCGGTGACGAGCCCCTTGAGGCGGTTCGCCTTGTCCTGGCTGACCCGCCCCTTGAGGAGCAGCTTGTCGATCTCCTCGTGGACGTAGGCGACGCCCTTGTCCACGCGTGCCTGGTCGAGGTCGGTGAGGACGACGGGCACCTGGAGGCGACGGGCGAACAGCAGCCCGAGCTGGCTGGCCATGAGGCCGGCGCCGACGATGCCGACCTTCGTCACCGGGCGTGCCAGCGACTTGTCCGGGGCGCCGGCGGGTCGCTTGGCGCGCTTCTGGACCAGGTCGAAGGAGTAGAGGCTCGCCGCGAGCTCGGGCGTCATGATCAGGTCCGCGAGGGCGTCGTCCTCGGCGGCGAAGCCCTCGTCGCGTGTGCGCTCCTTGGCGCCCGCGATCAGGTCGAGCGCGCGGTACGCCGCAGGTGCGGCGCCACCGGTCTTGGCGTCGGCCACCGAGCGGCCCTTCGCCACGGCGGCGTCCCACGCCTCGCCACGGTCGACCTCGGGACGCTCCACCTTCACCTCGCCGGTGAGGACACGGGCGGCCCACAGCAGGGACTGCTCGAGGAAGTCGGCACCGCCGAACTCCGCGTCCGCCAGGCCCATCGAGAAGGCGGCGTGGCCCGACAGCGTCTTGCCCTGGTTGAGGGGGTTCTCGATGATCAGCTTCACGGCGTTCTCGGCGCCGACGAGGTTCGGCACGAGGTTGGCGCCGCCCCAGCCCGGGACCAGCCCGAGCATGACCTCAGGGAGGCCGAGGGCGGGCGCGCTGTCCTGCACGGTCCGGTAGGTGCAGTGCAGCGCGACCTCGAGGCCGCCTCCGAGCGCGAGCCCGTTGATGAACCCGAAGGACGGCTTGCCACCGTCGACGAGCTTGCGGAACACGCCGTGCCCCGCCTCGGCGATGACCTTGGCGTCGTCCCGGCTCGAGACCTGGACCGACGAGAGGTCGGCACCCGCGGCGAGGATGAAGGGCTTGCCGGTCACGCCGAGCGCGACGACGTCCTCGCGGCCGAGCGCCTCGTCGATCGCGGTGTTGAGTGCCGCGAGGCTCTTGGGTCCGAAGGTGTTCGGGCGGGTGTGGTCGTGCCCGTTGTCCAGCGTGATCAGCGCGAGCGTCCCGGCGCCGAAGGGGAGGGCGACGTAGCGCAGCTTGGCGTCCGTGACGACCTCGTCGCCGGCCAGGGCGACGCCCCGGTCGAGCAGGGCCTGGAGCTCGGGGGTGGTGAGGGGCTCAGACATCAGGCGACCTCTTCCTTGTCGGTGTTCTCCGAGGCGCCGGTCCAGTGGGGGTTCTCCCAGATGACGGTGCCACCCATGCCGATGCCGACACACATGGTGGTCATGCCGTAGCGGACGTCGGGACGCTGCTCGAAGCGGCGGGCCAGCTGGGTCATCAGGCGGACGCCGGACGAGGCGAGGGGGTGACCCATCGCGATGGCGCCGCCGTACGGGTTCACGCGCTCGTCGTCGTCGTCGATCCCGAAGTGCTCGAGGAAGGCGAGTACCTGGATCGCGAAGGCCTCGTTGATCTCGAAGGCGTCGATGTCCTCGATGCTCAGGCCCGCCTGGGCCAGGGCCTTCTCGGTGGCGGGGATCGGCCCGGCACCCATGACCTCGGGCTCCACGCCGACGAAGGAGTAGGACACCAGTCGCATCTTGATCGGCAGCCCGAGCTCGCGGGCGGTCTCCTCGTCAGCGATCAGCGAGGCGGTGGCACCGTCGTTGATGCCCGCGGCGTTGCCGGGGGTGACCCGGCCATGCGCGCGGAAGGGAGTCTTGAGCCCGGCGAGGTCCTCCATGGTCGTGCCGGGGCGAGGCGGCTCGTCGGCCGTGGCCAGGCCCCAGCCCTGCTCCTCGGAGCGGGTGGCGACGGGCACCAGGTCGGGCTGGATGAAGTTGTCGGCATACGCCTTCGCCGTCTTCTCCTGCGAGCGCAGCGCGAAGCGGTCGGCCCGCTCCTTGGTGATCGCGGGGTAGCGGTCGTGGAGGTTCTCCGCGGTCTTGCCCATGACGAGAGCGTCGGGGTCGACGACCTTCTCGCTGAGGATCCGCGGGTTGGGGTCCACGCCCTCGCCCATCGGGTGGCGGCCCATGTGCTCGACGCCGCCGGCGATGGCGATGTCGTAGGCGCCGAACGCGATGCCGCCGGCGGTGCTGGTCACCGCGGTCATCGCCCCTGCGCACATGCGGTCGATGGAGTAGCCGGGCGTGCTCTGCGGGAGACCCGCGAGGAGCGCGGCGGTCCGGCCGATCGTCAGGCCCTGGTCGCCGATCTGGGTGGTGGCGGCGATCGCGACCTCGTCGACCCGCTCGGGCGGCAGGTTCGGGTTGCGTCGCATGAGCTCACGGATGCACTTGATCACCAGGTCGTCGGCACGCGTCTCGGCGTACTGGCCCTTGGCCTTGCCGAACGGTGTCCGCACACCGTCGACGAAGACGACCTCTCGCAACTGTCGGGCCACGAAGGCTCCTTCATGCGTCGTAGGGGAATGTCGCCGTGATGCTACCGGCTGGTAACAAGGCCCGTGAAGGCGTACCGGGTGTGCCGGTGGTCACCCGGCTAGACCGCAGGCAGGTTCCTCAGCGCCTCGCGCCTGCTCAGGCCCGAGAGCTCGGCCTCGTGTGCGGCGACGAACGCGCGCACCCACGCAGGGTCGGTCCTGCCGAACTCGCGCAGCGCCCAACCGACCGCCTTGCGGATGAAGAACCGGTCCCCGTACGGCGAGCCCTCGAGGTTCGCGGTCAGGACGTCCTCGAGCAGGTCGGTGTCCGTGTCGGTCTTGCTGCCGAGCTGGCACAGCACGGCGGTACGGCGCACCCACAGGTCGTCCTCGCGCGCCCACGACCGCACCACCGGGGTGACCGCGTCAGGGTCGCCCCTGAGGATCCGGCCCACCTGGTGCGCGGCGACTCCGTCGACCAGGTCCCACCACGCGCCCGTGACGACGAGGTGGTGGTAGAGCGCGAGCGCTGCCGGGTCCTGGTGCTCGCGGTAGAAGCGGTGCTCGCTCAGTGAGACCGCGGCGTACCTCTCCTCCCGGTAGGTCGCGTCGTCCCAGAGGGTCCGCACAGCGTGCTCCCACGAGGCACGGTCGGGCAGACGGTGCTCGGCGAACACCTCCCGGCAGATCTTGCGCAGCGGGACGGCGCTGACACCGCGGAACGGCATCGAGGACTTCATGTACGCCTGCATGCGGGGAGCCCGCTCGGGGTCGGCCGCCTCCGCGAGACGCCGACGCAGGTCTGCGAGGAGACCCTCGACCGCCTGTTGCTGCGACAATGTGACCAGACCCTCGTTCGCTGAGCGCATGGGCGGGACGTTAGTGGAGCGGTGTCCCGCATAGCCTGATACCTCCGAGAAGTCAGTCCGAAAGGGTGAGTGATGTCCGAGGCATCCCGCGTCGTCCACATCGTCGACGATGTGCCCGAGCTCGAGGGCCGGAAGGACGGCCCCGTCCTCATCCATTCACTCGACGGCTTCCTCGACGCAGGCAACGCCGCCGACCTCGCGGCCAGGCACCTGCAGTCCACGTCCCCCGGCCGGGTGGTGGCGAGCTTCTCGATCGACGACTTCTACGACTATCGAGCCCGCAGGCCACCCATGTCCTTCGTCGAGCACCACTACGAGGCCTACGAGGCTCCGCGCCTGGTGGTGCGCCTGCTGGAGGACCGAGCGGGCACGCCGTACCTCCTGCTCCACGGCCCTGAGCCGGACATGCACTGGGAGGCCTTCGCGCTCGCCGTGCGTACCGTGGTCGAGCACTTCGGCGTCCGGCTGACCGTCGCCATGGGAGCGGTGCCGATGGCCGTGCCGCACACCCGCCCGGTCATGCTGACCAACCACGCCACCACCCCGGACCTGCTCGTGCAGCGCAACGTGTGGCGCGCCCAGATCCGGGTGCCGGCCAGCGCGCAGGCGCTCCTGGAGTTCCGGCTGGGGGAGTGGGGGCACCCTGCCGCCGGCTTCGTCGCGCACATCCCCCACTACGTCGCGCAGTTCGACTACCCGCTCGCCGCCGTAGCGCTGCTGGAAGCGGTCCAGAAGACGACGCACCTGGACTGGAGCCTCGACAGCCTCCGGGCGGAGGGAGAGTCGAAGATGCTCGACATCGGTGCCCAGATCGAGGACTCCGCGGAGGTCCGCGACGTCGTCGCCGGCCTGGAGCAGCAGTACGACGCGTTCTACCGCGCCGAGAACGACGAGGAGTCGACGCTGCCCCTCGCCGAGGAGCAGGAGCTCCCCACGGGGGAGGAGATCGGCGCCGAGTTCGAACGCTTCCTGGCCGGGCTCGACCGACGCGACCGTCCCGACGAGGAGAAGTAGCCTTGCCCAGCTCCGCCGACGAGCTCGTCGAGCTCCTCGATCTCGAGACGATCGATCTCAACCTCTTCCGCGGTATCCAGCCCGACACCATGCTCCAGCGTGTCTTCGGGGGCCAGGTGGCCGCGCAGGCGCTCGTCGCGGGTGCCCGCACGGTCGACCCGGACCGGGAGGTGCACTCGCTGCACAGCTACTTCCTGCGACCCGGCGACACCGCCGTGCCGATCGTCTACGACGTGGAGCGCATCCGTGACGGGAAGTCGTTCTCCACGCGCCGGATCGTGGCCCGCCAGCACGGTCGCGCGATCTACTTCATGACGGCCAGCTTCCAGGTGCCCGAGGACGGTTTCGAGCACCAGGACGTCATGCCCGAGGTGCCGGCGCCGGACGAGCTCGAGGACATGGCCGAGGTCTTCCGCCGCCGTTCACCCGAGAACGCCGAGGGCTGGGTGCGCGAGTGGTCCGCCCTCGACCTGAGGTACGTCGGGGACTCGCGGCCGGGCGGGGTGATCCCGGGCGACGAGCGCCCTTCGCAGTCGCGCCTGTGGATCCGGGTCAACGGGAAGCTTGGCGACGAGCCCCTGCTCCACCGGGCGGCATTCACCTACGCCAGCGACATGACCCTTCTCGGCTCCGCGCTCGTGCCGCATGGCAGGCACGTGTCGGACCCGAAGATGCAGTCGGCCTCGCTCGACCACACGGTGTGGTTCCACCGCCCGTTCCGCGCCGACCAGTGGCTGCTCTACGACCAGGCGTCCCCGTCCGCGTCGGGTGCCCGAGGGCTGGCGTTCGGGCGGCTGTTCACCGAGGACGGTGTGTTGGTGGCCTCGGTGGCGCAGGAAGGGCTCATCCGCTTCCGCGGCTGAGCGGCTAGCACAAAATCGCCGAAACTCGGTCAAGGCACGCCGTTGAGCGTTACGGTTGAGCGCTTTTGAGGCGCGGCTCGTCGGATGAGGCACCTGAGCAGGGTGTGACGAACGAGTCGCCGACCTCTTCCGCTGAACCGAGAGGACGGCCCCCATGGGCGTGCGTCGACGAGTGCCTGCGCTCGCTGTGGCGGCTGTGATCGCTGGCGTCCTCGCCTCGCCGGCCACGGCGTCGGCGGCTCCGGACCAGGAGCTGCCGTTCTCCTGCGGCCAGGCCTGGCAGGGCACTTCGCGGGCGAACCACAGGCCGAGCAGCCTGGCCGTGGACTTCAACCGCGACAAGGACTACGGCCGGCTGGTTCTCGCCTCGGCGGCCGGGATCGTCTCGCGCGTGGAGAACGCCGGGGACACCAGCTACGGCAGGTGGATCCGGATCGACCACCCCGGTGGCTACTCCACGCTCTACGCACACCTCAAGGCCCAGTGGGTTGTCCCCGGACAGTTCGTCGACCAGGGCACCCCCATCGGGCGCGTCGGCGACACCGGCGGAGTCAGCGGTGCCCACCTGCACTACGAACAGCGACTCGGCAGCGACGTCCTCCCCGCGTGGTTCCACCAGGTGGGTTTCGTCTATGGCTCCACCGTGACGTCGCAGAACTGCCCCGACGTCCCCTTGGCGGGTGACTGGGACGGGGACGAGGCGGCTGAGGTCGCGGTGTTCCACCGCAACGGCGGCGCCGGAGCGTTCGAGATGTACTCCCCGGAGCAGGTCGTCGAGCCGATCCGACTCGGGCGGGCCAGCGACCTGCCCGTCAGCGGCGACTGGGACGGCGACGGCGTGACGGACGTCGGGGTGCGCCGTCAGGGCGCCCGGCTGTTCATCCTGCGCAATGCCGACGGAACCCGCACGCGCACGAGGTTCGGGTTCATCAAGGACCTGCCCGTGACCGGGGACTGGGAGGGCGACGGCGCCACGAACGTCGGCGTCTGGCGGCCCGCATCGACCCGCTTCAGGCTGCTCCGCGCGGACGGCACGGTCGAAGCGGTCCCGATGGGCTCCCGCGGATCGGTGCCGGTCACCGGGGACTGGGACGGGAACGGTCGCACGGACGTCGGCGTCTTCGACCCCGGCACCGCGACGTTTACTCTCCGCACCGTTGGCGCGGACGGCACCGCGACCATGTCGTCGGTCCTGCTGGGCAGCGCCGCGGACCTGCCGGTCACCGGCGACTGGAACGGCGACAAGGTCACCGACCTCGGTGTCTGGAGCCCCGTGACGGCGACTTTCACGTTGCGACTCACCCCGCCGCCCGCGCCGGCACGGCTCACCCCTACCGATCGCGCACTGAATCTTGTCTTCGGGCGCGCCCGCTGACGAAGTCGTACTACGAAGGCACGGCGTTGGCTAGGCTGCCGTCCGCGCGAGCCGGCGGTCGGCCCGCAACGGGGGAGGTACGCGATGCTTCGGCTCGGTGAGTTCCTGGGTCCGGTGATCCTGGTGCTCTGGATCTTCAGCGTGATCGACGTGATCCTTGCCCGCGAGGACGAGGTCCAGCACCTGCCGAAGTGGACCTGGCTGCTTCTCGTCCTGTTCTTCCCGCTGGTCGGCTCGATCGCCTGGCTTGCCATCGGCCGCCCCCGCCGCGGTGCGGCGCCGCGCCGACCCTTCGAGCGCGAGGCTCCGTCGTACCCGGAGTACGACCGGCCCGGGCGGGCTGCCGCGGTCGACTCCGAGGCGGACGAGGACTTCCTGCGACGCTGCCGCGAGCGCGCCGAGGAGCAGCGGCGCAGGTACCGCCAGGAGCTCGACGGTGCAGACGACGAGAGCTGACGGCTCCGCCTGACTGCGCGACCGGCGCGGCGTCGGGGGAGACGACCCGGGACGCCGACCGGCTCGAGGGCAGGCCGACTACTGAGCGCTGGTGCGGCCGAGCAGGTGCGGTGCGCCGTTCTTCGGGCTCGTCAGCGAGAACGCCCAGTCCCCGCCGGACTCCCCGGTGACCTGCCGGGAGCCGAAGGCGACCTTGCCGGGCAGCAGGATCGGCTTCTTGAACGCCACGTCGACGCGCACCGCGCCGGGGAGGCGCGGTTCGAGCATCGCGACGCAGCGTGCCTTGCTCCACATCCCGTGGGCGATCTGCCGGGGGAACCCGAACGCCTTCGCCGTCACGGCGTACAGGTGGATCGGGTTGTGGTCCCCCGAGACGGCGGCGTAGCGGCGGCCCAGGTCCGCGTCGAGTCGCCACTCGATGCCCGAGGTGGGCACCTCCTCGAGCTGCATTCCCGGGTCAGCGGCGGCTCCGTCGGAGCGACCCCGGCGGAGGAACGTGGAGGTCTCCTCCCACACCAGCTCACCCGCCGAGTGGACCTGGGTGTCGATGTCGAAGACCTGCCCCTTGGCGTGTGCGCGCAACCGCTCGGGGCGTGCGGTCACCTGCAGCGTCTCGCTCGCGGAGATGGGCCGGTGCTGGGTGATCGAGTTCTCCAGGTGGACGGTGCCGATGGCGGGGAACGGAAAGTCGCCGTCGGTCATGATCGCCATGTGCAGGCCGAACGCCAGCATGTGCGGGTAGGTCAGCGGCAGCGTCTCCTTGAGCCCGAAGCCGCAGACCTCGGAGTACGCCGCGACGTGGTCGCGGTCGATGGGCACGTCGTGCCGGGTCAGCGTGAGCTGGGGGAGTGCGGAGCCGGTCTTCCGGACCCCGGGGAGCAGGGAGATGCCGGGGATGGCGGGCAGGGCCGCCTTCACCATCAGGGGCAGCGCGCTCGGTTCCCCGGAGACCTCACGGGTGGTCGCCTCGGTCATCACGCCCCCAGCATCATCTGGCCGCAGACCCGGACGACGTTGCCGTTGACGGCGGTCGAGGCGGGGTTGGCGTACCAGGCGATGGTCTCGGCCACGTCGACCGGGAGGCCACCTTGGGACATGGAGTTCAGCATGCTGCCGACCTCCCTCGTCATGAACGGCACGGCGGCGGTCATCTTGGTGTGGATGAAGCCGGGTGCGACAGCGTTGATGGTGATGCCGTCCTCGAGGGAGTCGGCCAGGCTCTGGACGAGGCCGATGACACCCGCCTTGGAGGCGGCGTAGTTGGTCTGGCCGACGTTGCCGGCGATGCCCGCGATCGAGGAGACCCCGATGATGCGGCCGTTGGGCCGGACCAGCCCCTGGTCGAGGAGCTCGGCGGTGATCCGCTCGGGAGCGGTGAGGTTCACCGCGATGGCCGAGGACCAGCCGTCCTCCTTCATGTTGGCCAGCTTCTTGTCGCGGGTGATACCGGCGTTGTGCACGACGATGTCGACACCGCCGTGCTTGTCCTTCACGTGCTTGGCGATCCGCTGCGGCGCGTCCTTGGTGGTGATGTCGAGCATCAGCTGGTCGCCGCCGATGTCCTTCATCACCGTCTGGAGCTCCTCGGCGGCCTGGGGCACGTCGATGCCGAGGACGGTGGCGCCGTCGCGGTGCAGCACCCGGGCGATCTCCTCGCCGATGCCGCGGCTGGCCCCGGTGACGATCGCGACCTTGCCCTCGAGGGGGCGGTTCCAGTCCTCGACGGGCTCGGCGGTGGTCGCGCCCGAAGCGCCGATCCTGATCACCTGTCCCGAGACGTAGGCCGACTTCGGCGACAGCAGGAAGGCCAGCGTGGACGCGATCGCGGCGTCTGCCGCGGGCGCGACGTACACGAGCTGGACGGTGCCGCCACGGCCGATCTCCTTGCCCAGGGACCGGGTGAAGCCCTCCAGGGCCCGCTGCGCCACGCGCTCCTCGTTGCTGTTGGCCATCTCGGGCGGGGTGCCGAGGACGACCACGCGCGGGTTGCCCTCCAGGCTGCGCATCAGTGGGGTGAAGAACTTCTGCAGGGCGACCAGGTCGGCCGAGGTCTGGATGCCCGTGGCGTCGAAGACCAGGCCTTTGTAGCGCTGGTCGGCGGCGGGCTCCCGGACGGCCGCGACGCCCAGGTCGTCGAGCGTGGAGACCACGGTCGGCACGAGTCGTCCCTCGCCGCCGACGGCGACCGCGCCGCTCACGAGCGGGGCCCCCTCCTCGTAGCGCTCGAGCTTCGCGGGGTTGGGCAGGCCGAGGTTCTTGGCGAGCAGCTGCCCGACGGGCGTGCTGATCAGGGACTGGTAGGTCGTGGTCATGCGGACGCCTCTCCTGACGTTTGGGTCACCCGGGTCCCGCGCGGGACGGGTACGACGGCTCGAGTCGAACGTAACTAGGGGTGTAACTCAGAGTCCACATTTCGTGATGTGGCACTCACTACGTTCCCTAGCGGCCCGCCACCGCGCAAGGATGGACGCAGCAGGACTTCCGGTGACCCGCTGTCACCGGCCGATCCCCGCAGGGACCGACCACCCGGCACGATCAGGAGCTGACACATGCAGGCCAACACCCAGCCCGTCCGCAGGGTCGCCGTCATCGGCGGCAACCGCATCCCGTTCGCCCGGTCCAACACCGCCTACGCGAACGCCTCGAACCAGGACATGCTCACCGCAGCGATCGACGGCCTGGTCTCGCGCTTCGGTCTCGAGGGTGAGCGGCTCGGGGAGGTCGTCGCCGGCGCCGTGCTCAAGCACTCCCGCGACTTCAACCTCACGCGTGAGTCGGTGCTCGGCTCCCGGCTCGACCCGCACACCCCGGCGTACGACATCCAGCAGGCGTGCGACACCGGCATCCAGGCGGCTGTCACGGTGGCCAACAAGATCGCGCTCGGCCAGATCGAGGTCGGCATCGCAGGTGGTACCGACACCACCTCCGACGCCCCGATCGCGGTCAACGAGCGGCTGCGCAAGATCCTCCTCGAGGCCAACCGGGCGAAGACGCTCCAGGCCCGACTGGCGGCGCTGTCCAAGATCCGTCCGGGCCACCTCGCCCCTTCGATCCCCGCGAACAAGGAGCCGCGCACCGGCCTGTCCATGGGCGAGTCGGCGGCCCTCACCGCCCTGGAGTGGGGCATCGAGCGCGAGGAGCAGGACGAGCTCGCGGTCCGCTCCCACAAGAATCTCGCGGCTGCCTACGACCGCGGTTTCCTCGACGACCTGGTCTCGCCGTTCAACGGCCTCGAGCGTGACCAGAACCTGCGTCCGGAGTCCTCGGCGGAGAAGCTCGCCACGCTCAAGCCGGTCTTCGGCAAGGGCGAGACGGCGACGATGACCGCCGCGAACTCCACCCCGCTGACCGACGGCGCCTCGGCGGTGCTGCTCGCCTCGGAGGAGTACGCCGAGGCCAAGGGCCTGCCGGTGCTGGCCTACCTGACCTTCGCCGAGACCGCTGCGGTCGACTACGTCCACGGCGGGGAGGGTCTGCTCATGGCTCCCGCGTACGCCATGCCGCGGATGCTCGAGCGCGCCGGTCTCACGCTCCAGGACTTCGACTTCTACGAGATCCACGAGGCCTTCGCCTCCCAGGTGCTCGCCACCCTCAAGGCGTGGGAGGACCCGATCTTCTGCAAGGAACGCCTCGGCCTGGACGCGCCGCTCGGCGAGATCGACCGCGACAAGCTCAACGTCGTGGGCTCCTCGCTCGCGGCAGGGCACCCCTTCGCCGCCACCGGCGGGCGGATCGTGGCCACCCTGGCCAAGCTGCTCGACGAGAAGGGCTCCGGCCGCGGCGTGATCTCCATCTGCGCCGCCGGTGGCCAGGGTGTCACCGCGATCCTCGAGAAGTAGTCCCCCTCCGGCTCGGCGTCAGCGCTGCGTGCGCTGGCGCCGAGCCGGCACGAGTGCCGCGCGCAAGTACGCCGAGTCGGCACGAATGCCGCGCGGAGGTCGCCAACGGCGGCGTGTGTGCGGGCCTGAACGGCTCAGGCGGGGTGGGAGGCCATCGCGATCGCGGTGGCGACCATGTGCTCCTTGACCTGGTCGGGCGAGAGGGGCGCCACGGTCGGTACGCCGGGGGCGGCCTCCTTCACGAGCATCCCGACCCGGGCGAGCTGCATGCCCCCGAGCCCGGTGGCGTAGAGCGTGTTGGCGAGGAGGTTCACGTCGTGGTCGGGGAAGTCGCCGCTGGCGATGCCCGCCTCCAGCACGGTGGCGACCCGGGCGAGGCAGGTGGCGATGCCGCGGCCGAGCCGGTAGACGGCACCCTCGCTGATCTCCTCGAGCAGCTCCGGACCCGGCCGACGCATCAAGGTCTGGGCGCAGTCGACGAAGGCCGGGAACTGGATACCGAAGTCGATGAAGGCGCCGGTGAGCGCGCGCAGACGAGCAGGGGGGTCGATCTCTGAGGAGTCCGCGTCCTGGAGCCGATCGCCGAGCTCGTCGAGGTAGCCGACGAGCGTCAGCGCGAACAGCTCCTCCTTGCCGGAGAAGTGCCGGTAGATGATCGCGCGGTTGATGCCCACGGCCCGGGCGATGTCCTCGATCTGCGCGTCGCGCACACCACGCTCGTCGAACAGCGATCGGGTGGCGTCGAGGATCTCCTTCTCGCGCTCGCGCCGGCGGACAGCAGCGGCGGAGCGGCGACCCTCGCTCTTGGCCTGCGCGAGTGGCTCGGTGCTCATGGCGTCATGGTACGTGGCGTCGAACGCCGTGTGGCACCTTCGGTTACACGGCGGTCACACCTGGGTGAGGTGGTGTCAGCCCCTGTGCACGAGGGCCTGGACCGCGGCGATCGTGTCGGCTTCCTCCGCTGCCTTGTCGTCCCGGTACCGCAGGACGCGTGCGAACCGGAGCGCCACGCCGCCCGGATAGCGGCTGGACCGCTGGAGCCCGTCGAAGGCGACCTCGACGACCTGTTGGGGCTGGACCTCGACGACGTAGGAGTCGTTGATCGTCTCCGGCGAGATGGCAAGGTCGGTGAACCGCTGGGTCTGCCAGGCGAGCATCTCGTCGGTCATCCCCTTGAAGGTCTTCCCGAGCATCACGAAACCTCCGTCCGGGTCGCGCGCGCCGAGGTGGATGTTCGACAGCAGCCCCTGGCGCCGACCGCTGCCCCACTCCACCGCCAGGACGACGAGGTCGAGGGTGTGCCGGGGCTTGACCTTCACCCACGAGGCTCCGCGGCGGCCGGCCTCGTAGCCGGCGTCGAGGCTCTTGATCACGACGCCTTCGTGACCGAGCTCCACCATGTCGTCGAAGAACGCGGCGGCCGCTGCGGGCTCGCCCGTCAAGCGCCGTGGCACGACCAGCCTCTCCGGGAGGACCCGTGCCAGCGCCGCGAAGCGTTCCGACGCAGCGGAGTCGAGCAGGTCCTCGCCGTCGGCGTGCAGGACGTCGAAGAAGTACGCCGTGACCGGCACCTCGGCGCGGAGCGCAGCGACGTCGACCCGGCTGGCCGTCCTGGCGGCGGTCTCCTGGAAGGCGCGAGGGCGCCCCGAGCCGTCGAGGGCGATCGCCTCCCCGTCGAGCACCAGTGTGGCGCTCGGCAGCGCCGTGACGGCCTCGACGATCTCGGGGAGACGGTCGGTGATCTCCTCGAGGGTGCGCGTGAAGACACGGACCCGGCCGTCGTACTTGTGCACCTGGACGCGGATCCCGTCGAGCTTGCAGTCGACCGCGACCGTCTGGTCGGTGCCGAGCCGTTCCCACGCCGCGGGAAGGTCCGGTGCGCTGGAGGCGAGCATCGGCCGGACGGGTCGCCCGAGCTCGAGCCGGAAGTCCGCGAGCGCCTCGGCGCCGCCCTTCAAGGCTGCGGCGGCGACCGGCAGCGTGGCGCCGCTGAGCATGGCGGCCCGTCGAACGGACTCCGGTGGAACGTCTGCCGCCGCGGCGACGGCCTCGAGAACGAGCCCGTCGAGCGCCCCCTGGCGCAGCTCGCCGACGGCGAGCCGTCGTAGGTAGTCCTGCTCGTCCGCAGTCGCACGCCCGAAGAGCCGGTCCACCAGGTCGGCGCGAGCCTGCTTCGAGCCGGCACCGGCGACGGCGCTGATCTCCTCGAACAGCTCGTGCACCTCGGCGAGCGTCAGGGTCGGCTCGGCCGCAGGGGCCGGGAGGTCGCCGAAGCCCCTCCAGCCAAGGCCGGTCCGCCGCTGGCGGAGCACCCCGGAGAGGTAGGAGGTGGCAGTCTCCACCTCGTCGGGTCCGGCCGCGCGCAGGGCGGACGCGAGTGCCGCGACCTTCGCCTTGCGCGACCGGGTCGCGGTCAGCGCTCGGGAGGTGGCCACCAGGTCGGCAAGTCGCATGCGCCCATTGTGTCCGCCTGCACCGACGTCCCCGCCGAGCTGCTCGTGGACAAGGGCGTTCTGACCAAGATGGGGGAGATGCGCCTCGTTACCCCGATTCGGCCCACCGCGCCGTGGTCGAATCCCTCGAGGGATCATCGACCGTGACGACTCGAGACGCCGAGGGGCTGGCGGGGTCGTCGTCTTCGTGGGATGTGCCGTGGCACTTCGCAGAGCATGGCGTGCGGCGGTGGTCGCCGCTGCCGTCACGGCCTGCTTCGTCGGCTCGCCCGCCTGGCCGAGCACGGGGACCGGCGTCGCCAACGTCGCGCATCGTGGCGCGAGCCGGGCCGCTCCCGAGAACACGGTTGCCTCCGTCGTCAGGGCGGTCGCCGACCGGGCGGACATCGTCGAGCTGGACGTGCGCCTGACCGGGGACGGGGTTCCGGTTCTGCTCCATGACGCCTCGCTGGCACGGACGACCGACGTGGAGACGCAGTTCCCTGACCGTGCCCCGTGGCTCGTGGGGGACTTCAGCCTGGAGGAGGTTCGCAGGCTCGACGCCGGCACCTGGAAGTCCGGTACCTACGCGGGTGAGCGGGTGGCCACGCTCGACGAGGCCCTCGCCCAGCTGTCGCAGAGCCCGGCCGGGGTGTTCATCGAGGTGAAGGACCCGGACGCGTACGGCTGGGTGGGAGGGATCGGGGCGACGGTCTTCGGCGCCGTGGTCAGCCGGTGGCCGACCGCTTGGGACGGATCCGACACCCGACGCGTGGTCGTGCAGAGCGCCGACGCCCGGTTCGTCGAGGACTTCGCTGCGGCCTACCCCGAGGTGCCGGTCGGTGTCATCCAGACGACGTTGAGCCCCGACTCCTTGCCGTCCTTCGCCGACGATGTCGAGGTCGACCAGGCCGGCCTCACCCCGGAGCGGGTCGTCGCTGCCCAGGCAGCGGGTCTGACCGTTGGCGCCTGGACCGTGAATGACCCAGCCACGATGGGGGTGCTGGCCGAGACCGTCGACAGCATCACCACGAACGACCCGTGGCGGCTGCGAGAGGTGCTCGTCGTCCGGGCAGCGACGTACACCCGGACCGTCTGGCCCACGGCGGACGCGACCCCGCCGAGGTGGAGCCTGACCACCAGGGGGCAGTACCGCGGCACGCCCGTCGTGGTCGAGGCCGAGCTCGACAAGGCGGCGGCCGGAGGTCCTGCCGCGTGGCAGCGGGCGGCGGTGCAGCGGTGGTCCGACGGCAGGTGGCTGACGGTCGCGGTTCGCGGCACGGATGCGGCGGGCAGGCTGACCGCCGTCATCGCGGGACGAGCCGACCTCGTCGTGAGGGTGGTCAGCCTGGACGACCTCACATACCCGCTCGTGGTGTCGCCGGCGCAGCCCGTTCCGCTCGAGAAGGTGAGTACCGATCTTCGGCTCGGTGGCACGCGCCGGGTGGCCCCGCGGGGCGCTGCTAGGCTCACGGTCCGTTGGCGGGCGGCCGAGGGGAGGCTCATGAGCGGGAAGGCCAAGCTTCTCAAGCGGCATCGAGGGGAGCCCTGGCGGTACGTCCGGGACCTGACGGTCGTGGACGGCTACGTTCGTACGACGGTGCGTCCCGGCCGGCGCACCACGTTCTACCGGGCCCGCGGTCGTGCCACGTGGTGGCGCAGTGGCGCCGTCGACGACACCCGTGTTGTCGTAGTGGACTGATGCTCTCCTCCCTCACCCCGCCGACCGCAGAGCGGACGTGGCGCCCATCGTGGCCGTGCCCTGTGGGCCTGGTGCTGAGGCCTGGTCGGCGCGGCGGGGGCGACCCGACGTACCGGACCGACCCTGACGGCACGGTCTGGAGGGGCCTGCGCACACCGCAGGGGCTCGTCACCATGAGGATCGGGACCCGGACGTCCGAGGGTGTCGTCGAGGCGGCCGCGTGGGGACCGGGCTCGGAGTGGGCGCTCTCCCAGCTTCCGGCGATGCTGGGCGCAGAGGACGACCCCGCGGGCTTCGAGCCGCCCCACTCCGTGGTCGCCGAGATGCATCGGAGGTTCCCGCACTGGCGAGTGGCCAGCAGCGGGCTGGTGATGGAGTCGCTCGTGCCGGCGATCATCGAGCAGAAGGTCACCGGCCAAGAGGCGTTCGGAGGGTTCCGGAAGCTGGTCTACCGGTTCGGGGAGCGCGCTCCAGGGGCGGGAGCGGAGCGCGGAGTGTGGGTGCAGCCGTCCGCCGAGCGCATCCGGATGGTCCCTTCGTGGGAGTGGCTCAAGCTCCACATCGACCCGGCCCGGTCCCGTGCACTGGTGGGCGCGGCGAGGGTGGCGTCGTCGCTGGAGCGCACCGTCGGCCTCGACCCGGTCGAGGTAGACCGGCGGCTGCGATCCTTGCCCGGCATCGGGGTGTGGACCTCGGCGGAGGTGCGCTTCCGGGTGCACGGTGACGCCGACGCGGTGAGCTTCGGGGACTACCACATCGCCAGGAACGTCGGATGGGCGTTGACAGGGCGGCCGGTCGACGACGACGAGATGGCGGAGCTGCTCGAGCGCTACAGACCTCACCGGCACCGGGTGCAGCGCCTCGTCGAGCTCTCGGGGATCGGTCCGCCGCGGCGAGGGCCCCGCATGGCACCACGCCGGCACCTACCCGCCTCGGTCGAACGTCGCTCTCGCGCGGGCTGACCGCGCTGGTGTCGGTGCTTGAACCGACCGCCCGCGCGGTGGAGAGTCGGGGCGCCGGACCCCCGAGAGAGAGGCCGCCGCGTGACTGACCTGCCCACCATGCTGTCCGGCATGACGGAGGAGGAGCTCGACCGCTTCTTCTACGAGTCCGACGCCGAGCTCGTGGTGAAGCTCGTCGGCGACACCACCGATCGTGAGCTCGCGGGTCTGCTCGTCGAGGACGCCGTGCGCTCGGCTGCGGTCGGAGGCGTGCTCACGCGCCTGGACGAGTTCGCCGTCCCTGAACGTCTGGTCGAGGTTGAGGGGACGGTGTGCTTCAGCCTTGCGCTGCCCCGGCGAGGAGCCGAGGTTCATGCGCTGCGGTTCGGGGACGGCGTGAGCGTGCTGACGCCCGCCGAGTCCGGCGCTCCCGACGTCATCATCGGGTGCGACATGCTCGACTTCGTCCGCCTCGTCACGGGGGGAGCCAACGCGGCCCTGCTGTACCTCGCCGACCGGCTCTCGATAGAGGGGCACGAGCGGCTCGCGCTTGCAGTGGGCGGAGTCTTCCGGGTTCCGGGCAGCGACACGGTCGCGGTGGACCCGAGCGCCCTCGACCCGGTCGACGTCGCCGTCGCCGTCGCCAAGGTGAAGGACACTCACCTGCGGTCCGTCATGGCGGGCGGCCTGCGCGAGGTGATCCTCGCCGAGGTGTTCCGGAGGTTGCCCGACTTCGTGCACGCGGAGAAGGCACGCGGCCACGAGCTCGCCGTGGGCTTCAAGATCGGCGGGCGGCCCGACGGACGGTTCGACCGCTACGTGGTCCGGCTGAGCGAAGGCGCGGCCACGGTGCAGCGGATCGACGAGGGGGACGATCCCCAGGACCGGGACGCCACCCTCACCCTCGACGGCGCCCAGTTCCTCAAGCTCGTCACCGGCAGGCTCAACCCCGTCACCGGCGTGATGCGGGGACAGCTGAAGGTCCGGGGCGACGTGCGGGCGGCGCTGACCTTCAGTGGCCTCATGGAGATCCCCAGCCCCTGACCGGCTCACCGGCGCCGAGGCCATCGCCCGCGCGGGTCGAAGGGCCCGTGCCGCGACGGCGCGGCAGGCGTACCGTCGGAGCATGAAGCCGTCCGGCTTCGAGGCAGGAGCGACCATGCACGAGAAGTCACGCCCCCAGCACGCGGCGAAGAAGACCGGCAAGACGCTCAAGCAGAAGCGGGCTGAGAAGCGCGCCAAGGCGGAGGCGAAGAGCCAGCACGTCGAGATCGTGCCCAAGGCCGCCAAGCACTGATCCGATCCCGGACCTGCGCAACTGCCCGGTCAACGTCCGGGACAGGGGCGTCAGAGGAAGGGCCGTAGGGGAGCCAGCACCAGCTCGGTGAACTTGCGGTGCGCGCCCCGAGCGTCCCACTCCTCGCGTGTCAGCTCGTGCGCGTTGCCCAGGTCGGTGGCGAAGACCCGCTCCATCTCGGCTGCCATCTCGGAGTCGATGAACTCCACGTTGATCTCGTAGTTGCCGGTCATGCTGAGGCGGTCGATGTTCGCCGTGCCCACCGTCGACCAGCGGCCGTCGATCGTGGCCGTCTTCGCGTGCACCATCGCGCCCTGGTAGCGGAAGATGCGCACACCTGCGGCCAGCAGCTCGCCATAGTAGCCGCGCGAGAGCCAGTCCGCGACGACGTGGTTGGAGGTCTCCGGCACCAGGATCCGGACGTCGACGCCGCGCCGAGCAGCATCCATGAGCGCCTCGACGAAGTCCGAGTCCGGGATGAAGTAGGCGTGGGTCATGTAGATGCGCTGCGAGGCGCGGTTGAGCGCGTCCAGGTACATCGCCCGGATCGGGAAGACCCAGAGTCGGGGGATGTTGCGGTGCATCCGGATGCGCGGCTCCCAGTCGGAGGCGGTCTCCAGCAGGAGCGGCCGGCCGGTGCGCGCCCGGCGGTTGAGGTTCCAGAAGTCGGCGAAGGCCCGTTTCAGGTCGAACACGGCAGGACCGGTGATGCGTACATGGGTGTCGCGCCACTCGGTGGCGTACGCCGTACCGACGTTGTAGCCGCCCACGAAGCCGACCTGGCCGTCGACGACCAGGATCTTGCGGTGGTCCCGGCCGTAGCGCCGGATGTCGAAGAAGCGCCACCCCGCGCTGTACGCCGGGTACTCCAGTACGCGCAGGCGGGGGCCGAACTTCTTGAAGCGCGGTGAGACCACCAGGTTGGCGAACCCGTCGTAGATCGCGTAGACGTCGACGCCGCGCCCCGCCGCGTCGGTGAGCGCGCGCTTGAACCGCTCGCCCATCTCGTCGCCCTTCCAGATATAGGACTCGAAGAGGATCTGCTCCTTCGCCGAGGAGATGGCCTCGAGCATGTCGTCGTAGAGGTCCTGGCCGTACATGTACGTCCGCACCCCGCCGTCGCCGATCTGGACGTCACCGGGCGGGTCCGTGGGGAAGGGCTTGGGCTTCTTGCCGCGGCGACGGTAGGAGTCGACCAGCGTCAGGGTGAGCGCCACGAGCACCGGGATGCCGAAGAAGGTGAGCAGGGCGCGCCGGACGATCGTCCGGAGCTCACCGAACGACCAGAGGCTCGAACCCGCGGGCGGCGCGGGACGTGGGGTGCTCACGGGGTCAATGTAGTCACCGGGACAAGGACAGGTGGGGGATCGGCTCCCGTCGATGGGAAGTGTCGTAGGCACGTCGTAGTCTCGGTGGGCATGAGGCCCGTGACCGATCTGGAGCGCAGCGTCGCGCCGTTCAAAGTCGTCTCCGACTACCAGCCGTCGGGTGACCAGCCCACGGCGATCGCCGACCTCGAGCGCCGGATCACGTCGGGGGAGAAGGACGTCGTGCTCCTCGGTGCCACCGGCACCGGCAAGACCGCCACCGTGGCCTGGGCCGCGGAACGCCTGCAGCGGCCGACCCTTGTCCTCCAGCCCAACAAGACCCTCGCCGCGCAGTTCGCGAACGAGCTGCGCCAGCTCTTCCCCGACAACGCCGTCGAGTACTTCGTCTCGTACTACGACTACTACCAGCCCGAGGCGTACGTCCCGCAGACCGACACCTACATCGAGAAGGACTCCTCGATCAACGAGGAGGTCGAGCGGCTTCGTCACTCCGCGACCAACTCCCTGCTCACCCGGCGCGACGTGATCGTGGTCTCCACCGTCTCCTGCATCTACGGACTCGGCACGCCGCAGGAGTACGTCGACCGGATGATTCGCCTCAAGGTCGGCGAGGAGCGCGACCGGGACTCGATCCTGCGTCGGCTCGTCGAGATCCAGTACACCCGCAACGACATGGCGTTCACCCGCGGCACCTTCCGCGTCCGCGGTGACACCCTCGAGATCTTCCCCGTCTACGAGGAGCTCGCGGTGCGCGTCGAGTTCTGGGGAGACGAGATCGAGCGGCTGATGACCTTGCACCCGGTGACCGGGGAGGTGGTCACCCAGGACCAGGAGCTCTACATCTTCCCTGCCACCCACTACGTCGCAGGCCCGGAGCGGATGGAGCGGGCGATCAACGGCATCGAGCACGAGCTCGAGGATCAGCTCGCCACCTTCGAGAAGCAGGGAAAGCTGCTCGAGGCGCAGCGGCTGCGCATGCGCACGACGTACGACGTCGAGATGATGCGCCAGGTCGGCTCCTGCTCGGGCATCGAGAACTACTCGATGCACATCGACGGCCGCGAGCCCGGCTCGGCGCCCAACTGTCTCCTCGACTACTTCCCCGAGGACTTCCTCCTCGTCGTCGACGAGTCCCACGTGAGCGTGCCGCAGATCGGCGGCATGTACGAGGGCGACATGTCGCGCAAGAGGAACCTGGTCGACCACGGTTTCCGGCTGCCGAGCGCGATGGACAACCGGCCCCTGAAATGGGAGGAGTTCCTCGACCGGATCGGCCAGACGGTCTACCTCTCCGCGACCCCTGGCAACTACGAGATGTCGAAGGTCGGAGGCCCCGACAACGTCGTGGAGCAGATCATCCGGCCCACCGGCCTCGTCGACCCCGAGGTGGTCGTCAAGGGCACGAAGGGCCAGATCGACGACCTCATCCACCAGATCAAGGAGCGCGTGGAGCGCAACGAGCGCGTCCTGGTGACCACGCTGACCAAGAAGATGTCGGAGGACCTCACCGACTACCTGCTCGAGGCCGGCATCCGCACCCGCTACCTCCACAGCGAGGTCGACACCCTGCGTCGGGTGGAGCTGCTGCGGGAGCTGCGGATGGGCGAGTACGACGTGCTGGTCGGGATCAACCTCCTCCGGGAGGGTCTGGACCTGCCCGAGGTCTCCCTGGTGGCGATCCTCGACGCCGACAAGGAGGGATTCCTCCGCTCGGACAAGTCGCTGATCCAGACGATCGGCCGAGCCGCCCGCAACGTCTCGGGCCAGGTGATCATGTACGCCGACAAGATCACCCCGTCGATGGAGAACGCCATCGAGGAGACCAACCGCCGCCGCGAGAAGCAGGTCGCCTACAACAAGGCCAACGGCGTCGACCCCCAGCCGCTGCGCAAGAAGATCGCCGACATCACCGAGATGCTGGCGCGCGAGGACGAGAGCACCGAGGAGCTGCTCAAGACCTGGCAGAAGTCCGGCGGGGAGAAGGGCAAGAAAGCGCCCGTCCCGGGTCTGTCCAGCGAGGCGGGCAAGCACGCCGCGGAGCTGGCCGGCCTGCCGTCCCAAGACCTTGCCGAGCTCGTCCAGCAGCTCACCGACCAGATGCACACGGCGGCGGCCGAGCTGCAGTTCGAGCTCGCGGCCCGGCTGCGTGACGAGATCTCGGAGCTGAAGAAGGAGCTGCGCCAGATGGTTGAGGCCGGAGCCCGCTGACGGCTTCAAGGAGTCGGCGACCTCGACACGATGGCGGCTTTGGTGCTGGGGAACCGGTCTGGGACAATGATCCGCGCGTGGAGGGGAGTATTCCTTCGCAGCGGTGTCGTCATCACGGTCATGCTCTCGCCGGTCGGGAGTCGCCCGGCACCGCTGGCCCGGTGACCTCGTCAGCAGGTCCGGGCGGGAGAGACCTCCGGAGCTGGTCCTTGTCCTGCTGCCGCCCGTGACTCGCACGGCGTGCCGCCCTAGAACACTCCGGAGGAGAGAAGTTCGTGGAAAGACTCGTGGGTGACTCCGTCGCCAGTCCTGCCGTCTGGATCGTCACCCTGGTGGTCACCATCGGCGTCCTGCTCGTGGACCTGCTGATCATCGGCCGGCGTCCGCACGAGCCGACGATGAAGGAGGTCTCGACGCACCTCGCCTTCTTCATCGCGCTGGCGGTGGCGTTCGGCGTGGGGTTGTGGGTGTTCGCCGAGCCGAGCAGCCTCAGCGAGGCGCCGGGACCGGAGTTCTTCGCCGGGTGGCTGACCGAGTACTCGCTCTCGGTCGACAACCTGTTCATCTTCATCATCATCATGAGCAAGTTCTCGGTGCCGCGGCAGTACCAGCAGACCGCGCTGATGATCGGCATCGTCCTCGCGCTGATCATGCGCGCGGTGTTCATCCTGGTCGGCGCCGCGGCCATCAACGAGTTCAGCTGGGTCTTCTACGTCTTCGGGGCGTTCCTGATCTACACCGCCGTCAGGCTCGCCCGGGAGGCAGGCGAGGACGAGGGCGAGTACGAGGAGAACCGGCTGGTGCTCTTCGTCGAGAAGCGCTTCCCCGCGACGAAGGAGTACCACGGCACCCGGCTGTTCACCCGCGAGAACGGCAAGCGCCTGATCACCCCGATGTTCATCGTCGTGCTGACCCTGGGCACCACCGACCTTCTCTTCGCGCTGGACTCGATCCCCGCCATCTACGGCCTCACCAAGGACCCCTACCTGGTCTTCACCGCGAACATCTTCGCGCTGATGGGCCTGCGCCAGCTCTACTTCCTCATCGGTGGCCTGCTTCAGCGCCTCATCTTCCTCTCCTACGGCTTGGCCTTCCTCCTCGGCTTCATCGGCGTGAAGCTCGTCTTCCACGCGCTGCACGAGAACGAGGTGCCGTTCATCAACGGCGGCGAGCACATCGACGTCGCGTGGCTGGAGATCCCGATCTGGGTGTCGCTGACCGTGATCGTCGCGACTCTGGCGGTGACCACCGTCGCGAGCCTGATGGTCTCCCGCGGCCGGGAACGTGTCGCTGCCGCCGCCGACGCGGCCGAGGTCGAGTAGGAGCTCCTGAGTCGCCCGTCCGACGGGCATGCCACGGCCACCTCGGGGTATATCCGTCTCCATGAGCACTCCTATCGAGCTCGGGCGGCCCGTCTCCGGCGACGTCGTCGAGCTGATCCTCGAGGACCACCGACGTTTCGAGCACCTGCTGCGCCAGCTGCGGGACAGCTCCTCCGACCGCGACGCCGTGCGAGCCGCCTTCGCAGCACTGCACGTCGCGCACGCGGAGGCCGAGGAGAACCACGTGTACCCGGTGCTGCGCCGCAAGGACGCCATCGACGACCACGAGGCCGAGCACGGCGAGGAGGAGCACGCGGAGGGAAACCAGAAGCTGCTCCAGGTGCTCGAGCTCGTCGGCACCGACACCCAGTCGTTCGAGGACGCGGTGGAGGAGCTCGCCACCGCGGTGAACCACCACCTCACCGAGGAAGAGCTCACGATCCTCAACCCCGCCCGCGAGGAGGTCTCCGAGAAGGTCCGCGCCGACCTGGGGGAGAAGTTCGCCGCCGAGCGCAACCGGCAGATCGACGCCGACTGCGGCAGCATCGAGAACGTCCGCAGGCTGGTGGCGAAGGCGGACAAGGAGGGCCTCCTCGACGAGGACGAGGGCTGACCCGTTCGGTCGTGGGCCGGTCAGCTTCCGCCGGAGAGGTGGAGCCGGCCGGCCTCCGGCGTACGCACCCGGCCTGCGGAGACGAGGGTGTCTACCCGGTGCGGGGCAAGTGGCGCGTCCTCGACGAGCTCGCCGCCCTCGGGAGCGTGCAACATCCACCGCACGCCGTCGGCGCCGACGGCTCTGCTCACGAACCCGACGTGGTAGACCCGGGCGCTCGGGCGCGCGAAGAAGTACAGGTCGCCGGGCTGCACCTCGTCGACGGGCACCGGCTGCACCGCCGCGGCCTGGTCGAACGCATCGCGGGGTAGAGCGATCCCGTAGCGACGGAAGACCAGGTGCACCAGGCCCGAGCAGTCCAGCCCCCACGCGCTGGTGCCGCCCCACAGGTAGCGAAGCCCCAGGAAACGCTCGGCCGCATCCAGGACGTCGCTCGCTCCGGGCACGGTCGCGGGGACCGAGGTGAGCCGTACGTCGTCCATCCGGACCTTGCCACGCCGCCCACCGGGGAGCAGGACCGCAGCCGTACCCTCGTCGGCCTCGAGCCCGAGGCGGGTCCCGAAGGAAAGCTCGACCGACGTCCCGTCGTCCACGTCGCACGCGGTGGTCGCAGCGACGACGACACCCGTCGACGGGGCCGGCAAGGCCGGGGTGGCCAGGTGTGCTCGCCTGAGCCAGCCGGGGTAGCCGGACGGGTCGGCCGAAGAGTCCTGGCCGAGCGCGACGGCACGGACCCAGTCGCCCCGGGACTCGACGACGCGCACCCGCTCCCCGAGGAGCAGCTGGGTCAGCGTGCGGCCGTTGAGCTCCTTGCGTGCCGTCGTGTCCAGCGACGCGGCCCAGGCAGCCACGTCGGGGACGTCGCGGACGGCGGGCAGGTCCATCTCGCGCGGCGCGTCCGGCGCGGTCCAGAGGGTCGCGACCGGCACCGAGACCTCGAGGACACCGGGGTCGGCGGGGCGCACTCCGGGCATCGGTCCTGGCTCCGTCACCGTGGAGCCTCCACGTCCAGGCCGTCCACACCCAGCCCCCCGGTGTCGGGCAGCACGACGGTCGCTCCGTCGTACCTCATCCCGCCACGTACCGGGGACCGTGCCGCCCACCAGGCCGCGTCGAGATCCGAGACGTGGCCCGTCCCGAGGGCGGCGACGAGGCTGGCCGCGGCACCGACACCGACGTGGGTCTCCATCATCGACCCGACGATCGTGCCCATCTGCTGGGCTCGGGCGAGCTCGAGCATCGTCCGCGCCGTGCTCAGGCCGCCGCACTTGGCGAGCTTGACGTTCACCATGTCGGCCGCGCGGCGACGGATCACCTCGACCAGCTCGTGCACGCCGTAGACGGACTCGTCGGCCATCACCGGGGTCGCGACCCGGGAAGTCACCCAGGCGAGAGCGTCGAGGTCGTCGGCGCGCACGGGCTGCTCCACCAGCTCCACGTCGACCTGCGCGTCCTCGAGAGCACCGATCACCCGGACCGCCTCGCGCGCCGTCCAGCCCTGGTTCGCGTCCAGGCGGAGTCGGACGTCGGGGCCGACGGCAGCTCGGGCGGCGCGCACACGTTCCACGTCCGTGGCCGCGTCGGTGCCGACCTTCATCTTGAGGACCGTGAAACCCTCCTTGGCCCGGGCCGCCGCGACCTCGGAGAGGTGCTGCACGCTGCCTGCGGGGAGCGTCACGTCAGTGGGTACGCGATGAGCGGTCGAGCCGAGGAGCACCGGGAGGCTGACTCCCCGGCGCCGGGCGGCGAGGTCGTGGAGGGCCACGTCGAGCGCGGCCTTGGCGCCGAAGTTCCGGGCGACTGCGCCGGCCATCCGACGGGTGAGGTCGACCAGGTCGTCGGGGTCGTGTCCTACCACGACCTGGGAGAGGGGGCCCTGGATGCACGCCTCCGCTCCGGCGACCGAGTCGCCGGTGACCTGCCAGACCTGCGGCGCCTCCCCCCAGCCGGCGGCGCCGTCGCTGTCGACGATCCGGACCAGAAGGCTGTCGACGGTGGTGGTGCGCCGGAGCGACGTGACGAAGGGGGTGTGCAGCGCGACCGAGACGCGGTGGCACTCGATGTGCTCGATCCTGGTCATCGCACGTGCTCCCGCCACACCACCGCGCTCACGGCGGCGACGACGCGGTAGGCCTCGTCCTCGGGCAGCCGTGTGCTGGTGCACACCACCAGGACGTACGGCGCGGCGCTGTCGGGGCGCACGAGCGCGACGTCGTGGGCGACACCGCTTACCCAGCCGGTCTTGTTCGCGACGTAGACACCCTCGGGGAGCCCCGCGGGGATCATGTCGCGGTACTCCTGGTCCGCGAGGACGGCCTCGACCTCCGCACAGACGGCGGTTGCCGCCAGGGTCCGAGCAGCCACGCCCCCGAGAACGCGCGCGAGGTCGGCGGCCGTGACCCGGTTGTCGAGTCCTGCCCTTCGCGCGGCGGCGTCCCCGATGCCGCGCGGCAGTGTGGTGGCCGGGCTGCAGCCGGCGTCAGCCAGGACGGCATCCATCTCGGTGGTGCCCACGTGCTCGAGCGTCAGGTTGGTCGCGAGGTTGCCCGACCTGGTGATCGCGCGGTGGACGAGCACGCGCAGCGACTCGCTGCCGCCGAGGTGTGACCAGGTGTCGTCGTCCTGGTCGTCGGCCTGGTCCAGGGAGTAAGGGCTGCCGTCGAGCGCCGAGCGGAAGTGGTTGTGCACCGGCACGGCCCGGTCGAGGTCGAGCAGGCCTCGGGCGTGGAGGCGGTATGCGGCGACGAGCAGGGGCAGCTTCATGGTGCTGGCGGCGTAGTGCTCTGCGTCGGCGAGGCGGGCGTACCGGGTCCGGCCGTCGGGGTCGCCGTACCAGATCGAGACGAGCGACGTCGGCATGCTCGGGAGGCAGGCGTCGAGGGCGGCGTCCAACGCGTGGGCCCGCTGGTACTGGTGGGGCGCACGTGACCGCATGGGGACAGCCTACGGTCGTCGGCACCTTGATGTCGGCACCTGGGGCGCGACGGCTCGCTGGCGCCGTCGGAAAGCGAACCAGACCTGGCCCGAACGGGGGCAGCCCCATAGGGTGCGACACGGTAGGCCGGTGGCTGAGCTGGTGAGGAGTTGAGTGCGGTGGCCCCCTCGGGCAGGAGCCGGGTTCGGATGAGCGACGACGAGGCGGCGGAGTTCCTCGCATCGGGCAAGAAGGTGCAGGTCGCCACGGTCAACCGCGACGGCAGTCCGCACCTGACGACGCTCTTCTACGTCCTTCACGACGGCCGGATCGCCTTCTGGACCTACGCGAGGTCCCAGAAGATCAGGAACCTCCAGCGCGACCCGCGCATCACCTGCCTGGTCGAGAGTGGTGAGGACTACTTCGAGCTGCGCGGGGTCTCCGTCACCGGCAAGGCGGAGCTGGTCACCGACGAGGCGGGCGTCCGCGCCATCGGCTCGGCGGTCGCGGCCAGGATGCTCGACGGTGCCGACCTCGGGGAGTTCGGCCGTGAGGAGGTGGAGCGACAGGTGCGCAAACGCATGGCGGTGGTCGTCACACCGGATCGCACCGCATCGTGGGACCACCGGAAGATGCTCACCCCCGGAGAGTCGTGAGCAGCCCCCGGTCGGTCACCGGCCGCAGTTCCGCGAGCGACGTCGGCAGGTCGCTCGACGCCGCAGCTCGCCTGCTCGATCGCGCTGGGACGGGGAGCCGAGGCCCTCGCGTGTGACCGAGGTCATGCCGGACTCGGTGCGGCTCCCGTCGCTCATCGACCGCCGGCTCGTTGTAGGGAACACCGGCACGGTGCCCGTCCTACCAGCGAGTAGGCTTGGCCACCGGCTGCTGTCACACGACAGAGACACGTTCCACCTGCAGTCTTCCTGAGCCCCGGAGGTCCCACGTGCGCATTGCTCTGCTGTCCTACCGCAGCAAGCCGCACTGCGGGGGACAGGGTGTGTACGTCCGCCATCTCAGCCGCGAGCTCGTCGCGCTCGGCCACGACGTCGAGGTCTTCTCCGGCCAGCCCTACCCGGAGCTCGACCCCGGCGTCCGGCCTGACCAAGCTGCCCAGCCTGGACCTCTACCGCGAGCCCGACCCGTTCCGTACGCCGAAGCCGGGGGAGTACCGCGACGCCATCGACGTCCTCGAGGTCGCGACGATGTACACCGCGGGCTTCCCCGAGCCGCTGACCTTCAGCCTGCGGGCGGCGCGCGAGCTGCGCAAGCGTCTCCAGGACTTCGACGTCGTGCACGACAACCAGACGCTCGGCTACGGCATCCTCGACATCAAGCGCAGCGGCCTGCCGCTCGTGACCACCATCCACCACCCGATCACCTTCGACCGGCGCGTGGACCTGTCGGCGGCCCGTGGCTGGAAGAAGCTCACCACCCGCCGCTGGTACGGCTTCCTCGCCATGCAGGGACGCGTCGCGCGCCGGATGCGCCGCGTGCTGACCGTGTCGAAGTCCTCTGCCCGCGACATCGTCGCCGACTTCGGGGTCGCCCCCGAGCGCATCGAGGTGATCCCGCTCGGGGTCGAGCCAGAGGTGTTCCAGCACTACCAGGATCCGCGGGTCCCGGGCCGCATCGTGGCGATGGCGAGCGCCGACACCCCGATGAAGGGCGTCGCCACCCTGCTCGAGGCCTTCGCGAAGCTGCGCACGGAGCGCGACGCGGAGCTGCTGCTGATCACGAAGCCCAAGCCCGGTGGGCGCACCGAGCAGCTCATCGAGCGGCTCTCGATCCAGGACAGCGTCCGGTTCGTCAGCGGGCTCAGCGACACCGAGCTCGCCGAGGTGGTGGGCTCGGCCGAGATCGCCTGCGTGCCGTCGCTCTACGAAGGCTTCTCGCTGCCCACCGTGGAGGCCATGGCCTGCGGGACGCCGCTGGTGGTCAGTCGAGCCGGAGCGATTCCCGAGGTCGTGGGGGAGGACGGGCTCTGCGCGGACCTCGTGACGCCGGGCGAGGTGGGTGAGCTCGCGGCCGCGTTGGAGGCGCTGCTCGACGACCCCGACCGACGCCACCGGATGGGTGCCGCGGGCCGGCAGCGTGCGCTGGAGAAGTTCAGCTGGCGGGCGGTCGCGGAGGCCACGGCACGGGCGTACCAGCGCGCCATCGAGGAAACGAAGAGCGAGGAGAGCTGAGCAGATGCTGACCGTCGACTTCGACCGCCTGGGCGTGCAGGCGGGGGACCGGGTCCTCGACATGGGCTGTGGCGCCGGGCGTCACGCCTTCGAGCTGTACCGCCGTGGCACGGACGTGATCGCGCTCGACCAGGATGCCGAGGAGCTCGCCGGCGTCTCCGACATGTTCGCCGCGATGCGGGCCGCCGAGGAGATCCCCGACGGAGCCGACGCGGACGTCAAGCAGGGCGACGCCCTCCAGCTGCCGTTCGCCGACGGCGAGTTCGACCGGATCGTCGCCGCCGAGGTGCTCGAGCACATCCCCGACGACGAGGCCGCGATCGCCGAGCTGGTGCGCGTCCTGCGTCCGGGGGGAACGATCGCGGTGACCGTGCCCCGCTGGCTACCCGAGAAGATCTGCTGGGCCCTTTCCGACGCCTACCACGAGGTCGAGGGCGGCCACGTGCGCATCTACACCGGCGACGAGCTCGTCGGGGAAGCTCGAGCGGGCGGGCCTGCGCTTCGAGGGCAAGGACCACGCCCACGCGCTCCACTCGCCGTACTGGTGGCTCAAGTGCGCGGTCGGTGTCGACGATGCCGAGCACGTGCTGCCGCGGACGTACCACCGTCTGCTCGTCTGGGACATCATGAAGCGGCCGTGGTTGACCCGCACCGCCGAGCGGCTGCTCAACCCCGTGATCGGCAAGAGCATGGTCCTCTACCTCACCAAGCCCTGAACGATGACGGCCGAGATCCCCAGCCTGCCGGGTCTGCTCGACGTCCACGACGTCCGGGCGACTGCCGCCTCGATCGCCGGCGTCCAGGAGCCCTCGGGAGCCATCCCGTGGTTCCCGGGCGGCCACGTCGACACCTGGGACCACGTCGAGTGCGCCATGGCACTGCTGGTGGGCGGTGAGGTCGAGGCCGCCGAGCGCGCCTACGCCTGGCTGTTCGCTACCCAGCGCCCCGACGGGTCGTGGCCGATGAAGGTGACCTGTGGCGTGGTGGACGACCCTGCGGTGGACACGAACATGACCGCCTACGTCGCCGTCGGGGTGTGGCACCACTGGCTGGTGCGCAACGACGAGGCGTTCGTACGTCGCGCCTGGCCGGTGGTACGCCGCGCGCTCGACCGGGTCACGGCCATGCAGCTGCCGTTCGGCGGGATCGCGTGGGCGGCCAACGCGTTCGGGAACGTCGAGGAGACCGCGCTCGTGGCCGGGAGCTCGAGCATCCACCACGCCCTGGCGTGCGGGCTCGCCCTGAGCGAGCTGGTGGACGAGCCGCAACCGGAGTGGGAGCTGGCGGCCGGCCGTCTGGCCCATGCGCTGCGCGAGCACGAGGACGCCTTCGCCCCGAAGGTCCGCTACTCGATGGACTGGTACTACCCGGTCCTCGGCGGCGCCGTCCGCCGGGACGAGGCCGTCGCCCGGATCGAGAAGCGGTGGGACGAGTTCGTGGTGGACGGCCTCGGCATCCGCTGCGTCCTCGACCGTCCCTGGGTGACAGGTGCGGAGACCTGCGAGCTCGTGCTCGCGCTGGACGCCGTGGGTGAGCACGACCGGGCCCGCGAGCAGCTGGAGGCCATGCAGCACCTGCGCGACCCCGACGGCTCCTACTGGACCGGTTACGTCTACCCCGACGACGCGCGCTGGCCGGTGGAGTGCAGCACCTGGACCGCTGCCGCAGTCGTGCTGGCCGTGGACGCGCTCTCGGGGACGACGCCGGGGTCGCACATCTTCCGGGGCACGAGCCTGCCCCTGTCGTTCACCGAGATCGGCCTGGAGTGCGGCTGCGCACCGACGGACGCCGCTCCGGAGCGCTCAGTGCACCGGGTCGCCGGCCTCTCCCCGCACGCGCGTTAGGACCCGCATCGAGCCGAGGTGCTCGGTCTCGATGAAGTCGCCGCTGTCGAGGGCGCGCAGGTACACCCGGTAGGGAGCCTGGCCGCCGTCGGCGGGATCGGGGAACACGTCATGGAAGACCATGAGGCCGCCGCGCGCGACCCAGCGGCCCCAGCCCTCGTAGTCGTTGCCGGCGTGCTCGTCGGTGTGGCCCCCGTCGATGAAGAGCAGGGACAGCGGCGTCCGCCAGTGGGCCGACACCGTGGTCGAGCGACCGACCACCGCGACGACTTGGTCCTCGAGCCCTGCACGCGCGATGGTGCGGCGGAAGTGTGGGAGCGTGTCGAGCCGCCCCACCTCGGGGTCGACCAGTGACGCGTCGTGGTACTCCCACCCCTCCTGGTTCTCCTCCGAACCGCGATGGTGGTCCACTGTGAAGACCGTCCCTCCGACCTCGCGCGCGGCCGCGCCGAGGTAGACCGCGGACTTGCCGCAGTAGCTCCCCACCTCGAGGACCGGGCCTCGGGCGAGCCGCTCGCGCGCCAGGCGGTGCAGCAGGTCTCCCTCGTCGAGCGGCATGAAGCCCTTCGTGTCCAGAGCGTGCTGGAGGAGGTCCTGCGGCATGCCTGCGGGAGACGGCGGGTGCGGGGTGGTCATGACGCTCCTCGTTCGGGTCCCTGGAAGGACGTGCGCGCGCCAGCGTATCCGTGCCCGGCACGAGGCTGGACCGCGGTCAGGGCCGTGACCCGCCCTCTCGCCACGAGGCGTGACTCCACCGCAGGAAGCGGTCGACGCCCCGGACCACGTGTGCGCTCCTGATCGAGGGGAAGACGTCGAAGGCATGCTGAGCCCCGGGGAGCTCGGCGTACGCGACGGGGTTCGCGGCGACCTCGCGCAGGACTCGCACGAAGTGGCGGGCCTGGGAGACCGGCACGAGCGTGTCGTGGTCGCCGTGGATGACGAGGAAGGGCGGCGCCTCGGAGGTGACGCGGAGCAGGGGAGAGGCGCGTTCGAAGTCGCCGAGATCCGTGCCCGGGTCCTTGTCGAGCACCCGCGGGCCGAGAAACCGGTCGCGCAGCTCCACCGCGCGCGAGTCTCCGCTGGCGCCGGCGAGGTCGTACACGCCGTAGTGCGGCACCGCTGCCTGGAGCGTGGTGTCGGCGTCCTCGAAGCCGGGCTGGTACTCCGGGTCGTTCGGGGTCAGCGCGGCGAGCGCGGCGAGGTGCCCACCGGCGGAGCCGCCGGTGACTGCGACGTACGACGGGTCGCCGCCGTAGGTCCCGATGTTCTCGCGGACCCAGGCGATCGAGCGCTTCACATCGACGACATGAGTGGGGAACGCGTGTGCTGGACTGAGCCGGTAGTTGATCGCGACGCACACCCATCCACGGGCCGCCATATGGAGCATCAGCGGGATGCCCTGGTGGTCCTTGCTGCCGATCGTCCAGGCGCCCCCGTGCACCTGGAGCAGAACCGGCGCATCCTCGACGGTTCCTTGCGCGGGCCGGTAGACGTCCAGCATGCCGCGCTGGCTGCCGGGCCCGGCGTACACGATGTTCCTGTGCACCTCGACGCCGCTGGTCCGGATCCGGAAGGGAAGCGCGAGCTGGCGCCACCGGCTGGTCAGGTCGACGCCGCCGTCCTCGGGGTCGAGGTGACGGCCGTAGTCCGCGCCGAGGGCCTCGGTGAGCGCGCGGTCCACGACCCCTCGGGCTCCCTCGGCCTGTGCGACGAGGACGCCCAGCCCGGCGGCGCTCGCGGCAGCCATGCCCAGGGCGGACCTCCGCAGGCGGTCGTCGCGTCGACCGCGCGTGAGCTCTCGCAGCGTGTCGGCCGTGGTCGCGGCCAGCAGCTGGGGAGCGAGCTCGCTGGTGAGCCAGCCGGCGAACATGGCCGGAAATGCCGCCCTGCGGCTCTGTACCGGGTGAAGGGCGTTCGCGGTCAACGCCGCGGTGACGAGCTGGCGACGCAGGAAGCGGTCCGACATGGGCACAGGCTGGCAAAGGTCCATCGCGTCGTGGGGCGCTGGTCGGTCACTCGACGCGGAGGGTGGCCCCGCCCGCCAGGGTGCGTACGTCGATGCGCAGGTCTGCCGCGGCCGGTTCCGCCTCCGTCAGGGAGCCCTTGACGGTGACCGCGCCGGGTCCGCGCTGGACCAACGACACCCGCCACGGCCGGGGAAGGCGCACCTCGGCCCCGGCCATGGCCAGCGTCAGGATCAGGTCGAGACCACCCGGTGCGGGTCGCGCTCGGGTGAGGTCGAGCTGGGCCCCGGCCATGACCAGGTCGAGCTCGACGCGCGCCAGGTCCTGGGCGCCGGGCTTCAGCACGAGGGGGCCCATGGTTCTGACCCGACGGATCCGGGGCGAGGACTCCTCGCCCACGTCGAGGCGGCGAGCGGCGAGGTGCCCGCCCGCGCGGACAGCGAGCTGGACGACGCTCGCCGCGAGCAGGAAACGCCGTACCCGGCGGGACAGAGGGGTCCTGCTGCGCTTGGTCATGCAGGCGAGTCTGTCACCGCCGAGCGACGACGGTCACCGGTTCGGCGCCGCGCGACGGAGGGCGGGGGACGGGGCTCCGGTCAGCCCAGGACTACCTCACGCAGGACGATCTGGCGCAGGACGATCTGACCCGGGACGGTCTATCGCAGGCCGATCTTGCGCGAGCAGGCCGGCCAGGCACCCCAGCCCTGCGCGCGACGTACCCTCTCGGCGATCCGGATCTGCTGGTTGCGGGACGCCCGGTGCGCGTTCCGGGCGTACTTGCGGCCGCCGAAGGCGCGCCACGTCCCGCTGCTGAACTGGAGTCCTCCGTAGTAGCCGTTGTGGGTGTTGATGTGCCACCGCAGGCCCGACTCGCAGCGTGCCAGACGCTTCCAGGTGCTCAGGCTCGCCGCGTTGGCGGGGGACGTCATGAGCGCGGGGACCAGGGCGGCGAAGAGGGCGACAAGGGTCGCCAGAAACATGCGTGTACGCATGGCAGAACCTCTCGAACGCCTGCGAGGTGAGCTGTCGGGTTCGGGCGGAAAGGTTGGCCCGGCCTGCTGCGCCGTCCGGCGGCTGAGGCTTCACCCCGAGGTACTCCGGGCACGCCTCGCTCAGGTGTGAGCAGGGCGTGTCGGGGACCGAGAAACGTGGGTCCCCCGCTCCTGTCCCTGGTGGGACTCGTCGGTGCCGTCCGGGTGCGGGACAGGATTCGGCGTTGACCCCGGTACGACGCTCCACGGGACGCGGAGCGCAACCAGGTTAAGCAGAGCCTTCGGTCGGCGGGCAACGTTCGACCAGACCGGCCTCGACAGGCGGGCCTGCGACCTTGACAGAAGGACTGGGACACAAGCCGCAGAGCGGACCGCCGTTATCGGAGTGACCTGGTCATTCGGCCTAAGTCGGCGGCCGTCGATGTCGGCCGCGCGGGCTCACGCACTGTGATCCATCTCGCACCGGGACGTGGTTGACGGCCCGGCTTCACCGCGCGACACCGCGGGCTACTTGGAAGGCTGAGGTGCCTGGCACTCCTCGATGCGGGGGTTGAGCCCGACGTAGTTGAGGGGTCCGGCGACGACCGTGACGGCGATCGTGCTGACCTGGGCGCAGTCTGGGTTGTCGTTGCCCGCGAAGTACCCACGCTGGGCCGCAGCGAGAGCGCCGATGGCCAGCCAGATGACGACGACGATTGTCCCGATTCGCATGTTTCCTCCTGAGCCGAGTAGGTACCCCGGACGCGGACAGTCGAAACTGCGGGTCGGCCCCGCCCCGCGCGAGGTAGGTACTTCTCGGTGCGGTTCTCGACCCGCTGCGCTCGTCCTGTCCTGGTGGGAAGATCGGGGGAGCGACGCTGCCGCCCGTCGCACCCGCCAGATCCGGCAGAAGGGAACGGCTCATGACCACCAAGAACTGGACCGTGCAGATGACGCTCGAGGAGGAGGGCGACGACACGTTCGCCGAGGCCGTGCTCGACCTGGAGAACAAGACCGAGATGCGCGCTCGCGGCAGGAGCCGCCGCAACCCGTCCGACGAGTCCGCGCCGAGGATCGGCGACGAGCTCGCCGCGGCCCGTGCCCTGTCCGAGCTGGCCCACCAGCTCCTGGCCGCCGCGGCCACCGACATCGAGGCCCGGACGCACGTGCCGGCGCGGTCGCTCCAGCTCTGAGAGAGGATCCCGCTATCGCGAGTGCACCTGACGGGGGCAGAATCGTCCGATGACGGTCCCGGGCGCCGCTGAACTGTCGGCCCTCGCCGCTAGCGTGGACCGACTCTTCCGTTCCGGCCCCATCAGGAGTCCCGATGAGCCAGGCACCCGCGCCCGTCCCGACACAGGGCGACAAGATCGACGCTGCGGTCCTCAAGGTCGCGGGCGTGGTGGTGCTGGGCGCCATCATGTCGATCCTCGACATCACCGTCGTCAACGTCGCGCTGCCTACGTTCCAGACCGTCTTCGGCTCACCCACCGAGCCGCTGGCCTACACGCAGGTCGCGTGGACGGTGACCGCCTACACGCTGGCGCTTGCCACCGTGATCCCCCTGACCGGGTGGGGGGCGGACCGGTTCGGCACGAAGCGGCTCTACATGCTCGCTGTCACCCTGTTCACGGCCGGCTCCGTGCTCTGCGCGCTGGCCACGACGATCCAGATGCTGATCGCGTTCCGGGTCCTCCAAGGCCTCGGCGGCGGCATGCTGATGCCGCTGGGCATGACGATCATGACGCGAGCCGCGGGTCCGCACCGCATGGGGCGGTTGATGGCCATCCTCGGCGTACCCATGCTGCTCGGCCCGATCCTCGGGCCCATCATCGGCGGCTGGCTGATCCAGAACGCCAGCTGGCACTGGATCTTCCTGATCAACCTCCCCATCGGCATCTTCGCCCTGGCCTACGCCGCCGTCGTGCTTCCACGCGACACCCCGGAGCCGTCGGAGTCGTTCGACTTCGTCGGCATGCTGATGATGTCGCCGGGACTGGCGCTGTTCCTGTTCGGTGTCTCCTCGCTGCCCACCGAGGACGGTGACTTCACCGCCCCGCGTGTCTGGGTCTCGATGCTTGTCGGGGCGACGCTGATCGTGGCGTTCGTGTTCCACACCTTCCGTCCGCAGCACCCGCTTCTGGACCTGCGGCTGTTCCGCAACCGCAACCTGACCGTCTCGGTGATCACGATGTTCCTGTTCGTGGCGGCCTTCTTCGGTGGGCTGCTGCTGGTCCCGACCTACTTCCAGCAGGTGCGCGGAGAGAGCACCCTCCAGGCCGGCTTGCTGGTGGCGCCGCAGGGTATCGGGGCCATGCTGACGATGCCGATCGCCGGCCGGCTCAGCGACAAGATGCCGGTCGGCCGGATCGTGCCGTTCGGCCTCGTCGGCATCGCTATCGGGATGTTCGGCCTCACCCAGGTCACCGCGGACACCCCCTACGGACTGATGATCGCGATGCTGTTCGTCATGGGCCTCGGCATGGGCGGCACGATGATGCCGATCATGACCTCGGCCCTGAAGACCCTGACCCATCAGGAGGTCGCCCGCGGTTCGACTCTTCTCAACATCAACCAGCAGATCGCGAGCTCGGTCGGTGTGGCTGTCATGTCCGTGATCCTGACCAGCCACCTCAACGACTCGCCGGTGATACCGGGGACCGCGCAGATCCCGGGGCTCGACGGCGGGCTGACGGAGACCGCGGCCGGGATCCTGTCCAACACCAGACCAGAGTTCATCGCCCAGCTCGGGCTTCCCCAGAGCGTCATCGCAGACGGCCTGGCGCAGGCTGCCCAGGCGTTCGCGGACACGTTCTGGGTCGCCTGGCTGCTCGTGGTGCTCACCCTGGTTCCGGCGCTGATGCTGCCACGCAAGCGCGAGGTCTCCCACCTCGAGGACGACGAGCTGGCCGTGCCCCAGGCGCCGCTGCACTGACCTGCTCGAGTCGCACCTTCGAGCGCATCGCGGTGGGTCCTGGCGCGCCGGATTCCGTGGGGGAGGCCCGCCCCGAAAATGGTTCGCGCGGGCACGAGCGTGGGGCGCATGCTCGAGCAATGGAGATCCGCAGGTTCACGCCGGACGACCAGGACACGGTCTCAGCCGCGGTGGAGCTGACCAACGCCGTCGGCAAGGTGGACGCTCCCTTCGACCACCCGACGACCCCTGAGCAGTACGCCCTCGTGCTCCGACACGGCTGGGACGGCGAGGTGCCCGAGACCCACGCGGCGTGGGAGGGCGACCGCCTGGTCGGTCTCGTCGCCGTGGAGACCAGCGAGTGGGACAACACCCATCTCGCGTGGCTGGAGGTCCGTGTCCACCCGGATGCTCGTGGGGTGGGACACGGCTCGGAGCTGCTGGGGTTCGCCGAGTCCCGAGCCCGGGATCTCGGACGAACCAGCATCGGCAGCGCTGGGTGGGACAGCCCCGGCACCCTCGGGTTCGCCGGCAAGCACGCCCTGCCACGCAAGAGCTCGGCCATCAAGCGACGTCAATGGGTGAGCCGCCTGGACCAGAGCGTCCTCGACGAGATGTACGCCGATGCGGCCGCGCACGCACGCGACTACGAGCTGGTGCGCGTCGGCGGACGCACCCCGGGCGATCTGTTGCCGGCAGTCGCCGAGCTCACCGCCGCTATCAACGACGCCCCCATGGACGATCTCGACATCGAGGACGAGGTCTTCCCGGTCGAGCGAGTCGCCGCCTATGAGGACGCCCAGCTGGCGCGGAACCTCCACCTGTACCGGGTGCTGGCCCGACACCGCGAGACCGGGGAGCTCGCGGGACACACGGTGGTCGTGGTCGAGGCGGACCGCCCCGGCATGGGGGAGCAGCACGACACCAGCGTGGTCGCCGTCCACCGTGGCCACCGCCTGGGTCTGGCGCTCAAGGCGGACATGCTGCGGTGGCTCGCCGAGGAGGAGCCCGCGCTGGAGACGCTCGACACCTGGAACATGGAGTCCAACGCGCCGATGATCACCGTCAACGCGCGCCTCGGCTACGAGGTCCTCGGGCGAGAGCTGCAGTTCCAGCGCGACACGCGGCGCTGAGCCACGGAACGCCTCAGGTGTCCCCGCCTATGTCGAACTCGTAGGCCTCGTAGACCAGGTCGGACCCGCGCTGCCGGTGCCGTACCAGCCGCCCGAGCAACGAGGTTCCGAGGTCGCGCAGTGCGGCCACGTCCTCCATGCCCAGGCCGGCCGGGCGGGCAGCGTCGTCGGTGCTGATCGCCAGGGTCTGGTCGAGCAGGTGGGCGATCACGCCATGCTCCTCGGTGAGCCGTGCTCACCGCCTGGGCGAGCCGGGGCGCCGTCTCGAGCAGCTCGCCGTAGAGACCGTTGGGCCCTTCGGTGAGCTCAACGTGGACCGCGAGGTCATCGGAGAGTGCTTTCAAGCCCCCGTGGACCTGCCTGGCCCAGGCAGTCGCGTTGCCGGTCGCGGGCGCGGCCAGCGCCTGCTCGAGCAGGCTCATGGATCCGCGGAGCTCGGCGCGCCTGCGGCGTAGGGCGTCCAGCAGGGCGCGTTGCTCCGCCGGGGATCCGGACGAGCCAGGCGAGCCTCGGGAGTAGGCGGGGGAGCCGGGGGAGCCGAGCGATCCAGAACTCATCGCACCTCCCACCAACGGACGGTCTCCTCGCTCCCGATTCTGGAAGTGACCCGGGCGCCTGTCCAGGGTCGAAGGTCCGCGCAACGCGGGCGCCGCGCCGCTGTCGAGGGCTATCGTCGGCAGATGGCGGTCACGGACTCCCCGAGGCCCCCGGTGCGTGCGTCGGACGCGGACCGGGAGCGTGCGCTGCGCCATCTCAGGGAGGCGGCGGTGGAGGGCCGCCTCGCCCACGACAGCTTCGTCCGGCGGGTCGACCTCGCGCTCCGGGCGAAGGATCAGGATGCCCTCGCAGCGGTGACCGCCGACCTGCCCGAGGGGCGGTTCGGCCGCGCCCTGGGTGCACTGAGGGATCGGTTGCACGGGTGCCGAGGTTGGTTCGGTGGGGACCCTGCGAGGACGCGGCCGACGCCGCTGCGGTTGCCGTCGAGACGGCAGGTCGACTACAGCATCGGCAGGAGCTCAGCCTGCGACCTGGTCGTCGAGGACCCGACGGTCTCGCGCGTCCACGCCGCCTTGCGCTGCTTCGGCGACCAGTGGTTCCTCGTCGACCTGGGGTCGACCAACGGCAGCCGCGTGAACGGCTTCCGGACGCGTGGCGCGGTAGCCGTCGGGCCCGGCGACCTGGTCACGCTGGGCCGCGCGGCGTTTCGCGTCCAGACCGTGCCTCGGCAGCCACGGCGGTCGTGGAGTGGACTTCCGGCGTGACCCGTCTGCGGGTCATGACCTACAACATCTGGCAGGGGGGCCGCGGCGGTCCGCTGCTCGGTGAGGTCGTGCGAGCGGCCGCTCCCGACGTACTCCTGGTCAACGAGACGCCGAAGACGCCCCTGCTGTGGAGGGGCCGCTGCCTGCGGCTCGCAGAGGAGTGGGGGATGGAGTACGTCGTGGGAGGCCGCCCGGCGGGCGCCAACATGATCCTCGTCCGCGCCGGCATCGAGGTGCTGGCCAGCGCCGCCATGGTGCTGCCCCAGCCGCCACTGCGTCCTCGGCGGGGGATCGCCGCAGTCCGGCTGCGGCTCGGGGGCAAGCCCATGGGGCTGGTCTCCTGCCACCTGGGCCTCCACCCGCGCAGAAGGCGGGTCGAGGTACAGGGGGTGGTCGAGGTGGCCCACGGCCTGGGCGGGGCCGTCGTTGTCGGTGGCGATCTCAACGAGCGACCGCAGGGTCCATCCTGGCGCGTCCTCCTCGATGCCGGGTACACCGACCCGGGGTCGGACGACTGGCCGACCTATCCCGCCGACGCCCCGGTCAGGCGGATCGACGCGCTCTTGGTGAAAGGCGGCGTCCACGTGCTGCGCCACGGGGACCCCGGCGTGGAGGATGCGGTGCAGGCCCGCGCCAGCGACCATCGGCCGGTGCTGGCCGAGCTGGAGCTCTGAGCCTCATCCCCTCTGGGGATTTGCTGGTCTGGTCCACCGGGAGGCAACCGAACGACGGGGGTATGCGTCTCACTGTCAGCGTGCAGACACAGAAAGGGCGACGAGAGCCGCCACCGACCTGACGAGGAAGCCATCATGTGCCGCAAGACCTCACCCAGCGGAAACCTCACCTGCTCCCGCGTTGACTGCGACGGCATCGGCCACGTCTGGGAGCACCCCAGTGCGGCTCGTGACGCCAAGGCCGAGGCGGACGCTCGCTGCCAGGACTGAGCCCAGCCCGGCCGGTCGCATCGCCCCCATTGCGCCCGGCCGGTGCCGGACTCGGTCCTACCAGCCGCGTTCGCGCCACTCGGCGAGATGTGGACGTTCCGCTCCGAGGGTCGAGTCGTCCCCGTGCCCCGGGTAGAACCACGTCTCGTCGGGCAGCCGGTCGAACACCTTCGTCGTGACATCGCCGATGAGCGAGCTGAAGTCTTCCGCCGACCAGGTCTTGCCCACGCCGCCGGGGAACAGCGAGTCCCCGGTGAACAGGTGCGGTGTGCCGGCCGGGTCGTCGTAGAGCAGGGCGATGGAGCCGGGCGTGTGGCCCGCGAGGTGGATGACCTCGAGCTCGCACTGGCCCACTGAGACCTTGTCCCCGTCGGACACGGCCCGGTCCACCTTCACGGGGACCTCGTCGGCGTCCTCGGCGCCCGCCACCGTGTCGGCGCCGGTCGCCTCCACCACCTCGGCCAGAGCGCGATGGTGGTCCCAGTGCCGGTGCGTCGTCACGACCGTCCGCAGCCCGTCGGGGCCGACGAGGCCCAAGATTGCCTCGGCGTCGTCGGCGGCGTCGATGAGCAGCTGATCGTCGGTCGCGCGGCACCGGAGCAGGTAGACGTTGTTGGCCATCTGCTCGTCGACCGCGAGCTTGCTGATGATCAGGTGGGCGAGCTCGCGGACCTCGGCGGGCCCGCCGGGCCGCACCTTGCCGTGGTAGGTCATCCGGTGGTCATCTCCATTTCCCCAGGTCGGGCAGCACGTCGGAGTCCGACGTTAGCCCGGCGCCCTCGCCACGGCCGAGCGCCCACCAGGCGAGGTCGCAGGCGCGCCCCTCGACGGTCGGGCCCTGCCCCTGCACGCCGTACTTCCACAGACCACCGGTGTCGGTCGCCTTCAACACGATGGCGGGCCCCTCGGCGCGGTCGTCGAGGACCATCGCCAGGATCAGCTCGCACAACGCGGGCGACCAGTCGGACGCCGAGTAGCCGACGTCGAGGTCGGCGTGGTGGATCGCGACCTCCGTCAGGCGCATCGTGGCGATGTCCCGAGCCGGGAAGGTGGGTCCGCCGGCCGCGCGGGAGACCTGGGCGTCCTCGTGGGCCACGTCGAGCTCGTTGATCGCCTGGAGGAAGCGCCCGGCGGATGCCGAGGAGTCGACGCGCAGGTCGTGCGCCGACCGATGCGCGCCGTCCTCGATGTCGGAGTCCCGCTTCTCCCGAGACTCGTACATGTAGTGCACCTCGCCGCTCTCGGCCCAGTGCAGCAGGTTGCAGAGCGCATCGGCGTTGCGCGCGAGGTGGGTCACGACGTGGCCGCGGGTCCACCCGGGAAGCAGCGACGGCGCCCGCATGTCGTCGTCGGCGAGGTCGCTGAGAGCGCCGAGGTAGCGCGTGGTCGCGACGACCATGTCCTCGAGGTGGGGGATCGCGGTGGGGGTCGAGGTTCCGGTGCTGGTGTCCATGGGCCCATCATGGTCGGCGTGCTCTCCTGTGTCACCGGATCGCTTGCGCCACCCGGTAGGATGTGCGAACACGTGTTCGAACCATCTTCCCGGGACCTGCCCGGGCCTGACCACCGACTTCGACGAGGGACTCTGTGGCCGACCAGCTGATCATCCGCGGTGCCCGGGAGCACAACCTCAAGGACGTCTCCCTCGACCTGCCCCGTGACGCCCTCATCGTCTTCACGGGGCTGTCGGGATCGGGCAAGTCCAGCCTTGCCTTCGACACGATCTTCGCGGAGGGGCAGCGCCGCTACGTCGAGTCGCTCTCGGCGTACGCCCGCCAGTTCCTGGGGCAGATGGACAAGCCCGACGTCGACTTCATCGAGGGCCTCTCACCGGCGGTCTCGATCGACCAGAAGTCCACCTCGAAGAACCCGCGCTCGACGGTCGGGACGATCACCGAGGTCTACGACTACCTCCGGCTCCTCTACGCGCGCGCCGGCCGGCCGCACTGCCCGAAGTGTGGGCGTCCGATCGCGCGGCAGACGCCGCAGCAGATCGTCGACCGGGTCCTCGAGCTCGAGGAGGGCAGCAAGTTCCAGGTGCTGGCCCCGGTGATCCGCGGGCGCAAGGGTGAGTACGTCGAGCTGTTCAGGACGCTGCAGACGCAAGGCTTCTCCCGGGTGCGCGTCGACGGGGAGACCCACCTGCTCACCGACCCGCCCAAGCTCGACAAGCAGAAGAAGCACACCATCGAGGTGGTCGTGGACCGGCTCGCGGTGAAGGAGTCTGCCAAGAGGCGGCTCACCGACTCCGTCGAGACCGCGCTGGGGCTCTCCAGTGGTCTGGTCACCCTGGACTTCGTCGACCTCGCCGAGGACCACGAGCATCGCGAGCGGACCTTCTCCGAGCACCTCGCCTGCCTCCACGACGACCTCTCGTTCGAGGAGCTCGAGCCCCGCTCGTTCTCGTTCAACTCGCCCTACGGCGCCTGCCCCGACTGCCACGGCCTCGGCACCCGCATGGAGGTCGACCCCGAGCTGGTGATCGCCGACCCCTCGGCGACCCTGGGGGAGGGCGCGATCGGGCCGTGGTCCGGGGCGCACGTCTTCGACTACTTCACGCGGCTGCTCGGCGCGCTCGGCGACGAGCTCGGCTTCGACCTGAACACGCCCTGGGAGGACCTGTCCGCGAAGGCACGCCGGTCCATCCTGGACGGGCACGCCACCAAGGTCCACGTCCGGCACCGCAACCGCTACGGCCGTGAGCGCTCCTACTACACCTCCTTCGAGGGCGTCCGTCCCTACATCGAGCGTCGGCACCGCGAGGCGGAGTCGGACACCAGCCGCGAGCGCTTCGAGGGCTTCATGCGCGAGGTGCCGTGCCCGACCTGCCGGGGCAGCCGCCTCAAGCCGGTCTCCGTCGCGGTGACCGTGGGCGGCAGGAACATCGCGGAGGTCACCGCGCTGCCGATCAACGAGGCGGCCGACTTCCTGCGCTCCCTGGAGCTCTCCGCCAGGGAGCGTCAGATCGCCGAGCGCGTGCTGAAGGAGATCCTCGAGCGACTCAACTTCCTGCTCGACGTCGGCCTGGACTACCTCTCCCTCGACCGGCCTTCCGGATCGCTCTCGGGCGGTGAAGCGCAGCGGATCCGGCTCGCCACGCAGATCGGCGCAGGTCTGGTCGGCGTGCTCTACGTCCTCGACGAGCCGTCCATCGGGCTCCACCAGCGCGACAACCACCGCCTGATCGAGACCCTGGTCCGGCTGCGCGACCTCGGCAACACCCTCATCGTGGTCGAGCACGACGAGGACACCATCCGCACTGCCGACTGGGTCGTCGACATCGGGCCCGGCGCGGGTGAGCACGGTGGCCAGGTGGTGGTCTCCGGTACGGTCCAAGAGCTGCTCGACCACGCGGACTCGCAGACCGGCCAGTACCTCTCCCGGCGCAAGGAGATCCCGGTCCCCGAGCTGCGCCGGCCGCGCACGCCGGGTCGTGAGCTGACGGTCGTGGGCGCGAAGGAGCACAACCTTCACAACGTCGACGTGAGCTTCCCGCTCGGCATGTTCGTCGCGGTCACCGGCGTCTCGGGCTCCGGCAAGTCGACGCTCGTCAACGACATCCTCTACACAGCGCTGGCCAAGCAGATCTACAACGCCCGCACCGTTCCCGGGCGCCACAAGCGGATCGAGGGCGCCGACAACGTCGACAAGGTGATCCACGTCGACCAGTCGCCTATCGGTCGGACCCCCCGGTCCAACCCGGCGACGTACACCGGCGTCTTCGACCACGTCCGCAAGCTCTTCGCCTCCACACCGGAGGCGAAGATGCGCGGGTACCTCCAGGGGAGGTTCTCCTTCAACGTCAAGGGCGGCCGCTGTGAGGCGTGCTCCGGCGACGGCACGATCAAGATCGAGATGAACTTCCTGCCCGATGTGTACGTGCCCTGCGAGGTCTGCCACGGGGCACGCTACAACCGCGAGACGCTCGAGGTGCACTACAAGGGCAAGACGATCGCCGAGGTCCTCGACATGCCGATCGAGGAGGCCGTCGACTTCTTCGAGGCGATCCCTGCCATCTCCCGGCACCTGCGCACCCTGGTCGACGTCGGGCTCGGCTACGTCAGGCTCGGCCAGCCCGCGCCCACCCTCTCCGGGGGTGAGGCCCAGCGCGTGAAGCTGGCGGCCGAGCTCCAGAAGCGCTCGACCGGGCGCACGGTGTACGTCCTCGACGAGCCCACCACCGGCCTGCACTTCGAGGACATCCGCAAGCTCTTGCTGGTGCTCGGTCGTCTCGTCGACCAGGGCAACACGGTCCTCGTCATCGAGCACAACCTCGACGTCATCAAGACCGCCGACTGGCTGGTGGACATGGGTCCCGAGGGTGGCAACCGCGGAGGGATGGTCGTGGCCGAAGGTACGCCGGAGGACGTCGCGGCGAACCCCGACTCCTACACCGGCCAGTACCTCGCGCCGATGCTGGAGGGCAAGGCGGCAGCCGTCGCACCTCGCAAGGGTGGGGCGAAGCGCGCCACGAAGGCGGCCACGGCGACGAAGCCCAAGACCGCCGCGACGCAGAGCAAGACCGCCGCGGCGAAGTCCTCGCCTGCTCGCAAGTCGACGCGGAAGTCGGTCAAGAAGGGCTGACTGGGGAAGGTTTGGGCCCCCAGATAGCGTGACTTCGAGCACCCTGACCCCGAAGGAGCACGATGACCGACCACGACCGGGAGATGAGCCGACGAGTCCTGCTGCGGGGAGCGGCGCTGACCGGGGTCACGGTTCCTGTGCTTGCGGCCTGCGGCTCCGACGGAGGAGGGTCCACCGGCGGTTCGGACGGCTCGTCCGGCTCGTCCGGGTCGGCCAAGGCCAGTGTCGCCACCTCCGACGTACCCGTGGGTGGGGGGAGGATCCTCGGCGACGCGCAGGTCGTGGTCACCCAGCCGAGCGAGGGGGACTTCAAGGCCTTCAGTGCGATCTGCACGCATCAGGGCTGCCCCGTCCAGTCGATCACCGACGGCACCATCAACTGCCCCTGCCACGGCAGCCAGTTCTCGGTCGAGGACGGTTCGGTCGTGCACGGCCCGGCAACGACGGCGCTTCCGAGCCTCGATGTGACGGTCCAGGGCGGCGAGGTCGAGGTGAGCTGACTGTCGTCGCCGCAACGTAGGGTTTACAGGCGTGGCTGACCCGTCGACCTACCGCCCCGCGCCGGGTTCGATTCCCACCTCGCCCGGTGTCTACCGCTTCCGGGACGAGCACCGCCGCGTGGTCTACGTCGGCAAGGCGAAGAACCTCCGGGCGCGGCTGTCGTCGTACTTCCAGGACATCGCTCACCTGCACCCGCGCACGGCCACCATGGTCACCAGCGCCGCCTCGGTCGAGTGGACGGTGGTCAACACCGAGGTCGAGGCGCTGCAGCTGGAGTACTCCTGGATCAAGGAGTTCGACCCGCGGTTCAACGTCAAGTACCGCGACGACAAGTCCTACCCCTGGCTCGCGGTCACGGTGAACGAGGAGATCCCGCGGGTGATGGTGGGCCGCGGGGCGAAGAAGAGGGGGGTGCGCTACTTCGGCCCGTACTCCCACGCCTGGGCGATCCGGGAGACCGTCGACCTCCTGCTGCGCGTGTTCCCGATGCGCTCGTGCTCCAACGGTGTCTTCAAGCGGTCCCAGCAGATCGGGCGGCCCTGCCTCCTCGGCTACATCGACAAGTGCTCGGCGCCCTGCGTCGGCGACATCACTCCCGACGACCACCGGGCGATCGTCGAGGACTTCTGCGACTTCATGGCGGGCAACACCACGGGGTTCGTGAAGCGGCTCGAGAAGCAGATGTACGCCGCCTCGGAGGAGATGGACTTCGAGCGCGCGGCCCGTCTGCGCGACGACATCGGGGCCCTCAAGCGGGCGATGGAGAAGCAGCAGGTCGTCCTCGGGGACGGCACCGACGCCGACGTGGTCGCCTTCGCCGACGACCCCCTCGAGGTCGCGGTGCAGATCTTCTACGTCCGGGGCGGGCGCATCCGGGGCCAGCGCGGCTGGGTCGCCGACAAGACCGAGGACGTCGACACCGGCGAGCTCGTCGAGCGGTTCCTGCTCCAGCTCTACGACGGGGAGGTGGGCGACGGCGTCCCGCGCGAGGTCCTGGTCCCGGCAGTGCCCGACGACGCGCCCGCCCTCGAGCAGTGGCTGGCCGATCTCCGGGGCTCGCGCGTCTCGGTGCGCGTGCCCCAGCGCGGTGACAAGAAGGCTCTGCAGGAGACCGTGGCCCGCAACGCCCAGCAGGCTCTCGTCCTGCACAAGACCAAGCGCGCCAGCGACCTGACCACGCGCAGCCGCGCCCTCGAGGAGATCCAGCAGGCCCTCGCGCTTCCCACGGCGCCGTTGCGCATCGAGTGCTACGACATCTCCAACCTGCAGGGGACCGAGGTCGTGGGCTCGATGGTCGTCTTCGAGGACGGGTTGGCGCGCAAGGGGGAGTACCGCCGTTTCGTCGTACGCGGGGTCGAGGGGCAGAACGACGTCGCCTCGATGCACGAGGTGCTCACACGACGGTTCCGCAGGCTGCTCGACGACCAGGCCGAGGAACCGGACATCGGTGAGCACGAGCAGGGCGACGAGGGGCCGATGCTCGTCGACCCCGACACGGGCCGGCCCCGCAAGTTCTCCTACGTACCCGGACTGGTCGTCGTCGACGGTGGCCCACCACAGGTGGCCGCCGCGCAGCGGGCCCTCGACGAGCTCGGCATCGACGACGTGCCCGTCTGCGGCCTGGCCAAGCGTCTGGAGGAGGTCTGGGTCCCCGGCCAGGAAGACCCGGTGATCCTGCCGCGCTCGAGCGAGGGCCTCTACCTGCTCCAGCGCATCCGGGACGAGGCGCACCGGTTCGCGATCACCCACCACCGTTCACGGCGTTCCAAGAGCATGGTGGAGAGCACCCTCGACGGGGTTCCGGGCCTCGGTGAGGTGCGACGCAAGACCCTGCTGCGACACTTCGGGTCATTGAAGAAGCTCCGGGCTGCCACAGTGGAGGAGATCGCCTCCGTGCCAGGCTTCGGAAAGCGTACGGCGGAGGCCGTCGTGGCCGCTCTGGGCGAGAACCAGGGTCGACCTACGGTGTCGGTGAACACCGCGACGGGCGAGATCGAGGAGACGTGATGAGCATGGGATCGGAGCAACGCGGCGAGCTCGTCGTGGTGACCGGCATGACCGGCGCCGGAAGGAGCACCGCCGCCAAGGAGCTGGAGGACCTGGGCTTCTTCGTGGTCGACAACCTGCCCCCGCAGCTGGTTCCGGACGTGGTCCGCCTCGTGGACGAGAGCCAGGGGGAGCTCCAGCCGATCGCGGTCGTGGTCGACGTGCGCTCGGGCTCGTTCTTCGCGTCGCTGCAGGAGGTGCTCGCCCAGGGCAAGACGGGGCGGCGTACGACACTGCTCTTCCTCGAGGCGGTCGACGACGTCCTGGTCCGGCGGCAGGAGGCCGCTCGCCGGCCGCACCCGCTCCAGGAGGGTGGCCGCCTGCTCGACGGTCTGCGCCGGGAGCGCGCGGCGATCGCGTCGCTGCGCGGGGACGCGGACGTGGTCATCGACACCTCCAACCTGAACGTCCACCAGCTCACCGACAAGGTCGCCGAGGCGTTCGGGACCGAGCACAGCACCTCGCTGAAGGCGACCGTGGTCAGCTTCGGCTTCAAGTACGGCATCCCCGTCGACGCCGACCTGGTCGCGGACATGCGTTTCCTCCCCAACCCGCACTGGGTGCCGGAGCTGCGTCACCTGTCGGGTCGGGACGCCGAGGTGGCGTCGTACGTGAAGGAGCGGCCGGAGGCGAAGGACTTCATCGAGAAGTACCTCGGGCTGATCGACACCGTGGCGGAGGGGTACCTGAGGGAGGGCAAGCGCTTCATGACGATCGCCGTGGGCTGCACAGGTGGCAAGCACCGCAGCGTGGCGATGACGGAGGAGATCGCTGCCCGGATGCGCGAGCGCGGGCTGGACGCGAGGCCGATGCACCGTGACCTCGGACGCGAGTGAGCTCACCCCGCTCGGCCTGGCGCCGCTGAGCGTCGTCGCGCTCGGAGGCGGGCACGGCCTCTCCGCGTCGCTCTCAGCGCTGAGACGGGTCGTGGAGCACGTCACTGCCGTCGTCACGGTGGCGGACAACGGCGGGTCCTCCGGTCGGCTGCGCCAGGAGTTCGGGGTGCTGCCGCCCGGCGACCTGCGCCAGGCGCTGGCGGCGCTGTGTGGCGACGACGACTGGGGCAGGACCTGGGCCCGGGTGCTCCAGCACCGCTTCGCCAGCGAGGGGGAGATGCACCAGCACGCGCTGGGCAACCTCCTCATCGTCGCGCTGTGGGAGCTGCTCGGTGACCACGTCGACGGGCTCGCGTGGGTGGGCAGGCTGCTCGGGGCGCAGGGGAGCGTCCTGCCGATGTCGGTGGCTCCCATCGACATCACCGCCACCGTGCGGGGCGCCGACGAGGACCGTCCGGACGAGCTGAGCACTGTGCGCGGGCAGGTCCAGGTGGCCACCACGTCGGGCCAGGTGCTCGAGGTGGACCTCACCCCGGGGAACCCACCCGCCTGCCTGGAGGCGCTGGAGGCGGTGTCGCGGGCCGACTGGATCGTGCTGGGTCCGGGCTCCTGGTTCACCAGTGTCATTCCTCACCTGCTCGTGCCCGACCTGCGCAGTGCCCTCGTCTCGGCGCCGGCCAAGCGGGCGGTGACACTGAACCTCGCCCCTCAGGCCGGTGAGACCGAGGGCTTCTCGCCCGAGGCCCACCTCGAGGTCCTCGCCTCCCACGCCCCCGAGCTGAAGCTCGACGTGGTGCTGGCCGACCGGGGTACCGTCACCGATCCCGCGGGTCTGCGGTCGGTGGCCGCGAGCTTCGGAGCGGAGCTGTTCCTGGCCGACGTGGCCTCGGACGACGGCACGCCACGTCACGACTCGGTCAAGTTGGCCAATGCCTATGCGGCTTTCATGCACGAGGCATAGGGTGTCGCCGTCCGGTTGACCAAGCCGGTACGGGGGTCCGGCCGGGGCCCCGCGGCCTGTTCTCCGGCGACGCACACATTCGTACAAGGGGCCCAGAAGTGGCAGGATCGGACATATGGCGATGACGGCACAGGTCAAGGCGGAACTGGCCAGCACCACGGTGACCAAGTCGTGCTGCCGCAAGTCCGAGGTCTCCTCGATGCTCCGGTTCGCCGGAGGCCTCCACATCGTCAGCGGCCGCATCGTCGTCGAGGCCGAGCTCGACACCGGCGCCGCCGCCCGCCGGCTGCGCAAGGACATCGCGGAGATCTACGGTCACTCCTCAGACGTGGTGATGGTCTCCGGCAACGGCATTCGCAAGGGCAGCAGGTACGTCGTCCGTGTGGTCCGTGACGGCGAGGCACTGGCCCGCCAGACCGGCCTGCTCGACAGCCGCGGCCGACCCGTGCGGGGGCTTCCCCCGCAGGTGGTCTCCGGAGCCGGCTGCGACGCGGTCGCAGCCTGGCGCGGAGCCTTCCTGGCTCACGGGTCGTTGACCGAGCCCGGTAGGTCCTCCGCGCTCGAGGTCACCTGCCCGGGACCCGAGGCCGCCCTCGCGCTGGTGGGCGCCGCCCGCCGGCTCGGCATCTCGGCGAAGGCACGGGAGGTCCGTGGCATCGACCGGGTCGTCATCCGTGACGGCGACGCCATCGGTGCGCTCCTGACCCGCCTCGGCGCTCACGAGTCCCTGATGGCCTGGGAGGAACGGCGGATGCGTCGTGAGGTCCGGGCGACCGCCAACCGGCTCGCGAACTTCGACGACGCCAACCTCCGCCGTTCGGCGCGGGCAGCGGTCGCGGCGGGGGCCCGTGTGGAGCGGGCGTTGGAGATCCTCGGTGACGAGGTTCCCGACCACCTGAAGATGGCCGGCGACCTGCGCCTGGGGCACAAGCAGGCGTCCCTCGAGGAGCTCGGCCAGCTGCACCAGCCGCCGCTGACGAAGGACGCGATCGCCGGTCGGATCCGGCGGCTGCTGGCGATGGCGGACAAGCGGGCGCAGGAGCTCGGCGTACCCGACACCGAGTCGACCCTGACCCCCGACATGCTTGCCGAGCAGCAGTAGCGGACGCCCGTCTCCGGCGGGACCAACGGTTACCGGGACGTAGGCCGGACGACCTGTTCAGGCACTCGTGCGCAGGCGGTAGGGTCGGGCACGTGTCCGCCTCCCGACCGGAGGGGGCGCGTCGACCTGACCGCTGGACTAAGGGGAATCTCCGCCGTGACTGTTCGCGTAGGTATCAACGGCTTCGGCCGCATCGGCCGCAACTTCTTCCGCGCCGTGCTCGCGTCGGGTGCCGACGTCGAGATCGTCGGCGTGAACGACCTCACCGACAACACCTCGCTGGCGCACCTGCTGAAGTACGACTCGATCCTCGGACGCCTCGACGCCGATGTGCAGGCGACCGGGGACTCGATCACCGTCGGCGGGAAGTCCTTCGCAGCCCTCGAGGAGCGCGATCCCGCCAACCTTCCGTGGAAGGAGCTCGGGGTCGGACGTCGTCGTCGAGTCCACCGGGCTTCTTCACCGACGCCACCAAGGCGAAGGCCCACCTCGACGCCGGCGCCAAGAAGGTCATCATCTCCGCGCCCGCGAAGAACGAGGACATCACCGTGGTCATGGGTGTGAACCACACCGACTACGACGCGGACTCGCACCACGTGATCTCGAACGCCTCCTGCACCACCAACTGCCTTGCGCCGATGGCCAAGGCGATCAACGACGAGTTCGGGATCGTCAAGGGCCTGATGACGACCATCCACGCCTACACCGCCGATCAGAACCTCCAGGACGGGCCGCACAAGGACCTGCGCCGCGCCCGCGCCGCCGCGCTGAACATGGTCCCGACCTCGACCGGTGCCGCCAAGGCGATCGGCCTGGTCCTCCCCGAGCTCAAGGGCAAGCTCGACGGCTACGCGATGCGCGTCCCGGTGCCGACCGGCTCGGCGACCGACCTGACCGTCGAGGTCTCCCGTGAGGTGAGCGTCGAGGAGGTCAACGCCGCGCTGAAGAAGGCAGCGGAGGAGGGGCCGCTCAAGGGCTACCTCACCTACAACGAGGAGCCGATCGTCTCCTCCGACATCGTCACCGACCCTGCCTCCTGCATCTTCGACGCGCCGCTGACCAAGGTCTTCGGCAACCAGGTCAAGGTGCTGGGCTGGTACGACAACGAGTGGGGCTACTCCAACCGGCTCGTGGACCTGGTCAACTACGTCGGCGAGACCCTCTGACCCGATGAATCGCATCGAAGACCTCGGTGACCTCCGGGGGAAGCGAGTCCTGGTCCGCTCCGACCTCAACGTCCCTCTGGACGGCGGCGTCATCACCGACGACGGGCGGATCAGGGCGAGCGTTCCCACCATCTCCGCACTCGCCGAGAAGGGCGCGCGGGTCATCGTCACCGCACACCTGGGCAGGCCCAAGGGTGCGCCCGACCCGAAGTACTCGCTCGCGCCGGTCGCTCGCCGGCTCGGCGACCTGATCGGTCAGCAGGTCTCCTTCGCCACTGACACGGTGGGGGAGAGCGCCCGCGCCACGGTCGAGACTCTCGGTGACGGCCACGTGGCCGTGCTCGAGAACGTCCGCTTCAACGAGGGCGAGACCAGCAAGGACGACGCCACGCGTGGCGCCTTCGCCGACCAGCTGGCGGCCCTGGCGGACGTGTTCGTCAGCGACGGCTTCGGTGTCGTGCACCGCAAGCAGGCGTCGGTGTACGACGTGGCGCAGCGACTGCCGCACGCCATGGGCGACCTCGTGGCCGCGGAGATCGACGTCCTGCGCCGGCTCACGGCAAACCCTGAGCGGCCCTACGTCGTGGTTCTCGGGGGCTCCAAGGTCTCCGACAAGCTCGGCGTGATCGACAACCTGCTCGGCAAGGCCGACAGGCTGCTCATCGGCGGTGGGATGGTCTTCACCTTCCTCAAGGCCCAGGGCCACGAGGTGGGCAAGAGCCTGCTGGAGGCGGACCAGGTCGAGACCTGCCGCGCCTACCTGCGCCGTGCCGAGGAGTCGGGGGTGCAGATCCTGCTGCCCACAGACATCCGGGTGGCCGACGCGTTCCCCAGCGACGACAGCACCACCGCCACGGTCGTGCCCGCCGACGCGATCCCGGCCGACAAGATCGGCCTCGACATCGGTCCCGAGTCCGGAAAGGCGTTCGCTGCCGCGCTGGGCGACGCACGCACCGTGTTCTGGAACGGACCGATGGGCGTCTTCGAGTTCGCCGCCTTCGCCGGTGGCACGCGTGACGTCGCGGAGGCGCTGACGAAGGTGGACGGGCTCTCCGTCGTCGGTGGCGGCGACTCCGCCGCGGCGGTGCGCACCCTCGGCTTCGACGAGTCCGCCTTCGGTCACATCTCCACCGGTGGCGGCGCGAGCCTCGAGTACCTCGAGGGCAAGGACCTGCCCGGCATCGACGTACTCGCCTGACCCTACGAACAGACAAGGACGATTCGTGGCTGACACGAAGTCGGGTAGCACCCGTGTGCCCCTGATGGCCGGCAACTGGAAGATGAACCTCAACCACCAGGAAGCGGTGGTGCTCGTCCAGAAGCTCGCCTGGACTCTCTCGGACAAGAAGCACGACTACGGCAAGGTGGAGGTCGCGGTCGTCCCGCCCTTCACCGACATCCGTTCCGTGCAGACGCTGGTCGACGGCGACCGGCTCGAGATCAAGTACGGCGCGCAGGACGTCTCCGCGCACGACAGCGGTGCCTACACCGGTGAGATCTCGGCCGCCATGCTGGCCAAGCTCGGGTGCTCCTACGTGGTCGTGGGGCACTCGGAGCGACGCGAGTACCACAGCGAGACCGACGAGCTGGTCAACGCCAAGGCCAAGAAGGCGATCGCGGCCGACATCACCCCCATCGTCTGCGTCGGCGAGGGCCTCGAGGTGCGCAAGGAGGGCCGCCACGTCGAGCACACGCTCGCCCAGGTGGAGGGCTCGCTTGCCGGACTGAGCGCCGAGCAGGTGGCAGACCTGGTCATCGCCTACGAGCCTGTCTGGGCCATCGGCACGGGCGAGGTCGCCACTCCCGACGACGCACAGGAGGTCTGCGCGGCGATCCGGGGCAAGATCGCGGAGGCGTTCTCCGCCGAGGCCGCGGCCCGGGTGCGCATCCTCTACGGGGGGTCGGTCAAGGCCGCCAACGTCGCGGGCATCATGGACAAGGCCGATGTCGACGGGTGCCTCGTCGGGGGCGCCAGCCTCAAGGTCGACGAGTTCGGCGGCATCTGTCGCTTTTATGACATGCCTGTGATCTGAGAACCCGAGTGTGAGTTAGGCTTTCTGACCGTGACTATCGCTTTCACCGTCCTCCTCGTTGCGACCAGCCTTCTGCTGATCCTCCTCGTCCTGCTGCACAAGGGCCGGGGCGGCGGCTTGTCCGACATGTTCGGCGGTGGTGTGTCCAGCGGCCTCGGTGGATCGTCCGTGGCCGAGCGCAACCTGGACAGGATCACGATCGGCGCCGGCATCATCTGGTTCGCCTGCGTCGTTGCTCTCGGACTACTGCTCAAGAGCGGCGCCTGACCGGCAACCGCCTCGACACGACTAGGAGTACTTAGTGGCTGGTGGAGGAAATGCCATTCGTGGCAGCCGTGTCGGTGCGGGCCCCATGGGCGAGGCGGAGCGGGGTGAAGCCGCTCCTCGACAGCGCGTGGTCTACTTCTGTGCGCACGAGCACCAGTCGGTGATCACGTTTGCCGTGGACGCGCAGATCCCCGACTCCTGGGACTGCCCGCGGTGCGGGCTACCGGCCAGCCAGGACTCCGAGAACCCGCCGCCGCCTCCGCGGATCGAGCCGTACAAGACGCACCTCGCCTACGTGAAGGAGCGCCGCTCCGACAAGGAGGCGGCCGACATCCTGGACGAGGCGATCCAGACGCTGCGCGAGCGCCGCAAGCGCGGCGAGATCATCTTCTGACAGCTGTCGACTGACGAGGTCCGCACCCGAGGGGTGCGGGCCTCGTTGTCTCTCCCGGCGGCCTTCAGCCGACTGTTGCGCCCTCCCCGGTGTTTCCGGGCTGCCCCGAGGAGTGGACGCAGCGGACGCGTCGACGGCGCCGAGTGCCAGGGTCAGGCCACAGGCCACAGGCCACAGGAGCAGCGGGCAGCGGGGAGCCGGGCGAGTTTGCCACGTCGCGGCGCTCCGGTGGGCCCCACTATCGCGGGAGAAGTCCTTCCGGAAGTCGGGTTGCTGCGGCCTTGTCCAGCAGCCACGACGTGCTCGCGCGCCCGGCCGGTCCCGAAGCGGGGACGTCCCCGACGTCAGAGCCGGTGACTGCGTCGTGGACCGCCTGGGCCTTGTCCTCGCCGGCCGCGACGAACCACACCTCGTCCGCCTGCCGGAGCAGGTCCATGGTGAAGGAGATCCGCGTAGGCGGCGGCTTGGGGGAGTCGTGGACAGCGACCACGAGCCCTTCGGCGTCGACCTCGGGATAGTGGGGGAAGAGCGACGCACAGTGCCCGTCCGGGCCGATGCCGAGCATGAGTACGTCGAAGCGCGGCGACGGCCCCAGGACCCGGGTGACCTCCTCGGCGTGGGCGGTGGCAGCGGCCTCCACGTCGTCGCCGTACGCGCCGTCGGAAGCGGGCATCTCGTGCACACGCACCGGGTCGACCGGCAGGGCGGAGAGGAACGCCTCACGCGCCTGACGAGCGTTGCGGTCGGTGTCGTCCGCGGCCACGTAGCGCTCGTCGCCCCACCAGAAGTCGACGCGTCCCCAGTCGACGTCGTGGACGCCGGGGACGTCGAGGACGGCTCTGTGGAGACGTACCGCGATCGAGCCACCGGTGAGGACCACCACCGGCGTGCGCCCCTGTGACTGCAGGTCGCTCAGCCGGCGGACGAGGCGCTTCGCGGCGGCGCGAGCAAGCTCGTCGGGGCCCTCCTCGACCTGGACCTCGAGGTCACCGCGGGTGCTCACGATGCGGCCTTCGCACGCGGGCGGCTGCGGCTCCGCGTCGACGCGGTCCCCTTGTTCAGCTGCACCATCTTCTTCACGGTCGCCGCGTACACGTCATCGGGGTCGAGGTGTCGCAGCTCTTCTGCCAGGAGCTCGTCGAGGTCGCGCCTCTTCAACGCGACGGGGCGGTCCGGCTCGCCGGGGACGGCCAGACAGGCGAGCTTGCCGTCACGGCGCTCCAGCGTGATCGGGCCGTCCTTGGTCTCCAGGACCACCTGGGTGATGCCGGGGCCCTGGGAGGTGGTCCGCTGCACCTTGATGCGCAGCCGGTCGGCCAGCCAGGCCGAGAGCAGGTCCGCGCTGGGGCTGATCCGCTCGGCCTCGACCGTGGCGGACTGGATCTTCGCGGGACGCTGGTCGAGCGCGGCGGCGAGCAGAGCCCGCCATTGGGTGATGCGCGTCCAGGCAAGGTCGCTGTTGCCCGGCGCGTAGGTGTGGCACTGCGTGAGCATGGCCTTGGCCTTGTTGCGCGGCACCGCGGCCGCGTCGGTGATCCGGCGCCGGGCGAGCTTGCCGAGCGGGTCGTTGGCCGGGTCGTCCGGCGCCCTGCTCGGCCACCAGACGACGACGGGGGAGTCCGGCAGCAGCAGGGGAAGGACCACGGACTCGGGGTGCTTGGTGACCTCGCCGCGCAGCCGGATCATCGCCGCCTCCCCGGTCCAGCCGGAGCCGATGCCCACCTGCGCGTCGACGCGCGCGGCGCCTCGGCCGTCGCCGAGGATGACGCCGAGGACGCGGGCCGGGTGCTCGCGCGAGGCGTTGCGTGCGGCCTGCATGGCCTCCTCGGAGTCCTCCTCCTCGACCACGAAGACGAGGGTCATCACCATGCCCATCGCCGGGCTGCCGGCCTTGCGCCGGGCCCGGACGAACTCGGCGGCGATGGCGCTCGACGTGGTGTCGGTCAGCTCGATCATCGGGGCCTCCGAGCGGTGGGGTGCGGGGAGCGGGTGCCGGTGCGGGCCCGGTTCACGGGCGCCTCCAGACCCGGCCGTCGCGGGCGAGCATCCGGTCCGCGGAGGGCGGGCCCCACGTGCCCGAGGGGTAGGTGTCGGGCTTCCCGTGGGCCGCCCAGTACTCGACGACCGGGTCGAGGATCTTCCACGACAGCTCGACCTCCTCGTGACGCGGGAACAGCGGTGGCTCGCCGAGGAGCACGTCGAGGATGAGCCGCTCGTAGGCCTCGGGGCTGGACTCGGTGAAGGAGCCGCCGTACGCGAAGTCCATGGTCACGTCCCGGATCTCCATCGCGGTGCCGGGAACCTTCGAGCCGAAGCGCATGGTCACGCCCTCGTCGGGCTGCACGCGGATCACGAGGGCGTTCTGGGTGAGCTCCTCGGTGGAGGTGTCGTTGAACGGCAGGTGCGGCGCCCTCTTGAAGACCACCGCGACCTCGGTGACCCTGCGACCGAGCCGCTTGCCCGTGCGGATGTAGAAGGGGACCCCGGCCCAGCGGCGCGACTCGATGTTCAGGGTGATCGCCGCGAACGTCTCGGTGCGCGAGCTCTGGGGGATGTCCTGCTCCTGCTTGTACCCGGGCACCTTGACGCCGCCGGCCCAGCCTTCGGTGTACTGGCCGCGTGCCGTGGTGAGGTCGAGGCGCTTGGGCAGCACGACGGACTCGAGCACCTTCTGCTTCTCCACCCGCAGGTTCTTGGCGTCGAAGGAGGTGGGCTCCTCCATGGCGGTGAGCGCCATGAGCTGGATGAGGTGGTTCTGGATCACGTCGCGGGCGGCGCCGATGCCGTCGTAGTAGCCGGCGCGGCCGCCGATGCCGATGTCCTCGGCCATGGTGATCTGCACGTGGTCGACGTAGTTGGAGTTCCAGATCGGCTCGAAGAGCGTGTTGGAGAAACGCATCGCCAGGATGTTCTGGACGGTCTCCTTGCCGAGGTAGTGGTCGATCCGGAAGACCGACTCGGGCGGGAACACCTCGGAGATGATGTTGTTGAGCTCGCGCGCGGTCTTCAGGTCCGAGCCGAACGGCTTCTCGACCACGACGCGGCGCCAGGAGTCCCCGCTCGGCGTCGCCAGCCCGTGCTCCTTGAGCTGTCCGATCACGTCGGCGAAGAACCGCGGCGGGATGGACAGGTAGAAAGCGTGGTTGCCGCCGGTGCCGCGCTCCTGGTCGAGCTCCTCGACCGTCTTCTTGAGGACCTCGAAGGCGTTGTCGTCGTTGAAGTCGCCCGGGACGAACCGGAACCCCTCGGCGAGCTGGCGCCACACCTCCTCCCGGAACTCGGTGCGCGCATACTCGCGGACCGAGTCGTGCACGATCTGGGCGAAGTCCTGGTCGGCCCAGTCGCGCCGGGCGAAGCCGACGAGGGAGAATCCCGGCGGGAGCAGCCCGCGGTTGGCGAGGTCGTACACCGCAGGCATGAGCTTCTTGCGCGCCAGGTCACCGGTGACTCCGAAGATGACCAGGCTGCTCGGCCCGGCGATCTTGGGCAGGCGGCGGTCCTGCGGGACGCGCAGGGGGTTCGTCACGCCAGAGCCTCCCGGAGTCGCCGGACGCCGTCCTCGAGGTCGGTCAGGTGGATCCGGAGCACCGGCCGTCCGTGCTCGGTGAGCACCTGCGCGTCGCCGGCCGCCTGCGCTCCGACGAGGGTGCCGAACGTGTAGTCGCGGCCCGGCACCGCGAGGTCCTCGCGTGGCGCGTCCGTGACCTGGATGAAGACACCGACGGCCGGTCCGCCCTTGTGGAACTGCCCGGTGGAGTGCAGGAACCGGGGACCCCAGCCGAAGGTCACCGGACGGCGTACCCGCTCGGCCAGGGTTCTGCGAACGTCCTCCAGCTCCGGCAGTGCCGGGCGGTCGAGGTAGGCCATCACTGCGACGTACCCGCGGTCCTCGTCGAGCTGGGCCAGGAGTGCGTCGACCGCGGACGTGAGGTCCGCTGCACCGTCCAGCCATGCGCGTTCGCCCGGCACCCGGATCTCGACGGACCCGTCGGTCAGCGCCGGCGCCTCGGGCGAGGGGGGCTGCTCCAGCAGGGCGCGTGCCGCCTTCTTGGCGCTCTCGACGTCGGGCTGGTCGAACGGGTCGATGCTGAGGATGTGGCCGGCCACAGCCGTGGCCACCTCCCACAGGAGGAGCTGGGCGCCGAGGCTGCCGCTGACCCACAGGTCGGAGCCGTCGGCGGCGCTTCCCTCGACGTCCTCGAGCTCGACGCCCGCCGTGAGCCGGGCAACGGTCTCGTCCTGGGCCCTGGTCGTTACCTCCGGGGCCTGCGGGTTCGCGACGACGACCGGAAGCACTCCTGTGCCGTTCTTGCCGGTGCTCTCGGCGATCAGCTGCTCCGCCCAGTCGGCGAAACCCGTCAGGCCGGAGCCGTCCTCGGCGAGGACGAGCTTGTCGCGCAGCGGATCGGTGCCTGCCATGGCGGCACCGAGGCGAAGACCGGGGTTGGCCTCGTCATCCTCGGCGAGCAGGTCCGCCACCTCGTCGGCCTCGTCGAGCAGAGCCTCGATGTCCGCACCGGCCAGCCCACTCGGGACGAGACCGAATGCGGTGAGGGCGGAGTACCGGCCTCCGACGTTCGGGTCGGCGTTGATCACCCGGAAACCGGCTTCGCGGGACTGCGAGTCCAGGGGGCTGCCCGGGTCGGTCACGATCACCATGTGGCGGGTCGGGTCGAGCCCGGCCTGCCGGAACGCCTCCTCGAAGGCGCGGCGCTGCGAGTCGGTCTCGACCGTCGAACCGGACTTGCTCGAGACCACGACGACCGTGCTCGCGAGCCGGTCGCCGATGGCGGAACGCACCTGTTCGGGGTGGGAGGAGTCGACCACGGTCAGCTCGACGCCGTGCGTGGCGCAGACGACCTCCGGCGCCAGCGACGAGCCGCCCATGCCGCACAGTGCGACGCGGGTGATCCCCTCGTCCTCGAGCTCGCTGCGCAGCGCGTTCACCGCACCCACCAGTGGCCGCGAGGTGCGGTGCAGCCCGACCCAGCCGAGCCGGATCGACGCCTCGGCCTCCGCGGCATCTCCCCACAGGGTCGCGTCGCGGTCGAAGAGTCGGCTGGCGAACCGGGCGCTGACGAGCTTCGGGACCCAGGCGGTGACGGCCTCCGCGGCGGCACCGGTGGCGGCGACCTCGAGCGCCTGGCTCACCGGGCCTCGCCCTCGAGGTTCGCGCGGACGGTCTCCACCAGCTCGTCCCAGGAGGTGACGAACTTCTCGACGCCCTCGCGTTCCAGGGTGGCGATGACGTCGTCGTAGTGGATGCCGGCGGACTCGAGGCGCTCCATGACCTGACGCGCATCGGCGTACCGAGGAGTGATGGTGTCGCCGCGGACCTGACCATGGTCGGCGAAGGCGTTCATCGTCTTCTCCGGCATGGTGTTCACCACGCCGGTCACCACGAGCTCGGAGACGTACATCGTGTCGTCGTAGTCGGGGTTCTTGACCCCGGTGGAGGCCCAGAGCGGGCGCTGCTCGTGTGCACCCTGCTTCGCGAGCGCCTGGAACCGCTCGCCGCCGAACACCTCCTCGAACTGCTGGTAGGCAAGACGGGCGTTCGCGATGCCTGCCCTGCCCAGGAGCTCCGGGGCGTCTGCCGCGCCGGAGGCCTCGAGACGCTTGTCCACCTCCGTGTCGACGCGCGAGACGAAGAAGGAGGCCACGGAGTGGATCTCGGACAGCGCGTGCCCGTTGGCTGCCGCCCGCTCCAGGCCCTCGAGGTAGGCCTCCATCACGCCGCGGTATCGGTCGAGGCCGAAGATGAGGGTGACGTTGACGCTGATGCCCTCGCCGAGCACCGCGGAGATGGCCGGCAGCCCCTCGACGGTGGCCGGGATCTTGATCAGCAGGTTGGGCCGGTCCACCGCGGTCCAGAGCCGCTTCGCCGCGGCGATGGTGCCCTCGGTGTCGAAGGCCAGACCCGGGGGGACCTCGATCGACACCCGACCGTCGACCCCGTCGGTGCGCTTCCACGTCTCGTGCATGATGTCGCAGGCCTCGCGCACGTCGTGCGTTGTCAGCTCGAAGACCGCGGCGTCGATGTCAGCGCCCGCCTGCGCGAGGTCGCGGACCTGCGTGTCGTAGCGCTCGCCGTCGCTGAGTGCCGACGCGAAGATGGTGGGGTTCGTGGTCACCCCCACCACGGAGTGCTGCTCGACGAGGTCGGCGAGGTTCCCCGTCTCGATCCGCTCTCGCGAGAGGTCGTCGAGCCAGATGGAGACGCCCGCCTCCGCCAGTGCCTTGAGTCGTTCGGACATCTTCTTCCTCCCGTGTGGCGATGCTCAGGGCCTGACCTGAGCTCGGAGACTGCTGTGCGGTGCCGGCCTCGGTGACCTACCCGTTGGCCGCGCGGATACTCTCCTCGGCGGCGAGTACGACGGCCTCGGCGGTGATCCCGAACTGCTGGAACAGCGTGGCATAGTCCGCCGACGCGCCGAAGTGCTCGAGCGAGACGATCCGGCCGTGGTCACCCACGACCTCACGCCAACCCTGCGCGACACCGGCCTCGACGCTCACGCGCGCCTTGACGGTCGGCGGCAGAACGCTGTCGCGGTAGGCCTGGTCCTGAGTGTCGAACCACTCACGGCAGGGCATCGAGACGACCCGGGCCGCCACGCCCTTCTCCGCGAGCGCCGAGCGGGCCGCGACGGCGAGCTGGACCTCGGAGCCGGTGGCCACGAGGACCACGTCGGGCGAGCCGTCGGGCGCGTCGAGCAGCACGTAGCCGCCCTTGCTCACTCCGTCGGTGCCGCCCCACTGCTCACCGTCGCCGTCGGTGCCGCGCGGGAAGACCGGGACGTTCTGCCGGGTCAGCGCCAGCCCTGCGGGACGGTCGTTGTGCTCGAGGACGGCCTTCCACGCCGCCACAGTCTCGTTCGCGTCTGCCGGGCGGACCACGTCGAGACCGGGGATGGCGCGGAGTGCGGCGAGGTGCTCGACCGGCTGGTGGGTCGGGCCGTCCTCGCCGAGGCCGATCGAGTCGTGGGTCCAGACGTAGGTCACGGGCAGCTGCATCAGCGCCGCCAGTCGCACGGCGGGGCGCATGTAGTCGGAGAAGACCAGGAAGGTCCCGCCGTAGATGCGCGTGCCACCGTGCAGCGTGACGCCGTTCATGATGGCGCCCATGGCGTGCTCGCGGATCCCGAAGTGCAGCACGCGGCCGAACGGGTTGCCGGAGAAGTCGGTGGTCGAGCACTCCTCGGGGATGAAGGACGGCTCGCCCTTGGGGGTGGTGTTGTTGGAGCCGGCGAGGTCGGCCGAGCCGCCCCACAGCTCGGGGAGGCTCGGCGCGATCGCCGAAAGCACTCCACCGGAGGCCTTGCGGGTCGCCACGCCCTTCTCGTCCGCGTCGAACGAGGGGAGGTCGGCGTCCCAGCCCATCGGCAGGGTCCGCGTCCGCATCCGCTCGAGGAGGTCCTTGCGCTCGGGGTTCGCCTGCGCCCAGGCGTCGAAGTCCTCCTGCCAGGCTGCCCCGGCCCTCTTGCCGCGGTCCACCGCGAGGCGGGTGTGGTCCAGCACCTCGTCGGGAACCTCGAAGGTCTCGGCTGGGTCGAAGCCGAGGATCTTCTTCGTTGCGGCCACCTCGTCCTCGCCGAGCGCGGAGCCGTGCGAGGCGCCGGTGTTCTGGGCGTTCGGCGCGGGCCAGGCGATGATCGTCCGCAGCACGATCATGCTGGGACGGTCGGTGACGTGCTCCGCGGCGTCGAGGGCTGCCCAGAGGCCGTCGACGTCCTCGGCGTACTCCGTGCCGCCGTTGGTCCAGTCCACGGTCTGCACGTGCCAGCCGTAGGCCTCGTAGCGCTTGGCGACGTCCTCGCTGAAGGCGATGTCGGTGTCGCCCTCGATGGAGATCCGGTTGTCGTCGTAGATCAGGGTGAGGTTCCCCAGCCGCTGGTGGCCCGCGAGCGAGGACGCCTCACCGCTCACGCCCTCCTCCAGGTCCCCGTCGCTGCAGATCGCGTAGACGTGGTGGTCGAAGGGGCTGGTGCCCGCCGCTGCGTCGGGGTCGAGAAGACCGCGCTCGCGCCGGGCCGCCATCGCCATGCCCACCGCGTTCGCCACACCCTGCCCCAGGGGGCCGGTGGTGGTCTCGACGCCGGCGGTGTGGCCGTGCTCCGGGTGACCCGGGGTCTTGCTGCCCCAGGTGCGCAACGACTTGAGGTCGTCGAGCTCGAGGCCGAAGCCGCCGAGGAAGAGCTGGGTGTAGAGGGTGATGCTGCTGTGGCCCGCGGAGAGGACGAAGCGGTCGCGACCTGCCCACGCTGGGTCGGCCGGGTTGTGCCGCATGCGCTTCTGGAACAGCATGTAGGCCGCCGGGGCGAGGGCCATCGCGGTGCCGGGGTGGCCGTTGCCGACCTTCTGCACCGAGTCCATGGCCAGGACGCGGGCCGTGTCCACCGCCCGGCGGTCCAGGTCGGTCCATTCCAGGGCAGTCTGGGCAGTGCTCACGCGCCGAGGTTCCTCTCATGTGTATCAGGGGGTCCCTCTGAGCCTACTCAGGGGCGGTGAGCAGATGCACACCGTCCCTGGCTTGCCCGATGACCTGTCCTGGCGCTGCTGCGACTAGACTCTGCCTAGCCTGAGAGGCTCCCCTGCAATCGTCGAACTCGAGGTTTTCGTGACGGCCGTCGAACCCCACGTCTCTGCGCGGACGCCGGAGACGGGCCGTGCAAGGATCCGTGACGTCGTCGCCGCCTACGTCGGCCTGATGAAGCCGCGGGTCATCGAGCTGCTCCTCCTGACGACAGTCCCTGTGATGTTCTTCGCAGCGCGTGGCGTTCCCGAGCTCGGTCTCGTCGTCGCCACCGTGATCGGCGGCACTCTGTCGGCGGGGAGCGCGAGCGCTCTCAACTGCGTCTACGACCGGGACATCGACGAGCAGATGCGCCGGACCCGCCGGCGGGCGCTGCCGCGGCACATCGTCAGTCCCGGGGCCGCGACGGTGTTCGGCCTGACCCTGGCCGTGGTCTCCACTCTGGTGCTGGGCCTCTGGGTCAACTGGCTCTCGGCCTGGCTCGCGCTCGGCGCCAACGCCTTCTACGTGCTCGTCTACACGATGGTGCTCAAGCGACGCACCACCCAGAACATCGTCTGGGGCGGCCTGGCCGGCTGCTTCCCGGCGCTCATCGGCTGGACCGCGGTCACGAACGAGCTGGCCTGGCCCCCGGTGATCCTCTTCCTGGTCGTCTTCTTCTGGACGCCTCCGCACACCTGGGCGCTGGCTCTGCGCTACCGCGAGGACTACGCGAAGGTGGACGTGCCGATGCTGCCCGTCGTCGCGTCGGCCCGATCGGTGGCGCGGCAGATCCTGGTCTACTCCTACGTGATGGTGGCCACCTCGCTGCTGCTGTGGCCGGTGGCCGGCACCGGCTGGTTCTACCCGGCGGCTGCCATCGTGCTGGGCGGCGGCTTCCTCGTCGAGGCACATCTGATGGAGCGTCGGGCCGCGCGGAGCGAGAACCTCAGCGACGTCAAGCCGATGCGGCTCTTCCACTGGTCGAACATGTACCTCTCGCTGCTGTTCGTCGCCGTGGCGCTCGACCCGCTGCTGTCCTTCTGACCGGTCCTGGTCGGACGAGCCCGACCCCCGATGAGCTCGAGGCGGCCCGGGACCGCACGATCCCCGACGTCGTCGCGCCCGGGCTCGTGGTGCTCTTCAGCGGGATCAACCCGGGGCTGTGGTCGGCGGCGACCGGTCGGCACTTCGCCCGGCCCGGCAACCGCTTCTGGCCGACGCTCCACAGGTCAGGCTTCACGCCTCGCCGACTGCGGCCGGAGGAGCAGGACGAGCTGCCCGGCTACGGCCTGGGCATCACGAACGTCGCGTCGCGGGCCACCGCGCGGGCCGACGAGCTCACCCGCGAGGAGCTGATCGCCGGGGGAGAGGAGCTCCTGGCGAAGGTCGCGGAGCTGGGTCCGCGGTGGCTGGCAGTGGTGGGGATCGGCGCCTATCGGACGTCCTTCCGCCGCCCCGGTGCGACGGTCGGTCCCCAGTCGGAGAGGCTGGGGGAGAGTCGGGTCTGGCTGCTCCCCAACCCCAGCGGCCTCAACGCGCACTGGTCGGCCGCCGAACTGGCTGCCGAGTTCGCCCGGCTCCGGGAGGCCGCAAGGCTCCCCGAGCGGTCGTAGCCGGCGGAAGCCCCACGACGTCACACAGCGCGCTCGGGGTCCGTCTCCGCCGCGTCGGGGCCGCTGGACACGGTCCCGGCGGTTTGGACCAGCGCACGCTCGCGGACCTCGACGAGCAGCCAGGTGATGGCGGCCGACACCAGCGCGGATCCCAGCAGGTGCAGGCCCACCAGGACGACAGGAAGCCCGGTGAAGTACTGCACGAAGCCCACCAGCCCCTGCGCCAGCTCGAGGCCGAGCAGCACGGTCGCGGCCCTCACTGCGCGAGCGGGGGCGTCCACAGCCCTCAGTGCGAACAGGGAACCGACCGTGAGGCCGACGAGCAGGAACACCGCATCGGTGTGGAGCTGACTGACCGCGGCGGGGTCGAGCCCGTTGCGGGGTGCCTCCAGGTCTCCGGCGTGCGGGCCGCTGCCGGTGACGACCGTGCCCAGGTAGAGAACCACCCAGCCGGCGGCGAACGTGCTGCGCGCGAGCCAGTACGCCGGGCCCGGCACGCTCGGCAGCGCCGGGCCGTCGCCCTCGTGCAGCCGTCGCAGGAGGACGACCGCGACACCGATCATCGCCATGGACACCAGCAGGTGGAAGGCGACCACCCACGGATTGAGGTCGGTCAGCACCGTGACACCGCCGACGACGGCCTGGGCGGGGACTCCGAGGGCCAGGACGACAGCGAGGCGGACGACGGAGCGCCGCCCGTAGTTCACCGCGGCGACGAACGTCGCGATCGCGACGGCGGCGAGGAGGAACGTCACCATCCGGTTGCCGAACTCGATGGCGCCGTGCCAGCCGAGCGCTCCGTGGGGGACGAACGACTCGTCCGTGCACCGTGGCCAGGTCGGACAGCCCAGTCCCGAGGCGGTCAGCCGCACGACGCCGCCGGTGACGACGATGAGGATGTTCACCGCGAGGCTCGTCACGGCCAGGGGCTGCATCCAGCGAGCGGCCCAAGCGGCCCGCGGTCGGTCGGTGGCCGGCATCTTCTGGGTCACTCCCACGTGAAGGTCCTCGCGGTCAGGAAGGTGCCGGCCGCGGCCCAGACGGCCAGGACGAGCAGGGGTACGACGGGCAGGGCGCCGTCGAGCAGGGCAGCGCGTAGCCCGTCGCCGAGCGCACCGGAGGGCAGCAGGGTCACGACGGGCGACATCACGCCGTAGCTCGTCGAGGGGATCACCACCGCGCCCCCGGCCATGAGCAGCAGGTACACCAGGTTGGCCGCCGCCAGGGTCGCCTCGGCCCGGAGGGTGCCGGCGAGGAAGAGGCCGAGGGACGCGAACGCCGCCGTGCCGAGCAGCACGACCAGCCCCGCCGCCAGGACACCGACGGGGCCGCCAGGGGTCGGCGACCAGCCCAGGAGCCAGGCAACCGCCCCGATGACGACGACCTGCAGCGCCTCGACGACCAGGAGGGAGCCGACCTTGCCCAGGAGCAGGCCGGAGCGTGGGAGCGGCGACGCGCCGAGACGCTTGAGCACGCCGTACCGCCGTTCGAACCCGGTCGCGATGGCCAACGAGGTGAAGCTCGTCGACATCACGGCGAGGGCGAGGACGCCGGGCGTCAGCGTGTCCACGACGCCGGCGGGGAAGTGGACGCCGATGTGGTCGGCGGCGAGCACCCCGCCCACCAGGACGATGACCGGGATGACGACGGCCAGGAGCAGCTGCTCGCCGTTGCGCAGCAGCAGCTTCGTCTCCATCCGCGACTGCGCCAGCACCTGGGCGGACAGAGGAGCGCTCCCGGGACGCGGGGTGAAGGTCCCGGTGGCGTGAGGTGTGGTGGTCATGGGGTCATCTCCCGGCCGGTGAGCTGCAAGAAGACGTCTTCGAGGGTGCGCTGTCCCAGGGCGAGCGACTCGGGCAGCACGTCGTGGGTCTCGCACCACGACGACACGGTCGCCAGGGTGCTGGCGTCGGCGGGCCCGGTGATCAGCAGGCTCTGCTCGTTGACCGCGCTCACTTCGGTCAGGGGACCGAGAGCCTGCTGCAGCGACGCGGGGGCGCCCGGAGGGAACGGCTCGGTCACGACCAGGCGGATCGTGCTCTGACCGCTCCCGCGAGTGAGGTCGAAGGGGCTGCCCGAGGCGATCAGGCTGCCGCGGTCGATCACGTGGATGGTGTCGGCGAGGCGCTCGGCCTCGTCCATGTAGTGCGTGGTGAGCACGATGGTCACGCCGTCGGCGCGCAGCTCCTCCAGCAGTTCCCAGGTCGCCCGGCGCGCCTGGGGGTCCATGCCCGCGGTCGGCTCGTCGACGAAGACCAGCTCGGGGCGGCCCACGATCGCCATGGCGAGGGCCAGCCGCTGCTGCTGGCCGCCCGAGAGCCGCCGGTACGGCGTCCGGCCGCAGGACGCGAGGCCGAGCCGCTCCACGAGCATGTCGACGTCGAGCGGGTGGGCGTGCAGGGCCGCCATGTGGCGCAGCATCTCGACGGCGCGGACCCCCGACCAGGCTCCTCCGCTCTGGAGCATGACCCCGATGCGTGGGAGCAGGTCGCGGCGCTGGGCCTGCGGGTCCATGTCGAGCACGCGCACGCTGCCCTGCTGCGGCCGGCGGTAGCCCTCGCAGGTCTCCAGCGTGGTGGTCTTGCCCGCGCCGTTGGGGCCGAGGACGGCGGTGATGCTGTGGCGCGCGACCTCCAGGGAGAGCCTGTCGACGGCGAGGGTGTCGCCGTACCTCATGGTGAGGTCCTGCACGACCACGGCGGGCGCGTCAGGGGAGAGGTCGGGCACGGGGGAGGACACGACTGGATTCTAGGTTTCGACTCCCAGCCCGGGTCGTTCGGGTGGATGCGGTGCGACCTCGCTCACAACCCGTTCGGCGCCGCCCGGCAGGAGGTTAGGGCGACCTTATTTGAAAGGATCCGGCAAATATCGGCACACTGGTGTTGTGGAATTCGACGGCACACCCCTGGACACCGCTCCGCGCGGTGGGGATGCGCCGACCCGTGAGCGGGTGGCCCGCTCGATCCTCGAGAACGGACCGAGCACCGCAGCTGCGCTCGCGGAGCGGCTCGACCTCACCCCCGCGGCCGTGCGTCGCCATCTCGACCACCTGATGGCCGAGAGGGCGGTCGAGGCGCGGGAGCCGCGCGCCGGCGGTTCACGCGGTCGTGGCCGGCCTGCGAAGGTCTTCGCGCTCACCGAGGTCGGCCGGGACCGGTTCGACCAGCAGTACGACGACCTGGCCGCACAGGCTCTCCGGTTCCTCGCCGAGACCGGCGGCGAGTCCGCGGTCAAGGAGTTCGCTCGTCGTCGCGTCGAGAGCCTCGAGGCCGACTACCACGAGGTCCTCGACCGCAAGCCCGGGCTCAGCGCCGCGGAAGCGGTCGCGGAGGCGTTGACTCAGGGTGGCTACGCCGCCTCGGTCCGCGAGGGCCCCGTCGGTGAGCAGCTGTGCCAGCAGCACTGCCCCGTTGCGCACGTCGCCCACGAGTTCCCCCAGCTGTGCGAGGCCGAGACGGAGGCCATCAGCCGTCTTCTCGGGCGCCACGTGCAGCGCCTGGCCACCATCGCGCACGGCGACGGGGTCTGCACCACCTGCATTCCCAGCACGATCCAGGGCACCGACCCTGCCGCGAAGTCCCCCGCACGTCTGTCTCGTCACACGAGAGGTTGAGGATCACATGACCACGATCGACCAGCGCAACCCCGAGCTCGAGGGCATCGGCCGCTACGAGTTCGGCTGGGCCGACCGCGACGAGGCCGGCGCCTCGGCGCGACGCGGCCTCAACGAGGAGGTCGTGTCCGACATCTCGGCCAAGAAGGACGAGCCGCAGTGGATGCTCGACCTGCGCATGAAGGGCCTCAAGCTCTTCCACCGCAAGCCGATGCCGACCTGGGGCGGCGAGCTCGACGGCATCGACTTCGACAACATCAAGTACTTCGTGCGGTCCACGGAGAAGCAGGCCACCAGCTGGGAGGACCTGCCCGAGGACATCAAGAACACCTACGACAAGCTCGGCATCCCCGAGGCCGAGAAGCAGCGGCTCGTGGCGGGTGTCGCCGCCCAGTACGAGTCCGAGGTCGTCTACCACGCCATCCGTGAGGACCTCGAGGAGCAGGGCGTGCTCTTCCTCGACACCGACACCGCGCTGCGCGAGCACCCGGAGATCTTCGAGGAGTACTTCGGCACCGTCATCCCGGTGGGCGACAACAAGTTCGCCGCCCTGAACACCGCCGTGTGGTCCGGCGGCTCGTTCATCTACGTGCCGAAGGGCGTCCACGTCGACATCCCGCTGCAGGCCTACTTCCGGATCAACACCGAGAACATGGGCCAGTTCGAGCGCACCCTCATCATCGTCGACGAGGACGCGTACGTGCACTACGTCGAGGGCTGCACCGCCCCGATCTACAGCTCGGACTCCCTGCACTCCGCGGTCGTCGAGATCGTGGTGAAGAAGGGTGGCCGCTGCCGCTACACGACCATCCAGAACTGGTCGAACAACGTCTACAACCTCGTCACCAAGCGTGCGACCTGCGAGGCCGGCGCCACCATGGAGTGGGTCGACGGCAACATCGGGTCCAAGCTGACGATGAAGTACCCGGCCGTGTACCTCATGGGCGAGCACGCCAAGGGTGAGACCCTCTCCATCGCGTTCGCGGGCGAGGGCCAGCACCAGGACGCCGGCGCCAAGATGGTGCACGCCGCGCCGAACACCTCGAGCTCGATCATCTCCAAGTCGGTCGCGCGCGGCGGAGGCCGTACGTCGTACCGCGGGCTCGTGCAGGTCAACGAGGGCGCCGAGCACTCCGCCAGCGTGGTCAAGTGCGACGCCTTGCTCGTCGACCAGATCAGCCGCTCCGACACCTACCCCTACGTCGATGTGCGTGAGGACGACGTGTCGATGGCGCATGAGGCGACCGTGTCCAAGGTCAGCGACGACCAGCTCTTCTACCTGATGAGCAGGGGCATGGAGGAGGACGAGGCCATGGCGATGATCGTGCGCGGCTTCGTCGAGCCGATCGCCAAGGAGCTGCCGATGGAGTACGCCCTTGAGCTCAACCGACTGATCGAGCTGCAGATGGAGGGGGCTGTCGGCTGATGCTCCGGGTGGCCACCTGCGACGGCCTGCACGCCGACCCCCGCGGTCGCTGGGGCGGCGCGTCGGCGCCGAGGCTCCGCGGTGGCCGGCCTGGTACGGCGCCGCCGCGGCCAAGCCCCGTGACCCTCCTCGCGGGGGCCGTCGCTCCGGCCACCCCCTGAGCCAGACCATCAGACTCCACCGAGCCCAGACATCGAAAGCGAAGAAGTGACAGTTACTGACAGCCCGAACGTCTCGCAGGCGATCGAGACGAGCGACAAGGTCGCGAGCCACCTCCACCCGACGCCGTCGTACGACCTCGCGGATCACCCGGTACCGACCGGGCGCGAGGAGATCTGGCGGTTCACGCCGCTCAAGCGGCTGCGCGGGATCCTCGAGGGCGAGGCCTCCGACGCGCGTCTGACCTGGAAGACCGAGCTGCCCGAGGGCGTAACCCTGCGGGAGATCTCGGCCGAGGAGGCGCGTGAGCTCGGCGAGATGATGCCGGCCGACCGTCCCTCGGCGCTGGCCGTCGCGAACGCCGGTGGCGTGATGCTGCTCGACGTACCCGCCGAGGTCGAGCTGACCGAGCCGATCGTGCTGAACCTGCACGGCTCTACGCCCGAGGACCTCGTGTGGGGTCACCTGGTGGTCCAGGTGGGTCGCCACGCGAAGGCCGCCGTCGTGCTCGAGCACACCGGTGCTGCCCGCTACGCCGCCACCACGTCCCTGCTCGTCGGCGACGGCGCGCAGGTCACCGCGGTGACCATCCAGGACTGGGACGACGAGGCGGTGCACCTCGGTCGTGACGCGATCCGGGTGGGACGCGACGCCTCCGTGCGGCACTCCGCGATCAGCTTCGGCGGCCTGGTGCGGCACAACACCGAGGTCGTCTACGACGGGCCCGGCGGCGAGGCCGAGCTGCTCGGCCTGTACTTCGCCGACGCCGGACAGCACCTCGAGCACCGGCTGTTCGTCGACCACAACGCGCCGCGCACGCGCAGCAACGTGGACTACAAGGGCGCGCTCCAGGGCGAAGGTGCCCACGCGGTGTGGATCGGCGACGTGCTGATCCGCAAGGTGGCCGAGGGCATCGAGACCTACGAGTCGAACCGCAACCTCGTCCTCACCGACGGCTGCCGCGCGGACTCGGTGCCCAACCTGGAGATCGAGACCGGGGAGATCGAGGGCGCCGGTCACGCGTCGACCACCGGTAGGTTCGACGACCAGCAGCTGTTCTACCTCCAGTCGCGCGGCATCGACGCCTCCGAGGCCCGCAGGCTCGTCGTGCACGGCTTCTTCGCCGACATCATCAAGAAGATCGGCGTCCCCGCGCTCGAGGAGCGGCTGCTGGCCACGGTCGAGGCCGAGCTGGAGAAGAACGTCGGCAGCCCGGTGGTGTCGGCATGACCTTCCAGCGAGCCTGCGCCGTCGCAGACGTCCCGCCCGGCACAGCGCTGGCGGCCTCGGTCGACGGTGTCGCGGTGGCGGTCGTGCGTGACGAGGACGACTGGTACGCGATCTACGACGAGTGCTCCCACGCGTCGATCGCGCTCTCCGAGGGCGAGGTCGAGGGGGACCAGATCGAGTGCTGGCTGCACGGGTCGATGTTCGATCTGCGCACCGGCAAGCCGACCAACCTGCCGGCGACCGAGCCGGTGGCGATCTACCCCGTGAAGGTCGAGGGCGACGACGTCCTCGTCGATGTCAACGCCCCCTACTGAACGACCGCCGGCCCGAGCCACAGCCCCGAACTGACCACGACACGAAGGAACGAAGAGACACATGCCCACGTTGGAGATTCGCGACCTGCACGTCAGCGTCGACACCGAGAACGGCCCGAAGGAGATCCTGAAGGGCGTCGACCTGATCATCAAGGACGGCGAGACCCACGCGATCATGGGGCCTAATGGGTCCGGCAAGTCCACCCTGGCCTACTCGATCGCGGGGCACCCGAAGTACACCGTCACCCGCGGCAGCGTGCTGCTCGACGGGGTCGACGTGCTCGAGATGACCGTGGACGAGCGCGCCCGCGCGGGGCTCTTCCTCGCCATGCAGTACCCGGTCGAGGTCCCGGGTGTCTCGGTAGCCAACTTCCTGCGCACCGCCAAGACCGCGGTCGACGGTGAGGCGCCGAAGCTGCGCACCTGGATCAAGGACGTCAACGCCGCCATGGAGCAGGTCTCGATGGACCCCGCCTTCGCGCAGCGCAACGTCAACGAGGGCTTCTCCGGCGGTGAGAAGAAGCGTCACGAGATCGTCCAGCTCGAGCTGCTGAACCCGAAGGTCGCGGTGCTCGACGAGACCGACTCCGGCCTCGACATCGACGCGCTGCGGATCGTCTCCGAGGGCGTCAACCGGTTCCGGCAGCAGGGCGACCGCGGTGTCCTGCTGATCACCCACTACACGCGCATCCTGCGCTACATCACGCCCGACTTCGTGCACGTCTTCGTCGACGGCAGGATCGCCGAGGAGGGCGGTCCCGAGCTCGCCGAGCAGCTCGAGGCCGAGGGCTACGACAAGTACGTCAAGGCAGGTGCGACGACCTGATGACCTCATCCGCCGCAGGGACCGAGTCGACGGGGGCGGTGTCGCTCCCTGGCCTGCTGCCCGGTCTCGACCTGATCCGGGCGGACTTCCCGATCCTGTCGCGCACCCTCGCCGACGGGATGCCGCTGGTCTACCTCGACAGCGCCAACACCTCGCAGAAGCCGCAGGTGGTCATCGACGCGATGGTCGACCACCTCGAGCGTCACAACGCGAACGTCGCCCGTGCCATGCACCAGGTGGGTGCCGAGGCGTCGGCGGCCTTCGAGGAGTCCCGCGACAAGGTGGCCGCGTTCATCGGGGCGCCGTCGCGCGACGAGGTGATCTTCACCAAGAACGCCTCCGAGGCGCTGAACCTGGTGGCCAACACGATGGCCTGGGCGACGGGGCCGCTCGAGATCGGTGAGGGCGACGAGGTCGTCATCACCGAGATGGAGCACCACTCCAACATCGTGCCCTGGCAGCTGGCCACCGAGCGCAAGGGAGCGACCCTGCGCTGGTTCGGGCTCACCGACGACGGTCACCTGGACCTGTCGAACATCGACGAGCTGATCACCGAGCGCACGAAGGTCGTCTCGCTGACCTGGGTGTCGAACATGCTCGGAACTGTCAACCCGGTCCGTGCGATCGCCGACCGGGCGCACGAGGTCGGTGCGGTCGTGGTCGTCGACGCCTCCCAGGCGGTCCCGCAGATGCCCGTCGACGTCGTGGCGTCCGGCGCGGACTTCCTCGCCTTCACCGCCCACAAGGTCGTCGGCCCCACCGGGCTCGGTGTTCTTTGGGGACGGCGTGAGCTGCTCGAGCAGCTGCCCCCGTTCCTCGGTGGCGGCGAGATGATCACCACCGTGTCGATGGAGCGCTCGACGTACGCCGGCATCCCGCACAAGTTCGAGGCCGGGACGCCACCCATCGTTGAGGCGGTCGGTCTGGGTGCCGCGGTCGACTATCTCTCGGCCATCGGCATGGACCAGGTCCGCGCCCACGAGGAGGCGATCACCCGCTACGCGCTCGAGGGTCTCTCGACCGTGCGCGGGCTGTCCGTCCTCGGGCCGACGTCCCACGAGCAGCGCGGCGGCGCGATCTCCTTCGAGATCGAGGGGATCCATCCCCACGACGTCAGCCAGCTGCTGGACTCCCGCGGCATCGCGGTGCGGGCGGGACACCACTGCGCGAAGCCTGCGCACAAGAGGTACGGCGTGCAGAGCTCGACTCGCGCGTCGTCGTACCTCTACACGACGCCCGCGGAGATCGACGCTCTCATCGAGGGGTTGGAGTACACCAAGAAGTACTTCCGGGTGGAGTGAGCCATGACCCAGGACCTTGACTCCCTGTACCAGGAGATCATCCTGGACCACTACAAGAACCCGCTGAACGCGGGCCTGCGCGAGCCCTACGAGGCCGAGGTGCACCACGTGAACCCGACCTGCGGTGACGAGATCACCCTGCGCGTGCACCTGACGCAGGCGGGCGACGACGCCGAGCAGTGGCGTGTGGAGGACGTCTCCTACGACGCTGAGGGCTGCTCGATCAGCCAGGCGGCGACCTCGGTGATGACCGAGCTGCTCATCGGCAAGTCCGTCGCCGAGGCGATGTCGGTGCACGAGGAGTTCCAGGCCCTCATGCAGGGCAGGGGCGCCGTCGAGCCCGACGAGGACGTCCTCGAGGACGGCATCGCGTTCGCCGGGGTGGCGAAGTTCCCGGCTCGTGTGAAGTGCGCACTACTGTCATGGATGGCGTGGAAGGACGCGACATCCCAGGTCCTCGCGACCGGATCGAAGGAGCAATCATGACCGACCAGACCGACACCAGCGACCTGCCCGAGGTCGACCTCGACGGTTCGGCCGGTGGGTCGACGGTGACCGAGGCGGACGTCACCGAGGCGATGAAGGACGTCGTGGACCCCGAGCTCGGGATCAACGTCGTCGACCTCGGCCTCGTGTACGGCGTGCACCTCGAGGAGGGCAGCAACGCCGTCATCGACATGACGCTGACCTCCGCGGCCTGCCCGCTCACCGACGTCATCACCGACCAGACCACGCAGGCTCTCGAGGGCCTGGTCAACGACGTCCACATCAACTGGGTATGGATGCCGCCGTGGGGCCCGGACAAGATCACCGACGACGGCCGCGAGATGCTGCGCGCCCTGGGCTTCAACGTCTGAGGTGACCGGCTCCCGCACCGTGCTCGTGCCGCACGAGCGCATCGTGCGGTGGTTCGAGAACTTCGGGACCCGACACGGAGGTCCCGCCACCCTGTCCGTGCACGAAGGCCGCCTCGTCGCGACCGCTCCCGACGGAGCGGTCGCCGAGGCGGCCTTGCCGTTCGACCGGCTGTACGACGGAGCACCGGCCGTCGCCGCGTTCGAGGAGGCGACCGGCCTCCCCGCGCCTTGGGGGCTGCTGCTCGTGCGCAAGGGCGGGTTCGCCGTGGCCGCCGGGACGGACCGCCGGCCGTCCGCGACCAAGGTCGGCCAGCGGCACGTGCAGGGCAGGACGAAGGCCGGCGGGCAGAGCCAGCAGCGGTTCGCCCGTCGCCGGGACAACCAGGCGCGGCAGGCCTACGGGGCCGCGGCCGAGCACGCCCACCGGATCCTGGTCCGTGAGGCCGGTCCCGTCGATGCGCTGGTGTGCGGGGGAGACCGGGTGGCGGTGGACGCGGTCCTCGAGGACGCCCGGCTCGCGGGGCCCGCCGCTCGCCGTACGAGCCTGTGGCTCCCGGTGCCCGACCCGCGGCGGAGCGTCCTGGAGCAGGCAGTGGCCGACGCCTGGTCAGCCGTCGTGTCGGTGACCGACCCCGGCGACGAGAGGTAGCCCGCCGGGCCTGTGCTGCCCGGCGCGACACCGCCCACCAACCGGGTCCGGGGTGGTTGCTCAGTCGTCGACGCCGCGGGCCACGAGGGCGTCGCCCAGCGCGTCGGCGTGGCGCAGGGACCGCACGATCAACGGCACCGCGAACGCACGTGGGCTCGCGGTGAGCCCGCGCGCCCGCTGGGCGTCCCGGACCTCCTCCGCGAGCCCGATGACGACGGGCACCGATCGGATGCCGAGGGCGAGCAGGAGCCCGACCCGCTCGGCGTCCACCCCGAGCCTGCGCAGGGGGCGGAGGGCCCGCACGAGCGCGTCGACCATGGCGGTGGTCCGCGTCGTGAGGGTGACCAGGGCGGCCAGCAGCACCAGGAGCACGATCACGCCCGTGAACACGACTGCTCGCTCCCAGCCGTTGACGACGACGTGGAAGAGGCCGAGCATGCCGACCAGCCACACCAGCCGGCGGACCTGTTGCAGCGCGACTGCCGGTGAGAAGCCCGCCAGGTGGTACCCGGCCAGGGCCAGCGCCAGCGCCACCGCGACCTGCCAGGGGTGGTCGAGGAAGATCGAGACCACCCCGGCAGCGATCAGGGCGAGCAGCTTCGTGCCGGCACGCGCCCGGTGGACCGGCGAGGTGCCGGGGACGTAGAGCCCGAGCGACGTCACCCCATGACCTCCCGGGCCATGAGCTCGCGGTAGCGGGCAACGGCGGCCTCCGGCTCCCCGTCGTAGGCCAGGCGACTGTCGTGGAAGACCAGCACGCGGTCGAACCCGGTCAGCAGGTCGAGGTGATGGGTCACCAGCAGGACCTGGTGGGGGAGCCGTGCGACGACCCGGTCGACGACGGCGGCGTTCCGCAGGTCGAGGAGCGTGGTCGGCTCGTCGAGCACGAGTACCTCGGGGTCGGTGACGAGCACCGCTGCTAGGGCGAGCAGCTGCTTCTGGCCGCCGGAGAGCAGGTGAGCGGGGTGGTCGGCGTGCCCGGCGAGCCCGTACGTCTCCAGGGCCTGCTCCACCCGGGCGGCGACCTCGTCCTTCGTGAGGCCACGCCGGCGGAGACCGAAGGCGATGTCCTCGGCCACGGTCGGCATCACGATCTGGGCGTCGGGGTCGGTGAAGCAGAACCCGACGCGCCTGCGCAGCTCCCGCCCCTGTCGACGTGAGTCGAGTCCGTCGACGAGGACGCTGCCCTCGGTGGGCAGGACCAGGCCGTTGAGCATGCGCGCGAACGTGGACTTGCCCGAGCCGTTCGCGCCGATGATCCCGATCCGCTGCTCGGACAGGGTGATGGACACGTCCCGGAGGACGGTCCGCTCCGCAGGGCCGTGGCCGTAGGTGTGCGTGACGCCCTGGACGTCGATCACGGGCATGGCGCAGCCTTCGCGGGTCGGGGAAGAGCGCGCTCATTCTCCCACGGTGGACGACTCGAGCCGTCTCGGCGTCCACCGTCCAGCCCCGTCCCCCCGGCGACCTCCCGGTGTCCTGCGGTCCAGCTCGAACCCGTGGCCCCCGAGCGTGCCCGCGCCGAGCCGGGGCATGTCCGGTGCGGCTCCTGGCGACGAGGCCGGGAGTCAGCCGCATCAGCGCCATCCCGGCGAAGACCAGCGTCAGCGTCGGCGCCACGACCGACGGCAGGGGTCAGCCGCAGCGCTCGACCACGACGGCGACGCCCTGTCCGCCGCCTACGGCGATCGCCGCCAAGCCGAGGCGCGCACCCGGACGCCGCACCATCTGGCTGAAGAGCCGCACGACCAGCACCGCGCCGGAGGCGCCCCAAGGATGTCCGAGGGCGAGGGCCCCTCCCTCGGCGCACACCCGGTCCGGGTCGAGGGCCAGCTCGTCGCAGCAGGCAAGCACCTGTCCTGCGAACGCCTCGTTGAGCTCGACGACGTCGATGTCCCCGAGGTCGACGCCGGCACGCGCGAGGGCGGCCTTCGCGGCGGGCACGATGCCGATGCCGGGCCGGTTCGGGTCCACGCCTGCTCGTCGCGGTCGCGCGGATCCGGAGTCCGGGGACCCCGAGCCGGCTCCAGGTGCTCGCGTCGACGATGGCGACTGCGGCCGCCCCGTCGTTGATGCCGCAAGAGTTGCCGGCCGTGACCGTGCCCTCGGTGCGGAAGGCGGGCCTGAGCCTGGCGAGCCGGTCGGTGGTCAGCCCGGGCCGGGGCCGCTCGTCGGTCTCCACACCTGCGACGGGGACGATCTCCTCGGCGTAGGTCCCGGCCGTCCGGGCTGCGTGTGCGAGCGCATGGGAGCGGGCGGCGTAGGCGTCCTGTCGCTCCCGGGAGACGCCCGAGTCCTCCGCGAGCAGGTCGGCCGCGAGCCCCATGTCGGGGTCGCCCAGGCGGGACGGCGCGAACGGTGCGCGCTCGAAGCGTCGCATGGGTTCGTCGCCGTCCGGAGGCCAGAAGCGCCACGGCGCCGTCGAAGGTGACTCCGTGCCGCCGGCGAGGACCAGACCGGGCTCCTGCCGGACGAGGGCTGCGGCGGTGGCGACGGCCGCCAGGCCGCTGCCGCACTGCCGGTCGACGGTCATCGCCGGCACCTCGACGGGCAGACCTGCCGTCAGCGCCGCGACCCGCGCCACGTCGCCGCCAGGGCCGGTGCAGTTGCCGAGCACCACGTCACCCACCGGTACGTCGGGCAGTGCGTCGGCGAGCCGCCGCAGCAGGGGAGCGGCGAGCCCTGCCGCGTCGACGCCTGCCAGGGACCGTCCGGCCGTGCCGATGGGTGTGCGGACCGCGCCGACGACGACAGGGTCAGACAAGGCGGGAAACCCCTTCGAGGGTGCTGAGCATCTCCACGATCCTCGCACGGTCGAGCTTCCCGGCCTCGGTGAGTGGTACCTCCCCGTCGAGGACGAACCAGCGCCGCGGTCGTGCAGCAGGCATGAGCGTGCGCCGCGCTGCCGAGCGCAGGTCAGGCTGGGCGGCGGAGTCGGGAACGAGACAGCAGAGCACCTCGCCGAGGTCGGGGTGCGGCACACCCACGACGACCGCGCGATGGCCGGTGGCGCGCTCCAGCGCGTCCTCGACCTCTCCGGTGAACACCGTGGCTCCCGCCGTGACCACCGTGTCGCCGCCGCGTCCTCGAATGTGCACGAGCCCGTCCTGGACGTAGCCGCGGTCGCCGACGGTCGCGAACCCGTTGGCGTCCTCGACCATGGGCCCGTCGGCGCCGTCGTACCCCAGGCAGAGGTAGGGCGAGCGCACCCACAGCGCACCGTCGCGAGCCTGGACCTCGACGTCGGGGAACGCAGCCAGGTCCTCGGCGTGCGAGCCCCAGGCGACGAACGAGAGCTCCGCGGCACCGTAGTAGTGGCTCACGTGGGACGCGCCCGCGGCGAGCGCCTGGTCGCGGAGCGGCCGGGAGAGGACGTCACCTGCGACAAGCAGGTGCCGGCTGGTCAGGTCCGCTCCGCGGGCAAGCAGCCGGGCCAGGACCGCGGGTGTGAGAACCACGTGGGTGGCGTCCGCGCTCGTCCGGGTCAGGGTGGCGCCGAGGTGGGTCGCGTGGACGGCGGAGAACAGGTTCATCGTGCTCGACAGTGGCCCGGGGACCCAGACCCGGGACGCCGCGTCCATCCCCAGCAGCCGGGTCACAGGGGCGAACGCGTCGAGCCAGGAGTCGGTTGTGCGCACGACGGCCCGTGGCCGCCCGGCGGTGCCGGAGGTGCGCAGCGCCAGCAGGTGCCCGCGCCGGTGGGCGTCCAGGACCGCGGCCACCGGGTCGGTGGCCGCGGAGACGTCGACGACCCGGTCAGACAGTCGTCGGCTCCTTCTCGGTCTCCGCCCGCGGGCGGAGGAGGCCCGGGTAGGCCGCGTGCACGCCACGGGCGATGAGCGCGGCAAGGACAGCCTTGATGAGGTCGCCCGGGATGAAGATCCACGTGGAGACCGTGGCGGCCCAGATCGACATGTGGCCGACGAGCGCGATGCCCACGATCCCGGCGGCGTAGAGCACGACGATGCCGCCGATGACGTTGGCCACCACGCCCCAGGCCAGCCGGTACGGCGCGCCGCCGCGCTCGGTCAGCCAGCCGATGACGAACGCTGCGACCGGCCAGCCGAGGAGGAACCCGACCGACGGGGTCAGGAAGGAACCCAGCCCGCCGCGCCCCCCGGCCAGGAGGGGGAGCCCGACTGCCACCAGAACCAGGAGCAGTGCAAGCGAGGCGGACCCGCGACGTGCGCCGAGGACTGCGCCCGCCAGCATGACCCCCAGGGACTGGGCGGTGATCGGGACGGTGAAGCCGGGCGGGACGAAGGCGGGGATCACGCCGAGCGCGGCCACGACGCCTGCGAAGACCGCGATCATCGCCGCGTCACGGGCCGGACTTGACTTGTTGCTCACGGGGAAGGCCTCTCTCGTCACTGAAGAACACCCGGAGTCTAGGAGAACGCCACGGCGGCGCCTCTGCCGTCCGAAGAGCGGAACGCTACGGCCCGCATGAGTGTCGTAATGCGGCTGACGTCCCCGCACTCACGGCGGCCGCCCGGGGGCTGCTCGGGGGCTGCTCGGGGGGCTGCTCGGGGGGCTGCTCGAGCGGACCACGGACGGCGCCTTGCCGGGTCAAACCCCGCCGGCGAAGGTGTCGCAGGCACGCAGACTGCCCTGCTCGAATCCCACGGTGAACCAGCGCATGCGCTGCGCCGCCGAGCCGTGGGTCCAGGCGTCAGGGTCCACCCGGCCGGACGTGCGCTTCTGGATCCTGTCGTCGCCCACGGCCCGGGCGGCGTCGAGGGCCTCGGCCACGTCCTGGCGGGTCAGGTCCTCGATCAGCGCCTGTCCGCCGGCGTCGGTGGACTGGGTCGCTTGCCCTGCCCACATGCCGGCGTAGCAGTCGGCCTGCAGCTCCAGGCGCACCGCGTCGCTGCCCGCGCCCTGCTGCGTGCGCACGCGCTCCATCGTGCCGATCAGGTCCTGGACGTGGTGGCCGTACTCGTGGGCGAGGACGTAGGCCTCGGCGAAGTCTCCGCCGCGGCCACCGAGCTGCCCCTCGAGCATGTCGGCGAAGAACGTGGTGTCGAGGTACACCTGCTGGTCCGTCGGGCAGTAGAAGGGGCCCACGTCCGAGGTGGCGCCCCCGCACCCGGTGCGGACCTGGTCGGAGAACATGACCGTGACGGCCTCGTCGTAGCCGCGCCCCGCCTGCTGGGGGAGCGCCTGGTCCCAGTACGACTGGATGCTGTTGACGATCGCGACGCGGGCGCAGTCCGGGTCGGCGTTGGCATCGGCGCCCGTGCCGCAGTGGGTGAGCGCCTGGCTGTCGGTCCCGACCGGGCGGTCGTCGCTGACCGGTCCTCCCGGGAGAGCCTCGCCGCCCCCGGCGTACTGGGTGATGACGAAGATCAGCACCAGCACGAGCAGCCCGCCGATGCCACCGCCGACCTTCAGGCCGCCTCCGCCGCCGGTGGGGAAGCCCGGTCCGGCGCCACCGGAGCCGCGCCGGCCCTGCACCTGTGAGGTGTCCAGACGGGCCTGGGGGTTGAAGCGCATGGCTACCTCCGTACGACGAGCGGCGGGACGTCGTACCGCCTGCGGGGCCACATGGGCCCGTCTCGTAGACTAGATGGAATGAGGAGCACGACGGACTGAGCCGGACCCGCACGTCCAGGCCTGATGTACCCCCAACCACCGTCGAGGTAACTGCTCCATGATCACCGCTCACCAGCTCGAGATCCGCGCGGGCGCACGCCTGCTGATGGAGGACGTGAGCTTCCGCGTCGCTTCAGGCGACAAGGTAGGTCTCGTCGGCCGCAACGGCGCCGGCAAGACCACCCTGACCCGCATCCTCGCCGGGGAGAGCCTGCCCGCGTCGGGACGGGTCGACCTCACCGGGAGCGTCGGCTACCTGCCCCAGGACCCACGCGCCGGTGACCCCGAGGTCGTCGCGAAGGACCGTATCCTCTCCGCTCGCGGGCTCGACGACATCGTGCGGCGCCTTCGTGACGCCGAGGCGGACATGGCCTCCACCGACCCGACCCGCCGCGAGAAGGGCATGCGCCGCTACGAGCGCGCCGACGCCGAGCTGCACGCCGGCGGCGGCTACGCCGCGGAGGCCGAGGCCGCACAGATCGCGGCCAGCCTCGGCATCGAGGACCGCATCCTGAAGCAGCCCATGCGGACCCTCTCCGGCGGCCAGCGTCGGCGCGTGGAGCTCGCGCGCATCCTCTTCTCCGACGCCGAGACGCTGCTGCTCGACGAGCCGACCAACCACCTCGACGCCGACTCGATCGTGTGGCTGCGCGACTTCCTGAAGTCCCACAAGGGCGGACTGATCGTGATCAGCCACGACGTCGGGCTGCTCGAGGCCTGCGTGAACAAGGTCTTCCACCTCGACGCCAACCGCGCCGAGGTCGACGTCTACAACATGGGCTGGAAGGCCTACCTCGACCAGCGCGAGACCGACGAGCGGCGCCGCAAGCGCGAGCGGCTCAACGCCGAGCGCAAGGCCGGCACGCTGATGGACCAGGCCAACAAGATGCGCGCGAAGGCCACCAAGGCCCAGGCGGCGCAGTCGATGATGAAGCGGGCGGAGCGGCTCCTCGAAGGCGTCGAGTCCGAGCGCAAGGCCGACCGCGTGGCGCGGATCAAGTTCCCCTCGCCCGCCTCCTGCGGGAAGACGCCGCTCACGGCCGCCGAGCTGTCCAAGTCCTTCGGCTCCCTCGAGGTCTTCACCGACGTCGACCTCGCCATCGACAAGGGCAGCCGCGTGGTCATCCTCGGGCTCAACGGCGCGGGCAAGACCACCCTGCTGCGCATCCTCGGGGGCGTGGACGAGCCCGACACCGGCAAGGTCGTCCCCGGCCACGGCCTCAAGCTCGGCTACTACGCCCAGGAGCACGAGACCCTCGACACCGGCCGCACCGTTCTGGAGAACCTCCGCACGGCGGCGCCCGAGCTGACCGACACCGAGGCCAGGAGCGTGCTCGGCTCGTTCCTGTTCAGCGGCGACGACGCCACCAAGCCGGCCGGTGTGCTCTCCGGAGGGGAGAAGACCCGCCTGGCGCTGGCGATCCTGGTCGTCTCCAGCGCCAACGTGCTGCTGCTCGACGAGCCCACCAACAACCTCGACCCAGCCTCCCGCGAGGAGGTGCTGGCAGCGATCCGCGCGTACGAGGGCGCGATCATCCTGGTCACGCACGACGAGGGTGCGGTGCGCGCCCTGGAGCCCGACCGGGTCCTGATCCTCCCCGACGGCGTCGAGGACCTCTGGAACGAGGAGTACGCCGACCTGGTGGCGCTGGCCTAGGCTTCGCGCATGACTGCGACCGAGATCGACCCCGAGGTCCTCCGGCACGCCGGGCTCCGGCTCGAGGTGAACCAGATGGTCACCACGATCACGCTCGACCGCCCGGCGAGCAAGAACTCCCAGACGCCCGCCACCTGGATGGCGCTGCGTGCCATCGGCGACGCCCTCGACCCGGCCACGAGAGTCGTGGTCGTCCGCGGCGCCGGTGACGCGTTCTCCTCAGGCCTCGACAAGCGGATGCTCACGCCCGACGGCATCGAGGGCGAGGCGTCGCTGATGTCGTTGCTCGACCTCCCCGACGGCGAGCTCGCCGACACCATCAGCGCCTACCAGGAGGGCTTCACCTGGCTGCGCCGCAGCGACATCGTCTCGGTCGCGGCCGTCCAGGGACACGCCATCGGCGCAGGGTTCCAGCTCGCCCTCTCCTGCGACCTGCGGGTGGTCGCGGACGACGTCGCGTTCTCGATGCGCGAGCCCATCCTCGGCCTCGTCCCCGACCTGACGGGAACAAAGCCGCTGGTCGAGCTGGTTGGCTACTCCAGGGCGTTGGAGATCTGCGCGACGACCCGGTCCGTGGGCGCCGAGGAGGCCCGCGACATCGGGCTGGCCACGGCCGTCGTACCTCGCGACGAGCTCGACCAGGCCGTCGACGACCTGGTCGCCGCGCTGACCGCGCCGCTGTACGGCGCGGTCTCCGAGACCAAGGCCCTGCTCCAGGTCGCGCTCGCGCACGACCTGGAGGAGCAGCGCCGCCTCGAGCGTGAGGCACAGGTGCGGCGGTTCCGCGAGCTCGCCGCGCTCATGGGGAACTAGGACCAGCGCCCGGTAGCCCGGGCGGGAACGGAGAGCAGCCACCTTGTCGATGCACACCGGCATGGGCCCGGCGTGGCGCAACCTGCGCACCGACCGCAGCGTCACGCAGCAGAAGCTCGCCCGGGAGACGGTCCGCCGGGTCGTCGCCTTCGCGAAGCCGCACCGGCGGCTGATCGCCTACTTCGTCGGCTTCGTGATGGTCGACGCGTCGCTGGTCGTGGTCACGCCCCTGCTCGTGAGGAGGATCGTCGACAACGGCATCCTCGCCGGGAACGCCACGGTCGTGATCACCCTCTCGCTGGGGATAGCCGGTGTGGCGGTGGTGGGGGCCGTGCTGTCGCTGTTCCAGGGCTACCTCTCCTCGAGGATCGGCGAGGGCCTGATCTACGACCTGAGGACCCAGGTCTTCGCCCACGTGCAGCGCATGTCCCTGGCGTTCTTCACGCGCACGCAGACCGGGGCCCTGGTCTCGCGGCTCAACAACGACGTGATCGGCGCCCAACGTGCCTTCACCTCGACGCTGTCGAGCACGGTCTCCAACTCCATCAGCGTGCTCGTCGTCGGTGTGGCGATGCTCGCCCTGAGCTGGCAGGTGACCGTGCTGTGCCTGCTGCTCTTCCCGGTCCTCCTGATCGCCTCCCGCTGGGTCGGCAACAAGCTCTCGTCGCTGACCCGTGAGCAGATGCAGGGCAACGCCGACCTCGGCAACAACATGACCGAGCGGTTCAATGTCGGCGGCGCGCTGCTGCTCAAGCTGTTCGGGCGCCGTGACGAGGAGGACGCGCGGTTCGCCGAGAAGGCCGCCTACGTCCGCGACCTGGGGGTCCGGATCGCCTTCGTCACCCGGGTCTTCAGCGCCAGCCTCATGCTCATCCCGGCGCTCGCCACCGCGCTCGTGTACGGCGTCGGCGGCCTGCTCGCCATCAACGGCACCCTCACCGTCGGCACCCTGCTGGCGCTGGCGACGCTCCTCCTGCGGCTGCTCGGTCCCCTCCAGGGCCTCTCGAACGTCAGGGTCGACGTGATGACGGCGCTGGTCAGCTTCGAGCGGGTCTTCGAGGTGCTCGACCTGCCGTCGATGATCCAGGAGCGTCCCGACGCCGTGGAGCTCTCCCGCGACGCGGCCAGCATCGAGTTCCAGCACGTCGCCTTCACCTACCCGCGTGCCGACCAGGTCTCGCTGGCCAGCCTCGAGACGGTGGCGCGCCAGGACAGCAAGGACCACGGCCCGGTCCTCAAGGACGTCACCTTCACCGCGCTCCCAGGTCAGATGGTCGCCCTGGTGGGTCCTTCCGGCGCCGGCAAGACGACGATCACCCACCTCGTGGCGCGGCTGTACGACGTGTCGTCCGGTGCGGTGCGGGTCGACGGGCACGACGTACGCGACGTGACCCTGCAGTCCCTGGAGGACGCGGTCGGCTACGTCACCCAGGACGCGCACATGTTCCACGACACCATCCGGGCGAACCTGCAGTACGCCCGCCCGGATGCCACCGACGACGAGATCTGGCAGGCCCTCGATGCCGCCCAGGTCCGCGCCCTAGTCCAGACGCTCCCCGATGGTCTCGACACGGTCGTGGGCGACCGCGGCTACCGGCTCTCCGGCGGAGAGCGGCAGCGTCTGGCGATCGCCCGGCTGCTGCTCAAGGCCCCCGGCATCGTCGTGCTCGACGAGGCCACCGCGCACCTGGACTCCGAGTCCGAGGTCGCGGTGCAGCGTGCCCTCGACCAGGCGCTGGAGGGCCGCACGTCGCTGGTGATCGCCCATCGGCTCTCCACGGTGCGCAACGCGGACCTGATCCTGGTCGTGGACGACGGACGGATCGTCGCGTCGGGGACCCACGACCAGCTTCTGCTCGAGGGCGGCCTGTACGAGAACCTCTACCGGACGCAGTTCGCGGCCACCTGACAGGCCCCCGACGGTCCGGGCAGTCACCGGTGGCGCACCGACGGCGCACCGGTGACGACCGCAGCCTGGGCCGCGGAGCGTCAGGGAGCGGTGACGTTGCGCTCGTGGGGCAGGCCGTCGGCGTCCGGTGCCTCGGGTGACCTGGCCTCCCGGGCTCGCTTCTGCACCAGCTTCTTGCGCTCGTCCCAGGCGAGGTAGCCGAAGCCGAAGAGCGCCAGGAGAGCGAAGAACCACCACTGCAGGCCGTAGAAGAAGTGCGGGCCGTTGCCGAGGTCGGGCATCTCCACCTTCTCCAGCGGCTGGGCCGGGGGAGGCGTCTCCTCGTCGAGGTCCACGAACCCTGCGTACACGGGGTAGGGCACGGTCTCGCCGATCGTCTCGCTCGAGACGGCGCGGGTGGACCGGTCGGCGACCTGGGTGGAGTCGCCGATGGCGTCCGCACGCACCCAGCCGCTTACCGTCACCGTCCCCGGCGGGGCCGGGGGGACGTCGGGGTCGGTCGTGCCGACGTTGCCCGTCTTCAGCCAGCCGCGGTCCACGAGGAGGGCCGGCCCCTGCTCCGTCACGAGCGGGGTGACGACGTCGACCCCGGACTGTCCGTCGCGGGTCTGGTAGCGCACCACGATCGAGTGCGCGTCGTCGTAGTCACCCGTGGCGGTGACGTGGCGCCACTCCTCCTGGTCGGACACCGGCTCGCCCACCGCGAGCACCTCCTCCGCCGGGGCGGGGTCGGCGTCGAGGTTGCGCTCGGTGACCGCATTGCGCCGCTCGCGCTCGTCGAGCCTGTGGAACTGCCACTCGCCGAGCCGGAAGGCCAGGAGCGCCAGTGCGACGACGGCGAGGAAGAACAGGATCCAGCGCCTGCTGAGCAGGAATCTCACGCGGTCGACAGTATCCGTTGCCCGGGTGCCTAGACTGGGTCGGGTGAGCACCGAACCACTCGTGGACACCTTCGGACGAGTCGCGACCGACCTGCGTGTCTCCCTGACCGACCGCTGCAACCTGCGGTGCTCCTACTGCATGCCAGCGGAGGGCCTGGACTGGCTTCCCAGCGACGAGACCCTCAGCGACGACGAGGTGGTCCGCCTCGTCCGGATCGCCGTCGAGCAGCTCGGGGTGCGCGAGGTCCGGTTCACCGGTGGGGAGCCGCTGGTACGCCGCGGGCTGGTCGACATCGTCCAACGCACAGCGTCCCTGGAGCCGCGTCCCGAGACCTCCCTGACCACCAACGCGCTGGGTCTCACGCGCACTGCCGAGGCGCTGGCCCGGGCCGGGCTCGACCGGGTCAACGTCAGCCTCGACACCGTCCGTCGCGACGTCTTCCTCGAGATCACCCGCCGGGACCGTCTCGACGACGTGGTCGCCGGGCTCGAGGCTGCCCAGAACGCGGGTCTGGGGCCGGTCAAGGTCAACGCGGTCCTGCTGCGCGGCATCAACGACACGCACGCCCCGGAGCTGCTGCGCTGGTGCATCGAGCGCGGCTACGAGCTGCGCTTCATCGAGCAGATGCCCCTCGACGCCCAGCACGGCTGGCGCCGGGACACCATGGTCACCGCCGACGAGATCTTCGCGGCCCTGGAGGGCGAGTTCGTGCTGAAGCCGGTCGACGAGCCGCGCGGGAGCGCGCCGGCGGAGAAGTTCCTCGTCGACGGGGGACCGGCGACGGTGGGCGTCATCGCCTCGGTGACCAGGCCGTTCTGCGGCGACTGTGACAGGGTGCGGCTGACCGCCGACGGCCAGGTGCGCAACTGCCTGTTCGCCCGTGAGGAGTCCGACCTCAGGTCGGCGCTCCGGGGTGGAGCGAGCGACGACGAGCTGGCGGAGCGCTGGCGGGCGGCCATGGTCACCAAGCGGCCCGGCCACGGCATCGACGACGTGAGCTTCCTCCAGCCGACGCGCCCCATGTCAGCGATCGGCGGCTGAGGACCCTCCGCCTTCGGTAGCGTCCACCGGCTCGACGTCGCGCAGGAAGGAACGGGCGCCGAGGAAGTCGCTCAGGCTCTCCTTGTGGTCGTCGCAGGCCAGCCAGGTCTTGCGGCGGTCCGGCGTGTGCAGCTTGGGGTTGTTCCACAGCAGCGACCAGCGAGCGTCGGCCGAGCACCCCTTCGCCGAGCAGATGAGGTCGTTCATGGACCCGACTCTATGTGCCCGCCGAGCGGACCCGAACCCGCCCCCGAGGTCTCCGGGCGCGAGGACGAGGAGCCCCGGAAATTGCGTAGTGCCGGACGGCCACGGGGGAGGCCGTCCGGCACTACGAAGCGCAGCTCGGACGGGGGAGACCGAGCCGCGCGGCGCTGATTCTTGCACGCTCCAAGTCACGTGGGCCAGCGTGTCGATCACTGCCCGCGGTAAAGCCCGGCAAAGGTCTGGACCAGTGTCCTTCAGACCTGGTCGGACGGCCCGAGCTCTGGGCGGACCGGCTCGTACGTCGTGTCCGGGGCGGGGTCCGGGTCGGTGTTCGCCTGGGCATTGGCCATCACGACAGCCACCGGGGGCAGCAGGAAGGACGCGACGATGAAGACCCACATCCAGAAGGTGCCGGCGAAGACCACGGCCAGCAGGAAGCACACCGTGCGCACCAGCATCGAGATGAGGTAGCGACGCTGCCGTGCGGACACGTCCGCACTGTGCCCATACGTGGCTGAGGTGATCCGGATCGCCTCGGGATCCTTCCGCGTCATGTTTCTACGGTACGTCGGTGCCGGTGATCCGGCGGACCCGCAGGGGACGGGTCTGGACACCACTAGCATCGGCTCCACAGCAGGTATCCGACCCGAACACAGGAGACGACATGTCCAACCGCACCTACCGCGTCACCGAGATCGTCGGCACGTCGCCCGACGGCATCGACCAGGCGATCCGCAACGGCATCGAGCGTGCCTCGCGCACCCTGCGTCACCTGGACTGGTTCGAGGTGACCCAGATCCGGGGGCAGGTCAAGGACGAGACAGTGGAGCACTTCCAGGTCGGGCTGAAGCTCGGCTTCCGCCTCGAGGACGAGTGAACGGGCGGCGGACCCGGGTGATTACAGGTACCCGTCGGTAGCCGCTAGCGTCGCGACGTACCGCCCCGGGAGGGGCCCCGATCGCAAGTGAGGACGGCACAGTGGGCAGATCTGTCCTGGTCACCGGAGGCAACCGCGGCATCGGCCGCGCGATCGCGGAGGCGTTCCGCAAGGCGGGCGACGACGTGGCGGTCACCTACCGCAGCGGTGAGCCCCCGGAGGGCTTCCTCGCCGTGCGCTGCGACATCACCGACGCCGAGTCGGTCGAGGCGGCCTTCGCCGAGGTCGAGGAGAAGCAGGGGCCGGTCGAGGTGCTGGTGGCCAACGCCGGCATCACCCGCGACACCCTGCTGCTGCGGATGAGCGAGGACGACTGGTCCGCCGTGCTGGAGACCAACCTGACCGGCACCTTCCGGGTGACCAAGCGGGCGGCCAAGGGGATGCTGCGGCTGCGTCGCGGACGCATCGTGCTGATCTCCTCGGTCGTGGGGCTCCTCGGCTCTGCCGGCCAGGTCAACTACGCAGCGAGCAAGGCCGGGCTCGTAGGCATGGCCCGGTCCCTGGCGCGCGAGCTCGGCAGCCGCGGCATCACCACCAACGTGGTGGCGCCCGGGTTCGTCGAGACCGACATGACCCTGGAGCTGCCCGAGGAGAAGCGGGCGGAGTACAAGGCCCAGATCCCGCTCCAGCGCTACGCCGACGTCGACGAGGTCGCCTCCGTGGTCGAGTGGCTGGCCTCCGACGGCGCCGCCTACGTCACCGGGGCGGTCATCCCCGTCGACGGCGGCCTCGGCATGGGTCACTGACGGCAGCACGCGAGACAGACAGCACGCACCAAGAGACAGGGGTACGACGGGCATGGGCATTCTCGAGGGCAAGACGATCCTGGTCGCCGGAGTCACGATGGACTCCTCCATCGGCTTCGCCGTCGCGCGGGTGGCACAGGAGCAGGGGGCGAACGTCGTGGTCTCCAACTTCGGGCGCGCGCTCGGCATCACCCGCCGCATCGTGGGCAGGCTACCGAAGGAGGCGCCGGTCATCGAGCTCGACGTGACCGACCAGGAGCACCTCGACCGGCTGCCCGACCTGCTGGGTGAGCACGTCGACGGCCTCGACGGCGTCGTCCACTCCATCGCCTACGGCAACCCCGAGACGCTGCTCGGCGGCAAGTTCCTCGACGGACCCTGGACGGACGTCGCACAGGCGGTCCAGGTCTCGGCGTACTCCCTGAAGTCGCTCGCCACCGCGTGCCTGCCGCTGATGAACGAGGGCGGCTCGGTCGTGGGGATGACCTTCGACGCCACCGTCGCGTGGCCGGCGTACGACTGGATGGGCGTCGCCAAGGCGGGCCTGGAGTCCTGCTCGCGCTACCTGGCTCGGGACCTGGGACCCCAGGGCATCCGGGTGAACCTGGTCTCTGCCGGGCCGCTGAAGACCCTGGCGGCCAAGGCCATTCCGGGCTTCGAGGAGCTGGAGTCCATGTGGAGCGACCGCTCGCCGCTCGGCTGGGACGAGAAGGACCAGGTGCCCACGGCGAAGGCCGTGGTCGCCCTGCTCTCGGACTTCTTCCCGGCCACGACGGGCGAGATCGTGCACGTGGACGGCGGCTACCACGCGATGGGTGCCTGAGCCCCGGCGCTCGCGTCGGATAGCGTCTCCCGCGTGTCCTCCCTCCCCGCCCCACACACGTCCCTCGTCGAGCTGCGCGTGCTCGAGGGACCGAACCTCTACTTCCCCCGGGCCGCGATCAAGCTCACCCTGGACCTGACGCCGCTGGTCGAGGCCGGCGACGACCGGGCCGCCTGGTTCGCAGAGCGGATCGGTCTGCGGCGGGCACGACCCGGCGCCGCGGGCAGCGGGTTCCGGCAGCGCTTCGCCCTCCGTGCCGTCGCGCGCCTGGTGCGCCAGATCGCCACGGAGGCCGGCACCGCACGCCTCGCGGTGCGGGTGCGGCCCACGAACGACGTGCACCAGATCGTGGTCGCCTACCCCTGGCGCAACCGGACGCGTGCTGAGGAGCTCGGACGGGCCGTCGCCGGTGTGCTCGACGCGCTCTCCGGCTCTGCCCTCGACGCGCCGGTCGACCGCGCTGCAGCGCGCGTCCGTGACTGCGAGCCAGGCCCCGCACCCACCACGCTGCGGCCGCGCGTCCCGGTCGTCGCCGTGACCGGGACCAACGGCAAGACCACGACGTCGCGCATGGTCGCGCACATCGCGCGCACGCACGGCCTCCACGTCGGTTGGTCGAGCACGGACGGGATCTACGTGGACGGCGAGCTCGTCGAGCCCGGTGACTACTCCGGCCCCAGCGGGGCGGGGCGGGTGCTCAGCCACGAGGAGGTCGAGCTCGCCGTCACCGAGACCGCTCGCGGGGGCATCCTGCTCAAGGGCATCGGCCTGGTCCACAACCACGTCTCGGTCGTCACCAACGTCTCGGCCGACCATCTCGGGCTCCACGGCATCGACACCCTCGACCAGCTCGCCGAGGTCAAGAGCGTGGTCCCGCGGATCACGAGGGCCGACGGCTGGGCGGTCCTCAACGCCGACGACCCCCGCGTGTTCGCGATGCGCGGGGTCATCCGTGCCGGGGCGTGGGTTTTCTCCCGCTACCCGGACTCGCCGGCGCTGCGGGAGGTCCTCGCCACCGGGGGACGCGCCACGACGCTGATCGACGGCTGGATCACCGTCCTGGAGGCCGACAACGACCCGGACCCGGTCGTCGAGGTGGTCGACGTCCCCATGACCCTCGCCGGCCTGTCGCGCTTCAACGTCGAGAACGCCCTCGCCGCGGCCTCAGCGGCGCTCGCCGTGGGGCTGCCGCGCGCGGCCGTGGTCGAGGGGCTGACGTCCTTCCGCGCCGACGCGGAGCACAACCCGGGTCGGATGAACATCTTCAGCGTCGGCGAGGTGACCGTCGTGGTCGACCTCGCGCACAACGAGGCCGGGCTCGAGGCACTGCTGGAGGTCATGGAGGGCATCCGCCGCTCCGGTGGCCGCCTCCTGCTGGGCCTGGGCGCCGTGGGTGACCGCACCGACGACCTCGTGGAGGCGCTCGGCGAGAGGGGTGCCCGGTACGCCGACGTGGTGGCCGTGGCGCACAAGGAGAAGTACCTGAGGGGGCGCTCCACCGAGGAGCTCGACGCCCTCTTCCGGGCAGGCGCCGAGCGCGTGGGCGTCACCGACGTCTCGTCCTACACCACCGAGGTCTCGGGCCTCCAGGCACTGGTGGAGCAGGCGCAACCCGGTGACGTGGTCGGACTGATGTGCCACGCGGACCGACAGGGCGTCTTCGACTGGCTGGCCGTCGCGGGCGGGACCGCAGACGACCCCGAGACGCTGCGGATGAAGGTCAAGGAGGCCGCGGGCCGCTGAGCCGGGCCGCGGCGTCTGCTCGGCCCTCGGTCACTCCTCGGAGCTGCCGGCCGGCGGGCTGTAGTCGGGGTCGCCCACCGACGTGGCGTCCGAGCCCGACCCGGCCTGCGCCTGGTTCGACCAGTTCTCCAGCTCGGCCATCACGGCGTGGTGCTTGTCGACGCAGAGGACGACGAGGTCGCCGGCGTGAGCGCGAGACATGGCGTGCTGCACGGCGTCGGTCTCGTCGAGGATGACCTCGGTCTGGCGGCACCGCGCGCCTGCGGCGACCGCACGCTCGATGCCCTCCGCCACGAGTCCGGCGGTGTCACCGCGCTCACGGCCTCGCAGCGCCACGTCCTCGCGGACGACGAGCACGTCGAAGTGCTGAGCGGCCACCTCGCCGAGCTCACGCATGTCGTCGTCGCGACGGTCGCCCGCGGTGGCGATGACGCCGATGCGCTGCGGCTTCGACACGTCGTTGGAGGAGGCCAGGCCTTCGCCGACCCGGTCCACGAAGTCGCCCAGCATGCGCATGCCCGGAGCGTTGTGGCAGTAGTCGACGATCACGTGCACCCCGTTGACCTCGACCTCGTTGAGGCGGCCGGGGGAGAGGTAGTAGTTCGTGGAGAAGGTGCGCAGGCCCTGGCGGATGTCGTGCAGCGGAGCGCCCGAGGCGAACGCCGCGGCGGCCGCGGCCAGAGCGTTCTGGACGTTCATCCGGGCCCGACCGCCGAACGTCGCGGGGAGCAGGTGGGTCCAGGCCAGCTGCATCTCCCGGCGGCCGTGCTTGACCACGATCATCTCGCCACGGTCGCTCGGCTCGACGACCAGCGCCTTGCCGCCCCGGCGGCAGTGCGCGTCGATCATCTCCCGGACCTCCGAGCCGGGCTCGGACATGCTGATCCACACGACCTGGCCCGAGCACCTGCGGCGCATCTCCCGCACCAGCGGGTCGTCGGCGTTCAGCACCGCGTGACCGTCACGCGGGACCGCCTCCACCAGCACAGCCTTCACGTCGGCGAGCTGCTCGACGGTGTCGATGCCGCGCAGCCCGAGGTGGTCGGGCTGGACGTTGAGCACCACTGCGACGTCGTTGCGCTCGTAGCCCAGTCCCTCGCGCAGGATCCCGCCCCGTGCCACCTCGAACACGGCGAAGTCGACCCGGGGGTTCTGCAGCACCATGCGCGCCGACCTGGGTCCCGACGCGTCGGCGCGGATCATCAGCCGCTCGTCGATCACCACGCCGTCGGTCGAGGTCATCCCCACCTTGCGGCCCATCCCCTTGAAGACGTGGGAGATCATCCGCGCCGTCGTGGTCTTGCCGTTCGTCCCCGTGACCGCGACGATCGGGATCCGGCTGGGTGCGCCCGGCGGGAAGAGCATGTCGACCACCGGCTTGGAGATGAACTGCGGCTCGCCGATCGTCGGGTGGGTGTGCATCCGGAAGCCCGGCGCCGCGTTGACCTCGCAGATCGCCCCGCCGGTCTCACGCACCGGCTGGGTGATGTCGGGGCAGATGAAGTCGATGCCGGCGATGTCGAGGCCGATGACGCGGGCTGCCTCCTCCGCGATCTCGACGTTCTCGGGGTGCGCCTCGAAGGTGCGGTCGATGGAGATGCCGCCCGTGGACATGTTGCCGGTCAGCGTGAGCTTCACCATCTCCCCGGCCGGCGGGACGTCACCGAGCTTGTAGCCCTGCTCGCCCAGCAGCGAGACGGCCGCGTCGTCGACCTTGATCCGGGTCAGGACCTTCTCGTGGCCGACACCACGGCGCGGGTCGGCGTTGGTGAGGTCGATGAGCTCCTCGACGGTGCTGTGCCCGTCGCCCACGACGTGCGCAGGGACCCGCTCGGCGACCGCGGTGAGCTTGCCGTCGATGATCAGGCAGCGGTAGTCGCGTCCGGTGATGAACGACTCGACGATCACCCAGCCGCGGCGCGACTGCTCCTGCGCCACGGGGAACGCCTCGCGGACCTCGTCGGCGTCGGCGAGGTCGAGGCACACGCCGCGCCCGTGGTTGCCGTCGAGCGGCTTGCAGACGACCGGGTAGCCGATGCGCTCGGCGACGGCGACCGCCTGGTCCGCCGTACGGACGGACTCCTGCAGCGGCACGGGCAGGCCGGCGGCGCCGAGCAGCCGCGTGGTCAGGTCCTTGTCGGAGGCCACGTCGACGGCGATCGCGCTGGTGGCGGAGGTCATCGTCGCGCGGATCCGCTTCTGGTGGACGCCCTGGCCGAGCTGCACGAGCGAGTGCTTGTTCAGCCGGATCCAGGGAATGTCCCGCGACACCGCCTCGTCGAGGATGGCCTGCGTCGAGGGCCCGAACGCCGTGCGCTCGGCGCGCAGGATGAACCGCTCGAGCTCTGCCTCGAAGTCGAACTCGGGGTCGGCCTCGACGAGGTGGTTGACCAGACGCACCGCGAGGCGGGCGGCCGCGAGCCCGACCTGCTCGTCGGCGTACCCGTAGATGATGTTGTAGCGGCCGCGGACGCCCTTGACCTGGCGGGTCTTGCCACGACGGATGTCGTGGCCGACGATCTGCTGCAGCGCCAGCGCGCAGTGCTCCGCGACGTGCCCGAGCCAGGTGCCCTCGTTCAGGCGCTCGACGAACCCGCCCCGGCGGCCTCGCGAGCAGGAGTGCTCGCGGAGGCCGGGAAGGAACTTGAGCACGTTGTCGGTGAAGCCCGGGATCGTGTTGGTGGGGAAGTCCTCGAGGGAGCCCAGGTCGACCACGAGGTGGATCGCCTTGTCGTAGGACCACACGTTGGGCCCCCGGTACACGCGGGTCTCGAGGATCGCCAGGTCGGGGGTCGGCCGAGAGGTCATGCGGTGGGATCTCCTTCGTGGGTACGGCGGGACAAGCGGCGGCGCAGCTGGGAGGGGGAGACGTCGCCGGCGGCGATGTCACGAGCCAAGCGTCTGAGGTCGCGGCCCGCAACCGCGAGCTCGTCGGCCTCCTCCTCGTCGACGGCCGGGCGGGGCTGGACCAGCGTTCGCGCGGTCAGGTCGAAGGCCGAGTCGGCGGGAAGCACGTGGAGCTGGACCCCGGACGCGAGCAGGGGAGCGGTGTGCCGGGCCTGGTGGGCGTTGGTGACGATGTCGCGACCGTCGACCACGGTGACCGCGCCGCGCCCCTCGACCCGCATCACCTGGTGGCCGTCCTCGTGGGTGATCACGGCAGCGGTGTCCTCGTCGATCCCGATGCCGAGCAGGCTCGGGCTCTGGGCGACGCACATGAGCAGTCGCCCGTAGCGGTTGCGCTGCTCGAAGTGCTGGTCGATGACGCAGCCGTCCACGAGCCCGAGGCCGGCGGCGAGCTGCGTCATCCGCTGCTTGGGCGTGGCCCCGCCCGACCCGAAGGCGACCATGTGCGAGGACTGGATGCTGGCGCCGGCCGAGGTGCCCGCGACTGCCGCGCCCCTCAGGTGGGCGGCGCGGATCGCCTCACCGAAGGCTGTTCCGTTGACCACCGCAGAGAGCTTGAGCTGGTTGCCGCCGGTCATGAAGATCCCGGTCACGTCCTCCAGCAGGCCGTGGAAGGCAGGGTCGTCGGCCTCCGTGCGGGACTCGGGACGGGCGGCCACCACCTCGCGGGCGCCGAGGCGGTGGAACAGGGCCTCGTAGACCTCGATGATCTCTGGGCCCAACGAGGACGCCGTGGGCACCACCGCGATCTTCGCCGAGTCTCCGCCGGCGAGGCGGACGAACTCGCGCAGAACGGTGCGCTTGCCCAGCTTGTCCTCGGCACCGCCGATGGCCAGGAGCGGGCCCGGGCCGCGGGGGGCGTGGTCAGCAGGTCCATTCGGCATGCAGGGCAGCCTACGGGGTGACAGAATCCGACGGGTGACAGCCACGAGGCGGCTTGTCGTCGTCCGCCACGCGAGAGCCGAGCCCTTCGCCGCCAGCGACCACGCCCGCGACCTGACCGACCGGGGACGCCGCGAGGCCGAGACAGCGGGGGCTTACCTCAAGGCGCGCACCGTCGTGCCCGACCACGCCGTGGTCTCGCCGTCGGTCCGCACGCGTGCGACGTGGTCAGCCATGGAGCAGGTGATCGGGTCCGCGGCCGAGGTCGTCTACGACGAGAGCGTGTACGCCGGCAGCACCGACGTCGTTCTCGAGTCGCTCCGGCTGGTGCCCGAGCAGGCGCGGGTCGTCGTGTTCGTCGGGCACCAGCCGACGATCGGCTACCTCGCGCACCTGCTCGACGACGGGGAGGGCGACCCGGAGGCGCTGCACTCGATGCTGCACGGCTTCCCGACGGCCTCGATGGCGTTCTTCGAGGTCGAGGTGCCGTGGGAGGACCTGGGCCCGGAGGTCGGCCGCCTCGTGGACTTCCGGCCCGGTGAGGGCTGACCGGCCGAGGCGGGCTCAGCCCAGCGGTGGCGCAGGCGTCACGATCCCGGCCGCGGCGTCTGCGGCCTCGACCTCCTCGCGGCTGATGCCGAGCAGGTAGATGATCGCGTCGAGATAGGGGACGTTGACGGACGTGTCGGCGGCCTGCTGGACGACGGGCTTGGCGTTGAACGCGATCCCCAGGCCGGCGGCCGAGAGCATGTCGAGGTCGTTGGCGCCGTCGCCGATCGCGATGGTCGCCGCGGTCGAGATCCCGGCCTCGACGGCGAAGCGTCGCAGGGCGTCCGCCTTGCCGGCACGGTCCACGACCGGCCCGGTGATCCGCCCCGTCAAGCGGCCGTCGACGACCTCCAGCTCGTTGGCGGCGGCGAAGTCGATGCCGAGGTCGCCGGCGATCCGGTCGGTGATCTGGGTGAAGCCGCCGGAGACGATGGCGAACCGGTAGCCGAGCCGCTTGAGCGTTCGGACCATCGTGCGGGCACCCGGGGCGAGCACGACCGAGTCGTAGACGCGGCCGAGCGCCTCGGCGTCGAGGCCCTCGAGCAGTGCGACTCGTTCGCGCAGCGACTCCTCGAAGTCCAGGTCGCCGCGCATGGCCGCCTCGGTCACCGCCGCGACCTGCTGCAGGCAGCCGGCGTGCTCTGCCAGCATCTCGATGACCTCGCCCTGGATGAGGGTCGAGTCCACGTCCATCACGATCAGCCGCGTGCCGTGGCGCAGCAGGTTCGCCGCCTGCACGGCCACGTCGACCGCCTGGCGGGCGGCCTCCTCGGAGAGGGTGACCCGGAGCCGGTCAGGGTCGGCGCCCGAGACGTGGAGGTCCACAGCGGTCACCGGATAGCGCGCCATCCGCTCGATGCGGTCGATGTTGGCGCCGGTGTCGGCGATCCTGCCCGCGATGGCGGCGACCGCGCCGGGCCGCAGCGGCATGCCCAGCACGGTGACGTGGCTGCGTCCTTCGGAGCGGGACAGGTTGTCGCCCTGGCCGCGCTCCACCTCGACCTGCATGTCGAGCTCTGCGGCGACGCGCTCGACGGCGTCGCGCAGCGCCCGCCAGTCACGGGGCGAGGACACCAGCACGCCGAGGACGAGCCGTCGCCTCAGCACGATCTGCTCGATGTCGAGCACGTCCACACCGAAGGCCGCCAGCGTCGAGAAGACCGTGGAGGTCACCCCGGGGCGATCCATGCCGGTGAGGGTGATCAGGAGCGTCTGCGGTGTCTGGTCCGCGCTGAACGACGTAGCCATGGCGGGTCGCAGGCTACCGGTCCAGGACCGGTGAGCAGGCGGCGACGAGGCCGCGTCTCGCAGCGTGGTCGAGCGGTGCGAGCGCGCCTCGCCGGGCTTCCGCCTCGGCGGCGGACACAGCGCCGCCCTCGTCGTCCAGGGCCAGGTCGACGATGGACCTGCAGCGCGTCGCCAGCGAGGCCACCCGCACCGCCCGGGGGGCACAGCCCGGCGGGACCCGCAGGTCCGCGGTGCGTCGCAGGGAGACGAGCTCGTCGGCCACCTCCGGTCGCCAGCGGGCGACGTCGAGGTCGGCCAGTGTGTCGGCGGCCGTCAGGAGCGCCTGCCGCAGGGCGGTGTCGGCCTCCGCGAGGTCCGGCACCTGTCGCCGTGAGCTCGCCGGGTGGCACTGCCAGACGACACCGGCTCCCGCGACGTGGGGGACCAGGCCCACGTCCGTGTCGGTGAGGACGATCGCTTCGCCCTCCTCCAGAGCGTCCGCGTTGAAGTCGGCCGGGCCCGCGAGTCCCAGGGGGTCGCCGGGGACAGGGAGCGCCAGGCCCGCACCGGTGGCGCCTGCAGAGCGCAGGCGGCCCAGCGTGAGGATCAACGGGGTCGAGCCCGTGTCCCCGTCGAGGCCCGCCACGTCGTGGGCGGTGTCGGACCCCACGATCGCGTCGCGGGCGTCGTCGAGGCTCACCCGGCCGGTGACCCAGGCGGTGAACCACAGGGCCAGGTCGGCGGAGCGCGGCAGCGCGGTCGTCGTACGCACGGCACGAGCCTAGGTGAGCCGTCGATGCCGGAATGCGGGGGCGCTCTTCCGTACCGTAGGTTTGGACCGGATCTTCGCAGCCCGCGCACCACCGACACGAGGGATACATGGACGCCGTTCTCGAGTTTGCCGACGTCACCGTCAAGCGAGGACAGGCAACGCTTCTGGAGTGCATCGACTGGACGGTCGAGGAGGACGAGCGCTGGGTCATCCTAGGGCCCAACGGGGCGGGCAAGACCACGCTGCTCCAGGTGGCCGCGGCCCAGGTCCACCCCACCTCCGGCGTGGCGGGCGTCCTCGGCGAGCTGCTCGGCACGGTGGACGTCTTCGACCTCCGCCCGCGCATCGGCCTGACCAGCGCTGCGGTCGCCGAGCGGATCCCGCGCCACGAGCTCGTCCGCGACGTCGTGGTCTCGGCCTCCTACAGCGTGCTCGGCAGGTGGCGCGAGCACTACGACGAGCTCGACCACGAGCGCTCCCGCGACCTGCTCGTCGAGGTCGGCGTCGGCCATCTGCAGGACCGGACCTTCGGCACCCTCAGCGAGGGGGAGCGCAAACGCGTGCAGATCGCGCGCGCCCTGATGACCGACCCCGAGCTGCTGCTGCTCGACGAGCCGGCGGCGGGCCTCGACCTCGGCGGCCGCGAGGACCTGGTCTCCACCCTGCAGGTGCTCGCGCTGGACGACCTCTCGCCCGCGACCGTGCTGGTCTCCCACCACGTCGAGGAGATCCCGCCCGGGTTCACCCACGTGATGCTCCTGCGCCAGGGCCGGATCGTGGCCTCTGGTCCGATCGAGAGGGTCCTCACCCAGGACGTGCTCTCCACGACCTTCGGCATGCCCCTGAAGCTCACCCATGAAGACGGGAGATGGGCCGCGCGCCGTCGCGTGCGTCACCGCAACGAGTGACTAGGCTGACGGCATGAACCTTCCCGACTGGTTCCAAGCCTGGCAGGCCTGGCTCGGCATCGCGATCGCCCTCGGCGTCGCGGAGCTGTTCTCCCTTGACCTGGTGCTGCTGATGATGGCCTCCGGCGCCCTCGTCGGCATGGTGGTCGCGCTCGTGGGTCTCGGCTGGCCCGTCCAGGTTCTCGCGGCAGTCGCGACGGCGGTCGGGATGCTGGCGCTCGTGCGGCCCGGGATCGTCAAGCGGTTCCACTCCGGCCCCGAGCTGACCCTGGGGCACGCGGCGCTCGTCGGCAAGCAGGGCGTGGTGGTCGACGAGGTCTCCATGCACGCCGGGCAGATCCGCATCGGGGGCGAGCTGTGGACGGCGCGCCCCTACGACGAGACCGAGGTCATCGAGGAGGGCGCCCCCGTCGACATCTTCGAGATCCGCGGGGCGACCGCGTACGTGCACAAGATCCCCACCCTCGGGTCCTAGCGACCGAGGCACGGGGGAAGACACATCGAGGAAGAGGGGTAGCACAGTGGATGGTGTAGGCGTTCTGATCGTCCTGGCCCTGCTGGTGATCTTTGCCGCGGCCGTGATGGCCAAGACGGTTCGGATCGTCCCGCAGGCCCGGGCAGGCATCGTGGAGCGTTTCGGCAAGTACAAGGGGACGTTGCCCGCGGGGCTCAACGTCGTCGTGCCGTTCGTCGACCGGGTGCGCTACATGATCGACCTGCGTGAGCAGGTGGTCTCCTTCCCGCCCCAGCCGGTGATCACCGAGGACAACCTGGTGGTCTCCATCGACACCGTCATCTACTTCCAGGTCACCGACCCGGTCGCCGCGACGTACGAGATCGCCAACTACATCCAGGCTGTCGAGCAGCTGACCATGACCACGCTGCGCAACATCGTCGGCGGCATGGACCTCGAGGAGACCCTCACCAGTCGCGACGCGATCAACAGCCGGCTGCGCGGGGTCCTCGACGAGGCCACGGGCCGCTGGGGCATCCGTGTGAACCGCGTGGAGCTCAAGGGCATCGACCCGCCGCCGTCGATCAAGGACTCCATGGAGAAGCAGATGCGCGCCGATCGCGAGAAGCGCGCGGTCATCCTCACGGCCGAGGGCTCGCGCCAGGCCGCGATCCTCACCGCCGAGGGCTCGAAGCAGTCAGCGATCCTGACCGCCGAGGGTGAGCGCGAGTCGCGCATCCTGCGGGCGCAGGCGGAGCGGGAGGCCCAGATCCTCAAGGCGCAGGGTGAGGGCCAGGCCATCCAGACCGTCTTCCAGGCGATCCACGACGGACGCCCGGACCAGTCCCTGCTGGCCTACCAGTACCTCCAGATGATGCCCAAGATCGCCGAGGGCGACGCCAACAAGGTCTGGATCGTCCCGAGCGAGATCGGCAAGGCCCTCGAGGGCCTCGGGTCCACGATGAACAGCCTCAAGGGCATCCCCGACGACGTCGAGGGACCCGTGGAGCGCATGGACATGGGTGAGGTTCCCGAGCCGGGCACCGACCGGACCCTGTCCCGGGCTCACGAGGCGGTGGCCGAGGCGATCGCCGCTGCGGAGGAGTCGGCCGAGCCGTCCTTCCAGGAGCGCCGTCACGAAGGCGCAACCGGCGCCGAGGGTCCGCAGGGCGGCGCGTCGCAGGAGCCGCCCGCTCAGTGACACCCGTCGAGATGGTCGCGATCCTGCTCGCCGGGGTCGCGGCCGGCACCATCAACACCGTCGTGGGGTCGGGAACGTTGATCACGTTCCCGACCCTCCTGGCGTTCGGGATCCCGCCGGTCACCGCCAACGTCAGCAACACCGTGGGGCTCGTCCCCGGCTCGGTCTCGGGCGCGCTGGGCTACCGCCGTGAGCTTCGTGGGCAGAAGGACCGGCTTCTTCGCCTGGCCTCGGCGTCCCTGCTCGGAGGGGTCGGCGGCGCCGTGCTGCTGCTCGCCCTCCCACCCGAGGCGTTCGACACGATCGTCCCCGTGCTCATCCTGGCGGGCTGCGCGCTTGTGCTGCTGCAGCCCTGGATCGGGCGCAGGGTCTCGGCGCGGTCCGAGCAGAAGGGCGTCTCCGCGCACGGTGCGGTCTGGGTCTGGGTGCTCGTGATGCTGACCGGCGTGTACGGCGGCTACTTCGGCGCCGCGCAGGGCGTGCTCCTCATGGGCGTCCTCGGGGTCGGGATCCAGGACTCCCTGCAGCGCCTCAACGGAACCAAGAACGTCCTGGCCGCCATCGTGAACGGCGTCGCCGCGGTGGTGTTCATCCTCGTGGCCGACGTCGACTGGGCGGTCGCCGCCCTCATCGCGCTCGGCGCGGTCCTCGGCGGACAGATCGGGGCCACGGTCGGTCGCCGCCTTCCGCCCCTGGTGCTGCGGCTGGTCATCGTGACCGTAGGGCTGGTGGCCGTCGTGGCCTTCGTGACCTCATGACGAGGCTGACCGGCTCCCTGCTGGTGGCGGGGACGACATCGGACGCGGGCAAGTCGGTGCTCACCACGGGCCTGTGCCGCTGGCTGCGGCGCCAGGGGGTGCACGTCGCGCCGTACAAGGCACAGAACATGTCCAACAACTCGATGGTGACCGCCGACGGTGCCGAGATCGGGCGGGCGCAGTGGATCCAGGCCGTGGCCGCCGGCGCCGAGCCCGAGGCGGCGATGAACCCGGTGCTGCTCAAGCCCGGCTCGGACCGCCGCAGCCACGTCGTCCTGATGGGCCGCCCGTACGGCGACCTCGACGCCTCGTCCTTCGCCGGAGCGCGGACGGCACTGTCGGACGCGGCCTACGCGGCTTTCGACGACCTCGCGAGCAGGTACGACGTGGTGGTCTGCGAGGGTGCGGGGAGCCCGACCGAGATCAACCTGCGCGAGCACGACTTCGTCAACATGGGGCTCGCGCAGCACGGGAACGTGCCGACGGTCGTGGTCGGCGACATCGACCGCGGCGGCGTCTTCGCGGCGATGTACGGCACGTTGAAGCTCATGCCCGAGGAGGACCAGCGGCTGCTCCGAGGATTCGTGGTGAACAAGTTCCGCGGGGACCAGTCGCTGCTGGAGCCGGGGCTGCGCATGATCGAGGGTCATACCGAGCGCCCGGTTCTGGGGGTCGTCCCGTGGCTTCCCGGGCTGTGGCTCGACTCCGAGGACGCCCTGGACCTCGAGGGGCGCCGCGCGGCGCATCAGGAGAACGGTCCCGTCCTGCGGGTCGCCGTGGTCCGCTTCCCGAGGATCTCGAACTTCACCGACCTGGACGCCCTGGCGCTCGAGCCCGGTGTCGACGTCGCGTTCGTGGACTCGCCCACCGCGGTGGCTGACGCGGACCTGGTCGTGCTGCCCGGCACCCGGGCGACGGTCGAGGACCTGGCGTGGTTGCGGCGAACGTGGCCTGGAGGGGCCGTTGGTGGAGCGGCACCGCGGCGGCCGGCCGGTGGTCGGGATCTGCGGCGGCTTCCAGATGCTCGGCCAGCGGGTGTCGGACCCCGAGGGCGTGGAGACCGGCCGACCGGTGTCGGTGCACGGCCTGGGGCTGCTGCCCGTCCGCACGACCTTCGTGAACGACAAGGTGCTGGGCCGGCCGGAGGGCGAGGCGCTGGGGCACGACGTGGTGGGGTACGAGATCCACCATGGCCGGGTCGAGGTCCGGGCGGGGGAGCCCTTCCTGGAGGGGTGCCGCGACGGCGCCACCTGGGGCACTTTGTGGCACGGCGCGTTCGAGAGCGACGCCTTCCGCAGGTCGTTCCTCGCCGAGACCGCTGAGGCCGCCCACCGCGCGGACTGGTCGCCCGGTGCCCCCACCGCGTTCGCCGACCGGCGGGAGGCGCGGATCGACGCGCTCGCGGACGCGGTCGAGGAGCATCTCGACACCGGCAGGCTGCTGGAGATCATCGCCGAGGGGCAGCACAGGTGAGCACCCCCTGGGGCGCCCCGGTGCGTGTCCCGCTCGCGGTAGAACGCGCCGTTTCAGCGGGCGCCGCTCTGCCCGACCCCCCAAAACTGGTGGCGATGCGAGTCGTCCGGTCGTGGTTGTCTCGGAGACAAGACCAGGGGGGGCTTTCGGGGAACGGCTCGAGGGGGAACTGTGTCTTTGGCTCGCGAACTGTCGACGCGTGGCACCCAGGGGGTGGTCCGCTCCACCACCCGCAGACAGGTCGCCAGGCTGCTGCAGGTGGTCATGGTCGCCGACTTCGTCATCGTGGCCGCCGCCATCGTGCTGGCCTGGAGTCTGCGCTTCGACATCAACGTCTGGAACGCCGACGTGGTCGAGGGGCAGGGCCTCTTTGCCACCCTGGGGCCGTGGATCGCCTTCGTCTGGATCGGCCTCATCGCGGGACTGGGGGCGTACTCGCCCCGTGTGTTCGGGGCGGGGCCCGAGGAGTTCCGGCTCGTCCTGCACGCCTCCGTGATCACCGCCGGAGCGGTCGGGATGACCTCGTTCCTGCTCAAGGCGGAGATCTCGCGAGGCTTCGTCCTGCTGACCTTCCTCATCGGGATCCCGCTCCTGCTCGGAGAGCGCTACGTGATCCGCAAGGGGTTGCACCGGGCACGCCGCCAAGGGCGGATGCTGCGCTCCGTGATCGCGGTCGGTGGGCCCAGCGCCATTGCCGAGGTGGCCGAGGTCCTGCACCGCGAGAGCTATGTCGGCTACCTCATCTGCGGCGCCTGCGTGCCCCAGGGAGTGCACTGCGACCCCAACGAGGTCCCCGTTCCCTGTCTCGGGACCGTGGAGGACATCAGGCGAGTGTGCGCGGAGACCGGCGCCGACACGGTTCTGGTGGCGCGTGGGGGCTACGGTTCCTCGGCCGAGCTGCGACGGATCGCCTGGGACCTCGAGGGCACCGACATCGACCTGGTCGTAGCGCCGTCGCTGACCGACGTCGCAGGGCCGCGCATCCACATGCGCCCGGTCGCCGGGCTGCCACTGCTTCACGTGGAGGGGCCACAGGTGGACGGCGCCGCCGGGCTCGGCAAGCGGATGCTCGACTTCCTCGGTGCGATCACCCTCATCTTCCTGTCCAGCCCGCTGCTTCTCACCGTCGCTGCCCTGATCAAGATGCAGGACGGTGGGCCGGTGCTCTTCCGGCAGGCCCGGGTGGGTCGCGAGGGAGAGGGCTTCGCCATGTTGAAGTTCCGCTCGATGGTGCCCGACGCCGAGCGCCGCCTCGAGCAGCTGCGCGAGAGCAACGACTGCGACGACGTCCTGTTCAAGGTCAGGGACGACCCGCGGGTGACCAGGCTCGGCCGGTTCATCCGGCGGTACTCCATCGACGAGCTCCCGCAGCTGTTCAACGTGTTCCGCGGCGAGATGAGTCTCGTCGGACCGCGGCCCCCGCTGCCGGCGGAGGTGGAGCGCTACGAGCAGGACGTGCACCGCCGGCTGCTGGTGCGTCCGGGCATGACCGGCCTCTGGCAGATCTCCGGCCGGTCGAACCTGAGCTGGTCCGAGGCGGTCCGGCTGGACCTGTACTACGTGGACAACTGGTCCATGGTCAGCGACCTGGTGATCATCACCAAGACCGTGAAGGCCGTGCTGGCCTCACGGGGCGCCTACTGAGGTTCCGTGACGTAGGCGTCGAGCCATCGGCCGACCTGGTCGAAGGCACGCGAGCGCACCGGCTCGGCGGAGAGGGTCACGTCGTGCAGGGCACCCTCGATCCGGCACACCGTCACGTGCTCGCCGAGCTTGTGCGCCCACTTCCGGATCTGCTCCACGTCGAGGACGATGTCGTGCCGGTCGACGTCCTCGTTCCACTCGCGCGGGAACGAGCTGGCGCCGGAGGTCAGCACCAGCACGGGGGCTCCGACCTCGAGGCCCCGGTGCACCTGGGCGTGCCCGCGGCGTACGGCCCGCAGCCACCCGGCGTACACCGGCCAGCTCTCGACCGGCTTCCAGTCGAGGTTGAACTCCCACTCCCCGCGATGGTCCCGGTGCAGGCTCTGGGCGTAGAGGCCGGAGACGCTGCGCGGGATCGCCAGGTAGGGACGGCGCGCCCCGACCTGGTCGATGGCGGCGGTCCCGGCCGTGCGGAGCAGGAAGCTGCCGTGCAGGTCGAGCCAGGGCGAGTTGAGCACCATCCCGGCCAGGTCAGCCCGCCGGCTGTTGGCCCACAGCGGAGCAATGAGGCCACCGGTGGAGTGGGCGGTCACGATGACCCGGCGGTGGCCGTCCCGCTCGCGCACCCGCTCCATGGCCGCGTCGATCTCCTCGAAGTGCTGCTCGAGGTCCGTCACGAAGTTCGGGGTGTGGTGCGGGCGCAGCGACCGGCCGTACTTGCGCAGGTCGAGGGCGTAGAAGTCGTAGCCGCGTGAGGTCCAGAAGTCCGCTGCCGGGGTCTGGAAGAAGTAGTCGGAGAAGCCGTGGATGTGGAGCACCGCGCCGACGGTCTGCTCGGAGGAGGAGTCCGCCTTGCGGGAGACCAGCGTCGCGACGACCTCTCCCTCCGCGTCGTCGGGAAGCTCGATGGTCTCCGCGAAGTAGGGGTGGCCGAGGATGTCGATCTCGCCGCGAAGGTCAGTCATGGGCAGCATTCTGTCCCACGCCGGTCCCCGGGACGACGGGTGGCGCGGACCCCTCGAGCGAGGGGAGCCGCGCCACCGTCGTGCACGTGCCGTGCCGGTCCTCCGGTGACCGGTCGTGGGTCAGCCGATGACCCCGTCGGCGTCGGTCGGGTGCGGCGCCACGTCCTTCGACTTCCCGGCGTGGACGGCCTCCTCGATGCGCTTGCCGATCTCGGCGTCGACGTTCTTCCAGTACTCGAAGACCCGGGGGAGCGTCTGGTCCTTGACTCCGCCGAGTACGTGCCCGGCGACGTTCTGCACGAACCGCTCACGGCCGGCGTCGTCGAAGACCTCGTTGACCATCGCGCGAGGCTGGCTGAAGTCGTCGTCGTCGCGGCGCAGCTCGTACGCCGTGCGGACCATCTCGCCGTCCGTCTCCCAGCCGTCCTCGACCGGGCCGGTCTGGTCGCTGTAGGCGTCGCCGTACGAGTTCGGTGCGTACTTCGAGCGGTCGCCCGTGTGGTCGTAGGCCATCGGGCCGTCGAACTGGTACGTGTAGGCGCCTTCCACCCGGTGCCTGTTCACAGGCAGCTGGAGGTAGTTCGGGCCGATGCGGTAGCGGTGCGTGTCGGAGTAGGCGAACGTGCGCCCGAGCAGCATCTTGTCCGGACTGAAGCCGATGCCCGGGACGACGGCGCTCGGCTCGAAGGCGGCCTGCTCGACCTGGGCGAAGAAGTTCTCCGGGTTCTTGTTCAACGTCATCTTCCCGACCTTGATGAGCGGGTAGTCGCCGTGAGGCCACACCTTGGTCAGGTCGAACGGGTTGAACCGGTACGTCGTGGCGTCCTCGTAGGGCATCACCTGCACGTAGAGGGTCCACGACGGGTGGTCGCCGGCCTCGATGGCCTCGTGGAGGTCACGACGATGGAAGTCGGAGTCCTCACCGGCGATCCGGTTCGCGGCGTCCTGGGTCAGGCACTTGATGCCCTGGTCGGTCTTGAAGTGGTACTTGACCCAGAACTTCTCCCCGGCGGCGTTGATCCACATGTAGGTGTGCGACCCGTACCCGTTCATGTGGCGGTAGCCGGCCGGAATGCCACGGTCGCCCATCAGCCAGGTCACCTGGTGGGCGGACTCGGGGTTGTGCGTCCAGAAGTCCCACTGCATGTCGTTGTCACGCAGCGAGCTTCCGCCGCGCCTCTTCTGGGAGCGGATGAAGTGCGGGAACTTCATCGTGTCGCGGATGAAGAACACGGGTGTGTTGTTGCCGACGAGGTCGTAGTTGCCTTCGGAGGTGTAGAACTTCAGCGCGAAGCCGCGGGGGTCGCGCCACGTGTCGGGGCTTCCCTGCTCGCCGGCGACGGTCGAGAAGCGCGCGAGCATGTCGGTCCTGACACCCGGCTGGAACAGCGCCGCCTTGGTGTACTGCGAGACGTCCTCGGTGGTCTCGAAGACCCCGAAAGCGCCCGAGCCCTTGGCGTGCACGTTGCGCTCGGGAACCCGCTCCCGGTTGAAGTGGGCCATCTGCTCGATGAAGTGATGGTCGTGGAGGAGGATCGGGCCGTCGGGGCCGACCGTGAGGGAGTTCCGGTCGCTGGGTGCCGGAGCACCCGTGCCGGTCGTGGAGCCGCCGTGGTGTCGTGCGTCGTGTGCCATGCGTTCGTTCCTCCGTCGGTTGTGGGCGTTCAGGCCTTTCCGCGTGGGTCGGGGTCGATCAGGTGGCGTTCGGCTGGGTCAGGCGGGGGTCGGTCTCGCCCGGCTGCGCAGAGGCGCAGGTGGTGCACAGGCCCCAGTAGGTCACCTCGGCCTCGTCGACGACGAAGCCCGGGGAGGCTCCTTCGAGCCCGCTCGGTTCGAGGCACGGCGTCGTCCCCGCAGCGCAGTCGATGTCGGACACCGCGCCGCACGCGCGGCAGACCAGGTGGTGGTGGTTGTCGCCGGCACGCAGCTCGTAACGGGCCGTGGAGCCGGCGGGCTGAATGCGCCGGACGAGGCCGCGTGCGGTGAGCGTGTTGAGCACGTCGTAGACGGCCTGGGTGGAGACTTGGCCGACCGCGGTGCGGACCCGGCGCAGGACGGTGTCCGCCCCTGCGTGGGGGACGTCGGCGAGTGCGGCGATCACGGCCAGCCGCTGCTTGGTGACACGCAGGCCGGCCTCGCGGAGGGCGGTGGCTGGGTCGTCGTACATCGCTTCCAGCGAACCACGCTTTCTGGAGTCGGTCAAGAAAGCATGCGGACGTTCGCACATCGTCTCCTGAGCGTGGGCTAGTGTGCGACCCAAGCCGCCGCCCCGGACCCGGAGGACCCGTGACCCGCAGCAACGCCGCACCGCTGACCGAGGACCAGACGCCGTGTGCGGAACAGAACTGTCGGGTCATCAGCGCACTGCTGGTCGATGACCGCGGCTGGGTGCTCCTGCAGGAGCGAGACGAGCACGCGCTCGTCTCGCCCAACCAGTGGGGGCTCGTCGGGGGTCACCTCGAGGAGGGCGAGACCTGGGAGGAGGCCCTCCACCGCGAGCTCGCCGAGGAGACCGGCCTCGAGGAGGCGGGCCTGGAGCTCTGGTTCGACGAGCTGGTGCAGCATTCGCCCAAGATCTCCTCCCACCTCGCCGACCGGTGGCAGATCTGGGTCAAACGGACCGACGCCACCGATGCCGACATCGTTCTCGGTGAGGGGCGCCGCATCGTGTTCGTCGACCCCGAGAGGATCCACTCCGGCGAGCTCGACCTAGCGATGTCAGCCCGGCACGTGCTGCCGCTCTTCCTCGACTCGCCGACCTACCGCGGGATGCTCTGAGCGGGCTTCAGTGCTGGTAGGTGCCGTGGATGATCGCGCGTCCCAGCGTCTTGAACGCGAGGTTGAACGACACCACCGCGGGCGAGGCGTCCGAGTCGACCCCCAGCGTCTCCTCGCCGACGGCGTGCACGACGAAGAAGTAGCGGTGGACCTGGTCGCCGGGAGGCGGCGCCGCACCCATGAACCCCTTCTCGCCACCGTCGTTGCGGCAGTGGAAGGCCTTGCCCGGCAGCTCGCCCGCGGCCGCCCCGGTGTCCAGCGAGGTCACGTCCGCGGGGACGTCCACGAGCACCCAGTGCCAGAAGCCCGACGGCGTCGGGGCGTCAGGGTCGAAGCAGCTGACGACGTAGCTCTTGGTGCCCTCGGGCGCGCCCGACCAGCTCAGCTGGGGCGAGGTGTTGCCCTCGGCGGCCACCTGGTCGTCCTTCAGGGGCGCCCCCTCCCGGACGTCGGTGCTGGTGACGGTGAACGAGGGGACCTGCGGAAGCAGGTCGTAGGGGTTGGGGGAGACCGGGCGGTCCAGGCTCATCTGCTACCTCCTCTGGTGGGTGTGCTGCGACCTTAGTCCGCAGGGTGGTCGCCTGCCAGAGACCGTGGGGGCACGGGGAGAATGTGCCCATGAGTCCCACAGCCGACCTGTCCCTGCGCGAGGTCGTGGCGGCCGTCGTACCCGTCGACGGCGATGCCATGTCCGAGGCGCGTGCCCGCCAGGCACAGCTGACGAAGCCCGCCGGCTCGCTCGGCGTCCTCGAGGACACCTCGATCGCGCTCTGCGGTGTCCAGCGGGCCTGCCCGCCCCAGCCGCTGGCCCGCCCCGCGGTGGCGGTCTTCGCCGGCGACCACGGCGTCCACGCCCAGGGCGTGACCCCGTGGCCACAGGAGGTCACGGCGTCGATGGTGGCGAACTTCCGCGCAGGGGGCGCTGCCGTCAACGTCCTTGCCCGTCAGGCCGGCGCCGACGTGGTCGTCGTCGACATGGGGGTCGCCGCAGACCTGCCGCCGGGACCCGACCTGCTGGACCACAAGATCCGGCGCGGTACGTCGGACCTGGCGGTCGGGCCGGCGATGAGCCGTGATGAGGCGCTCGCGGGGATCCTGGCCGGGATCGCCGTGGCCGACCGACTCGTCGACGCGGGCCACGACGTCCTGCTCACCGGCGACATGGGCATCGCCAACACGACGCCCTCGGCCGCGCTCGTCTCCGCCTTCACCGGGGCGTCTCCTGCCGACGTCACAGGACGGGGCACGGGCGTCGACGACACGGTGTGGGCGCTCAAGGTCGCCGTCGTAGAGCGGGCCCTGGCCGCCCGCCCGGTGGGGGAGGATGCCGTCGAGACCCTGGCCTCGGTGGGAGGCTTCGAGCACGCCGGGATCGCCGGCCTGATCCTCGGTGCCGCCATGCGCCGCGTCCCGGTCGTGCTCGACGGCGTGATCGCCGGCGCGGCCGCCCTCGTGGCCCAGGCCCTGGCCCCCGACTGCATCGGCTACTGCTTCGCCGGGCACCGCAGCGTGGAGCCCGGTCACTCCGTGGCGCTCGACGCTCTTGGGCTCAGGCCCCTCGTCGACCTCGACCTCCGGCTGGGGGAGGGGACCGGCGCGGTGCTGGCCCTGCCTCTGGTGGAGGCCGCCGGGGCGCTCCTGCGGGAGATGGCCACCTTCGACTCCGCCGGGGTCGCGCACAAGGAGGAGACCCATCGCTGACGACGTCACCCCTCCCTACCCCGCCGGGCTGCGCCTGGCGGGCCGCAAGGTCGTGGTCGTCGGCGGCGGACACGTCGCCCAGAGGCGGGTCCCTGCCCTGCTCGCCGCGGGGGCGCTCGTCGAGGTTGTCTCGCCGGTCGTGACCCCGGCCATCGAGGGCCTGGTCGGATCCGGTGAGGTGACCTGGCACCAGCGAGGGTTCGTGCCGGGGGACCTCGACGAGGCCTGGTACGCCATCGCCGCGACCGACGTGCGCACGGTCAACGAGGAGGTCAGCCAGGCGGCCGAGGACCGGCGGGTCTTCTGCGTGCGCAGCGACGACGCCACCCGGGCCTCGGCCTGGACCCCCGCCGTCGGCCGCCATGCGGGTGTCACGGTCGCCGTCCTGGGCAACCGCCAGCCCCAGCGCTCGGCCGCCGTCCGCGACGAGATCGTCTCGGCTCTCCGAGACGGGGTGATCGACGCGGATGCACACCGTGACCGGACCGCCGGCGTCGTGCTCGTCGGCGGTGGCCCCGGCGACCCCGAGCTGGTCACGGTCGCGGCACGGCGCGCCCTGAGCGAGGCGGACGTCGTGGTGGCCGACCGCCTGGCGCCCCGGGAGCTGCTCGGCGAGCTCTCGCCCGAGGTCGAGCTGGTCGACGTCGCCAAGCTCCCGCGCGGAAGGGCAGCCTCCCAGGATGAGATCAACCGCGTGATCGTCGAGCGGGCCCGAGCGGGCAAGCGTGTGGTGCGATTCAAGGGCGGGGACCCGTTCGTCTTCGGCCGGGGCTACGAGGAGGCGATCGCCTGCGCCGAGGCAGGGGTTCCCTGCACGGTCGTGCCCGGCGTGACGAGCGCGATCTCCGTCCCTGCCGCCGCGGGCATCCCCGTGACCCACCGCGGCGTCGCCCACGAGTTCACCGTCGTGTCCGGGCACGTCCCGCCCGACCACGAGAGCTCGCTCGTCGACTGGGACGCGCTCGCCCGGATGCGCGGCACCGTCGTGCTCCTGATGGCGGTGCAGAACCTGGCCGCGATCGCCGAGCGCCTGATCGCCGGGGGGCGCGGTGGGTCGACGCCGGTCGCGGTCATAGCCGAGGGCACCATGCCGGGGGAGCGCACGGTTCTCTCGACGCTGGACGCGGTGGCTGCCGCCGTCGAGCGCGAGGACGTGCGGCCACCGGCGATCGTGGTGGTCGGCGAGGTGGTGGCGGTGGGGCACCCGGAGAGGTACTCATGGCAGAGCTGATCGAGGTCAGCGACCGCGACGATCCCCGCCTTGCCGACTACCGCGACCTGCGCGACGTCGAGCTGCGCAAGCACCTCGAGGCCGAGCACGGGCTCTTCCTCGCCGAGGGGGAGAAGGTGGTCCGGCGGGCCGTCGAGGGTGGCTTCGTCCCCCGCTCGTTCCTGATGGCGCCGCGGTGGCTCGAGGGCCTCGCCGACGTCCTGGACCGCAGTGACGCCCCCTGCTACGTGGTGAGCGAGGGGCTCGCCGAGGAGGTCACCGGGTTCCACGTCCACCGGGGCGCGCTGGCCTCCCTGGAGCGCCTTCCGCTGCGCCCGGTCCGGGAGGTCCTGGAAGGGGCCCGGACCGTGGTGGCGCTCGAGGACGTCGTGGACCACACCAACGTCGGGGCGATCTTCCGCTCGGCCGCAGCCCTCGGCGTCGACGCAGTCGTCCTCTCACCACGATGCGCCGACCCTTTGTACCGACGCTCGGTCAAGGTCGCGATGGGTGCGGTGTTCTCCGTGCCCTACGCCCGGATGCACGACTGGTACGACGGGGTCGAAGAGCTGTCGAAGGCAGGCTTCACGACCGTGGCGCTCACCCCGGCAGCCGACGCCGTAGGGATCGAGGAAGCAGTCCGAGGGCTCGACAAGGTCGCGCTGCTCATGGGGTCGGAGGGTCCCGGTCTGTCACGCCGCTGGATGGAGGCTGCCGACCGCCGCGCCGTGATCCCGATGGCCGCGGGGATCGACTCGCTCAACGTCGCGGCGGCGACGGCCGTCGCCTGCTACGTCACTGCGCGGCGGTGACCGTGGGCCACTCGGCGGGGAAGCCCTCGGCGTACTCGTCCGCCTGCTTGAACAGCTTCTTGCGGCCCCGCTTGTTGAGCCGGTCGCCGAAGACCGTGCCCTGACAGTGGTCGGTCTCGTGCTGGAGGCACCGGGCGAGCAGTCCCGTCCCCTCGTAGGCAACCGGGTTGCCCTCGAGGTCCTGTCCCTCCACGCGCGCGAAGTCGGGGCGGGCGCACGGCACGAACGCACCCGGCAACGAGAGGCACCCCTCGTCGCCGTCGTCGAGCCTGCGGTCGCGTCCCTCGGGCAGGAGCAGCTGCGGGTTGCACACCACGCCCTGGTGCATGACGCCTTCGTCGTCAGGACAGTCGAAGACGAAGATCGAGCGGTCCACGCCGATCTGGCAGGCCGCGAGGCCCACGCCGTCCGCGGCGTACATCGTGGCGACCATGTCCGCGGCGAGCTCACGAAGCTCCGCGTCGAACTCGGTCACCGGCTCCTGCAGCCGATGCATGACGGCCTCGCCCCACCGTGTGATCGGTCGGACGGTCCCGCCGGTGGGCAGGGTGGACTGCTGCTCGGGCGCGCTGTCGGACATGGCGCACATCCTAGGTCGACTCCGCGTCGTCGCCGCGTGAGGGACCGATCCGACAGCCGGCCGGCACCCACGCGCCGACGCGTGACCTGCGCCACATCAAGAGGGTGTGGTCGGACGTGTAACTCGGAGTTACAGTGGGCGCATGTCGTTGACCAGAACTTCCCGTGACGGGGTGCCCCCCAACGCGCCCCGCAGCAGGCACGGCGTACCCGGCACGGACCGCCAGGACCCGATCGGCTTCGCGGTGTCGATGCTCAACCGCCTCGCGCAGACCTCGGTGCTGGACCGCCTCGGACTCCGGAAGCAGACCGAGCGGGTGGTCTTCGAGACCACGCGTGCGGGCTTCCGCACGATGGGTTCGGTGGGCCGCACCTTCAAGCGCGCAGGGAGGTCCGGCGGCCAACCCGTTCGCGTGCCCTCCGCCCCCCGGCCGGGCGTCTTCGACCTCACGCCCAGCGAGGACGAGCAGATGCTCGTCGACGTGGTGGGTGAGTTCGCCTCCGAGATGGTGCGCCCGGCGGCCACCGACGCCGACGACGCGTGCGCCGCACCCGAGGAGGTGCTCGAGTCCGGCCTCGAGATCGGGCTGCCGATCCTGGGCGTCCCCGAGAACCTCGGTGGGATCTCGACCGAGCGCTCCACGACGGCCGGGACCCTCGTGGCCGAGGCGCTGGCGAAGGGCGACATGGGCCTGGCCGTTGCCTGTCTTGCCCCGGGCGCGGTGGCGACGGCCCTGTCGCTGTGGGGCAGCGACGAGCAGCAGCAGACCTACCTCCCCTCGTTCACCGGCGACGAGGTCCCCGCAGCGGCGCTCGCGCTCGCCGAGCCCCGGCCGCTCTTCGACGCCATGGCACCGCAGACACAGGCGGTCCGCGACGGCGACGGGTTCGTCCTCCGCGGCGTGAAGTCCATGGTGCCCCGGGCGGCCGACGCCGAGCTGTTCGTCGTCGGGGCCGACCTGGACGGGACGCCGGCGCTGTTCCTGGTCGAGTCCTCCGCCGACGGCCTCGAGATCGAGTCCGAGCCGTCCATGGGCGTGCGCGCCGCGGGGCTCGGCAGGCTGGTCCTCGACGACGTCCGCGTCGATGACATCGCCCTCCTGGGCGACGAGGACGGAGCGGCGTACGCCGAGTGCGTGCGGCTCTCGCGCCTGGCATGGTGCGCGCTGGCCGTCGGGACCGGGCAGGCGGTGCTCGACTACGTCATCCCCTACGTCAACGAGCGGCAGGCCTTCGGTGAGCCGGTGAGCCACCGGCAGTCGGTGGCGTTCATGGTCGCCAACATCGCGATCGAGCTTCAGGCGATGCGGCTGGTGACCTACAAGGCCGCGTCCCGAGCCGCGCAGGGCAAGCCGTTCGACCGCGAGGTCGCCCTCGCCCGCCGGCTGTGCGCCGAGCGCGGCATGCAGATCGGCAACGACGGTGTCCAGCTGCTCGGCGGTCACGGCTTCGTCAAGGAGCACCCCGTGGAGCGGTGGTACCGCGACCTCCGCGCCATCGGCGTGATGGAAGGAGGAGTGCTCGTATGACGCAGCCTGAGCCGACCTCCTCCCCGAAGGGAACACCATGATCAACCTCGAGACTCCCAAGAAGTTCCGGCCGCTCATCGGCCAGGCGCACCAGGTCGCCATGAACCTGCTCCGCCCCAACTCACGCAGGTACGACCAGCTCGAGCACGAGTACCCCAAGGAGCTCGACATGCTGGCCGCCATGATCGACGGCCTGAGCGAGTCGGGCGCGGCCAGCGGAGCCGGCGCCTCCGGCGTACGCCGCGAGGAGGGTGCCTCGGAGGCCGACACCTCCGGCACCCGCAACGGGTCGAACCTCGCCTCGGTCCTGTCCATCATGGAGATGTGCTGGGGCGACGTGGGGCTGCTGCTGTCCATGCCCCGCCAAGGTCTGGGCAACTCTGCCATCGCCTCGGTCGCGAACGAGGAGCAGCACGCGCGGTTCGACGGCGTCTGGGCGAGCATGGCCATCACCGAGCCCGGCTGCGGGTCGGACTCGGCGAACATCGCCACGACCGCGGTTCTCGACGGCGACGACTACGTGCTCAACGGTGAGAAGATCTTCGTCACCGCCGGTGAGCGCAGCGACGCCGTGGTCGTCTGGGCCACGCTCGACAAGAGCCTGGGGCGCGCGGCCATCAAGTCGTTCGTGGTGCCCAAGGGCACGCCGGGGATGACGGTCGAGCGGCTGGAGCGCAAGCTCGGCATCCGTTCCTCCGACACCGCCACGATCCGCTTCGAGGACTGCAGGGTGCCGAAGGAGAACCTCCTCGGCAGCCCCGAGATCGACGTGAAGCAGGGCTTCGCGGGCGCGATGGCGACCTTCGACAACACCAGGCCGCTCGTCGCGGCCATGGCGGTCGGCTGTGCCCGGGCCTCCCTCGAGCTCACCCGCGAGCTCCTCGAGCAGGCGGGCGTGGAGATCGACTACGACCGTCCCGCACAGACCCAGTCGGCGGCGGCGTCCACGTTCCTCCAGATGGAGGCCGACTGGGAAGGGGCCTACCTGCTCACCCTCCAGGCCGCGTGGATGGCCGACAACCGCAAGCCCAACTCGCTCGAGGCCTCCATGGCGAAGGCGAAGGCAGGGAGAGTCGGCAGCGACATCACCCTGCGGTGCGTGGAGCTGGCCGGCAGCGTCGGCTACAGCGAGCACGAGCTGCTGGAGAAGTGGGCCCGCGACTCCAAGATCCTCGACATCTTCGAGGGCACGCAGCAGATCCAGCAGCTGATCGTGGCCCGCCGACTCCTGGGGAAGAGCTCCGCGGAGCTCCGGTAGCCACATCGCCGGCGTCCCCTCGTTCCGGTATCTGCTGACAAGGCAGTCGGATACGCCCAGGATGGATGCATGCGTGAGGTCGAGATCCAGCCGATCCCGCTGGAGCGCCTGGCACAGCTGCTCTCGCCGCAACGGTCCGAGAGGCTGCTGGCCTACCAGCGGCAGGCCCTGGGCGTGCTCGGTGACCGGACGGTGTGGAACATCAACGCGACCAGCAAGGGCGGCGGCGTCGCCGAGATGCTGCAGTACATCCTCGCCTACGGGCGCGGTGCCGGGGTCGACACGCGTTGGCTGGTGCTCGACGGCGACCACGAGTTCTTCATGTACACCAAACGGCTGCACAACTTCCTGCACGGATCGCCCGGTGACGGGGGAGCGCTCGGACCCGAGGAGCGGGAGCACTTCGCGCGCGTGCTGTCGTTCAACCTCCCCATGGCAGAGCAGGTGGTCCGCGCCGGTGACATCGTGCTCCTGCACGACCCGCAGACCGCAGGGCTGGTCGACGGTCTGCGCCGTCGCGGTGCGCGGGTGATCTGGCGCTGCCACATCGGGCGCGACACCTCGGACGCCGTGACGGACATCGGCTGGGGCTTCCTGCGGGAGTTCATCGCCGACGCGGACGCCTTCATCTTCTCGCGCGAGGAGTACGTCCCGCACTGGTTGCCGGCCGAGAAGGTCACGATCATCCCGCCCTCGATCGACCCCTACAGCGCGAAGAACATCGCGCTCTCCGAGGACGAGGTGCGGGCATCCCTCGCACAGGCAGGCCTTGTCGGCAACCACCCGGACCAGGACTTCCTCGGCTTCACGCGCCGCGACGGCATGCCGGGCACCGTGCGCCCGCACCGCGGCCTGGTGCACGGCCACGGGGCGATCCCCGCCGACGCTCGCCTCGTCGTGCAGGTCAGCCGCTGGGACCGGCTCAAGGACATGCCGGGCGTGCTGCAGGGGTTCACCGACCGGCTCGACTCGCTGCCGCCCGACACCCACCTGGCGCTGGTCGGCCCCGAGGCGGCGGGGGTCTCCGACGACCCGGAGGGCGCGGCGGTCTTCGACGAGTGCCGCAGCCGTTGGGAGCGCCTGCCTGCCGACGCGCAGGACCGGGTCCACCTCGTCAGCCTGCCGATGGACGACGTAGACGAGAACGCTCACCTGGTCAACGCGCTCCAGCGCCGCGCCGCGGTGGTGGTGCAGAAGAGCCTCGTCGAGGGGTTCGGCCTCACCGTCACCGAGGCGATGTGGAAGTCGCGGCCGGTGGTGGCCTCCGCTGTCGGCGGCATCCGCGACCAGATCGTCGACGGCGTGCACGGCCTGCTCCTCGAGGACCCCCAGGACCTCGAGGCGTGCGGCAAGGCCCTGGAGCGCGTGCTCGTCGACCCGACGTACGCCGCGCAGCTCGGCGAGGCCGCACGGGTCCGCGTGGAGGACCGGTACCTCGGCGACCGCCACCTGATCCAGTACGTCGAGCTGTTCGGGTCGCTCATCGCCGGAGGGTAGTCCGACTGGCACGAGCCGTTCACCTGGCGGACGACCGCCGGTCGACCATGGAGTGCAGGCTCGGAGACATGAAGATCCCGCTCACGCTCCTCAGTGGACTCGCCGGCTACTTCGTCTGGGCCTCGTCGTTCGCGGAGGCCGCACGTCACCTGTTCTGAACGAAGCCGGTGTGAACGTCACCGGTCCGACCGTCACCGGGTCGGGGCTAGCATCGGTCGGATGGCAGCCGACACCAACCGCAAGCAGCGCATCATCGAGGTCCTCGAGGACGCCTTCTCCGACCTGATGGAGGCCGACCCCGGGGCGTTCCGGGTGAAGTACCGCAAGATGGCGGCCGACCCGTTCGCGTTCTTCCGGGGCACTGCCTGTCTCTTCTACGCCGACGTCACCGACACCCGGGACGCGTTCGTGGACGAGCGGACCGGCCGCATCTGGATCCACGGTGACCTGCACGCCGAGAACTTCGGCACCTACCTCAACAGCGACGGTCGGCTGGTCTTCGACGTCAACGACTTCGACGAGGCCTACCTCGGCAGCTTCACCTGGGACCTGCGCCGGTTCGCCGCGAGCCTGGCCCTCGTCGGCTGGCAGAAGGCGTTGCCGGAGGACGCGGTCCGGTCGCTGGTCGAGACCTACCTGCGCTCCTACCTCGACCAGGTGGACCACTACGTCAAGAGCGACGAGGACGACTTCGCGCTCTACCTCGACAACACCGAGGGGCCGGTGCTGGAGATCCTCACCCAGGCGCGGCACCTCAGCCGCCGCGACTTCCTCGACGCCCAGACCGTGGTCGGGGAGAAGGGGCGCGTCTTCCGCGAGGGCTCGGGGGTGCGTCGTCTGGGGGACGAGGAGAAGGGCCGGGTGCTCCGTGCCTTCGACGAGTACCTCGCCACGATCCCCGAGTCCAAGCGCTTCGACCGCGAGCTGTTCTACGAGGTGCGCGATGTCGTCGGGCGGTCCGGGTTCGGCATCGGCAGCGCCGGCCTGCCGGCGTACAACGTGCTGGTGGAGGGCTACAGCCAGGCGCTGGACAACGACGTGGTGCTCTCGATGAAGCAGGCGAACGTGCCGGCGGTGAGCCGGTTCGTCGACAGCGACGCCGTAGAGCGCTACTTCGAGCAGGAGGGGCACCGCACCGTGGTCAGCCAGCGTGCTCTCCAGGTGCACACGGACCCGCTGCTGGGCCACACCACCCTCGATGGCCGGGGCTTCGTGGTCTCGGAGGTCTCGCCCTACGAGCTGGACCTCGACTGGGCCGAGCTCAACGAGCCCGACGACATGGCGCTCGTGGTCGACAGCCTCGGCCGGGCCAGCGCCAAGGTGCACTGCGCCTCCGACGAGGACAGCGACCAGGACCTCGTCGACTTCCAGGTCGAGGAGGCGATCGCAGAGGTGCTCGACGGGCGCCGCGAGGAGTTCGTGAAGGACGTGGTCGACTTCGGGATCGCCTATGCCGAGCAGGCGCGCCAGGACCACGCCCTGTTCGTGAGCGCCTTTCGCGAAGGGGAGATCGGCGGGGTCAGCGCCACCTGAGGCCCTGTGGGGGAGGCCCGGGTCGGCCATAGGCGCTCCGCGGGCCATGGGGTGCCGGCGCGGGAGCTCGCTGACGCTCCCGGCTCACGGCTTCCTAGGGCTGATAGGCAGAGATAACAGGCCCAGACGCTCCTCGCCCGTATGGTCTCTGTTAACAGCGCCACATCGGCCACGAGCCTCTTCTGGCGGCGAGCGCCGCCTCGCTACAAGGCGTGGGACTCGCACGCTGCGGGGAGCGCCTCGAGTTCGACACGACACGTTCCACCTTCTCCGCGCACCTCGGCGGTTCGTGCCGTCAGCGCATCTACGGTAAGAATCATGAACACCACAGCCGACACCCAACGCGAGGTCAGGACCCTCGCCCCCTGCGACACGACCTACTGGAACGCCGAGGGGGAGAAGTACGTCGCGGACAAGGCCGCCGCGTGCGAGTCCGCGGAGGAGCTCGCCAAGCTTGCCGGCGCGATCGCCAACACCGAAGAGGCCAAGGTCGACAAGCACCGGCCCATCCGTGACGAGGCCGCGTTCAGCATCGCCGCGCACTACCGCGTACGCCGTGGCGCCGGCCTCGCGGACGCGCTCGGCGTGAACCGGACCCGGTTGAAGGCGATGAAGGACAAGTACGCCGCCGGCCGCGGGTACGGGTCGTGGGACCAGCTCACGGCGACCAACCCGGCTGCGGTGTCCGACGTGCCCGACGCGCCCAAGGTCCTCGAGGACCACGCCACGAAGGTCGCGCGCGCCAACGGACGCTTCGCCGCGGCCCGTGACGTGCGTGATGCGGCCGTGCGCGAGCTCCTGGCGATGCAAGACGAGGACGGAAATGCCGTCTGGAAGAACGTCGCGGTGTCTACGCTGATCGGCGTCGACCCGTCCAGGGTTTCGCACATCAAGCACGGCACCAAGGCCAAGTCCAGGAGCCAGAGGCGCCAGGAGAAGGGGGACGCCGCATGAGGTTGATGCAGCACAGACAGCCCGTGATGATTGAGGCCGATCACCTCACTCTGCGGTGGGCGCAGAACTGGCCCTACTTCGGCATCGTGCGGCGATCCATCCTCACGATGATGGACCGTGACCGTGCCGAGGCTGCCGCGATGATCGCCAGCGGCCGGGCCGTCGCGGTCGCGCCACAGCGTCGCCAGCGGGGGATCGGGTTCTAGGAGACCCCCGGGGCCCCGCCCCGGCGCAAGCACCACGCCTCCCAGTGCAGACACCGGGGACAGCCACCGAGAGTGGCCCAACCCTTAGAAGCACGTGACAGGGGGAGTGACCCAGAGGCACAATGAGCCTGTGACGACGTACGTGCAGAGCTGGTGGCCGCGCTAGGGCGGCCTTCCTCGACTCTTCGCGTATCCACGTCAAAGCCGCCCGCTCCGGGCGGCTTTTCTCGTGTGTGCACGTCGGCCTCCGTGGGTGGGTGGACCCCATATCGGCCTCACACCACGGGAGACACACCATGACCACCCGAGTCTTCACCGGGCTCAAGCCGACCGGTCGGCTGCAGATCGGCAACTACCTCGGTGCCCTCCGACCGCTCCTGGACCTCGCCGGCGACCGCGAGAACCGCCTCGTGGTCAGCGTCGTCGACCTCCATGCACTGACCGTGGACCACGACCCCGCGCGCCTGCGGGCGCTGACCCTGGAGATGGCGACCACCTTGCTGGCCTGCGGACTCGACGAGCGGGCAAGCCTCTTCCTCCAGTCCTCGGTCCCCGCGCACACCGAGCTGGCCTACCTTCTGGAGTCCAGCGCGACGTACGGCGAGATGACGCGGATGATCCAGTTCAAGGAGAAGGCGCGGGGGCAGGACACCACGCGCCTGTCCCTTCTTACCTACCCGGCGCTGATGGCCGCGGACATCCTGGCCTACCGGACGGACGTGGTCCCGGTCGGTGAGGACCAGCGCCAGCACCTCGAGCTCACGACGACGCTGGCGCGGCGGTTCAACGCCCGGTACGGCGAGGTGTTCACGGTCCCAGGCGGTGTCACACCGCCCACGGCGGCGAGAGTGAAGGACCTGCGCGACCCGACGTCGAAGATGGGAAAGTCGGGGGCCGCCGGCTCCGGCGTGCTGTTCGTGCTGGAGGAGCCGGACGTCCTGGTGGCCAAGCTCCGCCGGGCCGTGACCGACAGCGACCCGGTCCTCGCCTACGATCCTGAGGCCCGGCCGGGGGTGGCCAACCTCGCCGTGATCCTCGGTGCGCTCACCGCGACGACTCCCGAGCGGGCGCTGGTCGGGCTGCGAGGCGCCGCTTCGCTCAAGGGGGCTGTGGCCGAGGCGCTGGTCGAGACTCTGGCGCCGGTGCGGAAGGTGTACCGCGAGCTCGCCGCTGATCCCGCCCACGTCCTCACCCGGCTCCGATCGGGTGCGGAGTCGGTGGTCGCCGTCGCGGACCGCACCGTGAGGGAGGCGCGCGAGGCCATGGGGCTGGTCACGGTGACCTAGGCGGGGCAGGGCGGGAGGCTGCAAGACTTGGGGCATGGCACCCGAGCACCCAGCGCCCGAAGACCCAGCAGCGGTGGACCCGGCACCCGTGGGCGACGCACCTGACGAGCGCGTCGTCGAGCTCGCCCACCAGATGTTCGACCTGGCGCGCGTCGGTGACCAGCAGCGGCTGACGGCGTACGTCGAGGCGGGCGTGCCCGTCGACCTCACCGACGCCTCGGGCAACACCCTGCTCATGCTGGCGGCCTACCACGGCAACGCAGGCACGGTGCAGGGGCTCGCGCGGCTGGGCGCAGACGTGGACCGCGTCAACGACCGGGGACAGAGCCCTCTCGCGGGTGCGGTGTTCAAGGGCGAGCCCGAGGTCGTTTCGGTCCTGATGGAGGCAGGAGCCGACCCCGACGCGGGCTCGCCCAGCGCCCGGGAGGCAGGTCGGATGCTCGGGCAGGAGGACATGCTGTCGGCGGACCCATCCGGAGCCGGCGCCGACACGAACCCGGGTGGAACCGCCCCCTCGACAGGACCGGAGTGAGATGACCCAGACCGCGCAGCCAGGCACGGACCCCTCACGCACCGCCGCCGACGACGCAGTGGCCGACCAGCTGGCCGCCGTGGTGGCGCCCATGCTCGGCGGCCGGCTGCCGGTGCGCATCAAGGCGTGGGACGGCAGTGTCAGCGGCCCCGAAGGGGCACCGACTGTCGAGATCCGGCACCGCGACGCCCTCAGGCGTCTGGTGTTCGCGCCCGGGGAGCTCGGCCTGGCCCAGGCCTACGTGACCGGTGAGCTCGACGTGTCCGGGGACCTCCTCGACGGCTTCCGTCGGGTGTGGCGGGCGTCGCGGGAGAACGGAGCCTCACCCAGGCTGCGCCCATCGGTCGTCGCAGCCGGCGTACGCACAGCGCTGCGACTCGGCGTTCTGGGCACGCCGCCGCCCCCTCCGGTGTCGCAGGCGCGGCTGCGCGGCCGCCTCCACAGTCTTCGCCGGGACCGTGAGGCGATCGCCCACCACTACGACCTCTCCAACGACTTCTACGCGCTGATTCTCGACCCGCACATGGCCTACTCCTGCGGCTACTTCACCAGCGAGGAGACCGGCTACACCGTCGAGGACGCCCAGCGCGACAAGCTCGACCTCGTGTGCCGCAAGCTCGGGCTGGCCGAGGGGACCCGGCACCTCGAGATCGGTTGCGGATGGGGCTCGCTGTCCCTGCACGCGGCCGAGCGGTTCGGCGCCCAGGTCGTGGGAGTGACCATCTCGCGCGAGCAGCAGGCGTTCGTGCAGGAGCGGGTCGCCGAGCGGGGTCTCCAGGACCGGGTGGAGGTCCGGCTGCAGGACTACCGCGACGTGGCCGACGGGCCCTTCGACACCGTCTCCTCCATCGAGATGGGCGAGCACGTGGGGGAGCGCAACTACCCGGTCTTCGCCCGCCAGATCCACAGGCTGCTCCGGCCCGGCGGTCGGATGCTGATCCAGCAGATGTCACGCACGACCCGGCCGGGAGGCGGCCCCTTCATCGAGGCGTTCATCGCACCCGACATGCACATGCGGCCCGTGGGGGAGACCGTCGGCCTGCTCGAGGAGGCAGGGCTCGAGGTGCGGGACGTGCACGCCCTGCGCGAGCACTACGTGCGCACCGTCGCCGCGTGGTACGCCACGTTCGAGGAGAACTGGGACCAGGTGGTGGACATGGTCGGCGAGGAGGTCGCCCGCGTCTGGCGGCTCTACCTCGTCGGAGGTGCGCTCGCGTTCGAGGAGGGCCGCATGGGCGTGGACCAGATCCTCGCCGTGAAACCGTCCGTCGACGGGGCGAGCGACCTCGACCCGGTGCGGTCCTGGTGAGGCCGGCACCGTGAGCGGCTTCGACGGCGCCTCGTTCGCGGCGGCACTGCCCGCCACCGTCCTGGCTGCCCTGCTCGTGCTCGGTGCGACCTTCCTGGTCGCCCTGCGGGTAGGACGGCACGCCGTCGTGGACGTCGCCTGGGGACTGGGCTTCGTCGCGATCGCACTCACGGCGTACGTCGCCTCGACCGGGGACGGCGATGCCGCCCGCCGCCTGCTCGTCCTGGTCATGACGACAATCTGGGGCCTCCGGCTGGCCGTCCACATCGCGTGGCGGTCCCGCGGCAAGGGGGAGGACCCGCGCTACGCGGAGCTGATGAGCCGCGCCGAGGGCAGCCCCGCCTGGTACGCCCTGCGCCGCATCTACCTCACGCAGGCTGCGGTGATGTGGTTCGTCTCGCTTCCCGTCCAGGTCGCATCCTTCCAGGACGTCGGCCTGGGAGTGGTCGCATGGATCGGCGTCGCCGTCTGGGTGGTGGGGCTCTTCTTCGAGACGGTCGGCGACTGGCAGCTGCAGCGCTTCCGGGCCGACGCCTCCTCACGGGGCCAGGTCCTCGACACGGGTGTCTGGCGCTACAGCCGCCACCCCAACTACTTCGGGGACGCCTGCGTGTGGTGGGGCATCTCCCTGGTGGCCTTCAGCGCGTGGCCAGGCGTGCTCACCGTCCTGTCCCCGGTGCTGATGACCTGGCTCCTGGCCCGTGGCACGGGCAAGCCGCTGCTGGAGAAGGACATCGCCGAGCGTCGCCCCGGCTACGCCGACTACGTACGGCGTACCAGCGGCTTCTTCCCGCTGCCGCCGAGGCAGCGGTCGACCGCGCAGGACGGGTAGACTCCTCTCTTCGTGCGCTTCCTCAACGAAACACCTCCCTACGACCTGACCTACAACGACGTCTTCATGGTGCCTCGGCGCTCCGACGTCGCCTCGCGGTACGACGTCGACCTCGCCTCCCACGACGGCACAGGCACGACGATCCCGCTGGTGGTCGCCAACATGACCGCCATCTCCGGGCGCCGCATGGCCGAGACCGTGGCGCGTCGGGGCGGCCTGTCCGTGATCCCGCAGGACATCCCGGTGTCCGTGGTCGAGGACGTCGTGTCCTGGGTCAAGTCCCGCCACCGCGTCTTCGAGACCCCGATCGTCCTCGACCCGCACCAGACGGTGGGCGACGCGCTTGCCCTGCTGCCCAAGCGTGCGCACAAGGCGGCGGTCGTCGTCGAGGACGGCCGTCCGGTCGGTGTGGTCACCGAGGAGGACTGCCTCGGTGTGGACAGGTTCACCCAGGTCCACCAGGTGATGGCTCAGGGGCTGCTGACCCTGTCCGACACCGTCGACCCGCGCCACGCGTTCGAGCAGCTCGACGAGGCGCGACGGCGGATCGCCCCGGTCGTTGACGCCGACGGGCTGCTCAAGGGCGTCCTGACCAAGACCGGTGCTCTGCGCGCCACCCTGTACTCCCCAACGCTCGACGCGCAGGGGCGGCTCCGGGTGGCGGCGGCGATCGGCGTCAACGGCGATGTCGCGGCGAAGGCGAAGGCTCTCCTCGCCACCGGGGCCGACTGCCTGGTCGTGGACACCGCGCACGGTCACCAGGGCCGCATGCTGGAGGCGCTCTCCGCTGTCCGCAGCCTCGATCCGCAGGTTCCCGTGGTGGCCGGAAACGTGGTCTCCGCGGAAGGTGTGCGTGAGCTCGTCGCGGCCGGCGCGGACATCGTCAAGGTCGGCGTCGGCCCCGGTGCGATGTGCACGACGCGGATGATGACCGGTGTCGGACGGCCGCAGTTCTCGGCCGTGCTCGAGTGCGCCGCTGCTGCCCGTGAGCTGGGCAAGCACGTCTGGGCCGACGGCGGCGTGCGCCACCCGCGCGACGTAGCCCTCGCCCTCGCGGCAGGCGCGTCCCAGGTGATGGTGGGATCCTGGTTCGCCGGCACCTACGAGTCACCCGGCGACCTGCACGTCGACGCCGACGGGCGCGCCTACAAGGAGAGCTTCGGGATGGCCTCCGCCCGCGCGGTCGCCGGCCGCACCAGCACCGAGACCGCCTTCGACCGCGCCCGCAAGGGGCTCTACGAGGAGGGGATCTCCTCGTCGCGGATGTACCTCGACCCCGCTCGCCCCGGAGTGGAGGACCTCATCGACCACGTCTTCGCCGGCGTGCGGTCAGCGTGCACCTACGCGGGCGCGGAGACGCTGGAGGAGCTCCACGAGCGTGCTGTCGTCGGCGTCCAGTCCGACGCCGGGTTCCACGAAGGGCGGCCGCTGCCCGCAGGCTGGTGACCCGCGAGCTGCTGACCCGGGAGCTCCGGTCGGGGCTCCGGGTGGTCGTCAGTCCAGCGCGTCGCAGCGGATCGCGACGATCGCGATGTCGTCGCGCTGTGCGGATTCCACGGCGTTGACCAGCCGGTCGACGACGGCCTGGGGGGAGAGGCCGGCGCACCCGAGAAGGAGCTCCACCAGCCCCTCGTGCTCCAGACGCTTGCTGCCGGAGTCGGTCAGGCCGTCGGTGAAGAAGACGACCAGGTCGCCGGCACCCAGCTCGAGGTGCGTCTCGGTCACGTCGATGTCCTCGAAGACCCCGAGGAGGGTGCCGGGCTCTCCGACGGTCTCCACCTCGCCGGAGGACCGGAGCACCAGCGGCCCCGGATGCCCGGCGGTGGCGAGAGCCATCTGCATGCCCTGGGCGCTGGGAGAGACCCGGGCGAACAACGCCGTGACGAAGGGTGACTCGGGCGCCGAGCCGGTGTCGCGCAGCAGAGCCTGGTTGACGACCTGGAGGGCCTGGGCCGGCCGGGGCTGCTGGATTGCCGCCGCGCGCAGGGAGAACCGGGCACCGCTGGTCTGGCTCGCGGCCACCGCGCCCTTGCCGCACACGTCGCCGATCACCAGGCCCCACGAGGAGGAGTCGATCGGGAAGACGTCGTAGAAGTCACCGCCGACCTCGTACCTGCTCGCGGGGTTGTAGGCCGCGGCGATGTTGACGTAGGGAACCACGGGCATCCCGGGCGGTAGCAGGCTGCGCTGCAGGGCGTTGGCAAGGTGCTGCACGTCGTGGAGACGGGTCTCGTAGGCCTGAACCAGCCGGCGCGACTCCAGCTGCTGCTCCGCCTGGCGCACCACGAGCACAGCCAGCTCGCGCAGCACCTGGAGCTGCTCCTCGGTCACGTCGCGGGGCTCGGAGTCGAACGCGCAGATCGTTCCGAGGTTGAAGCCGTCGCGGGTTCGCAGCGGATGCCCGGCGTAGAAGCGCAGCCCCGTCGGACCTGCCACCAACGGGTGGTCGAGCGTGCGGGCGTCGGTGGCGGCGTCGGTGACCACCCAGGTGTCGTCCTGGAGGACGGCCGAGGCGCACAGCCCGAGATCACGGCCGACCTGCTCCGTCTCGAGGCCGTGGCGTGCCTTGAACCAGATCCGGTCGGTGTCGACGATGCTCACGGTCGCCATCGCGGTGTGGAACACCTTCGCGGCCAGGGACGCGAGGGCGTCGAACGAGGCGTCCCGAGGAGTGTCGAGGATCCGGTGCCGATGGACGGCTGCGATGCGCGCTGCCTCGTCGTACGACGGTGACGGCGAGACGGAAGGGGAGACAGAGCCCGAAGGCTCGAAAGAGGGACGCACCCGGTGACTGTATGCCACTCCAGGTGAAACCGGGACACCCTGACCGCGGCATCTCATCGGGGTGCTCTGGCGTGCTCCTCAGCGCATGACCAATCTCTCTCGTGGAGGTGGTCGAACCCGTCAGGGAGGCACAACGACGGCGGCCCCGAGGAGGGACCATGCGACGCCCGCGACCACACGAGCCCGGCCCCGGCGAGGAGTCGGTGTGGGACTACCCGCGACCTCCTCGCGTCGAGGTCAGCGCGGCGCTGGTCGAGGTCATCCTGTCCGGCGAGGTCGTGGCCCGGACCCGTCGCGCGCTCAGGGTGCTCGAGACCAGTCATCCGCCGACGTACTACCTGCCGGCGACGGACTTCGTGGCGGGAAGCCTCCGGCCCGTGCCGGGCAGCTCGTACTGCGAGTGGAAGGGGGCAGCGGCCTACTTCGACCTGGTCGCCGGCGACGTCGTCGCCGCACGGGCAGCCTGGCACTACCCGACGCCGGAGTCGCCGTACGCCGCCCTCACCGGGCACGTGGCCGTGTACCCGGCGGCGGTCGACCGCTGCGTCGTGGACGGTGAGGTCGTCCGCCCCCAGCCCGGCGGCTTCTACGGCGGCTGGATCACCTCCGGCGTGGTAGGGCCCTTCAAGGGAGAGCCGGGCACGCGACACTGGTGAGCGAAGCGGCGCCAGGTGACTGCCTTCGGGCACACTGACGACATGGAGGTCACCGAGATCCTGCTTCCCGGCGTGGGCGTCTGCTACGAGTTCCGGACGGCCAGTGGAGACCGGGTCGGTGTCGTCGCCAAGCGCGACGGCCAGTTCGACTTCGTCCGCTACGAGCGCGACGACCCCGATGCTGCAGAGACCCTGCTGACGCTCTCGCGCGACGAGGCCGACGCGCTCGCCGACATCCTCGGCGCCCCCCGGATCGTCGAGCGGTTCGCCGACCTCACGAAGGAGATTCCCGGACTGGTCTCGGCGACCGTCGACGTGGAGGCCGGGTCACGCTTCGACGGCCGGCCATTGGGGGAGACCCGCTGCCGCACCCTCACCGGTGCCTCCATCGTCGCGGTGGTCCGTGGCGACCAGGTGATCGCCTCACCCGCACCGAGCGAGGTCCTCCTCGGCGGCGACTCGCTGGTGGTCGTGGGCACCACCACCGGGATCGACGGCGTACGCCACATCCTCCGCGGATAGTCCCGCCTGTGGACGCCTTCCTGCTCGAGCTGGGTGCCCTGCTCCTCCTGCTCGCGCTGCTCGCCAACATCGCCGGCCGGCTCGGGCTGTCGGCGATCCCGCTGTTCCTCCTCGTCGGCCTCCTGCTCGGGGAGGGCGGTGTGCACAGCCTGGGAGCGTCGACCGAGTTCATCTCCGCAGCAGGCGAGCTCGGCGTGCTGCTCCTGCTCCTGCTGCTGGGGCTGGAGTTCTCCGCGGAGGAGTTCACCGCATCCATGCGCCGGCACGCGCCCTCGGGGCTGGTGGACCTCGTCCTCAACGCCCCGGTCGGCTACGTGGCGGGTCTGCTCCTCGGCTACGACTGGCCCGCGTGCTTCGCGCTGGCCGGGATCACGTGGATCTCATCGTCCGGGATCGTGGCGCGGCTGCTCTCGGACCTCAAGCGCACCGGTTTCCGCGAGACGCCGTCGATCCTGTCAGTCCTCGTGCTGGAGGACATCGCGATGGCGATCTTCCTCCCGCTGCTGGTGGTGGTCCTCTCCGGCGGCAGTGCGTCCACGGCGGTCCTGGCGGTCGGTCTCGCGCTCGGCGTGGTCCTGGCCGCCCTGCTGGCGAGCCGGCACCTCGGCCGTCACCTCGGGAGGGCGCTGGGGCACGACGACGACGAGCAGGTGCTGCTGCGGGTCCTGGGGCTCATGCTGGTCGTGGCGGGGCTGACGTACATGGTGGACGCGTCGGCGGCGGTGGGCGCATTCCTCGTCGGCCTGGCCATCCCGGCGGGTACGGCGGAACGCGCCAGGGACGTGCTGCGGCCGCTGCGGGATCTCTTCGCAGCGCTGTTCTTCCTCTCCTTCGGGCTCGAGACGGCTCCCGCCGAGCTGGCTCCCTTCCTGCCGGCGGCCCTCGCCCTCGCCGTCGTCACCTCGCTGACGAAGCTCGTGGCAGGGGCGTACGCCGCCGGGCGTGACGGGGTGGGGCCGCGAGGCCGTGCGCGTGCGGGCGCCGCGCTGACCGCTCGGGGGGAGTTCTCGATCGTGATCGCCGAGCTGGCCGTCGGCGCGGGCTACACCGAGATCGGTCCGCTGGCCTCGGCCTACGTCGTGATGCTGGGCATCCTCGGACCGCTGCTCGCGAGGTACGCCGACCATCTGGCCCGCCCGTGGGCCTCGCCGGCCACCGGCGTCTCGGCTGCCAGACGCTAGGCCGTCAACGACGGCGGCGTCGCTTGGCGGGCGTGTCGCCGCGTCGCTTGGCGGCGGTCCCGTCTCGTCGCCTGGAGGTCGTGCCTTCTCGCCGCTTGGGTGTCGTGTCTCCCGACCGCTTGGGTGTCGTAGCGGCGCGCGAGCTGTTCACGGTGCGCCCGCGTACGACACCGACGAAGGCTTCCACCCGCTCGTCGTCGAGATCCTGGCTCCAGGCGAGCGCGATCTTGGTCGGGGGCAGGTCGACGACCGGGCGGTGGATGACGTCCTTGCGATGGTGCAGCCGGGCGACCGACAGGGGCACGACGACGATGCCGGTTCCGGCGGCCACGGTCTCCACAGCCTGGCGCATCGTCATCGAGGGGACGTCGGGGCGCGTGCCGTCGCGGACCTCCACGGCGACGTCGGCCCAGCCCGGCACGAGGGCGGGGTCCTGGAGCAGGTGCTCGTCGGCGAGATCGGCGAGAGTCACCTCGTCCACTGCGGCCACCAGGTGCTCCTGGGAAGCGACCACGACGGGCACCTCGTCGTACAACGGGATCAGGTGCAGGCCCTCGCGGTTGACCGGCAGCCGGACGAAGCACATGTCGCAGCGGCCCTCGACCAGGACTGCGCGCTGCTCATCCTCCTCGACCATGGTCAGGTCCAGGCGCACACGCGGCATCCGCTCGGCCCAGCGACGGGCCCACTTGTCCGGGGTGACGCCGGGTACGAACCCGACGCGCAGGGTGCGGTGCTCGGACGTCGGTGACTGCTCGGGTGTCATGGTGCCCGCAAGGCTAGCGCCAGGCGTGAAGGGACCGCGGCTGCGTCCGGCCGCGAGCGACGGTGAGCGGATGCTGTCAGCCATGTCGTGATTCACCCACCCTGGGTGATGCTGTGCCGCCCCATCGTGCCCCAGCATGAGCAGCGTGGAGCGACCGGCTGAGCGCGGCATCGACATCGCCCTCGGGGCGACCGCGGTCGTGCTCGAAGCGGGTGCGGAGGTACGGCGGCGACTGGCGCCCGTGACCCGGCCCCTGGGTCGAGTCCTGCTCCACCCCCCGGGCCTTCCCCAGCGCGCTCAACCGGCCCGCTTGATCGACGGTGCGGCGAACCTGGGGAGGTCCCGACGCGCAGCCCTTGCGGCCGAGGTGTCCCGGCTCCTCGACACCCTGGTTCCCGCCGTGCTCGCCGAGATCCTGCGCAGAGCCGGGCTGACCGAGCAGGTGATCCGCTACGTCGACCTTGACACCGTCGTGGCTGCCGTCGACCTCGACAAGGCCGTCGCGCGTGTGGACCTGGACCGCGCCGTCGCGCGGGTGGACCTGGACCGCGCCGTCGCGCGGGTGGACGTCGAAGCGGTCGTTGACCGGGTCGACCTCGACGACGCGGTGTCCCGCGTGGACGTCGAAGCGATCGTGGCGCGGGTCGACGTGGACGCCGTCGCGCAGCGGTTGGACCTCGACGCCGTCGTCGCGCGGCTCGACCTCACAGAGCTGGTCCTCCAGCGCGTCGACCTCGCAGCCGTTGCCGAGGCGGTGCTCGCGACCATCGACCTGCCGGGGATCGCGAGCCAGGTCATCGACGAGATCGACCTGCCTGGGATCATCCGCGAGTCGAGCGGCTCCATGGCATCGGATACCGTGCGCAGCGCCCGCATGCAGGGCATCGCCGCGGACCAAGCCGTGGGCAGGGCGGTGGACCGGCTGCTGCTGCGCCGTGCTCCCCGGGGTTGAGCGGTCATGTCGGGGGGTGGGATATCACCACTGCCGCGGGAGGCGAGGGCTCATCAGGGCCGTCGAGCCGGACTGGTCACCCGCCTGGTGGCGGCGACCATCGACAGCGTGGTGGTCTCCCTGGTACTGCTCCTCGGCTACGCCGGCCTCGCGGCGGTCGTGTTCCTGGTGGACCCGGCAGGCTTCAGCCCACCGGATGCGCCCTGGCTGCTCAGCGCGGTCTCGTGGCTGCTGATCCTGGTGGCCTACCTGACGGTGTTCTGGGCGATCAGCGGACGCACCTACGGCTGCCTCGTCATGGGCCTGCGGGTCGTCGGCCGGCAAGGTCGACAGCTGGGTCCCCTCGCGGCGCTGGCGCGGGCTGCCTGCTACGCAGTGTTCCCGATCGGCCTGTTCTGGTGCGCTCTCAATCGCGAGAACCGCTCGCTCCAGGACGTCCTGCTTCGCACCTCGGTGATCTACGACTGGCAGCACCGCGCTCCCGAGGAGGAGGTCTAGTCCACGGCGCGCATCTCGCGTCCGTGGGCGGCGATGGCATAGATCACCAGAACGTCGAGGGTGATGACCATCAGCGACCACAGGGGGTAGGCCGGGACGAACGCCAGGTTCACCACTGCGCTGGCCAGCGCCATGGCGATACCGACCACCCGCGCCCACATCTGGCCGGCGAGGAGGCCGAAGCCGGCCGCGATGGCGACCGCGCCGAGACCGATGTGCACCCAGCCCCACACCGTGTAGTCCACGTTCACCACCAGGCCGGAGGCGGGGGCGACGTAGTAGCCGCTCTTGAAGAGCGAGGTGAGACCGACGATTCCCTGGAAGGCCCCGACCAGGATCATCATCATCGCGCCGAAGAGCACCCAACCCACCCAGCGTGTGGGCTGGAGCTGGCCCTGGGGTGCCTCTCCCTCGGCGGGGCGGGCGGCATGAGCGCCGACCGCTCTCTCCTTGCCGCGCGTCTGTGGCGGCACCTGACCGCTGGTGGTCTTCTCCTGGCTGATGTCACTCATGAGCGTCCTCCCGGGGACATCGAGGGGCGGTATCCACGGTAGGCACGACGACCGGTCCTCGTCATGACCCGCGTGGGGCATGGACCCGGGACACGTCTGTGCTCCAGCTGCGGCACCGGTTCCCACAGCACCGAGTCGCGGAGGTCCCCGACGCTGGCGGAACACCCGGCGCGGAGCACCCTGGGGCGCCGTCGGCCTCGGCTAGCGTCGGTGCATGACAACCACGAGACGCTGGACCGACCGCTCGGGAGACCCGGAGAAGGCAGTACTCGCAGCCGGCGCGTTCGAGCTGATCCTCACCACCTGCGCTCTCCGCGGCCGGCGCCGATGATCAGGCTGACGCCATCGCGTCTCTGGGTGCGACCCGCGCTCGTGGCGGGGTCGGTGGCACTGCTCGTCGGTGCGGGTGCGGCTGCCGCCTTCGAGTCGGACACGGTCGGCTCCTACGGGCGCGGCCTGCTCTGGGCGATCTCTCTGATGACCACGGTGGGATTTCTCGGCCAGCCGCCGAGGACCACCGAGGGGGCGGCCTTGTCGGTCGGCCTGATGCTCTCCGGCTTCTTGCTGCTGTCCCTGGTGAGCGCGGCTCTGGCCTCACTGTTCGTCAAGCAGGACGAGGCGCCCGAGCAGCGACGTGAGGCCGTCGTCGAGGACGAGATCCTGCGCACGTTGGGCTCGATCCTGGAGAGGCTCGAGGCTCTGGAGAGCCAGATCGCGTCCCGCGCGGAGACGGCCGGGCGGGGCGAGGAGACAGCCGGGCCGGGCGAGGAGTGAACGCGCAACCACCAGAATGAGGTATCGACATGGGTCCCCCGTAGGGCGACAGTTCAGGATCAGGGGGACTTCCCCTCCATGGTCCGACTTGAGGGGATGCGATGAAGAAGACACTCATGGCGCTGCTGCTGAGTCTGGCGCTTCTGTTCACTGCCGTAGGCGGGGCAGGTGCGGTCACGGACGGCGGGCCGGATGGCAACGGGCACCCGTATGTCGGCCTGATGGTCGCGCAGGACGCGCAGGGCGCCCCGCTGTGGCGGTGCAGCGGCACGTTGATCTCGCCCACGGTCTTCCTGACCGCGGGGCACTGCACCGAGAGTCCCGCCACCCAGGCGCAGATCTGGTTCGCCGCCGATGTGGAGTCGGGAATCCCCGGCAACGGTTATCCCCTCAAGGGCGATGTCGGCGGCACGACGTACACGCACCCGCAGTACGACCCGAACGCCTTCTACCTCTTCGACCTCGGTGTCGTGGTGCTGAGCACGCCGATGGTGATGGATGGGTACGGCGAGCTCCCGCAGCAGGACGTCCTGGACCGGCTGGCGACGCGACGGGGCCAGAAGGACCGCAGCTTCACCGCCGTCGGCTACGGCCTCCAGCAGGCGTTCCCGGACGCCGCGTCGTGGAAGGAGAACAACGTGCGGGTCCGCATGGTGGCGCACCCGCGCCTCATCCAGATCAACACCGGCTTCACCGGCGACGGTTCGTTGCTGCTGTCGAACAACGCGAACACGGGAGGCACCTGCTTCGGTGACTCCGGCGGGCCCAACTTCATCGGCGACTCCAACGTCGTCGCGGGCGTCACCTCGTTCGCGCTGAACTCCACGTGTGCGGGGACGGGCGGCGTCTACCGAGTCGACCGCGCCGACGACCTGTCCTGGTTGGCGGGGTTCGTGCGGCCCTGACCAGATGGCCTCGGGCGGCCGGCTGCGTCAGCCGGCCGCCTTCGTCTGCTCAGTCGCAGGTGCTCGACACGGCCGTGCCCAGACCGTCCACGGCGGTGGTCAGGGCTTCCACGCCGCCTTCGATCTGGGACAGGCTCTGTGCGCTGGGTGTGGCCTTCGCCGAGTCGAGGCTCGCCCGGAGCTCGGACGCGCGGCTCTTCACTGCCGTGATCTGTGGTGCGTACTCGGACGATGCGTCGCCGGCGAGCTGGTCGAGGTTGTCGCCCATCTCCTGCAGGTCGGACCGGACCGCATCCACGCCGTCCTTCGCGACCGAGGTGTCGCGGAGGTTGGTGACGGACTGGCGGAGGGCGTCCATGTCGTCGCACACCGCTGGTTGGCTGCTGCAGGCCGTCAGCCCGGCCAGGAGCGCCAGAGGCGCCAGGGTGAAGAGGCGGGGGCGCGATCTCGTCATGCACCCAGGCTCGCGTGCCGGACGCGCTGCGGCATCGTCCGTGACGGGTGAACGTTCGGCCCGTGCGCCGTCAGGAGCGAGGGCCTCCGGGTGTGCCCGAGTCCCGGCGTGCCGTGGGGCGGCGAGCGTGCTCAGCTGCCGTCGGTCGACTCGTCGTCGGGACCGCGGAGACGGCCGGCGGTCCGGGGGAGGGGCTCGAATCCCGGTGACCCGGCCAGCTGTACGTTGACGGCCGCCACCGCCCGGCGGTACGCGCGTCGTAGCCCGGTGGGCTGGAGGGGCATGCCCGCCGGGCGCCTGATCCCGTGGCCGTCGTGGTTGCCGGCCAGGGACACCCAGAGCGTGCGGGTCCGGGGGGTGGCCTCGGTGAGCTCGGCTCTGACCTCGAGCCAGTGCCGCAGCGTGCGCACGGCCCTGCTGCTCAGCCGGACCGTTCGCGGCGGAGGGAGGAGCCGGGCGGCCGGTGGACGAGGCTGGTAGGTGAGGGTGCCGGTCACCAGGTCGAGATCCCCGGGCGCGAGTGCTGCGAGCTCGCCGCTCCGGAGGCCGCCTTCGTGGATGAGTGCTGCCATGGCGGCGGTGCGTACGTCGCCGGGTTTGGCCGCTGTCGGGTCGGCGCGCCCTGCCCAGTGAGCCACGGCCAGGTCGGCAGCTCGCTTCTCGGCGCGAGGGCGGGTGCTCGGCAGTGGGACGAGGTCCATCTCCGGAACGGGGAGACGGGCGGCCTCGGCGAGCAGGGTCAGGCACCTGCGCCGGACCCGTCGCGTGGCGTCGGGGGAGGGGGTGTCGTCGGCGCCGCGGCGGCGGAGGGATCCGCTGTCGGCCGCCAGGAGGTAGTCGACGACGAACTGCTCGGCGAACCATTCCTCCGTGGACGTGGGGTGCTGGGAGCGGGGGAGCAGGGCGGCGTACGTGGTCATCTCACCGACGACCCAGCGCAGCTGGCGCATACGACTGGCACTGAGGTCGGGGGCGGCGCAGACAGTGGCGAGCGAGGCTTCGAGCGGGGCAGGCACGGCTACATCCGGAGTGCTGGAGGACATGGAACATAGATAACAGGCCCGAACATCTCCTTCTCGACGACACACCGCGGCCGAGTCGAGAACCGAAGTCGGTGCCGCGCTCACCAAGCAACAAGCGGACAAGGCCTGGTGTGCGGGTAGGGCTCGCCGGGTACTCCGTCCGTCATGACGAGGAGCAACCTGGACCAGGACGCGCTGGAGAACGCATCGCGCGACGAGCTGTACGACCTCGCCCAGAAGCGCGAGGTGGAGGGGCGCTCACGCATGAGCAAGGACGAGCTGGTGGCGGCACTCCTCGATGCTCGAGAGACGCCCACGGAGATGGCCGAGCGTCCGTCGGTGGCTCGGGTCGAGGCCTTCGAGTGCCTGGCGCGGGCACGGGCCCGCGGCGAGATGGTTCTCCTGCCGCGCATGCTCAACGCGCATGACCGCCGACTTCACGTCCGCGAGACCGTGCGAGAAGACCATGAGCACCGCATCGGTCGCGGCAGCACGGAGGCGGAGGAGAAGTTCGACAAGCTCGCGGGGTCGGTCTTCTCGTTCTTCCGTGGCACCTCCTTGCTGTTCTACCGCGACCTGGCGGGGGAGGATGCCACGATGCCGACGGTCCTGGCACTCGGGGACGTCCACCCCGACAACTTCGGGGTGATGCCGAGTGCGGACAACGTGCCGATCTTCGGGGTCAACGACTTCGACGAGGCCTACTACGCCCCGTTCACCTGGGACCTCAAGCGCGGTGTGGTCGGCTTCGTCCTGGCCGTGGAGGACGAGGGTGGCTACGGGCCGAAGCGGCAGCGCAAGGCAGCGCGGAAGTTCGTCCGGGGCTACATCGACGGTATGAAGGCCTACGTGCACTCGGACAACGAGTCCCGGGAGCAGATCCGGCTCGACAACGCTCCCTCGCTGATCGAGGACCTGATCGAAGACGCGCTCACCGACCGCTCCACGTGGCTTGCGAAGAAGTACCTCGACGAGTACGGGCGGGGTTTCCGGGCCACCGACGAGCTCGTGCCGGTGACGAGCAGGCTCGAGGAGTTCCAGGAGACCCTGGACCGCTACGTCGCCAGGCGTGAGGTGGAGGTGCCTGCGCGTGGAGGGCAGATGCGGCTCAAGGACGTCTGCGAGCGCCGGGGTCAGGGCACGGCTTCGCTCGGTCTGGCCCGTTACTACCTGCTTGTGGAGGGGCCGCGCGGCGACGGGTCGGACGACCTCATCCTCGAGATGAAGCAGGCTCGCCGGTCTTCCCTGACCGGTCTGGTGCCGCCGTCACGTCACGTCGTGGACGGGCACGCCGACCGCATCACCCATGCCCAGGAGGTCCAGCTCGTTCGTGGCGATACCTTCTACGGCGGTGTCGACCACGACGGCCTGAGCTTCCTGGTCCGTGAGCGCGCGCCGTACCGGGACTCGGTCGATCTCGACGATCTCTCCAAGCCGGAGTGGACCGACTACGCATGGATCTGCGGCCGAGCCCTCGCGCAGGCGCACGCGCTGTCCGACGACAGCGGGCCTCTGGAGGGAAACGTCGAGCACCGTGTTCTCGCGGCGATCGGCGGGGAGGAGCTCTTCGTGGACGACATGCTGCGCTTCGCCCGGGAGGCTGCCGACCGGGTCCACGCGGACCACGCGCACTTCCGTGCCGACCATGCTCTCGGCGCCTTCAGGAGTGTCGACGCGGACTACCGCTGACTTGGCTGCGCCGATCAGGTTGCTTCCTGGGAGGCGTGACGAGCGAACGCCAGACGAAGAGCGGTCGTCACGACGAGGGAGGTGAGGACCACCATGAGCGTTCCTGGTTCGTGGACCGCGAGCTGGACCAGCAGGAAGGCTGTCGACAGGGCACAGGTCGTCGCCCCTACGGCACCGAGGAGCCGCTCCCGAGGGCTGCTGGTGGTGCGCGCGTGCAGATAGTTGACCAGTCCGAACACCCCGAGGAAGGTCACCGACCCGAAAGCCAGCAGCGCGGTGATCCCCGGGAGCATGGCGAAGACCGCACCAAGCGAGGCGAGCAGCCACATCGCGTTGGCCGGCACGCCGGCCGGCTCGCGCCCCAGGAAGGAGGGGAGCTCTCGCGCGACGCTGAGGTCGCGGACCAGCCGCGCGGTCGAGAACAGCGTGGCGTTGATGGCCGAGGAGGTGGCCAGCACGGCCGCGCCGGTCGCGATCCATCGTCCCGGCTCGCCGAGAGCGGCCTGGCCGACGGCGGCGAAGGCGACCTCACGCTCGGCGACGATCAGATGGTCGGGGACCAGCATCTGGGAGCCGAGCGTCACCACGACGTACACGGCGATCACCACGAGGACCGAGATGTAGAGGGCACGGGGGAGCGTCGTGCGGGGCCGTTCGATCGCCTCGTAGTCGTACGACAGCAGCTCGAATCCCTCGTAGGCGATGAAGATCGACGCCGCCCCGACCAGTACGCCGAGGTATCCGTCGTCGGCGAGGGGGCTGAGCCGCCCGGGTGACCACGCGGCGAGCCCGATGGCCGCGATCCCGGCGAGCACCACGATCTTGGTGAGGACCACCGAGTCCTCGGTGATGCGCGAGGCGCCGACCCCGCGGACGTTCACGAGCAGGAACAAGCCCAGGACCGCCACGGAGACGGCCCGCGCAGCCAGGTCCCCGCCCCCGACGGCTCGCGCGAGGTAGTGGCCGAAGGTGAATGCGTAGACAGCGAGCGCGAGCACGTAGCCCAGCACGAGGTACCAGCTCGTCAGCGCGGCCGCCCCCGGATGGCCGGCTTCGCGGAGGTACGCGTAGGGACCACCGGAACGTCCCGACCGCCGGGCCAGCCCTGCGTAGCTGTGGGCAGTGACCAGGGCGATGGCGCCGGCGAGGACGAAACAGGCGAAGGCGAGGTGGCCCGCGAGCTGGATGGTGACACCGAGGACGGAGAAGATGCCGCCGCCGATCATGCCTCCCACGGCCATGGCGACGGCGTCGCTCTGACGGAGCAGACCGCGTCCACGTTGCTGGTGACGCTCGGTGCGCGGGTGGTAGGGACGCGCCTGCGGGCGTGACGCCTCCGGGCGACGGCTCATACCGCTCGGGGGAGGGTGCGGCTGAGTTTCCTCACGCTCCGATGCTGGCAGAGCCCGCCGGCGGGCGAGGCAGTTTGTGGGGCAGCTGCACCCGGGCCGCCGTGGCCGACGTCTGCGGCGAGACTACGGCGTATCTGCCAGTGGATCGCCACAGGGCTGTCGGTGGGCATGAATGCCCCCGGACAAACCGGGAAGAGACAGAAGGCCCGTGTCGAAGATTCTTCGACACGGGCCTTCTCTTGGTTGGTGTCCGAGGGGGGACTTGAACCCCCACGCCCTTAAACGGGCACTAGCACCTCAAGCTAGCGCGTCTACCTATTCCGCCACCCGGACAAGGGTGTCGCCCCCGCAACCGTGTTTCGTTGCGAGCGCGGCGGTAACTGTAGCAAAGAACTGAACGAGAACTCGCATCGACCCTGGCCCCCTGCGGCTGTAAGGATGTGACCCATGACGCCAACGCCCACAAGCCACACCGCAACCGAGGGATACGACCCCTCGGCCGAGGTGGTGGACATCTGCCGCGACCTGATCCGCATCGACACCACGAACTACGGAGACGGCTCCGGACCGGGGGAGCGCAAGGCCGCCGAGCACGTGGCTGCGCTGCTCGCGGAGGTGGGCATCGAGTCGGAGATCCACGAGTCCGAGCCTGGACGTGCCTCGGTGGTCGCCCGCTGGGGAGGCGCCGGCGGCGGGGACGGTCGCGACCCCCTGCTGTTGCACGGTCACCTCGACGTCGTGCCCGCGGACGCCGACGACTGGCAGGTGCACCCGTTCTCCGGGGAGATCCAGGACGGTTACGTCTGGGGGCGTGGCGCCGTGGACATGAAGGACTTCGACGCGATGCTGCTGTCGGTCGTACGCGCACGACAGCGCGCCGGGGCGGTGCCCGCTCGCCCGATGGTGCTCTGCTTCACCGCGGACGAGGAGGCGGGCGGCCACAAGGGCGCCGAGCACCTCGTCAAGCAGCATCCCGACCTGCTCGCGGACTGCAACGAGGCCATCGGCGAGGTCGGCGGCTTCAGCACCACCATCCGCGGGCAGCGCCTCTACCTGATCGAGGCCGCCGAGAAGGGCATGGCGTGGATGCGGCTCACCGCGAAGGGCAACGCCGGCCACGGTTCGATGCGGCACCCCGACAACGCGGTGACCGAGCTGTCCGAGGCCGTGGCGCGCCTGGGGCGTCACAGGTGGCCGGTGCGCCTGACCCCGTCGATGAAGGTGCTGCTGTCGGCCGTGGGGGAGATCGCCGGAACCGTGGCTACTCCCGAGAACGCCGAGGCTCTCGTGGAGGAGTTCGGCTCGGCCGCGCGAATGCTGGGCGCGGTGATCAAGCACTCGACCAACCCGACCATGCTGTCGGCGGGCTACAAGGTGAACGTGGTCCCCGGTGAGGCCACGGCCCACGTGGACGGACGGTTCTTGCCCGGCTACGAGGACGAGTTCTTCACCACGCTCGCCGAGCTCGTCGGCGAGAACATCTCGATCGACTGGGTCTCCAAGCAGGATGCGCTGCAGACGACCTTCGACGGCGACCTGGTCGACGCGATCACGTCGTCGCTCCTGGAGGAGGACCCCGGGGCGAAGGTCGCGCCGTACCTGATGTCGGGTGGCACCGATGCGAAGCACTGGCGGAAGCTGGGGATCCGGTCGTTCGGGTTCGCGCCGCTGCGGCTCCCGGCGGACCTGGACTTCACCGCGCTCTTCCACGGTGTCGACGAGCGGGTTCCGGTGGACGCGCTCCAGTTCGGGGCGCGGGTCTTCGACCGTTTCCTCGACCGCGCCTGACGCCGGGCCGCCTGGGCATGGCCGGCTCGCTGACTCAGTTGAGGGCGGGCGCCTGCTCGGGTCGGCGCCAGACGAGCAGCGTCGCGTCGCCCTGGGGCAGGTCCTCCAGGCGCTCCTCGGGGATCGCCCCCTCGGCGACGTCCCTCGCCAGCTGCTCCCTCCCACGTGCCAGGCCCTCCGGGTCCTCGGCCTCGAGCCGTGCGAAGTAGCTGGTCTGGCGCGCCAGGGCCTCGTCCAGGGCGAGGTGCGGGTGCCGTCGCATGATCTGCATCGTCAGGTCGTCGACGTCCCTGATCTGGAGCGGAGTCGCACGCGAACCGGGTAAGGCGGCCTGGAACTCGGCGAGAGATGCGTGCTCGTCGACCCACGTCTGCGACGTCGGGAAGTAGTCCAGGAAGTAGTGGTCGCGCACGTGCTCGGCTGTGTAGACGAGCAGGACGAGCAGCCCGCCCGGTGAGAGCACGCGCTTGGCCTCCTCGAGGGCTCCCCGCCAGTCCGTCACCTGGTGGAGCATCGAGATCATCGTGACCGCGTCGAAGCTCGCCTCTGACTCCGGGAGGTCCGTGGCGTCGGCGAGCACGACCCGCAGGCCCTTCCGTGCGGCCTGGGCCAGCATCTCGGGTGATCGGTCGGCCACGGTGACGGTGTACCCGCGGGCCGTCATCGGTACGGCGTAGTTGCCGGTGCCTCCGCCGACGTCGAGGACGCGGCTGCCTCGCGCAAGAGAGGACAGTCCGTCCAGGAGGGGGCCGAGGGTCTCGCTGCCGGCGCCCCGGGTGTCGTCGTACGTGGCTGCCTGGAGCGCGTAGGTGCCTGAGAAGCCGGTACCTGGCTCGGGGCGGAGTGCAGTCATGCGGCACACCCTAGTGACGTCGGAACCTCGGCCCGTCGGTGCGTCGACCCGCGGAGGTTCCGGGCCGGTCAGAACATCAGGTACGGCGCCCGCTGCTGGCGGATGATCTTGCGGCGGAGCACGACGCGGCGCGTGCCGTCGGGGGAGAGGCGGACCCGGTCGAGCTCCCAGCCACCGTGCTCGGCGCGGTCGGTGAGCAACCGGGTGACCGCGCTGCGGGACAGCCCTCGCGAGATGGTGAGCCGCTCGAACTCGTACTCCACACCCGGGTTGAGTGCGCGCCGTCTCGGCGTCGTGGCGATGGGTGCGCGAGACATGCGCTCATGGTGACATGCGGCGCAAACGCGCGGGGGTGGACTCCCTCAGTTGGGGGGTGCCGACACGTCCTCGAGCGCCACGACGATCTCCGCGGGAAGCTCGCACTCCTCGACGGTCAGCGAGCCGCGCAGCTGCGCCGCGGTCCGGGCACCGACGATGGGTGCCGTCACGCCCTGCCGGTCGCGCACCCAGCTCAGCGCGACCTCGACGGGGGACCAGCCCAGGCCGTCCGCGGCCCTGGCGACGGCCTCGACCACGCGGGCGTGCTGGTCGTCGAGGTAGGCGCCCACGAAGTTGGAGAAGTGCGGGGACGCGGCCCGGGAGTCGGCGGGGGTGCCGGTGCGGTACTTGCCGGTGAGCACCCCGCGTCCGAGCGGGGACCAGGGCAGAATGCCCAGGCCGAGGTGCTCGGCGGCCGGGATCACCTCCGCCTCGGCGGAGCGGTTGAGCAAGGAGTACTCCACCTGGTTGGAGGCGAGCGTGGCGCGGCCCGGGACCGCGGACTGCCAGGTCGCGGCCTTGGCGCTCTGCCAGCCTGTGTAGTTCGAGACCCCGACGTACGACGCACGACCGCTCGTGACCGCGAGGTCGAGCGCGGACAGGGTCTCCTCGAGGGGGACCTCGTCGACCCAGGTGTGGACCTGCCACAGATCGACGTGGTCCACGCCGAGACGCTTGAGGGAGGCGTCGAGGCTGGAGAGGAGGTAACCGCGGGAGACGTTGGTCTCGCGTACGCCGCGGGCGCGGCTGATCCCGGCCTTGGTGGCGAGCACGATGTCGTCGCGGGCCACGACGTCGCCGATGAGTGAGCCGATGAGCTCCTCCGAGGCGCCGTCGCCGTACCCGGCGGCCGTGTCGACCAGCGTGCCGCCGGCCTCGGTGAAAGCCTTGAGCTGGTCGCGAGCCTCGTGCTCGTCGGTGTCGCGACCCCAGGTGAGCGTGCCGAGCCCCAGGCGGGACACGCGCAGGCCGGTACGGCCCAGGAACCTCTGCTGCATGGGGAACACGCTATCCAGACCCGCGGGTGGGGACGCGCTCGCCTCGCCGGAAAGAGGGGTGCGTAGTCTGTTCAGGCTTGTGCCCGTACGACGAGGAGCAACCCCGTGCTCGACTTCCTCCAGGCCGCCTTTCTCGGGATCCTTCAGGGCCTGACCGAGTTCCTACCGATCTCGAGCAGCGCCCATCTGCGGATCTTTCCCGAGCTCTTCGGGTGGGGCGACCCGGGCGCCGCCTTCACCGCGGTGGTGCAGATCGGCACCGAGCTGGCGGTGCTCATCTACTTCCGCAAAGACATCTGGCGAATCGCCTCTGGCTGGGTGCGTTCCCTCTACGACCCGCGGTGGCGCGGCAACCTCGACGCCCGCATGGGCTGGTTCGTGATCGTGGGCTCCCTGCCGATCGTGGTCCTCGGGTTCTCGCTTGAAGGACGTCATCGAGAGCGACTTCCGCAGCCTCTGGATCGTGGGGACGACGCTGATCGTGCTCGGCGTTGTGCTCGGTGTCGCAGACCGGATCGGGAAGACGGACCGCACGATCCGGCAGCTGACGCTCAACCACGCGATCCTCTACGGACTGGCGCAGGCCATGGCGCTGGTCCCGGGCGTCTCGCGCTCGGGCGCCACCATCAGCATGGGCCGCCTCCTCGGGTACGACCGCGAGGCCGCGACCCGCTACGCGTTCCTGCTGGCCATCCCCGCGGTCATCGGTGCCGGGATCTTCGAGCTCAAGGACGTGCTGGCCTGCGGCGGCTCGACCGCCGAGGCCTGCGCCAACTCCTACAGCCCCGCGGCGACGTTGGTCGCAACGGTCGTGGCGTTCGTGGTCGGCTACGCCTCGATCGCGTGGCTGCTGCGCTGGGTCACCACCCGGTCCTACCTGCCGTTCGTGATCTACCGGATCGCGCTGGGTACGTTCACGCTCACCATGTTGAGCCTGGGTGTGATCGCCGCCTGATCCGGTCGCGGGGCTCTGCCTCGAGACAGAGCCAGTCGGCGCAGGGTCCGACTGGGCGTCGGAGCTCGCCCGGCCGGTCAGGCCCCCAGGGCGACAAGCATCGCCACGAGCCCGCCGAAGAGCAGCATCAGCACGGGTACCACCAGCAGCGCCAGCCGGAGCTTCGTGAACCAGTCGGATCCGAGGAGGCCGAGTCCGGGGCGGGCGAAGCTGGCCAGGTCGAGGTCGGAGACGCCGAAGCGCGGTGGGAGGGCCGGGCCGCTCGTGAGCGGGACCGCCTGGAGGTCGGCCGTGGCCTGGAGCAGGTCGCCGCGAGTGTGCGCGGCGAGGGCGAGCGCGGTCCGACGCTCGAAGTCGGCGAGGTCGATCGCGCCTTGGGTGTAGTGGTCCTGGAGCGAGGCCACGGCTGCCTCGCGCTCGGCGTCGGCGACGAGGACGTGGGCCCGGCTCCTCGCCAGCTCGGCCGCCTGGCCCTCGCGGGCTGCCTGCCAGGCGGCGCCGGTGTGACGGGTCAGCGCCGCGATGTCGATCTCCCCGTCCGGGCCGATGGCGGACTCGAGCCGACGCTGGAGCGCCACACTGGCGAGACCGCTCTCGGTGAGCGTGATGTGCTCCCCCTGGGTGAGCACCATGCGCGTCGCCAGGCCCTGGCCGACTGCCCAGGTGACCGCCGCGTCGACAGCCTGAGCGGGCTCGCCGACGGCGGAGACGAGGTCGGGCACCATGTGCATCCCTCGCGCCAGGGCGTCCAGCACGGTGATCTCCACCGGCTGCCGGGCCGGCGTACCGTCGCCCCTCGTCACGTACATCGCCACGTCGGACAGTGTGGACGACCACTGAGACGCGTACGCATGATCACGCGAAAAGGGCGCACGGATGCAAATACAGTGCCGATCGACGAGCCTGGGCGCTACAGCCAGCCGGACTTCTTGAACAGTCGGTACAGGAACACCGACGAGCCGATCATCAACGCGAGCGAGAAGTAGTAGCCGTAGTGCCAGTGCAGCTCCGGCATGTTCGTGAAGTTCATCCCGTAGACGCCCGCGACCAGGGTGCTGACCGCGGCGATCGCCACCCAGGCGGAGATCTTCCGCATGTCGTCGTTCTGCTGCACGCTGATCCGCGCCAGCAGCGCGTCGAACGCGGTCGAGAGCAGGCCGTCGAGCGACTCGATGGTCTCCGCGACCCGGGCGAGGTGGTCGGCCACGTCCCGGAAGAACGGCGCGGACTCCGAGGAGATGCCGGTGACCTGGCCCGCCGCGAACCGGTTCATCGGGTCCCGGAGAGGGCCGACCGCCCGGCGCATCTCGGCCAGCTCGCGTTTGAGGACGTAGATGCGCTCCGAGTCGTCGCTGCGGTCGGTGGCGAAGACCGAGGCCTCCACCTCGTCGACGTCGATCTCCAGTGAGGCGCCGACCTCCTCGTAGCCGTCGACGACCCGGTCGCAGATGGCGTACACCACTGCCGCGGGGCCGTGCCCCAGGAGGTGGGAGCGCTGCTCGAGGTCGCGGCGGGCCGTGTGCAGCTCGGTGCCGTGGCCGTGGCGGACGCTGACGACGAAGTCGTGGCCGACGAACAGTGCGATCTCGCCGGTCTCCACGGCGTCGCGCTCGTCGACGTACCAGAGCGTCTTGAGGACGAGGAAGAGCGTCTGGTCGTAGCGCTCGAGCTTGGGACGCTGGTGGGCGTTCAGTGCGTCCTCGACAGCGAGCGGGTGAAGGTCGAACTGCTCGGCGATGCGGGCCATCTCCGTCTGGTCGGGCTGGTGCAGGCCGACCCACACGAAGTCGCCGTCGCCGTCGCGGGCCTCGCGCACCGCCTCGAGAGCGCCGTTGCCGACCTCGAGGGGGACACGGACACCGTCTCGGTAGAGCGCACAGTCGACCATCATGCGGCTCAGGTTACGGCCTCTAGAGTCGGTTCCATGGCAACGCTCATCCTGGCCCGCCACGGGCGTACGACGGCCAACGCGACCGGCGTGCTCGCGGGACGCAGCAAGGGGGTCGGCCTCGACGAGCACGGCGTCGGCGAGGCCCGTTCGATGGCCGAACGACTGGCAGGGGTTCCCCTGTCCGCGCTGGTGACCAGCCCGCTGCAGCGTTGCCGGGAGACCGCCCGCGAGATCGGACGGCTGCAGGACGGGGGTGCGAGGGCGGTGTCGGAGCGCAGGCTCCTGGAGTGCGACTACGGCAGCTGGACCGGGCAGGACCTCAAGGTCCTCGCGAAGGAGCCGCTGTGGGGTGCCGTCCAGGCGCATCCGTCGTCGGTGACCTTCCCCGACGGGGAGTCGATGGCGCAGATGATGGCCCGCAGCGTGTCGGCGGTCCGCGACTGGGACGCCCGCGTCGAGGCCGAGCACGGGCCGGACGCCGTGTGGGTCGCCGTGACCCACGGCGACGTCATCAAGTCGGTCCTCGCCGACGCGCTCGGCATGCACCTCGACCTGTTCCAGAGGATCGCCGTCGACCCGGCGTCGTTGTCGGTTGTCCGCTACACCCCGATGCGCCCCTTCGTGCTGTCGGTGAACTCGGTGGCCGGCGACATGAGCGGGCTCAAGCCGCCGAAGAAGAAGCGCACCCGGCGCGGCCGGCACGACAGCGACGCCGCCGTCGGGGGAGGGGCAGGCAGCGGGCGTGCGACCACCCGGGCTCGGACCCCGGGCGGAGGGTCTTCGGCGAAGCCGTAAGGTCGGGGTCATGGCACCTGTCATCCACTCCTTCGACCCGCCCGAGCGCTTCGTGGCCGGCACGGTCGGCGAGCCCGGCCAGCGCACGTTCTTCCTGCAGGCACGGGACGGGACACGAGTAACGACCGTGGCGCTGGAGAAGCAGCAGGTGTCCGTCCTCGCCACGCGCATCGACGAGCTCCTCGACGAGGTGATGAACGACGGCTCGGAGGGCACCGTTCCCGCGGTGGCGCCGCTCGACCTCGAGGACAGCGAGCCGCTGGAGCAGCCCATCATCGAGGAGTTCCGCGCGGGGACGATGACCCTGTCGTGGGACGCCGGTGACGCGCGCGTGGTGGTCGAGGTCTACCCCTTCACCGAGGAGTCGGTGGCGAGCCCTGACCAGCCCGAGGAGGAGATCGAGGAGCCGGAGCCGGAGGAGATGTTCGTGGTGCGTCTGCCGGCGGGCCTGGCACGCGCGTTCAGCAAGCGTGCGCAGGCAGTGGTGGCGGCAGGCCGCCAGCCGTGCCCGTTCTGCGGCAACCCGCTCGACCCGGAGGGTCACCTGTGTCCGCGCGCCAACGGGTTCCGGCGCACCAGCGTGTGACCGGCGAGGAGGAGCTCGCTCTCCTCAAGGAGGGCGAGCTCGAGGTCGAGGGCCGCATCCTGCCGGCCTCCAACATCACGCTGATCGCGTCGCTGACCCGCAACGGTCACAGCGCCCCGTGCGTCTACAAGCCTGTCTCCGGCGAACGGCCCCTGTGGGACTTCCCCGAGGGGACGCTCGCCGGCCGCGAGGTGGCGGCGTACCTCGTCTCCGAGGCGCTGGGCTGGGACGTGGTGCCGCTCACCGTCGAGCGTGAGGGGCCGCTGGGGACCGGCATGGTGCAGCTGTGGCGGGAGCCGGACGCGGGCCAGGACCCCGTCGACATCGTGCCCGAGGGCCGGATCCCCGAGGGGTACCTCCACGTCCTCGACGCCGTGGACGGCGAGGGCGCCCCCGTCTCCCTGGTACACGAGGACACCGCGGCGCTGCGACGGATGGCCGTCTTCGACGCGGTGGTGAACAACGCCGACCGCAAGGGGGGTCACGTCCTCGCGATGCCGGGCGGACACCGGTACGGCGTGGACCACGGGGTGTGCTTCCACACCGAACCCAAGCTCCGCACCGTGCTGTGGGGCTGGGCGACGCTTCCCCTGTCCGACGAGGAGGTCGCAGCGCTCACCGGGCTGCTGGACCGGCTCGGCCGTGCCGGAGCAGGCCTCCGGTCCGCCCTCGAGGAGCTGCTCTCGCCGCACGAGGTGGAGGCCGTGGGCACCCGCTGCGGGGACCTGCTCGCGCACGGCCGGATGCCGCTGCCGTCGGGGGAGTGGCCCGCGATCCCGTGGCCTGCTTTCTGAGGGGCGTTGGCTAGGCTTCGAGCATGCGTGCATGGCAGAGCCCGGACGTCCCCTCGCTCGAGAAGTTCGGGACCGGTCCCGCGGTCTCCCTCTTCGACACCGCCGCCGGCAGCGTCGAGGAGGTCACCCCGCGAGACGGCGTCGCCCGGCTCTACGTCTGCGGGATCACGCCGTACGACGCGACGCACATGGGACACGCTGCCACCTATGTCGCCTTCGACCTCCTCAACCGGGCGTGGCTCGATGCGGGGTACTCCGTCCGCTACGTCCAGAACGTCACCGATGTCGACGACCCCCTTCTGGAGCGAGCCACCGCCACCGGAGCGGACTGGCAGGCGCTGGCGGAGGAGCAGACCGAGCTGTTCCGCGCCGACATGGCGGCGCTGCGCTCCCTGGCTCCCGACGAGTACATCGGCGCGGTGGAGTCCATCCCGCTGGCGGTCGCGCTGGTCCAGAAGCTCCAGGAACGCGGCTTCGTGTACGACGTGGACGGCGACCTGTACTTCTCCGTGCACTGCGACCCCCGGTTCGGGGAGGTCTCCCGGCTCGACGAGCAGCAGATGCTCGACGTCTTCGCCGACCGTGGCGGTGACCCGGACCGCCCGGGCAAGAAGCACCCGCTGGACTGTCTTCTCTGGCAGGCCGAGCGTCCCGGCGAGCCCGCCTGGGACTCCGAGCTCGGGCGGGGCCGCCCCGGGTGGCACATCGAGTGCTCCTCCATCGCCCTGGAGTACCTCGGCGCCCCGTTCGACGTGCAGGGCGGCGGCAGCGACCTGGTGTTCCCGCACCACGAGATGAGCGCCTCGGAGGCTCAGGCAACCCTCGACGGAACCCCGTTCGCGCGGGCCTACATGCATGCCGGGATGGTGGCCTACGAGGGCGAGAAGATGTCGAAGTCCCGCGGCAACCTGGTGTTCGTGTCCAGGCTGCGGGAGTCCGGAGCGGACCCGATGGCGATCCGGCTGGCCCTGCTCGCGCACCACTACCGCAGCGACTGGGAGTGGACCGACGGCGACCTCAGCCGGGCCGCGTCACGCCTGGAGACCTGGCGGGCAGCCGCGAACCGTGCGTGCGAGGCCGACGCCGCGCAGCTCGTCGCCCTGGTACGCCGCCACCTTGCCGACGACCTCGACGCCCCCGCCGCCCTGGAGGCCATCGACGCGTGGGCCAGCACAGCCCAGGGCGACGGCGCGGGCTGCGGGTCGGTGTGCGACCTGCTCGACGCGCGTCTCGGGATCCGGCTCTAGGGCTACTGGTCCCCGGTCTCGCGCCGTTTGAGGTAGCGCTCGAACTCCCGGGCGATGGCCTCGCCGCTGGCCTCGGGCAGGTCCGCGGTGTCACGGGTCTCCTCGAGAGCCCGCACGTAGTCGGCGATCTCCTCGTCCTCCTCGGCGAGCTCGTCGACCCCGCGCTCCCAGGCGCGGGCCTCCTCGGGGAGGTCGTCGAGCGGGATCGAGATCTCCAGCAGGTCCTCGAGCTGGCCGAGCAGTGCGAGGGTGGCCTTCGGGCACGGGGGCGATGCGACGTAGTGGGGGACTGCCGCCCAGAAGGAGACGGCGGGCAGGTCGGTCTGGACGCAGGCGTCCTGGAAGACGCCGACGATGCCGGTGGGCCCTTCGTAGTTGGACTGCTCCAGCTTGAGCCGGTCGGCGAGGTCGGGTTCCGTGGCGGTTCCGCTCACGGGCACCGGTCGGGTGTGCGGGGTGTCGGCGAGGAGCGCGGCGAGCGTCACCACGAGCTCGGCGCCGAGCTCGTCGGCCGCGGCGAGCAGCTCGGCGCAGAACTGGCGCCAGCGCATGTTCGGCTCGATGCCGCGCAGCAGGATCACGTCGCGGGAGGAGCCGGGCGGACGGGCCACGGACAGCTGGGTCGAGGGCCAGGTGATCTTGCGCATGCCTTCGTCGTTGGTGCCCACGACCGGGCGGTTCATCTGGAAGTCGTAGAAGTCCTCCGGGTCGATTGCCGCGACGACCCGGGCGTCCCAGACCTTGATCAGGTGGTCCACCACCGAGGAGGCGGCGTCCGCTGCGTCGTTCCAGCCTTCGAAGGCTGCGATCAGGACGGGGGACTCCAGGGCAGGTACGTCTTCGAGCTCGATCACTCCTCCAGCGTAGTCTCTGGGGGCTCCTCAACCTCGTCACGCACACTGCTGCGGGTGTCATCATCCGGGATTCACGCGAGTGCCCAGCCGCCCTGCGCCTAGCCTGGGGGAACGGCGCGCAGCCGCGCCGTCCCGACTCCGAGGAGCTTTGTGTCCGACTCGCGCCACGTCCGTCCCGACGTCACCGAGGAGCTGTCAGCAGCCCTCCGTGACCGGATCCTCGTGCTCGACGGGGCCATGGGGACGATGATCCAGCGCCAGCGGCTGGAGGAGACCGACTACCGGGGTGAGCGGTTCGCGGACTGGCCGAGCGACCTCAAGGGCAACAACGACCTGCTCAGCCTCACGCGACCCGAACTGGTTCTCGACATCCACGGCGAGTACCTCCGCGCCGGAGCCGACCTGGTGGAGACCAACACCTTCAACGCCCAGAAGATCTCTCTGGCCGACTACGGCATGGAGGATCTGGCCTACGAGATGAACGTGGCCTCCGCGCGGCTGGCACGAAAGGCGTGCGACCTCGCGATGGACGAGGACCCGGCCAGGCCGCGGTACGTCGCCGGCGCACTCGGGCCGACGAACCGGACGGCGTCGATCTCGCCGGACGTGAACGATCCGGGGAAGCGCAACACCTCGTTCGAGGAGCTCGTCGACGCCTACCTCGAGCAGGCCCGCGGACTCGTCGACGGGGGAGCGGACCTGCTCCTGGTCGAGACGATCTTCGACACGCTCAACGCGAAGGCGGCGATCTTCGCTCTGGAGACCCTGTTCGAGGAGCGCGGCAGGCGGTGGCCGCTGGTGATCTCCGGCACGATCACCGACGCCTCCGGCCGCACGCTGTCGGGGCAGCTGACCGAGGCGTTCTGGAACTCCGTCCGCCACGCCCGTCCCCTCGCCGTGGGACTCAACTGTGCCCTGGGCGCGAAGGAGATGCGCCCCTACCTTGCCGAGCTCGCTCGGGTGGCCGACTGCTTCGTCTCCGCCTACCCCAACGCCGGCCTTCCCAACGCGTTCGGCGAGTACGACGAGGCGGCCGAGGAGACAGCCTCCGTGGTCGGCGAGTTCGCCGCCGGAGGCCTGGTCAACCTTGTCGGCGGCTGTTGCGGCACGACCCCCGAGCACGTCGCGGCCGTGGCCGCCGCGGTCCGGGAGAGCGCCCCCCGGGTCCCCGTCGAGGTCGCGCCCGCCTGTCGCCTGTCGGGGCTCGAGCCGCTGAACATCACCGAGGAGTCGCTGTTCGTCAACGTCGGCGAGCGCACGAACATCACCGGCTCGGCCCGTTTCCGCCGCCTGATCAAGGAGGGCGACTACGCCGCCGCTCTGGCGGTCGCCCGCCAACAGGTGGAGGCGGGCGCCCAGATCATCGACATCAACATGGACGAGGGGATGATCGACGGCGTCGAGGCGATGGACCGGTTCACCAAGCTCATCGCTGCCGAGCCGGACATCTCCCGCGTCCCGGTCATGGTCGACTCCTCCAAGTGGGAGGTGATCGAGGCCGGCCTGCGCTGCATCCAGGGCAAGCCGATCGTGAACTCCATCTCCATGAAGGAGGGCGAGCAGGCCTTCTTGCAGCAGGCTCGGCTCTGCCGCAAGTACGGCGCCGCCGTGGTCGTGATGGCCTTCGACGAGGAGGGCCAGGCCGACACGCTCGAGCGGCGCAGGTCGGTGTGCCGGCGGGCCTACGACCTGCTCGTCGACGAGGTCGGGTTCCCGCCCGAGGACATCATCTTCGACCCCAACGTCTTCGCCATCGCCACCGGCATCGAGGAGCACGCCAACTACGGGGTGGACTACATCGAGGCCGCCCGCTGGATCACGGCGAACCTGCCCGGCGCCCTCGTCTCGGGTGGCGTGTCGAACGTGTCCTTCTCCTTCCGCGGGAACAACCCTGTGCGCGAGGCCATCCACGCCGTGTTCCTGTTCCACGCCATCCGCGCCGGGATGGACATGGGAATCGTCAACGCGGGCGCCCTGGCCGTCTACGACGAGATCGACCCCGAGCTGCGCGAGCGGGTCGAGGACGTCGTGCTCAACCGCCGCCCGGACGGCACGGAGCGGCTTCTCGAGGTCGCGGAGCGCTTCAACGGCGAGGGGCGGCAGGCGCAGGGCGCGGACGACTCGTGGCGCTCCCTGCCACTGGAGAAGCGGATCACCCACGCCCTGGTCAAGGGCATCGACGAGTACGCCGAAGCCGACACCGAGGCGCTGCGCCAGGAGATCGCCGCCCGCGGAGGCCGCCCCATCGAGGTGATCGAGGGGCCGCTCATGGCGGGGATGAACGTGGTGGGCGACCTCTTCGGTGCCGGGAAGATGTTCCTGCCCCAGGTCGTGAAGTCCGCCCGGGTGATGAAGAAGTCCGTGGCGCACCTGATCCCCTACATCGAGGACGAGAAGGACCCTGCGGACACGGGGCGCAGCAACGGCACGATCGTGATGGCGACCGTCAAGGGCGACGTCCACGACATCGGCAAGAACATCGTCGGTGTGGTCCTGCAGTGCAACAACTTCGAGGTGCACGACCTCGGCGTGATGGTGCCTGCCCAGAAGATCCTGGACACCGTCAAGGAGGTCGGCGCCGACATGGTCGGGCTCTCCGGGCTGATCACGCCGTCCCTGGACGAGATGGTCAACCTCGCCGCCGAGATGGAGCGGCAGGGCTTCGACGTACCCCTGCTCGTGGGTGGTGCCACCACCTCGCGCGCCCACACCGCGGTCAAGGTCTCCCCGCAGTACCACGGCCCGGTGGTGTGGGTGAAGGACGCCTCCCGGTCGGTGCCCGTGGCCGCTGCGTTGCTGTCCAAGGAGCGGCGCCCGGAGCTGCTGGCGGACGTCGAGGCCGACTACGAGTCGATCCGCCGCCGGCACGCCCAGAAGCGCCAGGACCGTCCCTTGGTCACGCTGGACGCAGCTCGCGAGAACCGCACGCCCGTCTCCTGGGACGACTACACCCCACCGCGACCCGCCGCGATGGAGGGCGAGACTCCGCTCGTGCGCGCCTTCGAGGAGTACCCGCTCACCGAGCTGCGCGACTACATCGACTGGCAGCCGTTCTTCAACGCCTGGGAGATGAAGGGCAGCTTCCCCGACATCCTCAACAACCCGGCCTCGGGGGACGCTGCCCGCAAGCTGTTCGAGGACGCCCAGCAGATGCTGGACCGGGTGGCAGCAGAAGGCTGGCTGACCGCCAACGCCGTGATCGGCTTGTTCCCGGCCAACACCGTGGCCCACGACAGCGTCGAGCTCTACACCGACGACTCGCGCACCGAGGTGCGCACCCGGCTCGAGCACCTGCGCCAGCAGGGCGAGCACCGTGAGGGCATCCCCAACAGGTCCCTCGCCGACTTCGTCGCACCCAAGGAGACCGGTCTGCGCGACTACGTCGGGGCGTTCGCCGTGACCGCGGGCCACGGCGTCGGGACGAAGATCGCGGAGTTCAAGGAGCGCCTCGACGACTACAGCGCGATCCTGCTGGAGTCCCTGGCCGACCGGCTGGCCGAGGCGTTCGCGGAGCGGATGCACGAGCGGGTACGCCGCGAGCTGTGGGGCTACGCCGTGCACGAGCAGCTCGACAACGACGCCCTCATCAAGGAGCGCTACCAGGGCATCCGTCCCGCCCCCGGCTACCCGGCCTGCCCCGACCACACCGAGAAGCAGGTGCTCTGGGAGCTGCTCGACGTGGAGGCAGCCACGGGCATCGCCCTGACGGAGTCGATGGCCATGTGGCCCGGAGCGGCGGTCAGCGGCTGGTACTTCTCCCACCCGCAGTCGCAGTACTTCGTCGTGGGTAGGCTCGCCCGCGACCAGGTCGAGGAGTACGCCCGTCGCAAGGGCTGGACCCTTGCCGAGGCCGAGCGCTGGCTCGCACCCAACCTGGGCTACGACCCCGAGGAGTGAGCGTGGGAGACCGGTACGACGTCCCGGAGGCCGTCCTGTGGGACATGGACGGCACCCTCGTCGACACGGAGCCGTACTGGATCGACTCGGAGTACGAGCTCGTCGAGAGGCACGGGGGCAAGTGGAGCCATGAGCACGCGCTGAACCTCGTGGGCAACGACCTCATCGACTCCGGCCGCTACATCCGCGAGCACGGCGGGGTCGACCTGGAGCCGGCCGACATCGTCGAGGAGCTCCTCGACCGGGTGGTGGCCCGGGTGGAGCAGCAGGGTGCCGTGGCGACCGGGAGCGGTCGAGCTGCTGGGCGACCTCCGCGCCCACGGCATCCGGTGCGCCCTGGTGACCATGTCCTACCGGCGGTTCGTGGCCCCGATCCTGGCCTCGCTGCCGGAGGGCACCTTCGAGGTGGTGGTGACCGGAGACGCCGTCACCCGCGGGAAGCCCCACCCCGAGCCGTACGAGAAGGCCGCCGCGATCCTTGGAGTCGAGCCGGCGCACACCCTGGCCATCGAGGACTCCAACACCGGTGCCCGCTCCGCGGAGGCCGCCGGCTGCACGGTGCTGGTCGTGCCGAACCACGTGCCGGTGCTCCCGGGGCCCCGTCGGGTGTTCCGGGATACGTTGGACGACGTGCGGTTATCGAACCTTCCGTACCCATTCGACAGCTGATTGTTGTGATATCGCGACCTTAAAGGCCGCGTTTTCGGGTAGCAGGGGGTACGTGCCGCCTTGTAGTGTCCACGAGGTTCCGCTCCGGACAGCCGTGTCTGAGCACGAATTCGTGAGGTGAAAGTTGAACCGCAGACGAGGAATACTGGCCCTGGCCAGTGCAGGCGTCCTGGTCGCGTCACTGGCAGCATGTGGTGGCGACGACTCGTCCAACGGAGGCAACGACGGCGGCTCGGACGCCTCCGGTCAGCCGTGGATTCTCGGCACGACCGAGAGCGTGACCGCGATGGACCCCGCGGGCTCCTACGACTTCGGCTCGTGGAACCTGCAGTACAACATCTTCGAGCAGCTCGTCACGATCCCTGCCGGCGAGAGCGAGCCGGTCGGTGACGCAGCCGAGTCGTGCGACTACGACGACCCGCAGACCGTCACCTGCAAGCTCCGCCCTGGCCTGAAGTTCTCCAACGGCGACGACCTGACCTCCTCGGACGTGAAGTTCTCGCTGGAGCGCAACATTGCGATCGCGGACCCGAACGGCTCCTCGGTTCTGCTCGGCTCGATCACCGACCCGAAGACCAAGAAGCTCGCCGAGGGCGCCATCGAGACCCCGGACGACACCACCGTGGTCTTCCACCTCAACGCCCCCGACACCACGTTCCTGAAGCTGCTGTCGACGGCGACCACCTCGATCGTCGACGAGGACGTCTTCCCGGCCGACAAGCTCCTGGCCGACGACAAGGTCGTGGGCTCGGGCCCGTACAAGCTCAGCCAGTACAAGCCCGGCGAGCAGGCTGTGCTCGAGGCCAACGAGAGCTACGACGGCGAGCGCAAGCCCAGCGCCCCGCAGATCTTCGTCCAGTACTACAACAACCCGTCGCCGCTCAAGCAGGCGATCGAGGCCGGCGACGTCGACATCGCGTGGCGCACGCTGAGCCCGACCGACCTCAACGACCTCGAGGGCAAGGACGGCGTCCAGGTCATCAAGGGTGAGGGCTCCGAGTTCCGTTACTGGGTCTTCCAGCTGGCGAACAAGGAGGTCAAGGACACGGCCGTCCGCCAGGCCGTGGCGCAGCTCATCGACCGCGAGTCGATCGCCAAGAACGCCTACGACGGCACCGTCTCCCCGGCGTACTCGATCGTCCCGCCGGGCTTCAGCGGCCAGAAGGACTCCTTCGAGGAGAAGTACGGCGACCCGAACGTCGACGCCGCCAAGAAGATCCTCTCCGACGCCGGCGTGAAGACCCCGGTCAACCTGAAGCTCGGGTACACCCCGACGCACTACGGCCCCAACGCGGTTGACGAGGCCAACGAGCTCGCCTCGGAGCTGAACGAGAGCGGGCTGTTCAAGGCCACCACCGACGACGCGGAGTGGGAGGAGTACCAGACCCTCTACAAGCAGGGCGCCTACGACCTGTTCATCCTGGGCTGGTACCCCGACATCCTGGACGCGGACAACTACCTGACCCCGTTCATCAAGGACGGCGGCTTCTACGCCAACAACTACTCCAACCCCAAGGTCAACGACCTGCTGGCGCAGGAGCTCGGCGAGACGGACTCGGGCAAGCGTGAGGAGATGATCGGCCAGCTGCAGGACATCGTGGCCGAGGACGTCCCGCTGGTTCCGTCCTGGAACGGTCAGAACGTCGCGGTGGCCCGTGACGGGATGGAAGGTGTGAAGGAGACTCTCGACCCCACCTACATCTTCCGTTTCTGGGACATCAGCAAGAACGGTTAAGAGCACGACAGGGGGAGGGCGCGCGGCTCGCGCGTCCTCCCCCTTTCTCTGTGAGAAAGGAACCCGATGAGCGCGGGATCAGGATCGCTACCCCGTTACGTCGCCCAGCGCCTGCTGCTGATGATCCCCATGATCTGGCTGGTCATCACGATGGTGTTCCTGCTGCTGCGGGTCGCCCCCGGTGACCCGGTGTCGGCGGCGGTCGGTGACAAGTTGAACGCCGAGGCCCTGGCCGACCGACGGGCGGCACTGGGGCTCGACCGGCCGCTGATCGTGCAGTACCTCGAGTACCTCGGCAACGTGGCCCGGCTCGACCTCGGCAAGACCATCTCCGACAACCGGCCGGTCCTCGAGATCATCCGTGACAACGGAGGTGCCACGCTGACGCTGTCGCTCGGCGCCTTCCTCATCGCGCTGCTCATCGGCATCCCGCTCGGCCTGTATGCCGGCCGCCGCCGGGACTCCGTGGGCGACCTCGGGGTGCGCCTCTTCGGTGTCGTGTCCTACGCCGCACCGGTGTTCTTCGTCGGCCTGATGGCCCAGATCTGGGTCGCGCGCCCGCTCGGCTGGCCCACGTCCGACATCGCCTCGCCGATCACCAAGTTCGAGGTACCCCCGGTGACCCACATCCTGCTGGTGGACGCGATCATCTCCGGCGACTGGAACGCCACCTGGGACGTGATCTCCCACCACGTCCTGCCCTGCCTGGTCCTCGGCCTGCTCCTGTCCGGGGTGTTCATCCGGCTGGTCCGGGTCAACGTCCTCCAGACCCTCAAGGGCGACTACGTGGAGGCGGCACGCGCACGCGGCATCCCCGAGCGGTACGTCATCCGGCGCCACGCCTTCCGCAACGCCCTGGTCCCGGTGATCACCGTGATCGGCCTCCAGGTCGCCCTCACCCTCGCCGGCGCGATCCTGACCGAGCAGACCTTCAACTGGCCAGGCCTGGGACAGCAGCTGCTCACCTACCTCGAAGCACGTGACTACGTCGCCGTCCAGGGCCTGGTCACGTTCTTCGCACTCGTGGTCATCGTGGTCAGCCTGATCATCGACATCGTCAACGCCCTCATCGACCCCCGAGTGAGGTACTGATGTTCGCCCGCCTTACTGCCCCCATCCGCAAGACCAGCGGGCTCGCGCGATGGATCCTGCTCGCCGGCATCGCACTCACGGCGATGTTCATCGTCATGGCGCTCTTCGCGCCGTGGATTGCGCCGTACGACTTCGCCCAGATCAAGGTCGACGGTGTGAGGCTGCCCAAGCAGGCGCCGCCCAGCTCGGAGCACTGGTTCGGCACCAACGACCAGTTCTTTGACGTGTTCTCCCGCGTCGTGTGGGGCGCCCGGACCGCCGTCGAGGTGGTGGGTCTCTCGATCGTCATCTCGCTGCTCATCGGCGTACCCCTCGGGTTGATCTCCGGATACGTCGGCGGCTGGCTCGACCGCGCGCTGGTGTTCGTGATGGACGCCCTCTACGCCTTCCCGTCGCTGCTGCTCGCGATCGTGTTCGCCTTCCTGCTCACCGACGTCCTCGGTGGGGGCATCGTCGCCGCCGCGCTGTCGATCACGGTGATCTACATCCCGCAGTACTTCCGGGTGGTCCGCAACACCGCGGTGAGCGCGAAGGAGGCGACGTACGTCGAGGCCGCCCGTGCCATCGGCGCACCGCACCGCACCATCATGAGCAAGTACCTCTTCGGCAACGTCATCCAGTCGGTCCCCGTGATCGGCACCCTCAACGCCGCGGACGCGATCCTCACCCTCGCCGGTCTCGGGTTCCTCGGGCTCGGCATCCAGCCCACCGAGGCGGCCGAGTGGGGCTACGACCTCAGCCGTGCCCTCGACGACGCGTCGTCCGGCATCTGGTGGACCGCGTTCTTCCCCGGCCTGGCCATCGTCCTGCTCGTGATGGGCCTGACGCTGGTGGGCGAGGGGCTGAACGAGACGATCAACCCGGTCCTGCGCAAGCGCCGGCTGCTGCCGGTGGACATGCCTGCCAACGAGCCCTCGAGCTACCTCGCCGAGGGCGACGCGGGCGCCTTGGGCGCCGGCCCGCCGGACACCCGCCGTCGTGACGACGTCGGCGTCCGGCCAAGGTCCGACCACCACAGGAGAGAGGAAGAGTCCCGATGAGCGAGCACGACGGAGTTCCGCGGAGCCGCCCCGGCGACGACGTGGTGATCGACGCCCAGGACCTGCGCATCTGGTACGGCAGCGAGAAGGGCCCGGTCAAGGCGGTCGACGGCGTCAGCTTCGCGCTGCGCAAGGGCGAGATCCTCGGGCTGGTGGGTGAGTCGGGCTGCGGCAAGTCCACGCTCGGACGCGGCCTGCTGGGCCTGCTGCCCGAGGGCGCGAAGATGGACGGCCACCTGCGCTTCAACGACGAGGACCTCCTCGCCCTGCCGAAGAAGGAGATGTTCGCCAAGCGCGGCACCGAGCTGGGCATGATCTTCCAGGAGCCCCTGACCCGGATGAACCCGCTGATGCGCGTGTCCCAGCACTTCGAGGAGACTCTGAAGACCCACGAGAAGGGCATCTCGAAGCAGGAGGTCGAGCGCAGGTCCCTGGAGGTCCTCCGGGTGATGGGCATCCCGCCGACCCGGTACCGCTCGTACCCGCACGAGTTCTCCGGCGGCATGCGCCAGCGACTCATGATCGCGCTCGCGCTCGTCCTGCGGCCCGCGTTCGTGGTCGCCGACGAGCCGACCACCGCGCTCGACGTGCTGGTGGAGGCACAGATCATCCGGATCCTTCACGACCTGCGCAGGGAGTTCGACACCTCCCTGCTGCTGATCACGCACAACCTCGGCATCATCGCCGAGGCGTGCGACCGGGTGGCCGTGATGTACGCCGGTGAGATCGTGGAGATCGGGGATGCTCGCGAGGTGTTCTCGCACCCCCAGCACCCCTACACCCGTGAGCTGCTGCGATCGACGATTTCCCTGTCCACCACCGGACTGAACTACATCCCGGGCGCACCGCCGAACCTGGTGCAGCCCCCGCCCGGATGCCACTTCCATCCGCGGTGCCCCGACGCGATGAGAATCTGCGGGTCTGCGCACCCTGAGCAGCGCGTGCTGCCCAACGGCAACCGCGTCCAGTGCTGGGCAGCCGACCAGGCCCACGATCTGGTCGAGCTCAGCGAGGAAGACAAGGCGCCGCTGACCCGAGAGGAGATCTCCGTTGCAGACGAAGCCTGAGGTGACCGGCACCGGAACGTCCATGCTCGACATCGACGACCTCGAGGTCCACTTCGAGCTGCGCGGTGGCGCCCTGCGGCGGCTGTTCGGGATGGACACCGGCGCCGTGAAGGCGGTCGACGGTGTGAACATCACGCTCGAGCGCGGCGAGGTCCTGGGACTGGTCGGTGAGTCCGGCAGTGGCAAGACCACCCTGGGCCGCGCGATCCTGGGACTTGCACCGTCCACGAAGGGATCGATCACCTACCACGAGCGTGACGAGCAGGGGAACGACCACGACCGTGTGGTCTCCGAGCTGCGGGGCGCGGCGCTGCGGCGGCTGCGCACGAACCTGCAGATGGTCTTCCAGGACCCCCACGCGGCGCTCAACCCCTCCATGACGATCGAGGCGGCCGTCGGCCACCCGCTCAAGATCCACGGGATCGCCAAGGGCGCCGACCTGCAAGGCAGGGTTGCCGACGCACTCGAGCGTGTGGGGCTGTCTCCGGCCGAGCAGTTCATGGAGAAGTACCCCTCGGACCTGTCCGGCGGGCAGAAGCAGCGCGCCGTGATCGCACGAGCGATCATCCTCGACCCGGAGGTCCTCGTCGCCGACGAGCCGGTCTCGATGCTCGACATGAGCGTGCGCGCGAAGATCCTGCAGCTGATGCTGGACCTCAAGCAGGACCTCGGGCTCACCTACGTCTACATCACCCACGACCTGGCGAGCGCGAAGTTCTTCTGCGACCGTGTGGCGATCATGTACCTCGGGCGGATCGTCGAGATCGGCCCGACGGACGAGATCTTCGCCGACCCCAAGCACCCCTACACCAAGGCGCTGCTCAAGGCGATCCCCGAGCCCGACCCCCGTCGCATGGTGGCGCGGGACCTGCCCCGCGGTGAGATCCCCGACGCCGCCAGCCCGCCCCTGGGCTGCTCGTTCCACCCTCGCTGCCCCGTGGCTGTCGCGGAGTGCGGCTGGGAGTCGCGGGACCTGCGGTCGTTGGTCGAGGAGCACTGGACCCGCCAGGACCCGTCGGTCTACGAGCGGGAGCAGGAGCTCATCGGCGACCTCGACCGGCTTGACGACCCCGCCAAGACGGTGACGCTCGGGTCGGGCTCCACCGCTGGGCAGGTGCGGACCATGCTGGAGGGGATCCGTCAGGAGAACCCCGACGAACGGTTCTGGACCGGCGTGCAGGGCATGGAGGAGACCGCTGAGGGGCTCAAGGTCACCTTCCACGAGGGCGTCGACCCGATGCTGCGTGGGTCCGGTGGGGTCGAGGTGGCCTGCGTCCTCCACCCGTCCCCGGTCACCCCCGAGCCCTCCCGCCCGGAGATCGCAACCCGCAAGCGCTGACCGGCCCGGCCGCAGCCGAGACCGCCCGCCCGTGCTCCCCAGCGCGCGGCGGGCGGTTCGCACGTCAGGCAGCCGGCCCGCGAGGTGTGCGTGCCCGTGCGCGCCTCGCCCGGGACGTTCGGCGCTGCCGGCTCAGAGGATGCCGTGCACACCCGGGTCGGTGCCTGAGTCGGTGCCTGGTGCGCTGCCGGGAGTGCCGCCAGGTCCGCCACCAGGGCCGTCGGGAGTGGACGCAACGACGGGGAGGGTAGGTGGGGTGCCTCCGAACTCGGGACACAACGCCTGGTGCGCGCACCAGGAGCAGAGCGGGCCGCGCCGCGGGCGCCAGTCACCGTTCTCCTTCGCCTGGGAGATCGCCCTCCACAGGGCCTCGACCTTGCGCTCGGTGGCCAGGAGGTCCGCCTCGTCCGGGCAATAGCGCAGCAGCTCACCGCTGCCGAGGTAGACCAGCTGCAGCATCGCCGGGACGACCCCGCGGGTGCGCCAGATCACCAAGGCGTAGAACTTCATCTGGAACAGCGCCTTCGCCTCGAAGGCAGGGTGGGGTGCCTTCCCGGTCTTGTAGTCGACCACGCGGATCTCGCCTGTGGGAGCGACATCGACCCGGTCGACGTACCCGCGCAGGAGGAGCTTGGAGTCCAGGAGCGTCTCGACGTACATCTCGCGCTCGGCCGGCTCGAGCCGGGTCGGGTCCTCGAGGGCGAAGTAGCGCTGCAGGGAGTCACGGCACGAGGTGAGCCACGCGCCGACCTCCGGCCCCTCCTCGCCGAACATCTCCGCGATCTCGGGCTCGGCCTCGAGCACCGCCTCCCAGGCGGGCTCGACCATCCCGGCCGCCTGCTCCGGGGTGCGCGCGTCCGCCGGGAGGTCGAAAAGGTCCTCCAGCACCTTGTGCACGACGGTGCCGCGCACGGCGTCGGGGGAGTAGGGCTCGGGCAGACGGTCCACGGTGCGGAACCGGTACAGAAGCGGGCAGGTCATGAAGTCGCTGGCCCGGCTCGGCGAGAGGGACCCGAGCACCTCCACGCCGTCGACGACCGTCTGTCCTGCCACGTCCTGAGTCATGGCGTGAACCCTAGGGGACGGTGCCGACGTAATCGCGGTACGGGACGAGATAGCGTTGAGGCGTGGAGCAGACGACGAGAGACTCCGGCGGCGGGTCCGCCGGACGGGCGGCAGGCACGTGGCGCATCGGCCAGATCGGTGGCGTCGACGTTCTCGTGCGCTCGTCGTGGCTGCTGGTCGCAGCCCTCATCTCCGTCATGCTCGCCCCCCGCGTCGAGCAGGTCCAGCCCGGCCTCGGCGGCGGCAAGTACCTCGCCGGTCTCGCCTTCGCCGTCCTGCTGTACCTCTCGGTCCTGGTCCACGAGATGTCCCACGCCCTCATGGCCAAGCGCTACGGACTGCCGGTGCGGTCGATCACGCTCCACTTCCTGGGCGGGGTCACCGAGATCGAGGGAGAGCCCGACACCCCCCGGCGTGAGTTCGGCGTCTCGGTGGTCGGTCCGCTGACCTCGATCGCGGTCGGCGTGGTGTTCCTGGGCCTGTGGTTCGTCACGCCCGAGGGGCTGTTGCGGATGGCCGTCGAGGGTCTGGCCGGCGCGAACCTCATCGTCGGCGTCCTCAACCTGGTCCCCGGTCTACCGCTCGACGGTGGACGCGTGCTGCGGGCCGCGGTGTGGAAGATCAGCGGGAACCCGTTCCGCGCGACCATCGTCGCGGGATGGGGCGGCCGCATCGTCGCCATGGCGGCGCTCGCGTGGCCGCTGCTGCAGCCGGTCCTGCTGGACCGCCCACCGGACCTGGTCGACTACCTGCTCGCCTTCGTCATCGCCACCTTCCTGTGGGGCGGCGCTTCCGCAGCGATCGCCTCCGCCCGGGTCCGGCTGAAGCTGCCCGCCCTCCAGGCGCGCGCCCTGGCCAGGCGGGCCATCGCGGTGCCGCACGACCTGCCCCTGTCCGAGGCGGTGCGCCGTGCGCAGGAGCAGCAGGCCGGAAGCATCGTGGTGCTCGACCGCGACGACAGCCCCAGCGGCATCGTGAACGAGGCGGCCGTCCTCGCCACGCCGGAGGAGCGCCGCCCCTGGCTTGCCGTGGAGGCGGTCTCACGCACCATCGAGCCCGGTCTCATGCTCCCCGCCGACATGGCCGGCGAGCCGCTGATCCGGGCCATGCAGGCCCTGCCCGCCACCGAGTACCTCCTCCTGGAGGCCGACGGCAGCGTGTACGGCGTCCTGGTCACCGGCGACGTCGACCGCGCCTTCGCGGCCACCCCGTAGCGCGGGCTATCCTCCTCCGCATGCCCTCCGAGAACCCCCCTGCGGTGACGCCTGCCCCGAACCCCGCCGCGACGCCTGACGACAGCGATGTCGCGGCCGAGACCTGGTCCGGAGTCCACCGCGGGCCGCTGCGGGAGGGGGAGTGGGTCCGGCTGACCGACACCAAGGGGCGCCGCCACAACATCTGCCTCGAGGCGGGCAAGAAGTTCTTCACCAACCGCGGCTCGATCGACCACGACGAGCTCATCGGACGACCCGAGGGGTTCAGCGTCACCTCGTCCGCGGGCGGGGAGTACCTCGTGTTCCGGCCGCTGCTGAGCGAGTTCGTGGTGTCGATGCCGCGCGGTGCCGCGGTGGTCTACCCCAAGGACGCCGCCCAGATCGTGGCGATGGCCGACATCTTCCCCGGGGCGCGGGTCGTCGAGGCCGGCGTCGGGTCCGGCGCCCTGACCTGTTCACTGCTGCGTGCCGTCGGCCCGCACGGTGACGTCTCCTCCTACGAGCGGCGCGAGGACTTCGCCGAGGTGGCCCGCAAGAACGTCACCCAGTTCTTCTCCGGAGAGCACCCTGCTTGGCGCCTGACCGTCGGGGACCTCGTGGAGCAGATGCCGACGGGGGAGAAGCCGGGTTCGGTGGATCGGGTCATCTTGGACATGCTCGCTCCCTGGGAGTGCGTCGACGTCGTCGCCGACGCGCTCACCCCGGGCGGCATCCTGTGCGTCTACGTCGCGACGACGACCCAGCTGGGCCGCACCGTCGAGACGATCCGCACCCACGCCGGGTTCACCGAGCCCCAGCCCTGGGAGACGCTGGTCCGCGACTGGCACGTGGAGGGCCTGGCAATCCGGCCCGGGCACAAGATGATCGGCCACACCGGCTTCCTGGTCACCGCGCGGAGGATGGCGCCGGGGGAGAAGGCGCCCACGAAGAAGCGCCGTCCCGCCCCGGGTGCCTACGGCAAGGACTACCAGGGCCCGAGGCCCGCCGACCTGCCTCCCACGGTGGCCGAGGAGCAGTACGACAGCTGAGGAGCAGGAGCCTTCCGGTCGTTGTGGATCCGCAACGACACACGTGAGATATCGGCTTCACAAACTTGCCCTCACGAGTAGGGTCGAGTGCCAGAGGCCATGCTCCGGAGGTGATGGGCTTGTCAGCATCAGAGAGCGGTCCCGGCGGGTCGGGTTCCCGGTCGCCGGATGAGCTGAGGGCGCAGCTGGGCTTCCTCGAGGACGAGGTGGCGGATCTCAGGCGCCGCCTGGCCGAGTCGCCCGGTCACTCCCGTGCGGCCGAGCAGAGGCTCGCCGACACCCAGCGTTCCCTGGCCGCGGTCACCGCGCAGAACGAGCGTCTCGCTCAGACGCTGCGGGAGGCGCGCGACCAGATCATGACCCTGAAGGAGGAGGTCGACCGCCTCGCGCAACCCCCGGCCGGGTTCGGCACCTTCCTCGGTCGCAACGACGACGACACGATCGACATCTTCACCGGCGGCCGCAAGCTGCGGGTGAACGTGAGCCCGTCGGTCGACATCGACGAGCTGCGCCGCGGGCAGGAGGTGATGCTCAACGAGGCCCTCAACGTCGTCGCCGCGCTCGAGTTCGAGGAGGTCGGCGAGGTCGTCATGCTCAAGGAGTTCCTTGCGGACGGCGACCGGGTCCTGGTCATCGCCAACGCCGACGAGGAGCGGGTCGTGCGCATCGCCGAGCCCCTGCGCGGGCTGCCCCTGCGCGCCGGAGACTCTCTGCTCCTCGACGGGCGCTCGGGCTACGTCTACGAGCGAGTGCCCAAGTCCGAGGTCGAGGAGCTCGTGCTCGAAGAGGTCCCCGACATCGACTACGAGAACATCGGCGGGTTGATGAAGCAGATCGACGCGATCCGCGACGCGATCGAGCTGCCCTACCTCTACCCGGACATGTTCAAGGAGCACCAGCTCAAGCCGCCCAAGGGCGTGCTGCTCTACGGCCCGCCGGGCTGCGGGAAGACGCTGATCGCCAAGGCGGTGGCGAACTCGCTGGCCAAGAAGGTGGCGGCCAAGACGGGTCAGGAGGGGAAGAGCTTCTTCCTCAACATCAAGGGCCCCGAGCTGCTCAACAAGTACGTCGGAGAGACCGAGCGGCACATCAGGCTGGTGTTCCAGCGGGCCCGGGAGAAGGCCTCGGGCGGGACCCCGGTCATCGTGTTCTTCGACGAGATGGACTCGCTGTTCCGCACTCGCGGCTCAGGGGTCTCCTCCGACGTGGAGAACACCATCGTCCCGCAGCTGCTCTCGGAGATCGACGGCGTCGAGGGGTTGGAGAACGTCATCGTCATCGGCGCCTCGAACCGCGAGGACATGATCGACCCGGCGATCCTGCGTCCCGGTCGCCTCGACGTGAAGATCAAGATCGAGCGCCCGGACGCCGAGTCGGCGCGCGACATCTTCTCGAAGTACCTCGTCGCGGATCTGCCGCTGCACGCCGAGGACCTCGCCGAGTTCTCGGGCGACCGTGAGGCCTGTGCCGCGGGGATGATCCGCGCCACCGTGGAGCGGATGTACACCGAGACCGAGGAGAACCGGTTCCTGGAGGTCACCTACGCCAACGGGGACAAGGAGGTCCTGTACTTCAAGGACTTCAACTCCGGCGCGATGATCCAGAACATCGTGGACCGGGCCAAGAAGATGGCCATCAAGGATCTCCTGGACAACGACCAGAAGGGTCTGCGGGTCCAGCACCTCCTGCAGGCCTGCGTGGACGAGTTCAAGGAGAACGAGGACCTGCCCAACACCACCAACCCGGACGACTGGGCTCGGATCTCGGGCAAGAAGGGTGAGCGGATCGTGTTCATCCGTACCTTGATCACCGGCAAGCAGGGCACCGAGCCGGGCCGCTCGATCGACACCGTGTCGAACACCGGCCAGTACCTGTGAGGCGGACTCCCGGCTGAGGCCCGCACACGACGAGGGGTCCGTGACCGTCATGGTCACGGACCCCTCGTCGTGTGCGCCCGGTTACCCGGTGGCCGAACCGAGATGGCGTGCGGCCGCCTCGGCGGTGGCGAACCTCCACCGTCTGCCGTCGGGCTCGCGGAGCAGGCCGCGGGGGCTGTTCGCCCGATCGGATCCCAGGTCCCGCCCGCGGTGTGCCGTGGGCGGGTTCGGTGGCGCTGCCTCGTGTCGCTCCTCAGCCATGCAGGGTCACCACCTCGGTCGGACCCGACCCGTTGAGGTCGTCGCGGAGCCGCTGCTCCAGCCAGCGGACCAGCCCGGCCTCGTAGGTGCTGCCCCGGTGCCCCTGGCACACGCCGTGCGTGATCGCCCGGGACAGGTCGGGAATGGAGAATCCGCTCTCCTGGGACCAGCGCCCGAGCACGGCCAACGCCTCGTAGGAGCCGATGCCGTAGCGCAACATGAGCACGCCCTTGGCCTGCTCGACGACAGCCATGTCCGGCATCCTCACCACCCCTGCCCCGCGAGACAGCGGACGAGGGCCCGCTGACGGGGCCGCGCTTGGGTCGCGCAAGCGATGAACATCAAGAAACCTCCGGTGGTTGTGCACTGCCACCGGAGTCTGGGGTGGCTCCCCGAAAATGGGGCCTTCAGACCAGTAAAGGTAGGCGGGCGAATCGGGCTTCGCAAGCATTTCCGCGGAACATCCCGGAGAACGGTCAGCGCCCCGCGTGACTTTCTCCGGGAAGCGCGCGGCCGGCCGGCGCGAGGGCACCCGACGGGAATGGGCCGGTCATGGCCGGGGGCGCCGTCAGGGCGGCTAGGACGGGAGGTCGATCTCCCGCTCGACCACCCGACGGGCGACCTCCCGGATGACGACGTGGTTGTTGCGCGAGTAGGCGCGCAGCCGCTGGAACGCGTCGTCGGGATCGATGTCGTGGCGGGCGGACAGGAAGCCCTTCGCCTGCTCGATGATGATGCGCGACTTCAACGCGGTGTTCAGCTGCTCCACCCGTAGCTCCGCGGTCTCGTGGGCCTCGCGACGTAGGCTCCGGCGCAGGTTGCACACCACCCCGCGGACGTCCGGGTCGTCGAGGAGGTTGGTCAGGGCGGCCTCGGCCCACACCCAGCCGGTCTCGGAGAGCACCCGCAGCTCGAGGGCGGGGTGCGCTCCGGGCTGGGCCACCACGTCTTCCATGTACCGGGCGAGCGTCGGCCGCTCGTCGGGGTGGAGGAGCGGGACGACGCTGCGTCCGACGATCGACTCCTCCCAGCCGAAGAGCTGCTTGACCGCGGGGCTGGCGTAGGTCACCACCGCGTCGGAGCGGAGGATCAAGGCGGCGTCGGTGGAGCGCTCCAGCAGCGGCTGGAGACCCGTGCCGAGGTTCGTGGAGACGCCGACGATCCCGACGAGCTCGCCCTCGTGGTGGATGCCGGCGTCGACGACCAGCACCGGGAACACGGCGCCGTCCTTGCGGCGTACGGGGAAACCCCCGGACCAGGGCACGTCGTCGCGGAGCGCGTCCATGATCTCCCCGGCGGTGTTCCGGCCGACGTCGGCGACGGTGAGCTCGTCGATCTTGCGCCCGATCGCCTCCTCGGCGCGCCAGCCGTAGAGCTCCTCGGCGGCGTGGTTCCAGAACACCACGTCTCCGCGCAGGTCGGTGACGATGACCGCCATCCCGATGGCTGCGAGGACCTCTTCGGCCGCGTAAGGCCCCACCCTCTGTGGCGACATCCCGCTCCCTGTTCCCCCGGTAAGCGCGGCACGACCGGGTGCCACACCCCTCTATCGTAAAGCGACACCCTGAGTCCGTGTGACTGGTTTTGGCGGGTTCTGGGGTCACCCGCCCTGTGCTGGGTCTCCCGCGTACGCTCGGACCATGAGCGTTCGTCGCGTGATGGGGACCGAGACCGAGTTCGGCATCTCCGTCTCGGGCCAGCCCACCGCCAACCCGATGGTGGCTTCCTCGCAGATCGTCAACGCCTATGCGAGCGCCACCCTGCGGGCCCGGCGAGCGCGCTGGGACTTCGAGGAGGAGTCGCCGCTGCGGGACGCCCGCGGGTTCGACATGTCCCGTGAGGTCGCCGACGCCTCCCAGCTGACCGACGAGGATCTCGGCCTGGCCAACGTCATCTTGACCAACGGCGCCCGGCTCTACGTCGACCACGCCCACCCGGAGTACTCCACGCCCGAGTGCACCAACCCGCGCGACGTCGTCCTGTGGGACAAGGCGGGGGAGCAGGTGATGCTGGACGCCTCACGGCTGGCCAGCGTGATCCCGGGCTCCTCACCGATCCTGCTGTACAAGAACAACACCGACAACAAGGGCGCCTCCTACGGGGCCCACGAGAACTACCTGATGCGGCGCTCGACCCCGTTCGGGGAGATCGTCCGGCACCTGACGCCGTTCTTCGTCAGCCGCCAGGTCGTCACCGGCGCCGGACGCGTCGGGATCGGCCAGGACGGCCGCGAGCACGGCTTCCAGATCAGTCAGCGCGCGGACTACTTCGAGGTGGAGGTCGGCCTCGAGACCACCTTGAAGCGTCCGATCATCAACACCCGCGACGAGCCGCACGCCGATCCCGAGAAGTACCGCCGACTCCACGTGATCATCGGCGACGCGAACCTCGCGGAGGTCTCGACCTACCTCAAGGTCGGGACGGCGGCGCTGGTGCTCTCCATGATCGAGGACCGCTTCATCGGACGGGACCTCACCGTCGACCAGCCGGTCCGCTCGCTCCGGGCGGTCTCCCACGACCCGTCACTGAAGCACCTGCTCACGCTCAACGACGGGCGGAAGCTGACCGCCGTCCAGCTGCAGATGGAGTACCTCGACCTCGCGCGCAAGTACGTCGAGGACCGGTACGGCGCGGACGCCGACACCCAGACCCGGGACGTGCTCGACCGCTGGGAGTCGGTGCTCACCCGGCTCGAGCGGGACCCGATGCAGTGCTCCCGCGAGCTCGACTGGGTCGCCAAGCTCAAGCTGCTCGAGTCCTACCGCGACCGCGACGGCCTGAACTGGGACGACGCCAAGCTGCACCTGATCGACCTCCAGTACGCCGACATCCGCCCCGACAAGGGCCTCTACCACCGGCTGGTGAGGATGGGCCGCATCGAGCGGCTGCTCCACGACGACCATGTCGGTGCGGCGATGCACCACCCGCCGGCGGACACACGGGCCTACTTCCGCGGCCGCTGCCTGGAGAAGTACGCCGACCGGATCGCCGCCGCGTCGTGGGACTCGGTGATCTTCGACCTTCCCGGCCACGAGTCGCTGCAGCGCGTGCCCACGATCGACCCGCTGCGGGGGACCCGCCGCCACGTTGGTGAACTCCTCGACCGTTGTGACACCGCAGAGAGCCTTTTTGCCGCGTTGACTCGGTAGGGTCGTCCTTGTCGAGGGGTCGAGGCACCCCGGACCAAGGAGGAGCGGTCATGGCACAGGAACGCAAGCAGCCGAAGAAGTCCCCGGAGACCGAGGAGACCCCCGAGGTCGCCCCCAACGAGGACGTTGCCGAGCGCAAGGAGCAGCTCGACGAGGACATCGACGCGATCCTGGACGAGATCGACGACGTGCTCGAGACCAACGCCGAGGACTTCGTGAAGTCCTTCATCCAGAAAGGTGGCGAGTAGACAGCACATGAGTGAGCCCCGACAGGTCGACGCCCGCCTGCCCTCTGCCTACCTGGCGCCCGGATCCTCCTCCTTCGCGGAGTTCCTGTCCCAGCAGGCACCCGAGCTGCTCCCCGCCAACCGCACCTTGCCGCCGGGCAGCGCGGCGGAGCTCGCGCCCCACGGCACGACGATCGTGGCGACCACGTTCGGCGCCGGCGTGGTGATGGCCGGTGACCGCCGGGCGACCATGGGGAACGTCATCGCCCAGCGCGACATCGAGAAGGTCTTCCCGGCCGACGAGTTCTCCTCCGTGGGGATCGCAGGCAGCGCGGGAATCGCGGTGGAGATGGTGCGGCTGTTCCAGACCGAGCTGGAGCACTACGAGAAGATCGAGGGCACGACCCTGTCGATGGACGGCAAGGCCAACCGCCTCGCCGCCCTCGTCCGGTCCAACCTCGGCATGGCCATGCAGGGCCTGGCCGTCGTGCCTCTCTTCGCCGGCTTCGACCTGTCCACGACTCAGGGCAGGATCTTCTCCTACGACGTGACCGGCGGCCGCTACGAGGAGACCGCCTTCCACGCCGTCGGCTCCGGGTCACTGTTCGCGCGCGGCTCGCTCAAGAAGCTCTACCGCGACGACCTCGACGAGGAGGGCAGTGTCACCGCCGTGATCCAGGCGCTCTACGACGCCGCGGACGACGACTCCGCCACCGGCGGGCCCGACCTGACCCGGCGGATCTTCCCCGTCGTCGCGGTGATCACCGCCGACGGCTACCGCCGCCTGCCCGACGAGGAGGTCGCAGGGATCGCCGACCGGGTCATCAGTGCCCGCATGCAGCGCCCCGACGGACCCTCCGCGTCCCTGACCTGAGGAGCCGAGCCATGACCATGCCGTTCTACGTCTCGCCCGAGCAGCTGATGAAGGACCGGGCGGACTTCGCACGCAAGGGCATCGCCCGAGGCCGCAGCGTGGCCGTCGTCCAGTACGCCGACGGCATCATCTTCGTCTCCGAGAACCCCTCCCAGGCGCTGCACAAGGTCAGCGAGATCTACGACCGCATCGCCTTCGCCGCGGTCGGGCGCTACAACGAGTTCGAGAACCTCCGGATCGCCGGTGTGCGCCTCGCGGACATGCGCGGCTACTCCTACGACCGCCGCGACGTCACGGGCAGGGGCCTGGCCAACGCCTACGCCCAGACCCTGGGCACGATCTTCTCCAGCGGAGGGGAGAAGCCCTACGAGGTGGAGATCTTCGTCGCCGAGGTCGGGGACTCGCCCGCCGAGGACCAGATCTACCGGCTCACCTACGACGGTCAGGTCGCCGACGAGCACGGGTTCGCGGTGATGGGCGGGAACGCCGAGTCGGTGACCGGGTACATGCGTGAGCACTACCAGGAGGGCGCGGGCATGGAGGACGCTCTGCGCCTGGCCGTGGACGCGCTCGGCCAGGGCGAGGGCGGCCCCCGCACCATTCCGGCCGAGGACCTCGAGGTGGCAGTACTCGACCGGGCCCGTCCGCGGCAGCGCAAGTTCAAGCGGATCGCCGCCGACGGGCTCTCGGCACTGCTCGGGGACCGGGCGGCTCCGGCGGCGCACGAGCCGGGCGAGTCGACCAGCCCCGAGGCGCGGGCGGACGCCCCGCCCGGCCCGGAGGCGGCGACGTCCGGGGAGGACGCCGCGCCCGCGGTGGAGCCGCCGGTGGCGCCGCCCATCGAGCGTGATGACCAGTGACGAACTGCGGCGGTGGCGGCGCGTCGGTGAGGATGCAGTCGTCTACGACGGATGGCTGATGGTGCGACAGTTCCGGCCCGGCCCGGACCGCGTCGTGCTCACCTTCCCCGGCGGGATGCTCGACCCGGGGACGAGGTCCGGGCCGAGCTGCGCGCCGGCCGGATGACGGGCTGCGAGCAGGCCTACCTGGCACTGGACCACGCCGGTCTGCTCTGAAGCCCACCCGGCAGGCACCTCGGCACGTCCCTTCGGTGAGACTGTTGGGCAAGTTGGCTGCACCGGCTTGGGTCGAGCGCCTAGTGTGTGTGCGTGGACCGCCGGATCTTCGGGATAGAGAACGAGTACGGCGTCACCTGCACGTTCCACGGGCAGCGACGCCTCTCGCCGGACGAGGTTGCCCGCTACCTGTTCCGCAAGGTGGTGTCCTGGGGGCGCAGCAGCAACGTGTTCCTGCGCAACGGCGCACGGCTCTACCTCGACGTGGGCAGCCACCCCGAGTACGCCACGCCCGAGTGCGACGACATCCTCGACCTGGTCGCCCACGACAAGGCAGGGGAGCGGGTCCTCGAGGGACTCCTGGTGGACGCAGAGCGCAGGCTGCACGACGAGGGCATCGCCGGCGACGTCTACCTGTTCAAGAACAACACGGACTCGGCCGGCAACTCCTACGGCTGTCACGAGAACTACCTGGTGGCCCGGCACGGAGAGTTCGCCAAGCTCGCCGACGTGCTGATCCCGTTCCTGGTGACCCGACAGATCATCGTCGGCGCGGGCAAGGTCAGCCAGACCCCGCGCGGGGCGATGTACTCCGTCAGCCAGCGCGCCGAGCACATCTGGGAGGGCGTCTCCAGCGCCACCACGCGCAGCAGGCCGATCATCAACACCCGCGACGAGCCGCACGCGGACGCCGAGCGCTACCGGCGGCTGCACGTGATCGTGGGCGACTCGAACATGAGCGAGACCACGACCATGCTGAAGGTCGCCAGCGCCGACCTGGTGCTGCGGATGATCGAGGAGGGCGTGGTGATGCGCGACCTCACGATGGAGAACCCGATCCGGGCCATCCGCGAGATCTCCCACGACATGACCGGGCGTCGCAAGGTCCGCCTCGCCAACGGCCGCGAGGCCAGCGCGCTCGACATCCAGCAGGAGTACCTCACCCGGGTCCGCGAGTTCGTCGACAAGCGCGAGATCCAGACCCCGGTCATCGAGGCCACCCTCGACCTGTGGGAGCGCAGCCTCAAGGCCGTGGAGTCCGGCGACCTGAGCCTGGTCGAGCGGGAGATCGACTGGGTCATCAAGTGGAAGCTCATCGACCGGTACCGGTCCCAGCACGGGCTTCCCCTGAGTCACCCCCGTGTAGCGCAGCTCGACCTCGCCTACCACGACATCCACCGCGGACGCGGGCTGTACTACCTGCTCGAGCGACGGGGGGCGGTCGCCCGGGTGACCAACGACCTGAAGGTGTTCGAGGCCAAGTCGGTGCCTCCCCAGACCACCCGGGCGCGACTGCGCGGCGAGTTCATCAAGCGCGCCCAGGAACGCCGGCGGGACTTCACCGTCGACTGGGTGCACCTGAAGCTCAACGACCAGGCCCAGCGCACCGTCTTGTGCAAGGACCCGTTCCGCTCCCACGACGAGCGGGTGCACAAGCTGATCGAGGGCATGTAGGACCCGTTTCAGGCGCCCGGCTAGGGTTGCAGCCGTTGTTGTCCCGTCTCCATGAGGTGAACCCTGTGCGCCGACGTCTCGTTGCGCTGACCGTCGTACCCCTGCTCCTGCTCGGCGCCGCTGCCTGTGGTTCCGGGGACGGCTCCGGCTCCGGCGACGGAGCGTCGGGCGGTGGCTCGATCCCGGGGCTCGACGTCTCCGGCGCGTTCGGCGAGGAGCCGAAGGTGACGCTGGACGGCAAGCTGGACAACTCCGAGGTCGAGAGCGAGGAGCTCGTCGCCGGCGACGGCGCGCCCGTCGAGGAGGGCAGCACCGCCTTCCTGCACATCCTCGTGGTCAACGGCACCACCGGGAAGAAGGCCGTGGGCACCTACGACCAGGGCACGCCCCTGACCGCGACGATGGCCAAGGACAAGATCTTCCCGGCCGTGCTCGACGCCGTCGTGGGCGAGCCGTCCGGCAGCCGTGTGGCCGTCGCCTCGCCCCCGGAGGACGCGTTCGGTGAGCAGGGCGCCCAGCAGTACGGCGTCAAGGCCGACGACAACGTGCTCTTCATCGTCGACGTGATGTCCGTCGCGCTCGACGGCCCGGAGGGCACGAAGCGACCACTGCCGAAGGACGCCCCCACCATCGTGGAGAACGGCGACGGGGACGTCTCCAAGTTCACCTTCGACGACGCGGCGGCCAAGCCGGGGGACAAGCTGCAGGTCATCCCGGTCATCGAGGGCAAGGGCGAGCCGGTCAAGGCCGGTGACTCGGTCACCTTCGACTACCTGGGCCAGATCTACGGCACCCAGAAGATCTTCGACCAGTCCTACACCGACGCCCCGCGCACCTTCACCGTCGGCGCCGGTCAGCTGATCAAGGGCTGGGACGAGGGCCTGGTCGGGGTCAAGACGGGCAGCCGGGTCATGATCATCGCGCCTCCGGAGTACGGCTACGGCAAGTCCGGCAACCCGCAGGCACAGATCAAGGGCACCGACACCCTGGTGTTCGTGGTCGACATCCTCGGCGTGAGCTGAGCCCTCGGGTAGGTTCGCCGTCGGAAGGGGGACGCAGTGGCGGCACGCAAGAGCGAACGGCTGCTCAACCTGCTGATCGCGCTCCTGGTGTCGCGCAGCTACGTCACCAAGGAGCGGATCCGCTCGGTGGTCGAGCAGTACCGGGAAGCCGGTGACGAGGCGTTCGAGAAGATGTTCGAGCGTGACAAGGACGAGCTGCGCTCGCTCGGTGTCCCGATCGAGGTCGGCTACCTCGACCGGGCGTTCGAGGACGAGCCCGGCTACCGCATCGAGCGCTCCGCGTTCGAGCTTCCCGAGATCGAGCTCGAGCCCGACGAGGCGGCGGTGGTCGGTCTGGCCGCACGTGTCTGGCAGCACGCCGGGCTCGCCTCGGCCACCTCCGACGCGCTGGTGAAGCTCAAGGCCGCCGGGGTGAGCGTCGACCGCGGTGTGCTGAACGCGGTGTCGCCCCAGCTGACCGTCGACGAGCCGACCTTCGAGGCTTTCTGGGCCGCGACCCAGGACCGCACCCCGGTGACGTTCGACTACCGCACCGCGGCGAGCCCCGAGGCCACCACCCGTCACCTCCAGCCGTGGGGGGTGGTCTCCTTCCGTGCCCGCTGGTACGTCGTGGGACTCGACACCGACCGGGCCGAACCCCGGCTCTTCCGGCTGTCCCGGGTGCAGGGACAGGTGCGTGCCAGCGGCCGCCCGGGAGCCTTCGAGGTTCCCGAGGGCACCGACATCCGTGCGCTCACCGAGTCCCTCGCGCCCGCCACCCCCGAACGGTCTGCCACGCTCCGGGTGAGGGAAGGGGCCGCGCTGGGGCTGCGCCGCCAGGCACACGCCGTTCCGGACGGCGCCCCGTCCGGCTGGGAGCGGATCGAGGTGCCCTATGGGCGCACCGACGCCCTGGCCGACGAGATCCTCGGCTACGGAGCCGACGTCGTCGTGGAGCAGCCCACGGACCTCCGTGACCTCGTCGTCGGTCGCCTGCGGCGAGTGGCCGCGGAGGAGGCCTCGTGAGCGGGGCGCGGGACCAGGTGGCCAGGCTCCTGGCGCTGGTGCCCTACATCCAGAGCCGTTCCGAGGTTTCCCTGGAGCAGGCTGCTGCCGACTTCGGCGTACGCCCCGCCCAGATCACGAAGGACCTCAACGTCCTGTGGTTCTGCGGGCTGCCCGGGCTGGGCATGGGCGACCTGATCGACATCGACATGGACGCACTCGAGGGCGACGGGGTCATCCGGCTCTCCAACGCCGACTACCTCACCAGGCCGCTGCGGCTGGGCAGCACCGAGGCGTCCGCGCTGATCGTTGCCCTGCGGACCCTCCGTGACGGCGGCGACGAAGCCGTGCGGCCGCTGGTCGACCGCGCGCTGGTCAAGCTCGAGGCGGCCGCCGGCGACGGCGCCGCACTGGCCGCCCAGGTCGACGTCCAGCTCACCGAGGCCGACGCCGCCCTGGTGTCCCTGCGGGCGGACCTGGACACGGCCGCTCGGGAGGGCCACCAGGTGCGCCTGGTCTACTACGTGCCGTCCAGGGACGAGTCGACCACCCGCACGGTCGACCCGCTCGGGGTGGTGTCCGCCGAGGGGCACACCTACCTCGACGCCTGGTGCCACACCGCCGAGGACCGTCGCCTGTTCCGGCTGGACCGGATCTCCGAGGCGGAGGTGCTCCCGACCCCGGTGGCCGACCACTCCGACCTCCCGCCCCGTGACCTGTCCGAGGGCATCTTCGTGCCCTCCCCTCGGGACCGGCTGGTCACCCTTCTACTGGCCCCCTCGGCCCGCTGGGTGGCCGAGTACTATCCGGTCGAGACGACGCAGGAGACCGGGGACGGCTCACTGCGGGTGCGGCTGCGTGTCGGCGACCCGGAGTGGCTCACCAGGCTGATGCTTCGTCTCGGCGGCGACGCCCGCGTCGAGGAGCCGGCCGAGCTCGCCGCCGCTGTTCACCGGACCGCAACCGAGGCGCTGGGGAACTACAACTGACCCGGCGTACGATGGACCCGAGCTCCACCAGACCGAGAAGGACGTCATGAACACCGTTGTCACCCCCCTGGCCATGAACCTCGGCCCCACCGAGATCCTGCTGATCCTGCTGGTCCTGGTGCTCCTGTTCGGAGCCAAGAAGCTCCCCGAGCTCGCCCGCGGCAGCGGCCGCGCCCTGCGGATCTTCAAGGCCGAGACCAAGGGCCTCATCGACGACGAGGACGAAGTCGATGAGAAGTACAAGACGCCGGAGCAGAGGCAGATCGAGGCCGCGCGCCGCGACGAGACCACCGCTGCTGACCCCACGGTGCAGCAGCCCCACACCGACGAGCGCTGACCGCACTCGTCTGACACGCACCAGAGTTGTCACTCAGCGGAGTCGCAGGACTCTTCAGGACCAGCCCCAGGACCCCGGTCGGCGAGGACGGCCGGATGGCCCTGGCCGACCATCTGCGTGAGCTGCGCGCGCGGCTGCTGTGGATCTCGGTCTTCCTCGTCGTCGGCATCACCGTCGCCTGGTTCTTCTACGACCAGCTCTTCGACCTGATCTACGAGCCCTACGCGAAGGCACAGGCCAGCCTCAAGGGGCGCGGTGTGGACTCCAAGCCGGTGCTCACCGGCGTCGCCAACCCGCTGCTGCTGCAGATGAAGCTGTGCGCACTGGCTGCCGTCGTGCTCGGCAGCCCGTTCTGGCTGTACCAGATCTGGGCGTTCATCGTCCCCGGGCTGCACTCGAACGAGAAGCGCTGGACCCGGGTGTTCGCGACCGTGGCCGGGCCGCTGTTCATCGTCGGTGTCGCCGTGGGCTACTACGTCCTCCCCAAGGGCATCGAGGTCCTGATCGGCTTCACCCCCGCCTCGGTGCAGAACCTCGTCGAGTTCGGCGACTACTTCCGCTTCCTGACCCGGATGCTGCTCGTCTTCGGCATCGCCTTCGAGATCCCGTTGTTCGTGGTGATGCTGAGCCTCGCCGGGGTCGTCTCGGGCAAGGCACTGGGCACCTACCGGCCGTGGATCGTGGTCGGCGTGTTCGTCTTCGCCGCCGTCGCGACACCGTCCACGGACCCGTTCTCCATGCTCATGCTCGCCCTGCCGATGACGCTGCTGTTCCTGCTGTCGGAGGTCATCGCCCGCCTGGTCGACCGCCGAAGGCGCCGACGGGCGCTGGCCGAGGGGCTCGACGGGCTCGACGACGACGTGGCCTCCCCGCTGGACTTCCACCGTGAGGACTTCACCGCCTCCGAGCTCGACGAGGAGGACTGAGCGTGCCGGAGGTCGCCGAGGTCGACCCCTTCGACCTGCCCGAGTGGCTCGGGCAGGTCGAGGTGACCTGGCACGCCACGTCCGGTGTGAGCGGGTCCCACCACATCAGCGGTGACCTGACCGGCGGCGCGACCCCTCAGTCGTGCGACCTGCTGGCCGTCGACGTGGCCTACCCGCAGCCGGTGATCGACGCGGAGTGGCGCCGCGCCGCCCACCAGCAGTGGACCCACGGGCAGGTGCTCCTGCTCCGGTACGCCGACCGGATGACCCTCGCAGTGCCAGGGACGGACTTTACCGCTGACCGTGTCCTGGAGACCCTGGGCCGGCTGGCGAAGGCAGTCGGTGTGAAACCGGCGCGCTTCGTAGCGGCACTGCGGCTCTGACCGCGTATTCTCGGCGCCGTGGCCGCCAGAGAGATCGCCCTGTTGACCAACCCCTCCGCAGGCAAGGGAGCAGGGGCCCGCACTGCGGCGATAGCTCTGCCCCGACTGCGCGAGGCCGGCTTCCTCGTCCACGAGCTCCAGGGCGACGACGGCCCGGATGCTCTCGGGCTCGCCCAGAAGGCCGTCGCAGCGGGCGTGGAGAGCCTGGTCGTGGTCGGTGGTGACGGCATGGTGCACATGGCGGTCCAGGCCGTCGCCGGCACCGAGACCAACCTCGGCATCATCCCGGCCGGCACGGGCAACGACGTGGCCCGCTACCTCGACATCCCCCGCAAGGACCCGCAGGCCGCGGCTGACGTCGTGGTGGGCTCCCACGTCCGCAGCATCGACGTGGCCAAGGCAGGCCCCTCGTACTTCGTGACCGTCCTGGCCGCCGGGTTCGACTCGAAGGTCAACGAGCGCGCCAACCACATGCGCTGGCCCAAGGGCCAGATGCGCTACAACCTGGCGACGGTGGCGGAGCTGCGGGTGTTCGAGCCGCTGCCGTACACGCTCGTGCTCGACGGCGAGGAGCGCCACCTGGACGCCATGCTGGTCGCGGTCGGAAACGGCCCCTCGTTCGGTGGCGGGCTGCGGATCACGCACGGCGCGGAGATCGACGACGGCCTGCTCGACGTGGTGATCATCAAGCCGATGAGCAAGGTCGAGCTGGTCAAGACCTACCCGAAGCTCTACTCCGGCGGGCACGTGACCCATCCGCAGTACGAGCACCACCGGGTGCGATCGGTCACCGTGGCCGCCCCGGGCGTGGTCGCGTACGCCGACGGCGAACGGGTGGGCGCACTTCCGCTCACGGTCGATGTTGTGCCGGGCGCGCTTCGGGTACTGGTGCCCCGATGAGCACACCTTCGGAGAAGTACGCACGGTTCCGCCGCGACCGGAAGTCGCCCCTGTTCGCCGAGTTCGCCTCCCTCTACGACTTCGGTCTCGACAGCTTCCAGGTCGAGGCCTGCGAGGAGCTGGAGTCCGGCAACGGCGTCCTGGTCGCCGCGCCCACCGGGTCCGGGAAGACGCTCGTGGGGGAGTTCGCGGTGCACCTGGCGCTGGCGCAAGGCCGCAAGTGCTTCTACACCACCCCCATCAAAGCGCTGTCGAACCAGAAGTTCCACGACCTCGTCCAGCGGTACGGCGCGGACCGCGTCGGCCTGCTCACCGGTGACAACACCATCAACGGCGAGGCACCGATCGTGGTGATGACCACCGAGGTGCTGCGGAACATGCTCTACGCCGGGTCCTCGACGCTGGCCGGTCTCGGGTACGTCGTCATGGACGAGGTGCACTACCTCGCCGACCGGTTCCGCGGCGCGGTGTGGGAGGAGGTCATCATCCACCTCCCGGAGTCGGTGGCCCTGGTGTCGCTGTCCGCGACGGTCTCCAACGCCGAGGAGTTCGGCGAGTGGCTCTCCACGGTGCGGGGCTCGACGGTCACCATCGTCGAGGAGCGACGCCCGGTGCCGCTGTACCAGCACGTGATGGTCGGCCGCCGCATGTTCGACCTGTTCGCCGACCGCGAGGGCGCCGGCGCCGGACGCGAGAGCAAGGTCAACCCCGAGCTGATGAAGGTCGCCCGCGACGACTGGCGCTACACGCGCACGAACGACCGTCGCGACCGCAAGGGCGCACCCCGTGGGCGGGGCGGCGCCCGCGGACAGGGGCGGCCCCGTCGGCCGCACCTGCCGAGCCGCTTCGACGTCGTGGAGCGCCTGGACTCCGAGGGCCTGCTGCCGGCGATCGTGTTCATCTTCAGCCGGGTCGGCTGCGACGCGGCCGTCACCCAGTGCCTGGATGCGAACCTGCGGCTGACCAACGCGGAGGAGCGGGAGAAGATCCGCCGCTTCGTCGAGGAGCGCTGCCGCAACATCCCCGACGAGGACCTGCACGTCCTGGGCTACCACGAGTTCCTCGACGGCCTGACCCGCGGCGTGGCCGCACACCACGCGGGCATGCTCCCGACGTTCAAGGAGTGCGTCGAGGCACTGTTCGCCGACAACCTCTGCAAGGTCGTCTTCGCCACCGAGACGCTCGCGCTGGGCATCAACATGCCCGCCCGGTCGGTGGTGATCGAGAAGCTGAGCAAGTGGAACGGCGAGACCCACGCCGACATCACCCCGGGCGAGTACACCCAGCTCACCGGGCGCGCCGGCCGTCGGGGGATCGACGTGGAGGGCCACGGGGTCGTGCTGTGGCAGCCGGGCACGGACCCGAAGTCGGTCGCCGGCCTCGCCTCGACCCGCACGTATCCGCTCAAGTCGTCCTTCCGGCCGTCGTACAACATGGCGGTGAACCTGGTGAAGCAGGTGGGTCGGCACACCGCCCGCGAGCTGCTGGAGGCCTCCTTCGCGCAGTTCCAGGCCGACAAGGCGGTCGTCGGCCTCGCCCGGCAGCTCCGCAAGAGCGAGGAGGCGCTGGAGGGGTACGCCGAGGCGGCCACCTGTCACCTCGGCGACTTCATGGAGTACTCCACCCTCCGGCGCCGACTCAGCGACGTGGAGTCCTCCCTGGCCAAGGCCCGCAAGAGCGACCAGCGTGACGAAGTGGTCGCTTCGCTGGAGGCGCTGAAGCCAGGGGACGTCATCGAGGTTCCGTCGGGCAGGTACGCCGGTCTCGCCGTGGTCGTCGACCCAGGAGCCACCTCGGAGCGGGAGGGCCCCCGACCGTTCGTGGTCACCGCCGACCGCCAGGCCCGCCGACTGTCCATGGTGGACTTCCCGGTCCCGGTGAGCGCCTTCACCCGTATGCGCATCCCGCGCAACTTCAACGGCCGCAACCCCCAGTCGCGCCGGGACCTGGCCTCGACGCTGCGCGCCAAGACGCACGGCCTTACCCCGCCGCCTCCAGGGCGCGGGGGCCCTAGCCACGGGAGGCGTCGCAGCGGGGGCGGCGCCCAGACGGACGCGGAGCAGGAGATCAGCCGGCTGCGCGCCGAGCTGCGCGCCCACCCGTGCCACGGCTGCGACGAGCGGGAGAGCCACGCCCGCTGGGCCGAGCGGCACCACAAGCTCGCTCGGGACACCCGCACGCTCGAGCGCCGCATCGAGCAGCGCACCAACACCATCGCCCGCCAGTTCGACCGCGTGTGCGATGTGCTCACCACCCTCGGCTACCTCGAGAACGAGGAGGTCACGCCGACCGGTGAGCGGCTGATGCGGATCTACACCGACATGGACCTCGTCGCCGCCGAGTCGCTGCGCCACGGGCTGTGGGAGGGCCTCTCGCCCAGCGAGCTCGCTGCCGCGCTCTCGGCGCTGGTCTTCGAGTCCCGCCGGGCCGACGACGCCACCGCGCCACGCCTGCCGGGAGGGCGCGTGAAGGACGTGCTAGGGCAGATGGTGAAGCTGTGGGGAGACCTCGACGCTTTGGAGCGGGAGAACCGGCTCGACTTCCTCCGCGAGCCCGACCTGGGATTCGCCTGGGCCGCCTACCGGTGGGCCGAAGGAGCCTCCCTCGACGACGTGCTCACCGAGACCGACCTGGCCGCCGGGGACTTCGTGCGATGGGTCAAGCAGCTGCTCGACCTGGCCGACCAGGTCGCCGACGCAGCAGGGGAGGGCAAGCTCCGGAGCACCGCCCGGAAGACCTCCGACGCGCTGCGACGCGGGGTTGTCGCCTACTCCAGCGTCTCCGACTAGGACCGGTCTCGACTCAGGCCGCGCAATCCTTTACTGTTCCTCCCGCATCCCTCTTTTTCCCCTGTACGGGGATGCGTCGCGTATGCCTGGAGGATCGTTGGTCAACGTGCCCGGTGGGTCGTGGGTCGACCAGTTCGTCGTTCGTGGGGCCGGTCCCGGCGGGGCGCTCTCCCCGTTCCGGCAGGCCGTCCTCGCCGGAGAGCAGCTCGCCCACGTCGCGGAGGACCGTAGTGGGCTGCCGCGAGCCTCCTACGACGCGCTCGGCACCGCCCGCCACCAGGCGCGGCTTCTCTCTGAGCTGGCCAGGATGCTCGACGAGGACGTCACCAACTGGGCGCGCAAGGCCGACGAAGCGCCGTCCCAGGCCGTCGACCCTGTCGGGAGGGCCCGCGTCCTGGCATCGGCGTTGAGCGGCGTGGTCCGCTCCAGCGCGACGCTGCTGGACACCTGCTCCTCCATGCTGGTCCTGGCCGAGCAGGTGCTCGTGGTGCGTCGCACCCGCAGCCGCCTGGAGCTCATGAGCACGGTGGAGACCCTTCGGGCCGCGGCGTCGACCGCCCACCTCACGGTGCTCGCGAACCTGCCGCGACTGACCGACTCGGTGCTCTACGACGAGCTGGCCTCCGGTCTGGGGTCGTTCGAGGTGACCCTGGCGCTGGCCAACCGCATCAGCCAGAAGATCCGCAGCGAGATGTCCCTGGAGCCGCAGATGCCGCCTCAGCGCTCGGGCGTGGCCTGGTCGAGCTGACCCGTCGGCCTGCTCTCGTAGGGCGTGGAGAGGACGATCGTGGTCCTCGTGGCGACGTTGGCCGCGCTGCGGATGCGAGCCAGGAGGTCCTCGAGGTCGACCGGGGTGGCCACCCGGGTCTTGAGGATGTAGGACTCGTCGCCGGCGACGGACCAGCAGCTCTCGATCTCGGGGATGTCGCGGAGCCGCTCCGGGGAGTCGTCGGGCTGCGAGGGGTCGATCGGCCGGATGGAGATGAACGCCGTCAACGGGACGTCGAGCAGGTCGTAGTCGATCTGCGCGGTGTAGCCCTTGATGACGCCGCGGCCCTCGAGCCGCTTGACGCGCTGGTGCACCGCGGACGTCGACAGGCCGGTGGCCTTGCCGAGGTCGGTGAACGACATCCGGCCGTCGACGGCGAGCAGGGCCAGGATGCGGCGATCGAGGTCTTCCACGAGCGTCACCCTAGCGGCGCACCGGTCGGCACCGGGGACATTGAGGGGCTTCTCACCATGGAAGACCTGGGGTCCCTGTTCCACGCCGTCGGACGGCCGGGAGGGTGCTTGGGGACGCGACCGGCGTTCCCCAGCAGCCCGCCCCGGCAGCCCTCTCTACAGCCCTATGAGGGCGCCTGCTGTGCGGCAGCCGCTTCCTGGTCCTCGGTGACTTCCTTGACGATGCGCAGCCACAGCACGGCCGCTGCGACGGCGACGACCGCGTTGAGGGTCTCGACAACGCCCAGGGCATGCACCTGTGCCGCGTCGGCCTCGACCTCGTTGATGATCGACTCCCCGAACTTGGAGCTGAACAGGTAGACCAGCCACAGCTTCCACCACCAGCCGACCACTGCGGTGGAGCGCTGCTCCCACCTCAGGGTGGCCTCGTGGATGTTGCGCACCACCTGGAAGGGGAACCACAGGAACACGACGGGAACGCCCCACCCCAACCACGCCCAGATGACGGAGCGCCTGTGCTCGAAATGGGGCCTCAATGCGCGTGCGTTGCCCCTGGCGAAGGTCAGCCACAGGGCGGTGAGGACCCATCCGACGAACAGCAGGGGGTAGACCGGGACGCTGACGAAGTCCAACCGCGTCAGTACCTCGGCCGGGGCGATCCCGGCAGCCGCGGCCTCCTCGAGCGTCGCCGCGGACGGCCATGCGACGGCGGCACCGACCACTTCCAGCAGCGCCATGACGGCGACCACGATGCCGGCGGCGAGGGCCAGGCCCCGGACGGACTTGAACCCCGCACCGGGTGACTGTCCCTGGGGCAGCGGGGCTGTACTGGGCGGCCACGCCGGATAGGGCTGCCGGCTCGCGTAGGGCTGTGGGTGCTGGTGAGTCGGGTGGGGCGGTGGCGCGGTGGGTTGGCTGCCGGCTGGTTGGTGTGGCGGTTGTGTGATGGTTCTGCCTCTTCGTCCTGGTATCGGCCGTCTTGAGTGACCGGTGTTACATCGCACAACTCGTCGTTCCGGAACGGGTGCGTCCGGGGCTTCTGGAGCGCAGATGGCGCACGGCCCGGTCCTGCCGCACCTGACCCCCGGCGGTGAGTCGGTAGCCTCCCGGTATGCCAGCACCGCAGACGAGGCTCATGCTTCTGGACACCGCCAGTCTCTATTTTCGCGCCTTCTTCGGCGTTCCCGACTCCGTCACCGCCCCGGACGGCACCCCGGTGAACGCCGTGCGTGGCCTGCTGGACTTCATCACGCGGCTGGTCTCCGAGTACCACCCCACTCACCTGGTGTGCTGCTGGGACAACGACTGGCGTCCGCAGTGGCGCGTGGACCTGATCCCGTCGTACAAGGCGCACCGCGTCGAGACCGAGCTGGCGCAGCCCTCCACCGGTGGGGCGCACTTCGAGGAGGAGGTCCCCGACCCTCTCGAGGCGCAGATCCCGGTGATCCTGGAGGTGCTCGAGGCGTTCGGGATCGTCGTTGTGGGCGCCGACGAGCACGAGGCCGACGACGTGATCGGCACCCTGGCCACCGGAGCGGGCATGCCCGTGGACGTGGTCACCGGGGACCGCGACCTGTTCCAGCTCGTCGACGACGACGCCGAGGTGCGCATCCTCTACACCGCCCGCGGGGTGGGCCGGCACGAGCGGATCACCAACGACGTCGTCCGGTCGAAGTACGGCATCGACGGACGCCAGTACGCCGACTTCGCGGCCCTGCGCGGAGACCCCTCGGACGGGCTGCCGGGCGTCTCGGGCGTGGGGGAGAAGACCGCGGCCTCCCTGCTGCGCAAGTACGGCGACCTGCCCGGCATCGTGGCGGCGGCGCACGACCCCGCCGGCGACATGGCCCCTGGACCGCGGCGCAAGGTCAAGGACGCCGAGGACTACCTCCGCGTCGCGCCGAAGGTGGTCGCTGTCGTCCGGGACCTCGACCTGGGCGATCTCGACCTGACACTCCCGCGCACTCCCCGTGACCGCGACCGGCTCGTGGCGCTGAGCGAGCGGTGGGGTCTGGGCGGCTCGGTGACCCGGCTCGTCGAGGCGCTCACCGACGCCTAGTCCGAGGCTGCACGAGAAGAGAACCCCCTGGCCGGAGCCGTCGTCGCCGCGATCGTCCTCATCGTTGAGCGACCACTGGGGAAGCGGTCCCCGCAAAGCAGAAGCCCCCGCAGGAGGCGGGGGCTTCCGGGTGTCGCGAGGTCTTGCCCGAGGGCGGCTGTTGCCGAGGACGACCGGCTCAGCTGATGGGCAGCAGCTTCTGGGCCTCGGCTGCCTCACGCGAGGCAGCGGCACGCCGCTCGGCCTCGGCGAGGTTGGTGCCGGCGTGCTCGCGCCACCACGCCTGACCCGACTCGGGGAGCGTGTGGATCGGGTCGTAGTACTCGTAGGTGCGGGTCAGCGCCTCGGGGTCCTCGGCCTCGATCGACGTCCGGTAGTTCTTGGTCCAGCGGGAGATCCCGAGCTCGCGGTCGTACTCGTCGATCTGGTGCACCCAGCGCTTGCCCACGAAGGGCACGTCGCACACGATGCGCGGCGTGGCGAAGCCCGGCAGGTAGCCCATAACGGCGTGCTGGAGGCGCTGGGCCTCGGCCACCGACACCCGCCAGTGCTCGCTGAAGGGGATCATGTCGGCCATGTAGAAGTAGTAGGGCATGATCTGCGCCCCGTCGAGGAGCGCGAAGCTCAGGTCGAGCAGCGTGTGCGCGTCGGCGTTGACGCCGTTGAGCAGGACGCCCTGGTTGCGCACGTCGCGGATGCCGGTGTCGAGCATCGCCCGTGCCGCCTTGGCGACCATCGGCGTCACGGAGTTGGCGTGGTTGACGTGAGTGTGGATCGCGATCGAGACGCCGCGGTCGCGGGCGACCTTGCCGACCCTCTCCATCCCGGCGCGGACGTCGTCCTGCAGCCAGTGCTGCGGCAGGCCCATCAGCGCCTTGGTCGCCAGCCGGATGTCGCGGATGTTCTCGATCTCCAGGAGCCTGGTGAGGAAGTCCTCCAGCCGCGCCCACGGCATGTTGGCGACGTCGCCACCGGAGACGACCACGTCGCGCACGCTCGGGGTGGTGCGCAGGTAGTCGATCATCGCCGCGTGCCGGTCGACCGGCTTGCCGAGGAACTTCAGCTTGTCCACGGTCGGCGTGGAGTTGCCGACGAGGTCCATGCGGGTGCAGTGGCCGCAGTACTGCGGGCAGGTGGGCAGGAGCTCGGCGAGGACCTTGGTCGGGTAGCGGTGGGTGAGACCTTCGGCGACCCACATGTCGTGCTCATGAAGCGAGTCGCGGGTCGCGTGCGGGTGGGAGGGCCAGTCGGTGCGCCGCTCGGAGAAGACCGGGAGCATGTAGCGGCGTACCGGGTCGGTGTACATGGCGTCGGTGAGCGAGCCCGGCCCGGCCGGCTCGTCGTCGCGCATCATCGTGTTCATCATCTGCGGGGTCACGAGCATGGACATCGTGGCCCGCTCCTGCTGGTCCCGCTCGAGGTCGGCGTAGAAGCGCTCGTCGACGAGGTCCCCGAGGAGCGTTCGCAGCTGCTTGAGGTTCTTCACGCAGTGCGCGCGCTGCCACTGAACCGACTCCCACTCCTCGCGGGTGACGTCGCGCCACCCCGGGAAGCGGGTCCAGTCGGGCTCCACGAGCTCGACCCGGCGGTAGGGGTAGGGCTGGCCTTCGAGGGTCATGTTCACTCCGGTCGTCGTCGATCGCAGCAGGTGTACGGCGTGCAGGCGCGCCCGGTTGAACCGTGCGCCTCTCACATGTCAGAGTACGCAAAGAATCTGTGGCCGAACAACTGCCACACCGCAAGATTTTCTTGCGCGACTGCGTTCGAAAGGATGATCGAGCGTGCCTGACACGACAGCGGCCCAGGTCCGCGCGAGCGACGCCACCGGCCTGCACCGGGTCCTCGAACCCGCCGGAGTGCTCCCGCAGGCGGCCGCCCGCCTCGACACCCGGCGTGAGCTGTGGCCCGACGAGGTGCGCATCCGCGTGGAGCGCCTCAACCTCGACGCCGCCTCCTTCCGCCAGCTCGAGCGCAAGCACGCCGGCGACGGGGACGCGGTCCGGGCCGAGGTCCTCGACATCGTCGCCACTCGCGGCAAGATGCAGAACCCCGAGACCGGCTCCGGCGGCATGCTCGTCGGCACGGTCGAGGCCGTGGGGGAGTCCTCCCCGCTGGGCCTGTCCGTGGGAGACCGGGTCACCACCCTGGTCTCCCTGAGCCTCACGCCCCTGGTCATCGAGGACGGCCTGGCACGCTGGGACGGCCGCAGCGAGCAGGTCCCCGCGGATGGCTACGCCATCCTCTTCGGGCGCTCCATCGCCGCCCGCATCCCCGACGACCTCCCCACCGAGCTGTCCCTGTCGGTCATGGACGTGTGCGGCGCTCCCGCCCTCACCGCCCGTGTGGTCGCCCAGTACGCCGCGGCGCCCGGTACATCGGCTGGAGCCGCTGATGGCCCCACGGTGGCCGTCATCGGAGGCGCCGGGAAGTCCGGATCCCTGTCGCTGGTCGCTGCCCGCCAGGCCGGCGCCGGCCGCACGATCGGAGTCGTCCCGCACCAGCAGGAGGCCGACCTCCTCGAGAGCGCCGGCATCGCCGACGTCGTGGCCGTCGCGGACGCACGTGACCCCGTCGCACTCTCCCGGGCCGTCGCCGAGGCCGGGGGACCGGCCGACGTCACGATCGTCTGTGTCGACGTCCCCGGCTGCGAGGGCGGCGCGATCCTGTCCACCGCCGAGCGGGGCACGGTGGTGTTCTTCTCCATGGCGACCTCGTTCAGCGCCGCCGCTCTCGGGGCGGAGGGACTGGCTGCCGACGTCACGATGCTCGTCGGGAACGGCTACGTCCCCGGGCACGCCGACTACGCCATGTCCCTGTTACGCGCCGACGCGGGCGTACGCGGACTCTTCGAGCGTCGCCTGTGAGAATGACCTCGTGACTCGGACACTTCTTCGCAACGGCTACGTGCACACACCCGCCGACCCCCACGCCACCGCCCTCTGCATCGAGGACGGCCAGGTCGTGTGGACCGGTGACGACGACGCCTCCGCGCACTTCGTGGACAACGCGGACCGGATCATCGACCTGCGGGGCAGGCTGGTGACGCCCGCGTTCGTCGACGCACACGCCCACCTCGCCCAGACCGGCCTGGCCGCCAGCAGCCTCGACCTGAGCGACACTCCCAGCCTGGGTGCCGCCCTCGACGCGGTGGCACGGTTCGCGGCCACCTCCAGCTTCCCGATCGTGCTCGCCTACGGCTGGGACGAGACCCAGTGGCCCGAGCAGCGGCCGTTCACGCGCGCAGAGATCGACCGCGCCGTCGGGGCGCGCCCGGCGTACCTGGCCCGCGTCGACGTGCACTCCGCCGTCGTCTCCTCCGCTCTCCTCGACGCGGCCCCCGGGCTGCTCGACGCCGACGGCTACCACGCCTCCGGGTTCGTCGCCCAGGAAGCGCACCACCTGGCCCGGGAGGCGATGTTCGCCATCGTCCCGGTCTCCGCCCGCGAGGAGGCGATCAGGCTCGCCCTGACCACCGCGGCCGAGCAGGGCATCGGCATGGTCCACGAGCTCGGGGCCCCGCACCTGTCCCCGCCCGAGGACTTCGAGACCATCGCCAAGCTGCGCGCCGAGCTCGCCCTTCCCGACGTGGTCGGCTACTGGGGTGCCCTGGACGGCATCGACCAGGCCACCGCGCTGGGCTGCGTGGGCGCCGGGGGAGACCTCTGCGTCGACGGCGCCATCGGATCCCGCACCGCCGCGATGCGGACCCCGTACGCCGACGCCGACACCTCGGGCCACCTCTACCTCACCGCCGAACAGGTCCGCGACCACGTCGTGGCCTGCACCCGCGCCGGCCTCCAGGCCGCCTTCCACGCCATCGGCGACCGCGCGACCGCCGAGCTCGCCGCCGGCTTCGCCATGGCCGCGGACCAGGTCGGGGCCCCCGCGCTCGTACGTGCCCGGCACCGCGTCGAGCACCTCGAGATGGTCAGCCCCGAGGACATGGCGACACTGGGCGGGCTCGGCGTCACCGCCAGCGTCCAACCCGTCTTCGACGAGCTGTGGGGCGGCCCCGAGGACCTCTACGCCCAGCGGCTCGGCGGCGACCGGGCGATGCCGATGAACCCCTTCGCCTCCCTCAACCGCGCCGGTGTCGCCCTGGCGTTCGGCTCCGACACGCCCGTCACGCCCTTCGGCCCCTGGGCCGCGGTCCGTGCCGCCGCCCACCACCACAACCCGCAGGAGCGACTCACCGTGCGGGCCGCCTTCAACGCCCACACCCGAGGCGGCTGGCGCGCGGCGCGCCGCGACGAGGGCGGCGTCATCGCCCCCGGAGCACCCGCGTCCGTGGCCGTCTGGGACGTCCCCGGCGACCTCGTCGTCCAGACCCCCGACCCCCGGGTCGCCGCCTGGTCCACCGACCCGCGCGCCGGCGTACCCCACCTCCCCGACCTGCACCCCGACCTCGACCTGCCGCGCTGCGTGATGACCCTCGCAGGCGGCAGGACCGCCCACGAAGAACCAGGAGCACTCGGATGACCACGCGTCGCCCCCGGGGCAAGCTCGACCTCGACCCCGCCACCATCCGGAAGGCACGGTCGCTGGCCCGCAAGGTCGGACGCCCCATCGTCCAGCTCGCCCAGCAGCACACCACCGTCTCCGTGGAGCGGGCCACCCTGCGCCTCGGCGGCCTCCAGGGTGCCGACGCCGACGGGATCCCGTGGGTGAACCGGCTGCTCGACGCGGTCCGCGGTGACGTCGGTATCGAGCACGGCGTGGCGCTCCCGGTGTGGGACGCGATCGTCCGCGGTGAGGCCGACGACCTCACCGTGCTGGCCCAGAAGGCCGCCGCCGGGTCGGTCCGGTTCCGCCTCCCCGAGGGCCGCGACCTCACCCGCGCCCGGTCCGCGGCCCGCAAGCAGGTCGGCGGCGGCCTGAAGAAGGTCGACGCGCGCCGCCGTGAGCGCGAGCGCCTGGTCAAGAAGTGGGGCGACCCCGAGCAGCAGCCATGGATCTACCTCATCGTGGCCACCGGCGACATCCACGAGGACATGCCGCAGGCCCAGCAGGCCGCTCGTGAGGGCGCCGACGTCATCGCGGTGATCCGCTCCACCGGGCAGTCGCTGCTCGACTACGTCCCCGAGGGTGCTACCCGCGAGGGCTTCGCCGGCACCTACGCCACCCAGGAGAACTTCCGCCTGATGCGGGCCGCGCTCGACGAGTCCAGCGCCGAGCTGGGCCGCTACGTGCGCCTGACGAACTACGCCTCCGGCCTCTGCATGCCCGAGATCGCCTCCCTGGCCGGGCTCGAGCGACTCGACATGATGCTCAACGACTCGATGTACGGGATCCTCTTCCGCGACATCAACCCGATCCGCACCTTCGTCGACCAGCGGTTCAGCCGGCAAGTGCACGCCCGCGCCGGAATCATCATCAACACCGGCGAGGACAACTACCTGACCACCGCCGACGCCGTCGAGGCCGCGCACACGGTCACCACCTCCCAGCTCCTCAACGAGTACTTCGCCAAGGAGGCCGGCCTCGAGGACTGGCAGCTCGGCCTCGGGCACGCCTTCGAGATCGACCCCGACCTGCCCGACAGCTTCCGCATGGAGCTCGCCCACGCCCTGCTGGCCCGCCAGCTGTTCCCCGACGCCCCACTGAAGTGGATGCCCCCGACCCGGCACATGACCGGCGACGTGTTCCGCGGCTACCTGCTCGACGGGTTCTTCAACCTCGCCGGCGCGCTGACCGGCCAAGGCATCCTGCTGGTCGGGATGATGACCGAGGCCGTGGTCACCCCCTGGCTCTCCGACCGCGACCTCGCCCTGCAGAACGTCCGCTACGTCCTCAACGCCGCCGGGAACCTCCACGAGGACTTCCAGCCAGCCCCCGACGGATTCATCGCCGAACGCGCCCGCCAGGTCCTCGGCGAGAGCATCGACCTGCTCGACCGGATCGCCCACGACAGCGACGCCGCCGGCGACCCGCCCCTCCTCGCCGCCATCGCCGACGGCACCTTCGGGCTCATGAAGCGGCCCGCGAACGCCGGACGCGGCCTCGACGGCGTCGAGCGCAAGTCCGAGGCCTACTTCAACCCCGCGACCGAGATCCTGGAGGGCGAGCGATGAGCATCCTGCGTCCGTACGGCGACACGACCGGCGACGGCATGGTGCAGGTGTCGTTCACCCTGCCGATGCCGCACTCCAAGACCGCCGAGGGCGCCGCAGCCCAGCTCGCCAACAAGATGGGCATCGAACCCGCGATGGTCGTGCACGCCAAGCCGATGGGGCCGGACTTCACGTTCTTCGTCGTCTACGGCCGCGTCAACCACCTCGTGGACACCTCCAAGGTCACCGTGGTGGAGCGCGACTTCCCGCTGCTGACCCCCAAGGAGGCCAACGCCGCCATCAAGCGCGGACTGCGCCGCGAGCTCGTGGTGGTGGGCGCCTGCATCGGCACCGACGCGCACACCGTCGGCATCGACGCGATCTTGAACATCAAGGGTTTCGCGGGGGAGAAGGGCCTGGAGTACTACAGCGAGATCGACGTCGTGAACCTCGGCGCCCAGGTCTCGGTGCCCGACCTCGTCGCCCGCGCCCAGGAGGAGGGTGCCGACGCGGTCCTGGTCTCCCAGGTCGTCACCCAGCGAGACGCCCACCTGCTCAACACCAAGGAGATGGCGGCCGCCTTTCGCGAGGCCTACCCGGCCGACAAGCGTCCCCTGCTCATCGTCGGTGGCCCCCGCTTCGACGAGGCGATGGCCGACGAGCTCGGCGTCGACCGCGTCTTCGCGCGAGGCACCACCCCAGGTGAGGTCGCCAGCTACCTGACCGACACCATCGTCACGAGACGAACCGCACGCACCACGGCAGGAGTCTGAGATGGACGAACGAGTCGGACTCACCGTCACGCACCGCCGCTACGTGCCCTACGCCCACGCCCACTACGCCGGCAACCTCGTGGACGGCGCCTACTCCTTGGGCCTGTTCGGCGACGTGGCCACCGAGGTGTGCATCCGCACCGACGGCGACGAGGGGCTCTTCGCCTCCTACTCCGACGTGCAGTTCCAGGCACCGGTGCGTGCCGGCGACGTCCTCGAGGTCACCGCGGAGGTCGTCCGTGTCGGGCGAAGGTCCCGCACGATCGACTTCCGGGCCGTCGTGGTCGCCCGCGGCCGCCCCGACGTGTCCGAGTCGGCGGCCCGGATGCTCGAGGAGCCGATCGTGGCCACCACCGCGACCGGCACCGTCGTCGTACCCGGATGAGCTGCGGCGTGTCGTCGGGCGACACGCCGCGCCCCAAGCAAATTTCTCAGCGTCTCCAGAGCCTCAACACCATGTCTGACCTGCGAATTCGACCCTTTCAGCACGATCGCGACATGCTTGACAGATGGCGCATCTGGGACCACTCTCTCCACGTCCTGCCAAGCAGGCCGCAGCCGCGGGCTGACGTCCAGGTGGCCACGTGACCAGGTCGGGTACCACGAACCTGGGTCACGCTGTTCCCGGAGGTCAGACTCGCGGCGCGGGGCGAGGACGCGCGCGGAGGCCGGTGCCCAGTAGACAACGGACCCGTGGCCCGCAGCCAGCGGGTACAGGTTCGGTCCGAAGGGCCTGGCCTCCTCGCGCTTCCGCACCGCGCTACCTTGTGGACATGCGGCTGCCCCTGCGAATCCTCCTGGCCGGCACGGCCGGAGCGGCCGTAGCCCTGGCTTTCGAGCCCTTCGCCCTCGTCCTCCTCCTCCCGCTCGGGGTGGCCGGCCTCAGCCTCCTGGTGCACCGCCAGACCCCAGCCCGCGGGTTCGTCCTGGGGCTGGCGTTCGGCAGCACCTTCATGCTGGTGCTCCTGCCCTGGCTGCGCGTGATCGGCACCGACGCGTGGATCCTGCTCTCGATGCTGGAGGCGCTCGCCTACGGCCTGCTCGGCCTCGGTGGTGCCCTGGTCTCGCGCCTGCCCTGGTGGCCGGTGTGGACGGCCATGCTGTGGGTCGCCGTCGAGGCACTGCGCTCGGCGTTCCCCTTCGGAGGCTTCCCCTGGGGCAGGCTGGGGTTCGCCACCGCCGACACGCCCGTGGCCGACCTCTTCGCCTACGTCGGCCCGGCCGGAGCGAGCTTCGCCGTGGCCCTGGTGGGCACCGGGCTGGCCTGGGCGGCCCTCAGCGCACGACGCGCACCTGTGCGCGGAACCGCGGCGGTCGCGATCCCCGTGCTGCTCGCCGGCTCCGCGAGCGCCTTCTCCCCGGGGACACCGCCCCCGAACGCCGACCCCGGCCGCGTCGTGTCCGTCGCCGCGGTCCAGGGCAACGTCCCCGGCGTGGGGATGGACGCCTTCTCCGAGCGCCGCGCGGTGCTCGACAACCATGTACGAGCCACCCAGGAGCTCGCCGGCCAGGTCGCCGACGGCGCAGCACGCCCCGACTTCGTCATCTGGCCCGAGAACTCCACCGACATCGACCCGTTCACCGACCCCACCGTCTACCACGACATCCAGGCCGCGGTCGACGACGTCGGCGTCCCCGTCCTCGTCGGCGCCATGGTCGGCGGCGCGGACCCCCGCGAGGTCTACAACCAGGGCATCGTGTGGCGGCCCGTCACCGGGCCGGGGGAGCGGTACTCCAAGACCCACCCCGTCCCGTTCGGTGAGTACATCCCCTTCCGCGACCAGCTGTCCCGGATGGTCACCAGGCTCGACCAGATCCCCCGCGACATGGTCCCCGGCACCACACCCGGGCTGCTCGACCTCGGCGGCACCACCATCGGAGACGTGATCTGCTTCGAGGTCGCCTACGACGACGTCGTGCGGGCAGTCGTCACCGGAGGCGCCGACGTGGTCGTCGTGCAGACCAACAACGCCACCTACATGGGCACCGGCCAGATCGAGCAGCAGTTCGCCATCTCGCGGCTCCGGGCCATCGAGACCGGCCGGTACGTCGTGGTCGCCGCCACCAACGGTGTGTCCGGGATCATCGCTCCCGACGGCAGCGTCGTCGACCGTGCGCCCGTGCGCTCGCAGGCGGTGCTCCACGCGAGTCTTCCGATCTTCGGGGGCACCACCCCGGCGCTCACCTGGGCGCCGGTCGCCGAGCTGCTGCTCACGCTGGGGGCAGCCGTTTCGCTCTCCGCCGGGACCTGGCTGCACTATCGTCGACGCCGGGTTCGTCCTGGTTTCGACCAGACCGAGCCGCAGGAACCGGAACCGGTGAAGACGGGAGGGCAATGAGCCTCGGACGGATCGTGATGGTCGTGCCCACCTACAACGAGGCCGACAACATCACCCCGTTGGTCGATCGTCTCCGCTCGGCGGTCCCCGTCGCGGACATCCTGATCGTCGACGACGGCTCACCCGACGGCACCGGCGCGATCGCCGACGACCTCGCGGACAGGGACTCCCAGGTCCAGGTCGTGCACCGCACGACCAAGGAAGGCCTGGGCGCCGCCTACCTCCACGGCTTCCGCGTCGCCCTCGACCAGGGGTACGACGTGATCGGCGAGATGGATGCCGACGGCTCCCACCAGCCCGAGCAGCTGCCGCGCCTCCTCGCCGCGCTCGAGCACGCCGACCTCGTCCTGGGCTCACGGTGGGTCCCGGGTGGATCGGTCGTCAACTGGCCCTGGACACGCCAGGCCCTCTCGCGCGGCGGGAACCTCTACACCAGGATCCTGCTGGGCATCCCCGTCAAGGACGCCACCGGCGGCTACCGGCTCTTCCGCCGCACCACCCTGGAGAAGATCGACCTCGCCGGCGTCGAGTCCGTCGGCTACTGCTTCCAGGCTGATCTCGCCTGGCGCGCCGTCGAGGCGGGGCTACGGGTGGTCGAGGTGCCCATCGAGTTCGTCGAGCGGGTACGTGGCGAGTCCAAGATGACCCCTGACGTCGCCGCCGAGTCCCTCCGAAGGATCACCGCCTGGGGCCTGCGCGAGCGTCGCCGTCAGGCTCGCGGCGTACTCTCGAAGGTGACGTCGCTGCGCAACAGGGAGTGAGAGCCGTGACCCGTCGAGTGCCCTGGGGGCTGGTGGCCGCACTGTTCGTGCTCGTGCCGCTGGTGGAGATCTACTTCATCATCCAGGTCGGCCACGCCATCGGCGCGGGCTGGACGGTGCTGCTCCTCGTCGCCGACAGCCTGCTCGGCGCAGCCCTGCTCAAGCGGGAGGGCGCCTCGGCCTGGAGGGCGCTGCGCGAGGCGCTCGAGTCGTACCGCATGCCCGCCCGTGAGCTCGCGGACGGCGCCCTGGTCCTCGTGGGCGGCACACTCCTGCTGACGCCCGGCTTCGTGACCGACGTGCTCGGGTTCTTCTTCATCCTGCCGTTCACCCGCCCGATCGCTCGCCGGGCCCTGACCAGCGTGATCAGCCGCAAGTTCCTCGCAGCGACGGACCTGCGCGCCACGAGCACCGGGTTCACTGCCCAGACGCGACACCGCCCCGGGACCGACGAGTCGGTGGTCCGGGGCGACGTGGTCGACTGAGCCGCAGGCTCAGGCCGACTTCTTGGGCTTGGTCTTGCGTCCGCGGTGCAGGTGCGCCGGACCGATCTCGCCCCCGCGCAGCAGCTCCAGCCGCTCGCTGAGGATGTCCTCGAGCTCCTTGATCGAACGACGCTCGAGCAGCATGTCCCAGTGAGTCCTGGCCGGCTTCTCGGCCTTGGTCTCCGGCGTGATGCCGCTCGTGCTCAGCCCCTCGGCGCCGCAGCGCGGGCACTCCCACACGGCCGGCACCTCGGCCTCGACCGACATGGTGATCTCGAACTCGTGCCCCTGCGGGCACTTGTAGCCGACCTGCTGGCGCGCGGCGAACTCGATGCCACGCTCGTCCTCAAAGCTCTGGCCCCCGAGGCGGGCGCCACGCAGAGTGCGCTCTCCCATCGAGCCACCTCCTGATGTCTGTTTCCCCGTACAAATCCGAATGCGGACAGCCCGCGACCCCGGCGTGCAGGATCGTGCCCTCGGACCGTCCAACGAAGGAGCACCGCCGAGCATTCCCGACGGGCAGGCTTCTTCCTGTGGTGCTCCACACCAGGTACCCACCGCCCCCTGGGCTACACGTGGTGCAGACCACGGTGTGTGTCTGCACCGATCGACCTCACACCACGGCGGGTTGTGCGTTGCCTGCCTCACGGATGCCGCGAGCGGGGTCGACCCTCCAGAGTAGCAAGCCTCCGACCAGGAAGAACACGATGAGCGCGAAGATCGCGGGCCGGTAGGAGTCGGTGAGCTGGTGCACGACACCGAACACCAAGGTGCCCAGCCACGAGGTGCCCCGCTCGGCCGCCTGATAGAGGCTGAAGTACTCGGCCTCCCGGCCGCGGGGGATCAGCAGGCTGAAGAACGACCGGGACAGGGCCTGGGTGCCGCCCATGACCAGCCCGATCCCCACCGCGAGCGCCAGGAAGGGCGCCACCGCGCCGACCGGCAGCGTGTACGCCGCCGAGACCACGACCATCCAGATCACCAGGCCGGCCAGGATCACCCGCCGGCTGCCGAAGTGCTGGGCCACCTTGCCGAACAGGAGCGCACCGCCGAAGGCCACGAACTGGACCATCAGGATGGTGGCGATCAGGGTGGACGTCCCGAACCCGAGCTGCTTCTCGCCGTAGGTCGAGGCGGAGACGATCACCGTCTGGATGCCGTCGTTGTAGAACAGGTAGGCCAGCAGGAACGTCAACGTGACCGGGTAGTTGCGCAGGTCCCTCAACGTGGCGAACAGCTGCCCGAAGCTCTGGCGGATCAGTCCTCCGGACTCCGGGACGACACCCACCGCCGGGCGGTTCCGGACGCCCAGGTAAGGCACGAAGGTGAACCCGGCCCACCACACCGCCGCCGACAGCAGGCTGATCCGCACCGCCAGCGCGGTGTCCAGGCCGAGCGCCTCCGCCTGGGTCACGAGCGCCAGGTTGGCCGCCAGCAGCAATCCGCCGCCGAGGTACCCCAATGCCCAGCCTCGCGAGGACACCCGGTCCCGTTCGTCCGGCGTGGCGATCTCGCAGAGGATCGCGTCGTAGACGACGAGGGAGGACCCCAGGCAGATGTTGGCCACGAACAGCAGGAAAGCTCCGAGCTGCCAGTTCGTGCCGGTGACGAAGAACATCGAGCCGGCCGCGATGCTGCCCACCCACGCGTACGTGGCCATCACGGTCGTCTTCCGCGAGGACCGGTCAGCCGCCGCACCAACGACAGGCAGGACCAGGGCGGACACCAGCGTGGCCAGGGTGATGACGTACGCGACGAGCGAACCTGGGGAGACGACGAGACCCAGGACGTCGAGGTCCGCCCGGCAAGGTCGGTCAGCCGTGCCGGCGAACCCGCAGGCGGCGCGCTCGGCGACCGAGATCAGGTAGGGCGCGAACAGCACGGTCCCGATCGTGGTCACGTAGGCAGAGTTCGCCCAGTCGTACCAGTACCAGGCGCGCTGCTCCTTGCGGCGCGCCTGCGGTCCTCCGTCGGCGACGCCCACGGCGCCCGGGGGGTCGTGCGGCGTGGCTCCACTCATCGGGGTTCTCCCATCCACTGGCCGCGGTCGAGGAGCACCTCACGCAGCAGGTCGGTCCTGTCGGTCATCAGCCCGTCGACACCGAGGTCGAGCAGGTCGTGCATCTGCTGCGGATCGTCGACGACCCAGACGTGCACGTGTACGCCGAGCGCGTGCGCCCGCCGGATCAGCCCCCGGGTCAGGATCGTCACGCCCTTGCGCTGCTGCGGGATCTGCAGGGCCGCGGCACCGCGCCGCGCCAATGCCCGCACCATCCGGGCCAGGGGAAGCGCCCGGTAGAGGCCGACCTCCAGCGGACCGGCCGCCGTCGCCACACGCCTTCCCACCAGGCGTCGGAAACCGTCCAGGCGCTGCTGGGAGAACGAGCCGACGCACACCCGGTCCTGAGCACCCGTCGTGGCGACGAGGGCGGCCAGCGGCTCCACGGCGGCATCGGACTTGAGGTCGATGTTGAACCGGACCTCCGGGAACTCCTCCAGCAGGTCAGCCATCGTGGGGATCTGCTCGCTGCCGCCGATCAGCGCCTGACCCACCTCCGCCGTCGTCAGGTCTGCGAGGGCACCCCTGTGTTCGGTGACCCGGTCCAGAGCGGCGTCGTGGAAGGCGAACAGCCCGCCGTCACGGGTGGCGTGCACATCCGTCTCGAGGTAGGTGTAGCCGAGCCCGACCGCGTGCCTGAAGGCAAGCAGGCTGTTCTCGAACCCCTCGACCTCGGGGTGGTAGGCGCCCCCGCGGTGCGCGAAGGCAAGGACGGTCCCCGGCTGGTCGCACGCGGCGTCGAGGTAGGGAAATCCGGTCCGGGGGCGAGTCACGTGAGAAGTATCCACGGGGCACCCCTGGGGCCGCGACATTTCAGTGGTCACGGCTCCATCGTGGCGACCTGGAGGACACCACCACATCCGCTGTAGTACTCACATGGCATGCTCATCCACGTTGTTTCCGGACACGGACAAGACGGGGGAGTACCGTCAGAGAGGTGGACGAGATGACCTGCCCCAAGTGTGGATCAAGCATGGAGTCCCGGACGATCGGCGGCATCGAGGTGGCCCGCTGCTCCTCGTGCAGCGGCATCTTCCTCGAGCGCGCCGACCTCGGGAACCTCACGGAGGCCGAGAACGACTGGCACGCCGGCGCCGGCGTCCATCACACCGAGCCGCTCCCGCGCATCACCGCCGACATGACCGCGCCCCCGCCGAGCAAGCCCCGCGCACGGTCGTTCATCGAGACCCTCTTCGGCTGAGCAGGTCCAGCCCGGGTCTCAGATGTCGCGGAACGTCTCGATCCGCGCGCCGAGGAGGTTCAGGCGCGTGGCGAGGTCCTCGTAGCCGCGGTTGATCACGTAGACCGACCGCAGCACCGACGTGCCCTTCGACGCGAGCATGGCCAGCAGGATCACCACGGCCGGCCGCAGAGCCGGCGGGCACACGATCTCCTGTCCCGACCAGCGCGTCGGGCCCTCGATCATCACACGGTGCGGGTCGAGGAGCTTGACCTGGGCGCCCAGCTTGGTGAGCTCCGTGAGGTAGATGGCGCGGTTCTCGTAGACCCAGTCGTGCAGGAGCGTCTGCCCCTCCGCCACCGCGGCGATCACCGCGAAGAACGGCAGGTTGTCGATGTTCAGCCCGGGGAACGGCATCGGGTGGATCTTGTCGATGGGCGAGTGCAGCTTCGAGACCTTGGTGGTGATGTCCACCAGACGCGTCTGCTCGTTCGCCGCGACGTACTCGTCGCCGCGGTGGTAGTTGAAGCCCATCTCCTCCAGCAGCGCCAGCTCGATCTCGAGGAACTCGATCGGTACCCGCTTGATGGTGATCTCGGACTCGGTGACGATCGCCGCCGCGAGCAGCGACATCGCCTCGATCGGGTCCTCGGAAGGCGCGTAGTCGACGTCCACGTCGATGTCGGGCAGGCCGTGGACGGTGAGCGTCGTGGTGCCGATGCCGTCGATCTTCACCCCGAGCTTCTCCAGGAAGAAGCACAGGTCCTGGACCATGTAGTTGGGGCTGGCGTTGCGGATCACCGTGACGCCGTCGTGGCGGGCGGCGGCGAGCAACGCGTTCTCGGTGACGGTGTCGCCGCGCTCGGTGAGCACGATCGGGCGCAGCGGCGTGATCGCCCGGTTGACCGAGGCGTGGTAGCTGCCCTCGGTGGCCTTGACCTCCAGCCCGAAGGGGCGCAGCGCCGCCATGTGCGGCTCGACGGTGCGCGTGCCGAGGTCGCAGCCGCCGGCGTACGGGAGCTCGAACGCGTCCTCACGGTGCATGAGCGGGCCCAGGAACATGATGATCGAACGGGTACGGCGGGCGGCCTCCGCATCGATCCTGGTGAGGTCCAGCTCGGCCGGGGGGACGATCTCGAGGTCGTTGTCGGCGTTGAGCCACCTGGTCTGCACGCCGATGCTGTTGAGCACCTCGAGCAGCCGGTTGACCTCCTCGATGCGAGCCACCCGGCGCAGGGTCGTGCGTCCACGGTTGAGGAGGGAGGCGCACAGGAGAGCGACGCCCGCGTTCTTCGAGGACTTGACCTCGATGCTTCCCGACAGGGTGGTCGGCCCGGACACCCGCAGGTGGACGGGGCCGCCGCCGAGGGAGACGATCTCGGAGTCCAGAGCCTCGCCGATCCGCGCGAGCATCTCCAGGCTCAGGTTCTGGTGGCCGCGCTCGATGCGGTTCACCGCGCTCTGGCTCGTGGCGAGCACCTCAGCGAGCTGGGCCTGGGTCCATCCGCGGTGCTTGCGCGCGTCGCGGATCAGGTTGCCGATGCGGCTCAGGTAGTCCTCAGTCATGCAGACAGTCTATATCACATATGAGATAGAGTGTGAAATGTACGCGCTCTGAGCGGATCTCCTCACGCAGCCCGTCGCGCTGCGGTCCCGGCGCGGGGCGGGGGAGCGAAGCATCGATCCTACGGAAGTACGGGTCCCGGCGCGAACAGCCGATCTGGACCGCCTCGGCCAGCATCGCCGCAGCGGCGAGGAACCCCGGCCGCGACTGTTCACAGCAGGTCGATCGACGGGTCCGCACGCAGGGTGCCGGGCTGCCGCCAGTCAGGGGTCATGGGGTCACGGCGTGCCGGTCCCGGCGCCCGACCGGAGGACCCGACTGCGCACCCGCCCGGCCACGAAGCGCGCACTGCAGCCGCCTGCCGCCCCGACCGAGGCGGGAACCAGGACGAACATCACGAACATGCCGCCGACAACCATCGCTGCGAAGGCATCGACACGGCCCGGACCCAGGGCCACGACCGCCGCAGCCGCGGCACACAGCGTCGCCAGCTGCCAGACCGTCAGTGCCTTGCGCACCGGCCACCGGACGCCGTCCACGAACCCCCAGACCAGTGACACCTGCCCCGCAAGAACGAAGAGAACGAGGAGCGAGGTCATGTCGTCCGACCTGGCGCCGGAGGGCTGACCCAGCCACACCCATCCCAGGCTCAGCCCCAGGACGACACCCGCACGCAGGCCGACCCCGGCGAAACGCAGCAGCACCCCCATGAGGTCAGTGTGCCCGGCTTTGCACTCTTGCGGAGCGTGATGGGCGCCCCACAGCGCGGAAAGGTGTGCGTCAGGGACAGCGTGGAAGTATTCGAGACATGCGAGTTACGACAATCCACGGCACCAAGGACATCCGCCTCGAGGAGCGTCCCGTCCCGACCATCGACGCACCCACCGACGCAATCATCAAGGTGGTCGCCGGCTGCATCTGCGGCTCCGACCTGTGGCCCTACCGCGGGGAGAACGACATCACGCCCGGCGACCCCATCGGCCACGAGATGGTGGGCGTCGTGGAGGAGGTCGGCTCCGCCGTCACCTCCTTCAAGCCCGGCGACTTCGTGATCGTGCCGTTCTGCCACAGCGACAACAACTGCCCGCACTGCCGCAACGGCATGACCTCGGGCTGCCAGAACCTCGGCTTCACCCAGGGTGGCCAGGGGGAGTACGCCAAGGTCTTCCAGGCCGAGGGCAGCCTGGTCAAGACCGACGGGATGCCCCACCCCTCACTCATCCCGTCGCTGCTGACCCTTTCCGACGTCATGGCCACCGGATGGCATGCCGCCGTCGCTTCGCAGGTGCGTCCGGGCTCGACGGCCGTCGTCGTCGGGGACGGTGCGGTCGGCCTGTGCGGCGTGCTCGCAGCCAAGGAGCTCGGCGCGGAGCGAGTCATCGCCATGTCGCGCCACGCCGACCGTCAGAAGATCGCCACCGAGTTCGGCGCCACGGACGTCGTCGAGCAGCGCGGCGAGGAGGGTGAGCAGCGCATCCTCGACATGACCGACGGGGTGGGCGCAGACTCCGTCCTCGAGTGCGTCGGCACCGACCAGGCGATGAAGACCGCGTTCAACATCGCCCGCCCCGGCTCCATGGTCGGCTTCGTGGGCGTCCCGCACGGTGTCGAGCTGCCGGTTCGCCGCATGTTCGCCAACAACGTCGGGCTTGCCGGGGGGATCGCTCCGGTGCGCGCCTACCTGCCCGACCTGCTCGAGCGGACCCTCTCCGGAGCGATCGAGCCCGGCAAGGTCTTCGATATGACCCTGCCGCTCGACGAGGTCGCCGAGGGGTACCGCGCGATGGACGAGCGCCGCGCCATCAAGGTGCTCCTCGAGCCCTGAGTAGTTATGTCAATCTGAGGCGGCCGAACGGACATCGTGACGGGGGAGAGCAGTTGAGCATGAAGGCCGTGGCGTTCGACGTCGGAGGTGTCCTCGAACGCGTCGACGACGCATCCTGGCCCGAGATCTGGCTCGGCCGGTGGGCTCAGCGCATGAGCCTGCCGGCCGAGCAGGTCCCGCAGTCTTCCGCCTCACCGAGAGGCTTCTCGGCGTCGAGGCACACGAGATCGTCTTCCTGGACGACCACGACGGTCACGTGCGCGCCGCGCGAGAGCTCGGCTGGCACGCCGTCCACCACGTGAGCACGCCGAGATCGATCCAGGAGATCACCAGGCTGCTGTCGAGGTGACGAGCGCGGATCACGTCTCCGTGGTCGTGCCTTCGTCGTGGGCGGGGATGGGTGGGCCGGCCTGCTCGGAGAGGGCCTTGACGTCGACCGGGGGCTCCTCGTGCTGGGGCTCGACCTGGGCCTGGAGGAGGCCGTAGACAGGGGAGCGGGCCGCTGCTGCGCGCACACTCGCCGCCGTCGCCGACAGGTAGCCCTGCGAGGTCGACAGTGACCGGTGGCCCAGGAAGTCCATCAGCTCCACAGCGGTGGCGCCGCGCTCCACGAGCCGGGTCGCGGCCGTGTGACGGAGTGCGTGGACCAACGCTCCACGGGCCCGTGAGGCATTGACACCGGCGTCGCGGTAGACCAGCTCCACGAGGTACTGCAGCGCCCCGATCTGCATCCGGTCACCGGCACGGTCCACGAAGAGCGGGTCGGTCTTGCGCCACCACGCCCACGGGTCGTCCGGCGTGGAGACGCCGCGCTGCCGAGCCTTCCCCGGGAACCTCTGGCGACGACTGTCGAGGTAGGTCCCGAGGATCCCCAGGATCGCGGGCTCCACCGGGATCGACCGCTCGGCCTCGCCCTTGCCGAGGACCCTGATGCGCTCGTTGCCTTCAGCGCGGGTGACGTGACCGATGTCTACGGCCAACAGCTCGGCGGCCCGCACGCCGGTGACCATGACGGTCAGCACCACCGCGGCGTCGAGCTCGGGCCAGGGGTCGCGGCGCCGGACGGAGCTGTCGGTGAGCACGCTCACGATGCGGGCGGCGTCGTCCTCGGCGAACGACTTGGGGAGGCGCTGCGCTGCCTTGGGCTTCCCGACTCCGGGCATGGGGGAGCCGGCAAGGAGTTCTTCGGAGACGAGGTACTCGAAGAAGCCCGACCAGGTCGAGTGCGCACGTCGGACCGTTGCGGCGGCCCGTCCGGTGGACCATGCGGCGAAGGCGTTGCGCAGCACGCGCAGGCTCAGGTCGTCGAGCCGGAGCTCGTCCACGGGGCGCCCGAGGTGCGTGGAGGCGGCCTGACAGATGGCTGCCAGGTCCCGCTGGTAGGCAGCCCTGGTGTGGGGGGAGTCCTTGCGCGGGGCGCGTGCCAGGAACCAGCTGTCGATCGCGTCGATGACCAAGGGGTTGTGCTCCACGCGGCCGGACACTAGCGGTGGGCACCGACAGACAGGATCGGGTGGGACGGACCAGGCGTGATGGTGCGGGAACCGTCGGGGCCGCCCTTCGAACACCTGCTCGACTCCCCTGACGTTTCCTGCATAATCACTGGTATGTAGCAAATATCCAGGTTCCGCCCTGGAGGGGTCGGTGGGGGCGTTGCAACCGTCGGTCGTCGGCCTGAAGCACTCAGCAGTCGTCGACGAGCCTGCACAGTTCTGTGAGAGCGATTCTGAGCGACCTGCGACCGGACTGGTGGGCGAAAGCCGCGGACCCGAGCATTGGCTGGCTCCAGAGGCATCGCCGCCGGCGGCTGTCGGGTCGGCATCTGCAGATGCCGCCGATGCAGCGGGAACGTCGTCCGCTGGCTGATTCGTCGTTGTTCCGTGTACGACGACGCTGGCGCCGTGCGACGGGGCACCCGAACGCTGGGCCGCCGGCGGGAGACGTCAGAACGGCTGCGTCAGCGCAGATCAAGCAGCTCGTGATCCCCAGGAAGCCCCTCTCGCGCCTCACTGTCCATATCGCCGATAACGTACATTATGTCAAGTAACGCAGAGAGCGTCGGCATCGGCGCCTGAAGCCCCTTCCCTGCTGTCACTGCCGTCACCAGGGCGCCAGGACGTCCTCAGGCGTTCATCTGGGCGATCTGGATGAGGTTCCCGCAGGTGTCGTCGAAGACCGCGACCGTCACCGGCCCCATGGCCGTCGGTGGCTGGGTGAACTCCACCCCGAGGCCCACGAGCCGCTGGTACTCCGTGGCGATGTCGTCGACCGCGAAGCTCGTCGCCGGGATCCCCTGGCTCTTGACGCCGTCCTGGAAGTTCTTCGCCACCGCACTGCTGCTCGGCTCCAGGAGCAGCTCCACCCCGTTGGGGTCCGCGGCTGAGGCAACCGTCAGCCATCGGGCGTCTCCCAGCGGCAGGTCCGTCTTCTTCACGAAGCCCAGCACGTCGGTGTAGAACGCCAGGGCCTTCGCCTGGTCCTCCACGAAGACGCTGGTGACGACGATTCTCAACATATTATTGTACTCCTGACAATTCAGTCTCGGGAACGCCTGCGGAAGGCTACGACCGCCAGGGGCGCGAAGACAGCGGTCAGCACGATTGCCCACACGACTGACATCAGGATCGCGTGCTGCAGGGGCCAGGCCGCGCCGACGGGAGCGGCAGGAGCGTTCCCCCACAGCTCGCGGGTGGCCTGGGCCAGGGACGAGACGGGGTTCCACTCCGCGATCGTGCGCAGCCAGCTCGGCATGTTCTCGGTCGGCGCGAAGGTGTTGGCCACGAACGTCAGCGGGAACATCACCGTGAACATCAGACCTTGCACGGCCTCGACGGTGCGCATCATCGAACCCACCCAGATCCCGAGCCACACCATCGAGAAACCGAAGAGGAGCAGGAGGAGGAAACCCAAGGCGGCGTCGACGATGCCGGTGTGCACGCGCCACCCGACCAGCAGCCCGGTCACGCCCATCACCGCGATGCCGATACTGGAGTGGATGAGGCTGGAGATGCTGCGACCCACCAGGACGGACGCACGGGAGATCGGCAGGGACTTCAGGCGGTCGACGATGCCCTTCTGCAGGTCGTTCGTGAGACCCATGGCCACGATGGCCGAGGAGAAGACCATCGTCTGGACCATGATCCCCGGCACCAGGAACTCTCGGTAGCTCGAGCCGGCGACCGCGATCGAGCCGCCGAAGACGTACACGAACAGCAGCACGAACATCACCGACTGCACGGTGACGTCGAGCAGCATCTCCGGCATCCGCCGGATGTGGATCAGGTTGCGCCACACGATCGTCACGGACGCGCGCAGGAGCGACGGCGGCTCGATGGTGGGTCGGCTCTCGGTGCCTTCGCGCAGCTCCGACAGGGACAGGGTGCTCATCGCAGGGCCTCCACTCGGCTCTCGGGCTGGTCCTCGGTCCGCTCCCCCGCCGTTTCGTCGCCGTCGGTGTCGGCGTCCTCGGCACGGTGTCCGGTCAGGTGGAGGAACACGTCGTCGAGGCTCGGCCGCTTCAGTCCCAGGTCGTCGACCTGGATGTCGCTGGCGGCGATCACGTCTCCGATCCGTCCCATGTCAGCGAGGCCGTCGGCCTGGGCCGTGATCCGGCGTGCCGACTCCTCCACGTGCACCTCGGGCGAGCAGGTGCGGACGAGCTCGGTGGCGCGCTGCAGGTCGTGCGCGTGGGTCAGGGTGACCACGACGCTGGCCCGTCCCGCCTGGTCCTTCAGCCGGGTCGGTGTGCCGGAGGCGATGACCTTGCCCTTGTCGATCACCACGATGTCGTCGGCGAGCTGGTCGGCCTCCTCGAGGTACTGCGTCGTGAGCACCAGGGTCGTGCCCTCGCGCACGAGCTCGCGCAGCACCTCCCACAGCTCGGAGCGGCTGCGTGGGTCCAGGCCGGTGGTCGGCTCGTCGAGGAACAGCACCGGTGGCGCGGCGATGAGGCTGACGGCCAGGTCGAGACGGCGTCGCATGCCGCCCGAGTAGGTCTTCACGGTGCGGTTCGCGGCGTCGGTCAGCGAGAAGCGCTCGAGCAGGGTGTCGGTGGCGCCGGCGACGTAGCTGCGAGACAGCCCCGACAGCCGGCCGATCAGGCGGAGGTTCTCGCGGGCGGTGAGCAGCTCGTCGACGGTGGCGGCCTGCCCGGTGAGCCCCATGCTGCGGCGTACCGCGTCGGGGTTCTCGACCACGTCGTACCCCGCGACGCGGCCGGTGCCGCTCGTGGGGACCGACAGAGTGGTGAGCATGCGGACGGTGGTGGTCTTCCCCGCTCCGTTGGGCCCGAGGAGCCCCAGGACAGTGCCCTGGGGAACGGTGAAGCTGACGTGGTCGACGGCGGTGTTGTCGCCGAACCGCTTGACGAGGTCGACGGCCTCTACGGCCGGTGTTGAAGGCATGGGTGCCACCTTAGGTTCCGGTACCGACAGTTCCGAAAGGTTTTTCGGACGTGCACTCTGACTCGGCTCCGGACCGGAACTCATCGCTCGTGGGTGGCTAGTCCTTCTCCCCCGCCACCGCGACCTCGATGGGGGTGCCGCGCTCCACCGTCTGGCTGACGCTGCACAGCCGGTCGTGCGACTGGTGGACCGACCGCTCGAGGACGGCGCGGGCGGCGTCGCCCTCCTCCCCCTCCGGGAAGGTGATGTCGAAGGTCACGGAGATGTCGGCGACATGGTTCTTGCCCGACTCGTCGCGGACCTTCGTGCCGGCGATGTTCACGGTGAAGGAGTCGGGCTCCGCTCGCTTGCTGGTGATGAAGTCCACGTCCGTGCCGCTGCACCCGGCGATGGCGGTGAGCAGCAGCTCGACGGCGGAGAAGTTCTGGGTGTTGTCGTTGCCGAACACCATCTTCACGCCGTGCCGGTTCGTCGCCTCGTACAGGCCCTTCTTGATCCGGGTGATCTCGACAGTGCGCAGGTTCTCGTCGCTCATGTCCGAACTCTCCCACAGCCGGAAAGCCGCCTCGGTCGTGTCCCAGACCACGATTCACGCCGGGCGTTGCGACCCAGCGCCGACGACCACCGCCGCGCCTGACACGATCGAACGATGACCGAGAAGACACGCCAGATCCGCCTCGTCTCCCGCCCGGAGGGGTGGCCGACGCACGACAACTTCGAGCTCGTCGAGGTCGACGTCCCGCCGCTGCAGCCCGGACAGGTCCTCGTCCGGAACTCCGTCATGTCCGTCGACCCGTACATGCGCGGGCGGATGAACGACGTGAAGTCCTACGTCCCGCCGTTCCAGATCGGTGAGCCGCTCGACGGCGGCGCGGTCGGTGAGGTCGTCGCCTCCGAGTCCGAGCAGGTCCCCGTCGGCGCCCAGGTCCTGCACCAGCTCGGCTGGCGCGAGCACGCCGTGGTCGACGCGAGCGCGGTACGCCGCATCGACGTGTCGCAGGTGCCCGCCTCGGCGTACCTCGGGGTCCTCGGGATGCCGGGTCTCACGGCGTACGTCGGGCTCACCCGGATCGCGGAGGTCGCCGAGGGCGACACCGTCTTCGTCTCCGGGGCTGCCGGCGCGGTCGGGAGCCTTGCGGGCCAGATCGCCCGGAACCTCGGCGCAGGTCGTGTCGTGGGGTCCGCAGGGTCCGCGGAGAAGATCGCCTACCTGCAGGACGACCTCGGCTTCGACAGCGCCTTCAGCTACCGCGACGGCTCGGTCGCCCGGCAGCTGCGCGAGCACGCCCCGGACGGGCTGGACGTCTACTTCGACAACGTCGGCGGCGACCACCTCGAGGGCGCGATCGGTCACATGCGCGACTTCGGCCGGGTCGCGCTGTGCGGAGCGATCGCGCAGTACAACGACACCGAGCCCGCGCCCGGCCCCCGCAACATGGCGCTCCTGGTGACGCGCCGTCTGCGGCTGCAGGGGTTCATCGTCGCGGACCACTGGGACGCCGCGAAGGAGTACCTCACGCTCGCGACCGACTGGCTCCGCGACGGGCGGCTGCAGTTCCGGGAGACCTTCGTGGACGGCCTCGACCACTCGGTGGACGCGTTCTTGGACCTGCACCGGGGCGCGAACATCGGCAAGATGCTGGTCCGGCTCTGACACCACTCCGAGGACCGGCCCGGCGATTCCCTCAGGCCGGCTGGTCCTCGGAGATCCAGACCTGACGGGTGGCGAGCATCCGGCCGACCTCCTCGGCGGTCCCGGGGCGGCTGAAGAGCGGCCCCTGTGCGACGTCGACGCCGACCTCGGCCAGCGTCTCGAGCTGTGCGGGCCGGGTCACGCCGTCCGCCCCGGTGCGGATCCCGAGCGCCTGGGACATCGCCACAAGGGCCCGCACCGGGGTGGCGGCCGCGGGATCGCTGCCGAGGTCGGACACGAAGGTGCGGTCGATCTTCAGCAGGTCCCACGGGACCCGGGCGAGCCGGTCCATGGAGGACCAGCCCGTTCCGACGCCGTCGAGGACGAGGTGGACCCCGAGGGAGCGGACCTGGTGCAGCGCCGCCGTCGCCGCATCGTCCAGGGGGTGCCTGGCGCTGACCTCCAGGGAGAGCGCCTCCGGTGGCACGTCCGCGTCGGTGAGCGCCCGGAGCACGGCGGTGGTCGCCGCCCCGCTGCCGAGCAGCAGCGGTGAGACGTTCACCGAGACCCGAGGGCCGCTGCTCGCCTCCCGCGCCCAGGCCTGCTGCGCCCGGAGTGCCTGGGCGAGGACGGCGTCGAGCAGGCGGTCGCCCCAGCCCATGGCTTCGACGGCGGGCAGGAACCGCTCGGCATCGAGGAGCCCGAGCTCGGGGTGGCGCCAGCGCACCATCGCCTCGGCTCCTGCGACGTGGCCCTCGTCCAGGGCGATGACCGGCTGGAAGTAGGCGACGAGCTGGTCGTCCTCGAAGGCCCGGGGCAGCTCGTCCTCGACGCCGACCCGGATCGCGGCCTGCCGGCGGACCGCGTCGTCGACGACCACGACGCGTCCGCGGCCTTGGTGCTTCGCATGGTAGAGGGCGGCGTCCGCGGCGCGGAACAACGAGTCGGCGGTCTCTCCGGGTGCGGCGAGCGCTGCGCCCACCGACATCGAGGGCCGCACCTCGTGCGTGCCGTCCAGGTGCACGGGCTCGGCGACCTGGTCGACCAGCCGTCGGGCGACGCGACGAGCCGCGTCGGCGTCGACGTCGGTCAGGAGGACCACGAACTCGTCCCCGCTCATCCGGGCGACGAGATCCCGCTCGCGGACACCCGCACCGAGCCTGCGTGCCACCTCGACGAGGAGCTGGTCACCGCAGGTGTGACCGACGCGGTCGTTGATCGCCTTGAAGTGGTCGAGGTCGCACACGAGGAGGCAGACACCCGGACGCGCTGCCGAGTCCGCGAGGACGGAACCCAGCGAGGCGGTCAGGGGGCTCCGGTTCGGGAGCCCTGTGAGGACGTCGTGGGTCGCCTGGTGGCGCAGCGCCTCCTCGATCTCCCGGCGTTCGCTGAGGTCGCTGACCAGAGCGGCGAGGAGGAGGGAGAAGCAGACGGTGACGGCGAGGAACACCTGCAGGAGGGTCACGGCGGTTCCTTGGGGCCCGCCGGCAAGCGCGAAGGGCCCGAGCCCGATGGCGGTGAAGGCGCTGCCGAACGCGGTCACCCCGAGCGACGTGCACGCCGTACCCCAGGTCCCGAACCGGAGCGCCGACCAGGCGAAGAACGGGACCAGGACGTAGGGCATGGTCACCATCCACGAGCCACCGAAGTCGGTGAAGACGAGGCTCGAGACGAAGGTCGTCGCCAGGCACAGTGCCGTGACCTCGCGTCGGGAGCGGTGATGGGTGACGTGCGGCGCCAGGAGGACCGGGGCGACGACGAGCACTCCGAGGGCGTGTCCGATGAAGTAGCCCGCCCACACGTGGGTGAAGGGCGCCAGTCCCGTCGCCGCGGAGACCGCGGAGCCGAAGGTGGCGCCGCACGCGGGTGCCACCACGGCGCCGGCGAGAAGGAACATGAGCAGGTTGCGCACGGGCGCGAGCGCCCCGGCGGGGTTGCCGAGGCGGCGCAGCAGGAGCGCGCCGACGAGCGGCTCTCCTGTGCTGGTGAGCGTCCAGCCGAGCGCGGCGCCGACGGAGGATCCCCAGGCGAGGTCGCCCCCGGCCTGGGCGAGAGCGACGGCTCCGAGCGCCCACACCCAGCGGTGGCGGGGCGTCATCAGGAGGACGGCCAGGGTCAGGCCGGCCGCCGGCCACACGGTGACGCCGTTCGTGACCGGGCCGTGCACCGACATCACCATCTGGGTCAGGGCGAGGTAGGCCACGCCGACCGTGACGAGGACGAGGGGTCCGGGCGCCGTGGCAAGGCGCTCGCCTGCCCACCGCGATGGTGTGGGTGACCCGGTTCCGGACATGCCTGGGTATCGGAGCGGACGGACCCCGCCTTGAGGGGAGACGGGAAATATCCGCGTCGGTGGCATGGGCGCCCCCTAGGGTGTCCCCCATGCCGAGCCTCTCCCTCACCGAGTCCCTCCGCCGTGCCGAGCAGCTCGACGTGACGTCGTACGACGTGAGCCTCGACCTCGACCAGGGCGAGAGCACGTTCACCTCGACCACCGAGGTGCGCTTCACCGTCCGGGGCCCCGCGGACACCTTCGTCGACGTCAAGCCCAAGCAGCTGGTCTCGGCCCGGCTCAACGGCAAACCGCTCGATGTCGCGACGCTCGAGGACGGCCGGCTGCCGTTGCCCGGCCTCGACGGGGAGAACCTGCTCGTGGTGGAGGCGGTGATGGGCTACCGCAACGACGGCGAGGGCCTGCACCGGGCCGTGGACCCTGCGGACGGCCGGCACTACACGTACGCGATGTCGTTCCTCGACGCCGCCCCGAGCATCTTCGCCTGCTTCGACCAGCCCGACCTGAAGGCGCCCTACACCTTCCACGTCCGGGCGCCGCAGGACTGGGTGGTGGTCGGCAACGGGCGTGCCGAGCAGGTCGAGCCGGGGCGGTGGGAGCTGGCGACGACGCAACCGCTGTCGACGTACTTCGTGACCCTCGTGGCGGGTCCGTACCACGTGGTGCGCGACGAGCACGACGGGATCAGCCTGGGGCTGGAGTGCCGGAGATCGCTGGCGCCGTACCTCGAGCGCGACGCCGAGGAGATCTTCACCGTCACCAAGCAGTGCTTCGACGAGTTCCACCGGCTCTTCGGTGTCCGCTACGCCTTCGGTGACTACCACCAGGCGTTCGTGCCGGAGTTCAACGCCGGGGCGATGGAGAACCCCGGCTGCGTGACGTTCCGCGACCCGCTGGTGTTCACCTCCAAGGTGACCCGTGCGGAGCGCACGAACCGGGCGACCACGATCGCGCACGAGATGGCGCACCAGTGGTTCGGTGACCTGGTGACCCCTCGCTGGTGGGACGACCTGTGGCTCAACGAGTCGTTCGCCGAGTACATGGGCAACCGCGTCACGCACGACGCGACGGAGTTCACCGACGCGCACGTCGACACGGCGTTCGGCCGCAAGCGCTGGGGGCTGGAGGCCGACCAGCGGCCGAGCACGCACCCGATCGCGGGCAACGGAGCCACCGATGCGCTGGCGGCGCTGCAGGACTTCGACGGGATCAGCTACGCCAAGGGCTCGGCGGTGCTCAAGCAGCTCAACAGCAACCTCGGCGACGAGGTGTTCTTCGCCGGTGTCCGTGAGCACTTCGACCGGCATCGCTTCGGCAACGCCACGATGCACGACCTGTTCGCGGCCTGGGAGGACGCCGGGGCCGGTGACCTCACGGACTGGACGAAGGGGTGGCTGCGTACGGCGGGCGTCGACCTCCTGAGCGTCGACCGGGGCGACGGTGGGCTCGTCGTACGCCGGACTGCTCCGGCCGACCACCCGGCCGAGCGCACCCACGCCCTCTCGGCGGCGGTGTACGACGGCGAGTACGGCTGGAGCAGCGAGCCGCTCGCCGTGGGAGCCGAACCCGCCGTCCTCTCTCCTGCCGCGGCGACCGCGCCCGTCGTGCTCGACCCGCGGGACCAGACCTGGGCGCGCCTAGGCCTGGACGACGTGACCCTGGAGGCGCTGCCCCGGCTGCTGCCCCGGATGGACGACCCGCTGATGCGAGCGTCGGTGTGGAGCGGGGTCCGCGACGGCGTGTCGAACGCGCTCGTCGACCCCGAGGCGGCCCTGCTGCTGCTCGAGGCCGGTCTCCCGGTCGAGACCAAGGACATCGCGGTCACGGCGCTGACGACGTTCGGTCTGGCGACGGTCGCGGACCGGATGCATCCCGACCCGGCGGACGCGGCTCACCGGTTCCACGTCGCGGCGACCTCACGGCTGAGCACGGCGCAGGCGGGCTCGGGGGTGCAGCTGGCGGCCTGCCGAGCGGTGATCGCCTCGTCGCGGGACGTTTCGGGGCTGCGTGGCTGGCTCGCCGGCTCGGACCTGCCCGACGGCGTGGAGAGCGACCTGGACCTGCGGTGGCGGATCCTGGTCAGGCTTGCCTCTCTGGGGGCGGTGGAGCGCGCCGAGCTCGACGACTGGCTGGCCCGCGAGCACACGACCCAGGCGGCGGTGGACCACGTCCAGGCGATGTCGGCGATTCCCGACGCCGAGGCGAAGGCGTTCGCGTGGTCGCACTTCACCGGTGAGCGGGCGGCGTCCAACTACGAGATCGAGGCGGCCGGCCGCGGCATGTGGCGCAGCGGCCAGGAGGAGCTGACCCAGCCCTACGTCGGGCGGTACTTCACCGACCTTCCGGGGACGGTGAAGGTACGTTCCGGCTGGGTGCTCGCGGATGCGGCGCGGGACTTCTTCCCCCGGCTCGCCGTGGATCCGACGGCGGTGGAGCGGGCGAAGGCCCTGATCGGTGACGAGTCCCTCGATCTGAGCCTGCGCCGGGCGCTGGTGGACACCACAGATGAGCTGGAGCGGGCCCTGCGGGTGCGTGAGGCGTTCTGGCGCTGAGCGTCCGTCCCGCTCAGGCTGACCCGGTGGGGCCCTGTGGCCGTCGCGGGCGGAGCAGGCGGATGGTGTCGTCGAGGAGCGACCGGAGACCCTGCATCCCACCCTCGGCGCCCACGGACGCCGGTACGAGCCGGTCGACGGTGGCGGTGAGCTCGAGGATGATGCCGCCGATGAGCAGGCCCGCGACGAGGTCGGCGAACCAGTGCCAGTTGAGGGTGAGCGAGGTGGCGACCATCGTCACCGCGAGCAACGCGACGAGCCCCCACAGGACGACCTGGGTACGGCGCTTGGGGTTGGCGTAGGTGCCGACGAGGTAGGCGATCAGGCCGTACATGAGCACGATGTTGGAGCTGTGGCCCGACGGGTAGGCCATGCCGCCCATGAAGAAGGACGGGTCGGCCGTGCCCGGCGAGGCGCGACCGAGGCCGACCTTGAGGATCAGGACGACCAGGTTGAGCGTGAACACCGAGCAGGCGGCGAGGACCACCGGCCGCCAGGAACGGTTCCGCCGGTAGATCACGTAGAGGACGACGCCGAGGATGGGGAGCGCGATGGCGCGCTGTCCCACACGGTCGAGCACGTGCAGGAAGGGAACCCACGCCGGGGGTGGCGGCGCGAGGTTGAGGTAGGCGTCGTAGCGGACCAGTGGTCCCATCGCGAGGAAGGTGAACGCGACGAAGACGAGGCCGAGGAAACCGGCCAGCGCGAACCCTGACGACACTGCTGAGGTCCAGCCGTCGTCGGACTCCTCGTTCCTTCGTCCGTACACGCGTCAAATATAGGCTGCGGGAGTGAGCCTCAAACGTCGTCCAGGACCCTCCCAGCGTGTGCGCGTGCGAGAGGTCACAGGCGCGGATGTCCTGGATCGGGAGGACCGGCTGGCGACCGAGGAGCCGCTGGAGATCCGGCTGGGCTGGCCCGGCCGGCCCGCGGAGCGGCTGACGGTCACGATGCGTACTCCTGGCCACGACTTCGAGCTGGTGGCCGGGTTCCTGTTCGGAGAGGGCGTCATCGCGGGTGCTGCCGATCTCCATACGGTTGCGTATTGCATTGACCATACGTTGACGCCGGAGCAGGAGTTCAACGTGGTCACGGTCGAGCTCACCGGTCCCCCGCCGGGTGACCTCGCGGTGCGGTACGACGGTCCGACCGCCGGATCCTCGGCGTGCGGGGTGTGCGGCAAACAGAGCGTCGAGGAGGCGCTCGCCGCGTCCGCCGGCGCCGCGGCCGGGTTGCTGTGCGGCCGGCACTCGGGCCGGAAGGTCCCGGCCGCGCTGATCTCCTCGCTGCCCGAACGGCTCCGCGCGGCACAGAAGGTGTTCAGCTCCACCGGGGGCCTGCACGCAGCCGCCCTCTTCGAGCACGACGGCTCCCCGGTCGTGGTGCGCGAGGACATCGGACGGCACAACGCCGTCGACAAGGTCGTGGGCAGCCGGGTCCTCGCCGGGCAGCGCACCGACCTGCCGGTGCTGTGCGTGAGCGGGCGGATCGGGTTCGAGCTGGCACAGAAGGCGGTGGCCGCGGGGGTCGGCGTGATCGCCGCGGTCGGCGCCCCCTCCAGTCTCGCGGTCCGGCTGGCCGAGACGGCCGGCCTGTGCGCCGTCGGGTTCGTGCGCGAGGACCGGTTCGTCGTGTACGCCGAGCCGGACCGGATCGGCGTGTGATTTCGGTGTTTGTCGGTGCAGCGGCATAGCGTCTTCCGCGTGCGCATCCTCCACACCTCCGACTGGCACCTCGGCCGCTCGTTCCACCGCGAGGGCCTGCTCGACGCGCAGGCGTCGTTCGTGGACCACCTGCTCGAGACCGTCGAGAAGGAGGCGGTCGACCTCGTGGTCGTGTCCGGTGACATCTACGACCGTGCCCTCCCACCGGTCGACGCCGTGGAGCTGGCCGACGAGACGTTCGCCCGGCTCGCCGCGTCCCGCGCGTCCGTGGTGGTGACGAGCGGGAACCACGACTCCCACATCAGGCTCGGGTTCAACGCACGCCTGGCCGACGCGGCCGGCATCCACCTGCGCACCCGCTGGCAGGACGTCGGCACGCCCGTCCTGCTCGAGGACCGCCACGGGCCGGTCGCCGTCCACGGGCTGCCCTACCTCGAGCCCGACGCGGTCCGCGGCCCCTGGGGCCTGACCGCCCGGACGCACGAGGCCGCGCTGACCGAGGCCATGGCCCGCGTGCACTCCGACCTCGAAGGCCGTCGGGGGACGCGCTCGGTGGTGATGGCCCACGCGTTCGTCGCAGGCTCACCCGAGGCGGCGCCCGACATGGCCAGCGACAGCGAGCGCGACATCTCCGTCGGCGGCGTGCAGATCGCGCCCACCAGCCTGTTCACCGGCGTCGACTACACCGCGCTCGGACACCTGCACGGCAGGCACACCCTCACCGAGACGGTTCGCTACAGCGGCTCACCGCTCGCCTACTCCTTCTCCGAGGCCCGGCACACCAAGGGCTCGTGGCTGGTCGAGCTCGGCCGAGACGGCGTCGAGAACGCCGACTTCGTGCCTGCGCCGGTCCCGCGCCGTCTCGCCACGCTGCGCGGGCGGCTCGACGACCTCCTGGCCGACCCTGCGCACGCCGAGGTCGAGGACGCCTGGCTGCAGGTCGTCCTCACCGACCCGCAGCGCCCCATGCACGCCATGGACCGGCTCAAGGCGCGCTTCCCCCACGTGCTGATCCTGGGCTTCGAGCCTGAGGGTGCCCGCCGCGAACGCGGTCCGGTGATGCCGCGCGTCGACGGCCGCAGCGACCTCGACGTCGCGCTCGGGTTCGTCGCCGAGGTGCGCTCCCTCGAGGCGACCAGCGAGGAGGCGCTGCTCCTCCAGCTCGCCTGCGACTCCTGCCGCATCAACGAGGACGCCGACCGCCCGGTGCGGATCGAGGAGGCCGGCTGATGCGGCTGCACCATCTGCGCCTCGAGGCGTTCGGTCCGTTCGCCGGCGTCGAGGAGGTCGACTTCGACGAGCTGTGCGACGCGGGACTCTTCCTCCTCACCGGGCCCACGGGCGCAGGCAAGACGACCGTGCTCGACGCTGTCTGCTTCGCCCTCTACGGGTCCGTGCCCGGGGTCCGCGGAGTCAAGGCGCTGAGGTCCCAGCACGCCGACGAGGACGCCCGTCCCGAGGTGGTCCTCGACTTCAGCGTGCGCGAGCGCCGGTTCACCGTGCGACGTACGCCGGAGTGGAGCCGGCCCAAGCGTCGCGGAACGGGCTTCACCACCGAGAACGCCTCGGCGACGCTGGTCGAGACCACCAGCGGCGAGGAGCATCTCCTCAGCTCCCGCGCCCAGGAGGTGGGCCACTTCATCGGCGAGCTGGTCGGCATGCAGGCGACCCAGTTCGTCCAGGTCGCGATGCTGCCCCAGGGCGAGTTCCAGAAGTTCCTGCGAGCGTCCTCGCAGGACCGTCACGACGTCCTCCAGCACCTGTTCCGCACCGACCGCTTCTCACGGATCGAGGACTGGGTCCACGAGCACAGCCGCGCCCTGAAGGATCGCTCCGCCGACGGCGAGTCGGGCGTCCTGCGGGTCCTGGACACGTTGGCCGAGCGCGCCGCGGCCGAGCTGCCCGAAGACCCCTTCGCAGACCCGGTCGGCTGGGCCGAGGGGCTCGCGGAGACGGCCGGGGCAGCGCATGTCGCTGCCCGGGACCAGCACGAGGCAGCCTCGTCGGTCGCCGCGACTGCCCGTTCCCGCCAGCAGGATGCGCAGAGGCTGGCGGCACTGCGGGAGCGGCGTGACCAGGCGGCTGCCGCCCTGGCCGAGCTCGAGCTGGACGAGGCCGGCGCGGACCAGGCGCGCACACACCTAGACTCCGACACCCGCGCCGGTCGGTGCCTGCCTCTTCTGGAGATGCTCGACCCAGCGGTCGTGGAGCGGGACCGGCGCGCGGAGGCATGGGCGGGTGCCGCGTCCTCGCTCGATCGGCAGGACCTGGCCGGATACCAGCTGCCCGAGACCCGCAGCGCGGAGAGCCTGCAGGATCTGGAGGAGCGTGTCCGCGCCGCCACGACCCGACTGGAGGCGCTCCTTCCCCGCGAGCAGGACCTGCACCAGGCCCGCGAGGAGCTGAGCTCCTCTGAGACCGAGCTCGCCGCGACATCCCGCGAGCACGAGGCAGCCCGGTTGCGCGCCGCCGCCATCCCGGAGGTGCTCGACCGCGCGCGCCAGGAGGTCGGGGACCTGACCGCGGAGGCCCGCAAGGTCGAGGCCCTGGTCCTGCAGCACCGGCGCGGCAAGGAGCAGCTCGACGCGGCCACGGAGGCGGAGTCGTGCGCCGCTTCGCTCGAACTTGCCCGTGAGCATGAGCGAGACGCTCGTGACCGCGCCGCCGACGCGCGCGACCGCGTGCAGGACCTCACCGCACGCCGCCTCGCCGGGATCGCGGCCGAGCTGGCCGGACGCCTCGCGGACGGCCTGCCCTGCCAGGTCTGCGGCAGCACCGAGCACCCGCACCCCGCCGAGGTCGGCGAGGACGCCGTGACCGAGGGCGAGCAGGCCGAAGCAGCAACGGCCTACGAAGCAGCCACGGCCTCCCACGCCGACGCGCGCGGTGCGGTCCTCCAGACCGAGGAACGCCTGGCCCGCCTCCGCGCCGCCGCCGACCAGCTTTCGCCCGCCGAGGCCTCCGCCGCCGTCGAGGAGATCGACCAGCGGCTTCGCCGTGCCCGAGACGCCGAGCAGGCCCTCGAGCAGGCCGAGCAGTCCGTCGCCGCTCTGACCCAGGAGCAGCAGGAGCTGACCACCGGCATCCACGACCTCGCCACCCGCATCGCCACCCTCGAGCAGTCCATCGCGACACGGGGACAGTCGATCGCGACGCTGGAGGCCGAGATCGCCGGGGCTCTCGACATCGCCGGCGACGGCTCACGCAGCCGGACGGTCCGAGAAGAGGTCGAGCGCCACCAGCGCCTCGCCGCGTCGCTGCGGGAGGCCCGTGACCGCCTCGCCAAGCTGGAAGCTGCGCGCACCCGGGTCGGTGAGCTCGAGACGCACGTCCACGACTCAGCCGTCGAGCTGGGCTTCGCCGACGCCACCGAGCTGCGCGCGGCCGTCCTGGGGGCCGATGAGCGGTCCCGGCTGGAGCAGCTGCTGCGCGCGCGTGCCCAGGCCGAGACACGCGCGCGGGCAGTCCTCGAGGAGGAGGACGTCCGTGCCCTCGAGGACACCGACGCCCCGGATCTCGAGGCACTCGCGGCGGCAGTGGCCTCGGCGGAGGTGTCCGAGCGGGAAACCGCGCGGAACCTCCACCAGCGCGAGGAGGTCGTGGCGGCCGTGGGTCGGCTGCGTGGCCGTCTCGAGGAGGCGCTGTCCGGCTGGCGTCCTCTGCACGAGGAGTACGCCCGTGCCGAGGCGATGTCGAAGCTGGTCCGCGGCATGGGGAGCGACAACCAGCTCCAGATGCGGCTCTCGGCGTACGTCCTGGCCACGCGGCTCGACCAGGTGGTGGCCGCCGCCAACGAGCGGCTCGCGCACATGCGCGACCAGCGGTACCTGCTGCAGCGGACCGGCCGCGCCGCGCGGAAGGGCTCCCAGGCCGGGCTCGGCCTCGAGGTGGTAGACCAGTGGACCGGTGACGTCCGCGACCCCACCACGCTCTCCGGCGGGGAGACGTTCGTGGTCTCCCTGGCGCTCGCGCTGGGCCTCGCCGACGTGGTCACCCACGAGGCCGGCGGCACCGAGATCGAGACACTCTTCGTCGACGAGGGCTTCGGCACCCTCGACGCGGACACACTGGACGACGTGATGGACCGGCTCGACGACCTTCGTGCCGGCGGCCGCGCCGTCGGGGTCGTCAGCCACGTCAGCGAGCTGCGCAACCGCATCCCCACCCAGCTCCACGTCGAGAAGCACCGCAACGGCTCCACCGTCGCGGTGCGGACCACAGTCGGCTGAGAGTCCGTATGACCCGCCAGGACAAGCCGGACGATCTGCGGAGGGTCGCGGTCGTCGACATCGACGGCGTGCTCGCCGACGTCCGGCACCGCCTGCGCCACGTGCGCACCGTCCCGAAGGACTGGGACGCCTTCTTCGCCGCAGCCCCGCAGGACCCGGTCCTGGAGCAGGGCCGCGAGACCGTCACGAGGCTGGCCGAGGTCTTCGACGTGGTCTACCTCTCGGGCCGACCCGAGAGGTGCCGGGAGGACACGCTGGCGTGGTTCCGCCGCCACGGTCTGCCCGACGGCGAGCTCCGGCTCCGCCCTGTGGGCGACCGCCGCCCGGCCCGTCTGGTGAAGGTCGAGGCACTGGACCGGCTCGCCGAGACCCGGACGGTCGTGGTCCTGGTCGACGACGACCCCGACGTGCTCGAGGCTGCCCGGCGGGCCGGCTACGACGTCCTCCCGGCAGACTGGATGCCCCAGGACGCTTCCCTGCACGAGGCTCAGGAAGTCTCCGGCGAGACGTGAGATTGGGGGCCGACCCGCCGGGTAACCGCATGACGACACCACCCACGACGACATAGCCTCTCGGCCATGACCTCAGGAGCAGCGGTGCAGCACTCCATCGACCCGACCTTCTCCTCGCTCCCCTTCCGGCGTCTCGCCGAAGCCGCCCTGTCTCGGGCGCGGGACTTCCACGTCAGCCACGCCGACTTCCGCTTCGAGCGCGTCCGCTACCAGGACATCCGGGTGCGGGACGGGCACCTCCAGGGGGCCGGCGACACCGAGGACCTCGGCTTCGCGGTGCGGGTGATCCTCGACGGCGCCTGGGGTTTCGCCTCCGGGGTCGTGCTCACGCCCGAGTCCGCCATCCAGGTCACCGAGACCGCCGTCCGCACCGCCCAGGTCGCCGCGGCGATGACCACGCGGCCGATCGCGCTGGCGCCGGAGCCGGTGCACGGAGACGTGGAGTGGATCTCCGCCTACGAGATCGACCCTCTCGCGGTCCCCCTGGCGGAGAAGTCCGAGCTGCTCGCCGACTGGACCCGTCGGCTCCTCGACTCCCCCGCGGTGGCGCACTCCAGCGGCTCGGTGCGGCAGGTCGTGGAGAACAAGTTCTACGCAGATCTCGCGGGCACGACGACCACCCAGCAGCGGGTCCGCGTGCATCCGGAGTTCACCGTCTACGGCAGCGACGAGAAGACCGGCCGGTTCGACTCGATGCGCACCATCGCGCCGCCGGTCGGGCGTGGCTGGGAGTACCTCGTCGGCGACGTCCACGACTGGGACGGCGAGCTCGGCGAGCTGCCCGACCATCTTGCCGCCAAGCTCGCTGCCACCTCGGTCGAGCCGGGCCGCTACGACCTGGTCATCCACCCCTCCAACCTGTGGCTGACCATCCACGAGTCCATCGGCCACGCCACCGAGCTCGACCGCGCTCTCGGCTACGAGGCCAACTACGCCGGCACCTCTTTCGCCACTCCCGACCAGCTCGGCAGCCTCAGGTACGGCTCCCCGGCCATGCACGTCACCGGCGACCGCACGGTCGAGCACGGGCTGGCCACCATCGGGTACGACGACGAGGGCGTGCAGACCCAGCAGTGGGACATCGTCAAGGACGGCGTCCTCGTCGGATACCAGCTCGACCGACCCACCGCCCACCTCATGGGCATCGACCGCTCGAACGGCTGCGCCTACGCCGACTCCCCGGGCCACATCCCGATCCAGCGGATGGCGAACGTGTCGCTGCAGCCGACCGCCGACGGCCCCGACGTCGACGGCCTCATCTCCCAGGTGGAGCGCGGCATCTACATCGTCGGCGACAACTCGTGGAGCATCGACATGCAGCGGTACAACTTCCAGTTCACCGGGCAGCGCTTCTACCGCATCGAGAACGGGCAGATCGCCGGCCAGCTCCGGGACGTGGCCTACCAGGCCACCACGACCGAGTTCTGGGGTTCCATGGAGGCCGTCGGAGGTCCGCAGACCTGGGAGCTCGGTGGAGCCTTCAACTGCGGCAAGGCGCAGCCGGGTCAGGTCGCGTCGGTCTCCCACGGATGCCCGAGCGCACTGTTCCGAGACGTGCGCATCCTCAACACCGCTGCCGAAGCCGGATCCCAGGACTGAGGAGAAGACATGACCGCCCCCACTCCCCAGGACCTCGTCGAGCACGCGCTGAAGGTCTCGCGCGCCGACCAGTGCGTCGTCACGCTGCGTGACGCCACCACAGCGAACCTCCGGTGGGCCAACAACACGCTGACCACCAACGGGGTCATGCACCACTTGTCGCTGACCGTGGTCTCGTTCGTCGGCGCGGGACAGGGCACCGCCACCGGGTCCGTCACGGGGACGGCGTCGTCCCCGGAGCAGGTGGCCGCGCTCGTGGAGCAGGCCGACGCTGCCGCGCGCGAGAGCTCCCCGGCCGAGGACGCCGCAGAGCTCGTCTCCGGCGGTGCGGGCGCAGACTGGTTCGCCCCGCCCGAGCGCACCTCGATCGACGTGTACGCCGACTTCGCGCCCGCGCTGGGCGAGGCCTTCCGCAAGGCCACCGCCGAGAACCGGATCCTCTACGGGTTCGTCGACCACGAGGTGACGACCACCTACCTGGCCTCGAGCACCGGTCTGCGCCTACGGCACGTCCAGCCCACAGGACACTACGGCTGCACCGGCAAGCCCACCGACCTGTCCAGCAGCGCCTGGGTGGGCGGCGCCACGAGCGACTTCGCCGATGTCGACGCCCTCGCCCTCGACCAGGAGCTTGCCCGGCGGCTGACCTGGGCGGAGCGCAAGGTCGACCTTCCCGCGGGCCGCTACGACACGATCCTGCCGCCCACGGCAGTGGCCGACCTGATGATCTACGCCTACTGGAGCGCCTCGGCGCGGGAGGCCCACGAAGGCCAGTCGGTGTACTCCCGGCCTGGTGGCGGAACCCGGATCGGCGAGCAGCTCACCGACCGGCCGGTCCAGATGTACTCCGACCCGGCTTACCCGGGCCTGCAGGCGGCTCCGTTCGTGACCGCGGCCTCCAGCGACAACGTCAGCAGCGTCTTCGACAACGGCCTCGCGCTGTCGCGCACCGACTGGGTCAAGGACGGGTCGCTCGCGGCGCTGCTGCAGACCCGGCACTCGGCGGGCATGACGGGGCAGCCCGTGACGCCGGGGATCGACAACCTGGTGCTCGAGGTCGACGGCGCCCAGGGCGGCCTGGACGCGATGGTCGGCGACACCGAGCGTGGGCTCCTGCTCACGTGCTTGTGGTACATCCGGGCGGTCGACCCGCAGACCCTCCTGCTGACCGGTCTGACCCGTGACGGGGTGTACCTCGTCGAGAACGGCGAGGTGACCGGGGCGGTGAACAACTTCCGGTTCAACGAGAGCCCCGTGGACCTCCTCGGCCGGTTCTCGGGGGCCTCCGCGACCGTCCCGGCGTTCTCCCGGGAGTGGGGTGACTACTTCTCGCGGACGGCCATGCCGGCGCTACGTGTCCCGGACTTCAACATGTCGAGTGTCAGCCAGGCCAACTGAGGCCCCTGCGGGCGTGATGTTCTGGTTCCCGCGGAAGATGTTGCCGGGGTCGTACTCCGCCTTGACCTGCCGGAGGCGCTCGTAGGTGGCCTCCCCGTAGGCGCTGCGGATGCGGCCCTCCCCTTCTCGGCCGATGAAGTTCAGGTAGACACCGCCGTTGGTGTACGGCGCGAGGTCGCGCCGGAACTGGCGCACCCACTCGATGTTGGCGGCGTCGTCGGTGGCGTCCTCCCACACCGCGAACGGGTGGGAGACCCACGCAGCGTCGCGCTGAGCCATGGGGGTGCCCTCCCCGAGCCGGGAGGCCGCGCCGCCCCACTGGAAGATGATGTTCTGAGCCAGCGGCGAGGGCGCGTTGCGGTAGCCGTCGAGGAACACGTCCAGCATCTTGTCCGGGAGCGTGTCGTGGTAGTCCGCGCTCCAGTAGTGCCGGTTGCCCGCGCGGGTCGTCGATCATCTTCTGCAGCTCGACGTAGGGCATGGGTTGGACGAGGTCGATGGCCGGCCCCAGGTCACGCAGCGGTTGGAAGAACTCCGCTCCCTCCTCGACCGCTCCTGCCCACATGCCCGCGACGCCCACGATCTGGGTTCCCTGCAGGTGGGGTGGCACGAACTCCTCGGGTGGTGCGGTCACGCAGACCAGCCCGCTGCCCAGCGCGTCCGGGGCGTCCTGTGCCCAGTCGCGGTAGGCATGAGCGATCTCCTCGCCCTGCTCGATGGGCCAGGCCATGAGGCCCGCGGTGACGATCGGCCCGACCGGGTGGAGCCGAAGCTCGAGGGTGGTGGCGACACCGAAGTTGCCGCCTCCGCCGTGCAGCGCCCAGAACAGGTCCGGGTGGTGGTCGGCGTCGGCGCGGATCTCTCGTCCGTCCGCGGTGACCAGCTCCACCGCGAGCAGGTTGTCGCAGGCCATCCCGTAGCTTCGTTCCAGCCATCCGGAGCCACCGCCGAGCGTGAACCCGGCGACCCCGGTCGTCGAGACCCGTCCTCCGGTGGTGGCGAGGCCGACCGCCTGGGTGGCCTCGTCGAGCTCGGCGACGGTGACGCCGGTGCCGACGCGCACGCGCCGGTTGTCCGGGTCGACCTCGATGGTCTTCATCGGCCGCAGATCGATGACCAGGCCGTCGTCGTTGGTCGACATTCCGGCCACCGAGTGACCCCCCGCACGCACCGCGACCTCCAGGTCGTCTGCTCCGGCGCGTTCCAGCGCCGCACGGACGTCCTCGGGGGTCTCGCACGCGGCGATGAGGCGGGGCCGCTTGTCGATCATCGCGTTGAACAGCGCACGCCGCTCGTCGTAGTCCTCGTCGCCCGGCTTCGTCCAGAGCATGCCGAAACCTCCCGCGGTCGATGGTCCCTGCCCTGCGACGCTACGCGCAGCCCATCAGCGCGGGCATGACCTCATGAGGCCATTACCGGTCGGTCACGCGGGAGGACCGCCGGGGATGGGAGCGGCGGGGTCGTAAGGATCGCGCGTGTACACGAAGGTCGCGCAGACCAGGTGGCTCGCGCGACCCCCCGCGTCCCTGGCCACCTCGAGCCGTTCACCGTGGTGGTAGCCGGACGTGCCGACGAGGGTTCCGTCGGCGTCGAGGCGGAACCGGTATGCCGCTGTCGTCGACCCGACGGGCGTGACGACGACCTGGGTCCCGTCGTAGGAGAACGCGAGGGCGGTGTTGCCCCAGTGCCAGACGCCGAGAACCTCACGGACGGTGTCGGGGACGTCCCGCGTGGGCTCCCAGGCGGGGAGGACGGTGGGCTCGCTGCGTTCGAGCTCGGCCAGCAGATCGGTCGGAAGCCCTTCGCAGCGCAGCCCGGTGGTGGCGTTGGCCAGGCACAGCGCACCGGTACGGCGTACCCGGTCGACCAGGATGCCCGCCAGGAAGCCGGGCATCGAGCCGGTGTGCCCGACCAGGGTGCCCGAGCCACCCGCGCTCAGCCGAAGGCCCAGACCGTAGCCGCCGCTGAGCCCGCCGGCCAGCGAGCCCGACTGCAGCGTGCACATCTCGTCGAGCGTGCTGGTTGCCAGTACGCCCGGTGCCCCGTCGAGCAGGAACCCGGCATAGGTCGCCATGTCCACGGCGGTGCTCCACAGCTGGCCGGCGGCCGCCATCGCACCGGTGTCCTGGGCCGGTTCCTCGGTGAGGGTGCCGGCGAAGTGGTGGACGCTGTATCCCTGAGCCGTCGGCGGCTGGGAGACATAGCTGGTGCGGTCCATGCCCAGCGGGCGCAGGATCCGCTCCTCCACCTGCTCCCACCAGGTGCGGCCGCTGAGCCGGGCGGTCATCTCCCCCAGCAGGCCGAAAGCCAGGTTGGTGTAGTGGAAGGTGGTCCCGGGCGCGAACGGCGCCGCGGAGTCGTCGACGGAGGCGGCCAGGGCGTCGTAGCCGACGCCGGGACTGCGCTCCCACCACGGGCCCACGGGCTCGGAGTGCATGCCCGAGGAGTGCGAGAGCAGTTGTCGCAGGGTGCGGTTGCCGTACCCCACACCGGGAAGGTGCCGCTCCAGCGGGTCGGCGAGGTCGAGGACGCCCTCGTCGCGAAGCTGCATGACCAGGACCGCGGTCATGGTCTTGGTGATCGACCCGATCCGGTACTGGGTGTCCTCCGTGGGACCCGCGGCCCCGGTGTGCCGCCCGTGGCTGCCGGTCCACACGAGCGCGCCGTCGCGGACCACCCCAGCGACCAGCGACGGGAGCCGGGCGCTGGACTGCTCGGTGGCCACCAGCGCCTGGAGGCGGTGCGCGGTGAGGTCCGTGACGACACGCATCAGGCGAACGCCTCCGGGGAGGGACAGCTGCACACCAGGTTGCGGTCGCCATAGGCCTGGTCGATCCGGGCGACCGGCGGCCAGTACTTGTCCGGGTCGGGGCCGGTGGGGAAGGCGCCCTTCTCGCGGGTGTACGGACGCTCCCAGTCGCCGGCCAGCGCCGCGGTGGTGTGCGGGGCGCGGCGCAGGGCGACTCCTCGACGGGCCACTCCCCCGCCGCCACGCGGTCGGCCTCGGACTTGATCGCGATCATCGCCTCGCAGAACCGGTCGATCTCGGCGAGGTCCTCGCTCTCCGTCGGCTCCACCATGAGCGTCCCGGCGACCGGGAAGCTCATGGTCGGTGCGTGGAAGCCGTAGTCCACCAGCCGCTTGGCGACGTCGTCGACGCTGACGCCCGTGGCCTTCGTCAGCGGCCGCACGTCGAGGATGCACTCGTGGGCCACCAGTCCGTTGTGGCCGCGGTAGAGCACCGGGTAGTGGTCGCGCAGCCGGTGGGCGATGTAGTTCGCCGACAGCACGGCGACGGCGGTGGCCCGAGTCATCCCCTCGGCGCCCATCATGCGCACGTAGGTCCACGAGATCGGCAGGATCCCGGCGGACCCGTACGGCGCGGCGCTGATCGGGCCGATGCCCTCACGCCGCTGCGGGTCCGGGTGCATGGGGTGGCTGGGGAGGTACGGCGCGAGATGCTCGCGCACCGCGACCGGGCCCACCCCCGGGCCCCCGCCGCCGTGCGGGATGCAGAACGTCTTGTGCAGGTTCAGGTGCGACACGTCGCCGCCGAACTCCCCCGGCTTGGCGTAGCCGAGCAGCGCGTTGAGGTTCGCCCCGTCGACGTAGACCTGCCCACCGTGCTCGTGGACGATCCGGCACAGCTCGGTGATCCCGTCCTCGTACGCGCCGTGGGTCGAGGGGTAGGTGACCATGATCGCGGCCAGGTCGTCGCTGTGCTTCTCGCACTGCGCCGCCAGGTCCTCGAGGTCGACCGACCCGTTCTCGGCTGCCTTCACCACGACCACGCGCATGCCGGCCATCACCGCCGAGGCGGCGTTGGTGCCGTGGGCCGAGGACGGGATCAGGCAGACGTCGCGCGTCCTCTCGCCGCGGGCGACGTGGTAGCCACGGATGGCCAGCAGGCCGGCGAGCTCGCCCTGGGAACCGGCGTTGGGCTGCAGGGAGACCCGGTCGTAGCCGGTGACCTCCGCGAGCCATCCCTCGAGCTCGGCGACCAGGGCGTGGTACCCCGCGGCGTCCTCGGCCGGGGCGAAGGGGTGCAGGTCGGCGAACCCGGGGAGGCTGATGGGCTCCATCTCGGTGGTGGCGTTCAGCTTCATCGTGCAGGACCCGAGCGGGATCATCCCCCGGTCGAGCGCGAAGTCACGCGCCGAGAGCCGACGCAGGTAGCGCAGCATCGCGGTCTCGGACCGGTGGCTGTTGAACACCTCATGGGTGAGGAAGTCGCTCTGCCGGGACAGCGGCTCGGGCAGGGCGTGGCCGGCGCGCCGGTCCGCGGCCTCGAGGTCGACCTCCCCGGCACCGAACGCCGTCAGGACCGCCTCGAGGTGCTCGCGGCGGGAGGTCTCGGAGGTGGAGACGCCGACGTGGTCCGCGTCGACGAGGCGCAGGTGCACGCCCCCGGCGCGGGCGGCCGCCACCACGGCCTCGGCGCGCCCGGGTACCCGGGTGAGGACGGTGTCGAAGAACTCGTCGTGGACCACCTCGACGCCCGCCTCGCGCAGCGCCTCGGCGAGCGCTACGGCGTACCGGTGGGTGCGCTGCGCGATCGAGCGCAGCCCGTCGGGGCCGTGGTAGACGGCGTACATCGCGGCCGCCACGGCGAGGAGCACCTGCGCGGTGCAGATGTTCGAGGTCGCCTTGTCACGGCGGATGTGCTGCTCGCGGGTCTGCAGCGCGAGCCGGTACGCGGGACGCCCCTCGGTGTCGACCGAGACGCCCACGAGGCGACCGGGCAGGTGGCGCTCGATCCCGGCGCGGACCGCCATGTAGCCGGCGTGAGGGCCGCCGTAGAACAGCGGAACACCGAACCGCTGCGAGGAGCCGACGACGACGTCGGCGCCCATCGAGCCGGGCGACTCCAGGACGGTGAGGGCGAGCAGGTCCGCGGCCACCACGGCCATCCCGCCACGTTCGTGCACCTGGTCGATGAGCGGACGCGGGTCAGGGACGTGGCCGGAGGCACCGGGGTACTGCACGAGCACGCCGCAGACCTCACCGTCCGGAAGACCCGAGCCGAGGTCGGCGACCTCGACCTCGATGCCCATCGCGCGGGCACGGGTGCGGACGACCTCGACGGTCTGCGGGAGCGCGTCGGCGTCCACGACGAACCGCCCGGCGGCCTTGCGGTTGGCGCGGCGCACCAGCGTCATCGCCTCAGCAGCGGCGGTCCCCTCGTCGAGCAGAGAGGCGTTCGCGGTCGGCAGCCCGGTGAGGTCGCCGATCATGGTCTGGAAGTTCAGCAGCGCCTCGAGGCGTCCCTGCGAGATCTCGGGCTGGTAGGGCGTGTACGCCGTGTACCAGCTCGGGTCCTCCAGCACGTTGCGGCGTACGACGGCCGGCGTGACCGTGCCGTGGTAGCCCAGGCCGATCATCGGCTCGAGGGGATTGTTGCGGGCCGCGGTGTCGCGGGCGAGGCGTCCGGCTTCCTCCTCCCCCACAGCGGGCGGGAGGTCGAGCGCCGAGGGAGTGCGGATCCCGCCAGGGACGGCCGCGTCCATGAGGTCCTCGAGGGTGGCGAACCCGAGCGCCCCGAGCATGGTGCGCTGATCGCCCTCGCCGGGGCCGATGTGCCGATCGGCGAACACGCCGCGGGCGTCGAGCTGGGACAAGGTGGGCTGGTCGGACACGGAGGCTCCAGATGGCAGACACGATCAGGTCGCCTCCCCCTCTGTCGGGCCGGTGCTCGCACCGTCCTTCAGAGTTGCCTCGTCCGCGCGGTCCTGGCGCCTGAGAGGTTCCGGGGAGGTTTGCCCCTTCGGCGCTCCGCGACCCGACCGGTTCTGGTCGGCACGGAGACTCTCCCGCGCGGGTTCGTCAGCAGCTACACGCTACCGCACAGCAGCAGCGCAGACGACGAACCCGGTGTCCGTGGACCGGACACCGGGTTCGTGGACAGTCGTGGGGTCAGCCGACGGTGCGGGCACGCCGGCGCGCGGCGAGCTCGTCGGAGGCCGGCGGCTCCTCGCCGACCGCGCGCTCGCTGGGCAGCTCGGCGAGCGAGCCCTCGATCTCGCGCCAGACACCGCCGATCGCGATGCCGAAGACGCCCTGGCCTCCCTGGAGCAGGTCGATGACCTCGTCGTTGCTGGTGCACTCGTAGACGCTGGCCCCGTCGCTCATCAGCGTCACGCGGGTGAGGTCGTCGGTGCCGCGCTTGCGCAGGTGCGTGACCGCGGAGCGGATCTGCTGCAGGGAGATGCCGGCGTCCAGAAGGCGCTTGATGACCTTCAGCAGCAGGATGTCGCGGAAGGAGTAGAGGCGCTGGGTGCCGGATCCGTGGGCGCCTCGGACACTCGGCTCGACCAGACCGGTGCGGGCCCAGTAGTCGAGCTGGCGGTAGGTGATCCCGGCGGCGTTGCAGGCGGTCGGACCGCGGTAGCCGGCGTCCTGCGGGAGGGGCGAGACGTCGTCGTCGAACAGCAGACCCTGCTCGTCGGCGTCGGCGGCAGCGCGCTGTGCGGCACTCTCGTCCACGTTCTTGGCAGCCTCGTCGCTGTTCCTCGTCACGTCAACCTCCGTCGTCCGCTCCGCATACCTGCAACTCCTACGGGGAAGCCGACATGCCCGGATGGAGCACAACGGTGGAGTTACAACGAAGACACTCCCCACGGTAGGCCTCGCGCGGGAGCGGGTCAACGACAACGCAGACCCTGCGACCGGCGTGTCGCAAAGTCTCGACTAAAGGTTGAGGTTCAGGGTTTGTCGGGAGCGCTCACTTGCTCTCGAAGTCCTCGGGCGAGACGTGGTCGAGGAACTCGCGGAACTTCTCGACCTCGTCCTCCTGCTCCTCGGGAACGGCCAGACCCGCCTCGGCGAGGACGCCCTCGTCACAGACGATCTTGGAGCCGGTCCGCAGGGCCAGGGCGATCGAGTCCGAGGGCCTCGCGCTGACCTCCACGCCGGACTCGAGCACGAGCACCGCGTAGAAGACGCCGTCACGCATCTCGGTGATCCGCACCTCGGTGAGGTCGTTGCCCGTGGCCGAGATGATGTCCTTCATCAGGTCATGGGTCAGCGGCCGTGGCGGCACCACACCTTGCTGCGCGAACGCGATCGCCGTGGCCTCGACCGCACCTATCCAGATGGGCAGGTAGCGATCCCCTGCCACCTCGCGGAGCAGCACGATGGGCTGGTTCGAGGGCATCTCGACCCGGACACCGATGACGTCGACTTCTCGCACACCACAACCCTACTCCGAGGAACAAGCCCCGGTCCGACCTTCCTCACCTCGCTTGGGACCGGTCGGGACAGGTCAGCGAGAGGACCTGAGCCCCGCCCTCACGAGCGTGGCGTGCAGCCGCACGGACAGCGCGGACATCTGCGAGATCGTGTCTTCGGCACGCGCCTTCGCGCCGGCGTCGCGGCTACGTCGCATGGGGGCGACGACCGCCTCGACCAGCCCGACCTCGCGGTCCGCCGCGGTCTTGAACGCACGCAGGTGGCGAGGCTCCACGCCGAAGGCGGCGAGCTCCCCCGCGGTCTTCGCAACCACGAGGGCGTCGCCGTCGTAGTGGTTGCTGCCCTGTCTGGGCCTGACGAGGCCGAACGTCTCGAGCTGGTCGAGGAGGTCCTCGTCGATCTCGGCGCCCGCCAGCATCTCGGCGCGGGAGAGCCGCAGCTCCGAGGCATCTGTGGAGAAGCTGTCTGCGGGCGGGTACCCGTCGCCGGCGAGCACCACACGAGGGACCTGGGGACCATTGGTACCGCTCGGGGGCTCGAGCCCCCGGTCGATGGCGTCGAGGTGCTCCTTGATCACCTTCAAGGGAAGGTAGTGCTCGCGCTGGCTGGTCAGCACGTAGCGAAGGCGCTCCACGTCACGGTGGGAGAACTTGCGGTAGCCCGACGGCGTGCGCTCGGGCTCGATGAGCCCCTCGGCCTCGAGGAACCGGATCTTGGAGATGCTGATCTCCGGGAAGTCCGCCCGGAGCAGGCTCAGCACCTCCCCGATGCTCATCAGGGACCGTGACGACGCCGCCTGCCTCACTGTGGCTTGCCCGCTCCTGCGTGGCTGGCGAAGTAGACCAGGCGGTACTTGCCGATCTGAACCTCGTCGCCGTTCTGCAGCTCGACCTCGTCGATGCGGTCGCGGTTGACGTAGGTGCCGTTGAGGCTGCCGACATCGGCGACACGGTAGCCGTCGGCGCCACGGCGGAACTCCGCGTGGCGGCGGGAGACAGTGACGTCGTCGAGGAAGATCTCACTCTCGGGGTGCCGCCCGGCACCCACGAGGTCCGTGTCGAGCAGGAAGCGGCTCCCGGCACTCGGGCCTCGCTGCACCACCAGGAGCGCACTGCCCGAGGGCAAGGCGTCCACCGCCGCGGCGTCAGCGTCGTTGAGCGCCGCGCGCTCATCGGCGTCGGGCTTGGCGGGTGCACCGAACGTGATCGTCGCGGTGCTCTCGCTCGGAGCCTCGTCGTGCGGCTGTGCGGTCGCGCCTTCGTCGACGAGACGCTTGCCGCACTGTGAGCAGAAGCGCGCGTCGTCGGGGTTGCGGTGTCCGCACTCCGTGCAGAACGGCATGTTCAGCCTCCCGTTGACAATGGACCTCAACCCTCAACACGAAGTCGAGGTTGACGGTCCGTCGAACCTATCAGCCAGCCCATGGCGATCAAGGGCGAAACCCTCGACTCGCCACAGGGTCTCAGGTGTCGAGGGTTCCCTGGTAGGCAGCGGCGTCCATCAGCGCGTCGACCTCTGCCAGGTCGGCCCCGGCGACCTCGAAGAGCCAGCCCTCGCCGTACGGGTCGGAGTTGACCAGCTCCGGGGCGCTGTCGAGGGACTCGTTGCGGGCCACGACCTTCCCGCCCACCGGCGCGTAGACGTCGCTGACCGACTTGGTGGACTCCAGCTCCCCGACCGTCTCGCCGGCGGTGACCTCGGCGCCCACCTCGGGGAGCGACACGTAGACGATGTCGCCGAGGGAGTCCTGGGCGTAGTGCGTGATCCCGATCCGGACCGAGCCGTCGGTCTCGCCTGGGCTGCGCACCCACTCGTGCTCGCTGCTGTACTTGAGGTCCTCGGGGTACACGGCACTCCTCGTCGGTGTTCGGCGGCTGTCGATGCGGTCGCGTGCAGGCTACTCGGGTTGGGACGGTTCGGCGTACTCCGGCTGGCGCAGCTCGGCGAGGGTCGCCACCTCGACCGTCTGGTTCTCCTGGATGGTCACGTCGCCCTGGATGCCGGGGCCCTCGATGTCGTCGACGAAGCCGCCGGTGAAGTTCAGGGCCTGGGACAGGGTGTGCGGGTCACCGATCACCTCGAGGGTGTACGGCGGAGCCAGCTCGGTGCCGTCGACGACGATGCCGTCCTCGCCGTCCTCCAGCGCCGTCTGCGCGACGACCCGCACGGTGTTGTTGATCTCGATCGCCTCGGCCCCGGAGTCGCGCAGCTCCTCGATCCCGTTGAGCATCTGGTCGATGCCGACCTTCCCGCCAGGGTCCTTCACGCTGACGACCACGCCGGGACCGACAGCGGGGAGCGTCCCGGCCAGGATGCCGAGCACCGTCGCCTTCTCCCGCGCCTGGGTCAACGCCGCCTGGCGGCTGTCGGTGTCGCTACGCAGCGAGCTGCGGGTCTGCTCCAGCTGCGCGATCTCGTTCTCGGCACGCTGCGACGCGCCGGCCAGGGAGTTCAGCAGCTGGACGAGATCCTCCTCGCGCATGCCTTCGTAGTCGTCGTTGCGTCCCTGCGCCTGGACCTGGACGACGCTGGCGAAGCCGACCACCGCGAGGAGGAACGCCGCGGTGATCTGGCCTCGGGAGCGCGGACGCTTCAGCGAGGCGATGAGGCGCTCGCGGCCCGGTGAGCTGCTCATGTCGACCTCCTCAGGCGTGGAAGATGTGGCGCCGGATCGCGGCGACGTTGGAGAAGATGCGGATTCCCAGCACGACGATCACGCCCGTGGACAGCTGGCCGCCCACCCCGAGCTTGTCGCCGAGGTAGACGATGAGGGCTGCGATCAGCACGTTGCTGATGAACGAGATCACGAAGACCTTGTCGTCGAAGATCCCGTCGAGGAACGCGCGGAGGGCGCCGAAGACGGCGTCGAGCGCCGCCACGACGGCGATCGGAAGGTAAGGCTCGAGCCAGAGTGGAACCTCTGGCTGCAGCATCAGCCCCAGGATGATGCCGACCAGCAGCCCGAGACCTGCGATCATGGATTGTCCCCCTGTGTTGCGTGTCGAAGGCTCAGCCGCCGCGTCGGGGCGGCCGGCAGCCGCAGTGAGTCCTGGGCCGTCATGTCGAGCTCCAGGCCGTACACCGCACGAAGGTCCAACCAGTCCCTACCATGCTCGGTGTCGATGAACCGCGCCGGCATCGTATCGGTGTCGCCGACGGCCAGGACCGTGTAGGGCCGTGACAGCGACACGAAGTTGACCGTGATGGCGGAGCCGGCGGTGCGGATGGCGCTCAGGTTGCTCAGGCGCTGGCCGTTGATCGAGATCGCCTCGGCGCCGGAGGCCCACAACGCGTTGACGAGCTTCTGCAGGTCCTCGTCGAGGACGCGCTCCTTGGGTCCGGCGGCGTTCGGGGCGTCGTCGACCACGACCTTCACACCCGGCCCTGTGACCGGCAGGGAGCCGGTGAGTGCGCCCAGACGGTCCAGGCGCGCCGAGAGCGCCCGCCCCTGGGTGGTGGTGTCCAGGAAGAGGCTCTGCAGCGCGTCGTTCTCCTCGCGGAGGTTCAGGATGCGGGCACGGCGCGCGTCGAGCTGGGTGGTGCGCGCCTTGATCTGGGTGACCAGCGAGTCCCGGCCGGCCGAGGTGTCCCCGGCGTTGCGCGCGGTCTGGAAGGCAGCCGTGGCGACCAGCAGGCCGAAGAGCCCCATCACGACCAGTGCGGCGAGGCCGGGCCTGATCGAGGCCTCCTCCGCCCGCTCGTCCTCGGCCCGCTCGGCGACGTGGGCGTAGTCGGCGTCCAGTGACGTCGCGGTCACGTAGTCCAGCAGGGGCATGTGCACCTGCGGAGGAAGCGGGGACGGCTCGTCCTCGCGCGCGACCTCAGGTGCAGTGGTGCTCCGGGGCTCAACGGACATGGACCGCCGGCGCCCTTCGATCTCGGTCCGCCAGCAGCTTGCGGACCTGCCACGCGTAGAGGAGCCCGGCCCACCAGTACAGGCCCGTGCCCCAGATGGCGAAGGCCCACCCGAACACGTTGGCGAGTACGGCGAGCGGCCCGTCGCCGTCTCCGAGCAGGAGCAGCGGGAACGCGTAGAGGAGGTTGGCGGTGGCCGCCTTGCCGAGGAAGTGCACCGGCAGCGCGTGGTAGCCGCGGGTGCGCAGGAACGGCACCAGGACCCAGAGCAGGAGGTCGCGGGCGGGGAGGAGGAAGGCCAGCCAGATCGGGATGATGTCGCGCCAGGCGAGCCCGATGACCACGGCGAGGATGTAGAGCCGGTCGGCCACGGGGTCCAGGATCTGTCCGAGCTTGGACGTCTGGTCCAGGCGTCGGGCGAGGTATCCGTCGAGCCAGTCGGTGATCCCCGAGACGAGGAGGACCAGCAGCGCGAGGCCGTCGGCCTTGGGCACGAGGACGAGCCACAGGAACAGCGGAACACCCGCCAGCCTGAGGATGCTCAGGATGTTGGGAATGGTCAGGACGCGCGACGACGTCGCGGTCACCGCACCCTGCTGCTCCACGTCACTCCTCGCTGCCCCGCTCCCCTGTCAGACACGTACCTTAGCCGTCGTGCCCTGACGAGCCGACGCTGCGACCTGCCGGGAGAAAACGCCTCTGCGGACCGTCGACCGCGGAAGCAGGGGTCAGACTGCGCGAAGCGTGCTCCCGCAGCGGGGGCAGTGCGCCCGCGAGCAGACGTCGAGGTCCTGGCCGCATCGGCACTTCGAGGCCGAGGCGGGGCGGCGGACCGCACCCTGAACGAGCTTTCCGCCGGCCATGCTGCCGTTCTTCTTGCTGGTCACCGTCTGGTCTCCCCGTGTGTGAGTGCAAACTCAAGGTCACCACCTGAGACGGCCGGTTCAGCGCACTCTGTCGGAGTTTTGCGCCGCGAGTTCCAAAACCCCCCGAACGGGTCATGCCGGCATCCCCCGACCGACAGCCGTCGGCCGTGTTCGGTGCCCCTACGGTGGAGACAATCCCCTAACGGAACCAGTGCGTTCCGGTGGGGTCCGAAGGTGTCATTGCTGAGGTCGAGGACGCCGGGAGAATCTTGGACTCCAGGACACCGGCTTCAGTCAGAGGGTCGCCATGGCACGGCACGTCGACATCGGGCAGGAGAGCATCGAGACTCTTCTCGAGCTCCAGCAACGCTGGCACGCGGCTCTCGCCGAGAAGCTCGAGGACTACGTCGCGGCCTCCTCGCCGGGGGCCAAGCAGGAGGCCGCCCGCGCGGCGTACCGCGACGCCACCGAGGAGAACCTGGCGCTCCGGGTGGTCCTCGACGAGTTCGGTCAGCATCCCGCGCTGGCCCTCCCCCGCCGCTGGGAGCACATCATGCTCGCTGATGCCGCCGGGGTGCGCGGACCGTTCAGCAGGAACCGTGACGCGGCGGCCGCAGGCGCGATGCTGGTCTCCGACCTGCACCCGGCGCATCCGCTCGAGCGGGCGGGCGGCCGCAACGCCTCCCGGTCGCCGATGGCCTGAGGCGACCCGGCGCCGGCCCTCAACCGGCGGTGAGCACCTTGCCGAGCTGGTCGGTCATCCAGTCCAGCTCCTCGTCCGTCACGACCAGGGGCGGCGCCAAGCGGATGCTCGAGCCGTGGGTGTCCTTGACCAGGACACCCTTCGCCAGCATCCGCTCGCACAGCTCCCGGCCGCTCATCAGGGACGGCTCGACGTCGATGCCCGCCCAGAGTCCGCGCGTGCGCACCTCGACGACGCCCTGGCCCACCAGCTTGCGCAGTCCCGCCTCCAGTGTCTGCGCCAGGTCGTGCGCGCGTCGCTGCATCTCGCCGCCCTCGAGCAGCTTGACCACGGCCCGGCCGGCCGCCGCGGCCAAGGGGTTGCCGCCGAAGGTGGAGCCGTGGTTGCCCGGGTGCAGAACACCGAGCACCTCCTCGGAGGCCACGACCGCCGAGACAGGCACGATCCCGCCGCCGAGCGCCTTGCCGAGGACGTACACGTCGGGGACGACGCCCTCGAGGTCGCAGGCGAAGGTGGTGCCCGTACGCCCCAGGCCCGACTGGATCTCGTCGGCGATGAAGAGCACGTCCAGGTCCGTGCACAGGTCCCGGACCGCCCGCAGGTAGCCGTCCGGGGGCACGATGACGCCGGCCTCACCCTGCACAGGCTCGATGAGGACCGCGACGGTCTCCTTGTCGATCGCCTCACGCATCGCGGCCGCGTCGCCGTACGGCACGATCCGGAACCCGGGCGTGAAGGGGCCGAAGCCCTCGCGTGCCAGCGGGTCGGTGGAGAAGCTGACGATGGTGGTGGTGCGGCCGTGGAAGTTGTCGGCCGCCACGACGATGTTGGCCTGGTTGGCCGGTACGCCCTTGAGGTCGTAGCCCCACTTGCGGGCGACCTTGATGGCCGTCTCGACGGCCTCCGCGCCGGTGTTCATGGGCAGGACCATGTCCTTGCCGGCGAGCGCGGCGAGGTCGCGGCAGAACGGACCGAGCTGGTCGTTGTGGAACGCACGGCTGGTGAGGGTGAGCCGGTCGAGCTGGTCCCGGACAGCCTGCACGAGCGCCGGGTGCCGGTGCCCGAAGTTCAAGGCGGAGTAGCCGGCCAGGCAGTCGAGGTAGCGCCGCCCGTCGACGTCGGTCACCCAGGAGCCCTCCGCCTCGGACACCACCACCTGCAACGGGTAGTAGTTGTGGGCGATGAACCGCTCCGCGAGATGGAGGTGCTCCTCGGTCCGGGGCGCGGGTGAGTGCGAGCGGGGGCTCGTGTCTGCCATGTCGACCTCCTGTCGGCGGGTGAGTTCCTGAGGTGCTGTTACCGCCTCAGCGTCTCTCATGCGAGGACACGGCGTCTCGATCTCGCCGTGGTACGTCGGGTCAGCGGGCACGCAGCTCGGGGAACTGGTCGTCGCGCCACTCCCCCGACGCCGTGCCGTCGCTCGCGGCAAGGTCGGCCTCTCGCGCGCGCAGCTCGACGCGGCGGATCTTGCCGCTGATCGTCTTGGGCAGCTCGGCGAACTCCAGCCGGCGTACCCGCTGCCAGGGCGCGAGCTGCTCGCGCGCGAAGCGGAGGATGTCCAGGGCGGTGCTCTCGTCCGGTTCCCACCCGGCCGCGAGCACCACGAACGCCTTCGGCACCGCCAGCCGCACGGGGTCGGGGGCGGGAACGACGGCCGCCTCGGCGACAGCCGGGTGCTCGATGAGGACCGACTCGACCTCGAACGGGCTGATCTTGTAGTCGCTGGCCTTGAACACGTCGTCGGTACGCCCGACGAAGGTCAGGTAGCCGTCGGCGTCGCGCGTGGCGACGTCCCCGGTGTGGTAGAGCCCGCCGGCCATCGCCTCTGCGTCCCGTTCGGTGTCGCCCCGGTAGCCCGTCATGAGAGGCAGCGGTCTTCCCGTCGGGCCGGTGAGGTCGAGACACACCTCCCCCTCTCCCTCCCCGGTGACCGGTTCGCCCGACACCGGTTCGAGGAGCACCACCGGGTAGCCGGGCAGCGGCCGCCCCATCGACCCCGGCTTGAGGCGGCTCCCGGGCGTGTTCCCGATGGCAGCGGTCATCTCGGTCTGGCCGTAGCCGTCGCGGAGGTCGAGGCCCCAGTGCTTGCGCACCTGCTCGATCACCTCCGGGTTGAGCGGCTCACCGGCGCCCACGACCTCCCGCAGCGCTCCCGGCCCGCCGGACAGGTCGGCCTGGATGAGCATGCGCCACACCGTCGGAGGAGCACAGAAGGTCGTCACCCCGTGCCTGTGGAGCACGTCGAGCAGGTTCGCGGCGTCGAAACGGGCGTAGTCGACGACCACGGCGGTGGCCTCGGCGATCCAGGGCGCGAAGAAGCACGACCAGGCGTGCTTGGCCCACCCGGGCGAGGAGATGTTCAGGTGCACGTCGCCGGGCTCGAGCCCGAGCCAGTACATCGTCGACAGGTGGCCGACCGGGTAGGACACCTGGGTGTGCTCCACGAGCTTGGGCCGGCTGGTCGTCCCGGAGGTGAAGTAGAGCAGCAGAGGGTCCAGCGCTGACGTACCGGGATGGCCGGGAGGCTCGCCCGGCGCCTGCGCGCTGTCGGCGTACGAAACCCACCCCTCGGGCACGGAGCCGCTCACGCAGATGCGGGTGAACGAGCCCCCGACCGCGTCCACCGTCCCGGTGACGTCCGCCGTCGCCACGACGTGCCGGGCACCTCCGCGGGTGATCCGGTCGGCGAGGTCACCCGAGCCCACGGCGGTGGTGGTCGGCACCACGACGGCACCGAGCTTCATCACCGCGAGCATGGTCTCCCACAGCTCCACCTGGTTGCCGAGCATGACGACGACCGGGTCGCCCTTGGCCACGCCCAACCCACGCAGCCATTGCGCCACCTGGTCCGACCGGCGGGCCATGGCGTCGTAGGTCACCGACGTCGACGAACCGTCCTGGTGCACCACGACCAGCGCCGGACGTTCACTCCCCCGGGCGACGGCGTCGAACCAGTCGAGGGCCCAGCAGAAGCGCTCGCCCACGTCGGGCCAGGAGAAACCGGCCAGGGCGTCGTCGTGCCGACCTCGCAGGGACAGCAGCTGGTCCCGGGCGGCTCGGTAGATCTCGGTCGCGTCGGTCATCGTCACCTCCAGATCGGGTCGAGAGGCACGTTACGACCTCACGGCACCGAAAGGGGAGACCTCGCGACGGGCTCGACCCGTCGAGCTCGGACCTGGCTCGACCTGCCCGCTGCTACCCGTAGGACTCCCCGAGAGGGACATTCGCTGCTCGGCTTGCCACGTCGGCGTCCACCCGCGTCTGCTCGATCAGCTCCTCGCGCCCCGCGCCGCCGGACACTCCCAGAGCGAGGACGGGTCCGACCCCCGGCGCGTACAGCTTGTACTCGACCACGTCCGGTTCGAGCGGCGTCGAGTCCTTGGTCAGGAGCGCGTCCTCGTACTTCCCGGCAGGGACCTCGGCCATCTCGTCGAGGCTCAGCACCGTGCCGCGGTCCTCCGCCTCGCCTGCGTAGAACTCCTGGCGGTAGGCCATCCCCACCGTGGGGTCGGCGGGCATGATCACGCCGGCCTGGGCTCCGTCCACCCCGGCCTCGAACGACCCCTCACGTGATGCCACGGCGCCGCCCTCGAGCTCCGCGGTGTCCTCCCCGAGGTACCAGATCGTTCCCTGTCGGTCCTGGGCGTACCAGTCGTAGGTGTCCTCCACCACCGCGCCGTCCCGGGTGACGGTGTCCCGAACCACCCGAGCGGTGACCCCGTTGGCGACCTCCTTCGTCCCACTGGTGACCGTGACCACGACGCGGAGCGCCCGGCCCTCACCGTCGAGCTCCCGGAACACCCACCTGGTGCCGGGCTTCATCGGCCAGTACCTGTTGTCGATGCTGGCGGTGAAGTCCGCGGGGTCGAGTCGAACCTCCTGGCCGGCCTGCGGCAGGTCCGGACCGGAGGAGGTGGAGGTTGAGGAATCGGCAGCCTCGTCACCGCCGGAAGCGCAACCACCGAATACGACGGCCAGGACGCTCGTCGCCACGAGCGCCGGTCCGCCTCGGTGCCCGGACATCAGCGTTGCGCCTCCTCCGAGTCCGGCTTCGAGCCGACCACGTGGAAGCCCTCGTCGAGCTGGACGTCGACCTGGCTGCCGTCATCCAGCGTGACCTCGACCTCGTAGAGGCTCTCCTCGTCACCGACCTCGGTGCCCGTCACCCGCCCCTCGCCTGTCTCGGCGAGCGCCGCGCGCTCGGCCTTCTCCCGGGCGGGGCCGGTGATGGGCTTGTCGGAGGCGTCGTCGTCGCCGGACGCGATCGCAGCTCCCGCACCGCCGAGGGCAACCAGTGCGGCTGCGCCGACGACGAGAGCGGTCTTCCTGGTGATGTGGATCATCGCAGGGCTCCTTCCCAGGATGGTTGGTCTCGCCGGGCACCCTAGTAGCGCCAGATGAGGCCGCGATGAGCGTCGCCGGTGCCGCCGCCCGTGACAGCGCCCGTGACAGCGCCGGCTCGTTCTCATCCGCGGCTCATCTGGCTCCCTACGATGGAGACGTGCGAGTTCTGGTGGTCGAGGACGAGCCGAAGATGGCTCGCCTGCTCGAGCGCGGCCTGCGCGAGCGGGGCGACGTCGTGGAGGTCGCCCCGACAGGCGAGGACGCACTCGCCATGGCTCCCGCAGGCGACTTCGACGTGGCGCTGCTCGACGTGATGCTGCCCGGCATCGACGGCTTCGAGACCTGCCGGAGCCTGCGCCAGAAGGGGTGCTGGGTCCCGGTGCTGATGCTGACCGCACGCAACGCTGTGGCGGACCGGATCGAGGGACTGGACGCCGGCGCGGACGACTACCTCGCCAAGCCGTTCTCGCTCGACGAGCTGCTGGCGCGCATGCGCGCGCTGGTACGCCGAGGGCCCCCTGAGCGCCCCGCCACGCTCGCGGTCGGGGACCTGACTCTCGACCCGGCGACCCGTCGCGTCGCCCGGGGCAGCCGGCTGATCGACCTGTCGGCCAGGGAGCTGGCGCTGCTCGAGGCGTTCATGCGGCGCCCGGAGCAGGTCCTCAGCCGGGACCAGCTGCTCGACCACGCCTGGGACGTCGCCTACGACAACCGGTCCAACGTGGTGGACGTCTACGTCCGCTACCTCCGCGAGAAGATCGACCGCCCGTTCGGTCGTCGTACCCTCCAGACGGTGCGAGGCCTGGGCTACCGGCTCACGGACGACCGATGATCCGACGGCTCCCCCTTCGGGCCCGGGTGGCGGCGGCCTTCGCGCTGGCCACCGCCGTTGCGCTCCTCGCCCTCGGCGCGTTCGTCTACTACCGCGTGGAGGACACGCTCATGGACCGGGCACGGGCTGCCTTGGACGCACAGCTCGACGCGCTCGCCCAGGTGCCACCCTCCAGCAGACCGGCCGCGACCCGGGCCATGAGCGGCGAGTACTTCGGCCAGGTGCTCACTCCTGACGGTGGACCGGTGGCCTCCGCACCGCAGGTCGCGGGAGTGCTCGTCCCCCCGGGCGGTCTGCCCGTGCCAGGCGGCGAGGACGTGGCCCTGGAACAGGCACTCGTCCTCGCCGGCGAGGACGAGCCCGAGCCGGCGCTGCTGCTGGCGCGCAGAACCGACGGCCAGGTCCTCGTCGTGGGAACCTCGCGGGAGGACATCGAAGACGCTCTGGGCGGCGTGCTCACCCAGCTCCTGGTGGGCGGCCCGCTTGCGCTCGCGGTGGCGGCCGCCATGGGGTACGTCGTCGCGGGCGCAGCCCTGCGCCCGATGGAACGGATGCGCCGGCGCGCCGCCACCATCTCCGCGAACAGCTCGGACGAGCGGCTCCCCCTGCCCATTGCCCACGACGAGATCCACCGGCTGGGTCGGACGCTGAACGACATGCTCGACCGTCTCGATGCGGCGCTCCGGCACGAGCGCCGCTTCGTCGCCGAGGCCAGCCACGAGCTGCGCACCCCCCTGGCGATGCTGCGCATGGAGCTGGATCTGGCGCTCTCGCGGAGCCGGACCCACGAGGAGCTGCTCGCGGCGCTGCGCTCGGCCAGCGACGAGGTGGAGAGGCTCAGCTCGCTGTCGGAGGACCTGCTCGTGCTGGCCGCGTCGGACGAGGGACGGCTCGCTCTGCACGAGGAACAGGTCGACGTCGGGGCCCTGCTCGGCGAGGTCGCCACCCGCTTCGCCACCCGGGCCGGCGCAGCGGGACGTCGAATCGAGGTCAGCGGGGACTCGGCCGCGTACGTCCGTGGTGACCGGATGCGCCTGGACCAGGCGGTGAGCAACCTGGTGGACAACGCCCTGCGGCACGGCGCCGGTGCGGTCCGCATCGACGCGCGATCGGAGGGTCCGGTCGTCTCGATCAGCGTCGCGGACGAGGGACTCGAGGTGGATCCGGGCTTACCGGCGGATGCGTTCGACCGGTTCACGCGCGGGGCAGGCACTCGAACCGTCGGCAACAGGGGCCTCGGCCTGGCAATCGTGCGCGCCGTCGTGGAGCAGCACCGGGGCACGGTAGCCGTAGCTGCTGCCTCGCCGGGGTACGGAACGATCGTCACCCTCACGATCCCGGGCTACGGCGAGGAATCGCCCTGACGGCACGAGTCACCATCTCGCACTCCCGGTGAGCTGGGCGGGCTCACGGAGGATGACACGAGGACGCGTCAGGGGACGACGACCAGCTTGCCGACGTGGCTGCGCCGAGCCAGGTCCTGCTGAGCCGCTGCCACCTCGGCGAGCGGGTACGTCCCCGCGACGACCGGACGTACGGCGCCACGTCGCGCGGCCTCGACCAAGAGGGCGAAGACTCGCGGGGTGTGCATGGTCGAGCCGACGAGGGCCTGGTTGGCGAGGTAGAGCCGGCGAACGTCGATCTCTACGCGGTGCCCGGCCAGCGCACCCGCGACCACCCAACGGCCTCCTGGCCGAAGCAGGCCAAGCCCCTCATCCACCTGGTCACCGGCCACGACGTCGACAGCGACGTCCACGCCCTCGGGCACGGCGTCCCGCACGTCGGCGATGACCGATCCGCGCCCCCGGTCGACGACGTGGTCGGCGCCCGCCGCACGCACCGACTCCGCCTTGGCTCCGCTGCACACCGCCACCACGTGGCAGCCGCGCGCTCGCGCGAGCTGGACGGCGGCGAGTCCCACGCCGCCGGAGGCGCCCGTGACGAGCACCGATGCTCCTTCCACCGCTCCGCCGCGCTCCAGCATGCCCAGCGCGGTTCCGTAGGCGATCGGGAGCGCCCCCAGCTCCACGTCGCTCAACGGTGAGTCGTCCACCCGGTGGGCGCACCCGGCCGGGACGACGACGTACTCGGCGAACCCGCCGTCGCGCTCGCTGCCCAAGACGTCGACCGGGAGCCCGTCCTCCCCCGGTCCGTCGTACAGCGCGGGGTCGACCAGCACACGGGAGCCCACCAGGCCCTCCGCAACCGAGGACCCGGCCGCCACCACTGTCCCCGTCACGTCGCCTCCCTGAATCCGGGGGAAGTCCAGGGGGCCGAGCCAGCCGCCGGGCTCGTCGCTGCCGTACGCGCCCTCTCGGGTCCACAGGTCGGTGTTGTTGCACCCGGCGGCGGCCACCCGGACCAGCACCTCTCCCGGGCCCGGCTCCGGCACCGACACCTGCCGAAGCTCGAGCGCTTCGAGCCCTCCGTGGTGGGTGGTGACGACAGCGCGCATGACCGTGGGGACATCCATCGGCCAACCCTAGGCCCCGCTCGCGGCCGGTGCACACGGCGTGGGCGCCTTCGTCGGCGCCTCCCTCGCCGACCTCGACGGTGAGCGTGTCCTGGGAATCACCCGCACCTGGATCGGTTGACAGGACTCGCAGGACACCCCAGCGCGCCCGCCCCGGGTAGCGGCCTCTCCCCTGATCAGTGCTCCGCCGCCGTAGGCGGCCTGTCTCCACGTTGGGCGAGAGCCGTGGGGGCCTGTTATCTCGGTTGATGAGCGATGGAGGACTGCAGCCAGGTGTACGGCGGGCCGCATGGTTCAGCGAAGCGCCACGCGGGCAGATGCTTCCGGCGGCGCAAGACGTCCACGTACCCGCTGCTCTCCCTGCCTGTGCCACTGCGCTCGCCGACGGCACTCCCCTACTGCCCGCCCCTTGGTCGCTAGAGGACGCCCGGCAGCGTGAACCTGGAGCCGGCGCCGGTGAAGACGGTCAGGACGTCCGCAGCCTTGGAGTTGTACGAGGTCTGGTCGGTCGAGCAGAGGACCAGCCTGACCCGGTGCCCCTTGCGGAACCGGTGAGCGAAGCCGGCGAGCTTGATGCGCACCGGGTCACCGACCGCTCCTGCCGGCACGCGGACCGGAGCGATGAGCCGGTGGATCAGGGTCGCTCCCCCGTCGGGTGCGACGTCGTACACCTTGGCGAAGAAGACCATGTCCTGCCCGTTGGTGTTGGTGATCTTCAGCCGGGCGGACGGGATCCCGACCGCGTCGACCCGTCGGGTGAGCCTCGCAGAGGTGAAGGAGACGTACTGACCCTCGATCTCGCGCGGAGGAACCTCCGCTGAGCTGGGCGAGGAGCTCGGGCCGCTGAAGTTGGCGAGCTCGGTGTAGGCCGCCGGCTCGCCTCCAGCGGGGTTGACGAAGGTCCTCGAACCCGCCGTGACGCGTGCTCCCGGCGGCGCCAGCCTGTCGCTCCCGGACAGCGTGAACGTCGTGGAGTGGCGTCGCAGCGGGAACCGGTCGGCGACGCCGTACTGCTCGTCGTTCGGGCCGCGTCCCGCATAGTCGACCCAGTCCCGGTAGTAGGCGAACGCCGGCCCCCGACCGCCGGCTGCGCCGCGGAGCCAGTGGTTCATCCAGCGCAGGGAACGCAGCGTCAGGTAGCAGCGGTCCATCGTCCGCACCGAGCGCTTCGCCCCGTCGTAGAGCTCGCACTCCCCCGGCTGGGAGGTGTAGCCCCCGTGTCCGCCGGAGTTCCAGATCATCCCCACCGGCACCGTGTTCCGCCTTAGCGCGCGGTAGGTCGCGGTGGCGTCGTTGAGGTTGAACAGGGTGTCGCTCTGGCCCTGCACGAGCAGCACGGGCACCTTGACCCTGTCGATGAACGTCGAGGCCGAGCCCCTGGCGATCAGCCTGCGCGAGGCGTTGTCGGAGTTCCCGGTCGAGGAGAGCAGTGCGTAGGTGCGGCACAGGGGCAGGTAGTACCCCGGACATCCCGCAGTCCCGGCGATCTCCTCGGGATCCGCCGAGGACGTCTTGGCCTCGGGACAACCACCACTGTCCATGGCGGGTTGCGCGTTGCCCAGGGCGTAGAACAGCGAGGTCCACTGCTGCTTGAAGACGCCCTGCCGATTCAGCCGGTGGGTGAATCCGGTCGGGTCACCGGGAGCGACGCGGTTGTTGGGGTCCAGCGAGTAGCGCAGGTCGTTCCACGTGCGCCCGACGACACTGGTGCGGACCCTACGGTCCGCGGCGGCGAGTGGCAGCTGGACCCCTCCGCCGTACGACCCACCGATGGTGCCGACCACTACCCCCCGTCGGTCGTGCCGGACGTAGCGGCGAGGTTCGAGGACCTTGTCGATCAGCTGCCTGGCGCTCTTGACGTCGTAGTCGGCCGACTGGAGGGTCACGCAGCCCCCGCTCGCGCCGAAGCCGGACGAGGTGAAGGTGAGCACCACGTACCCGTGCGCCGCGAAGAAGCGGGCCGTGTTGACCACTTCCTCGGAATCCTTCGTGAGCCCGAACCCATGCGTCATCAAGATCGCCGGCTGCGGGTGGCGTCGGGTGGCGTTGTCGGGCCGGTACAGGGTCGTGTCCAGGCCGATCGAGACGTCGTTGGCGGGCCCAGTGCTCACCGGCACGACCCGTTCGACCGTCTTCCAGGTGTGGGTCCCGTGGGCGTTGCGGACATGGTCGGACCTCCCCCGGGCGCCGGCCGCGAGCGTGTCCGCACTGCTGGAGGAGGCGGGTGTCACCGCGAGGGCAGCCGCCGTCACGGCAGTCCCTACCAGGGCGACGACGAGGCGGTGAAGGGCGGAGCCCTGCCGGAAGCGCATGTAGGAAAAACGAGTCGAGGAACGAACCGTGACGTGTGTCGCAAGGCATGGCCTAGACCATACGAAGACTGTCGGGGCCTGTTATCTCAAATGGGTCGCTCGGTCCCTGTCTTGCCCCGCCCACCGTCAGCACGCGCTTTCAGAGACAGGGCGGGATATCTGCTTCTCCGCAGGCTGTGTTCGTGGCCATCGCTCAGCCACCCGAGGTCAGCGCACGAACGGCCTCGTCACGGCCGAGATGATCCACGACGCGCACCTGGGGGTCCTCGAGCATCCGGTAGGCGGCGAAGAACGCGTCGAGCTCCTCGATGAACTTGGCAGGAAGGTCGGCCAGGTCCTGGAGGTGGTCGCTGTGGTGGTCTGCCTCCGCCACGGCGATCAGCTTGGTCTCCTCGATCTCCCCCACCCGAAGCAGGTAGGCGCCGACCACCCGGCACGGCACGTGCACGCCAGGGAAGGTCGCCTCCTCGATCAGCACCAGCGCGTCGAGGGCGTCGCCGTCCTCGCCGTCTGCACCGATGACGTACCCGTAGTCACCGGGAAAGCCGGCTGGCCCGCCCAGGCGCCGGTCGAACCAGATGGTGCCGTCGTCGGCCGCCTCGTACTTGTTCCTGCTCCCGCGTGGGATCTCCACCACCACGTCGCAGTAGCCCTGGGCGTGCCGCGTCTGCCTGTCGTCGCTCATCACCCGAACCTACGCCCCTGGTGGAGGCGGGACCGTGCTCGGACGGCAGTCACGCGCGGGCTCGACGCCGGCATGAAGGGCGAGCCGTTGCCCCAGGCTTGGCCCGCTCAGCCGAGGCTTCGCTGCTGCGCCTGATCCGCTTCGCTCTTCGCCTCGTCCACCGCCGCCTTGGCGGTCGCGGCGGCCCGCGCCGCCTCTGCCTCGATCGCCTGCGGCCTGGCCACCGGCCCGACCCTTTGGGCGGGGACAACCCCGGAAGCTCCCGGCGTACCGTTCCCACCGCGCTCGGCGGCAAAGGCCGACGTCACGGTCTTCACCGCCTCGGTGAGCTCGCCCGGGATCACGAAGTAGCCGTTGCCGTGCTCGGCGAGGCGGGGAAGCATCTCCAGGTACTTGTAGGCCAGCACCTTCGGGTCGGCGTCGTTGGCGTGGATCGACTGGAACACCCGCTCCAACGCCTTCGCCTCGCCGTCGGCCTCCAGGATCATCGCCTGCTGGCGGCCCTCCGCCTCGAGAATCAGCTTGTTCCGGGTGCCCTCCGCGGTGAGGATCAGCGACTGCCGCTCGCCTTCGGCGTGAAGGATCACCGCACGCTTGTCCCGCTCGGCCCGCATCTGCTTCTCCATCGCCTCCTTGATGGAGTGCGGCGGGTCGATCGCCTTGATCTCCACCCGGTTCACCCGGATCCCCCACTTCCCCGTCGCCTCGTCGAGCACCTCACGTAGCCGGGTGTTGATGGTCTCCCGGGACGTGAGCGTGCTCTCGAGGTCCATCGAACCGATCAGGTTCCGCAGGGTCGTGACCGTGAGCTGGTCGATCGCCTGCAGGTAGTTGGCCACCTCGTACGCCGCCGCGCGCGGGTCGGTGATCTGGTAGTAGAGGACCGTGTCGATGTTGACCACGAGGTTGTCCTCGGTGATCACCGGCTTCGGGTCCGACGAGTAGACCTGCTCGCGGACGTCGAGCTTGGTGTTCACCCGGTCGACCAGCGGGATGATCAAGTTCAGCCCCGGCTGCAGGGTCCTCTGGTAGCGCCCGAATCTCTCGATGTTGTATCGCCTCGCCTGAGGGACGATCCGGATCGCGGAGGCCACGACGAACGCGACCAGGGCCGCGATGATGGCGATCGGCACCAACAAGTCCATGGTGCTCACCCTTCTTCAGTTTGAGGGCCCGGCAGCGGCTCTCGCGGATGTACGAGCGCGGTCGCGCCATCGATCTGGAACACGTCGACACGTACGCCTGGCGGGATCACCAGGTCCTCGTCGTACGGCCGCGCCGACCAGTCCTCGCCGGAGAGGTGCACGAGCCCACCGGTCGCACTGACCTCGCGGGTGACCAACGCAGACCGGCCCACCAAGGCGTCGCTCCCCTCACGCGAGATCGGCGGGAGCGCCAGGTGTCGCTTCGCGACCGGGCGTACCGCAACGAGGCCGACACCGCCCGCGACGGCGAACGCCAGAAGCTGGATGGGGACCGATGCCCCGAGGCCGGCAGCGACCGCCGCGACGAGCGCAGCACCCGCCATGAGGCCGAACACCAGCGTCAGCGTGAAGAACTCCGTCACGCCGAGCACAATCGCTGCTGCCAGCCAGAGCAACCACCACATGACTCCACCCATCTGCGGGGGATGTGCTCCCAGCCTACTGCGGCACCAGCGAAAATCGACCGCTCGAGGCGCTCCGGGTCGGTCGGCTCACCGGCTGAGGGCACGACTGGAGCGAGGGACGAAGCCGCAATCGGAAGCCGTCCGCGCTCTCCTGGAGGTCACTCTCACCCGCGGCAGTGCCAACAGGGCTCTTGCCGGCATCGCGATAATGGCGGGATGCCGAGCCGACTCGCTGCCATCGCGATCGATGCCGTCGACCCTGTCGTTGTGGCCGACTTCTGGTGTGCCGCACTCGACTGGATGGTCCTCGAGCAAGAACCCGGCGGCATCACCATCGGCGAGAGCGAGGGGTCCTGGCCTCAGATCGACATCTTCGCCGTGCCCGAGGTCAAGACAGTCAAGAACCGCTTGCATTTCGATCTGCGTGCGAACGGGCTCTCGACGGCGGAGGAGCTCGACCGGCTGCTGGCTCTGGGAGCGCGACGCGCAGACGTGGGACAGTCGTCCGACGCGAGCTGGGTGGTGCTGGCTGATCCTGAGGGCAACGAGTTCTGCCTCCTGTCCCGGTCGGTCCAGCAGTCGACCGAACTCGCCTAGGAGACAGCGTCAGAAGACCGTCCAGTCGGAGTACGTCGTGAACGCGTCCAGCGCGGCCAGCCCGGCCGCCGAGCTGCCGGAGGGGCCCAGCGCGGGGCTCCACACGACGGCGACACCCCGGTCGGGGATGACGGCCAGGATGCCGCCCCCGACACCGCTCTTGGCGGGCAGTCCCACTCGGTAGGCGAAGTCGCCGGCCGAGTCGTAGGTGCCGCAGGTGAGCATCACGGCGTTGACCCGCTTCGCCTGCCGCTCGCTGAGCAGCCGAGACCCGTCGGAGAGCACTCCGTCGCTGGCCAGGAACAGCCCGGCGAGCGCCAGCTCGCGGCACGTCATCGACAGAGCGCACTGCGCGACGTACTGCTCGATCACCTGGTCAACGGGACACTCCAGGTTCTCGTAGCTCGCGAGCAAATGCGCGAGCGCCGACGTGCGGTGCCCGGCCTCGAGCTCCGATCGGGCGACCTCGGGGTCGCTGCCGACGTCCTTGCGGCCGCTCTCCTTGCGCATCAGGTCGCGAAGTGTGCCGCTCGCGTCCCCGGTCAGCGCCTGCAGCCGGTCGGTGACGACGAGTGCTCCGGCGTTGATGAACGGGTTGCGCGGCCGCCCCGCCTCCTGGTCGAGCTGGAGCAGGGAGTTGAACGGATTTCCCGACGGCTCGCGTGACACCCGTTCCCAGATGCGCTCTCCCTCGGCGGCGATGACCAGCGCGAGGGTGAAGACCTTGCTGATGCTCTGCACCGAGAAGGGCACGTCGGCGTCGCCGACCACGTGCACCTGGCCGTCGCAGGAGGCGACCGCCATCCCGAACTGGAACGGATCCACCTCCGCAAGGCTGGGTATGTACTCGGCGAGCCGGCCGCGACCCACCTCGGGGGCGGCGGCCTCCTGCGCGCGCAGCAGGGCGTCCTTGATCTCCACGTCATGATCCTCGCGCACCCCGTGGCCGGCCGGTCAGGCCGGGGCTCGTGAGCGCGTCCTTCCGCCGCGAGCGTGTGCCCGACGCTCCGGCCGGGTCTTCTGGACGAAGGCTGGGGGTCGACTCCGTGAGGCGACTCGCTTCCTGACCCGATCGTGGTGGCCGCGGCGCGGGTCAGCGAGGTCGATGTCCGGCCGTGGGCGGTGAAGAGGATCGTTGGGCCGGTAAAGGCCAGATGCCTCCTGAGCTGCGGAGTCACATGTCGTTGCCGATGAAGACCGGGTCTCCACTCCTGGTGGGGATCCGCCCGATCTGCTCGCACGAGCCCGAGGGGATCTCACAGTCGTAGATGCGGCTGCGCCAGCCCCGACCTTCCGACGTGGCCGCAAGCACGGAGCCGTCGGTGTCGAACGTGAACCATTGCGCCTTCTTCACCTGAAGCCGCAGCGGTCGACCACTCGGCTCCGTCGGCTCGAGGATCGGTGACCAGTACAAGACGTGGCCTCCGTCGTACGACAGCTCCGCGTCGATCGCCCCCTGGGTGAACTCCCACTCTGCGACCGGGTTGTTCGAAGCCGGCGCGGGAGGCGCCCCGGACCACAGCACGCGACCGTTGCGTACGTCGGCAACGCGGAAGCCTCCCTTGCCGAGCAGGGTCCAACGCTGTGCCCCGCTGGCATTCGGGTCCCACACGAAGGTCCCCTTCTCAGTCCTGACGAACACCAGACCGCGATCCACACCGTCCACGCGAACGTCCTCGCAGCTCGCCCCGGAGCACGGCACGGTGAAGGAGTCGAGGCTGCGGCCGGTGTCCAGTCCGTGGAGCCATACCGTCACGCCGTCGTCGGTGGACTGGGTGAAGGCGACCAACGGCAGTTGCGCGTCCGCCTTCGCAGAGGCATGGAAGCGGGGGTTGTGCTCCGACGGGGTGGGAGCCAGAAGCACGTCGGAGCCGTCACGTGCGAGCAGGTGCGGCTGGTCGGCCTTGTCGAAGAAGACCAGACCGTACGGCGTGGCGGTGGCCTCCGTGTCCAGGTAGCCCATCTTCTGGGTGGAGAAGGACCTCCCACCGATCCACACCCCTCCGTCCGGACTTGCAAACGCCCGGGCGCCCTCCGTGAAGTCGAGCCGACCGGCCGAGGCGAACCGTTCGGGCTCCGGTGCGACCAGGTCGGGCACCGAGGGCAACGCCATGACGACGCCCGCGGCCACCGAGGACACGGCCGCCAGCGCGGCGACCGCCGCGACGTTCCGCCTCCTGCGAATCCGGCGTCCCTCGAGGACGGCCCCGGGTAGGTCGGACACGGGTCGGGGGTCCTGCACGCGGGCGCTGATCGTCGCGGACAGCTGTTCTTCGACTCTCATGAAAGGTCTCCCCCGGGGACGAGGTCGCCGGCCGAGGCATAACGGCGACGGAGGTTGGCGAGTGCATCGGCCGCCTGGGACTTCACGGTGCCCCGGCTGCAACCGAGGACCTCCGCTATCTGCTGCTCGCTCAGGTCTTCGTAGTAGCGCAGCACGAGCACGGCGCGTTGCTTCGGCGCCAGCGACATCAACGCCTCCCAGAGGTCCGCACGATCGACGACATCCTGCTCGGTACTGCCGGCCGCCACGCCGAGGTCGGGTACGTGACCGGCTCGCTCGAGCTTCCACCAGCCTCGCCTCTGGGCACCGAGGACTTCGTTCACGGCCATCCGACGCACGTAGGCCTCCGGGTGGTCGGCGGAGCTGACCCGCCGCCAGGAGGCGTACGCCTTCGCCATGGCCGACTGGACGGCGTCCTCGGCTCGGCCGGCGTCACCGCTGATCGCGTAGCTCAGCCTGAACAGCCGCTGCCATACCGAGGCATAGAACTCCTCGTAGTCGGCCTCGTCAGCTTGGCGCACGAACTCCCCCGTTCCACGTGTACGGACACCTATCTGATGCAATCAGGCGCCCGAACGGTTGGGTCCGCGCGACACGGACTTCTTTTCCAGCGGCCTTGCCACACACGACCAACGCGCAACACGATCTCCGGCCCCGCTGCGTCGGCGTGGAGAGGGCAGAGAGAGCCTGTCGGGGCGAGCAGGGCAGAGTCGTTGTGCTCGCGCGAACGCACCTACCCCTTCGGCCGAAGCCGCCTCCAGTGACCTCGGCTACGACGCGAAGGAGCTGAGCCGGGACCAGAGCAGACTCGCCGCGTACCTGGACGCGGCGCCCGCCAGAGGGCCGCGCTGGCTGTGATGACAGCGCTACCTCCATGGGACGGATCGCGAGACCGTGAGCCCTGCGGCAATGGCTGGGTCGCTCCCCTATGGTGGACCGATGGCGTCGGTCAAACATTTCCAAGTCACCTTCGACTGCGCGGAACCTGAGCGCGTCGCTCGCTTCTGGTGCGAGGTGTTGGGGTACGCCGTACCGCCGCCACCTGAGGGGTTCGCCACCTGGGACGACTTCGATCGCGCGCTGCCGCCTGAGCAGCAGGGTTCGGCGTTCGCATGCGTCGATCCCTCAGGCGTTGGCCCGCGACTGTTCTTCCAGCGCGTTCCCGAAGGCAAGGTGGTCAAGAACCGGCTGCACCTCGACGTGCGGGTGGGCACCGGCCTTGTGGGTGACGAGCGTCTGGCCGCACTCGAGGCCGAGTGCACGCGGCTGGAGGCGCTCGGCGCGGCTCGCGTGCGACTACTGGTCGCCGATGGGGTCAACGAGTCGTGCCTCGTGATGCAGGACGTCGAGGGCAACGAGTTCTGTCTGGACTGAGCGACCGGGACAATGCGGTCGGCTGCCGTGCCCCGACGGCGCCGCTTGGGCGATGTTGACGCTGCCGGCGCGCTTGGCCCGGTCGGACGGAGGCCCCTGGTCAATCGGAAGAGACCTGAGCCCCGCGCCAGGGGGTTTCGCAGGTCTGTGCACTGCAAGAACGTGAGCCGTCCATCTGCTGGACCCAGCGGGGCGGTCGGGTTTCACTTCCGGAGTCCTGTTCCTCTCCAGAAGGAAGTCCGATGACCTCACGCACGATCAAGGGCGCCGCCCTCGCCACCCTCGCGACCGGCGCGCTCACCCTGTCGACGCTCGCTCCCACCATGGCCAGTGAGTCCGACGTGCCGTCGTACCAGGAGTTCCGGGCCGACAGCCTCATCGACACCGACACGCAGTACATCGTGAACGGCGACGAGCCCGTCGCCGACGCCGGGCGGCTGCGCCAGTTCTACGACGCCATGGTGGGCAACCAGCACAACGGCCGGCAGGTCGACGACGGCCTCATCGTGAACACGGTGAACGGCAAGGACGACAAGTGGAGCTCCGCGCAGGTCGGCAACCTGACCTATTGCGTCTCGGACAAGTTCGGCTCGGACAAGGCCAACGTCGTGAACGCGGCGGCGCAGGGCACGGCGCTGTGGGAGGGCGCCTCCTCGGCGATCGACTACGTCTACGTGCCGTCCCAGGACTCCAAGTGCACCACCCGCAACAACTCGGTGCTGTTCTCGATCGAGCCGACCAACACCCAGCAGTACATCGCACGCGCCTTCTTCCCCAGCACCACCAAGCGCAGCCGCAACATCCTCGTGAACGCGACCTCGCTGATGAACTCCGGCTCCTGGACTCCGGGCAACATCCTGGGCCACGAGCTGGGCCACACCCTCGGCTTCCGGCACGAGCACACCCGGCCCGAGGCGGGCACCTGCTTCGAGGACAACAACTGGCGGCCGCTGACGCCGTACGACTCCTCGTCGATCATGCATTACCCGCAGTGCAACGGGACCTCGGACGACCTGAGCATGACGAACACGGACCGCCAGGGAGCGGCCGCCCTCTACGGCAGCTGAGCCTCACGTCGGACCCGCGAAGCCCCAGGCGAGCACCTGCCTCGCCTGGGGCTTCGTCGTCGAAGCACCCCGGATGTTGCCCCATTCTTGGGATCCGGACCAGGCGGAGTGAGCCCTAGGGTGACTGGGTACCCCCGGGGGGATCCATGGTCGCTCGACGCGTCACAACCATCGTCTGCGCATGGGTCGCCCTGGCCGCCTGGGCACCGAGCGCTGCCGCGTGGGAGCCTGCCGGCGGCGGCGTCTTCAACGACCCACAGGGTGGCTTCGCGGCGCGGTGGCGGATCATCCACCACGTCGACGAGGCCATCCGACGGGCCCCGTCCGGGGCACGGATCCTGATCTCCAGCTACCTCATGGACAGCGTCTCCTCGGCGGACGCCCTCATCAGGGCTCATGCCCGCGGTGTGCAGGTGCAGATCGTGCTGGACGGTGACCAAGGCAGCACCACCGTGAGCAGACGGGTCGCCGGCGTCCTCAACGCGGACAACGTCGACCCCGAAACCGGGGAGCCCTATCGCGACGACAATGGCAACGCCCTGCCGTGGGGCCCCGACCGGAGCTTTCTCGTGTTCTGCCGGGGCAGCTGCCGCGGCGACCGGAGCATGACCAACAACCACTCGAAGTTCTACCTGTTCTCCCAGTCCGGAACCGCACGCAACGTGATGATGGTGAGCTCGTCGAACCTCAACCGCGGCGGCGCAGGGCGCGGCTGGAACGACCTCTTCACCGTGAAGAGGAACCCGGCGATGTTCCGCGACTACGCGTCGATCTTCACCGAGATGGCGCAGGACACACCTCTGGACGGCGACCGGTTCCGCGAGTTCGTCCGCGGTCGCTACACCTCACGGTTCTTCCCCCTGACGGTGTACCGCGACCCTGTTCTCGAGGACCTCGCGAAGGTGCGCTGCCGCGGGGCCACTGGCGGTTCCGGCAGGCGCGGGCGCACTGCGATCCACATCGCCATGTTCGCTTGGCTGAACGAACGAGGCGCACGGATCGCCAGGAGGGTCGTCGAGCTCGACAACCGCGGCTGCGACGTGTCGGTCGTCTACGGGGCCCCGAGCCACACGGTCGTCGACATCCTGAAACGGTCGGCGCGGCGGGGTGGCGTCAGGCTGTGGGACAGTCGGCACGACTTGAACCGCGACGGTGTAGCGGATCTCCGCACGCACCAGAAGTACATGCTCATCAACGGGGTGTACGGCGCGGACACCTCCTCGTGGCGGGTCCACACCGGCAGCCAGAACTGGGGCGGGACGTTGATGAACGGGGACGACGTCACGATCAACATCGTGGGCAGAATGGCCTACGGCCAGTACCTGGCCAACTGGAGGTCCATCGCCAGGTACGGCTCACGCCGTATCCGCTGATCGGCATCTCGCGTCCTGCCACAGGCCAGGGAAGAGGAAGAGGCCACCTCCGCGAGCGGAGACGGCCTGAGACCTGGTATTTCATCGGTCGGGCTGACTGGATTTGAACCTGGGACCCCTTGTCCAGTGCTCCAGGCGGCAACTTCTTGCGCTCGTCTGCCAAATGATGCCCTGACCTGTGCAAATACTGCGCACTCCCCCGCCGTACTGATCCGTGGCATGCCCTGTTTGCTGTCTTGCGATCCAATAAACGGGGAACAAGTGCGGCACGCATCAGGCGGCACCCTGGTGCTCTCCCCCAGTCCGTACCAGCCACGAGGCGACCCGGCTTCAGACAGGTCGTGGGGGTCAGCAGAGATGTCACCGGCCCTACGGGAATCGTCTAGTAGCCCAGTAAGTGGCACCACAGAGGAAGCGTCAAACTCCCTGGGCGCCGACAAGAGGGTGCCGGACCTGCTCGACCAGCGCGGCGTCCCATCCACGATCCACGTCCCCGGTCCTCAAGTCGGTCGCTGGGCTCGGGGACCAGCACCGTGATCCCCGCGGGGTCTTCGAGCGCCGCAAGGACCACGGACCCCTCAACGCTCGACCGTGAACGCGTCGACCCGGACCGGACCACCACCGGCCGCGCTGAAGCGCACCGGTCCGCTGCGCTTCATCGGCAAGAGCACCCGCGTCCGGCGCCAGGTCGGGGCGGCCGTGGCCAGGCGGGCGAGGCGACGGTCCCCGACGCGCACCACCATGGTGCCCTGACCCGGCCCGCGCAGCACCCACACAGCGAGCGTGCGGCCCCGCTGGGTCCCGGGCCCTTCGGCGCCGGCCCCCTTGCGCCGCAGCACCGTCACGGTGTGCGCCAAGGCCAGTGAGGAGGTCTTCCGTGCGGTGGGCCCCCAGGCCGCCAGCGCGCGGTCGTCCAAGATCACCGAGGTGCACCGGGCGCCCGACCAGGACGAGACATTCCCAGCCAGGTCCCGGGCCCGGAACCGCGCGCACCACTCGCTGCCCGCCGGGGCCGGCACCGAAAGCCGGGTGGCGGTGGTGGCGGTGCGCCGGTCGACCCAGCCGCCGAGGAGGTGCCCCGGCTTGGCCCGCCGCGTCTGCACGTCGTACGACGCGATCCCGAAGTCGTCGGTCGCGCCGTAGCCGAACGAGATCCTGCCGTTGTCGTCCGGCAGCGCGAACCGGCCCGGATGGGACAGCCGTCCGTTGGTGGGGCCGGCGCCGTCGACGGTCGTGCACCTGGGCGCGGACCAGTCGCTGGTGTTGCCGGCACGGTCGACGCCGCGCGAGGAGAAGCACACGCCGTGCCCCGGCTCGACGTCCACGGTCGCGGAGGCGGTGTCCCCGTCCTGCGGCGCCGTCGTCCAGTCCGACCAGTCGCTGCCGACTGTGCGGGTGCGAGTGCGCACGTCAACCGTGGCGGTGCCGCTGCTCGACTCGATCCCGTACGACGCGTCCCCCCAGGTCTGGCCGTACGCCGCGGCGACCGGCACCGTCGACGCGACCGCAGCGGGGGTGTCGAGGCCCCCGGGTCCCGGCACGGGCGCAGTAGCGTCCGGACGGGTGAGGTCACGCACGGTCGCCAGTCCGGAGCTGTTGACGTAGGCGATCCGGTGGCTGTCAGCGTCGTCGGCCACGTAGCGGCCGTCGGTGGCGACGTCGCGGATGGACGTGATGCGGTGCTGCGCGGTCAGGTCCGCGACGCGCAGGCCGGTGAAGGCGTCCCGCTCGGGCGTCCACGCGTTGAAGTAGTTGTAGACCAAGAAGCCGTCACCGAGCCGCGGCATCGACGGCTGGGTGCTCGACACCGGCACCCGCCAGGTCGGCAGCTTGCCGGTCAGGTCGACGACATAGCTGTACCCCTTCGTCGAGCAGGCGAGCAGCATGAAGTCGCCGCGCACGTCCACCGTGGACGACGCGCAGCTGACTCCCGCGTCGACCTCGCGCGTGCGGCGCGGGTCGTCGGCGTCGAACCCGTGCACCAGGTGGTCCGCGCCGGGCGCGAACCACACCCACGAACCGTCCGCCGCCGCCGTCGTACCGGGCACCGGCGAGGAGACGTCGACGGAACCGTCGGACGCTGGCCGCACCCGCTGGACGGTGCCGTTCCCGATGATCGCCAGCTCGCCCCCGTGGCCGAGCCGGACGCGGTAGGCGTCGATCGTGCGGGAGCCGCCCGGCCAGCTGAGCTGCCAGTGAGACGACGAGTACGTGGTCGGGTCAGGGATGCGTTCGAGCCTGGCGTCGCCGGCGGTGGTGAAGGCGTGCGCCTGCTCGGTCCACGGGGACGTGCCGTCGGCCGTCGTGCCCACCGCGATCTGCTCGTTGATCCCGGCCACCGCGGAGACGCTGCCGCGGTCCAGGTGCACGTCCTCCATGTAGTACGGCACCCGAGACAACGTGGCCACACGCCGTACACCGGTGCCGTCGTCGGCGATCACGCCGAGGTAGTCGTCCGGGTCGTCGTCCTGGGTGACCACCAGACCGCCCGCGCCGTCGGGCTTCGCGTCGATCAGCTGACCGGGCAGGGACGTGCTGGTGCCGGTGTCGAGGTCGACGCGCGAGAGCGTGTACGGCCCGTCGCTCGGACCGGTGGTGCGCAGCAGATCGTCGCCGAACGGGTAGTAGCCGCCGCCGTCCATGCTGCCCAGCGCGGTCTGGTGCTCGGTCCACGTCTCAGCGTCGTACCAGTTGGCGCTCACCGTCCGGGCGGTCCAGTCGGTCTCGAGCTGGACGGCCCGGTCCCCGTCCACGAAGGGCCCGTTCCAGAAGCCGTAAGGGTAGATCTCCGTGGCATTCGGGCCGACGAGGCGCGTCACCGCGCCCGTGACCAGGTCCAGCGCCGCCAACGTCGAGTTCTGGGCGAGGTAGACCACGTCGCCGATCCGCCCCACGAGCCGGGAGGAGCCGGTGATCGCGCTGTCGGGGATGGTCACGTCGATCGTCGGGCGGTCGAGGAAGTGCAGGCGGGCGATCAGCGTGCCGGAAGGGTTGCGCCACAGCGTGAGCAGCCAGTCGGCCCCGGCTGCGAGGTGGGACTCGTCACTGGGGACCACGAGCTCGCCGCGGACCTTGAACGTCTCCGGGTCGACCACGTCGACGCGCCCGTTGTCTGTCGTGCCGGCTGGGTACTGCACCAGCAGCGCGTCCCCGTCCAGCCGCATCAGGTTGAAGTTCGCCCCGGGGAAGTCGGAGGAGTGGTACGACGAGACCACCGCGCCGTCCGAGAGCCGCACGATCGGGAACCCGGCGTAGCCGCCGTTCTGGTTCCACACGCGCCGGTGCATGGCGTACTGGTCCGAGACCGTCACGAGCTGGCGGGCCGGCAGCCTGGTCGTCCAGTACGGCGGGAGCACCGTGGAGGTGGAGGACTCGGGCGGTGGGTCGGATGCCTGCGCCGCCACGGGAGTGAGAAGGGTGACCGCCAGAGCGGCGGAAAGGAGGGCGCTGGCGACGCGCATTGTGGGCCCCGAGGTTTGTATATGTCCGATGTGACGCCTGATCGTAAGGGTTCGTCCTGGTTCCTGGAAGAAGAACACGGATGCCAGTCCGCGAGACCCGAGTCAGCCGAATCCGCCGAGGAAGAAGCGCAGCAACATCCTGTGTCTCCGACCGGCGCTCGACCGCTGGTACGTCACTTCGCCGCCTGTCGGCGCCACTTTCATGGACATGCCGAGATTCGGTCGGAAACGATCCTCCGCCGCGGCGCCAGGTCGCCCTCCCGGGATCCGGCCTAGGCAGCCGGGAACCAAACCAGGTCGACAGTGCGACAGTGAGGTCATGGGCACCATCCCGGCCGCGACCGACGCGGAACTTGTCGCCGCTGTGGCGGACGGGGAAACGGGCGCCTTGCGGGAGTTGTACGACCGGCACGGCGCCTGGCTGCACGCTCGGCTTCTCCGCCGCTGCAACGATCCCGAGATCGTCGTCGAGGTCGTGCAGGACACCTTCGTCGCGCTCTGGAAGGACGCGCGGCGATTCCGTCACGACGGCGAGGTCGGTGCGTGGCTGTGGGGCATCGCGTTCCGGCGAATGGTGTCGCGGCTGCGCTCCCGCAAGGACGTGGTGCTGATCCCGGAGTGGGACGCGCCGACGGCGCCGCGGCAGGTGCTGCCGTCCGCCGAGGACCTGGTGCTCCTCGGAGTCGAGTACGGCGACCTGGCCGCGGCATTGCGGCGCCTGTCTCCCGAGTTCCGCTCGGTGGTGCAGGCGGTCGTTCTCGACGGCCTGACCGCGAAGGAGGCGGGGCGACTGCTGGGCGTCCGCGAGAACACCGTGAAGACGCGGCTCCACCGGGCCAAGGCGCAGCTGAGGACCGCGCTCACCGAGCCGCAGGAGGGATGGCGATGACCACCGGGACCCAGGGCTGGCACGCCGGCCCGGAGCTGCTGTCGAGCTACCTCGCCGGAACCCTCGACGCCGTCACCGGCGCCTCGGTCGAGCAGCACATCAGTCGATGCGAGACCTGTCGGGCGGCGGTGGGGCCGCTGCTCGAGCCGCAGTTGGTGGAGCGCACGTGGGCCGGCATCCGCGAGGCCGTGGAACGCCCACCCTTGCCTTACCCCCTCCGACTCGCCCGACGGTTCGGGCTCCCGGAGCCGACCGCCGTGCTGCTCGCCGGCGCGGCCTCCCTGCGCAGCGCCTGGCTGGTCGGGGCCTTCCTGTCGCTGTCCTTCGCCACCCTTGCGGCGTACGTGTCCGGCGGGACTGCGCTCGCGCCGTTCCTCCTCATTGCACCGCTGGCGCCGGTGCTCGGCGTCGCCGTCGCCTACGGACCGCGGCAGGACCCGCTCGAGGCGCTGGTCGCCACCGCGCCGTACGGCCGCACCAGGCTGATCCTGTTGCGTACGCTCGCCGTCCTGGTGTCGGTGCTGCCGGTCACCGCATTGCTCGGTCTCGCCGTGCCTGGGCCGCCGTGGCTCGCCGCCGCGTGGCTCGGCCCGGCCCTGGCGCTGGTGCCGGTGCTGCTGGCACTGGCCGGGTTCGTCGGCCCCCGGGCGGCGGCAACGGTCGTGCTGCTCGGATGGTCCTCCGTCGTGGTCGCCTCGACGCGCGGCGGCCTGGACCCGGCCTGGCCGGTCGAAGCCGGTCAGCAGGGCATCTACCTCGCACTGGCCGTGGCCGCCTGCACGGTCATCGCGGTCCGGCTCGGCCTCGACCGGCAGCGGGGGGTGGCGCTGTGAACGTCCCCAGGAGCACGGTCGAGCTCACCGGCGTGGACAAGCGGTACGGCCGCAGGCACGCGCTCGCCGACGTCGGTCTCACCTTCGACCACGGCGTGACGGGGCTGCTCGGCCCCAACGGCGCCGGCAAGACCACGCTGCTGCGCATCGTCGCCACCTCGATCGCCGCCGACGCCGGCGAGGTCCGGTTGCTCGGGCGCGACCCACACCGTTCCCACGCCGAGGTGACCGCGGTGCGCAGGGAGCTGGGCTACCTGCCGCAGGAGCTCGGCTACCCCTCGGACATGACGGCCTTCGGGTTCGTCGAGTACGTGGCGGTCCTCAAGGAATGGAACGACCGCGAGCGCCGCACCCAGGAGGTGCGACGGGTGCTCGACGTCGTCGACCTCACCGACCAGGCGACGGTCCGGGTGAGCCGGCTCTCCGGCGGACAGCGCCGGCGGGTCGGGCTGGCGCAGGCGCTGCTGGGCGACCCACGGCTGATCGTGCTCGACGAGCCGACCACCGGCCTCGACCCCGCACAGCGCGCCGACCTGCGGCGCACGCTCTCCAACCTCGGCCACCTCTCGACCGTGCTGCTGTCCACCCACCAGACCGACGACGTCGCGGCCCTCTGCGAACGCGTGGTCGTGCTCGCGGGCGGGACGGTGCGCTTCGACGGCGCCGTCACCGACCTGGTCGCCACCGCCGTCGGTCGGGTCTGGCTGGCCGACGAGCCCGGCGACGACGCCCTGGTCAGCTGGCGCACCGGCACCGGTCGCCACCACGTGGTCGGGGGTACGCCGCCAGCCGGCGCGAACCCCGCCGAGCCGACCCTCGAGGACGCCTACCTGCTGATGCTCGGCCATGATGCGCAGCGGCTCCGCGCACCTGCCTGACCTGCCGGTCCCATTCATTCCAACCACGCCTGGAGCGACCATGAGCAGCCTTTCCGTGCCCGCGTCCGGCCTCGCCGGGCACCGGGCGATGGCCGCCATCGAGGCACGCCGGATGGCGCGTCACCCCGTCTTCCTGCTCGGCGTCGTCCTCGGCTTCGTCGTACTGGGGTTGTACCTCGTCCTCGTCACCGATGACGGGGTGCCCGTCGTGCTCACCCTGCCACTGCTGGGCGCGTTCTACATCGGCCTGACCAGCGTGATCGCCGCCGCGCGGCTCACCAGTTCCACCGAGGTCGCCGTCGAGGCCGTTGCCACGGCCCCGGGCACCGAGGCTCGACGGACGCTCGCGTTCGCCGCGACCGGCATCCCGGCGTTCCTGGCCGGGCTGGCGTACTCGGTCGTCCTGGTCGTCGCCGCGAAGGTGATCGGCGTGGCCCCGCAGGAGTGGTGGTTCGGCACCCTGCCCGACTGGCAGGTGTGGAGCATCCTGCTGATGTGCCCGGCCGCGTGTCTCGGCGGTGCGCTGCTGGGCGTCCTGACCGGCCGCTGGCTCCGATTCCGAGGCGCATCGGCCATGGCTGTGGTGGCCCTCATCGTGGTGAGCCTGCTCGGACAGGCCCCGCTCCTTGAGACCAGCAGCTCCGAGTGGCGGCTCTGGGTGCCGTGGGCGATCTTCCACACCGGGAACAACGCTGACGGCACCCAGACGCTGATCGCCGGCAACCCCGGCGCCTACCTGGGCTACATGCTGGCCCTCTGCGTCCTCGCCGTCCTAGGCGCGATGTGGCACGACCACACCGCCCGGACACCGCGGTTCGGCGCTCTCGTCGCGGCTGTCGCGGCGACCGCGCTCGTGCTCTTCGCCTTGGCAGCCACGACAGGCAACCACGACAACCGGGACTCCGACCCGATCCCGTCCAGGGTGACCGGGTGAGCGCTCGACTGTGGTACCTCCGTCACGGCGTCGCCTGGCTCCCCGTCCTCGCGTGTTGCGCAGCCGCCGCTGCCACCGCACTGCTCGAGGTGCATTGGCCGGACGTGGCCGGGGTGCTCGCGCCCACCGTTCTCGCCTGCTGTGCCGGAGCAGCCGCGTTCGTCTACGACGAGGACGCCCTTCCGGTGGTGGCGGTGACGCCGCGTGGCGCGGGATGGCGACGGACCGCCCGGCTCGGCGTGACGCTGCTGCCGCTGTCGGTCTGGGTCGTTGTGGTGGCGCTGCGACCCGGCGACGTCCCATTCGTGCGGCCGGGCTGGTGGCTGCTGGGCGGCGCCACCCTCCTGCTCGTAGCCGGCTCCGCAGCCCTGGCCTCCCGACGATTGGTGCCGACGCCCGGCGCGCTGCTCGCGCCGGTGGTCGCCCTGGCCGCCGTGGCGCCGGTGACACTCGCGGGGATGTTCAGCTGGGGCACCCTCTACCCGATCGGCGACTTCCCGGACACCGTGCGAATCGTGTGGCTGGGAATCGCGCTCAGCGGCGCCGTGGTGTGCGCCGTGGCGCTACGGCCGGGGCTGCGCCCCTGAGGATCACTCGTCTGGGAGCGTCACCGGGTCCCCGGCGTGGGGAGCGCACGTGTATGGCCGAGAGGATGTGGTGTCGATGTCGACTTCCGTGGTGACTTCGCCCGAACGAGTGCGTCACCGAAGCCGTGGTGTCGCGCGGGTCATGGTCGGTGGTCTGTGTGGACTGGCATGGGCGGCTGGCCTGCGAGGCTTCATGGCACAGATCGGGCACGAGGACTCGAGCGTGAGCTGGTCGGGAACCTTCGGCTACATACTTCTGCCCGGGCTGTGTATCGGCCTGCTCCTCGGTTGGGCAGAGCATCTGCGGCGTCTGGGCGGTCCTAGGGGCTGGCGCTGGCTTGCCTTGTCACCACTCCTGTTCTCAGCGGTGTTGTTCAGCGAGGGCCTCCTGGGAGTGCTCGGGATCTTCGAGGACGGCGTGGGCGGAGGCGCGATCGGCGTACCGCTCTATGCATTGGCCGGCGGGTACGCCATCTCCGGACGGGGACCGTTCCCAGCCCGGCTCGCCTGCGGGCTCCTGTCCCTGACGGCCATCCCGATCTGGGCGCTGACGGTCGAATCCTTCGCTGGGGCGGATCTCGCTGTCACGACACCGCGCGGGTTGTGGGTCGCCTTGTACTACTACACCTTCCTGGCCCTGTTCATGATCGCCGCTGCGATCCCGCACCGCCAGCCGACCCATGACTGACATCGATACTCGGCGCGTCCTACCGCCGGGACGGCACCCGCGTCACTCCGCCGCGAGTGACGTGACGTGTCAAGGTCCCGCAGGTGGATCGTCACGCGGAGCGTGACCGGTTGGGAGTCAGCTACCGGGACGACGTCGTTGAAGTGTCTAGGAGGTGACCCGCGCCAGGCCTCGGGTCACCCGAGTCGGCGGTTCAGTCCTTCGTCGCGGCGGACACGTCGACGCACAACACTCCCTTGTTGCCGTACTGGTCGGCGAACACGGTGAGCGACGGCGCGTCGCTGTCATCGACGGGGTCCCACCCGCGGCGACGGCAGGGGCGATTCGTTCCTCGGGCGCCACCAGACCTCGACGTGGAACCGCTGTCGCGGGGTCTCGGGCTCGTCGGCGTCCCCGAACCACAGGTTGGCGCCCGCCTCGTGGCGTCCCGGATTTCGTCGCCGGGGGTCCCGCGGACCTATGCCTCGGCGCTCCTGGTCAGCAGAGCCGCCCAACCGGGGCGATGTTCGCGGAGCGCGCTGTGTCGAGGCCAAGCTCGATGACGCTGACCGAGGCGGTTCGGCGTGGCGCAGTGAGAGGAGGGCGGCCGACGTCCGCTTGCGCTCGGTGGGCTTCCTGGGGTCCACCCGAGCCGCGGAGGCGCGAACTCTGACACATCGCGACCGTTGAGACGCAACGAGGTCGAACTGCTCGACCGGCAAGTCGAAACTCGATGCGTGATGTCGAAGTCGCTGCGAGCGCCCTTTCCCGAAAGCGGACCGGGTTCCGGTCGCCCCAAGGACGATGTCTTCGTAGTCGCCCAGCGCCCCGGGGAGCAGCCGCAGCGACAGGTCGAAGGAGGATGAGCGGTGGCCAGGGCGCTGGCTCGGGTACGGTCGGTGCCATGGCGACCCAGGACCCGGGCTCCACGACGATCAAGCCGCTGACCCCGGACACGTGGCCGCTCTTCGCAGCACTGGTGGAGCGGCACAACGGCATCTTCGGCGGGTGCTGGTGTGTCAAGTTCCATGCCGAGCGCACCGACCACGTCCCCGGGTACGACGGCAACCGGGCGTTCAAGGAGCGGTTGGTCGAGGAGGGGGTCGCCCACGCGGCGCTGGTCGTCCGCGACGGTGAAGACGGCGAGGAGGCGATCGCCTGGGCGGAGTACGGCACCCCGGCCGAGCTTCCCGACATCCACCACAGCAAGCAATATCTCGAGGAGCAGGACCTCGAGCCCGACTACCGGGTCACCTGCATCTTCGTCGACAAGCGTTTCCGCCAGCACGGTCTGGTGACCGTCGCCCTAGAGGGTGCGCTCGACCTGATCGCGCAGGCGGGCGGCGGCATCGTCGAGGGCTACCCCCACATCCCCGGGGAGCGGCGGCTGTCCTCGTCGTTCCTCTACAACGGCACGAGAGCCGTCTACGAGCGCGCCGGCTTCGACTTCATCCGGCCCAAGGGCCTGAAGAACACCGTGATGCGCCGTAGCGTTGCCCCGTCGCGTTAGCTACCGGAACCCCACGGGGTTCAACTTGCTGCCGGAAATGCGTCGCAGCGCCGTCGTCCCACACCTGTGTCTGTTGCGAGACGTCCCCGCGCCGCACGCCGATGGGTGCGCAAAGCCTGCCGGTGGCGGATCGCTCATCGCAACGCGCCATGTCGGCGTGGTCTGCGGACCAGGTCATCTCCCGCTCTGTTCGGCCAAGGTGGCCTCCTGCGTGCCACGGTCGATCGTGGGCCACTTCTTCTCGATCTCGGCGTTGAGCTCGGCGCCGAGCAGCACCGCCACCGAGGAGACGTAGAGCCAGAGCACGACCGCGATCGGGGTGCCGAGCTGCCGGTAGACCGCGTTGCCCGCATCCTCACCTCCGAGCCCGCTGAGCGCGAGGTAGGCACGCAGACCGGCCGCGGCGAGGAACCACAGTGCCATGGCGAGCACCGCGCCTGGCAGGTCCCGTAGCCACGGCGTGCGCCACGGGACGCCCACGTGGTACATGCTCGTGAGCCCGGCCATGACGAACAGCCCGAGCACCGGCCAGTACCCCAGGTTCAGGGCGGTCAGCGTCGCCGACGCGACGCCTTCCGGCGCGACGTGCCTCACCAGACGCGGGCCCAGCACCAGGAGGGGCAGGATCGCGACCGCACCCAGCAGGGCTCCGATCGTCAGCGCAAGGGCCAGCAGCCGACGCCGCCAGACCGGCCGGGGCGACTCGATGTCGTAGGCGATGACGAGCGTCTCCAGCACCCGGCTGGTGGCTCGTGACCCGGTCCACAACGCCAGCAGGGCCCCGATCCCGACCACGTCGGCACGACCGTTGTCGACGACCTGCTGGGCGAGGGACCCATAGGACGCATAGGTGGAGCTCGACATGAAGGTGCGGGGAACGTCGAACACCAACCGGTCGAGCTGGTGGTTCCCCGCCGGCCCAAGGCTTCCCGCGACCATGCCCAGTGATCCGAGCACCACGAGCAGCAGTGCGGGCAAGGAGATCAAGATGAAGAGCGTGGCCTCGGCTGCGAGCCCCGGCACGCGGTCCGCCACCGAGTCGCGCACGGTGCGTTCGGTCAGGTCAACACCCGCTCGCACCGGGCTCGGCAACCGGTCGACGAAAGCGTTCGCGCGCTGGATCCCCTGCCTCCGGCGCGAACGCACTTCCACCTGGACACGAGAGGCAACATCGGCCGCGTAAGCACGCAGTCCCCCGGGCTGCTCGTCGAACCTCACGCGCCCATTCTCGCGCGAGCCATGGGCGCACAGGGATCTGGGAGGGGACAAGGTGTGTCTCGGGCCGGACGGGTGCTTGGCGAGCCTGCGAACCTTGCGGCCAGCATCGAACGCGATCTGGCGAGTCCACCGCTGCCGACCGCATGACCTCACCGTGACCGGACTGGGCTCGAGGCCGATCCTTCCGCCACTTCGCACCCAGCGTCAGGGGAACTTCGTGCGACCTCGCCGGCTTGCACCAGCGGGGGCGGAAGACGGGGGCGGGACCAAGCTCACCCGGTGACCGACCGTGCCATCTTCGCTGCCACTTCGGCGACGCCGCCCGCAGCTCCAGACCGCCCTCGACGGTCACTTCGAAGGGCATGCCGGCCAGCCACTCGCCGGCGTACATCGTCGGGTTGCTGGTGCTGCTCGGCTTCGTCGACGGCTTCGGAAGGTTGTACGTGCCGGGTTCAGGCCATCGACCGCCTGGACGTCCTTTCACGCCGCCGCTCTGCTCGTCACCTTCGGCGGCCACCTGCCCCACAACTGCCCAATCAACGACGAGAGGTAGGGCCAACGCTGCGGCCAAGGTCAAGGCGCTCGCCACACAGTCGGCCTTGTCGCCACGATGCGACGTTACAGCCGGCGCCTGATGGTGTGGTGGAGCTGTTCTGGGGGCTCATCGGCGTCAGAGCCGTTGCATGGTGGAGAGATTCGTCCCGCGCACGGGGTCAACTTCAGTCCGGTCGGTCTCTGTGAACCCGAGCTTGGCCAGCACTCGGCGGGAGGTGATCTTCCAATTCCAGACCGTGGCCCACACGCGTTCGTACCCCGACGATGGCTGGTTGATGCGGATCCACGCCTCGAGGTCTGCAACCGTGGGGTACCCGTCCGCGTCGATGCGGCGGTGCGGTGGCACTCGTGGATCACGCTCGATCCGCAACTCACGCTGGAGGGCGGCCTCGGCCACACGCCACGGTCTGAGAACCGATCGATCCGTCTCGAGCACGACCTCGCCGACCGGAGTCGCTCCATCTGCCATGCCAGCAGTTTCTCAAGGGAGTGAGCTCATGCCGTCGTCCGCGCCGCTACCTGCGTCACACCGCCGCTTAGGCGCGACCCCGGAACTGCTTCGAGCCGTAATCAGGCTTTGCGCAAGTCCATGAGACGCGCTGCGAGTTCATCCGACACCCGAGCCTTGCTGCCGGTGGCGTAGTCGAAGGTGACGATCAGCGATTCGCCGTCTGCAGCGACCGCACCGTGTTGGTGGCTCACAGCCCGGTACCGCATGACGAACCGGTCGTCGCCGACCTCCCCGATCTGCGCGCCCACCGTCACGGTGTCGGGGTGAGTCAGCGGGATCCGGAACCGGCAGCTTGCCGAGTGCAGGATCGGTCCGACGCCGTCCGACTGCTCGATCGAGCCCAGGCCGAGCTCCGCGAAGCACTTGATCCGAGCGGACTCGAAGTAGCGGAAGTAGACGGCGTTGTTCACGTGGCCCATGGCATCCATGTCGCCCCATGCAACGGGAATCACCACCGTCACAGGGAAGTGGGCGAGCAGCTCGCCGATCCGATCTTCGTCAGTCACCGGCACAGGCTAGCGATACGTGATGTTCACTCAGCGTCGGCCCCGACGCCTCTGCTGAGACAGATCGCGGGCTGTGCCCCTTCGGGCGATCCCGGTCGAGTGAAGGGGCCGGTGCGCCGGGTGTGTCTTTCCGCCGCCTGTCCGCTGCCGAGACTTTCACGGATCTGGCCCCCTTCTGTGTCAAGACGCGGCCTTGGGAGTGGTGTCTTAGGCTGGCTGGTGGCGGGTCCGGGAAGTGGCTTGTCCGAAGAGCCGGTGTTGGGGTTGTGAGCCGGTCGCGCTGGAGTCAGAGTCGTTTCCCTGTTGCCCTCCCGGGCCCGTCGCGCGTGCCGTGGCAAGCGTCGTTGAGCATCGTGCCTGGTAGACGAGGTCGGAGAGCCGTCGTTTGACGCAGCGCATGGCTTCCATGGGTGTCTTGCCGGCGGCCTTCTTGCGGTCGTAGTAGTCGCGGCCCTCGGTGGGGTTGCGGATCTGGACGAGGGCCATGATGTGCAGGACCCGGTTGATCTGCCGGTTTCCCGTTGCGGGAGAGGCGGTGGCGGACCTGGTCGCCGGAGGAGGCGTCGATCGGGTGCGGTGCCGTTCCAGGACGCGAAGTGGGCCTTGGTCGGGGAAGCGGGTGATGTCGCCGACCTCGACGAGCAGCCGGGCGGCGCCGGAGGGGCCGATGCCGGTCAGGTCCAGCAGGCCGGTGCCGGTCGCGGTGAGGAGTTCGGTGAGCTCCTTGTTCGGCGGCCTTCTTGCGCGCGTAGATCCGCTCGAGGTCGCTGATCAGCTCCGCGGCGACGCGGCCGGCGGGTCTTCCCGGCGGCGTCGCGGGGGCGGACCTTCGCGAGCAGGGCCTTGGCCTGGCGGGCCGAGAGGTCCTTCTTCGCACCGCCGGGGATCAGCTCGAGCAGCAGCTGGTGCAGCTGGGAGACCATCCGGGTGTGGTCCTCACCCGAGCGCATCGGCGCCGGTCGACCAGGATCCGCAGCACCGCGAGCTGCTCGTCGTTGACCGACCGGACGCAGGCCGGCCATCCGAGTGCCGACCAGCGGCGACCGAGTGGGCGTCGGTGGCATCGGTCTTGCGGCCCTGCCCGGTGGCGAACACCCGGGCCCGCGCGGACAACTTCGGCGGGACGTCGACGACCTCTTCACCGTCGGCCAGCAGCCGGTGGGCGATGTGCTTGCCGATGCCGGCGCAGCCCTCGACCGCCCAGACCCGCTCGCGGCCACTGCCTGGCCGTAGCGCAGCATCGCCGTCGTAGCCGTCGCGGTCGGTGCCGAACCGGCCCCCGCCGAGGACGGCCTCGTCAGCGGTCCATCACCTCGATCGTCGCTGATCGCTTGTGCGGGTCCATCCCGATCACCACCGGCTCAGGTCCCGGTGCTGCTGTGCATGGCGTCCTCCGATGCTCGATCCACCACGTGGTTGTCGAGCCGGGAGGGCAACGCTGCTTCGAGTGCGAGCAAACCCTTCTTGAGCCTCTCCTGGCCCTGGCGACGCCCGGCCCCGCGCAGGCCAAATGAGAGCCACACGACGCAGCGTGGGCAGCCGAAATGAGAGCGACGAGCCCGGGCGCCTGGACCGAGCCTCGCCAGGCACCGGTCCTAGAGTCAATGAAACAAGCAGCCGATGAGAGTGCGAGTCGCCGGGCAACCTGGGGCCCAGGCGCCTTACGCCTGCCCGGCGGGCTCTCCGTCGCGCGCGGTCGCCTCGTTGCCGTACTTCACTCCCCAGCCGATGATCCCGCAAAGCACGTACGCCGCGCCTGCGGCGCCGATCGCCCAGGACGCCAGTGCAAAGAAACCAGAGCCGCCCCCGTTGCCCTCTGCGGCCAGCCACACCGAGACCAAGCCTCCCAAGAACCCCAGCACGACGAAGACCACGCCGCGGTTGATGAAACCAGTCAACTCATGCTCGGCCCGCCGGCGACGCATCACCACCGGGGGCACGTCGTGCTCACCGACCGGGACCTGACCCGGCTCCGGCTCGGCGAGGTCCTCCGAACCGCAGACGGGGCAGACGAACATGCCCGCCCGCACGTCGTGGCCGTTCTCGCACAGCCTGTTCATGTGAGCGCCTCCCCCGTCGTGGTGTCCGATGGGGCACACCCTGTCACATCACCGGAGGGCTGGTCGGGAACCGGCTGGGCTGTGTTGGGATGGCGCATCGACCGCTCATGGCTCCTCTCTGTGTCAAGAAGCCGTCCGGAGTGGGGTCGTAGGCTTGTCCTTGGCGGGTCCGGGAAGTGGCTTGTCCGAAGAGTCGGCAGTGGGATGTGAGCCGGCCGCGCTGGAGTCAGAGTCGTTTCCCTGTTGTCCTCCCGGGCCCGTCGTCGCGTGTGTGATCGCGTCGTCGACCATCTGTCGATAGACGAGGTCCGAGAGCCGTCGCTTCAGGCAGCGCATCGCTTCCATAGAGCTCTTGCCGGTGGCTTTCTTGCGGTCGTAGTAGGCACGACCCTCGGTCGGGTTCCGCAGCTGGACGGTGGCCATGATGTGCAGCACCCGGTTGATCTGCCGGTTCCCGGCTCGGGACAGGCGGTGGCGGACCTGGTCGCCGGAGGAGGCGTCGATGGGTGCGGTGCCGTTCCAGGAAGCGAAGTGGTTCTTGTCGGGGAACCGGGTGATGTCGGCGACCTCGACGAGCAGCCGGGCCGCGCCGGAGGGCCCGATGCCGGGCAGGTCGAGCAGACTGGTACCGGTGGCGACGACCAGCTCGCGCAGTTCCTTGTCGGCTGACTTCTTGCGTTTGTAGATCCGTTCCAGGTCGCCGACCAGCTCCCCGGCCACCCGACGACGAGCCTTGCCCGCGGCATCGCGTGGGCGGACCTTCGCGAGCAGCGCTTTGGCCTGGGCGGCGGACAGGTTCTTCTTCGCTCCGCCGGGGATCAGCTCGAGCAGCAGCTGGTGCAGCTGGGACACCATCCGGGTGTGGTCCTCACCCAGGGATCGGCGCCGGTCGACCAGGATCCGCAGCACCGCGAGCTGCTGGTCGTCGACCACCGGCCGTAGCCCGGCCATCCGGGTCCCCACCAGCGCGACCGAGTGCGCGTCGGTGGCGTCGGTCTTGCGGCCCTGACCGGTGGCGAACACCCGTGCCCGCGCGGACAGCTTCGGTGGCACGTCGACCACCTCTTCGCCGTCGGCAAGCAGCCGGCGGGCGACGTGGCCACCGATGCCCTGGCAGCCCTCGATCGCCCACTCCCGATCCGGCCACTGCGCGACGTAACCCAGCATCGCCAGGTAGCCGTCGCTGTCGGTGCCGAAGCGCCCACCTCCCAGCACCGCTTCCTCAGCGTCCATCACCTCGATGGTGACGGAGCGCTTGTGCGGGTCCATGCCGATGACTACTCGGCCCATCCGACTCCTCCTCGCTCGATCCTGTTTGAGTTGTCGAGCCGGGAGGGCAACGCTGCTTCGAGCGGTGCAAACCTCTCTTGAGCCTCTCCCTGCCCTGGCGACGCCCGACCCACGCAGGCCAAATGAGAGCCACACGACCAAAGCGTGGGCAGCCGCGTTGAGAGCGATGGGCCGGGCGCCTGGACCGAAGCCTGGCCGGGCACCGGTCCTAGAGGCAATACAACAAGCAGCCGCGTTGAGGGAAGTCGCGAGCAGCCAAGAAGGCGCGTCATACCGGCTCCCTTCTGTTGTCAACCGGTCAGGCGTAGCGTCTTCTTTGCGGGTCCGGGAAGTGGCTGATCCGAAGTGTCGATGTGCGGGGGCAGGTCGACCGCGCTGGATTCTTGAGTCGCCCCGCAGTGCCCTCCCGGGCCCGCGCTTGGGTCTTGTCCGGCATCGAGCTGAACGTCCTCGAGCAGCTGTCGATGGGTGGCGTCGGAGATCCTGCGCTTGAGGCACCTGATCGCCTCGAGGGGCTTCTTGCCCTCGGCTCGCTTGCGTCGGTAGTAGGCACGGCCGTCGGTGTCGAGGCGGAGCTGGCTGATCGCGGCGATGTGGATCATGTGGTTCATCCGGCGATTCCCGGCCCGTGAGAGCCGGTGTCGGTTCTGCTCGCCGGAGGACGCATCGAGGGGTGCGGTGCCGGTCCAGGAGGCGAACCGGTTGCGGTCGGCGAAGCGGGTGACGTCGCCGACGTCGGCCAGGATCCTGGCTGCCACGACGGGTCCGACGCCGTGGAGGTCCATCAGGTGGGAGCCGCGGGCGAGCACGATGGTCTTGAGTTCGGCGGTGGCCTTCTTGATCTCGGCCGCGATCACAGGTTCTGACTCATGGGAAGAGGCAGGCCCCAACGTCTGTAGGGACCTGGGGTTCCATCCGGACCAAGGAGGTACGACCGGGCGTCCACCGCGCACGTACGCGCATCCGGGACAAGGACGGGGCACACGCGAGGTAACGGCCACCGGCACGACGAAGGCGGCGGCAGAACGCGCCCTGATGGAGAAGCTCGTGACGCGGTCGACCCCCACGCAACAAGTCGTCACGGCCGCCACCACGATCGCCAAGCTCACCGACCCGTGGCTCTCCTACCTGCGCGCGGAGGGAACCCTCGAGGACCTCGCGACCGTCCGGGCCTCCGTGCGCGCCTGGATGGCGAAGGATCGGCCGGGCCAAGGCCGACCAGCGACATGGCCGACATCATCGACCTCATGCTCGCGACCGGAGCGAGGATCGGCGAGGTCCTCGCGCTCCGCTGGAGCGACATCGAGATCGATGCTGCCAGGCCGATCCTTACGATCAACGGGACCATCAAGACCGAGCCCGGCAGAGGCACCTACCGCAAGGCCACGCCCAAGTCGGCGGCCGGCGTTCGGACCGTTGTCCTACCAGACTTCGCCGTCGAGGCGCTTTGCCGCCGCCGGAAGTCAACCCGAGCCAATCGTCCGACCCCATCTTCCCAACCCGCAACGGGATCCGAGCGGGTGAGCTCGGAGACCGCCTCTCAGTAGCTCGGGCACTCCTCCCCCGCGATCACCCGGGAGTTCTACATCTCCAAGCACGCCATCGCGGCAGACGTCGCGCACGTCCTGCAGGAGCTCTCCGACCCCTCCGGGAGCGAGGACAACTTGGCGAATAAGTGGGGAATAGGCCCTTCGGGTTCAAGTGACAGAACCGGCTCTGACTCGCGTTTCCGCAGGTCAGAGCCGGTTCTTTGGTCGGGCTGACAGGATTTGAACCTGCGACCCCTTGACCCCCAGTCAAGTGCGCTACCAAGCTGCGCCACAGCCCGATGCCCGCTGCATCGACGCGCGATGAGCGGGCGGTGAGAACCTTACCCCAGCCCCCTCGCGGGACAGAAACCGGTCACTTCTTGTTGCGCTTCCGAGGCCTCTGCTGCACATGAATGGGCGTTCCCACGAAGCCGAACTCCTCGCGAAGTCGACGCTCGAGGAAGCGCAGGTAGGACGCCTCGAGCGCGCCCGAGGTGAACAGCACGAACGTCGGAGGCGCGGTCGAGGCCTGGGTGCCGAAGAGGACGCGGGGCTGCTTGCCGCCTCGCACAGGGTGGGGGTGCTCGGCGACCAGGCGGCCCAGGAACGAGTTGAGGGCCCCGGTGCCGACCCGGGTCTCCCACCCCTCGAGGGCGGCGTCGAGGGCGGGGACGAGCTTGTCGACGTGCCACCCGGTGCGGGCGGTGATGTTGACCCGGGGCGCCCACTGGACCCGCCCGAGGTCGCGCTCGATCTCCCGATCCAGGTAGTAGCGGCGCTCCTCGTCGACGAGGTCCCACTTGTTGAACGCGATCACCAGGGCGCGTCCGGCCTCGGCGACAGTGGAGATGATGCGCTGGTCCTGCTCGGACACGGGCTTGGAGGCGTCCACGACGAGGACGGCCACCTCAGCGCGTTCGATCGCGGTATTCGTGCGGAGGCTGGCGTAGTACTCGTGCCCCGAGGCCTCCTTGATCCGCTTGCGGATCCCGGCCGTGTCGATGAAGCGCCAGGGGCGGCCACCGAGCTCGATCAGCTCGTCGACGGGGTCGACCGTCGTGCCGGCGGCGTCGTCCACGACCACCCGGTCCTCGCGGGCCACCTTGTTGAGCAGCGAGGACTTGCCGACGTTCGGCTTGCCCACGATGGCGACGCGACGCGGGCCGCCGAGCTCCTCGTACGACTCCGGCGGGGTCTCGGGCAAGGCGTCGAGGATCGCGTCCAGGAGATCGCCGGAGCCGCGGCCGTGGAGTGCGGAGACCGGGAAGGGCTCGCCGAGACCGAGGTTCCACAAGCCGTAGGCCTCGGCCTCGGCCCGCATGTCGTCGACCTTGTTCGCGGCGAGCACGACCGGCTTGTCGGCCTTCCGGAGAATGCGGACGACCGCCTCGTCGGCGTCGGTGATGCCGACGGTGGCGTCGACGACGAACATGACGGCGTCGGCGACGCTGACCGCCACCTCGGCCTGGGCGGCGATCCGCTCGGCCAGCCCTCGCGCGTCGGGGTCCCAGCCGCCGGTGTCGACGACCGTGAACGCCCGCCCGTTCCAGGTCGCGTCGTAGGAGACCCGGTCACGGGTCACTCCGGGGACGTCCTCGACGACCGCCTCCCGGCGGCCCAGGATGCGGTTGACCAGCGTCGACTTGCCCACGTTGGGGCGGCCGACAACGGCCAGGACCGGGGCGGGTCCCGTCAGGGGCTCGTCGTGCTCAGCGGTCATCATGTCTCTCTCGTATGGGGCTCGGGCGCATTGTGAGGATGTCGTCCTCGGTGAGGCCGGGGATGCGGCCGGGGAGCTCCCGGCCCGTGACGCGCATGGCGTCGGCGACGTGGTTGGCCAGGACGGCCTGCAGCTTCACGGCCGTCTCGCGCACGTCTACCTGCCGGCGCGGCCAGGGCTGTGCCTCCAAGTACACCGGAGAGCCGTACACCAAGTCGAATCGTGCCCCTGCGGCGGGGACCGAGTCGACCTGACCGCCGGGGTCACGGGTGCCGAAGACAGCTAGTGGTACGACGGGGGCGCCAGTGACCAGCGCGAGGTAGGCGACGCCGGTGTTCATGCGCGCGAAGTCCCCTGCGCCGCGCGTCCCCTCCGGGTAGACCGCGACCACTCCCCCGTCCCGCAGCACCCGCAGGCAGCCCTTGACGGCCGAGGCGTCGACCTCGTAGCGCGACAGCGGGATCTGGCCGACGGCACGCAGCGCACGGCCGGTCCTGCCCTCGAACATCTCCTTCTTCGTCAGCGCGTGGACCGGTCGTGGCGCAAAAGCGGCGAGGAGCGGGCCGTCGATCAGGCCGATGTGGTTGGACGCGATGATGCACGGGCCCCGCCGGTCGATGACCTCGGCGCCGTGCACGCGCACGTCGTACTTCGACCGGAAGTAGGCCCGACCCGCAGGCCTGAGCAGCCGCAGCAGCCGGTGTGAGGGGTGCACGGCGTCGGTGCTGCGCGGCAGGTCGAGGTGGGCCAGGCGCCGGTCCCGGCTCACGGAGCAGATACCCCCTCCACGAGGCTCACCACCTGGTCGATGACCTCCTCGAGGGTGAACGGGGTCGTGTCGATGTGGCGGGCTCCGTCGGCCATCGCGAGTGGTGCTGTCTTGCGTCCGGAGTCGAGTCGGTCGCGGCGGAGCAGGTCTGCCTGGGTCGCGTCGACCTCAGCCTTGCCGGCGAGCTCGGCGGTGCGGCGCGTCGCCCGCGCCTCCGGGTCCGCGGTGAGGTAGACCTTCACCGCCGCGTCCGGGGCGACCACGGTGCCGATGTCACGGCCCTCCACGACGATGCCACCGTCGCCGATGATGGCTCGCTGGTCCCGCAGCAGCCTGGCGCGGACCTCGGGCACCGCGCTGACAGCACTGACCGCGGAGGTGACCTCGGGGGAACGGATCGGCCCCGAGACGTCGGTGCTGTCCACCGTGATCGTCGGCGCCGCGGGGTCGGTGCCGGAAACAAGCACCGGGGCCTCAGCGTGCTCGGCGACGGCCTGCGGGTCCTCGACGTCGACGCCGTGCTCGAGCATCCACCACGTCATCGCCCGGAACATCGCGCCGGTGTCGAGGTAGCGCAGCCCCAGCCGCTCGGCCACCCCCCGGGAGGTGCTCGACTTGCCCGATCCGGACGTTCCGTCCATCGCCACGACGACGCTGCTCAACGTGGGTGTTCCTCTTCTGCTCGACCGACTGTTCGCGGCCGAAGCCTACCTGTGCGAGCTCCAGCCGCGTTCTCCCAGCGACCGTTCGAGAACCTCGGCCTGCTCAGCGGCGACGGTCAGCTCCACGAGACCGACCGGCCGACCCGGGTCGTGGTCGATGTGCAGGTCCTCGACGTTGACCCCGATCTCACCGGCGTCGGCGAGAAGCCGGGCGAGCTCCCCGGGATGGTCCGGTACGCCGACGTACACGGCTGCGGTGGGTTGAACCGGTCCCCCGTGCTTGCCGGGGATGGCAGCCCGACCGGCCACGCCACGCTCGAGCAGGGTCATGACCTCGTCACGACGCCCGCCGTGCACGGCTTCGACCAGCCCGGCGAGGTCCTGACGAACCGCGTCGAGCAGCCCCCCGACGGCGTGGGCGTTGCCAGCGATGATCTGCTGCCACATCCCGGGGTCACCACCGGCGATCCTCGTCACGTCGCGCACACCCTGCCCGGAGAGGGCGAGGTGGTCGGCGGGTGCGTCGACGAGGCGGGCCGCGACCAGGGCGGCAAGCAGGTGCGGCAGGTGCGAGGTCCGGGCGACTGCCTCGTCGTGCTCCTCCGGGCTGTAGACCACCGGCGTTGCGCCACAGGTGCGGGCAAGCGCTGTGACGAGGGCGACGGCAGCGTCATCGGCCGCGGGATGCGGGGCGATCGCCCACGGGCGGCCGTCGAAGAGGGTCGAGGAGGCGGCGAAGGGCCCCGAGCGCTCGCTGCCCGCCATCGGGTGCGACCCCACGTACTGCGCGAGCCGGTCCGGGGCGACCCGGCCGGCCACGGCCGCCAGGGGTGCGGCCTTCACACTGCCGACGTCGGTGACCGCGGCCGCACGGGTCTTCAACGCCGAGACGATCTCATCGGCGAGATGGTCGGGCGGCACGGCCACCACGACGAGCTGCACTTCCGCGTCCGCGACCCGTGCGGCGTCCACCCCGGCGCCCACGCTGCTCGCGATCGTGACGTTCTGCGGGTTCACGTCCTGGAGATGCACCTCGACACCCTGCCTGCGGAGCGCGAGCCCGATGGAGGTGCCCAGGAGGCCCGCTCCGACCACGAGCACCGGGCCCGTCAGCGTCCCGTCCTCGGCGGCCTCCGTCATCAGGTGGGGTCCGCGTCGGGCACGGAGCGGACGTGGGTCAGGTCGCTGCGCAGTCGGGCGGCACCGTGGAGGTAGACGTGGGTGACCTCCTGCTTGGACAGGTCGGTCTCCACGTGCGCCAGCATGCGCACGACCCGGGGCATGGCGCCCTCGACGGCGAGCTCCCGCGCGCAGATCAGGGGCACGTCGCCGAACCCGAGCCGTCGGGCGGCGTACGCGGGGAACTCGGAGACCAGGTCAGGGGTAGCGGTGAAGATCACGCTGATGAAGTCGTCGACCTCGAGGCGGTTGGCCTCCATGACGTCGGCGACCATCTCGGCGACCCGCTCCAGCATGTGCTCACGGTCGTCCGCCTCGAGCTGGGTCGCTCCCCGTACTGCCCGCACTGCCACGCCTCATCTCCCTCGTCCAGGCTTGCGGGACAACCCTAGTCGCTGCGATGGTCAGAGCCGGGCCGCGTCCAGCAGCGTGCCGAGCTCCTCGCGCGTGAGCTCCCGCATCTCGCCACGAGGCAGGCCCGTGAGACGCACCGGGCCGATCGCCGTACGCGTCAGTCGCCTGACCGGATGCCCGACCGACTCCAGGAGCCGGCGCACGATGCGGTTGCGGCCCTCGTGGATCACCAGCTCCACGATCGCCTTGTCCCGGTGCTTGGAGAGGACCTTGAACGAGCTCACCGAGACGGGGCCGTCCTCGAGAGTCACGCCGGCGAGCACCTCGCCGACCGTCGCTTTGGTCACCGGTCCGGGCACCTCGGCCACGTAGGTCTTGTCCAGCTCGAACGAAGGGTGCGCCATCCGATGGGCGAAGTCGCCGTCGTTGGTGAGCAGGATCAGGCCCTCGGTGTCGGTGTCGAGGCGACCGACGTGGAAGAGCCGCTCAGGGCGGTCGCCGACGAAGTCGGAGAGCGTACGACGACCCTCCGGATCGGACATCGTGGAGACCACGCCCCGCGGCTTGTTGAGCACCAGGTAGACGTGCGCGCTCACGGGGGGCAGCCTCTTGCCGTTGACGCGGATCACTGCTGTGCGGGGGTCGACCTTGGTGCCGAGACGGGTGACGATCTCACCGTCGACCTCGACGTGTCCCTCCAGCATCAGCTCCTCGCACTTGCGGCGGCTTGCCACGCCCGACTGGGCCAGGAGCTTCTGCAGGCGTACCAGACCGTCCTCGCCGGGCTCGGGCGCGTCGCTCACGGGGTCTCCCAGGACGTCGTGGCCGCCTCGCTGTCGCCCGACGGGCGCTCCTCGGCAATGTCCGCGTCGGGGGTCTCGTCGGGGGACATCCCCGGTGGGGTCCCCTCTCCCCCGGCGGCTTCCACCGAAGCTTCGCTCAGCGGGTCCGTTGCGACGGACGACGTACGCACTGGGGCCACCGCCTCGTCCATCTCGTCGAGATCGCCCATCTCGGGCAGGAACGGAGCGAGCTCGGGCAGCTCGTCGATGGAGGTCACCCCGATGCGCTCGAGGAAGTACCCCGTCGTGCGGTAGAGCACGGCACTCGTCTCGTGGTCATGGCCACACTCCTCGACGAGCCCACGAGCCAGCAGGGTGCGCATCACGCCGTCCACGTTGACCCCGCGTACGGCGGACACGCGCGCCCGGCTGACCGGCTGCTTGTAGGCCACCACCGCCAGGGTCTCCAGGGCAGCCTGGGTGAGGCGCGCCTGCTGGCCGTCGAGGACGAACTTCTCCACGACAGCGGCGTACTCCTCACGGGTGTAGTAGCGCCAGCCTCCCGCGACGTTGCGGAGGTCGAAGCCGCGCGCCTGGTCGACGTACTCCTGGGCGAGCGCCGTGAGGGCCGCGGCCACCTCACTGACGGGATACCCGACCGCGCTCGCGAGGGTCACCTGGTCCAGCGGCTGGTCGGCGACCATCAGCACCGCCTCCAGGGCGGGACGGAGCTCGGCGAGCGGGACGGCGAGCGTGTCCGGCTCCTCCTCCTGGGGCGCCACGTCGGCCGTCACGGCCTCCGGGCTCTCGTCCACATCGTGCTCGGGGATCCGGTCAGCATCCAGGTCAGGCGAGTGGTGGGAGTCGGGCCGGGGCCGCTCGGGCTCGTCGTGGGGGGCGAGATCGGGTGCCTGGCTGGTCTCGGCGGGCTCGTTCTCGGTCACTGCTGGTCCTCGTCATGGGGGTCTGCGTCGGGGTTCTGGGCCTCGCTCGCCTTCTCTGCTCCCGCGTTCGCGGGCGTGACCAGGTCAGGGTCCCGGTCGGAGTCGGAGTCGGAGTCGTGGTCGGGGTCGGGGTCGGGGTCTCGGAGTCGGCGACGACGGCGAGGTCGACGCCGGACACCTCCTCGGTCGGCGACCCGTCGAACTCGTCGTGGATCTCGACGTCTCCCTCCTCAGCACCGGTCCACCGGATCGTGAGCTCCCCGAGGGGCGACATCTGGTCGAAGGTGACCGCTCCTTCTCGGAACAGCTCGAGCAGGGAGAGGAACCTCGCCACCGTGGTGAGCGTGTCGGGGGCGTCCCCGGCCAGCGCGCGGAACGTCATGGTCTTGTGCCGCCGAAGCCGGTCGACGACGATCGCCGCCTGCTCCTTGACGCTGACCGTCGGCGCGTGGATGTGCGTGAACGAGAACTCCAGCGCGGGCTTGGGCGTCAGCGCCTTGGCGGCGAGCGCCGCGAACTCGTCGAGTCCCAGCCCGATGAGCACCTCCGGAAGCAGGCCTGCGAACCGCTCCTCGAGACCGACCGCTCTGGGGAAACGCTTGGTCTCCGCAGCGATGCGCTGCTCCAGCACGGCTGCGACCTGCTTGTAGGCGCGATACTGCAGGAGGCGCGCGAAGAGCAGGTCACGGGCCTCCAGAAGGGCGAGGTCCTCCTCGTCCTCCACGTCGCCCTGCGGGAGCAGCCGCGCCGCCTTGAGGTCCAGCAGCGTGGAGGCTACGAGCAGGAACGACGTGGTCTGCTCGAGGTCCCAGGCCTTGCCGCCAGCCTTGATGAAGGCGATGAACTCGTCGGTGACCTTGGACAGCGCCACCTCGGTGATGTCCAGCTTGTGCTTGGCGATCAGGCTCAGCAGCAGGTCGAAGGGGCCCTCGAAGTTGTCCAGCCGGACCGCGAACCCGGCTTGCCCCTCCCCTGCCTCCGCCGTGGCGGCCGCCGCCGCGGAGACGTCCTCGCTCATGCCTGGCTCAGGCGTTTCACGATCTCGCTCCCCTCGCCGCGTGCGTCGAGGTCGGCGAGCGCGAGGGCAACGGCCTCCCGCACGAAACGGCCCCGGTCCACGGCCAGACCGTGGTTGCGGCGCAGCAGCAGCCTGGCGTGCTCGAGGTCCAGCAGCTCGTCGGAGGTGACGTACACCGTCATCTTCTCGTCGTGACGGACCCGTCCGCTCGGCTTGCGACCTGCCGGCTCGCTCCGGTGGGGACCCTTCGCCTGGCGCTCGGGTGGAGCTTCTGGCTCGGACTTCGTCTGTGCCTCGGCGGGCCGGTTCTGCCGCGGCGCCTGCTCGCGGCTCGGCTCAGGCCCCTTGGCGGAGCCGGCTGTGGGGCGGAAGAGGTCGTCGGCTGCGGGGAGGCTCACCCGTCGAGACAACGAGCCAGCACCTCCCGGGCGAGCAGCCGGTAGGACTCCGCGCCTGCGGACGCGCCGGCGTAGGTGGTGATCGGTTCCCCGGCGACGGTCGAGTCGGAGAACTTCACGGTACGGCGGATCACGGTGTGGAAGACGGTGTCGCCCCATGCCTGGACGAGGCGCTCCATCACCTCGCGCCCGTGGAGCGTCCGACCGTCGTACATCGTGCCGAGCACTCCGTCGATGGTGAGCTTGGGGTTGAGCCGCTCACGGACCTTGTCGATCGTGGTCTTGAGCAGGGCCACGCCACGGAGAGCAAAGTACTCGCACTCGAGCGGCACGATGACGCCGTCGGAGGCCGTGAGCGCGTTGACGGTCAGCAGACCGAGGGAGGGCTGGCAGTCGATCAGGATGACGTCGTAGTCGTCGATCGCGCCCTTGAGCACGCGCTGGAGCGTCTGCTCGCGCGCGACCTCGTGGACCAGCTGCACCTCGGCGGCCGAGAGGTCGATGTTGGAGGGCAGCAGGTCCATGCCCGGTACGCCGGAGGCAACGACGACGTCGTCGAGGTGCACCCCGGGCTCGAGCAGCAGGTTGTAGACGCTCAGGTCCATGTCGTGGGGATTCCGGCCCAGCCCCACGGAGAGCGACCCCTGCGGGTCGAAGTCGACCAGGAGGACCTTGCGGCCGTACTCGGCGAGCGCGGCACCGAGGTTGATCGTGGTCGTGGTCTTGCCGACGCCGCCCTTCTGGTTGCACATCGCGATCACGCGGGCGTTGCCGTGTGTCGCGAGCGGCTTGGGCTCGGGCAGGTCGGGCATCGGGCGGCCTGTCGGCCCGAGGTTCTCCTCGGTCCGCAAGGGCAGGGGCTCGCTCACGCGCGCAGCATCTCCTGTGGGTGCGTCGGTGCGGGGGGCGTTGGCGGCCACCCCGGGGTCGACGAGCGGCGGCATCTCCGGAGCGTTGGCACCCCCGAAGCCCGTGCCGATCGATACCGGGTCGTTCACGCTCGTGCCTCCCGTGTCCTGGTCACGTTGCGCCATTGTCGACTCGCCGACACATCGGCTTGTGACAGCAACGCCGCGACTCTATGCGGTGCGCCGCGCGCCTACAACAGCGGCACCCGACGCGGGTACGCACCCAGTAAATCCCCTTCGGGCCTGTGCATTCGGCAGGCGCGCCGTACACAGGGAATCGTGCACCTGGGGACAAACCTGGGGATAGTCCTTCAGGCCAGGGCGCGAGGATGGGCGGTCGCGTAGACCTCCCGCAGGCTGTCGACCGTGACCAGGGTGTAGACCTGCGTGGTCGTGACCGAGGCGTGCCCGAGCAGCTCCTGCACGACGCGCACGTCGGCCCCGCCGTCGAGCAGGTGGGTGGCGAAGGAGTGGCGGAGCGTGTGCGGCGAGACCTCCGCCGTCACGCCTGCGCGTTCGGCTGCCTTGGCGAGAACCGTCCAGGCGCTCTGGCGCGACAGGCGGCCGCCGCGGGCGTTGAGGAAGAGTGCGGCTGTGCCGCGCCCCACGCCGGCCAGCTCGGGACGGGCTCGTACGGCGTACGCCTCGACCGCCTCTCGCGCGAACGAGCCGACCGGGACGATCCGCTCCTTGCCGCCCTTGCCTCGCAGCAGGACGGTCCCCTCCCCGGGGTCCAGGTCGTCGATGTCCAGGCCCACGGCCTCGGAGATCCGGGCCCCCGTGCCGTAGAGCACCTCCAGCAGCGCGCGGTCGCGCAGGGCCAACGACGTGCCGGGCGCGCCGGCGGCGTCCAGGATCGCCTCGATGTCGGACAGCGGCAGCGCCTTGGGCAGCCGCTTGGCCGATGCCGGTGGACGTACGGCGGCCGCCGGGTCCAGCTCGGTCAGGCCCTCCCGCACCGCGAACCGGTGGAACCCGCGCACCGCGACGAGGGCGCGCGCGGCCGACCCGGCCGAGAGCGGCTGGTGCTCGGCATCCCCCTCGCGAAGGGCCATCAGGAAGCCGCTGACCGCAGCCTCCCCGACCCCTGCGGGATCCTGCACATCCTGCTGCGCCAGATGACCGAGGTAGCGCCGCAGGTCCCGCCGGTAGGACTTCAACGTGTTGTCTGCGACCCCGCGTTCCACCACCAGGTGGTCGAGGTAGGTCCTCACCGCACGCTGAAGCGGGGTGGGCCCGTTCGGGGGCGCACCCTGCTCCGTCCGTGGACCGGTCAGCCCAGAGCCTCCTCGAGGGAGACCGACTCCATGCCGTGCGCCTCGGCCACCGGCGCGCTCGTGAGCCGGCCGGCGTGCGCGTTGAGGCCGAGCGCCAGGGAGCGGTCCTCACGCAGCGCCCGCTCCCAGCCCTTGTCGGCGAGCGCAACCGTGTAGGGAAGTGTCGCGTTGGTCAGGGCGTACGTCGAGGTGTTCGGCACGGCGCCCGGCATGTTCGCCACGCAGTAGAAGATCGAGTTGTGCACCTCGTAGGTGGGGTCGGAGTGCGTCGTGGCCCGCGTGTCCTCGAAACACCCGCCCTGGTCCACGGCGATGTCGACGAGAACCGAGCCGGGCTTCATGCGCGAGACCAGCTCGTTGCTGACCAGCTTCGGCGCCTTCGCCCCCGGGATGAGCACGGCGCCGATCACCAGGTCGGCCTCCATGACCTGGTTCTGGATCGTGAGCTTCGACGAGGCCAGGCCGTGCACCCGGTTGTTGTAGCGCCAGAAGGACATGCGCAGCTTGTCGAGATCGGTGTCGAGCAAGGTCACGTCGGCGCCCATGCCCATCGCGATGTTCGCGGCGTTCTGACCCGCGACGCCCGCGCCGATCACGACGACCTTGGCGTTGGCCACGCCGCCGACGCCGCCGAGTAGCACGCCACGCCCACCCTTGGCCTTCATCAGCGAGTGCGCCCCGACCTGGGGCGCGAGGCAGCCCGCCACCTCGGACATCGGGTAGAGCAGCGGCAGGGAGCCGGAGGGAAGCTGGACGGTCTCGTAGGCGATCGCCGTGACCTTGCGCTGCACGAGCTCCTGCGTGAGCGCCTGGTCCGCCGCGAGGTGGAGGTAGGTGAAGAGGGTCTGGCCCTCCCGCATCCGCGCGTACTCCTCGGCGATGGGCTCCTTGACCTTGAGCACCATGTCGGAGGCGCCCCACACGTCGTCGACGCCGTCGATGATGGTCGCGCCGGCTGCGACGTACTCCTCGTCGGTGATCTGCGACCCCTCGCCGGCACCCTTCTCGAGGAAGACCTCGTGCCCGTGCTCGGTGAGCTCGTGCGTGCCCACGGGGGTGATCGCGACGCGGTACTCGTTGTTCTTGACTTCCTTCGGCACGCCGATCTTCACGGTGTGTACTCCTTCTCCACTGTGATCGTCACCACGTCGTCGGGGCGACGCGGTGAGTGTATTGCCTCATTCCGGGGCCTCTCGCCTCGGGTGTTCAGACGTGCCCTCGCCGTCGTGAGTAGGACAGCACGGCCAGACCGAGCGGCCCGTTGCTGACCCGTGACTCCAGCACAGCGTCCACCAGGTCGTCCAGCGGCACCCACGCCGTGGTCATGTCGGCCTCCTCGTGCTCGGGCTCGAAACCCGTCCTCGGGGCCGAGACGAGCCCTCGGGCCACGAAGACGACGATCCGTTCCGCGCTGACCCCCGGCGAGGGATGGGTGGTCAGCAGGTACTCCCACGAGGAGGCCCGCAGCCCGGCCTCCTCGTGCAGCTCACGCTTCGCCGTCTCGAGCGGCTCCTCGCCCTCCACGTCGCACAACCCCGCAGGGAGCTCGACCAGGCGCGCCTGGACGGCGTGGCGGTACTGCTGGAGGACGAGCACACGCTCGTCCTCGTCGACGGCGAGCACGACCGCCGCTCCCGGGTGCTCCAGGACCAGGCGACGGAACTCGTCCTGCTCGTGCCCGGGGCGGGTGACCATGTCGGCGCGCAGCGCCATCACCCAGTCGTCACGGAACAGGTCGCGCGAGGACGGCACAGGCCAGGACTCCGGGCGATCGGAGGCAGCTCCCGCTGCGGGCTGGTCAGGCATCCCGGTTCGCGGCGCTGCTCCCACTGCTCACGAGCTCCTCGACGGTCTCCTCGTCCTGAGCCCGCCCCTCGTCGGCGTCGCCGGCACTCGCGCGGCGAAGCGAGGACTCGTCGAGGGGAAAGCGCAGCTCACGCTGGCGCTCGATCGCGGCCCCGACCAGCCCCGCGAACAACGGATGCGGTCGCGTGGGCCTCGAGCGCAGCTCGGGGTGCGCCTGGGTGGACACGTAGTAGGGGTGCACTCCGCGGGGCAGCTCGACGAACTCCACCAGGCTGTCGTCCGGCGACGTGCCGGAGAACACGAGCCCTGCTTTCTCCAGCTGGTCACGGTAGGAGTTGTTGACCTCGTAGCGGTGCCGGTGCCGCTCCTCCACGGAGGGCTCGCCGTACGTCGCGGCGACGACCGACCCCTCCTTGAGGTGCGCCGGATAGAGACCCAACCGCATCGTCCCGCCCAGGTCGCCCTCCCCCTCGACGAAGGCCTTCTGCTCGGCCATCGTCGCGATCACGGGTGCCTCGCAGTCCGGGTCGAACTCGGTGGAGGCCGCGTGCTCGATGTCGGCGACGTGCCGGGCGTACTCGATGACCATGCACTGCAGCCCCAGGCAGAGGCCGAGCGTGGGGATGCCGTGGGTCCGGGTGTACTCCAGAGCGCCGACCTTGCCCTCGATGCCGCGGATGCCGAAGCCACCCGGGACGCACACCGCGTCCACGTCGGCGAGGTGGCGGGCCGCCCCCTCCGCGGTCTGGCACTCGTCGGAGGGAACCCACCGCAGATGCACCTTGGCCCGGTGGGCGAACCCACCCGCCCGGAGCGCCTCCGCGACCGACAGGTAGGCGTCGGGGAGGTCGACGTACTTGCCCACCAGGGCGACGGTGACCTCCTCGGCCGGGTTGTGGACCCGCGCGAGCAGGTCGTCCCACTGCGCCCAGTCGACGTCACGGAAGGGCAGGTTCAGCCGGCGTACGACGTACGCGTCGAGCCCCTCGCTGTGCAGCACCTTCGGGATGTCGTAGATCGAAGGTGCGTCGACTGCGGCCACGACTGCCTCGTCGTCGACGTCGCACATGAGCGAGATCTTTCGCTTCACCGACGTCGGGATCTCCCGGTCGGACCGGCAGACGATGGCGTCGGGCTGGATACCGATGGAGCGCAGCGCCGCCACCGAGTGCTGGGTCGGCTTGGTCTTCAGCTCACCGGACGGCGCGAGGTACGGCACGAGCGAGACGTGCAGGAAGAAGACGTTGTCACGTCCCACGTCATGTCGGACCTGGCGGGCGGCCTCGAGGAACGGCAGGGACTCGATGTCCCCGACGGTGCCACCGACCTCGGTGATCACGACGTCGACGTCGGGGCCGGCCATGGCCCGGATCCGGTCCTTGATCTCGTTCGTGATGTGCGGGATGACCTGGACGGTGTCGCCGAGGTAGTCGCCGCGGCGCTCCTTGGCGATCACCCGGGAGTAGACCTGCCCGGTCGTGACGTTGGCGATCTGGCTCAGGTCGGTGTCGAGGAACCGCTCGTAGTGACCGATGTCGAGATCGGTCTCCCCGCCGTCGTTGGTGACGAACACCTCGCCGTGCTGGAACGGGTTCATCGTGCCGGGGTCCACGTTGAGGTACGGGTCCAGCTTCTGCATGGTCACCCGCAGCCCGCGGGCCTTGAGGAGGTTCCCGAGGCTCGAGGCCGTGAGGCCCTTGCCGAGGGAGGAGGCGACGCCTCCGGTGACGAAGACGTGCTTGGTTGGCTGCGAGGCGGCCAAGGCAACTCCCGTGGGTGTCGGTGCCGGACTTCGCTGGTTCCACCAGCGAAGAGGCGGTTGGAAAACCAACCGTCCACGGGGTTCTAGGCTACCAACAACGTCGCCGGTGTGGCCAAAGCCGCGCCGGGCGTTCAGCTGCCGGACGAACCCGGCTTCACACCGTCCGCTGCGTCCACCGAGCCGTACTGCCCAGACTTCCCGTCCGCCTGCTCCGCGAGCGCCATCACCGCGACGACCTGACCTGCGACGCGGTCGAGCGTGTCGACGGTCGAGACAGCCTGTGCCGTGACCACCTCGCCGCGCACAGCGTCGATCACACCTCCGTCGCGGGCGGCGGCGATCGGCCCGGCGACGACCACGCCGTCGGTGGCGTTGTCCATGGCGTCCACCAACGAGGTCACGATGGCGCTGGCGCCCTCACGCTCTGCCGAGTCCTCCGGGCCCTTGCCGCTGACGACCAGGACCAGGCTTCCGCGCCGCTTCAGGTCGCCCGCCGGCGACACCAGGTCGGCCGTGCTCAGCCCGGAGAGGATGCTGTTGGCTGCGTCGTCGACCGGCGCCCCGGCGTCCTCGTCGGTGGCCACCGCACGCGCCAACAGCGCGCCGAGCCGCTCGTAGGTGCCCGCGTCGTCGGCGACGGTCACGTCGTTGACTCCGTCGAGGAGCTGGCTGCCGAGCTCGTCGACGAGCTGCTTGTTGCTCACGTCCACGAGTCCGTCGCCGGCGCGGACCACTCCCCCGACGTTCCCGCCGGCGGTCTCCACCAGGTCGGTCAGGGAGGCCACCGTCGACTCCTCGGCTCCGGGGAGGACGACCAGCGTCACCGCTCGGCCGTCGAGGTCTCCGCCGAGAAGGCGTGGAGCAACCTGCTCGGCAAAGTCGTCGGTGAACCGGTTGGCCGAGGAGAGCGCAGAGATCTGGTCGCGCAGGTCGGCCTTCGCCTTGCGGTCCGCCTCCACCTGCTGGACGAGGGTGTCGTCCACCTCTCCCTTGAGCGGGCCGCCGCCGAGGGCGACACCGATGGCCAGTGCGAGGAAGACCGAGACGATCGAGACGATGTGGTATCGGAAAGAGATCACGTGAAGAGTCCTTGGATCCAGTCGGTTGCGTCCGGGAGCCAGGTCTGCGCCTCGTGCCACCAGTCCTGCCCCACCGGGGTCCCGGCCAGGGCGACGAGCAGGGCGACGATGCCGGCGAGCAGCACGACCACGAGGTGCCAGACCCGGACCCTGCCTGCGTAGAGATGCGGGATGCCCTTGGCGTCGACCAGCTTCGGACCGACACGCAGGCGGGTCAGGAAGGTGCTCGCCAGCCCCATACGGTGCCGGTCGAGGAACTCCGTGAGGGTTGCGTGACTACCGACCGAGACGATGAGCGAGGCGCCGGCGAGGTCGGCGAGCAGCATGGCGACGTCCTCGCTCGCGCCCGACGCAGAGAAGTTGTGCGGTCGTACGCCGATGCGCTCGAGCCGGTCCGAGCCGATTGCCCGTCCCGCGCGGTCGCTGTGCAGCACGACCTCCTTGCTCGTCTTGAGTGCCTTGTCCGACACGCCCCCGTCATGGGCGCGGTTGCCCGCACCGAGACCGTTCTCGCCGATCACCACGATGTCCGGACGGTGACCAGCCTCGAGGAGGACGTCGGCGCCGGCATCGACGCCCACCAGGACGGGGTGCTGCTCACGGATGTAGCGCCGAATCCGACGGAGGTCCTCGCGGTAGTCGTAGCCCTTCACGACCACGACGACCGGACGCCCCTCCAGACGCGTCTTGAGCTTCGGAGCGCCCTCACCGTGGAGGAGCAGGTCCTGCTCGCGCCGCAGGAACTCGGTGGTGTTGTGCGTGAAGCTCTGCAGCTGCGTGGAGAGGCCACCCCGGGCCTCCTCCATCATCGCCGCGATGTCGTCGCCGGAGAGCTGCGTGCCCGCGGCGACCGACTCGTCCTTGACGAGCACCTCACCGTCGTGGATGCGTGCCTGCATGCCGTCCTGGAGCCTGCCGAACACGTCGGAGCCGACGTGGTCGACGAGGACCACGCCAGCTCGTGCGAGCAGCTCCGGACCGAGGTTGGGGTACCGGCCGGAGATGAACGGGGACGCGTTCACCACTGCCGCCACGCCACAGTCGACGAGAGACTGGGCGTTGGCTCGGTCAAGGTCGAGATGGTCGATGACGGCGATGTCGCCGGGCTTGAGCCGGCGCAGCAGCGTGCTGGTACGCCGGTCCGCCCGGATCGTCCCGGCCGTGCCGGGCAGCACCGAGTCGGGTCTGTGTCGTGAGGGGAACTTCATCGCGCAGCAATCCTGCCACGGACGAACCGCACATCCGGGCAGGCGGGAACGAGTCAGCGGGTCGGGGCGCGCGACTCCTGAGCGGTTTGCAGCAGCTCCTCGGCGTGTGCGAGTGCGGTGTCGGAGTCCTCCAGCCCTGCCAACATTCGCGAAAGCTCCCGCACCCGCTCCTCCTCGCTGAGCGTGACGAGCCCCGAGGTGGTGACCAAGCCGTCACTGCTCTTGCGGACCACGTGGTGCTGGTCGGCAAAGGCCGCCACCTGGGGCAGGTGTGTGACAACGAGCACTTGGGCGTGTCGGGCCAGCATGGCCAGCCGTCGACCGACCTCGACCGCAGCCTTGCCACCCACGCCCGCGTCCACCTCGTCGAAGACGAACGTGGGCACGGGGTTGGTAGCGGCCAGCGCGACCTCGATGGCCAGCATCACCCGGGACAGCTCACCGCCCGAGGCGCCCTTGCCCAACGGACGAGCCTCAGCGCCCCTGTTCGCGGCCAGCAGGATCTCGATCTCGTCGACCCCCGAGGCATGGAAGGCCAGGGTGCGCTCGCCGATGGGCAGACCGTCGTCGGCGACGGCCTGCGTCACCGCCACTCTCAGCTCCGCGTGCGGCATCGCCAGCGAGGACAGCTCCTCGGTGACCACCTCGCCGAGACGGACCGCTGCCTCGCTTCGGATCCTGCTGAGCGCCCCGCCTGCCTCGGCGAGATCGCCGCGCAGCTCGTCCACGCGGCTCCGCAGGGTCTCGATGTGGCCTTCGGTGTCGTCGAGCAGCAGCAGCCGCTCCGCAGACTGCTTCGACCAGGCGAGCACCTCGTCGATCGTCTCGCCGTACTTCCGGGTCAGCGCGGTCAGCGCGGCGCGCCGCTCCGACACCGCCGCCAGTCGCGCGGGATCCGTGTCCAGGCTCGCGGCGTAGGAGGACACGTCGGCTGCCACATCGGCGAGGAGGTAGCTGACCTCGGCGAGACGGTCCGCGAGCCCCGCGGCCTCAGCGTCGTGATCACGTACACCGTCCAGGAGCTTGCGTCCCGCCGAGATCGCCGCCAGAGCATCCGGTGCCCCGTCCTCCGAAGACAGGGACTCACGAGCCTGCTCCGCCGCCGAGCGAAGCGTGTCCGCGAATCCCAGGCGGGACTCCTCGCCGGCAAGGGCGGTGTCCTCCCCCGGCTCCGGCGCGACCGCCTCGATCTCCTCCAGCCCGAAGCGCAGGAGGTCGGCCTCGCGCGCGCGCTCCCGGGCCGAGCGCACCACCTCCTCGAGCTCGGCCTCCGTCTCGCGCAAGCGCTGGTAGAGCTCGCCGTACCGCGCGCGCATGTCCAAGGCGTCCGGACCGGCGAACCGGTCGAGAGCGTCACGCTGCGCAGCGGGCCTCAGGAGCCGGTGCTGGTCAGACTGACCGTGGATCGCCACCAGCGGGTCGACGAGGTTGGACAACGCCGAGGCAGGGACCGAGACACCGCCCGCGAACGCGCGCGACCTTCCCTCAGCCGAGATCTGGCGCGCGATCAGGAGACGGCCGTCCTCGACCTCGCCCCCTTGCTCCTCGACCAGGCTCGCGAGCTCCGGGCCGGCGGTCTCCACGTTGAGCAGTCCCTCGACTCGGGCGGACTTCGCTCCGGTCCGCACCGCGCCCGAGTCCGCCCGGCCACCCAGCAGCAGGCCGAGCGCCGTGACGATCATCGTCTTTCCAGCCCCCGTCTCACCTGTGATGACGGTCAGTCCCGGGGCCACGTCGAGGAGCGACTCCTCGATCACCCCGAGCGAGGTGATCCTCAGCTCCTCAAGCACCATCGCCTCCGTTCTCCCGGCTCCGACGGCGCTCGGCCGCGCCGCGCCATCCGGAGACAGGCAGGTCGAACTTGGCCACGAGTCTGGCGGTGAACGGCGCCTGGTGGAGCCGTACCAGGCGGACCGGGTGCCGGCCGCGCCGCACCTCGATCCTGGCCCCAGGTGGCAGGTCGACGGTCCGTCGCCCGTCGCACCACAGGACTCCCGAGCCCTCGGTTCGCGCCAGCACCTCGACTGCCAGGACCGACGTCGGGGCGATCACCATCGGCCGGGCGAAGAGCGCGTGCGCGCTGATCGGAACCATGAGCAGGGCCTCGACGCCCGGCCAGACGATCGGGCCCCCGGCGCTGAAGTTGTAGGCGGTCGAGCCGGTCGGCGTCGCGCACACGACACCGTCGCAGCCCCAGCGAGACAGCGGGCGTCCGTCGACCCCGACGACCACCTCGAGCATCCGCTCGCGCGCGGCCTTCTCGACACTGGCCTCGTTCAGTGCCCACGTGGACGCGACGAGGTCACCGTCGCGATGGACCGAGACGTCAATGGTGAGGCGCTCCTCGGCTGTGTAGCGGCGGCTCACGATCGCGTCGATGGTGAACTCGACGTCGTCGTGCTCGGCCTCGGCCAGGAAGCCGACGTGGCCGAGGTTCACACCGAGGAGCGGGGTCCCGGTCCCGTGCGTCAGCTCCGCGGCGCGCAGGATCGTGCCGTCTCCGCCGATGACGACGGCGAGCTCACAGCCCACTGCCGCAGCGGCGGTGTTCTCGACGCGCTGGAGCCCTTCCAGGTCCAGCCCCAGGTCCTCCGCCTCGTCACTCAGAAGACGGACGCCGAGTCCGTGCTTGTGGAGTGCGACGCAGAACTGACGTGCGACCTCCCGCGCGTCGTCCCGCCCGGTGTGGGCGAGCACGAACACGCAGCGGTCGCGGGTCTCTGCTCGGTTCACGAGTCCACCTTCTCACCCGTGACCGACGAATCCGGCGCTCGTCGTACCTCTCGGTCGATGTCCTCCGGCGTGACGGTCGCCGGCCCGCGTCTGAGCCACAGGAAGAACTCGACGTTGCCCGACGGGCCGGGCAACGGGCTCGTGGTGACCGCCTGTGCCCCCCAGCCGCGCTGGGCACCCGCCTCCGCCACGGTGGTCACCGCTTCGGTGCGCAGCGCTGGATCACGAACCACACCACCCTTGCCGACGCGTTCCTTCCCCACCTCGAACTGGGGCTTGACCATGAGCACGAGGTCGCCGCTCGGGCGGGTCACACCGACCAGCGCGTCGAGCACGAGCAGGAGAGAGATGAACGAGAGGTCACCGACCACGACGTCGACCTCGCCGTCCACCTGCTCCGCCGTCAGCTCGCGGACGTTCGTCCGGTCGTGCACCCGGACGCGCGAGTCCTGGCGCAGGCTCCACGCGAGCTGCCCGTACCCGACGTCGACGGCCACGACCTCTGCGGCTCCGTGACGAAGAAGGACGTCGGTGAAGCCGCCCGTGGATGCACCGGCGTCCAGGCAGCGCCTTCCGGACACCGCCAGTCCGTGCGGCTCGAAGGCCGCCAGTGCGCCGGCGAGCTTGTGCCCGCCCCGGGACACGTAGTCGGGATGCGCGGGATCATCGAGGACGACGAGGGCGACGTCCGTCGTGACCCCGGTCGCGGGCTTCGTCGCGAAGGCGCCGGCGACCTTCACACGCTTGGCGCCGATGAGCTCGCCGGCGTGCTCACGGGACCTGGCCAGCCCACGGCGCACCAGCTCGGCGTCCAGTCGGAGTCGTCGAGGCATACGTCGTCCGTCCGGTGCCGATCAGCTGGTCGAGGACCCGGAGCGCTCCCCGGCACCGGCCAGGGCCGTCCGAAGCGCCTCGTGGGCAGACTCGAAGACTGCGACGTGCTCCTGCACCGGGCGTCCCTCGAGGTCACCCAGCGACCGCAGGACGCCGTCGACCTCGTCGTTCCCCGTCATCTCCCCCGGGCCGGTCTCATCCGACTGGAATGCCTCGGCCACGTGGTGGTCCTCGAACTTCTCGACCTGATCGCTCACTAAGTCACCACTCTCTTCGCCACCGGCACAGGGTTTGAGGTAAGCACACGCTACCCCGGTGGAGTCAGGGCTCGGGTGTCGACGCACTCGCCCTGGACGTCGAGGTGTCGCCACGCCGCGGCTGCAACGGCCCTCCACCAGTCCACAGCTGCTCCCTCGCCCTCCACCTCGAGGCGCCGCCGGCGAGCAATCGCTCGCCATCCCCCGAGCTCGTAGGCCCCGGAGCGCTCAAGAGGCGCGGGCTGCGGCCGGCCGAGGCCCTCGAGCCCGAGGGAGATGTACGACGGCCGCTGCTCCGGTTTCGCCTCGACCAGCTCCTCCAGGCCGGTCACTCCGGTCAGCACGAGGAGACTGTCCAGCCCGCAGTTGTGTGCCCCTTCGATGTCGGTGTCGAGCCGGTCGCCCACCACGAGCGGGCGAGAGCCCCCCACGCGACGCAGGGTCTCCTCGAACAGGGGCGGCAGGGGTTTGCCCGCGACCTCGGGCTCCCGACCGGCGAAACGTGCGACCAGATCTACCAGGACACCGTTGCCGGGGCCCATTCCCCGGGACGTGGGCACGGTGAGATCGGTGTTCGAGGCCACCCACGGCAGACCCTGGCGCACGAGGATCGCGCCCTCGGAGAGAGTGCGCCAGGGGAGGTCCGGGTTGTAGCCGGACACCACGGCGACCGGCTCGTCGTCCGCGGACTGGACAGGGCGGAGCCCCTCCTCCTCGAGTGCCTCGAGCAGGCCGAGACCGCCGATCACGAAGACGCGAGATCCCACGTCCAGGCGCTGGGCGAGCAGACGGGCGGCCGCCTGCGCCGAGGTGACCACGTCGTCGTCGCCTGCGGGGATGCCGAGGGCAGTCAGGTGCTTGGCCACCGCGCTCGGCGGACGGGAGGCGTTGTTGGTGACGAAGGCCAGGCGCATCCCGGCGGCAGCCGCCTCCTCCAGTCGCTCGGCAGCGCCAGGCACCGCATTCGGACCGATGTAGACAACCCCGTCGAGATCGAGCAGAGCCAGGTCGTAGTCGCTCCACAGCGGCTCGCCGCACTCCTTCAACACGTTGTGAACCTCTCCGTCTTGGTGTCCCCGTCACCCGGTCCCCTACGATGCAGCGATGCTCAGCACTGGCGGACACTCTCTCGTCATGGCCCCCTTCCGAGGGCTGCGCTTCGACGCCGACACCGTGGGCGACCTTGCAACGGTCATCTCTCCGCCGTACGACGTGCTCGACGCCGACATGGTCCGTGACCTCGAGGCGGGCAACCGCCGCAACATTGTCCGGCTGATTCTGTCACGGCACCACGAGCGCCCCTATCTCGCCGTACGCAGGCGCCTGGACACCTGGCGCGACCAGGGGTGCCTCGTCCCTGACACGGAGCCGACGCTGTACCTCTACCAGTACACGGTCGACGGCGTCACCGTCCGGGGACTGATCGGGCTGGTTGGCCTCCGGGAGGAGCAGCAGCGCGTGATCATGCCCCACGAAGGCGTCATGCCCGGCCCCGTCGAGGACCGCTCGGTCCTCATGCGGACGACGCAGACGAACCTCGAGCCGATCCTCCTCGTGCACGAGGGCACGGCCACGCTGCGAACCCTCCTCGAGGAGGCGACTCACGAGCCCGCCCTGGTCGACTTCGAGGAGCGGGATGGAAGCAGGCACCGGCTCTGGGCTCTCACAGCTCCCCGCCAGCACGAAGCCATTGCCGGCGAGCTGGCTGCAGGAAAGGCGCTGATCGCCGACGGTCACCACCGGTATGCCGCGTACCTGAACCTGCGCGCGCAGCTGCGCGACCCCCAGGCCCCCGCGGACGCCTCGCCATGGGACTACGGCCTCGCGATGCTGGTGGACCAGAACGACTACCCCTTGCGCGTCGGGCCGATCCACCGCTCGGTATCTGCCCTGACGCTCTCCGATGTTCTCGAGCTCTCTGCCGAGCGGGGTGACGAGGTCACCAGCTGCCCCGACCGGGAGACCGCGCTGGCGGCACTGTCTGCGGCGACGGGTTCCGGCGCCCGGGCCGAACGCGCCGAGTTCGTTCTCTCCGACGGGCGGTCGTGGGCGACTCTGAGCACCGAACGACACCACGACGTCGACGCGGCGGTGCTCCACGAGGAGCTCTTCCCGGCATGGCACGTCGCCGATCAGCAGGTGGGGTACCACCACTCGCTCGACCAGGCTCTGCACATGACAGCCCGGCAGCCGGGTGTGGTCGTGGGTGTTCGGCCGCCGCGGCTCGAGCAGGTGATGTCGAGCGCGGCCGCAGGCCTGCGCATGCCGCGGAAGTCGACGTCGTTCACCCCCAAGCCGCGCATGGGCCTGGTGCTGCGCGACCTGCGCGACGACTGACCCGTGCAGACGAGTCATGCTGCGCGCGCCAGCCGACGGCAGGTGAGCACCTCGACCTCCACTCGGCTGACGCCGGCGCCACCGCCACGGGAGTAGCGTCGCCGCAGCGCCCCCTCGACCTCGACGACGTCGTCGACCTGCCAGTGCCTGACAGCCCGGCGCGCACGCCCACTCCACGCCGTGCAGTCGACCCAGTCGGAGACCTGCTTGGACCCCTTGGTCATGGGCGTCTGCTCACGCCGCACCACGACACGGAAAGTCGTGATCTTGTCCCCGCTGGGGAGCTCGCGCTCCTCGGGCGCCGACGAGACCCGTCCCACGAGAACGACCGAATTGTGTGTCGGCGGGGTCGACCCCTCCGCTGATATCGCCATGCTTGCACCTCCACGACGACGATCTCGCACACCGTCATGGAGGGCTCGGGGCACGACTCGAACGGGGGATGACCCCGAACAGGTGAGTCGTTGGGGACGCTTTCCGGTCTCGCCGGGCAGAGAGCTCAGAGCTCGGTGCCGGTGCCGTCCAGCTCTGCGACTCTCTCGGCCGCGTCCGTGATGCCTTCGGAATCGATACCGACCGTGCGGTGGAACCATTCCACCGCGTCGTCGCGTCTTCCCGCCGCCAAAAGGGTGTCGGCATAGGCGTACCGCAGTCGAACGACCCACGCGTCGCGAGACCGCGATCGCAGCGGGGCGTTCTCGAGCGTCCGTACAGCAGCATCCAGCTCGCCGAGATCACGACGGGCGCCGGCCTCGACGATCGTCATCTCTGCCTGGAGGTCCTGGGGGAGGTTCTCGACGGCCGGGCTCTTGGCAAGCGCCAACGCCTTCTCGGGCCGCCCGAGCGCGCGCTCACAGTCGGCCATGACGGGGAGGTAGTCGATAGCCCCGTTCATCCTCTTGGCGGCACGTAGCTCAGACAGCGCCTCGGCGAACTCTCCAGCCGCATACGCGGCCTCGCCGCAAGCCTCGCGAACGACCGCGACTCGCGCGGCACGGGCTCGAGCGGCAAGGGTGTGCTGGTACGCGGTCTTGGGGTCCTCGTCGATGAGCTCCCCGGCGGCGACCAGGTGGCGAGCGACTCGTGAGGCCAGCTTCTCCGGAAGTCCGCGCAACTGCTGCCGCACGGATCGGTCGAGCTCTGCTCCGGTGATCGACTCGTCAAGAGGGGGACCGTCGTAACGGGCCTGGTCCTCGGAGCGGGGACGGTCAGTGCGACCGCCCTTCGGCCCACCCTGCTGACCGCTCTTCTGTCGGCCCCGCGACGGATCTCCACCCCGACGTGACCCGGCGCCGGAGCTGCGCTCCCGCTCCCCCGGCTTGCCGCCGCGACGCTGTGCGCCGGCACCGCGGCCGTCACGACCCGGCTGCCCGCTACCCCGAGGCCTGTCAGGACGTCTTTCCTGAGCCACTCTGTCTTCCCTTCGTGGAGGAGGCTCCTGACATCATGCAGGGCCCCGCTCACGTCGCGGACATCGGGGTCCGCGAGAACGTCTGTAAATGACTAGTGGCCACCCCCGAGGGGGTGGCCACTAGTGAAAATTTGTCCGGCGACGTCCTACTCTCCCACACACTCCCGTGTGCAGTACCATCGGCGCTGAGAGGCTTAACTTCCGGGTTCGGAATGGGACCGGGTGTTTCCCTCTCGCTATGGCCGCCGAAACTCTATGGAACAATCAAACTGTCGAACACGTGGTGTGTTCGTGTCTCCCGTTTGTTGTTCGGGAGCCACACAGTGGACGCGTAGCATCTTCGTAGT